>CALNYY010000094.1:0-64277 GCA_942490835.1 uncultured Saprospiraceae bacterium
AGCAAGATTTTGAACATAGGGAAGTTGGAAAAAGCAGAATAGGAGCGAAAAAAATTATCAGCGGAAAATATAGACACACCACCGCCCCCAGCGAATCCTTTTACGCTGGATTGCTTCCTCTTTCTGGCACGGTGGCCTTTTCCTCATTATTTTCAGCTGAATTTTTTACCATTGGCCGGGTTTCTAAACCAGTACAAATTTACCCTTATTACATACGCGTATATAAAAACCCGAAGTTACAATGCTTTTGTTTGCAGGTGAAATTGATTTAACGAAAGTTTATGTGTGTTTGGGAAGGTGTAAGGTGTCAAGTCTACCGATTTCAGAAGGGCTTAACTCAATTTAAGCTTGCCCTTTTAGGCTTCGTCAAAATGTGGTCTCAGTTTTTCAAGTAAAAATTCTGGAGCAGAAATGGTCTTATTGGTTTTCATTTCCACAAATACCAATCGCACAGATCCGCCGTTTACTAATTTATTTTTTTCGTTAAAAATTTCTACATGAAATGCTATATCTTTTGCCGGAAGCGCTCTTAATGTGGTACTTATTGTTAGCTCCTCATCGTAATTTGCTGGACGAACAAAACGCATTTGAAATGACTTTACTGGGAGCATAATCCCCATCTTTTCTTCCATTTCCCGATACGTGATACCCAATGAACGCAACATTTCTACCCGCCCAATTTCATACAGGTCAGCATATCGACCATAGTAGAGATAGCCCATTTGGTCAGTCTCCCCATAGCGTACCCGTTTTTTGTATTTGTGATTGTACACTAGTTAAGTTATTGAGTTATTGAGTTATTGAGTTTTGAGTTATTGAGTTATTGAGTTATTGAGTTTTGATTAATCTTCTATTCGACTCTAAACTTCTGGATGTGAGAAATTAGATAATATACATCAGACAAAAAATCATTTTTAAACCCCTGATTTCCAAAAGATAAATATGTGTTGTTATTTCTAAAATCTAATGTCTATCGTCTCATGTCCAGTAGTATGATTCAACTCAAAACTCAATAACTCAAAACTGATCTACTCCCGCTCCACCGGACAAGTCATACAATGCGAACCGCCCCGAGCCCTTGACAACTCATTGGATGGAATATTGATGATTGTATTTTCGATTTCATCTGGATTTACCTTCCCAGCAGCTATATCCTTCAATAATTGCCGGGCATGGACAATCTCATACCCTGCATTTCTAAAGGCAATCTCAGTGTGCGGATTTCGGTCGTAAGTAAAAGCAACGCCTGGTTTTACAGCTACCAAGTTGCATCCATCGGTCCATTGTTCTCGCTCTTGGTACGGCGATTCACCATCACCGCTTAGGATGAATTCCATTTTCGGATTGATCTCATTCAAAATGAAATCTCGAATAGAATGGTAATAAACGGAAGTGCCATTTATGCGGTGGACTTCCACATTGGAGGCCAAGCCATCCAAAACGATCGGCTTGAAAGCTACCATATGATTATTATTGATCTGCGTGAAAATCGTATCAATATGCATACAGGAACGATCTTGTGGAATATTAATTTGTACTACATTTTTGATCACTCCTTTTTCAAAAAGCACGTCCCGCAGCGAATGTATGCCATGTTCGCTTGTGCGTTCACTATGGCCAATTAAAAGATAGTCTTTGTTGAGGATCATCATGTCACCCCCTTCTATGGATACATACTTTCCTTTTTTGGACGGAGGAAATTCATCAACATGATTCATGTTGATGACTCGGTTATCCTTCTTTAAATGTGAAAACATTGGATGTGACCAAAAAATGAATCGGGCAAGAAAGTTTTCCCTAAACCTTGCTTCCTTCTCTGGTTTGGTAATGATGACATGGTCGTTGACTGTTACAGCGATGTCTCTAGTAAAAATAAAATTAGGAATGGGATCAAAAAGAATATGATCTTCATTGAGGTGCCCCGTAATCAACACATGCGCTAACTTTTCGGGTGGCAACTCAAGCAGCATACTTCTTGTTTGCTTGCTCATTTCCTCAAAATGCATAATGAGGTTCATCACTTCTTCCGTTGTGTCACGATCAGCGATGATGGCTTCGGTAAGAAGATTTTGCGTTTCCAATACATTTTCATTTCCCAAAAACGCTCTTAAAGTAGCAGTGAAAACATCGTGCTCCTCCTGCATCTGAGGTAAATGGACAATATCATCAAACAAAAGCTCCTCCGCTCTTTTCGGAGAAATCCGGGCGATCCCTTCATCGGGTCTGTGGATTATTACTTTTTTTAATTTACCTATTTCGGTTGAAACTTGGATGGGCATATCTTACTATTACAATGTAGAATGAATAATAATTTGGTTTGGCATTATTCATTTGTCATTCAATTAAACTATTTTTTCAATCTCATAAATCGAGTTGATCTTCCCGGCAAATATGCAATAAAAATCAGGGTTTTTATGGAGCTGACTGATTTCTGTAGGACGGCCGTCATCAATAAAATTCGCTTTAAGTTTTGACTTGATAGTAAAATATGAAGTCAGGTAATTTAGCTCTACCTCATCCGTATAATATTGTTGCATCTGACCGATCATTTTCTGGTTGTTGGAGCGGGGCTTGGCGGCGCAAAAATTACATATGGAAGTAAAATCAGGTGTGCAAGCCTTATTTATTGCCTGGCAATCGAAGTGGGGAAGATTGTCATAACTTACTTTGTGATGCGTATAGGCCACCGAAGAAAGTGACAATAATCCAGATTTTCCATAAGGCATAATTGAACCAAATTGTCCATCCATCACTGTCAGTCCGATATTACCAACCTGGGGAGAAGTGATGAATGCGATTTCCGAAATTTCATGCATCAGTTGAATGTCATTCACGCCGAATTGACGGTTGACAGCATTGCTGCCAGAGTAGGTCGCATTGATTACAGCAGACACAGAAAGCTGTTTGAATGTCTGGTTTTCAAGATTCTCGAGCGTGACCTTCCAATTTCCAGTATCTTTTTCAGCTTCTTTTATTTTGTGGAAATTAAAAATATCAACGTTTTGCTCGTCCTTTATTTTTTCCTTGTAAAATTCTCCAATCAAAATTGGATCGAAGGTGTATTCCGTGGTGAGATACAATGCTTCCAGTCTGTTGTAATTGAAAAGTGGATGGTTGGGAATTAGCTCACATTTTATTCCAATGAATTCGCAAAATCTTTCAAACTGAGCGGCATCAGTCAGGCTGCCAAATTTATCGACCGCATAATATTTATCAAATTCAAAAAGAATGAAAGGTTTATGTTCATCTGTAAACCGCTGCTTATTGTCATCACTCATACGGGCGGTGGCCACACTCCTGGGATAGTGATAGCCTCCATGCAGGCGAGCCTGATTTACAATGCTTGCCTTTTTGAATAATTCCTTTTCCTTCTCGACCAGAGCTATCTTATGGCCTTTGCCAGCCAAATATAGTGCTGCATAACAGCCGAATATGCCGCCACCAATAATTAGAAAATCGTATGTAGATTTTTGATTGATAAGTGTTGGGTTATGCTTGATTGAGGATTTTTTGTAAAGAAAGGTAAACGTCGGAATAAGTCCCGGTTTTCAATAATTGATAAAAATCAATGCTTTGTTTTAGTTGTTCGACTCGTGAGGTGCCCAATAATATTCCTTGCATTTCAGCATGATGAAATGAATAGATCATTCCAATCTGGTTGAAAGTAGTAATTTGTGTTCGGCCTTTTTGCTCATTTGCCTCCGAAATCAGCGACCTTATCTTTTCTAAAATAGGAGGTTCATCGGTGATATTGCCGCCTCGGGCTTTCAAAGAGCTTTCTACTGCATATGCAGATTTGTTAAGCTTAATCCCACCTGCATTGATCCCATAAGCGATGAATCTTTTCTTTCCATGAAACGACTTATAACGTTGATAGTCAGAGTGCAAAACATTGTGTTTCATTTGAATGCGGAAGTCGTAACCAAATTCTTGGTTCACTTGTGCATAAGTATCAGGGTAGCGGATTCCAGACAGTCCTACCCTAAATCCGTTTTGATTAGCCGTTGACAGCGCTTCAAACGTTTCCCTGATTTCAGATTCATCCTCCCTGTTGTCCCAATGTACCATCACCGTATCCAAATTGGTGCGGAATAGGTTGCTGTATTCATCAATCATCATCAGTATAAACGACTCTTTGAGGATGTGTTCGGGTGTGAATAGGTTGTTTACGCTTCCTACCTTCATCATTACACGCAGATCGGAAACACCATGTGCCACGCTCCATTCATGTAAAAGCTTTTCCGCCAAACGAAAATGGTCAGGGTTCTTATCTATTGGATAATTAGTGGCAGTGTCCACCTCCCTGAAACCAGCTGCATACCATGTATCCAAAAGCGAGAAAACCATTTCCCGCTTCACTGTCCAGCCCCACATGGCCGACCCTAAAATAATTGATGGCAAATCATGCATGGTAAGTATTCATTTTATCGGAGGCATATATTTTCAAAGCCAAAAAAGTCATGGCTTTCGTTTTTTCAGCTCCACCATGGAGGCAATATACTTTTTTGCCAACGGGAGAATTTCTACCCGACTGCTGCTGACATCATCTGTCCATTGTACAGGTAATTCAAATATTTTGAGTCTCTGCCATTCAGCAACGGTGAGCAATTCAGTTGAAAAAAACCAGCCATCGTTGTTGGCGCCTCCATCAAGTAGTTGCTGAAGCCGTTCCCTTTTGAGCCATTTAAAACCGCACATGCCGTCTGAAAAACCAACATTTAGATAGGCTTTCAATAAAAAATTAAAACCCCTCGAACTGATTTCTCTTTTCAATGTCCTTCCGATCACTTTCGACTTAGGGTGCAAGCGGCTTGCATAGACTAAGTCGTAATTATTTTCGGCGATTGCTGAGTAGGCTTCAAGAAAATGAGACAAGTCTGTAGCCAAATCAAGATCCATATACCCAACAATGTCAGCCGTGGACTGTCCCCAGGAATGCTTAAGTGCAAGACCCACTCCTTTTCGTGGGACTGTCAGCGGAACCACTTCTGGGTGGGTTTTGGCAAGCGATTCTGCTATAGCAAATGTCTGATCGGTGGAGCCATTATCGGCTATGATGATTTTCCATTGGCCCTTTTCTGGAAAATTACTTTTTAAAAAACTGTGTAAAATTATTACTTGTTTCTCAAGCGTAGCTTCTTCATTTAACACAGGTATGGTTACGTCAAATGTCATGTGTGGATGTTAAAATGCGAATTCTATTTTTTGGAGGATCGCAAATATATTGACTCCTGAAAGTATTAGTATTATTATATTTTCTTCGATCTTATAACTTTGCAAAAAATTAGTGGCGTATTTTTATGAATCCTCCACTTAATTTCTAACCACCAGTCAATAATATTCATGGCATTTGATTTTAAAAATATAAAGTCGTTGTTCGTTGTTGAAGATGGAGCGCCATCACCTTCAAAACCGAAACAATCAAGTACTAAGAAAAACACAGTACCACCGGACCCAAAAAAAGTATTATCAAAAGAATCGAAATCGGGTGAACCGGGCAAGGTGTCTGTAAAATTCACAGATATACTTTTTGGTGCATTAGAAAAAAATAACCTGCCTGGCGTAGATTACCTTGAATACAGACAGTCCTTGCAATCTCTCGAAAAAATGCCGATGGAAGAAAAAGTACGGTATCAATCCGCATTTGCAATGGCGCAGGCGATGGGCGCTACTCCCCAAAAACTTATAGAAACAGCAACTCATTATCTGGATGTTCTGAAAGGGGAAGAAGCAAAGTTTAAAGAGGCTCTGGCGAAACAAGAGTCATCAAAAGTGGAGGGTAGGAAAAAGAAAATTGATCAATTGGAAGCTACTATGCAACAAAAAGCTGAACAGATAAAAAAGCTGACTGCGGAGCTTGAAAAACATAAGGCAGAAAAAGAATCGCTTGGCAAGGAGATCAATAAAGCGATAGGTCATATGGAAACTACCAAAAACAATTTTATTGCTTCCTATAATTCTTTGGTCTCGCAAATCTTGACGGATGTTGAAAACATGAAAAAGTTCTTGAAATAATTTATTTTGTAAAGGGTCATTATAAAATACTGAACATTAAATGTTTATCCTGAATAAAGATGCTTTTGTCGTTGCATGTTTTGAAAAGAAGGTAGAATGGTTAAACTTGTAACTTGATCTGGAAAAATCCAGTCAATGTCCAATACCCTTCTTTTAAAGTAGATTTGCAACTTTACCAATCGAAGAGGTAGCATAAAATGCTAATATTAATTTTTATATTCACTTCATAATTATCCAAATCCCCATCACTAAATAAGTTTATGGCATCAAAGAGTTATAAAAACAAAACATTTTGGCAGCGCCCTGAGGGGGTAACAGGTGCTATTTTTCTCATTGCTCTAATTATTGGCGGCGGTTTTCTTTTAGGAAGTGTAGTTCCAGCACTTGTGGTATTGGCACAGAATACAATTTACCTGACGGTCATGCTCATGGTCTTGGCGGGATTGGTATATGTGCTGCTTGATCCAAAAATGAGAGGTCTTATTGGCTATGGCTATAAAAGTTTCATGCGATGGATTACAGGGCTGTTTGTACAAATTGACCCGATCGGTATTTTGAAAAGCTACGTTGAAGACCTTCAGGACAATCTCCGCAACATGAACAAGCAGATCAATAAGTTGAGGGGTCAAATGCACCAATTAGGAGAAATTATCCATAAAAATAAAAAGGAAATTCAAAGCAATCTTGAATTGGCCAGTAAGGCAAAAGCTGCTGACAACAGAGCCATGGTGGTTTTGAAATCAAGGAAAGCAGGCCGCTTGCGTGATTCTAATTTACGCCTCGATGAGTTGTATAAAAAAATGGAAGTCCTCTACAGGGTGCTCAAAAGAATGTACGAAAACTCTGAGGTGATGATGGAGGATATAAAGGATCAGGTGGAACTAAAAGAACAGGAACGTAAAGCCATTCTTGCTTCCACTTCAGCCATGCGAAGTGCGAAAAACATCATCCAAGGCGATAAGGATAAAAAAGCAATGTTTGATGAAGCCTTGGAAGCAATTGCTGATGACGTGAGCCAGAAAGTTGGAGAGATGGAACGCTTCATGGAAGTATCAGCAAATTTCATGGATTCTATTGATTTACAGAATGGAGTGTTCGAAGAAGAGGGCTTGGAAATGCTGGAAAAATGGGAGAATGAAAGCATGTCGTTATTGCTTGGTCCAGAAAAGAAAACCATTCTACAACAAGCTAATGACGATTCAACTGTCCTCGACCTGAATGAACCGATCAAAACGCCAGAAAGGGTTGGCCACAGAAATCAATATGATAGTTTTTTTGATTAGTGATTAGTGATTAGTGATTGGTGAATAGTGAGTAGGTTGTAAAGGGGCGATTTAGTTTAAGACTTTAATATTTAACCTAAAAATCAAATTCATGGATCATGGAAGTTTCACCACCTTGGAAGTTTATCAAAAGTATCGAATTTTTAGAAAGGAAATTTCAGATCTTGTAAAAATCAAATTTCCAATTGACGAAAAATATTTACTAACATCACAATTGCTGCGATCTTCAAGGTCTGTAACTGCCAATATTGCTGAAGGACATAGAAGGTTTTATTTTCTTGAAACCATTAAGTTTTGCAGAAATGCGAGAGGATCATTAGAGGAATCATTTGAACATTTAATCACAGCTTATGATGAAAAATATATTTCAAGTGAAAGGCTTAATCAATTAAAAGTAAATTACAACGATTGCATGAAGTTACTCAATGGCTATATTCGATACTTGAAAAAGACCAAAAGAGGAGCAGAATAAATCTACCTGATCACGAATCACTGATCACTGATCACGAATCACAATTAACTACTTACAGATCACCATTCACAAACAACAAACAACAAAACAATGGCAACGCGATTAACACCATTTTCGAAATTATTAATGACCGTTTTGATAGTAGCTGGGATTGTGCTGGGAGGCAGATGGCTACTGGACAATACAGATATTGGGAACAGCCTTCAAAATCAAACCAGTGAAAATGGATCTGAGAACAAATCAAGCAGAAAGGATGAAAAGAGAGAAGTTCCAAAGAATGTCATCAACATTGGTGTGGTTACCTGGGGTGGATATGCTGGAGGTCAATATTTCAACGAAGGATTCAAAGCAAATACAAATTCCAGGTTTTATAAGGAATATGGTTTTGGGGTAGATTTCAAAGTGCTGGATGATTTTGTTGCTAGTCGAGAGGCTTTTAAACGTGGAGATGTCGATCTGCTTTGGGCAACTATTGACGCTTTTCCAACAGAAGCAGGAGAAATGATGGATGAACAGCCGCAGGTAGTTTTTCAGGCTGATTGGTCACGTGGTGGTGATGCAATTGTTGTTCGGAGAGGTATCAATAATGTGGCAGATTTAAAAGGAAAAAAGATTGCTGTTGCTGAATTGACACCTTCTCATTCCTTTCTACTATGGTTATTGGAAGCTGGTGGCATGACCAAAGACGATGTTGAAATTGTTGCACAAGCAAGTGCGATTGATGCAGCGGAGGCTTTCAAGGCACAATCCGTTGATGCAGCCGTAGTATGGAGCCCGGATGATGAAGCCTGTCTATCTGCTGTCGCGGGTGCCCGTATTCTGGAAAGCACGAAATCTGCTTCCAACATCATTGCTGATGTATTCATAGCCAAAAAAGATTGGGTAGAAAATAATCAGGAAGAAGTTCGCCAATTGTACGAAGGTTGGATGAAAGGTGCTGCTGAGATCAACTCAAGCAAAGATAATCAGCGAAAAGCAGCGAAGATATTAGCTGAAAATTTCGAGGGTGTAGACGAAGATTGGGCGTTCAAAGCAATTGATAATGTGCACCTTACCACACATGGGGACAATCAAAATTTCTTTGGATTGAATAATGACTATACAGGTGTGACAGGCGATAGGCTGTATAGTCGAATGTCACAGACATATCAAGCATTAGGATATATAGAAGGACGTACGCCAACCTGGAGAGAAATAGCCAATTCTTCTCTTGTGAAAACCACCAGTCTAAGCGGTGATGCGCATGCGGCAGAACCTTCTAAAACATTTACAGAAGTGACCAAAGAAGAAGGAGTGGAAAAAGAAGCCATTGCATCTAAACAGGTCAGTATCAGTTTCCGGACAGGTGAATTTCGATTGGATGAGAATGCGAAATATATTATTGATAAGGAGTTCGTTGAAATCGCACGGGCATTTGCCAATTCCCGAATTCGTATTGAAGGAAACACAGATAATGTTGGCGGTCGAGCGGGCAATGTTGCACTTTCTCAAAAGCGTGCTGAATCAGTAAGGGATTATCTGGTAAGCGAGCATGGTATGCCTCACAATCGTTTTATAGTAATTGGAAATGGTCCTGATAAACCGGTAGCCACCAATTCAACTGCTGATGGAAAGGCCAAAAACAGAAGGACTGATTTTGAGCTGGTGCGAGAGTAAAAAAGTCTGAATTGTGACGAGCAAAAGCGGTATTTCCTGTTAGGTGTGCCGCTTTTGTTTTTGGAGAAATAGCGTAAATTTTCATCCGTAATTCGTTCAAGTATTTTTATTCTTTCCATCTTTAAAAGGTTATCTTTTTTAAGACAATATGCGTGTTAAACAAAAATATCCATCCATTAGAAAGCACTTACTCTGGGAGTATGATTGGGAAAAAATAAATTTCCAAAAGATGGAAATTGTAATAATTGAGCGAGTTATTGAAAGAGGAGACCCATCTGAGTGGCAAGAGATCGTAAATTTTTATGGTAAAGATAAAATTTTGGAGGTAGCTGACCGAAGCACTCGTTTAGATCAGAAACATAAAAATTTTACTCAAATTTATCTACAATCTGATTTTATTTATGATCCACAATGACCCCGCTATTATCCTGCCTGAAACGTTTGATCTGCTGGTGAGAATGCAAAAAGACCATTCATTGAGTGATTTTTTCTTGGTTGGAGGAACTGCGCTTGCACTTCAAATTAGACATCGATTAGTGTATTACAAATTTCACAAAACACATGTTCTTTTGTCATCCGCCGGTAGGCGGATTTGTATACGCCAGTTCTGCTGTCCTAACGTGCTTTCTTGATATTGCAGATCCCGCCTTTGGCGGGATGACAAAGAAAATCATGAATCGTTTGATTATGCTATTCTTATACTCAACTGTGATTTCAATTTAATAACAAAATCTCTTTTGTTTGTACCTTCGCCATCTACCAATCCATTAGTTTTTGAAAAAGAAAACCCTTTTTATCACACCACCATTTACGCAGCTGAATACGCCGTATCCGGCCACTGCGTACCTCAAAGGTTATCTGAATACGAAGGGTTACCTTTCCAATCAGGCGGATCTGGGTATAGAGGTCATTTTGGAGCTGTTTTCGAAAAAAGGGCTGGACAGACTTTTTTCCTCTTTGGAAAATGTGGAGGTGGAATTGTCAGAAAATGCGGAGCGTATCATGGCATTGCAGGCGGAGTACAGAGCAACGATCGGCCCTACAATTCAATTTTTGCAAAATAAAAATGCCACGCTGGCCCATGCCATTTGCAGCAAATCCTACCTACCCGAAGCATCTCGTTTTGATGCCTTAGATGACCTTGAATGGGCATTCGGTACAATGGGCACTTACGACAAAGCCAGGCACTTGGCAACGCTCTATCTGGAGGACCTGGGTGACCTGATCATGGAAGCGGTTGATCCTCATTTCGGGTTCAGCCGATATGCTGAGCGGTTGAGCAGTACGGCTTCTTCTTTCGATGAAATAGAGGCGTCGCTGAAATACCCCAATTCGCTTGTTTCCAATATTTTATGTGAAATTTTAGACCAAAGGATGACTGAATGGCAGCCCGATGTGGTTTGCCTGTCGGTACCATTTCCCGGCAACCTGTTTGGGGCGCTGAAGTGTGGTCAGTTTATTAAAAAAAACTACCCCGGCACG
Source organism: uncultured Saprospiraceae bacterium (assembly GCA_942490835.1). Taxonomy (GTDB): domain Bacteria; phylum Bacteroidota; class Bacteroidia; order Chitinophagales; family Saprospiraceae; genus UBA6168. The sequence continues at coordinate 10,909 of CALNYY010000094.1, forward strand.
ACCCTCATCCTGGGAGGTGGCTACGCCAACACCGAACTACGTCGCTTATCAGATGAGCGGGTGTTCGATTATGTGGATTTTGTGTGCCTCGACGATGGGGAAGCGCCACTCCTTCATTTGCTCGAACACCTATCGGGTGAGCGGACAGCGGATCAACTCAAACGCACCTATTCAAGAAAGGGTGGGGTGGCCATTTACCAAAATGGCAGTACTGAGCTGGACGTGCCACAGCGGGAAACTGGTACACCCGACTACTCTGATCTGCGATTAAAGGACTATTTATCGGTCATTGAAATAGCGAACCCAATGCACCGCCTTTGGAGCGATGGCCGTTGGAACAAGCTCACCTTGGCACATGGCTGTTATTGGGGGAAATGCAGTTTCTGCGATGTGACGCTGGACTATATCAAACGGTACGAACCAATGACGGCTTCACTGCTCTGCGACCGAATAGAGGCCATCATCAAACAAACGGGTGAACATGGCTTTCATTTCGTGGACGAGGCTGCACCACCAGCACTAATGCGGGATTTAGCACTCGAGATATTGCGCAGGAAACTCACGGTAACTTGGTGGACGAACATCCGATTTGAAAAAAGCTTCACTGCTGACCTTTGCCAGTTGCTCAAATTATCGGGCTGCATAGCTGTATCAGGAGGACTGGAAGTGGCTTCCGACCGACTATTGGCCAAAATGAAAAAAGGGGTGACCGTCGCACAAGTTGCTCGGGCAGCACATCATTTCACGGAAGCGGGCATTATGGTACATGCCTATTTGATGTATGGCTTCCCAACACAAACAGCACAAGAAACCATTGATTCTTTGGAAATGGTACGGCAGCTATTTGAAAATGGCGTCATCCAATCAGGCTTCTGGCACCGGTTTGCCATGACGGCGCATAGTCCTGTTGGCGTTGAACCAGCTATGTATGGTGTGGTAGAAACGGGGCCAGTTTTCAAAGGCTTTGCCGATAACGATCGTCACCACGATGATCCATCAGGCGCTGAGCACGATCTGTTTTCCGAGGGTTTAAAGAAATCCCTGTTCAATTATATGCATGGCGTTTGCCTGGATTTCCCTTTATCTGAATGGTTTGGTTTCAAAACGCCAAAGACCACCGTCGCAAAGCATTATATCCAAAATGCGATCCGGCAGACTACCGAAAAACAAGTACGTGCTAACACGCTTTTGATCTGGACTGGCCTCCTTCCCATAGCCTCGCTCGTAGAAGATGAATTTGGTGAGGCGACGGCTGGACTGCATTTTCACCACAGGCAATACGAATGGACATTGGAGACTACTCCTGAGCTGGGACAATGGCTGGTGGATGTGATACCCTTGCTGCAAATCGGGGAACAGTCAGTTTTGACCATGAGCGACCTACAGCAAGATTATGAAGAATTTGAAATGGGGGATTTTGACCAATTTCTAAATTCTGAGGAATGGGAAGCGTTGCGGGGAAATGGGTTGTTAGTGTTGTGATGGATCAAACTAAAAATCCCGATCCGCCAACAGACGGATCGGGATGATTCTCAATGTAAGTTAATTCACCTTATCATTTACTTCTTTGCCACAACCATTTGCTTCGCTTTAGGTTTGTGGTTTGGTATATCCAGCCAGATGATATAGTGGCCTTCTTTCAGTTCACGGATATCAAGCGTGTGATACCTGCTGGTCACTTCATCAATCTGCTCATTTTGTACTTCTATGCCAAGGTTATTGAAGATGCTGATATGTACATCTTCACGACCTATCACTGATTCGAGGTTTACTTTCACGAACTCATTGGCTGGGTTCGGGAATACTGAAAAGTCGATCATGTCTATGTAATGGATCAATTTCACTTCAGAGTATTCGGTGGTTCCATCGAGCATTTCCATTTTTACTCGGTAGTAATTGTCACCCAATGCAGGCGTTAAATCAAATCCATTGTATAGTTCAAGGCTGGTGTTGCCTTTTGAACTGTGTACTTCCACAGCCTCAAAGTCTGTTGCATCAAACGAACGCTCAAGTGTATAGTTTTTCACTAAAACACCTTTGTTGTGCGCCCACAGCATCTCTGCATGTTCCTCATGTTTGATCACTTCGAAGTTGAACTGGTCGTTTGTAAGGAGATTGGAAACAACTGTGACGTTGTGGATAATTTCACAAAGTGAATGACCAACTTGATCGAGGTACTCCACTTTTACATAATAGTTGCCGGGAGCTATTGGTATGGTCACATCGCTTCCACAATCGCCATGGCAAATAATTCCAGTGTGGCTCCAATTCTGATTAAACACTTGATAGGCATTTCCTTGGTAAGGACCAGGATAATGGATATTGATCACACTATTGCCTGAACCAACTTCTATTTCTGCACACCTTGGAAGGCCTGAACAATTTGGATCGACTTCATATAAGACCAATTCTGCTTCTCCTGTGTATTTGTCACAACCTTCCCGACGCGTACAACGCATATAACAGGTAGAATTGCTTATGTTTCCAGGGCTGAAGGATAGATCAGTAGCACCTGGAATTATTTCCCAATCAGAGATAGATGGGTCAGCAATCAGTTCTGCAACTGTAACTGTAATTGGTGAGCATCCACTGACTTGGTTGCGCAACCAGATCGTTTCAAGGTCACCAGTTCCACCAGTAGGTGATTGACAGTTGTCGATAGTTGGTACATCACCATTAGGACCACAAACCAAGAAGTAGGTGCCACAGTTATCTCCTTGACCAATTTGGCCTCCCCAAACTACATTATCGCAAATAGGATCACAATCGTCTATTTCAATAGTGATCGTTGTTGTATTACGACATTCTAAGCATGGGCCATTTCCGGAACCTGAACCGCTTCCACTTCCTGAGCCAGAGCCTGAACCACTTCCAGAACCAGAACCGCTACCTGATCCAGAGCCACTGCCGCTTCCACTGCCAGAACCAGAACCTGATCCACTTCCATATCCTTGGTTACAAGGGTCATTGCTGCCCGAACCAGAACCGCTTCCACTTCCTGATCCAGAGCCACTACCGCTTCCTGATCCCCATGAACCAGAACCACTTCCACTGCCTGATCCAGAGCCGCTGCCTGATCCACTGCCACTACCACTTCCGTTTCCTGTACAAGGACAGATTGTTGGTGTGCCATTGTTGGAATAGGAACCGGAACCGCTACCACTGCCTGAGCCAGAGCCTGATCCTGAACCACTTCCTGATCCTGAACCAGAGCCAGAACTTGTAATCACAGTGCTCCCATTACATGTACTTCCATCTTTGAATTCAATTTCATTCAATAGAATACTTCCAATATTCTCTCCTGGCACTAAAGGTGCTGAACATGATGTGTGCATATTCACTATTTGGAGTAGAGGGCCATTCTGCCATGCATGAACTCGGTAGAATACTTTAGATGGAAATTTATCTTCGCCAGCATTTGATGCTTTTACATCGAATGATTCATTTAGGCCGACATTTCCTTCAAAATAAACATCACCGCTACCATCTTCTTTTTCTGTTACGGTTATGTACACCGCTGGATCATTATTAGGGCCTACTCCATTGTTCTTATCATCACAATCGTGCTTGTCATCTTGTTGTGTCGTATTGGTAGAGTTACAGCTACCTCCTGTGTAGGTTACATTCAAAGCCCTTGGTTTGTCACCAGCATCACAGCAATCACCACCTGAGGTACCTTCTTTACAAATAATAAAGTGGCTTATTCCATAAGGCATACCATTGTTAGGATTTATCGGGGCAGTAAGTCCTGTAAATGGATATGAATCGTAAACTACTTGAACCGGTCCGCCTTTTACAGTTACTGAGGTGATACCAGAACCAGAAACATTTAGATATTTAGGTTCACCACCTTCATAAATTACCTCATATGTGATGCCATTAGTTGCTCCACTCTGAGGCGGATCAACTTTTATGCAATCTGTATTTTGAGGAGGCTCCTCATCACAGCCATTGTCGATAGTTAGTTTAACTGTGACTGTTCCAGACTGCGTGAACTTCACTTCGTGTGGCCCTTTTCCAAATGCAACTGGTGGATTGGCTGTGATGCCAAAATCCCAAGCATAGATAAGGCAAGGAAATCCAAGATCAGGTGCTTCAAAAGTAATTTTGTCGCCTTCACAAACTTGTCCGCCATCGTATTCGATGATTGGATCAGGACAAACTTCAGGTGGAGGTGGAGGTCCACATGAGGTACCATCCTTAAATGTCACTCCTCTAAGTACAAGTCCGCCATATTGATCTCCATGTATCAAAGATCCTGAGCAAGAGGTATGAACATTATTGATTTGCAATAAGTCTCCGCCTTGCCCTGAATATACTCTGAAGAATATTTTAGAAGGGAATTTGTCTTCGCCTGCCATATCAGCATCGGCAGTGAAAGTAGCATTCTTGGCAACCATACCTGAGAAATACAGGTCACCGCTACCGTTTTCTTTTTCAGTTACCATGATAAATACGTTGGCAGGTGATCCGAGGCCTCCATTTTTATCGTCGCATTCGGTTTTCCCTTCTGCTATTTGAGCATTGTCGGAAGCATTGCAACTGCCTCCCACATATTCCATTGTCAAAGCCCTTGGCTTATCGCCTTGGTCGCAACAGTCTTCTTGTGCTTGCGCATTTTGGGTAAATGTTGCCATTGCAAATACAAGAAGCGGCAATAGGCTACATTTTCTTAAAGTGTTTAAAATGATGTTCATAATCTTGTCATTTTGTGATTGTTATAAAAATTTGATACGTATTGAGAATAATTTATAACACCACAGGCACTAGTCATTCCATGATGCGGAAAACCAATGCCTATTGGGTTTATAGTTGATTCAGGACAGGTTTACTGTTCTGAATTTATTCCAAAAATGTGAATTGTGTGAGTGGACAAGTTGAATGTCTATCTTGAAAAGCTGCATTAAGACCAATGCGATTGCAAGTCTTATTAAAAGTGGTAAATCACCTTCAAGAATAGCTATAATAAAGACCAGTAGAGTCAATCGAAAAAAAGTATTCAATGGCCGATAATGACCTTTTGAATATAAATTGGCTTGTTTCCGAAATTGACTTTCAAAAGATAATATCCGAGAGGGAGGTGGTTGGTGGATATTGTTGTTTGTTGTGAGTTGTTTACCAGTTGTTGGACAATCTCTTGTCCCAAAGAATTGTACAAAGAAACAACGGGCTTTTCATTTTTCATAATTATTTCACCAAAATCAATGGAAATATAATCGTCAGCCGGATTAGGAAAGACCGTTATTTGATTTGAAAAAGCTTCTGTTGCGGACACAGTATTGCCATTGTTTGTACCAAATGTAGCTGTTTGTTTTTGGAAGTTTCCAGTCCCATTGGGTACTCTTGCGCTCGGCAAATTGGATGTCTGCTCTCCAAATGTATAGCTGTCAATAATTGTCCCGTCCTCATGCGAAAGCATAAGTTGTTCACCTGATTTTGACAATTTGAATGTGGCGTGAAGGCCATCCTGCAATTCATCTTCATCTGCCCAAATGATTAAATATCCATTTGGCTCTATTACAGTTCCAATTGGGAATGTCCATTTTAAAGGCGTCTCAACTTCATCTGTCAGATAGAAATTGGTCAAATCAATACTTGTACTGGTATTGTTGTACAGTTCGATCCAATCAGCATATTCTCCAGCTGGATCAGGAATTCCTCCCGGGTCTGTATTGCTGGCAGCAAATTCATTGATAACGATGTCATGCCAACCAATGCTTGAAAATGATTCGTTGCAGTCGTGTCCCTCTTCCATCAAATTTTCTTCTAACTCAGCAAAACGCCTGTTGAGCAACCATTTGATAGCGGGTATTTCTGCCTCGCCACCACCGCCTGTGCCATTACCAACATCATACTCAAAATAATCGTGGCTGAAGATATAATTCGGGTCTTCTAATATCGCAGGTCGGATCAATTCAGATTGGGTCTCTATCATTTCGAATAGCCGCTCTTCATTGAAATTGTTTGCCAGCATGTAACAAACAATATCCAAATACCTCTTCCTGAATTCAGGAACTTGCATGAGCCTATCAATCAAGACTTTGTCATCATTTTCAATAATTAAAGGATAGGTAAGATCATATGGCACACCAGGGCTACCGATATTGTTGTTTTGATTAGAATTGCTTATTTCATAATACTGCAATGAGCACAATGCGTCCCAGTCTCCTTCACAACAATAGTCGTCTGTTGCTGCTACTTGCTGAAAAATTGGATCGGTAGATGGGTAGGGGCAACTGCCATTCTGAATAGAATTGCATTCACCCGGATCAAAGTCTAAGTTGATCTCCTTACAACGAGTATTTTCACAAACTTGATTGCCTTCCACCCGATGGGCTGTTAGGCAAACCTGTACGGTTCCAGTTGCCGTATATTCATGGCTTGGTGCCAGCTCGGTTGAAAATTGGTTGTCTCCAAAACTCCAGAATACCGCATTGACAGCTGGAACGGATTCATTTTCAAAATGAATGGTATTTCCTTCTTTGTAATAGCTAAATGTAGATTGAACATAGCAGGTTGAATCATACGGCGGATATGGGTTGCCGTCCAAGGTCAATGCACCACCAAGACTGAGGTTATAATCCCAGGGAATCCAATGGAACTGACCGCTCGTGGGTTCATGGTATAAGTACCAATTCCTCCTCCCATCAATATAACTGTCCCAGTTATTGGTCATGATATCAACGGCCATCACATGCAGGTATAAATCAACATCAAAAACTTCCTGAATGGCTGCCGGAAAATCATCCTCTGAACTATTGTTAAGCACGTCTATGAAATTGAGAAAACTGCTCCAGTCATCTGTAGATTCATTGGTTTTAAGTTCGTAGTCTTCGAGATAAGGGTTGATGAATGGTCCTTTCCATTTTAGCTCATCCCAGCCAGTATTTTTGATCAAAGTGCCCTCATCCGTTGAGAAATTATCCTTTAAAAAGTCTTTATCTATTTGTTCGATGATGCTGTAAACGCCCCAGAATTCATCGTTGAAATAGAGCTTGCAATGCGAAACCCTTGGGGCAGCAACCCCTGCTTTCCGTAAAACATCATAAGCCAAGAAGTCCCGCAACATAGATGGGTCGCATGCGCCATTGTGCAGGTTAAATTTCTTGATGCCATCATATTTTTGTCCATCAATAAATTCATTGAGATCCACCTTAAATGGTTTCTTTTTATCGTTGGCGTGGTAGTAGGATGATAGGCCTTTGATTCTGATGCCGATGGTGTCCAGCCAATTTCCATCTACTTGCATAAAGGCCTTGGTGTACGGCACATTTACTCCAGTTGCTGTATGGTGGATGTCCCACAACTCATCCATCTCTTCGAAAAAATCATCTTGAAAAAAATACAATTTGACCTCGTGCAGCACGGTAGGATCGTATAATGAATCGCCGTTCTGGCCAATCAGGTTGATATTTAGCGAAGCCAAAAATAGAAGCAAGGTAAGTTTTAGTGTTTGCATAAGAATTAGGGCTGAATTGGCTTTTGTGCCAAGCAGAAGAATTTAAAATATTTGGAAAAGCTAAAGACCAGTTCTTAAAAGGAGGGAATAAACGGAGGGTGGTAAAATCGAGTGCAAATATACGTTCAAAACATCCAAAGGTGCAAGTCGAACGTGTGTATATCAAATTGTTCAATTTCGTAAGTTCTTTGTCATCCCGCCGCAGGTGGGATCTGTATTATCCTGATTTGCTGTCATATCGTGCATTCAACACGTTGCAGATTCCGCCGATGGCGAAATGACAAAATTCCTGGTGAATCGTTTGGTTGAGCAATTTCATATACACACAATCGCAACTATATCCAGGTTTTCAAAATACTTTGTTTTAGGTTTTGAACAAAGATCATTAGCCAATTGCTAATAGCAATATTTCTGCTTTTATTAAAACTGCAACAGTTCAATATCATCCTATTTCAATGATTTAGTATAAAATCAGCGGCATGCTTTACCATTCATTGACTGCCTTTCTATATTAGCCCTAAAATCAGTTATACATGTTTAAACTTAGAGGAACGCTAAATAATACCCAATCGCTAATCCTTGGAATAAGTGGGGTAGTCTTGATCGTTTTGCTCTGGTGGGCTATGGCAGAATTACTGTCAAGGCAGATTCCAGTTGTGGAAGGTTTTAACACCGAGCTCCCATCCACTTTGACGCAAGATTCTATTTTGAACACTCATGTCCGTGACTCTCTCTTAATGGCCGATTCACTTAAAATGGCCAATGCCACGGAGTTCAAGAAGGTTTATCCAATGATTCCTTTACCAACCCAGGTAGTGAAAAGCTATGGCTCATTGATAAAAAAAGATGCTTTGTTTGCCAACTCCATTCGTTCTATATGGCTGAATTTGCAGGGATACTTCTGGGCGGTGCTTTTATCAGTACCTATTGGATTTTTGATAGCATTGGTGCCACTGTTTAGGGGTCTATTCAGCAAGCCAGTAGATGCCATGCGTTATCTGCCGTTGACAGCGCTGATTGGTGTTTTTATCGTTTGGTTTGGCATCTATGATGAAATGAAGGTGGCCTTCCTGGCTTTCGGGATCATCGTGTTTTTGTTACCGACTGTTATTCAACGGATTGATGAAGTGTCTGAGGTTTATTTACAGACTGCCTTCACGCTTGGGGCGACCAGTTGGCAAACCATAAAAACAGTCTATTTCCCAGCAGTAATGAGTAAACTGATTGATGATATCAGAGTGCTGACAGCGGTCTCTTGGACTTACATCATTGTCGCAGAATATATCAACAAAGATGGAGGAGGCCTTGGGGCATTGATTTATATCAAACGGCGTTTGCAACAAATGCCTGACATGTTTGCAATCATCTTGGTCATCGTGCTCATTGGTTTTTTGCAGGATCGCATATTTGTTTACCTGAGCAAAAGGCTTTTCCCGCACCGTTTTTATAAAACCACCCTTGCGGGAAATACGGAAGTGCGATATGGAATTTGGATGCTGTTGGCCATTTTTACGATCGCTGTTTTCCAAAAAATGTTGTTGCCCGGAATCGGATCAATAGCTACCATTGCCATGATCGTTTCCATTGCTGCCATTGTATTTATCGCATATGGCGAGTTTAAAGTACAAACAGCTTTACGCCAACAAAATGCTTGATTTATAATGTATAAAGGATGATTTTTCAATAACTCAATAACTCAATAACTCAATAACTCAATAACTCAATAACTCAATAACTCAATAACTCAATAACTCAATAACTCAATAACTCTTTACTCCCACTCCCTAACTAAACATGCAAAACCTACCACCAATTATTGAATTAAAAGACGTCGGGCAGAGCTACGACGGAGGCGAAAACTGGATCATAAAAAATGGAAACCTCACTATTCCCGATAAGCCTGCTCAGGGCGAGTTTGTGGTGATATTAGGAATGTCGGGTTGTGGCAAATCGACTATCCTTAGGTATGTTGCAGGTCTGCAAAGCCCAACTGAGGGTCAGGTTTTAATACACGGGAAACCACTGGAAGAAGCACCTCGTGTGAGCATGGTATTTCAACGATACTCATCCTTGCCTTGGTTGACTGTCTTGGATAATGTTTCACTGGCATTGCAATACAAAGGGGTTTCAAAAAAGGAACGACATGAGCGAGCCATGGACATTATAAAGAAAGTAGGGTTGGAAGGGCACGAGCAGAAATATGCCCAATATCCCACATTATCTGGTGGCCAATTACAGCGGGTGGCTATCGCAAGGAGTATTGTTGCCAATCCCGAAATTCTTCTGATGGACGAACCTTTCGGCGCACTCGACATCAATACCCGGTTGCAAATGCAGGACTTATTGGCTGAACTATGGTCAGATTTTCACCCTACAGTCATCTTTGTTACCCACGATATTTCGGAAGCGGTTTACCTCGGCGACGATATTTATATCATGAAAAGCCAACCATCTGATTTTGTGAAACATATTGAAGTTGACCTACCATTGATCCGCAACAGGGAAATGAAGCGGGAGAAAAAATTTATTGAATTGGTGCATGAGGTAGAAGACAGCATGGTCGAAGTCGGCAAAATGGGTTGATTTTGAAAATAGGGTGTTGGTTTTGTATCTATGCGATCTGTGATTGAAAATAAATAACAGCTTTCAGATTTGAATCAACCTTTCCATTTTAAGCAATTTACTATTGAGCAGGACAAATGTGCCATGAAAGTTGGTACGGATGGCATTCTCTTGGGGGCCTGGGCCAATGTGGATGGCGCTACTTCTGTTCTTGATATTGGAACAGGTACGGGGCTCATTGCTATCATGTTGGCACAGCGGACTTCAGACTCTGAGATTCACGCCGTAGAGATTGATAATGAGGCTTGTGAGCAAGCGACTTCCAATATGGTCAGTTCTCCCTGGGCAGATAGGTTGACCGCTATAAGGTCTTCGATCCAGGATTTTGCCAAGCTTTCCAGAAACCATTACGACCTAATCGTTAGCAACCCACCATTTTTTTCTGGAGGCACTTTTTCAAATAGTCAGGACAAAGCCTCCGTTCGCCATACGATCAAATTGCCACATGGTGATCTTTTATCAGCCGTCCGATCGCTTTTGACGCCACAGGGAAAATTCTGTTGCATCCTCCCTCATATTGAAGGCCTCCGGTTTATTGAACTTGGAAATAGGTACGGATTATATTGTACCAAAATAACCGCTGTAAAACCGTTGGAAGATAAATCAGTTGAACGATTGTTGCTCCAATTTGAAAGAACCCAAAAAACGCTGGAAGAAGATGAATTGATCATTCAACGGGAGGGTGTCAATAATTGGACAGAACAATTCGTGAATTTGGCCCGTGAATTTTATCTGGCCATGAGTGATTGATTATTTTCTAGTAGTATATAGCAAAGTTTACAAACCTTACCTATGGGCGGGCTTCGTACTTTAAGAAGTATGTATAAAAAGCGCAAATATTAATTATTCTCCATTTTAAATTTGATTGATTTCAACGGATGTAAACCCCTTGGCAGTTATCAGATACCCTTTTAGAGCTCGGGTTTGTGCAAATTGTTAAAAACACCTTTTAGAATGAAAGGCAATTATTAAATTATACTCGCTGATAACTTTTGTTAAATTAGCGTATCAATAATAAAATACCCTCAGCTTATGAAAACAAGTTCCAATATTATATTTCTACTTTTTCTATCGTACACCCTTTTTCTCCCTGTCAGAATGGAGTCTCCATAACCAACAACCTATAGATTTATACTTAGAAACTAAAGGATAATTTATTTTACCTATCTTGAAACAGTATTGTAGAATGAATATAGAGGACTTGCAACAATAGAATCAGGATGCCTACATGAAAAGACTGCATGACATGGAGAATTGGGCTTTGTAACTTTAAATTTTTCCCAAACCACCACAAAAATTAAAACCAGAAACAGATGAATCAACATCTCATTTTAGTATCAATTTGTTGTTACTTTTTATGTTTCTTGCAGGAGAAAGGATTTGGCCAACAGTCAAATACAAATGCACCCTTTACCAGTAGCACTCGTGCTGTGGTCGTTGGTATTTCAGAATACCAGGATGCCAGTTTGCCAGCAGCTCCAGGGGTTAGAAAAGATGCTGAGCTATTTGCTGCATTCCTCCGTTCACGAAGTGGCGGTTTACTGCCCTCCCATCATATCCAATTGCATACGGGCGCTCAAGCTACTTTAGCTCAATTCTCTACTGCATTGGCGTGGATAGAAGAGGAAAGCTTGCCTAGAGATCATGTAGTTCTTTATTTATCTGGGCATGCAAAAATGTTGTCGACTGATTCAACCGAAAAACCATACTTCTTCTTTAGTGACTCGCCAAGCGTACCAGCAGTTGCTGGTGCCTTATCGTTATCTTCTATTTGTATTTCGTTGCAAGAATTGTGTAGCCGAAAATCTCTGTCATTCAGTTTATACTTCCAAATTGATGTCCTCCCAGCCAAAGAAGCACATTCGGATAAATGGCAAGAATGGATGCAAGTATTTCGATCCTCTTTTCCTTCTGCTTGGGTAAACTGGTCGAAAGGAAAAACAGATAAACCGACCACGTTCACTCAATTGCTGATAGATGCAACTTTAGGTTCAGCAGATCGCAATAATGATGGAAACATAGCCCCAAAAGAAGCTGCTCAATATTTTAAATCTGAAAGGAAGAATGTCAGAGATGGCTTTGCTTTTATGATGGCTTTTTCAAAAAAGGATGAAGTTATTGGTGAGGTGGTTTCTGAATCAAGGAAAAGCTCAAATTTTGAAAATCGTGAAAATGAATTGTTTCCATCATTGGTGGGCCTGGAAGTGACCAAACTAGAGGATTCACTTTTATCCAAGGAGGATGAAAAAACTTTGGAGTGGTATAATGATTTTATCATCAATTTGAAATTGGGGCAATTGATTGAGCCACCAGGCCGATGTGCTTCCGATTTGTATGATAGTCTAACCCAAATAGAATCACTTGCTCCTTTGCATAGCCATTGGCGAAGAAAACTAGGAGCGGCTCTATTGGACGAAACACAGCAGGCGCTCAACGCCTATCTGAAAACGGATACTAAAGAAATATTCAGAAGATGGAAGCATGCAGACCATTATGGAACCTACCCTCTATATATTGATAAAGCCATAGAATTGATGGGGACTAAAAGTTTTATGTTGTCAATATTAAAAACTAAGTTGCATTATTTTGAGGGGTTGAAAGCAAGGTTGGATGGAGTGGTTTCAAGTACTGGTCAGATGTCCTATTTTGAAAGGGCTTTGTTGGAGCAGCAAATTGCATTGACTTATGAGCCAGAAGCAGCATTTGTTTGGAATGAATTGGGTGTTGTGTATTCTATTTTGGAAAATGATTCTTCAGAATATTGTTACAAACAAGCGTTATTGTATTCTCCAACTTGGGGTATTCCTTATTCGAACCTTTCTTTTTTTTACCAGAGCAAAGATGATTGGCAAAGTGCACATGAATTTGCTAAGAAAGCAGTTGAACTCAGCCCATGGAATGTAATTGCTTTAAATTCTTATGGAATCTCTTTAATGGAGTTGGGAGAATACGATCTGGCGGGCGAGCAGTTCCGGCAGGCGATTGCAACAGATATCACTTACAGTAGTTCTTATTATAATTTAAGTTGTTTGCAATCAATATTAGGGGAAGTGGTTTCCTCGGCTCATTGGTTGGATCAAGCTATTAAAAATGGCTATTCAGATTGGGGATACTTGTCGACAGATGCTGATTTGGAAAACTTGCGAAAGACCCTGCAGTACAATGAGTTAAAAAAGAAATATAATATAGAGTAAGCTTGAATGTCAGACAGCCCATTCCTGATCCTGAAGAGGGTGAATTAATTCACCCTCTTCAGGAATGGACCGTCATCTGACCTGTTCACAAAGCTCTTCTATACCCTCTACCATTTTCCCCCAAGAAAAACGCTTCTTTTCAGCTTTTACACCCGCCGTCATTTCCTCTATTTTTTCATTTTTATAAAAATCATAAATAGCATCTGCAATATCTTGTGCTTGAACTGGAACAACATAACCAGCCTTCCCATGAGGTACAATTTCTGGCAGTCCACCTACCTCTGTCACCACCATTGGTTTTTCAAAATGATAGGCCATTTGGGAAATGCCACTTTGCGTCGCTGATTTGTATGGCTGCACCACAAGGTCGGCAGCACCAAAATAGTATCGAACCTCTTCATTGGGGATGTAATCGGACTTTATAATCAATTGATCTTCAATATCTAAATCTTGTATCAGCTGCTCATAAAATGCCTGATTACCATAATATTCGCCGGCCACCAATAACTTCAAATCCATTCGCCGCATGCGATCATCTGCCATTGCTTTCAACAATAAATCTAATCCTTTGTAATCACGGATAAATCCAAAAAATAACAAGTAGCGATATTTGGGGTCCAATTCCAATTTGGAAATTGCTGTTTCTCTATCACATATCTTACCGTAGGTATCATAAATGGGGTGGGGGATAAACTTGGATGGCTTGTTGGTAAATGTGGCGATATCGTCCAGCACTGATTTTGACATGGCAATAAATGCGTCCGTTGATTTCACAAAATATTTTGTGAGCAGTCGGTCGCCAGGCCTCGATTCATGTGGAATGATATTGTCAGCAATACAAATGACTTTAGTGTGGTCATTGCTTTTTGCTAAATATTGAATAGAACCCAAACTTGGCCCCATAAATGGCAGCCAGAATCTTGAAATAATAAGATCGGGTCGTAGGCTTCTTATTTCCAGCCCTACAGTTACCCAGTTAAATGGATTAACCGAATTGATATTGGTTTTGATAGTTAGATTTTGAGGAGCAGGATCTGATGTGAATTGCGTTTTTCCCGGAAATAGAAACTTCGGGTATTGAAGCGAAAAACTATATATGACAACCTCGTAACCAGCGTTTTGCAGTTCAATGGCCAAACGTTCACTTGAAGCTGCTATTCCTCCACGAAGTGGATGCGCAGGAGTGAGAAGCACAATTTTTTTTAAATCCATTGATACGGGAAATCTCAAATCCTTTTTTCAATAATATACCTGTTTCGGGAATTGGAATTACGAACAAGAAGCTCTGCCAAAAAGCCAGTCACGAAAAGTTGTGTCCCAATGATCAGCATCAATATTCCAAAATAGAAAAGCGGACGATCTGCAATTCCATATTCTTGATCAACCAATTTTTCATAACTCAAATAAGCGAGAATCACGAATCCTCCAACAAATGATAAGGTGCCCAATGTCCCTAAAAAGTGCATTGGTTTTTTGCCAAACTTACCGATGAAGGTAATTGAAAGCAAATCTAAAAAACCAGTTACCAATCGGCTCATTCCAAATTTGGAATAGCCATATTGCCGTGCTCGGTGTTCCACTACTTTTTCGCCAATATTTTTAAAACCAGCCCATTTAGCGAGCAATGGGGTATACCGATGCATATCGCCAAAAACCTCAATACTTTTTACAACCGTTAACTTATATGCTTTGAGCCCACAATTGAAGTCATTGAGTTTGATGCCGCTTATTTTTCTGGTAACAGCATTGTACAATTTGGAAGGAACACGTTTGGAAAGCGGGTCATGCCTTTTCTTTTTCCATCCTGATACAAGATCGTAACCATCCTCAGCGATCATTTTATACAAATCCGGAATCTCATCAGGACTATCTTGCAGGTCGGCATCCATCGTGATAACAACATCACCCTGAGCAGCTTCAAACCCTGTAAACATAGCTGCTGATTTGCCATAATTCCGTCGGAATTTAATTCCTTTTACGTTGGGATTTTTCGATTGTAAATCTTCGATTACTTGCCATGAACCATCCTTGCTTCCATCATCAACCATTATGATTTCATAGGTAAAATGATGTTCATCCACGATACGCCGAATCCAGGCCTCCAGTTCGGGAAGGCTTTCTTCTTCATTGAATAATGGAATGACTACGCTGAGATTCATTTTGTATGGCTATAGATTTTTAGCATTTTACGATTAGCTAGTCATATAGTGAAATGCAAGAATTATTTATTGCTTAAAAAAGAAGCGATCATATATGAGAACAAAAATCCAGGAATCATCATGAATGCGGCTCTAAAGGTTAGTAAACTCACAGTCATTTCAAGGTCTTCCCTTTTGAATGTTTCTCCAGTGGCTTTTTCTGCCAATTCTTTTTGAATATCAATCAACCCATTATCGATAAAATTGAAAAGGATATACAGGAAAAGATGAAAAAGAGCCATTGCAATCACCCAAGTAATGAAGCTTGTTGTGATAGCGTCCTTTTTAGTCATTCCTTCATCCTGCGAATCCCTGACCTTTCGGGTGGCTACAACCATCCCAATAAGAGGTATCAGCAACGAGGCCCAGAATACGAGCGGGTTGAATAAAAATGATTTATCTATTGAATAAAATAACAACAGGTACAGCACGATTGCTGCACCTGTTATAATACCGTATTTGATAGCGATTTGTTTCATATAAAAATTAAACAACTGGTGGACTTTTCTTCATTATAGCAGCAATAATAAGACTAAGAACCACGCCAGCCAAACTACCCCATAAAATCCCAGTCGTAAGTTGGGTAGCAGGTGAGAATCTATCTCTTACTTCAGCGATTTGTAATTCAGCAATATCGCTGTCCATTCCAAGATTGTTGAACATCTCTTCCATCCCTTCGATTACAGCATCTATGAAGCCTGGGTCAATGACAGTTACATATAGCACATTGAACAATGCGCCTAATACGCCAGCGATTATCATTGCAATTACAGAAACAAAAAATGCTCTCCCGAATGTAATATAGCCTCCTAAGTCTTCATTTCTATGAGTTTTTATTGCAAAAATTCCAATAAGAGAATAAATCAAAATAGCAGCAATCATTCCCAGGAGGCTCTTCATAATGGATGTAGGAATTGAAAGCCCAGAAATATTTGCAATCAAACCATAAATAATGGCTCCAAACCCGCCGTAAAGCCCCATTCTAAGGGCAGTCTGGAAATAAGGTACATTCGCTTCGTTGATTGGTACTGGATTGTCTAAAGTTGTCATAATTCTGATGTTTTAAGAAAGTGAAGAAACTAAACGATTGGCAATTAAATCCAATCTTTTATTTAGTTGCATAAATTTTCGATGAACCGAATTATTATTCCACCAAATGATCCTCAACGTCTAGATCATCCTTGTTTTCGAAATCACCATATTGGTATTTGGCATCTCCCCAGGCCAACATTGGATAGAATACAAATGGTAAGAAAATCAGCCCAACAGTCCAGCCCTCATCTTTGCCGAAGGCTTTGGAAATGGAATTGACAAGCATGATATAAAAGACAATATTTACGATAGGCAGTATTAGCATAAATATCCACCAAAAAGGTTTTTTACCGATTTCTGTCATCACGACCACATTATAAATTGGAACTATACAGGCCCAACCTGGCTTACCAGCCTTTTCATAAGTACGCCACCTACCAGCGAGTAACATAGCAGCAATTAGTAACATCATCCCAATCATTAAACCAAATCCAATCGTTAGTATCGAAAAGCGTTCAGTATTTGAAATGGCATCACTGTTACCTAGAGATCCTTTAAGGATAAAAGAAGATACGAGGTTTAGCCCTGCCATCAATAAATACATGAGACCACCAAACAGCCACATTTCGGATGCTGGTTGTTTGTTTTCTGTGGCTCTTCCAAACTGGATGATAGCCATTGTAAACACAACAAATTTTGCGATTATACCGAACATACTAAGAAATACAAAGAGGGCAGGTTTTGAAGCTCCACCGGATAAGGAAGTAATAGCTGGGATTGTTGCCGAAAGCAGGTCGATTCCAAAAATGACCAGCGCCCATTTAAGGGCAAAATTGAAGGTGTTGACTTTCATTTTGTTTGAGAATTGATTGGCTTGGAATAATTGCTTTTATAGCTGATTAGTATTGAACGGGTAAATATGGTGAGAAAACGAGAAAGATTAAAAGGAAGCCTTTTTTAGTTTTTGATAAATAGCTTGTCTTTTACAATTCCGATCACTTTGCCGGTCAGTTTTTGGCCAACGACCGGCGAATTTTTCGATTTTGAAAAGATGCCTTTCTCGTGAAGTGTCCATTCAGTTTTCGGATCAAAAATAGTCAGATTGGCTTTTTCCCCAACTTCAACAGATAGATTTGAAAGACCCAAAATCTTACGTGGACTGTATGCTAATTTTTCAATCAATTCTGCAATTTCAATTTTATCTTTTACTGCACCTAAGGCCAAAGAAAAGGATGTTTGCAACCCTATCGCTCCAAATTTTGCAAATAGAAATTCCAGATTTTTGGCTTCTGATTCAAGAGGAGTGTGATTAGATGTGATGCAATCTATTGTCCCATCTTTTAGTCCATTCACAAGAGCTTTTTGATCTGCCGAACTCCTTAGCGGGGGGAGCACCTTGAAATTTGAATCAAAATCAGTCAATGATGAATCGTTGAATGCAAGGTTTAATGCAGCAACAGAAGCGGTGACGGGCAGGCCTTTCTTTTTTGCAAGCTTTATCAATCTAACCGATTCAGCAGTGGAAATATTCAGCAGGTGCAATTTCGAACCTGTATATTCTGATAAATAAATATCCCGTTGAACGATCAACTCCTCTGCCATGGAAGGAATGCCACGAAGGCCAAGCGAGGTACTGATGACACCTTCATGCAGTTGCCCTCCTTGAGCCACATTTTTATCAAGTGGCTGATTAATAATCACACCGTTGAAGGGCTGTACATATTGAAGTGCACGCATCATTAACCCGCTATCCTGAATTGGGTTTTTTCCATCTGAAAATGCAACTGCCCCAGCAGCACGCATATCGTACATTTCTGTGATGTCCTTGCCTGCGCAGTTTTCAGAAACGGCTCCAATAGGTAAGAAATCGACCAGGCTATTTTTGGAACTGTTTTTTACATACAGCACCTCCGATTTCGAATGGATAGTGGGGGAAGTATTGGGCATGCAGGCAAGCGTGGTATATCCTCCAGAAATAGCTGCTTTTTCAAGCGATTTGAAATCCTCTCTATGTTCAAATCCGGGATCTCCGACTTGTGTTCCTATATCTGTCCACCCGATAGATAGGAAGGCGTTATTGGCGTCGAAAGTATCCTTTGGCTCAGGTTTAATTCGCTTGCCTATTTGCTCGATTATTCCATTCCTAATTAAAATATTGACTTTTTCGCCATTGAACTTTGAGGCGGGATCTATCAGGATAGCATTCTTAATCAGCAGCTGCATTTAGAAGATTTGGCGGCAAAAATAGAGGCCAAGGACAAAAAGGAGAAACTAAAATGGAAAAACTTTAAATCTCATTATTTTTCAATAAAAAATGGGCACCCTCAAGGAAGGCGCCCTATTAAAATTGAATTAGTATGAAAAAACTGTTTATTTATTCATTCGGCCTGGAAGACAAGCAGTTAAATAATTGGATATAACTGATTAACCACCAACATTTTTAGCTTATTATCCTATCTCACTCCAGATAACTGGCCATATTTAAAAAGATATTTTTCAGCCTTGCCTTTTGAATCTACATTGTCAAAGAAAGTCTCAATGTACAATTCAATAGCAAACCGTTCATCTTTATCGAGGTAATGAAAATCTCGTATGGTATCAATAAGCTCATCTCTTTTGGTTTTGAAATAAGATATGGTCCCATATACCTTTTCTATGTCCGTATCAAGCCCCATATAAATACGTTCCATATTCTTCGATTGCTTTATATCTGAATTAGGCCTCAAATAGGGCGCATTTACTAAAACAGAAAAGTCAAAATCATAAGGAATCGGGGTGTGCAAATCGTTATGCATTTTTATGAACTTTACGTTTCTGGACATCTGTAAGCTCCAATCTGTATTGCCAACCATGAATTGGAAAAGGGAGGCAATTTTCTCTTGAGAAGTATTTAGGTGAGCAGCTGATAGCCCCATGCAATCATCACATTCTTTCCCTCTCATCCGATCTGCCAATTCGTCTACATCTTCTATTAAAAAGCCAAGTTGCGTTCTTTTGTACTTCTTGTCATGCTTGTCCTGGTAGGTAACTTTAATTAATTGAACCCTAAAACTGTATGGGTTTAATTGGTTGTAAAGTTTATATGTCAAGTACTCTTTAAGTACTAATTTTTCATTGTAATTAGGGTCATCCAAGCAATGTGTGACCAACTTGATGTCATTATGTTTTGATAATCCAGCAGCTTCCAATTGATCTTTTGAAAATTTAATTTTCAGCGGTGGCATATCACATACTCTTCGGCGGAATTTGCCCCTTGGCTTGACCTTTATATTGTAATTTTGATCAATTCCATTTGCATCCTCATAAGTGAATTCAGCAGCACTGTAGTGGTTTGTATTCCGAATATTGATCATTGAATCAAGGTTACCTTTAAGGGTCACCTTAACCATCTCTTGGTGGCTAATTTTATCGAAAATAGTAAGACCAGCATGTGGGTCATTTTCTGACCAATCTTCCAATGCTGAAGCAGGTGCGCAAGATGGAGAAACCATCCCAGCGCTGATGGTAAAAACGACCATCAGGGTTTTAATAAGTCGGGCAATCATTGTAACAATTTGGTTGTATATATTAACAGTTGGTAAAGTCAGTTGCAAAGCTTTCATTTCATCCTCTTTTAGCATTCCTATATGGATGAAAGATGGAATTTATTCGACTACTTATCCTCCTTAATCCAAACAAGAAAGCTGTTTTGCAAAATATCATTTTGTATAAGGTGTGATGAACCTTTTAATTCAAAATAATATACTGCAAATGTTCTTCTCTCTAACTCCAAAAACAATGCAATAGTTTGCATTTAACAAAAGCTTTTAAGAGAACCACTTTTGGCTCAAACCAATACTATATTGGCAATTATTTGTTTTAAAAAATATAAAGCAGTACGCAGGGAAAAAATTGAATCTAATTTCAAAGTGTAGTTGATATTTCGCAATAAAATTTTCTTTATAAAAGGGGAGTGTTTTGCGAAAATTAATACGGCTAATGACTATCGGTAGGACGGCGGGTTGCCGCAAACGGTTACAAGAAATGTTAAGCTGTCGTTAAATCTCGACAAAAGTTTGAGTTCAACCAACTTGGTAGATAATTGACACTTATAGTTTTTAAGATAAGAAGTACAAAAAATCACATTATCTTTATTTTCATTGGTCACAGTCTTAGGTGGTAAACCTCGCATTTCCAATTCGATAAATTTTTTGACCTATTTTGAAAGTGCAAGCGAGCATGAATGGCTGAAAGTTTTGTATTCTCGATTTACACAACGATTTTTAGTCGTTAGTCATATAAACTGATCTACTTTCAGTAGGTGGTAGTTGAGTCTAAACTCAAAAAACAGGGTCGGAATGACTTTTTAAATCATTCCGACCCTGTTTAAATATATCAGTATGAAAAATATTATTCTTCTAATCATTCTATTGGGCTTCTTTGGTTGCTCTCGTTCTGACGAAGAAACACTTGTATCGATATATGAACCTGGTGATATGGAATTTGGCTGGTGTGAAGGCTATAAAAATGGAAAACCTTTTGTTTCATCTGGTGAAGCGAAAAGGTACACGGTTTTTACAGATCAATATTTTGGGATCGCCTTTGATACTTATACAACTGAAGGGTTTCATAGGGAGCACATTGCATTTGGCGCTATACCATTTTCAGGTGGCACTTTTCCAATAAGTGGCCGCCCTCCAAAAGTAAATGATCCAATTATCGAAGGTATGGTTGGAGGATTTTATTCTACATCCGAAGATGATGGGGATGTTCTTGAGGATGTATACCTTGTAAATGAGGATGCCAACAATGAAATAATAATCTCGGAAGTCGATACAATCAACAATGTGGTTAAAGGTAGTTTTCATGTAGAATGGATTATTGATCCGAGCAGGAATAAAATAAATGAAAGTAATCCAAATAATGTTGTTTTCTCTGAAATGGTATTTGAGGTATCATTTAGGTAAAACCCATTGTTGAAGAAAATTGGGGGATGCATCAAAAGTAGATTTTGTTACACTTTCACTTTTAGAACTGCCTCTTCTATGCTAGTAAGTATTATGCAGCTAATGATTACTACAAAATGAGATCAGTTCACTATATATAACATTCTGCGACAGAATATCCTCATTGCCCAAAACAACAACATGTTCCTTCGCTCGGGTTAATGCAACATTCAGTTTCCGGTCAATTCCTTCTTCCGAAAGTGATACAAGCGAATCCAATTGTGTAAATGCATTGGTACAGAGCGAAATCAGGATAATATCCCTTGCTCCACCCTGATATCGCTCCACGGTATCAACCGTAATTGTATCAGAGGCTATGTTTTTACTTTTCAGGGCTTCCTGAATTTGGGCAATTTGAGCACGGTAGGGCGTTATGATGCCTATACTTTTTTGGTTTTGAGGGTAAAATTTTTGGAAAAACTCAACCAGCTCAGCAATCAGGACAGCTTCTTTTTTATTCGTTTTTCGGGATGGGGTTTCATTATCAATGTCGGTCGAAATGAAAGCTATTCGCTTGCGACTGATTTGTTTTTCCCAATCAAATTTTGGGGCAATGACAGAAAACCCGAATTGCTTGGTTTGATTGGCGGCATGTTCAATTTCATCAGGTAAAATTTTGAGTTTGCCCTCGTAAAAATGCTCTCCTGGAAACTGCATGATTTCCTTATGCATCCGACCTTGATGACTAAGATGATCGTACGCCCAGACCCAGTTATTTTCACAGCATTGTTTGTACAATCTTTCAAAAAGTGAATTCCTCAAATTGAAAAGACCAATCTTTTGAAGTGCACTACTTTCTACTTTCGAATCTTCCGGCGGCTGTACTACAACTGCCGGCAACTGCTTGTGGTCGCCAATCAATATAAACTGCTCAAAATTGGGCAGCAGACCAACCAGTATTGGTTCCAGAATTTGAGAGGCTTCGTCAATGACGATCCTGCGAAATTTCTTCAAGGATAGCAGCTCTAAATTATTGGAAAGCGAGGCCAAGGTGCTAACAAATATTCTATGTGATCCAAGTACTTCCTTCAGCTCGTTCCGACGGATTACATTTTCAGTTTTTTTACTCAATAAACGATTTGTAAATCTTTCATCGGTAGAATGAGGAGATCCGATTCGCAAATAGCCGTTATGGACAGGTTCACCCAGATTGTCAAGTGCCTCACAAATCTCGTCAACAGCCCTGTTGGTGTACGCAACGAGCAATAAGTTCTCATCCGTATTGTCAAATATCCATCCTGCAAAATTTTTAAGCATCAGGCTGGTCTTTCCTGTTCCGGGTGGGCCCCACAAAAGGAAATATTCCTGGGTGGTAAGCATTTTATTTAAAATGGCTTTTTGCTCGCTTGTTAAAGACTCTACTTCTTTATCTGTCAATTCAATTCCATTGCTACTTTCAGTGGGAGCTCGTTCTGTCAAAATCAGACTTCTCTTTGATGGTGGACTTTGTGCAAATCTGAACAGACCCTGGTACATCGCATAAAAGCCCATATCCATTTGATCGGGCTCTAAATTCCACAATGCAAAATCTTCAAAAATGGCCTTATTAAATTGTTTATACCGCAGCTTTACTGCGACTGATGTGCTTGTGATTTCCAGAATGGTGACTTTGAAAATTTGAGAAGTGAGAACGGTTTCATCATCCCTGACCTCTGCCCCCTGTCCCCTCAATCCAGCCCCATGACCCCTCAATCCTGACTCCTGACCCCTCAACCCTGACTCCTGTCCCCTCCCCGGATAAAGCACCGCAATATCTCCTGTCCTAAAATTGGCCAATTCACTGGTTTGTTCCGTTTTTTCAAAAAGAATGGTTGCTTCCTCCTCGTTTGCCTTGTTTTCTAAAATCCGCAAAGACCTGATAACCTGGTAGTTTCGTTCTTTCTCATCAAATGAATCGAGCCAAAGTGCTGCCAATCCGTTTGCGTTTTCCACACCTTGAATGCCTGTTTTAGCCAATTGGTGTTCTCTGGCTATGAAGCCTGAAAATGAGTTGAAATAATTGCGTTCCAAATCATTCAAAGAGGAATAGACTTTTTCAAAAAGCTCAATATCGCTTTTCATGTAGCCCTTGATATGTGTAAATCGGGCAGCTTTTACCCGCTGTAAGATCGGCACTGATATTTCATCCTTTATGTTAGCCAGCAACTTGTCGATAGCCACTAATTGATTGCGAATTTGCAAGGCTTCATGTTGCTCTGATTTAACAGGGGGAGCATATCGCAATTGGTTCGTATCCAATCCAGAGTAAAGGATATAACTGGCCGGTTCAATTTTTTCGGAATAAACAGACCGAACCATCAGGTCATAAAGCAGTGTCTGAATAAAATGACTGGCACCGATTCCATATTTATTTGCCATAAATGGCTTCCCGCTCTTGAGCTCAATAATGGCGCTGTTTTCTTCCTTTTTATAAAATACATCCAAACGTCCTTGCAGTCCATGTTTCGCATCATAAAAGGAAGGCTCCAAATAGCACTCACTTGGTTCGATGGCTGATTTTTTCATCCCTTGTGCAACCATCATGTGCAGCGTCACCCAGTGTTTTTGTGATTTTTGATAAATCTCCCGAATAGCAGAATCGGGCAACAGGGAAAAGGTGAGCGGATTGGTCTTGAACACCTTTGGGAAAGTCTCTTTGAAACTTGCTTTGGGATTGTGCATCAACTCATCCAAAAAGAAGTTGGCGATATTTCCCAAAATCATTGGAATGCTTGGCTCAGATGGAAGGAATTTATTTAGGAGATAGGCAATCGGTTCAGCACTATTTCCCTGAAAACAATAAGCAACGGCAGAAACATCCAACAAATAATCTGGCTCTACCACAATAGCACGTGGGCGATAAATGCCCTTTTCGTCCACTTCCACATCAAGTAGACTTAAGGTGACGGGAAAGCCAAATGTCCTGCGAATTTGCCGAATGGTAGGATTAAAGGAAGCGTTCCGTTCGGCAATATTGTATTTTACCAAAATTGGGGCAGACGGATTTTTTTCATCCCTTGCCAATAAACAATCATTTTCCTCATCATCCTGTAAGGCAACCACACGAGCCTGTTTGAGGTATTCCCTTATTTTAATTTCGGTAAATTCATAAGGTAATTTTGGAGGAATTTCATTTAGGACTTCATCGGGAAGAGGCTCATCAAAAAGTCCAGCAATGCTTTGTGCAACAGTTCGAATTGCCAACTTGTATAGATCAAGTCGCTCCGATTCCGCCACTTGAGACCTTAACTTTCTTCGGAAAAAATGTATCCAATATTGAGTCCCTTTACTCAAATGAAATTGATGGCAGGCGAAACTGATTCTTGCGAAAAGAGTAGTAAAATAAATGTTCTCCGATTTGGTTACCTCCACGAAAAGCGATTCCAGCAACTGCCCAAGTAATATGGTTTTATGCTCCATTGACCATTCAGCGGTCTCATGAATCTTAATGATTTCACGATAAAAAAGGCGAGCCAATTCAGCTGATTTGTGGGTATCGATTTGTTCCATTTTTGCGCTGGAAAAATTAGCACGGCAAATGTATTCAAATTGGTATCGAACCAGAACTTTACATTTGCCAAATGAAAATTTCCATTTTACTGCCAGTCTTCAATACTTCAGTGTATTTATCTGAGTGTCTCGATAGCATTTTGCAGCAGACCGAGCCTGACTGGGAGCTCATTGCAGTCGATGATTTCTCAACCGATAATAGTCTGTCGCTATTGAAAAACTATGCTAAATCCGATCCTCGGATACACGTTTTTAAAAATGAAAAAAAAGGAATTGCACCTGCCCTAAAAATGGCATTTGAAAAAAGTACAGGCGATCTGATCACTCGAATGGACAGCGACGACAAAATGTTTCCTGCTAAGTTGGAGCAATTGAAATCCAACTTATTAGCTGCGGAAGAAGGGACTGTAGCCACAGCCAAAGTGACTTATTTTTCAGAGAATGGAATGGGGGAGGGTTACCTGAAATATGCCGAATGGCTAAATGACCTAGTGGAGCGGAATGCTCATTGGAAGGAGATTTATAAAGAATGTCCGATACCCTCTCCTTGCTGGATGGCCTTTCGTTCGGATCTCGAAAAATGCTCTGCTTTTCAAAATGATGAATTGTATCCTGAAGATTATGACCTCAGTTTTCGGTTTCGGAATGCAGGTTTTAAGGTGAATGGGTGTGATGAAGTTTTACATCTTTGGCGGGATCGCCCAGAAAGAGCATCAAGGACAGATAAGAATTATCAGGACAATTCTTTTCTAAAACTGAAAATAGATTGGTTTTTGAAAAGTGATTTTGATGCTGAGCGCCCATTGGTAATATGGGGGGCTGGCAGGAAAGGAAAGCGATTGGCTAGACTGATGGAGGAACAGAATGCCTCATTTGGCTGGGTCAGCAATAATCAAGATAAAATCGGACACGAAATTCGAGGTGTAGAACTCCGGCATTTCAGCATTATATCCCAGCTTAAAAATCCACAGATTATAATTGCAGTCGCCGCACCTGACGATCAAAAAGAAATTTTAGAATTTTTAAATAAACACAACCTGCAATCGGGGGATCATTATTTTTTCTTTTGCTGATTTTTGTGATTAGAGATTAGTGAACAGTGAACAGTGAACAGTGAACAGTGAATAGTGAACAGTGAATAGTGATTAGTTTACCGTCAAACCGTCAAACCGTCAAACCGTCAAACCTCCAAACCTCCAAACCGCATTCATGCCATTCAACGAACTTGCTAAAATAGCCTTGCTTGGAACAGAGCACAGTCATTTCTCAGATACGCTTTTGAGGGAGTTAGGTGAATTGGGTTTGGACACTAAAAAAGATCCGACATTTTTACTGGCGGAAGCCTCTGCTTTATTTACCCAAATGAAAAAGGCTGGATTTACCATCGCCGAATTCGAAGGTGAATATCCGGAGCCAATTGCTTTGACGGAAGAAACAGAATGTTCTCTCAAGTCTGTCAATCATCTTCGATTGATTTTAGAAGGGAAATATGCTGCTGTTTTTCCTGAATTTTTACACCATCTTTTGGAAAATGGAAAGCGATTGCCAGCGGAATTCGTGCCTTCTCTCATGCAATTACCTGACATAAATGAATGGTGGGACTTGATAGAATTGGGGCTGAGCAGGGGAGGAAAATGGTTGGTGATGCAGCATCCCACCTGGAAACTACGGTTGGCCTCTCCCACAAACATAGATTGGGAAACAAGCAGCAAGGCTGATCGACTTGTTTATTTAAATCAATTAAGAAGGGAAAACCCACAGCAAGCAATAGCATTATTGGAATCGACGTGGTTAAAAGAAGATTTTAGAGACAGGGCTGCTTTTGTAAAAGTTTTGAAAAATGAGCTTTCTGAAAGTGACGAACCTTTTTTAGAAAAGGCGTTGCAGGATAGCCGAAAGGAGGTACGGATGGAAGCCGCTGCCTTGCTTGCCCATTTACCGTTGTCCAATTATTCCGATCGTATGTTTGATCGGGCATTGGATTGTTTATTTTATGAAAAAAGAAAATGGCAAGTCCACATTCCGGAAGAACCAGATGAAGCTGCATTGGCTGATTGCATTCTGAACATCCATCCAGATTGGAGTGGTGCAAAAGCAAGCTATCTCGGACAGATTTTTTCAAAAATTCCACCCAGCCGTTGGGAAATGCATTTTGAGGCCGAACCGGAAGAAGTTCTCAATCTTTTATCAAAAAATGATTGGAGTGAAACGCTACTAAAGGCAATTGCCAAGGCAGCTATTTTGCACGAAGACGAGAAATGGATTGGCGAGTTGGGTACATATTGGTTTGAGGATGAAGATGCATTTATTTGGGAGGATATAGTTGGGGGCGAATTGCTGCAGTTTGCACCGTCACATTTTGTAAACCGACTGGCGATAAAGACACTTTCCAGCACGAAAGCGCTACCGACGGAAGATGCTCTATTTTATTATTTATTGGACAACAATAATGCTCTATGGGATAATGAATTGACCCTTTTGCTAATAAATCGCATCCAAGACTGGTTGGCAAAATTTAAAGGCCAACCTTGGCAGGTTTCCAGTTACAAAAAATATCTGCATAAGGCTGCTCTCCGGTGTGATCCAATCTTATTGGCGAGCATGCAAAAAGGCTGGGATATTCGTGCCCGAATTTGGTACGACTGGGAAAAGGAAGTGGAGGAAATGCTGAATACGGTTTTGTTTAGGAAGGAGATGATTGCAGAATTAGAGGCTGTTTTAAAACCTGAAGTGCTGACGAGAGGATAAGATTTTTGCATCAATTTTCTTTTGATTTGAGGAGCATATCCATAGATACGTGACGAAAATCAAAGGGAAATTGGAGTAAAAAGATATTCTCGCAGACGTGCTTGAGGTTTTAAAACAGCCTCTTAGAGAAATAATTGGATAGAAAAACTATTAATAGCCTTCGTTCAATCAATTATTTTTGACACTTTAGAAAGAATATTTTCTACCAAATCTTCAATTTGATTTTTATTTCCTTTAACGACGAAGTCACTTAATTTTTTTTTGCCTTTAAATACTCGGCCATTAATGGATACAGTATTTTGGGTAACACTATATCGGCCATTTAAGGAATAAGCGTTTTCAAATTCATCAATGTCAATAAAAATAATCCCTTTTGATATTTTGTGGTTTTCATTCCCCCTTAAGCTGGTATCAAGTAAATTGGAAATTCTAAGGATATCCCGAAAACTATTTTCATCTTGAAAATTACTTCGAGTAAATAATGGCTTGATTTGTTGGAGCGGGATTTCAACTTCTTTTGTAACTATTCCAATATCAAAGCTTGAAGCATCAGTAGGAGAAGCTAATATTGGAGTTTGAATCCCCCCTATATTATTAGCGAGTTGTGGTACTTGATCGCGTGCAAATTGGAAAAGACGCATTATATCGACGAATTGTCCATCTTTCAAAGCAGACCCGTTCATCCCTAGCAAAAGACTATAGGTCAAAAGCCCTTGGCCATATTGACTCGCTTCGTAACTCACCTTGTCTGCTGCGCTTCCAGCCAAAACAAATATTCCCGTGCGATCTTTCATCCTGTCCAAAGCCCTTATCTGGCTGGACGGTACATTTCTTACAGCGAGAAGGTCATCTACAACTTTACCAGATGAACAAGCATCCAATATCATCACCTGCTTTTTTGCTGCAATTTTGTTGAGCCAATTGGTTAATTCATCTGTTGAAATTGTAAAACTATTTCGAATTTGAGGATCAGAAAGGTCGCCTGAATAAACGTCTTTAGTTAAATAATAAAACTGATCATTGCCAATGGCTCCATACGCTACACCATGTCCCGACATATAAACTAGTAATATGTCCTCAGCATTAGCTTTTTGAGAAATGTAATCAAATGCAACTTCAATATTACTTTTTGATGCGATTTTAGAACCAGGTTGTCCGGTGCTCGTAAACCAATCTATATGAACTTTTTCAGCACCAAAAAGCATTTGCGCTGTTTGACCAAACGCTGTTGCTATATCTTTTGAATCTTTATCTGCATATCTTAGATCAAGGCTCTCTCCTGAATAATCTGAAGTTCCAACTACAACCATATATAGTTGAGGATCATAGCTAAAGTCTATTGGTAATTCAGACGTGTTAGTTGTCCCTCTTTTATCCATAAGATCAGGATAATAAACATGCGAAATACTACTACTTTTTAACCAACCAGACTTATTGAAAACTCTTATAGAAATTAAGTTCGAAGTATCATTCAAATAATATTTTCCGAATTGTTCCAAATTGATGTTAAAAAGGGTGTCTCGATTTTTATTTGCATCGTGAATAATCTCTTTATTATTGATAAAAAAACTGACTTTTCCAATTCCGCCTTTTCGTTCAGAAAGTTTAATGGTCAATTTGTCATCCTCAATAAAAGAATATGTTTTCGGATACATGTCCAATGCTTCAAACGACTGAACATCTCGTAGTTTTTCTTGATTTACTACAACTTTCTTAAAGAGTCCCGGTTCAAAATATCGTTCCTTAAGTTGTTCTAAATCAATGACTTCAGCCCCTATTAGATAGTACATTAATTGCAAAGCGGCAGGCGTGCCATCAAAAAGCCCAGAGGGGTGCATAACAACCCAGTCTACCTCATTGAATGGATACATAGTAAGTTGAAGTTCACCTGATATGGTTTTCCAAAATTTGACTGATCCATCTTCACTGGCAGTGATAATATTTTTATTATTCCTGGAAAAAGAGGCTTGGCGAACTCCGCTTGAATGACCAACCATTTGATGTATAATCTTACCAGAATGCGCATCCCATAATATTGCGGTATTATCATCAGATGCTGAAAGGTAATATTTCCCATCTTCACTTATTGTTATTTGATGGATTCCTTGAGTCGAATGACCCTTCAAGTCCCTAATGTGGTGACTACCATCAATTGACCAAATTTTGATAGAAGTCGCTGCCCCATAACTTAAAATCACTTTATTAATAGTATCATATATAGCGTAAAAAACTTCTGCATCATGCCCCCCCATTGTATTTAGTAATTCTCCGGTTTTAATATTCCAAAGAGCCGCAGTACTATCGTAAGAAGAAGTCAATAATTGAGATCCATCAGAATTAAATTCTATTGATGATATCGGTCCTTCATGCTTAATTTTTTGATGTAGAAGCTGGCCTGAATTGAAATCCCATACATTGACGAATTTGTTTTCTAAAAAATAATTGAAACTATCCACTCCAACCGTACATAGATATTTTCTGTCAGGACTTATTTGTGCTTGTTTGGCAGTGAAATTATAATATAAATAAGGGTCATAAAATTTAGTTGTGATATTTCCAGAACTCACATCAACTATTTCAAAGGAATCTTGAGTGGACAATACCATTGTGTTCAGATTATTAGAATAAGCAACTGGATATTTCCAATCAGAAGTATCTTTAAGACTGTATAGTTCCTTTCCATTTTCTGTGTTAATTATAGATATTTTTTTGCTATTGGCAACTTGTGTCAGGAGCTCACCATTATGTCCAAGTATTCCGGCTTTTGCTGGGAAACTGCCTTTTTTTGATAGATTAATATTTCCAGTTTGACTCTCCCAGACTCTCCACATTTTATTACTCGATGTTATAAAATAATCTTTATTTGGAGCATGTTTTAGCGTATAAATGGACTCATTGTAGCCCTTGAAGTCCTTTAATAATTTCCCATTTTCTGTATTCCATAATTTCGCTGAATCATCGAAACCAGCTGTCAATATTAACTTGCCAGAAGCATTGTATTTTAATTTTCTTATTGAATATGTATGACCTAAAAGTTCATATAAAAATTTACCTGTTGATGCATCAAAAATTTGAGCTGATTCATCCGTCGATATTCCTTCCACTCCAAAATCATGTTGATTGACCAACGCAATTTGTTTTCCATTGGGGCTATAAGTAGCTATTTTAATTCCATTTGATTTTTTTATGTTACGACGACGGACTGGAGTTGTGCTTACTTTAATATCAAATAGTTTGTCAACATTATTAGTAGTATAAACAGACGCAAAACTATCTCTGGATAGTAGAATGAATTGATCATCTTTTGGACTGAATTTGATTTGCCTTATATCATGTTCAGAATTAATTATTCTTGTTTCATACTTTTTATTAATATCTACAAACAAAAAGTATTTACCCTGTCCCCATGCGGCTACAGTTTCTCCAAAATTACTAAGAGAAATATTTTTTATTTTTAGTTTACTTGAATCACTTTTAAATTCTAAATGACCTGAACGTATGTTGAATATATTTAAAGAGTGATTTGAATCAATTAAATAGATGTAGTTGCTTGTTTGATTCAATGTAGCATGGCTGACTTTGATACCCATGGACCATTTGTTGATAAGTTCGTTGGAGACTAATTCCCATTCTGCTATAGTTCCATTCGAATTTATCACTCTTAATGAATGAGTGTTTTTATTAAAAGAAATTAAAGCAATTTCTGATGTGTCAATACTATATGAATTTATTAAATCTCCAGTATTTATTTCATACTCATTGATAGTACTACTGTTGTCAAGGTGTAAAATTGTATTATTCTTTTCATTAAATTGAATCCATTTAAAACTGGTGTCTGATCCTGATTTTTTAAATACTGATTTTCCAGTATCTGCATCCCATAGATGAAATTGATTTTCTGAGTCAACAGTATATATCAATTTTCCATTTTCAGAATAACCAGATCGTATCACTTGGTCTGAATGGCCAGATAAGTCAAATATTAATTTACCTCTTTTAAGATCCCAGACTTTTGCTGTTTTGTCTGCACTATTAGTTAGGACGCCATCTTCATTTGGGCTGAAATGGGCATCGTACACAAAACTGGTATGGCCAATGGGAAGCATAAGTTTAGGCAAATCCTGAGAGTACAAAATTTGGCTGAATAATAAAATATGTAAACAAACAATACTTTTCACAATAACTCAGGTTTGTATCATGAGTGAATCTATAAAACAAAACAACAGCCTACAATAAGTAGGCTGTTGTTTTGCCTATTATTCAATTATTATCTTTTGACTGAATCCATAGCCCTCTTCATCCACTAATTTCAAAAAGTACAACCCTGTATGCAATTGGTTGTGCAGATTAAAATTGGATTGCAATTGTCCAGATTCAATAAATGCAGTATAAATTAATTTTCCCTGTACATCATAAATTGATAATTCCAAACTTGGAAGAGATTCTCCAAAAACCAATGTGAAATTACCATTCGATGGATTTGGTGAAATAGCTACGTCCATATTGTTTGCATCAAGATCAAAAGTTGAAGTGCTATTCTGGAAACCAACTGTATAAAAGAATCCATCCTCAAAAGCCTCGTCGGTAATTAAAAAGACATCGCCGTTCATATTTCCAGAAATTGGAGATGGGTCAGAAAATGCAGCATCGTCACTGACAAGCAGCACAGGGCTGCTAAAACCTGTCATGTCCACTCCACTAAGATCGAACGAAAGGTTGACAATAAAATCTCCTTGCGTTGTTGCTTGCCAAGCTTTTGAAAGTCTTCCTGCCACACCATTTATATTCATGTTCATAATGCTATAATCACCATCAGAATGTCCAAAGACAGCAGATTGGGCAAATTCCAATGTGTCGAAGAACATAGCATCAACTGTTAGTATATCTGAACTACTTTTGGTTTTTGCGTTCCACACACCCTGTACGTCATTTTCAAAAAGATCAAAATCACCTTTAAATGGCAAGTTTAACGGCTCAAGCGTTTGGCCTCCGGTAGTACTGAACATACCATGATTTTCATGAATAGATTCATCCAGGACAGTCGGCCCAGCTGATTCATTGAATTTTAGGTATAGCCCGAGTTTATCAAAATTTGGATGCATATCCGTAATATCTTTATGCATCCAGGCTCGAATGGTCGCTTCGTCAAGTTCTTCGTTCCAGTATCGCACTTCATCTACATATCCGACAAAACCCAAAGCATTTACATCCCAAGGTGCAATGCCGATACGGAAAGGATTTAAGTTGAAATCATGTAAGGCTGAAGAGGCGGCAGTCTCGCCGACTTTTATTCCATTTATATAAATAGCGAGCATTCCGCCAACATCGTAGGTCCCAGCTAAGTGCGTCCAGCCGATACCTGATACAAATCCTGCTTTTAATTTTGTATTGGTGCCATTATTGTCAAATACTTCTATATTAACCTGTTGGTCTTCAATGCCGTAGATAAAGCCGTTTTTAAAATCACCAGCAAGCTTACCTGCAACTTTTTGATTAGCAGTAAAACCAAAATTAAAAACCCAGGCCTCGAAAGTAAACCCATCGTTGATGTCCAAACTACTGTCATCATTGTCGGGTACTTCGACATAGTCTATGGGGTTTAGCCCAAGTGAATTTCCAGCGTGCTGCGATAGGATGCTATTAATAAAAGAAAGCAGTAATAGCACAGAAAGTAAATGTTTTTTCATTGGTTAAAATTTAATTTTTGTTTTTTCAAATTGAATTTTGAATAAAAACAAAAATGTTTTTTATAAATGATGAGATAATTAAAAGTCAAAGAATTTTATTGAAAAAAGCTGTTATTTTTTTTTCGCTCCTGATGGATGAAATGCGTTTTCCAAATTCTATTTCAGTAAAATCCAATGCTTTTTTAACTGATTTTTTATTCAAGAAAATAGGTTGAATATCATTTTCGTCATTTGACAGGAAATATGAATGTTTGTCGAAAGTAACCACAGTGGGATCCGGGACTTTGGCAAGTGAAACAGATTCTGACTGCCCACTTCTTTTTGAGTGAAGTTTTAATAATTTTCCCTGTTTGCCTTCTGCAAGAACTTCAAAAAATCTGGATTCATCTATACCTGTACCATTTGTATTTACTGATACATCCATAATTCCGTGGTTCTTTTTTAAATAACTTTGAAAGGCATAGGATGCATTATTAGAAGGAGAATAAAATTGAATATTTAAGTCCCCATCTGATTTCTTTTTTTTATTTGTTTCAAGTCGTAGAATCTTGAAGTTACTAATGTTTTCATATTCTGTTAAATATTGTAAAGTTTCAGTGGCGCCTATTGTATAAAACGCAGTCAGTTCATGTTTTCTGTTTTCGTTGAAACCTCTCCTGAATATATGAACTCTTCCTTTAGCTTTTAAATCGAATCCAATGATACGATGAGAGTGAATTCTAAAATATCGGTCATCAAGTTTGACATTAATGGAATTGTCTATCGTATTGTATTTAATTTTTAAATCCTTGTATTCTTTTCCATCATTTGATATAATTGATCCATCATGCCAATATAATTCATCATCTTTAAATCGATGGTTCATGTAGAACCTTATATTTTTTAAAATAAAAGCTTTATTTATTTCTACACCATTTGATAGTACAAAATTTCTATCGGGTTGAGCGTGCGATTTACACCATATTAAAATTAGGAAAATGCCAATTGATGCAATCCTGAAAATATTGATCTTCATTTCTATTTTTATATTCTGTTAGGTGATTGTAAAATCGCAAGATAGCAATTTTTATATTTTGGACTGAACGAAGATGATAGGAGAAAGCGAGGCTATTCACTCATGAAATTGGAGGGCTCTAAATAAAGGCAACTAATGATGAAATTATTTAGCAACTGATCTAATTAACTGATGTTATGCAGATAAGGCGGCATAGCATATATGAACTGCCTATTTTATCAAGAGACGAATTTCCAAATTTAACACTTTGCGTAACATGAATAATTAACTGATACTCATGTGCTATCTCAATAGAATTAAGTCTCCGGTAAATAATTTTTCTGTACCATCTAAAAATGAAGCCTCAATTAAGTAACAATATACTCCCTGGTTAGCCTTTTTTCCGTCAATTGTGCCATCCCAGCCCAGGTATCCTTCAAATTCTGTAATTAATTTATCATCATAAGCAATTCCTCCCCATCGGTCAAAAATTAAAAATGATTGGATTCTATCTACAGATATTGGTGGATAAAACCGAAAATAATCATTGATTCCATTTCCATCAGGGGAAAATGCATTAGGGACGAATAGAGTATGATTTGAAATTACTCTTATTTCCATGGAATCCGTATAACTACATCCGAATGGGCTGATTGCATTTATGAAAACTGTTGAGGTTTGGAGTGGCCGATATACAGGGACTTCCAATTCATTACTAATTAAATTTCCATTATCATCCCACCAAATGAATGTAGTATAGGAAGGATTGTAATAAATGGGTTCCAGAGAAATTGTTTCTCCTAAATTAATTGTGCTGCTTTCTTTTAGGTCTACACCAATTCCCTGATTAATTGACATTAATTCCAGTGTAATAATACTGTCGCAGCCAACAGCATTTTTCAGTGTAGTTTCATAAACACCGCCCTCAGTCGTAGTGATGTCATAAAAGGTATATACATCACCAAAGCAAAATGTATCTCTGATTTCAGAATTCGAGGGGGCATTGACATTTAGTGTCAATTGAATAATGGAGTCGCAGCCATCGAGCGCTGGTAGCAGCCTTTCATAATAGCCTGATTGCGTTAGAATATCTGCACCAAATTCATAGGTTTCGTTTTCACAAATATCTACCTCAACAGGAGCATAATAGGGTGGGATGCGTAGGTCATATTCTTGGGAATTCTGACATCCTTCAGGCGTGGTTATTATCACCAGATAAATGCCTTCTTGGTTGTCGATAGAGGTTAGCGATAAAGATGAATTAGTTTCTCCGATCATTGCTATTCCATTAAAATACCACTGAAAGGTGCTTTGACCGTCGTCCTCTGCTTGTAGTATCAAGTTGTTTTCGCAAATGCTGCCCGTTACAGATTCAAATGGAATTCCAAATTCAGTGCTTTCTGCCAGGGTCAAACGATCTACATAGAAATAAGGGTCTTTTTGGTAATTACTATTTGGGCTACAAGAGGGACCAATTATTATCACTTCATATTCTTGGTCTGCTGTAAACTCAAAAATGGTATTGACCCATTCATTTGATCCACTTACATTTTGTTGAGCAAGCTGCACATAATTAGGCACATTTAACGGGCATCCAACTTGTAGATTAGTGCCTCCAAATGGCAGTAGACTGCAATTGGTCGCACCAAAGAGTGCAATATCGATCTGCATGCT
The DNA here is from genome assembly GCA_942490835.1 of uncultured Saprospiraceae bacterium. Classification (GTDB taxonomy): domain Bacteria; phylum Bacteroidota; class Bacteroidia; order Chitinophagales; family Saprospiraceae; genus UBA6168. Next base: position 46,991 of record CALNYY010000094.1, read on the forward strand.
CCCAGGAACGTTGTCTTGAAAACCCACAAAAAAATCAATGCGATAAGTAACGCCAACTTCCATTTTCTCAGTCAAGCAAGCACCTATATACTCCTTGTAATTGCTGCCAGCAAATTCCTGTCCATCCCTAAAAGCAACGCCCCCTTCTCCATCTGGAAAGGGGAGGGGGGCAAAAGCGGGAATACTTGTATTGCCCAAATAGCCTCCACAGGTATGCACATAATCTGAAGTAGCCTCTGAGGCCTGTATCCACCCAACTGCACAATTCAGTTCTGCATTATCGGTTGGACAGCAGGTCATTTCTTCAAAAGAAGGATTTGGAATAAGGGAAGAGGGGATGACTGTATTGCATTGACATTCATCATCATTAAGGTCAATTAAACCATCTCCATCATCATCGATTGCATTATCACAAATTTCCTGTGCCTGCAAGGATATACTTGTAAATAAGGAAATGGCTATCGCCAAAAAGTGCATTTTGTTCATTCCAAAAGAATTAATAGAGAATGGTCTAAACGGCAAGGCTCAGCATTTTCAGTCGGTATCAGCAAATATACACATTGAGCTAAGAGTAAAATTGATACAAGAAGACATTTTGGGAAATTGAAAGTAGGTGTATTAACAGTTATTGTCTGAATCTATAAAAATATACTCAAAACGAAGTGGTTTGGGAATTTGATTTTCTACAAGCCAATGGTTTTGAGGATATGCCGATGGAGAAATGGTTTAATTTTTCCCAAATACACATGCCGATCTTGCCTCGGTACCATTTCGGAATCGGTATAGATGGATTCTTCAGTACTCAAAAACATGCCTGTCTGCTCATTCAATTAGCCTATTGACACATCTTCTCTTCCAAAATTTTCCCTTAGCGTACACCTTTGCACTAATAATATGAAGAATAATTCCAAATTGAAAGATTGCTGACCTCTTGCTCAGATAAAATTTTAGCCTTTTTAATACTTTTTATATTCTATTAAAAAATGGTACTTGGCTATAGAGATAGCTTTGCAACTCAAATTTTTTATGACTTAATAAAAAGAACGATGGCATTTGTTTTCAAGTCAAGCTTAAAATCTGAGTACAGGACAAAAATGAAATATTACAATTGAATTAAACAGTTTCACCTCCCCTTCCCCCCTCAAGGGGGGACTTTATTTAGCCTTTGGTTGTCCCCCCTTGAGGGGGGAAGGGGGGTGATTATGGCTTTAACAAATTCTCAAAAAATAGTTTTGTCATGTACTTAAACATAAAATTTAAGTCGTTGAAATTCTATGTCATATGCCTTTCATTGTTTATGCCATTTTTTCAATAGCCCTATTTTTCGAGTTTGAGAATAAGACAAATGCTATCTTTTTAAATAACCTTTAAAACATGATTTAATAATTAATAAGTGAATTGCTGAGACAGAGAAGTGTAATTTCTTGCCTATTTATATTCAGTGAAAAATTCACTCGTTAATTAGAACTTCCAAAAATTTTTATAAATGAAAACAATTCAATTAGCCATCTGGCTATTATTGGGGAGTATGCTGCATGCTCAAATTCCAGTTTCACTCAACGTAACTCCTTTTACAGATTTCAATTATGAAAATGTTGAGCCATCGTATAACTATAATTTTGGTTATCCTGTTTACGCTGACATTCTGACTGAAGATCCTGGTCCTTATATCCCAGAACTTGACCACCGATATTTTATGTCTACTTATGGGCCTCGCCATAAAGAAGTTGCCACCAGTAATATTGGCTTTTTTGATTTTCACAAAGGGTCAGATATGACACCGGTTGTTTCTTTTAATGGAGTGGATTACGATGAAAACAATGCACCGGACATACATTGTGTCTGCGATGGAGAAGTGTATGAAATTTTTACAGGACCAAATCCAGAAAGCACAGGAACAGGCATATATGTTACTGTTAAATGCGACAGTAATTTCCAGGCCAATCCTGATTGGGGTAATGTATATACAGCCTATCGGCATTTAGCTTCTGTAGAAAATGGCTTGCAACAGGGGGATCCAATTTCCAAAGGAGATGTAGTTGGTGTAATGGGCGAGACAGGGCATACCACCACAGTGCATTTGCACTTTAGTGTTATTCGCAGAAATGAAGGCACTCAAATCAATGTTCATCCTAAACGGATATTCAATCCAGATGCAATTCCTCATTTGTTGAGTCATTTGACAGAAGCAGAAATTACTCAATTGGAATATTCAACAAATGAAGCACTTTTCCGCATTGCTGTGCCATACAACATGGCCAGTATTCGAGCAATTAATGTCAGCTTGCCTAATGGTGCTTATGAAAAATCATATGACTTTGAAGAAGTCAGCAAACTGCCCGAAGAAGAAAGGGATGATAATGATGCGGTAGAAGGACTTGAATTATTTGTTTATCCTTTTAACCGTGGCCAAGACACTTACAGGCGAGTCTGGGATCATTATGATGACGATGAAATTACAACTGACTATCCTGCTTGCCCAGACTTGGGTGCTGGAAACTTTTATCCATTTCTAAATGAAGGATTGCATCAAACCCCTTCTTATGTCATTGATTTAAAAATAAAGGATTTACCCGCCAATTTCGACATCGAAGATTTAAATATTCAGGTAATTGATATCTGGGGTTATGGCGTAGAAGCCAATGGAACAACACAAGCCGCCAACGAACATTTTGCATGGGCAATGATTACTGACGAAGACGATGATGCAGAGGAACATAAAGATGGAACGGTGGACTTGTCTAGTAGCGATTTGGAATTAGTATATGATGGAAAATCAATAGGTAATCAAACTGTTGGACTACTATTTCGTGATTTATCGATCCCCAATAGTGCCAATATTACAAATGCATTCGTGCAATTTCGGGCAGATGCTTCCCATTCTGACTTGGTTAATTTAAATGTTAAAGCAGAAGATAGTGGAAACTCAGCTGATTTTACTGAAATGACATTTGATATTTCTGATAGGGATACCACAAATGCTTCTGTAGCTTGGCAACCGGCAGCATGGACAATCAACGACATGGGAGACGATCAAAAATGTACAAATTTGGGTAGTGTAGTTCAAGAAGTGGTGACTCGAAATGATTGGACCACAGACAGCCCGCTGTCCTTCATTATTACAGGAACTGGGAGGCGGGAAGCAGAAGGGTATAGTGGTTCTTCTCTTTGGAAAAACGCGTATGTCTATATTGAATATAATAGCGATCCAGTGTTGCCCCCCAATGAGCCACCTGCAATTACACTAACTTCTCCAGCTAACGGCGCTACTTTTAATGATCTTGAAACTATCCAAATCACAGCAGATGTAAGTGACCCAAATGACAATCTTGCTGATGTAGAATTTTTTGTTGATGGAAATTCTATCGGTACAGTCAGTAGTAATCCTTATGAAATAGACTGGGAGATCCCCTACTATGGTAGCTACAACATTCATGCAGTGGCAACGGATGATGAAGGATTGTCAGCGGTTTCAGCTATATCAACTATAAACGTTTTTGATAGTGTATTAGACATTCAAATCAGTTCAGGGAATGATGATGTGGAGGAACTCGAAAATGGAACCATCTGGAAATCTAACAGCGATTTGGAGCTATGTTATGATGATTATATCTCTGGTTCGCAAGGACTGGTTGGACATCAGCATGTTGGCCTTCGTTTCCAAAATATTACAATTCCCCCTGATGCTACTATCACCAATGCTTATGTCCAATTTACCTCAGATGAAACGGACAGTGGCTCTACGGAAATTATCATTCGTGCGGAGGACGTTGATGATGCAGCAGCCTTTAGCTATGCAACCAATAATGTCTCTAACCGCAATATGACCGTAGATTCTATAACGTGGATTCCTCCGGTTTGGGGGACAGTAGGAACAGCAGGTTTGAATGAACGTACGCCTGATATTAGTCCCTTGGTGCAAGCTGTTGTAAACAGAAATGACTGGTCTCTTGGCAATAGTATGGTTTTGATTTTGTACAGCTGGGATGATCTTAAACGAGTAGCTGAAAGTTATGATGGTTCAGCTGAAGATGCAGCAATTTTGCACATAGAGTATTCAACCAACAACCCACAGAGTTTTCCCGTAAATAATGTCGTACCTACTGACAATAAGGTTGGCTACCATGTATTTCCAAACCCAGTCAGATCAGGGACTTTGAATGTTGCAGTATTTGAAAATGATGCAGAAGTTCAAATCGAAGTTGTGGACATTGTTGGACGGGTAATCGCTTCTCTACAAGTTAACACCAACGAAAATGCTACGGGGCAATTTGACACCAATCAATGGGTGGCAGGTACCTATTTTGTAAAAATATGGGATGCTGCTGGGATGGTTGGAATAGAACAAGTTGTTGTTCAATAAAGAGCTTCAATGAATTAATTGATTTCCAAAAAACAGAATCCATTTAATATCCAAAATACATAAAGGAAGGCATAGCCTATATTCAGGCACAATGCCTTCCTTCCTTTCTTTATCATCCTTTCTTCTATTTGAGGTTGACACACAAACCCTTATACTCTGATCCATTTTCATTGTAAATAACAACCATAATATGTATCGACCAAGACACATGCACATAGCTTGTGTTTTCCTGCCTACTAAGCCTGCAACCCCATTTATTGCATCTTGTCGTTGGTTAGACCAACGAATTCCAGACAATTCATCTGGATTTTTTTCTCATCAAACACTCCTTTCATGAAAAAGTCATTTACTATCAATTTCTTTTGTGTACTTCTGGCCAGCCTGTTATTTTCAACAGCTTGGTCGCAGGGCATCACCACTCCTCGAACCCCAAGCCCAACTGCTACCATCTCACAAACAGTGGGCATTTCCAACGTAACAATAGAATATTCGAGACCTACAGTCAGAGGCCGTGCTATCTGGGGTACACTTGTGCCGTTTGGCTGGAACGTGCAGCAATTCGGCAACCAGAACTCTGCACCATGGCGGGCTGGTGCCAATGAAAATACCGTCATAGAATTTTCTCATGATGCCAAAATAGAGGGCAAGGAGGTGCCAGCAGGCCGTTATGGGCTGTTTTTCGTCATCAATGAAGACGATACAGGTGAGGTAATTCTCTCCAAAGACAGTCGCTCCTGGGGAAGTTATTTTTATGAGGCATCGCAAGACCAGGTGCGTGCAGATATCAAATTACGAAACATTTCAATGACTGAACGGCTGACATACGATTTCATGAACCTCAAAAAAAATTCTGCTGAACTGGTGTTGAATTGGGAGAAAAAGCAGTTTCCCGTCCATATTGAATTTGCCGTTGACGACATCGTAATGGCCAATGCTGCGGAAGAGCTGAAAAGCACTGCTGGATTTAGTTGGCAAGGATTTGCTTCAGCAGCTGGTTATGCTCAACAAAATAATGTCAATCTCGAACAAGGCCTCCAATGGGCCGAACGTGCTGTTACTATGAACAAGAGCTTCAATACGCTCATCGCAAAAGCAGGGCTATTAGAGGCGCTCAATCGAGAAGAGGAAGCTAAGCCAGTTAGAACGGAAGCCATGGCAATGGGAACGGAAGCGCAGTTGAATGCTTATGGCTACCAGCTTGTAAATAGCGGGAATTTCGAAACAGCCATCCTTATCATGAAAACTAATACGGAAAACCACCCTGAAAGTGCGAATGCTTGGGACAGCCTTGGAGAAGTCTATGCACTAAAAGGAGACAAAGAGAAAGCAATAAAGAGTTTCAATAAATCGCTAAGCCTGAATCCGCCGGAAAATGTCCGAGCAAACTCTGAGAAATACTTAAAGCAACTTGGGGTGAAAGTGCCGTGATGGGAACAAAAGTTGGTCTTTGGTCTTTGGCCTGAACAAGGCAGTACTATGCAAAATGCTTATTCAGGTCAAAGACCTTTGTTATTTACTGATGCCACGCAAAAAGGAACTCTTAATAAAATCACTTGAGTAGTTGGGCGGATATTCCACCCAGTCTATTGCCAGCAATCTGCTCGGCCCAAAGGTTTTTTAAAGGGCAGCACGTTGCAGCGCAACGTGCTGCCCTTTAAAAAACCTTGTAGGAGCACGCTGGAATGCCACTAAAATAAGGGGAAGTACTGCTCCGCAATTTACAAGATCGGAAATAGCAGAGCGTTGTTAGCTGACAGTATGGGTAACATCAGTTATTTATTAGACTTTACCTTCCTTAATTCTTGGGCATCGTTATCCAAATGGAGAATGATACGCTTTATCTTTGGCTATAATTTGTCGTGAACAACTACTTATAGCCAATAATAATTTTATCTTTGGCTATAAGTAGTTATTATTTGTTCATTATAGCCAAATTAAGCATTGTGAAACATCTTATCGGAAGGCAAAAAGAGATAGAAAGGCTCGAGAAATACGCTGATTCAGTTAAATCGGAATTTGTCGCAGTCTATGGACGAAGACGGGTAGGAAAGACCTATCTCGTTCGAGAGACTTTTTCAAGACAGTTCGCCTTTCAAATGACTGGACTTAACAAGGGGTCGATGCGGGATCAATTGAGTGAATTCCATGCTGCTCTCCAACAATATAGCCCAAATAAAATGACCATAAAGCCCGCCAATGATTGGCTGGAGGCATTTCATCAATTAACAAATGTTTTGGAGAGCCAAGAAACAGAAGGAAAGAAAGTCGTATTTTTAGATGAACTGCCTTGGCTGGACACCCCAAAGTCAAAATTCTTGATGGGACTCGAGCATTTTTGGAACAGCTGGGCCAGTGCCCGAAGGGATGTCTTGCTGGTTGTTTGTGGTTCAGCCGCCTCTTGGATGATCAAAAATTTGTTGAACAATCATGGCGGATTGCACAATCGGGTCACAGGACGAATCAAGTTGGAGCCCTTTACACTTGCCGAAACAGAGGAGTTTTTACAATATAAGCAAATCGCTTTCGACCGTTACCAAATTATCCAACTATATATGGTGCTGGGTGGCATCCCTTTCTATCTCGACCAAGTGGAAACAGGGATGAGCGCCATGCAAAACATCAATACTATCTGCTTTGAAAAAAATGCTCTCCTGCGGACTGAATATGATAATCTGTACGCCTCACTGTTCAAAAGGTCAGAACGGCACAAGTCAGTTGTGGAAGCGCTGGCGACCAAACGAAAAGGGTTGACCCGAAGTGAAATTTCCCGACTTTCAGGCATCTCCAACGGTGGTGGGCTGACCCGCATTCTGAACGAACTGGAGGAAAGTACCTTCATTCGGCAATACCTACCGTTTGGGAAGAAAGCGAACCTTAGCCTTTACCAATTGATTGACCTTTACTCTCTTTTTTACCTAAACTTTATTCGCTCATCCAATCCCAATGACGAAAGTTTCTGGCTCAACGCCACCGAGTCGCCCACCTATCGGGCATGGAGCGGCTATGCTTTCGAGATGGTTTGCCTGCACCATGTGCAGCAAATCAAAAAAGCTCTGGGCATCAGCGGGGTGCAAACATCAATCTACTCTTGGCACTCTGACAGCGCCCAAGTGGATTTGGTCATCGACCGGAAAGACCAAGTGGTCAATCTATGTGAAATGAAGTTCTCCATCCATCCATACACTATTACTAAAGAATATGGAGACAAGCTGCGAAACAAAATCGGTGCTTTCAAAGCTGCTACCAAGACAAGGAAGTCTATCTTCATCACCCTAGTAACCACACATGGACTGGTGCAAAACAAGCATGCTTATTTGGCACAAAATGAGATTGGGATGGATGCGCTTTTTGAATGAAGAGAAATTGGAATTCGTCGATTATTTAATGATTTCTATTCAGGAAGGGGAATCCTCACGAACAGCCATCTATCATCTATTCCATTCTTTAGTTTAAATTTGCAAAATCAAAAACCATTCATAATCAATCGTATCGTAAATAGTAATCCTCTCACAAAATCATCAATTATGAAAATTTCAATATTCTCTTTTCTCGTACTGTCCATTCTCGCTTTTTCTTCCTGTGAAAAAAGTGACATTAAGGATGACAAGGACAAAAATGATTGTTTCGAATTAGTTTATCCTATCACCTATATCATGCCCGATGGTACCCAAATTTCAGGGACTGAAGAAGAGCTAAATACTGCGATGAAAGCCTGGTATGAAAATCATCCTGATTCGAAAGCAAAGCCTGCGTTAGAATATCCGGTGGAAATTATAATTGGCGATTTAATCAAAACGATTAATGACGAAGCGGCAATGATAGCAGCAAAAAAAGATTGTAATGATGAAACGGATGAGTTGGAAGTATGTGAGTGGGATGAATCATTGGTTGCTGCTGCGGATGTTTGGGTTAAGCACATTATTGAGCCACTTGTCATTAAGAACGATTGCGGGTGCCCCATAAAAGGTGTTGTAAAATATGTGAAACCAGCTAATGATTTTGCATACGAAGTTTACTATGGAGAAGGCGAGTGCGATCAATGGGCCTACTTAGTGACTTATTTTGGCAATACTTCCGATAAAAAACCAGCAAAGTGTAAATTCAAATTGGATTGCGATCCTGGCAATTGATACAAGTTAGGTTGATCCAAATGTTTTGCAATCTATGTACAACGAATCCCCAGATTCGTTGATGTTTTGTTGCGACTTATTGCGAATCTGGGGATTCGCTATACATTTATCGCAACTCGAATTAATTAATTTTTTAGTTATCGCTTTGTGAAAGGTGAATGGGATTATTTCATTCACCTTTTTTATTGCAAATGATGGAATGAATTCTTTGGAAGCGGACGCAGTCCGGCACCAGCGGGGTGACTTGGATGTTTTAGATGCAAATGGAATAGTAATGATAAATCCAAAATTTATGCTTAAACAAATGCAAAACCTGTGTATTATGAACCAAGTCAACCATACAACCAAATACCTACAAGGCAAGCTCATTTATTCAAGACTTATCACCAAAAATTATTGCTATGAAAAATTCTATTCTATTATTATTTATTTCCGTTCTTTTTAATCAAGCTGCAATTGGTCAGCTCAATTCCGAGCAATCCACTAAAGATTTGCTGGAAGCAAGGGAGAAAATGAATTGGGAGTGGAGTTTCCATGCTGCTGCCAATAATGAATCAATTAGAGAAGCCTTAAACTTGCCAGTAGCGAATGTTGATTATGATGGATTTATGGAATTGTCGAATCAGGTTTATGAATACAGAAAAGAGAGATTGGTTGATTTGGAAACCTTCATTCAAATGAGCAAAGAAGCCAATACGATTATTTTGGATACACGTTCGGAAAGTGCTTATAAACAAATTCATTTAGCTGGAGCTGTTCATTTAAACTTTTCGGATTTTACAGAAGAAAAATTGGCCAGAACCATTTTGTCAAAGGGTACAAGAATATTGATTTATTGCAACAATAATTTTCAGGGAACGCCCTATTACTTTCCCAGTAAAACAGTAAAACTGGCATTAAATATCCCAACTTTCATCAACCTTTACGGATACGGTTATCAAAACATCTATGAATTAAATGACCTGCTTCCTTTCCCAACTGATTTAGTAAATTTTGAGGGTGAGTATTTCCCGAAGAATTGACAAATTGGAATGTTCAATTTATCCAATTTCTATTGACCTCTACCATATGACAAGATACCCAAATAAGATTTTATATCTAACTATTCTGACTTAGGAACTTGTACTCAATAATTTTAAAAATCAAATTCAAGAACAAAATCTCCATAGGACTCCTTTTGGAGAATTTGAATTTGAATTTTATATTATTTCTAAATTGACATGTCAATACATCTATATTTGAGCTGCTGTTGCATCAGTTCAAATAACAAACAATTATGGCTTGGTTTAAAAAGAAAAAAGAATGTGTCCACTGTAGAGAAAACAAAACACGACGGGATTTTGAGGGTCATCCCACTTGCGTTGGCTGCCAGGTCAAAGTTCAGATTAGCCGTGAATCAAAGCGGAATTGCCCGGTAGATGGTACTGAATTGGTCAAAGGTGCCTTAAATGCAATAGTGATTGATCGTTGCCCAAAGTGTGAGGGCGTTTGGCTGGATGCTGGTGAGCTTAAAGCGATCAAAACTGCCGCAAATGAAGAAGGTATGGGGGCAGGAATGGTCATGGGGATGGTAATTGGATAAAGGAGTACTGGCTATCGTCAAATTAAATATCTTTGCCCCTTCAAAAATCAAAAGCAAACTGCACCACAAAAATGATCCTCTTCTTCGGCAACCCGACTTCCAAAATCTACGCTGTTCAAACCAATCAAAACCTATCTGCTGCTGACCTCCAGAAACTTACTTGGCTTTTCGGCAATCAGCCACAAATAGCTGCAGAAAATATTCCAGGCCCATTCATCGGCCCACGTGCGGCTATGGTCACCCCATGGAGCACCAATGCGGTGGAGATCACGCAGAACATGGCCATCGCTGGGATCGTCCGCATTGAGGAGTTCATTCCTGCTGGTGATGGCAGTTTCGACCCTATGCTCTCCCAAAAATTTGCGGAGCTGAATCAGGATATTTTTACTATAAATATTGAACCTGCACCTATTTTGGAAATTGAGGACATTGCTGCTTTCAACGAGCAGGAAGGATTGGCTCTGAGCTCCGAGGAAATCGAATACTTGGAAGGCGTTTCCAAAAAAATCGGTCGCCCACTGACCGACTCTGAGGTCTTTGGCTTTTCGCAGGTGAACAGCGAGCATTGCCGCCACAAGATATTCAATGGCATTTTTGTGATTGATGGCGAGGAAAAGGAATCTTCGCTTTTTAAACTCATCAAAAAAACCTCTCAGGAAAACCCGAATGAAATTGTCTCCGCATACAAAGACAATGTTGCATTTATAAAAGGCCCGCAGCTCACACAGTTTGCGCCCAAGCGCCCCGATATTCCAGAATATTACGAAAAGAAACCCTTCAATTCGGTGCTTTCATTGAAAGCCGAAACGCATAATTTCCCCACCACCGTCGAGCCATTCAATGGTGCAGCCACAGGGTCCGGCGGCGAGATTCGGGACAGGCTGGCAGGTGGTCAAGGATCGCTTCCGCTGGCGGGCACGGCGGTGTACATGACAGCCCCCCCATACCCCCCCAAAGGGGGGGCTTTTGATGCAGTGGAAATTGGTGAAGAGAAGGATAGCGGGATGGCGGTTCCCCCTTTGGGGGTCAGGGGGCTGGGCTGGGGGCTTCCTCCTCGCAAATGGCTCTACCAAACCCCGCTCGATATCCTCATCAAAGCTTCCAACGGTGCCTCCGATTTTGGTAACAAGTTCGGACAACCACTTATCGCAGGCTCAGTGTTAACTTTTGAGCACGAGGAACATGGCCGCCAACTGGGCTTCGATAAAGTCATCATGTTGGCCGGGGGCGTGGGTTACGGCAAAGCGGAACAGGCATTGAAAGGTGACCCAAAATCTGGTGACAAAATCGTGGTGATGGGTGGTGACAACTACCGCATCGGTATGGGTGGTGCAGCTGTTTCGTCAGCGGATACAGGTGAGTTCAGCTCCGGTATTGAATTGAATGCGGTGCAACGTTCCAATCCTGAAATGCAAAAGCGTGTCGCCAATGCTGTGCGGGGTGTGGTCGAAAGCGAGGAAAATATCATCGTCTCCATCCACGATCACGGAGCTGGTGGACACCTAAACTGTCTATCAGAGTTGGTGGAAGAAACGGGCGGCAAAATTGACCTTGATAAATTGCCCATTGGTGATCCCACTTTGTCGGCGAAGGAAATCATCGGCAATGAATCGCAGGAGCGGATGGGTTTGGTTATTTCTGAGAAAAATATGGATACGCTCCGCAAAATTGCCGAACGGGAACGGGCACCGATGTATGAGGTCGGTGACGTAACAGGCGATATGCGCTTTACTTTCCAGTCTTCCTCGAAAGGCGATAAGCCGATGGATTTTGCCTTGGAGGATATGTTTGGAAGTTCACCTAAAACTATTTTAACAGATAAAAACCTGCATCGAAAATACACTGATGTAGACTATGAGGCTTCGCAAATTCAAACCTATATTAAAGATGTCCTCCGCCTCGAAGCAGTCGCCTGCAAGGACTGGCTGACCAATAAAGTGGATCGCTGTGTGGGTGGCCTTGTCGCAAAACAACAATGTGCTGGACCGCTGCAACTCCCGTTAAATAACTGTGGCGTGATGGCGCTTGATTACGATGGAAAAAGTGGAATTGCAACCTCCATCGGTCACTCTCCGATTAGTGGTCTGATTGATCCAGTTGCCGGTTCGAGGAATTCTATTGCTGAGGCTTTAACAAATATCGTTTGGGCACCTCTGGAGAATGGATTGCGCTCTATTTCGCTTTCCGCCAATTGGATGTGGCCCTGTAAAAATGAAGGCGAAGATGCTCGGCTGTATGAAGCTGTAGAGGCTATTTCGGAATTTTCGATTGCACTTGGTATCAATGTGCCGACAGGAAAGGATTCGCTGTCGATGAAACAGAAATATCCCGATGGAGAGGAGGTGATTTCGCCCGGCACAGTGATTATTTCTGCTGCTGGCCATTGCGATGATCGTTATGGCATTGTCGAGCCAGTTTTGCAAAAAACAGGAGGTTCGATTTACTATATCAACCTGTCAAGCCCGCCCAGCTCCAGCCCCCTAACCCCCAAAGGGGGAACCGCCAGCCCGCTGTCACACATAGAGGGAGAAGCCAACGACGGCTCAAAAGCCCCCCTTTGGGGGGTTGGGGGGCTGGGAGGTTCTTCCTTTGCCCAGACAAGAAACAGGATTGGCGAGAATGCACCTTCGGTAAATGATGCTGCCTATTTTGCGAAAGCATTCGATACTATTCAAAAATTGATAAAAGCTGATTTAATAGTTGCTGGCCACGATGTTTCGGCTGGCGGCTTGTTGACTTGTTTGTTGGAAATGTGCTTTGCTGATGTTGACTTGGGAGCAGAAGTTGATTTGACTTCCATTGGTGAAAGTGATTCGGTGAAATTGTTCTTTTCAGAAAATGCGGGAGTGGTAATTCAAGCGAAAAATGAGGATGTAGAAGAAATGTTAAGTCAAGCCGGAATCACATTCAATAAAATTGGAACAGTAACCTCTTCACCAACTTTGACCATTGTGAACGGGGGAGAAACACACGGCTTTTCGATCAATGAATTGCGGGATGTTTGGTACGAAACTTCCTACTTGCTTGATCGCCACCAGACAGCTGGTGATTTATCGAAAACACGGTTTGATAATTATAAAAAACAACCATTAAAATACCAGTTTCCTGCTGGTTTTACTGGTGTCCGACCTACTCCTGACCTATCCAAACCACGACCTAAAGCAGCAGTGCTGCGAGAAAAGGGAAGCAATTCTGAGCGGGAAATGGCACACGCCATGTATCTCGCCGGTTTTGATGTGAAGGATGTCCACATGACCGATCTCATCAGTGGACGGGAGACATTGGAAGATATTCAATTCCTTGGCGCTGTTGGTGGCTTTTCCAATTCCGATGTGCTTGGTTCTGCCAAGGGCTGGGCAGGTGCTTTCCTTTACAATGAAAAAGCGAAAAAGGCACTCGATAATTTCTTCAAACGGGATGATGTTCTCTCTGTCGGCATTTGCAATGGCTGCCAGCTTTTCGTCGAACTCAACCTTATAAATCCCGAACACGCCACACCGCCAAAGATGCTCCACAATGAATCTCAAAAACACGAGAGCATTTTCACCTCTGTGGTCATCCCCGAAAACAACTCCGTGATGCTGTCCTCCTTGGCAGGCTGTCGGCTCGGTATTTGGGTGTCGCACGGAGAGGGCAAGTTCCATCTGCCGCTGTCGGAAAGCGAGTACAACATCGTTGCCAAATACGGCTACGATGCCTATCCCGCCAATCCTAACGGCAGTGACTATAATGCCGCCATGATCGCCAGTGCTGACGGTCGCCACCTGGCTACCATGCCGCACTTCGAGCGCTCGATGTTCCGCTGGAATTGGGCGAACTATCCGACGGAAAGGCAGGGAGATGATATTTCACCTTGGGTGGAGGTGTTTTTGAATGCGAGGCGGTGGTTGGAGGAACATTAATTAATTTCTTTCGAAATAATCGTTATTTTTGGTAGCACAAAAAATTATTTGATTATGTCAAAAGCGAATAGTGTAAAGGTTGAACTTTTCATCAAGCCTTCTGAATTGAATTTCATCTTGAAAATTCTCAACGCGTTCAAGCAAAAAAAAGTACTGGAATTCAACCTGCCCGAATCAGAAAAATATACCAGTTTCGATTATGAAAAATACATCACCGAAGGCGCTCCCCTTTCGGAAAAGGAATTATTGGAATTAATTGAAAAAGCGGAAAAAAGCGAGAAGTTAACCCCCGAAGAATTCAGAATTGCACTCGGAATATGACTCCAGCCAATGCCTTACTGGCTTATAATAAAGGATTCGTAGAAAACACCAAAGCTATCCGGGACTGGCTGGACGAAAATGTAGAAATAGGCAAAGGCCATGAATTTGTATTGGAATTGGAAGACTTTATCCTCACGAAAATCATCACTTACCCTACACATCACCCAGAATGGAAATGGAAACGGACGAAAGATAAGTTATATCGTCGTGCGCTTTTTAAAAAATACGTCGTCGTATTTAAATATTTTCTTAATCAGGTAGAGATGTTGGCGATTTATCAGCAGCGGAGGGATGCTTCGAAGGTTGAAATTTGATATTCTGCTCTGGGTAAAGGTGTTTATGAATGCGAGGCGGTGGTTTGAATGGGAGTAAGTGAATGGATAGAAGTTAAATGCCCCGTTCTCATGTTCTCTTGGATGCCTGCCTTTCGGCTGATATGAATCGAGGGGTTTTCACAAAGGTTTGCAGGACTATTTTAGAGGACTCCTGTGAAGCAAGAAGTTAGGTGAGAAATCAACCCAACGGAAAAACCTCCGCCAATAAAAGTTTATATCTTTCAATAATCGCATCCGGATGATTGATCTGTAAAATGTCAATCGTTCCTTCAGCAATTTTAGTCTTTGGTACAATGATGCCGGTTGGTTCAATAGAAAAGTGTTTTTTCCAACTGTCTGTTCTTGGATTGAAAAAGCGGATCAATTTAGGAGGTTCACCTACCCATGTAGCTAAATCACTTCCTTTATTCCTATTACAAGTGGGACAGGCATAGGCAAGATTCGTAATTTCATCATTGCCTTTATGCTTAATACTTCTAATGTGTTCGGTCTGGAAAGAAAAGAAAGACTGGGTTTCTGGTAAATGGCAGTATTCACATCTGAACAAGGCACGTTCAGCTACCATTAGTTTTAGGGCTTCTGGGATTTTCTTTCTCATGCCTGGGATAGTCGGAGTGCTGCATTGGCTTTCGCCAACCGAATTAGCCGTTCTAAAACTATATAGTGGTCGAGTTCGTCTTTCTCTTCATTGGAGAGCGACGCTATTTTCTCTTTTTCAACCAATGCTTCAAAGCGCTTTTGCATTTCAACGGGAGCCTTCAGTTCCATCGTTTTTTTTGGATTCATACTGGCAATGAAGTCCGCAATCATATCGTATGTGTTTGGAGCTATCATGATTTGATTTTTACAAATATCGCAATTTTGGCAAAAAAATATGCTTTTCACTTTATTGCTTACGGTGAATACCTATTTGTAGAGTTTCTTCTGATAGCTGTATCTCATCAATGACACTGTATTTAATCTGTCAATGAGAATTAAGCAATTCTCCTTCGGACAGAAAGGCGATGATATTTCGCCTTGGTAGGAGGTGTTTTTGAATGCGAGGAAGTGGTTGGGAGGGAAAAATTCACTAATTTACCTTTTTTGTATTTGCGACATAAACTCCTGTAAGACCTCTTTGGTTTTTTGGTTCAAAGTGAATTCATTTGGTTTTCAAGTGAAATAGGTGTCGGACACTTTTTCAGATTAAAGAAAACGCAGAAAATAAGCAGCACTTTTTTAAAGCCAATGAAGTGTCCGACACCTATCACCATATGAAATCATTCAGAACCGGTTTTTTCTATTTACCAAGACTCAGGATATGAAAAACTTGCTAACAATCTTCGTATTCAGTTGCTGCTATCTTCCTTTCAATAATGCTCAAACTATTACTCGGGGTTTTGCATTCAGTCCTTCATTATTAAATATTGACAACAAGGTTCGGGATTGGTGCTTTAGTAACCCTTCCCACCCACTGGCCGCCGACTGTGTCATAGATGCCAGCAATGGGAAAGGATTGCAATTGAATTATTGGAAACGCTTCGAGGGTAAGAAACTGCCATTTTTTGCAGAGGGCAGAATGGGACTGCGATATTTTGGCAATGAACTCAATATGGTAGAATATACGAGAGAAGCTGAAGCTCCCAGTATTATTTTAAAAAAGAGAGAAAAGCAGGAGAATTTACAATCTCTTTTCCTCCATTTTTCCATGACTGTAGGTTGTCGTTTTCAGGTGGGTCAGGTAGCAGTGAGGCCCTATGGAGGAGTGTATGCAGATAAGATGTTTTGGGGAAAGCGTAAACTCCAAACATCCGATACTCATTTCTACAACTATACATTCAATGAAGATAGGAAGTTGATTAAAACTCTTCTTGAGCCACCAATCACCGAACCAACTGTAAGCAGTGAAGCGGTTGAAGTAAGTAGTAAATTTATAGATAAGCCCATTGGAGGTGTGTTTGGGATTGACGTTGACTTACCTATCAGGAGCAAGTATCGTTTTTCTATCGGCTACAATTACGGATCAGTTTGGAGCCAAAAGAGTTCTTATAGGCACCAGCTGGAAGACTTCCACAACTTAAACCTTACCGTCGGCTTGGCCAAAAACAAGGAAAATAAAAATAGACAGTCAGTCTTATCTAAAGTCCTTGAAAAGGGATTTGTGATAGGCACACATGCAAACCTCCTGTTTTATGAAGATGGCTACACAACCAATATGATCGGATTCGACCTAGCTATTGGATACAACACCAAAAAAGGTATCCGGCCAGAAGGTCGGTTAAGCATGTTCCGCGAAGCAAGCGGAAAAGAAGCAGACGGAATTGCCGCAGGTGGTGGGCTTGCTTTTTCTGCGGCTAACGGATACATCGTACCTCGTGTGGGATTTACATATGCATTATGGTGGGAGTGGTCCAGTGAATTGACTAATAAATCGACTGGCATTTACGGTGGAGCAGGGTTTCAATATCCAAATTCAGGCAGGCTAAGAATGGAAATCTCCATTTTGTCAAGGGTGTGGCTCAACTCTGCAGGAAACAGTGCATTCCGACCTTTGATGCTCGGATGTGGGGTCAATTATTTTTTTGGAGAAAGTTAAACCTTTTCTGACAAATCGGGTATTTATTTGGTTGTGCCTCGTACATGCCCAGTCTTTTGATTTTTTTTCAAAAAATAGC
>CALNYY010000095.1:0-5000 GCA_942490835.1 uncultured Saprospiraceae bacterium
ACTTCGGAACGGCATAAGAGGGCAGGGCGCTTTTGGAAAAAATCTGCCAGGTTTTTGAAATCAAACGCATCGACATCAGGTTTCTGAATGATTGAAATCATTCCGGCACGTCCATCGCCTCCCGGCATTCGCACGCCGTAGACGGCAGATAATGAAATTTGCGGAAGCATATTCGCCACTTCTTCCACTTCAGTACTGGATACGTTTTCGCCTTTCCAACGGAACGTGTCACCGGTTCGATCCGCGAATTGGGCGTGTCCATAACCGATATTCCTGAGAAGATCCCCGGTGTTAAACCAGGCATCACCTTTGTCAAACACATCCCGAAGAATTTTCGATTCCGTCGCCTCTTTGCTGGTGTAGCCGAAAAAGGGATTCGATGCTGAAATTTCACCGAGGAGTAAACCGGTTTCCCAACCGCTACCTTTGCATAAATCCCTTCTCGTTCCGTATGGGCTCATCCCCGTCAACATCATACTTGACGATGGCATAAGGGAGTCTGCATGTTCCCACCGTACAATCGAGATTCAGCATATTGACAAAGTACAGATTGGATTCTGCCGCACCGTAAATTTCGAATACTTTGGAAATTCCGAAACGTTTCTTGAAATCTTTCCAGATATCGGGCCGCAAACCGTTGCCGATAATCTTATTTAGCGGGTTGTTACTATCGCCGGATTGCGGCGGCTGGTTCATCAGATAGCGGCAGAGTTCCCCGATGTAACACCAGGCCGTAAATGAGGTGACCCTGGATCCGGAGCTGGCCGTGGTCGATGAAGGCACGCTAAGTGAAGCGGCCAACTTGTGCGTGCCGAGATCACAAAGTCAGGTACCGGTCGCGGCGACTTTGTGCGCTGGCCCGTTGGTGATTGGAAGGGGAACAATTGTTGTAGTGTCCGCTGCCACCATGGCTTCTTGCTTCTCGGCTCGAACGCCAGCACGGACACCAGCCGGCTGAAGGACGAAGTCCCGACGGCCTGGTGCTCTGTGGTGGAGCGGCACCACGGAAGTCGTTGCGTCCTTGTCGGGCCGGAGGCTAGTAGGGCTGCGCTGCTCAAGCCCGCGCGGGCATACCTGGCGGCGAGCATGTGCAGGATGGACGGCTAGCCGCATGCGTCCTGAACGTACATCCCCGCGACGTGGCGGCTACCGGTCACCACTGGGCATTATATGTTTTGGACCCAGAGGAGGGAGTTGTATTCGTGTGCGACAGCAATGCCGCCGATAGGCTGAAAGTCAGGTACCGGTCGCGGCGACTTTGGGCACTGGCCCGTTGGTGATTGAAAGGGAACAATTGTTGTAGTGTCCGCTGCCACCATGGCTTGTTTCGGCCGAACGCCAGCACGGACACCAGCTGGCTGAAGGACGAAGTCTTGACGGCCTGGTGCTCTGTGGTGGAGCGGCACCACAGAAGTCGTTGCGTCCTTGTCGGTCCGGAGGCTAGTAGGGCTGCGCTGCTCAAGCCCGCGCGGGCATACCTGCGGCGACATGTGCAGGATGCAGACGGCTAGTCGCATGCGTCCTGAATGTGGAGTATCCCCGCGACGTGGCGGCTACCGGTCACCACTGGGCATTATATGTTTTGGACCCAGAGGAGGCAGTTGTGCTGTGCGCGACAGCAATGCCGCCGATAGGCTGAACGACGTCGAGCGCAGGTGTGCGCTCGTACTGGCAGGAGCTGCTGGAGCACTTCAACATCGACAATATGCTCTTCGCTTCGATCACGCAACAGCAGCAGCAGCAGCAGCCGCTTGCAACTCTGCGGCAACGGATGGCGGTCAGTACAGCCACCAATCACCTGGTGTTGCCGGCGGTGTGGATCCGCGAGGCCGAGCAGAAGGTGGTGAATCCCTGCTCGGACATCAACTCCTTGCGTGTAACAGCGACCAAGGCATCCGCACTGGGGTCGGGCGAGGGCGGCACTGCGCGAAAGCGCAATTGCAGCGCATGTGGTCAGACAGGCCATAGTAAGACGTCGGGCCCACGGGGAAAGTATACACAGGGTATCCGGAGGCTTTGCCAACGATCGACGACTTGCTCGCTCACATACGAGACACAGCAGTGCAGCACTGGTATGGAAAATCTTGCCAAAAAATTGCACACCGCAGGATTCGAACCTGCGCAGTCCTGAGACTATCAGAAATCACATTGCCGAGGGCTTGCCTCGAACCTTGAGTCTGACCCTTAGACCACTCGGGCAGGAAAGCCTACCGGCCAAAATTCCACCGGCATCCCAATTTCCGGATTTCCGCTACGTTGTCACGTCAGCAGCAGTTCTCGGCCGCGGCAATCGGGTTGTCACCAAGGCCGACATACCAAAGGCATTGGCAAACCTTATGGACTCATCGTACAAGGTAGACAACAAGGTAGTCAAGGTAGACAAGAAGGGCTCCCAGTACGTGATTACCAACCTGGCAAGGAACAAGCGATCGACAAGCCTCGAACTACGTTGAGCAGCCGCGGCACCCATGCTGTTGCCCCCGACGGTCCAGTGTGAGCAACAGCGTGTTTATCTACACAGGCATTGGTGACTGGCTGACTGCGCTGGGAACACATGCGGAAACCAGGGGCAATGTGGCCTCCGCATCGAACACGATGACCAACTCGGGGCAGACAACGCAACCTCCGCCAGCCTGCCTTCGCTGCTGCATCACAGACAACCACGGTACAGCAGCAGTGATTGGATAGCTTCCAGGCAGGCTCCGACGAGGCGAGTAGACGCAGGGTTGAATAAGGCACGTGCGGTGGTGTCGGCAGCGGAAAGGCGGCCAGGGTGTCACAAGTCGTGTGCACTGCGGCAGCGGGACCAACCGCGTAGGCAGCCGCACGTACGTAACGCTGGTCCAGGCTGACTTGGGGGACACATTCGAGTCGCTCAACACCCTCACATACACCCACAGGGTCGCAATGGGACCGCCGCTCGCTTCCGGCTGCTCCTCGCGCCGCGACTGCACCCGACTGACTGCGATATGCAGCGACACCGGAATGACGTCACAAGGCATGCCACGGCCCCCAGGTGCAACAGGGCCGCACTACTCCTGCAACGTTACCGCGGCCGTAGCCGCTGCGACGTGGCAAACATGCGCGCAGTGTCTGCAGCAGGAGCTGTTGGGAGGGCGCGCACTCCAACACAGCCCGGTGCGAGTGGGTGTGTATTGACACACGCCGCACCGGACTTGCGGCATCGCCGAGCCTCGCGGTTCTGGTGCTGACGAGCTGTGAGCAGGCAGGGCTGCCGAGACCGTGTCGCACTACCTGCTGGGTATCCAATGTTGCAGGAGTCGCACCGATCTGTGGTGCGGGCGGAGAGCCATGCTGTGGTGGCTGTGATGCGTACAAACGCGCGCTGGAGCTCGTCCGGTACGTGATTCCGGATGCGGCGGCACCACCTATACGGACAGCATGCGACGCGCGTATCGGATGGTTGTTGCTTGTCAGCTCTGTCTGTTTGTGTGTTTTGGATGCGACAGATCATGGGTTTTGCGTAGTGTCGCTTGGACAAGGTAGATATCCGTGCCTTGGGCGATGCTGTCGCCGGTCCAGGCGGTGTCGAGTGCCTGCCCTTGGATTGTTTCACCGCCTTGCTCGGTGTCCTGGGAGTGTTTCCTGTTTTGATTTCATCGTCGTTCCATAGCTGTCACCCCTCTGCATTTATCACTACTGATTCTGCTCCACAACCTCGCTGTCTGACTCGCGTTCTCTGCAGCACGTGCTTACCGCGGTGACCTGCACAGCGAGGAGTCACCGCTCATCCGAGGCTTTGATGACATACGCCGAAAGCTCACAACACAATTCAACAACTTGCGCCGGGTGTGTATATGAGCCCGTTTCGGCAGTGATTCGCTCGCCTGAGGTCAGCGGTGTCATCACAGACCGGGCGCTGAGTAGCGTGTACAAGTTCCTCGAGTACGCATTTGTGTGATTGTTCGTGTGGTTGTTTGGAAAGGGAAGGAGGTTAGGGAGAGAGGGAGGGGTAGGTATTTGAGAGACGGAAGGGAGGTGTGAGTGTGTCGTGTTGCCGGGCGCTGATGGGGGTGAAAGTTGGCGTTGCCGCTGCAGCAACCGGTGTGGCTCACAAATTCTTTCATGTACATATTGTGCCCTGTTGCAACAGGTACGATCTGGTGTCACTGGCCTCGGAGGAGGAGTCTCGTGTGGCCATGGCAGACATTGCCGACGCGGTATCGAATTGCGTGTTTGTAGCTACAGACGTGGCCAGCGACGACGTGGTGTTCTTCCGCTAATGTCTTGTCCTTTTGGCATGTATTCAGTGCGAAACAGGCCCACTACTGACTGACAAGGCAGTGTTGAAGCTTGTGCAAACTGCCTATCGCATTTGCCGCAGCGTTTGGCTTTCCGAGCTTCTCCGGCGTGCTGCTGGAGCACACGATCAGCGAAGTGGTCCGCACCGTCTTTGGGCGCTTTGTGCATCGTGGCATCGAGCCGTCCCAGCTTCCGGCCGGTTCGTTTACTCCGCTTCGCTCCCTGGATCAACAGTACGTCGATGCCGCGGCTGATGCTTAGTAACGGCACACGTGGCGTGTCTTCCACATCCCCGTCACGGCAGGCACATGGACCGGCAACGGTGTGGACGAGGCTGCTGCGCGTGTCGATGGCAGTTCCGCTTCCATGCACGCGGCTCGTCCAAGTCTGGATGAGGATGAGTATACTGTGATTCCGAAGCACGAGGATTCCACCGCACCGCATGGATTGCCGTGTCTGAAAGAGCTTGTGCATTTGCTGTGCTCCCTGGTTGCAAAGGGCAATGACGACGGCCTTGGCGACATGCAACCGCTGCTTGGCGTTCGGTGCTTGCTTGTGGCGCTAGAGTCCATGGGAACCAGTGTTGTCCAGTCTCAGGAGCTGTGTGACTTGCTTTGCGACGATCTAATGTAAGCTCACTTGTGTGTTTGCGTGTGTGTGTGTGTGTGTGTGTGTGTGTATGGTTGTGTTTATGGTTGTGTTTATGGTTGTGTGCAGGTGTGTGTGTACATGTGCGT
>CALNYY010000095.1:15000-402294 GCA_942490835.1 uncultured Saprospiraceae bacterium
AAGGGTGGCCACCGGAATAAAGTGGCGACGACAAGCACGCGCATGCCTATCATGCAGGGCCGCCCAAACGCACGCTCCGCAAGCGTCAGGAAGCGAACGACTTTCGCCAAGCAGGCGAAAATACTCACCAGAGTCGTACAAGCACAGCGCC
This sequence comes from uncultured Saprospiraceae bacterium, assembly GCA_942490835.1. Lineage (GTDB taxonomy): Bacteria > Bacteroidota > Bacteroidia > Chitinophagales > Saprospiraceae > UBA6168. The sequence goes on from CALNYY010000095.1 coordinate 15,152, forward strand.
GTGTAGCAAGCAAGCCCAGACAGGACAACAGTCACCGCGGTTGCTGCCGGCACGCCAATCAGGGCGTACGCAAAGGGCATGGTCAGCGCCGACACGCTGAACGTATCCTTGGACGTGTTTGCTACCGCAGCGGTGGGATACCCCCGACCGGGGAGGTATCCTAATGAGGATACGGCGCCACCTCCTTCAACTGGATGGCGCCATTCAAAACAACAACACAAGAACACGAGAACGACCAATCAAACCCAAGGTAAAGGGAAAAGAGAGGCACGCAACAACAACAACGAAACTACAACACACACACTGGGTGCTTGAAGCACGCCGACACAAACACAACCATCCTGCGGCAAACGTCGTCTCAGCGGCGTCATCTCCACATCGGATGGGAGCACAGGTCCAGGTCCTACTGGAATGGCGTGTTGTCAGCCATCAGAGGGAACACTGTACTGACCCTTCGTTCGGTGGCACACTCGCGACTAAAACGACTTGTCTAAAACGGGAATATGCTAGAATCTAACACAAAGGTCACAACAGCTGGCAGTGCTGGAAGATTTCCCGTGGCAGGTGTTTGTTTGTGCACTTGGCATACTTTGTGGGCGAATCTGGTATCACGCGCTTCACGCGCTGTTCTGGCGCTGCTTGCTGGCTGGTACCGGACAGCACCTGTGAGGCAGTGTAGTGTAGAGAATGTGTACATTTGTAACAACCTGGGGGTTCATACGGCCACAACAGGAGCATTGATGGTACTGGGGGCGGAGAAAGACTGTTCGAGTGCGCAAATCAATGACGAGGCTCCTGCGCGCCAGAGGGAACCGATGACCTTGGGCACAGAGGACGAAGCATTGTTTGCCGTGCTCTACAAGCTGGGCGGGTCTTGGCATACGATATCGAGCAAAAAGTTTCATTTTTGGCGCGCTGTAGTTCGTGTTGTAGCTGCTTCATGAAGCTGAAACTAGAGCTTGAGGCAAGCCTTTGTTTGTACAACTGTCTGTGACAGTCTTGGAAGGAACGGACGAGAATACATTCGCCGTTTGAAAGAAGTCTGTGATTTGGTGTCTGATGATGTGGCAGCAGGCTGTCAGCTTGAGCGGCCAACAAATACAACGAAGCGGGGCAAGAACACGGCTCAGACGCCAACCGTCATCATCAAGCTCATCGTCGTACTCGCTGCACAAGCTTGGCGATATGGGAGCTGCGGAGTGGTTGGCTCCATCTGCTGGGTCCAGCAGTGGCTCTAAGCAGAGTCACCCGTACAACTGGGCACCATTGTACACCATGTACGGGGCCGTGTACTGCTTCTAGCAGTCCGGCGGCAATGCAATAAAGCATGTCTTTCTCTCGCGGCTCCAAGCAGAGGAAGTCCGTTTGCGTTCGCGTCTGTGGCTGTGTCTGTGTCTGCGTCTGTGTCTGTGTCTGTGTCTGCGTCTGCGTCTGCGAGAGCAGAATGTCCTGGGAAGAGGACAACGCATCATCATGCGGAGTGCTAGACATCGGAACAGGACCACGCTCTGCATCGGGTGAGGATCGCGTGCCTGGAAGAGCGCTGGCAGCAGCGTCCGCTACCTTGGGACTTGCGCCACACTTGCGCAAGTGTTCGTGCACTTGCCAATGATGGGCGTAGCTGCTCTCCAAGGCCTCAGGATGGTAATCGGCCCCGGGAGTAGGTACAAGATGTTGGGAACTTGTCCTCAAGGAGGAATGGAAGAAATTGACAGGATACATACGTGATTTTTTCAGCACAGGCGTGTGGCCTTCCAACGAAGAGGAGGAGAATGGGACCAACAGGGCTGTGATCCTGGTACAGAGAGGTGTATCCTGATGAGCTGTAGGCTGCATCCAGGCAAAATCCGCCCAAGGCGATAGTGCCAATCGTGTGAGGAATCGCGCGTCAACCGTAGACGACACTGACAGGCAAGCGAAGCGAAGGTCGGCGTATGGCTCAGCAGCGGTGCAATGCCTGCGTACTCTTTGCGCGGGTTCGGTAACTCAGCGCCAATCATCAGGAAAGACTCATGGCCAGCAAAGAAAAACTTGATGATGCCAAAGGTCCAAAACAGACGGATGATCAGAGGCACACCGGCTGCATCCGCATGCAATGCAGCACCATGATCGATGCCGGCATCCAAGAGTTGTGCGTGCTCATACTGCTCCCCGCCGGACGTGTACTTGACCAAGGCAGTGATGCCGATCAATAACAGGGCCGAAATGTCGAAAAAAACCGCCGTCGCACTGGCAAACCCGATTGACTCGATGCGTGGCAGCATCACCAGTGGGACCGAGAACAGGAAGGAGATCCACAGCCACGAGGGCGTATGTTAGACCAAGGATCTCCGCAAGAATCGAGCCAATAGCAATGAACCAGCCCACAGTGGCAATGATGATCGTGAATACCACGCAAACCCGGGTACGCAAGGTCAAGCCGGCGACCCGAGGAACGCAACGCCAGCTGCTCAAACGACACCACGCAGCCTTCATCAGACTTGAAGAAAAGGCCTCGCCTGCAGTGTACAGCCGTAGGGCAGAGACGCATGACAAGCAGCCGATGAACAGGGTCATGCCAATGCCAGCAGGGATGCCGATCAGCGCATACGCAAAGGGAATCGTTAGAGCGGATACACTGAACGAGTCCTTGGCCACATTGGCGACGGATAGCAAGACTATGCGCCAGTTGACAGCGTCTCCGCCAGCCTGGACGGTATGGGCGTCCTGAGGCAGCAGGGGCTCGCCATCTCCGCCATCCCTGGCAATCGGTTGCGACGCGTGTCCTGTGTCGCAACAATGTCAGATAAAAGATCTTTTTCATCACTCCGTCAGCAGCAAGCACGATAAAATGGAAACCACCCCCGACCGACTACACACCCATCCCATGTTATGTGCCACAGGCACTACTAGCCTGTGTATCGCCTGCCACTATGCATGGATGCTGTCACAGAGCCTTGCGTTGGCCAACGCAATCCCGTGTAGCTTGGTAGGTGTGTGCACGCACGTTCCCAAGCCTCACACTCTCCGGATCTGCAACCAGCTCTGTCTCACGTACCCGAGTCGTAGGGTGCGACCACCAAGCGCACGAAAGCCACTTGTCCTGGACCTGAAACGTGAAGCAAAGCCTGTCTGCTTCTTCCGAGCGCACGGTTGCGTATGCACCTGAAGTACACACCAGGAAGCCGAGCGTGTTTGAACTTCCTGTACCTTTTCCGGCTCGCTCGCGCAACATTGCGCAGCTTCAGAGGGGATTCGGCTGGCGCGAGACGAGGCGCGAGTTTGAACTCTGGTGCATTCACTTGTGTGTTGGAACAATCTGCGACAGGTACGCACAGCCGCAGTAGTCGCGAAACCGGGACGAACATGACTGTGGACGTGTCGACAAAACCCCGACTGGATTTGGAATTGTATCGCCAGCAGCTTGATCTGCTATGTGTTTGCCACCCGGATGCGCTTGGCCGCTTCTATCCTTCTCCTGGCTTGCACATGGTGTGCGGTGTGCGTGTTTGGTATATCCGTGCTACGTGTCCTGCTGTTTCTTCACGTCACGTGGTATCCGCCAGGCGACTTCGTCGGTTTCCCGTAACGGTCGAAAAACGACTCGCGAGTCATCTCGTCGAACTTGTTGTATGCCCGCCTGACGATGGCGATGTTGCCGAGACGGGCTGTGAGTTCTCCATCGGCTCCTCGATATTCCTCTTTCACAGATCGACCGAACCGGTCGTAGTCGACATGGACGATCGCATACCCATCGGCGCGTTCCTTAAGCTCGTCATTCAAACCGTAGTAAACGAGCTCGGTCCATTGGCTCTGAGAATTGTATTTTGCCTTCCAGCGATGAACACGACTCAATGCCAACATCGGCCGATCTTCAGGATCGAAGTACCTCGCTGAAATCACATTTCCGCGGTTATCGACTTCTTTGACCAGTCGGGAGATCGCATTCGAGTCGCGCGACCGATTCCCTTTGGCGTCGAAGTACGCCTCTTCGACCACGTCGCCACGAGCGTTACAGACCCATTCGATTCGAGCGTAACCTTTGATCGATCGAATCGGCTTTTCATCGGTTCCAAAATACTCGAACGATAACCGCACACCTCGTGGATCGAATGTCGCCCGCCAGCCGGCCGCCCCTTGAGCCGCGATTAATAACGAGGTTTCCGTGCTCGTCAAAAACGCGCGGCTGGTTTGATTTCCCTGTTCATCGTACGTTTTGACCACCGCGAGTAGCCTTCAGCATGCCGGGTCGGCTTGCCGTCTGTTCCGATATGAGTCTGCTCAAGTAAGCGGCCGCGCTCGTCGTATCGCGCATCCCATCCTGCGGTGCCGAAGCGGTCGACCGTCAGCCTGCCGTCGATTCCGTAGTGCCGGTTGTTGATCTGGTTACCAGGTTCGTCGTATTGAATCGTCCACGAGTGAAACCCCAAACGAGAATTTGTCGGCCGCCCCTGAGGATCGAAGTAGCTGAACTTTGTCGGCCGGCCACTCTCGTCGTATTCTTTGACCGACTGACTGTTGCCGACGCGGTGGTTGGTCCGCTTGTTTTCGGCATCGAAAAACGTGGTTTTGATTTCGTTGCCCCGTTCGTCGTATTCGCGAGCAACGCGGGCAACACCGAAATCGGCCAGTACGAGATTTCGATTCTCGTCGAGATACCGTTCGTCGACCACTTTGCCGATCTCGTTGTACTCGTACACCAGGTAGACGTAGCCTTTCACCGAAGGGGTGGGGCGACCGCCGGCATCGAAATACGCGTACTCAGTCTGGTTGCCGTTTTCATCGTATTTCGCGTCGTAACCCGCGTACCCGTACTTGATTATCGTGGGGCTGCCGTCCGGTCCGACGTAGGTCCATTTCAGAACGCGCCCCGCGTCGTCGTAGACGTAATCGTGACCGTACGCTCCTTCCTGATCGGGGGTCGGTTGCAGTTTGTCGTCGAAGAAACGCAACTGTGTCTGCAAACCGCGCTGGTTGTATTCGGCCGTTACCCGGCAGATGCCGTCGCGGCGAACCATGCGTTCGCCCGTGGTATCGTACGCCGTCCAGTGCAGGCGGAAGCCTTCTTCGTTGTAAACGTCGCGCTGCTCGAAGTAGCCGCCGCGTGTCGTAACGGGTTTTCCTTCGGGGCCGAAATGTTTTACGGAAATACGGTTACCGTATTCGTCGTACTCAAAGACGCGCACCGACAGCCCCGACTTGTGCCGCGCCGGTTTGCCATCGCGCCCGAAGAACGCTTTGCGAATCAGATTGCCGGATTCGTCGTACTCGAATCGTGTCGTCAGAAATCCCTCTTTGTGCAGCGTAGGCTCACCTTTCGGGCCGATGTTGACCTGTTCGACTCTCAAGCCACGCTCGTCAACTTTTCCAACCCAGCCGAAGCTGCCGTCGATATCAGGGCGGGGGTTACCACGAAAATCGGTGAAGGTCTCGCCGACCGTCGAGCCATTTTCGTCGAACTCGAACTTGACGCCGACTACATCCGACCCGCTCGTGGAACGGGGCAAACCATGCTCGTCGAGAAAGTGGCCCCGGTCTTCCGCCGTGAAAATGAACGACCACAGCCGTTTGCCGGTATGGTCGTAGGCGTGTTCTTTATGAACTTTGCCGTCGGCGTGATACTCGTATTCGCGAACCGCCTCGTAGCGGGTCTGCCCGCTGACCAGCGCGGGGCTGACACGTTCGCGAATCTGCGTGAAAGGATGCAGATCGAGCACACCGGTAACGTACTCAACTTTCAGAACCGGCCCGAGCCGACCACGGCGGGTAATGCGAACTGTAAGATTCCGTCGTCTTGCCTGCTCTTCGGTCACTTCGCCAATGCCGTGCAGCACATTCCAGCGTTTCACGGTGTTGGCGAAATACGAAACCGACTCGCGCTGGTAGTTCACATAATGAGCGAATTGAAACGCCCCCCAGACCGACGCCCCCAGCATCACCAGCAGCGTGATGACAATCGCCGGATGCCGTTTCGTCCAGCGGACGCCGCGCACCGCCAGCGGTGTGCGCCGGGCGGCGATCGACTCCCCCGCGAGATACCGCGCGAGATCCCGGGATAACTCCTCAGCCGAGGCGTATCTCTCGGCGGGATTCTTTCGCAAACACTTCAGAATGATCGTTTCCAGATCTTTATCAATTCGGCGGTTGATCTTTCTGGGTGATACGGGTTCGGATTCAATCACTCGGCGGACCGTGGCGTACGCATCGTCGCAGTGAAACGGCGAAGCTCCGGTCAACAGCGCGTATAGCGTCGCGCCGAGCGAAAATATGTCGGAGGCAGGGCCGATCTCCTGCTGCCGGCCACGGGCCTGCTCGGGCGACATGTAGTCGGGAGTTCCAAGAATCTGCCCAGTCGCCGTCAGCGCGGTATCCCCTTCGAGCCGCTTGGCGATGCCGAAATCGGTGATTCGCGGCCGACCGGTGCCGTCGAGCAGAATGTTCGCCGGCTTGATATCGCGATGAACAACCCCTTGCTGGTGCGCGTAATGAACCGCGTCGGCGACCGTGCGCATCAACTCGGCAGCGTCTTTCGGTGCGAGCCGTCCATCGTCGGTCACCACCTTCGACAGGCTCTGACCGTCGACGTACTCCATCGTGAAGTAATGCTGTCCCTCGTGTTCGCCGACTTCGAACACCGGAACAATATTGCCATGCGACAGGTTGGCGGCCGCTTCGGCTTCGGCGTGAAATCGTTCGATTTCGCGCGGCGACGAAAAACGCCCCGAACGAATGACCTTCAGCGCCACCAGGCGATTCGGCGTCTGCTGCCGGGCAAGATAAACGGCCCCCATTCCGCCGGCGGCGATTTCATTGATGATCTGAAACGGACCGAACGACTCGGGAAGGGGAACCGTTTGTTCGGCGGGAGTTCCGCTTTGTTTTCCCGTTTCATCGGGGACTGCGGTTTCTTCGAGGAAACCGTCGATCTTGCGGAGTTCATCAACGCGGCGGCTGTACTTCGGTCTTCAGCTCGGGACAACCCGAACACAGCGTTTCGACCGAAACCGGCTCGCCCGTTTCGCGCGAATCTTCCCAGCGATCGAGCAGTTCTTCGATGCGCTCGTTCGCGGTCGGCTTTGATGTCTCGCGCTCGCCAGGGGCCGCCATTCGCATACTCCAGGTGGTCGACTTCCGAAGACCCAGCGCAATATGATGGCATATCGCCGTTCACCTCTCAAGCAGCGAATCGGCGCGGAACAAACCGCATGCGTGTGAAGCGAGTTGCCTGCGGCCGGTGTGATTGCAGCGGCCGAACGTGCGGACAAACCACGACTCCGAGCGCGTATGGAGTCTGGCGATCGCGAAACTCGAAGGCGAAACTACGCGGCTTTGCCCAGCACCAGGCAGGCGTTGTGGCCGCCGAAACCGAAGCTGTTGGTCATGATGCGTTCGATTCGGCTGCCGCGGGCTTCGTGCGGAACGTAATCGAGGTCGCACTCAGGGTCGGGGTTGTCGAGGTTGATCGTCGGCGGGACGACCTGATCTTTCAAGGCCAGCGTCGCAAATCACGAACTCCACACCGCCCGAGGCCCCCAGCAGGTGGCCCAGCTGGCTCTTGGTGCTGGAAATGCTCACATTCCTGGCGTGCTCGCCGAAGACGCTTTTGACGGCGGCCGTCTCGGCGGCGTCACCCAGGGGGGTGCTCGTGCCGTGGGCGTTGATGTAGTCGATGTCGGTCGGGTTGAGGGCCGCGTCACGCAGTGCGGCACTCATGGCCCGGGCCGCTCCGCGACCTTCGGGATCGGGGGCCGTCATGTGCGAGCCGTCGGCCGACATGCCGTAGCCGAACAACTCGGCCAGAATCTCGGCACCGCGGCGTTTGGCGTGCTCCAATATCTTCCAGCACGACGATGCCGGCCCCTTCCGAAAGCACGAAGCCGTCGCGATCGCGATCGAACGGTCGGCTGGCAGCCTGAGGATTATCGTTGCGGGTCGACAGGGCCTTCATGCGGGCGAAGCCGGACAGTCCCATCGGGGTGGCGGCTGCCTCGCTGCCGCCGGTGATCATCACGTCGGCCATGTCGTGCTGAATGATACGAAACGCATCGCCGATGGCGTTGGTCGCCGAGGCACAAGCCGTGGCGACGGCACTGTTGGGGCCTTTCAAGCCCCAGTTGACCGAGATATTCCCGCTGGCGGCGTTGACCATCAGCTTGGGAATCATGAACGGCGAGACGCGATCCGGCCCACGGTTGTAGAGCACGTCGTGCTGGTTTTCGATCTCGTTGAGGCCGCCGATGCCGCTGCCGATCAGCACGCCGTGACGATAGGGGTCGCCGTCTCGCGAGATTGATGCCCGACTGCGTGATCGCTTTGGAGGCAGCGACCAGGCCGAACTGCACGAAGCGGTCCATCCGCTTGAGTTCTTTGGGCGAGGTGTCGATGTGCTCGGTCGCATCGAACCCGTTGATCTCGCCCGCAAAGCGGACCTTGAAGTTGCGGACATCGAACCGCCGCAAGGGGCCGACGCCGCTCTTACCCGCGCAGAGGCGATCCCAGAACTCGGGGATTTCGCATCCGAGTGCTGTGACGACTCCCAGTCCTGTAACGACGACACGTCTGGCCATCGATCCGGCAAACCCGATCCAGCGCGGTAACGACAGAGCGGCACCGGTGACGACGACCGCGCACCACTAGCGTGGTCATGCGGAGGTTGACTATGACTTCGCGTCGATGTAGTCGATCGGCGTCGCCGACCGTTTGGATTTTTTCGTAGTCGTCGTCGGGAATCGAGATGCCGAACTCATCTTCGAACGCCATCACCAGTTCCACCACGTCGAGCGAGTCGGCCTTGAGATCATCCACGAACGAGCTTTCTTGCGTCACTTCCTCTTTGCGGAACGCCGAGTTGTTCGCTGACAATTCCAATCACTTTCTCTTCAACGGACACGCGATTTCCTCCGGCATTCGTACTGAGCCGATGTCGTGGGACCGGCGGCTCGTTGGACGTTATTGATCGGTCTTTCGGCGGACTGTGCGAAGATATAACGCGTTTTGGAATCCGTGTAAACGCCAATAGGGTATTGAGATGGAAAAAATGACTCTCGTCCCATTCCGATCTGCCGTTCGGGCTCCGCACAGTCGTTTCGCGCGATTGATACCCAACACGGTCTGTCGCCGATTCTTCGATTGTTCTTTTTACCACAGCCGATTCGTCGGCATCAACTGGACGCCGATTCCGGCGAACCAAAACAGCGGCGATTTACGAGTCGTTCACCGTCGTGCAAGGGGTTTTTCGACTGATGCGTTTCAGAAGACCACGAAGGACCTTGCCAGGACCGATTTCATAGAATTCGTCGACGCCGGCGTCGAGCATATTGCGAATCGAATCTTCCCAGAGCACCGGGCTGATCACCTGCCGAACGAGCAGATCGCTGATTTCATCGGGATCGTCGTGCGGAGCGGCGTCGACGTTGGAAATGACCGGTATTTCGGGCGCCTTGATCGACACACCCGCCAGTGCTTCCGCAAGCCGGACATCGGCCGGTTCCATAATCGTCGTGTGAAATGCCCCGGCGACCGCCAGTGGCTTCGATTTTCCGCCTGCCTCGTCGATCAGCTCGAGTGCCCGTTCGCAGGCCGCGTTTTCGCCGGAAAGCACAATATTCCCGGGACAGAGATAATTGGCGATCCGCAGCAGCCCCGCTTCCGAGGCCTGCTCCTGAATGGTCTCGACCACTTCGCGATCGAGCAACAGTGTGCTGATCATTCCCGAGGGTGTGGCGTCGGCGGCTTCCTGCATGGCTTCGCCGCGCCGCTGCACGACGCGCAGTCCGTCTTCGAACGTCAGGCTGCCCGCGAACACCAGTGCGGTGTACTCGCCCAGACTCAGCCCCGCCGTCATTTCGCAGCTCAAAACCACATCGGGTGATTCTGACCGCAACATTTCCGCCGCGCCAGACTCGTGACGAAGATCGCCGGCTGACTGATCACCGTCGAATCGAGTTTTTCGGCGGGTCCTTCCAGACAGTACTTCTTGAGATCGTACCCCAGAATGTCGTTGGCACGTTCGAACAACGAGGCCGCTTCTGGAAACCGCTCGACAATCGAACGCCCCATTCCAACATGCTGCGCACCCTGGCCGGGAAACAGGAAGGCAATTTTGCTCACAAGACTGGCTCGTCAAAAAAAGCGAATCGAAAAATCAGCGTTGTGGAAACCACGTGTTTCCGAATCGTCAAAACGGCACGACGTTGAATCCTGGGCCAGGCCGCCAGGAGCGACTCAATCAGGAACCGACGACCGGCATCACCTTTGGTGCCCCGCGAATTTGTTTGCCCCCGAGCCGCGCCAACTGATTGTCAATCACAGATCGGGTCACCATGAAACCTCAACCGCCTCCCCCATGAAACCACCTCGTTCGCAGCAGGCTGATTGCGGCAAGTGCTGCGGCTACGCGCCGTCTTGTGCGGCGAGCTGTTCGACGATTTGCGAATTGATGCCGTGGTTCTTGAGCGAGGTTGCGAATTTCAACGCGTTACAAATCGACCGCGAATCACTGGATCCGTGGCAGATAATGCTGATCCCGTCGATTCCCAGTAACGGAGCGCCGCCAAACTCGGAATACTGGTAACGCCGCCCCAGCTGGTTGAGCGCTTCGGCCGCAACGGCCCGTTCGACATTGAGGCTGGGAATGATCGAGGCGGCGACTGATTTCAGCACGAACTCCGCCATGCCTTCGCTCACCTTCAGCACCACATTGCCGACAAACCCTTCGCACACCAGAACGTCTGCTTCCCCCTGATACAAGCCGCGCCCTTCGACGTTGCCGATATACGAATTCTTCAGGCGGCTTTCCGACAAAAACTGATGCGTCTGCCGGTACAGATCGTTGCCTTTGCCGTCTTCGCTGCCGATGTTCATCAGCCCGATGCGCGGAGATTCGATCTGCAGCATTTCCCGGGCGTAAATTGCCCCCATGATGCCATACTGGAAAAGGTGCTCGGGCCGGGCAGCGGGGTTGGCCCCGACGTCGACCAGTACGCTGCGGCCTTTCGCGGTCGGCAGGGCGACGGCGATTCCGGGTCGCGTCACCCCTTTGAGAAACAGCCGTGTCCGCAATCCCGCAGCGACAACCGCACCGGTATTCCCGGCGCTGACGACCGCATCGACCTCTTTTCCCGCCATCAGCTGCCAGCATACGGCGATCGACGATCGCGGTTTCTTCCGCATCGCGTCGGTCGGCTTTTCGTGCATACCGACGACACCTTCCGATGCCACGACCGAAAACCGCTCGCCGGAATGGCCGCGCGACTCAAGCTGTGCGTGAATTTCCGCTTCGTCGCCGACAAGAGCGATCTCAAGCTGTGCATCCGCTTCGAGGGCACTGATAGCTCCGTCGATATTCGGCGGCAAGCCGAAATCGCCCCCCATAGCGTCGAGCGCGATCCGCATCGTCGATCATTCCTCAGACTCGACCAGCGTACGACCCTGATAGTACCCGCAATTCGGGCAAACGGTATGAGTCGGGGCGGCGGTCTGACACTGCGGGCAATACGCTAACTGCATCGGCTTGACCGCATTATGGCTACGACGTTTGCGGCCGCGCGCTTTGGATTGTCGACGTTTGGGAACAGCCATAACCTGAAATTCCTGATCGATGCTGTCGAATGAGCCCGTGAGTTTGAATACGGATTCTCAGTTGCGTACCGGGACAACCCGAAAACGACGTCGAAAACCGCTCGTTTGCGTCTTCATTGCGAAGACAGGCATCCTACGGGAACGTGGTTTCATCTGTCAAGTTTGGGCGAGACAATTCAAACCGCCATGCGATTGATTGATTCCAGCAGGCCCACAAAGCGAATTCCAACCAGACGGACAACGCCGACGATGCGGCAAAATCGCGGTTTTCAGCCTGGGAACCGGCCGGCATTCAGAGTCCCGCGGCGGAGCCGTTTCGATCCCGAAGCGCCTCGGCGAACGCGCGAGCCCGCCCGGGCCCTGGGGACGGAGACCGCGGCCCAACCGCACCGGGAATCGGCTCGACCACAATTCGAGCGAATGTCGGTCCGTCGGCGGCAATCCCAGCTCGTCGATGCCGTCCAAGCGTCGATGTCGGTGAACTCAAACCCGAAGTAAATCCCGACGCCTTGGCCAAAGCGACGAAATCGAGCGCGTCCCCCCGGCTTCGGGTCGCCTCTGATGCGGGAGTCGCCTGGGCTCCGGTGACCTCATAAACGCCGTTGTCGAACAACAGAAGCGTGTAGTTCTTCGGGGCCTCGGCGGTAATCGTCACCAGCGATCCGAGGTTCATCAGCATTGAACCGTCGCCATTGCAGACAACCACCTGCCGGTCGGGTTGTGCCAGTGCCAGCCCCAGCCCGAACGAGGGAGCCTGCCCCATACTCGACGGAACCAGTACGAAATCGAGCGGATGCGGTTCAAGTGTCATCCACTGTGCGCGCGCGGTCCCCATCGCCGTAACGACAATTTCTTCCGAGCGATTCTCGTGTAATGCGGTCAGTGCGGCAACAAGGTCGATTGAACCAACTCCCGATTCGATTTCCGTGGCGTCGCCACCCACAATTCAATGAGTGGTGTATTAAAACAGACTGGGATTCTTTCACTTCCTCTTCGGCGCCGGTCAACAACCCATCGTCGAACGACTCATCAGGCTCGCCCCTCGGCTACGAGCGCGACGCCCGGCTTCGCTTCGCGGCGGCACATCTGGCAATGCTCGACGATTTCATCCCGTTTTTCCCGGGAATCGATCAGCCGATAGTCGAGGTCCCACGCTTTCAACAACGGTTCGGTGTACTTCAGGGCGGTATCGCCGGGAAGAGTCTCCTGATTGAAATAGCTGCGGTACCCGATGATCGCGAACAGCGGCAGACCGTAATCGTGCAACGCGTTGCGCAGCGAATCTCCCGATTCGAACAAGCCCGTGCATTGAATCATCACGAGTGGCTTCGCCCCGCCGAGATGCAACCCGGCGGCAACGGCCCATGCCTCACCTTCACGGCAGACGCCCACGAGCTTGATCGCATCGGTTGACCGCAACGCCGTTTCCCATTGTCCCAGCGTACTGTCGGGAACCCACACAACATGTGTGAATTCCAACTCCTGGAGCAACTGGACGATCTCGTCGCCTGAAAACATCGGTCCCCCTGGAAGGTCGGAGCAGGGGATACAGCCATCCCCTTTATCGGTTCGGGCCGTTCATCGCAGGAATTCTTCGATTTCCTGGATGAAGTCTTTCGACAGCGTGCGCATCTTATCGGTGGCATCCGCCAGGGTCACACTGGTGATTTCGGTCCCTTTGAGGGCGACCATCTTGCCGAAATCCTTTTTGAGAGCGAGCCGTGCGGCATGAATTCCCATTCGGGTGCCAAGGACACGATCGTACGCGCTGGGTGCACCGCCGCGCTGCAGGTGTCCGAGGGTGACACAACGGGTTTCGAAACCGGTCCGCTTCTCGATCAAATCGGCGACCAGTTCGCCGACGCCGCCGAGTTTGACATGACCAAACTCGTCAACTTCGCCGTCCTGCGTGACGAAACCTGCCTCTTCGGACAATTTGGCCCCTTCGCTGGCGACGACGATCCCGTACAGTTTTCCTGCTTTGCGACGCTCCTGAAGTACTTCACACATGCGATCGACATCGACGGGAATCTCGGGCACCAGAATGAAATCGGCGGCGGTCGCCATGCCCGAATAACAGGCAATCCAGCCTGCGTGGCGGCCCATCGTTTCAATCACCATGATGCGACGATGCGATTCGGCAGTCGTCCGCAAGCGATCGACGGCCTCCATCACGACGTTAATCGACGTATCGAAGCCGAATGTCTGATCGGTCGAACTCAGATCGTTGTCGATCGTTTTCGGGCAGCCGATCGTCGGCAGCTGGTGTTCGGCAAACAGCCGGCTGGCGACCCCGAGGGTGTCGTCGCCGCCAATGGCGACCAGCGCATCGAGTTCGAGCCGTGAGAAGGTTTTGACGATTTCATCGGCCTTGGTTTCACGACCGTACGGATTCGTCCTCGACGACCCGAGAATCGTTCCGCCGCGGTCGATCACATGGTCGGTATTCTCCATCGTCAATTCGACATGATTGCCTTCGATGGCTCCGCGCCATCCTTCAAGCAGACCAACGGTCTGTCCGCCCGCATTCTGATTGGTACGGACAACCGCTCGAATGACGGCATTCAATCCGGGGCAGTCTCCACCCCCGGTCAGCACGCCAATTTTCATTTGATGTTCCAATCCGGCCCTGCCGGAGTGTGGGTGATTGTGAGTCAAGTGGGTTGTGGCGGGCGTGTGCCTCAGGTTGCCGTTGTGGCGCAATTTGACCTGAAACCTCTGAATTGCTTTGAAGCATTCCGCCTGCCAGCAGAATACATTTTAGAGCGCGGTGCGCCGTGGCGCAAAGCCTGTCGAATCGACGAACAGCGGCAGTACGCCTTGAGCCGTCTCATCAACCCTGTTTCGCCTGACGAAATCAGGGAGGCTTGGCGGAAGTGTACCGAATTCAGACGTGTTCTGGGAATCGACCGGCGAAAGACCCGGCTGCCGACCGTGAAACCGGAACTCCCCAGCCCACCGACCCGTCAGATCGGCACGGCCTGTCGCGGGGGATTCCCTTCCTTACGACAATTCTACCAAACCGACTCAACTGTGCCACGTCCGTTCGATGAATGTTGTATCAACCCGGCCCTCAATGAATGCCGAATGTGTGAAGATTTTCTTACCGAGGGAGATCGTCGTTTTGACCCCCTCGATCACGAACTCGTCGAGCGCCCGCCGCATGCAGGCGAACGCTTCTTCACGTGTCGGACGATGCACAATCAGCTTGCCGATCAGCGAATCGTAATAGGGGCCGATCGTATAACCCTCGTAAACATGCGAATCGAAACGCACGCCCGGGCCGCCCGGCACGCGCAACTTCGTGATTTTCCCCGGGCTGCCGCGGAAGTCGTTTTCGGGATCTTCGGCATTGATTCGCAACTCGATCGCCGACCCGTTGCAGGGAATCAGTTCGTCTTGTGTGAATCCGAGTTCTTCGCCCGCGGCGACGCGAATCTGCCACTTGATCAGGTCAACCCCGGTGATCATCTCGCTGACCGGGTGCTCCACCTGGATCCGCGCGTTGACCTCGATGAAATAGAAACTTGTCGTCCTGATCGACGATAAACTCGACCGTTCCCGCGTTGGTGTAATCGGCCGCCTTAATCATCCGGACCGCCGCTTTGCAGATGTCTTCGCGACGCCAGTTCGGGCAGATTGGGGCGGGGCTCTCTTCGATCAGCCTTTCTGGTGGCGCCGCTGGACGCTGCAATCCCGTTCGCACAGGTGCACGACGTTGCCATGAGTGGTCGGCGATCACCTGGACTTCGATGTGCCGCGGTTGTTCGACGTACTTTTCCAGATAGACCCCGCTGTTGCCGAACGCTTCCTCGGCTTCCGTGCGGGCCTGCGGACAAGCCGGTCTTCAAGCGAGAGCCTCGTCCTCGGGCGACGCGCATCCCTTTGCCGCCACCGCCGGCGGTCGCCTTGATCAGCACCGGATAACCGATCTGGCGGGGCGACTTCGGACCGCCTCCTCGTTGTCGCTGGATCAAGCCGTCGCTGCCGGGAACGACATGGACTTTGGCCTGGCTATCGCCATTTCTCGAGCCGTGTTCTTGTCCCCCAGTTTTCCATCGCCTCGTGGCTGGGGCCGATGAACTCGATAATGCCGCTGCGACAGACCTCGTTGAAATGCGCATTCTCCGCAAGAAACCCGTAACCGGGATGGATCGCCTCGACGTTGCCCACCTCGGCGGCCGCGATGATCTGTTCGATCTTCAGGTAGCTGTCGCCTGCGGGGCCGGACCGATACAGTACGCTTCGTCCGCCAGGGCAACGTGCGTGGAGTCAGCATCGGCTTGGCTATACACCGCGACCGATCGGATGCCCATCTCGCGACAGGCGCGAACGATGCGAAGAGCGATCTCGCCACGATTGGCCACCAGAATCCGCTGAAACATATACGGTACCCGTCGTGGGGTGTTCGAAGATCGAGTGCCGGAAGTGGTGACGGTCCGGTACGGTCCGCCTCTCCCCGCATCAGCCCAGCCGCACCTTGAACAACGGCTGGTTAAACTCGACGGCGTCGCCGTTGGAAACCAGAACCTCGGCAATCGTCCCGTTGCACTTCCGCCGGAATCTGATTGAACACTTTCATCGCTTCGACGATGCTGACCATGGTATCGGCCTGCACTTTCGCACCGACGGTGACGAATGGCGGATCATCCGGCGACGCGGCGGAGTAAAACGTTCCGACAGTCGGGCTTTTGATTTCCAACAAACCCGGGTCTGCTTCCGCCGGAGCCGCAGTGCTCGCCGCAGGTGCCGGCGCGGCAGCCGGTGCCGCCTGTGCGGGAGCCGCAGCCACAGGAGCCGCGACCATTTGCGTCAGTTCGAGCGGCCCGCGGCGCAAACGCCACTTTTCTTCACCGCGTTGCAGGCTGATCTCGGTCAGGCCATGCTTCTCCATCATTTCGAGGAGTTCGCGGAGTTTATCGAGATCAAACGGGCTGTCGCTTCCGGACTTTGCCGGCGATTTTGCCATACCAGGGCTACCTTCCGTTCTGACTCTGACTATATGGAATCAGCGAACGCTGCTTCGCTGAGAGTTGTGAGATGTCAATCCGATTGAAACGCAGCAACCGCAGAGGGACGTCTTGAATACTGCCGGCGGAACGGGAATCGATTCTCCGGCATCTGTCCGTCTTAACTACAAACGATTGTGTCGAAATCCTTGGGGACTGATGTCAGTACTTCGTGACCATTTCGCGTCACCAGGACATCGTCCTCAATTCGAACACCGCCCCAACCCGGAAGATAGATCCCCGGTTCGACGGTGACAACCATCCCCGGTTTGAGAACCGACTCGGAGATCGGACTGAAACGCGGCCCCTCGTGAATGTCCAACCCGATGCCGTGACCCAGCCCGTGACCGAACCGCTTACCGTACCCCGATTTCGTAATGATGTCGCGTGCAACCGCATCGACGTCTTTACAGGCAATTCCGGGGCGAATCGCTTCGATGGCCGCACGTTGCGCTTCGAGAACGATGTTGTAGACCTTCTCCAATTTGGGCGGAATCTTACCGGTCACCAAAACACGCGTCAAGTCACTGCGATAACCGCCGGAACTCGTGGATCCCCAATCGATGAGCACGAAATCCGCTTCGTCGATCCGTGAGTGTCCGGGTTGCGCGTGGGGCAGCGCGGGGCCGACGGCGACAATCGGTTCGAAGGCCGCCTTCAATCCGCCGAATCGCCGCATCGCATGTTCCAGATCGTGCGCGGCCTGCAATTCGGTCATCGTTCCCATTAACGAGGCCCGCAGGCACTGAAGGCCGCGCTGAGCCTGCTCGACCGCCGTCCGGATCTCCGCAATCTCCGTGGCGTCCTTCACCTCGCGCATTCTCAACCAAACCGGCCGTCGGCACAAACTCGACCGCGGTGCCGCCCCTTCGTTCATCATTTCCCAGCGACGCCACGGTCACCGAGTTGCTTTCAAAGGCGATGGTAAGAGAGCTTGGCCTACGACAGCACTTTCCCAACCGAAACCGGAATCTCCTCTTTGTTCGTGCGGGTGTAGGTCTCCAGCCCGGGGCATTCTTCAGCGATCTGTGTTTCGTATCCTGCGTGTCGCTGATCAGAATCGCCAGATCGCGCCGGTTTTACACAGGAATAGCTGGAATCGCCTGTGAAGCCGGTCAGATAGCTGACGTTCGTTTCGTTCGTGATCAGCATGGAATCTTGGCGCCCTGGATTTACGGAGTAGTTTCAACAACTTGTCGCGACGACCCGCGAACCGATCCTGCGCCCATGTCCCGGGGCTCCCGTGGTTTCTCGCGTTTCTGAGTTCGATGGACGAGCCGGCATCATAGCGTCGCGGTTCGCGAGAATCATGCAACCGGCGTCACGTCCGCAAAAACAACCCGAAAAGCGTTTCCGACGACGGATCCCCTGACAAATACGGCGTTTGCCCGCATTTACGCGTCGTCGGACCGCGAACCGCCAGATGCCGGAGAATGCCGCGCGCTTTCGCGGCATTCATTCAATCGCCGCTCGAGATACTGCCGTTCAATCTGATTCGTA
Organism: uncultured Saprospiraceae bacterium; assembly: GCA_942490835.1. Classification (GTDB taxonomy): domain Bacteria; phylum Bacteroidota; class Bacteroidia; order Chitinophagales; family Saprospiraceae; genus UBA6168. Next base: position 33,220 of record CALNYY010000095.1, read on the forward strand.
CACAGGTCGAGCGCGGTTTCGTAGGCGTCGACCGCTTCGGCGAATCGCTTCGCCCGCCGAAACAAATCGGCACGGGCGGCGTGCAGCAGGTAGTACCGAACCAGTTCCGGGTAGTCCAGCAGCCGGTCGAGTAATTCAAGGCCGGCTTCCGGTCCGTCTGCCATGGCAATCGCGGCGGCGCGATTCATTTCAATCACAACCGATGGCTGAACCCGCATCAGCCCGCCGTACAACATGGCAATCTGTCGCCAGTCGGTTTGCGCCGGGGTTGCCGATTCGCAGTGCAGCGCCGCAATGGCGGCCTGCAACTGGTACGGCCCCGACCTTCGCATTTCCAATGCACGATGCAGTACGGCACGGCCGGCTTCAATCTGTCGGGCGTTCCATAAAGATCGGTCCTGCTCTTCCAGCGTGATCAGTTCACCGTTTTCGCCGGTACGACTGCCGCGCCGCGAGTCGTGAAGCAGCATCAGAGCGTACAGCCCGAGCACCTCGGGCTCTTCGGGCATTAATGTCGACAGAATGCGGGCCAGGCGAATGGCCTCGGCACACAGTTCGCCGCGCCGCGGCTACAAAGCGATCTCCCGCCGTGGCGGTGTATCCTTCATTGAACACGAGATACAGAACGGAAGTCACCGCGGCGAGCCGCGGTTTCAACTGTTCCTGCGGAGGCACTTCGTACGGAATGCGGGCATCGCGAATCTTGCGTTTGGCCCTGACGAGTCGCTGGGCCATCGTTGGCTCGGGAATCAGAAACGCCCGGGCGATTTCCTTCGTCGCAAGACCACCGACCGTCTGCAGCGTCAACGGAACCTGTGCCTCGGGAGCGATCGCGGGGTGGCAACAGGTAAAGATGAGGCGCAGCCGCTCATCAGGAATCTCCGCATCCTGCATGACATCGTCTTCCCGCTGACGTGCGGCGGACAGCAGCAATTCGAGTTGCCAGTTTTCGGCGGCGATTCTGGTCGCGCTTCACCGAATGTCGATCGCCGAACAATATGGACTGAAGCCAAATGAAGTACTTGTTTCCCTTTCAGGCCAAATAGTTGAAGACTCCGATATTTACAAATTGCTTTATAGATATATTACAAACCTTTCATTCCTTCCTGCTCCAAATTTTGTTCAATGGAGCAAATCCGATGAATCTGTAAATCACAATTTCTTATTCCATCTACATTCTTTGCTACTTTGCAAATAATTGCAACATCACGATTAGGCCCAACCCAAACTATTAAAAGTCAAATTCATGCGTATTATTTCGGGACAGTTTAAAGGAAGGAAATTCTATCCACCAGCGGATAAGTGGCCTACTCGGCCAACCACTGATTTTGCCAAAGAAGGATTGTTCAATATTTTACAGAATCACTTGGATTTTGAGGACCTGAAAGTGTTGGATTTGTTTGGAGGCACTGGCAATCATAGTTACGAGTTTATTTCGAGGGGCTGCACCGATGTGACCTATGTAGATAAATTTGGTGGGTGCTTGAAGTTCGTAGAAAAGACAGCTAAAGAATTGAAGATCGAAGAATACATTCACATTGTCCGGTCAGATGTATTCAAATTTGTAGCTCGTTCTTCTGAGCAATTCGATTACATTTTTGCTGGCCCGCCTTATGCATTACCAACAATTGATATGATACCAGATTTAATATTTGAGCATCAACTGCTCAAAGAAAACGGCTGGTTTGTCATGGAGCACAATCCAAATCATTCCTATGAAAATCATCCGCACCTCTTTCAAGTAAGAAATTATGGCAAAACCATTTTTAGCTTTTTTAAACAGGAAGGAGCTAGTGATTAATGATTAATGACGAATGACTAATTTTTAAATTCAATCCTTCACATCACGTTCAAGTACTCTCCGTCGGTTGTCAAAAGTCCATCCATCAAATCCACCATCATACAGGAATGGACAGGTAAAATTCCAACAAGGCCGCCGATGTTCAGTTTTTCATAAAATGATGATGAGCATTTAATAACACCATGTTCCTGCGAAATTGATTTGACATAGCAATCCTCTTCAGGCATTTCCCAAGTTTTTTCATTTAATAAAACAGGTCTTCCAAAAATGGTTTTTCCTTCCCATTCCATCCTGTCTTTTGATAAATGAATGCCGCCTCCGTAAACTATAACTTCTTGCCGGTCAGCATGTTTGGCCACAATCGGACAAGCAAGAGTCACCGCAATATCTTCCATTTTGCAACTTCCTATCTGAGTTTGCATTAAATCATAAAAAATGAAATTGCCAGGCCTAACCTCATCAATTCCTTCCCAGTTTTCTGCTACCGAACAGGTGGGTGTATCGCCTGTTGAAATTAAGGCTTCAGGATATTTGCTTTTCAATTCCTTTAAAATAGCAGTCGATTGTCGATGAACTTTTAATATCTCATCCTTTGATCGAGCCGAATAGCTATGCCCTGCATGAGCAAGAAATCCTCGAAATTTTAAAGATGGGCTTTTGCCAATTTTATCAATGCAATTTTGAATGGTTTTATGATCGGAAGGATCGATGCCCGTTCTGTGAGTTCCCACATCTATTTTTATGAAAATGCCTACCTCAGCTGGAAATGTTTCGCTTAACAATTCAATGCTTTCTTGATTGACAACCAACAAGTTGAGTTTAACCTTTCTTGAAAGTTGTTGGATTATTCCATTCTCACGGGTATTGACTGGAAACGCAATCGTGATGTTCCTCCAGCCATCTGCTGCAAAATAAGAAGCCATACTAAGCGAAGAAACAGTAATTGCTTCGATGCCCATTTCCCTAAACTTTCGAGCAACATCAATGCTTTGGGCTGTTTTTAAATGCGGCCTCAACTGCAATCCATGCTGTTTTGCTTTGTCAAGCATTCTTTGAAGATTGCGTTCTGCAATTCCCCAATCAAGCAAAACAGTAGGTCGTAAAATTTCTTGCATGGGTTCTTTTTGGTAAAAATAATGTACAATACCCCAACCTAATTGATATTGGAAGGAGTCTTTTGAAAAAAAATACAATATGAAAAATTTAGTTCTTTTTGCGGTGGTAGCCCTTGTGATATTGTCTAGTTGCCAAGATGATGATGTTTCTGGAAATGGACAGGAAATCCCTGCATGCGTGGAAGCATTATACATGCCGGGTCCACAACAGGATACACAACTTTTAACAGTGAGGAGGTTTAAGGTCGATGATGAGTATCATTTTTGGTTGAACAATGGATACAATTCTTTTGACGGCCCAGAATTTTTTATCAATGAGTCTTGCGACACAGTCTGCACCAACTGTGGCTTCTGCCAACTCCCTCCTTGTTTTGACGCTTACGAGAACGCCAACTGGGAGATAATCTGGGAGAAATAGTCCTTCATGCAACACTTTGGATGCAATAGCTTTAGTATGACAAATTGCACAGTCCGACGATTCTATCAGGAATTTTTGTCATCCCGCCGTAGGTGGGATCTGCAATTTTGTGAAAGCGCGATAGGACAGCAAATCGGAATAATGCAGATCCTCTACTCCTTTAGAGTAGAGGATGACAAAGATCTTGCGAACTTGTTATACACCTGAAATGGCTGGGCATGTCCACCGAATTGTGTTTTTTTACGAACTTTCATTTCTAAAAATGCCATCCGATGACTGCAAAGTGGATCAACCTATTGATTTTTTTCTTCCTGGCCAATGGCCTCTATGCCCAGTATTCAAGTCTTTCACCCATGCCGGAAGCCGTCAGTAATAATGCAGTGGTGGAAGATGAAGTGGATGGCAAAATGTACGTCTATTCTTTCTGTGGAATTGATTCCACCAAGATTTGGTCCGGCATTCATTTAAAAGCATGGCGGCTGGATGTGGAGGCAAATGAATGGACACAGCTCCCAGATGTTCCGGATTCCAATGGCGGTAAAATCGCTGCTGCGGCAAGCTATATCAATGGTAAGATTTACCTGATCGGAGGTTATCACGTAGCGCAATCTGGCAATGAAATAAGTTCAGATAAAGTGCATGTCTTTGACCCTGGAACAAATGCTTGGATGCAAGACGCTGCATCGATTCCGGTTCCGGTTGATGACCATGTTCAGGGAATATGGAAGGATAGCTTAATTTATGTGGTGACCGGATGGAGTAATTCTACGAATGTCGTTAATGTACAGATTTTCAATCCCATAAATAATTCTTGGAGTGCTGGAACGCCCGTTCCAAACCAAAACGATTACCGTGTTTTTGGAGGCTCTGGTGTCATCATTGGAGATACGATTTATTATGCAGGTGGAGCGAGAACAACCATTAATTTTTCGCCTTCTTCCATTTTCAGAAAAGGCGCAATCAACCCTTTGAATCCTAATGAAATAGATTGGTCTAAAGAATCGGCAAGCGAAGCGAAAGGCTATAGAATGGCTTCTTCTACCCATAATGACCGAGCTATTTGGCTTGGGGGCAGTGACATCACTTATAACTATAATGGCATTGCTTATAATGGTTCAGGAGGAGTACCTCCCTTAGATCGAATTACAGTTTATGATCCAGCATCAGGGATTCTTTTTCAGAACTTTGGGTCGATGCCAGCAATTATGGATTTAAGGGGAGCAGCCAAAATCAATGAAAATGAGATTGTGATAGCTGGCGGGATGGCAGCCAATCAGAAAGTGACCGATGAAGTCTGGCGAATCAGTTTGGATAATTTGACAAGCACAAATCCTGAAAGTATAGAGCCAGCTGAAATTTCCGTTTTCCCAAACCCAGTTTCTGATCATATTTTTATAGAAATGGATGGTTGGTTTGAATTTGAGCTGGTTTCTTTGGATGGCCAAAAAATAATGCAGGGGAATGGAAATAACTATAAAAGAATTAATTTGCCAACTCTGGAATCAGGCGTATATTTTCTTTTTATGAAAAATGAGGATAATATTACATCCATAGAAAAATTGATTATTCAGTCTCATTAACCCTCAACTCTTCAACTCTGGTTCTGAATGATTTCATTTGGTGAAAGGTGTCGGACACTTCATTGGCTTTAAAAAAGTGCTGCTTATTTTCTGCGTTTTCTTTAATCTGAAAAAGTGTCCGACACCTATTTCCCTTGAAAACCAAATGAAATCACTTTGAGCCTCAACTCTTCAATCCTTACAACATGGGAAAATGCATATACTACTTCGCTTCAAGTACCGATGGATTCCTGGCTGACGAAAATGGCGGGGTTGAATGGTTAGATGCTTTCAATCATGCTGGATTTGATTATGGCTACCAAGCTTTCTATTCCAAAATTGGTTTTATCATTTCTGGATCAGCCACGTTCGAACAAGCGAGTAATTTTCCTGGTGGTTGGGCTTTCCCGAATGTTGAAACCTATGTTTTTTCGAGTAGAAATATTGACACAGCTGGACGCCCTGACATTCATTTATGGAAAAGAACCATTCAGGATTTAAGTGAAAAGTTGAAAGGTGAAGAAAAAGATACCTGGCTGATTGGAGGTGCCAACCTTGCTGGTCAATTTGCTAAAGCAGGCTTGTTGGACGAAGTATTAATCACAGTAATTCCTGTAGTTTTGGGAAATGGAAAACCATTTTTCGACGGGATAGGCGAGCATCTTCCACTCAAATTAAAACGTCATGAAATATTCCCAAACGGCGTTGTTCAATTAACTTATGCTTTAAAATGATTCGGCCGGATCGCAAAATGCGACCCGACCGAATTCGTTTTATCGTTGTATGAAGAGCTGTTTCACCCTTCTTTCTCCATTTTCAAGCAGTGAAACAAAGTACAGTCCATTCTGCAAACCACGCTGTTCTAAATTGAGCTGTGTACCGGCCGACCCTTCCTCCAGTTCTTTTTCAAAAACCACCCTTCCCAAAACATCGATGACATTCAGTGTGGCCTTAGACACGGGCCTTTCGAATGCGATGTTTACGCTATTGGTGGCCGGATTCGGGAACAGCGATATGTCCTGTATGGAATTCAAATCCCAGCCGATGGCATTGTTGTTTTCCCCACCAAATGAAGATGGCGCACAATCCGAAAGTATCTCAGCCTGGCTGTTGCAGCCGGAGGCGTTGAAGAATATCATGATGCTGCCCGTTACACCGCCGTTGTTCAAGAGGTCGTAAATGGCACAGCAATCAGCCAGTGCAAAGTTGTAGTAGATGCTGAGCCCGTTGCCTACTGTGGCGAGGTTGTCCAGCCCGTCGAGGGAGGTGAGGCTGCCGTTCGCATAGATGAACACGAGCCCGGTAACTTCCTCCAGGCCTATCAGGTTCGACAGGTCGGTGATGCCGCCGCCCATGATGGTCAGGTTGCCATCGATGATGGAATAGCAGGCCAGCCATGCATCGACCTCAGCCTGTGTGGCAAACGTCACGTTGCCTGTCCAGGTCAGTCCGCCTGAAACGCCCTCGTCCACCAGTCCGTCGCAGTCGTCGTCGATGCCGTTGCAGATTTCCGTTGCACCGGGGTTGACATCAGGGTCGCTGTCGTCGCAGTCATTTTCACAGACCATGTAGCCGTCGCCGTCGGCATCGGTTTCATCGGCAGGGATGATCCCGTCACAGTCATTGTCCAGCCCGTCACAGGTTTCGGTTGCGCCCGGGTTGATGGCCGGGTCATTGTCATTGCAGTCGGTTCCCGAAGTTGGATTGGCGATGTACCCTGTCGGCTGTGTGCAGCTTGTTACAGTGTTGCCGTCGGAATACCCGTCCCCGTCGGAGTCTTTATACCACACCTGTGCAGTCCCTCCCGCACCGACGGTCTTGGTATCTGTCTTTTCGCATATTTCGGCTATGCCGAACACCTTCACCACAATATTATAGGTGCCGGGCGTGAGGTTGTTGAAAGTGCCGCCTGCGGAGAAGTTCGCCCCGCCGTCGATGGAATACTTGACCTGTCCGCCGAGTGCGGTGGCAACTATTGCGATGCTGCCGTCGCCCGCGCCCGCACAGGTTTCGTCCGTTGCAGTACAGCTTGTTATTGTCAGATAGGGGTCAACCGTTACCGTTGCATCGCAGCTGTTGCTATTGCCGCATTCGTCCGTTCCGGTCACCGTCACGGTGTTCGCACCCTCGTCGGCACAGTCGAACGAGCTCGGTGCAGCGGTGAAGGTGACGTTCCCGCAGTTGTCGGAAGAACCGGCGCCGAGGCCGTCGATCTCTGTTTGCGACAGTGCATAGGTGCCGTCGGCATTGGGGGTCACGGTCAGCGTGCCACAGGACATAGCAGGCCCTGTGTTGTCCTCTACGGTAATCGTCTGGTCACAAGTGATGCTGTTGTTGCATTCGTCTTCCACCTGCCAGGTACGGGTAATGACGGAAGCATTTGCACAGCCCCCTGCCGCCACGGCATCACCGAACGTATATACCGGGTTGGGGCTGCAGTTGTCGGTAGGCAGCGGTATGCCCGTTGCAGAGGGTGCCGTGTTCGCATCGCACTCGACCGTGATGTCGGCCGGACAGTTCGGCACAGGCGGGGTCGAATCTTCCACGTTTATCTTCTGGTTGCAGGAGCTGGATTTCCCGCACTCGTCGGTGGCTGTCCACGTACGGGTGATCGTCCATTCGTTGGCACAGCTGCCGGGCGTGGTGGCATCGGACTCGCCGATGGTGATGTCGCCCACCGCCGAACAGTTGTCGGTGGCCGTGGCAACGCCGTTCGCAGCGGAGCTGTGGTCGTCGCTGCATTCCACCGTCACATCTGCTGGGCAGGTGATCACCGGCGGCGTGGTATCTTCCACGGTTATCGTCTGGTCGCAAGGGGTGCTGTTGCCGCATACATCGGTGGCGGTCCACGTCCTGGTGACCGTCCATCCGTTGGGGCAGTTGCCGGGCGTGGTGGCATCGCTGCTCGCAATGGCGACGGGCTGCGTGTCGCAGTTGTCCACTGCGGTGGCAGAGCCCGTGTTGGCAGGGGAATGGTCTGCATCGCACTCTACCGTCACGTTGGCCGGGCAGGTGATGGCGGGCCCAGTGGTATCGTCCACGGTGATGGTCTGGTCGCAGGACTTGGTGTTGCCGTTGCCGTCGTCTGCCGTCCAGGTGCGGGTGATGGTGTACTGGTAGTAGGGGCAGCCGGGGGCGCCCTGCGTGCTGACGTCGGACTCGGTGATGGCCGGGGGCATGGCACAGTTGTCGGTGGCCGTGGCCACGCCCGTCCAGATGGAGGAGGTGCTCTCGTCGCATTCCTTGGTCACGTCCGCCGGGCAGGTGATCAAAGGGTCTATGTTGTCAACCACATTGAAAGAGCAAACCGCCGTATGCATATTGTTGCAGGCATCGGTAGCAGTAAGCGTTACGGTCTGTGGGCCGAGGTCGGCACAGGTGTACAGTTGCTCGGGGCTTGCCTCTGTGGGCGTACCACAGTCGTCGGTTGAGGAACCGTTGCCGATATTTGCTGGGAGCGTGCCGTTGCCGCTGGCGTCGAGTTCGACATCGGCAATGCTGGCGGGACAGACCGCCGTGGGTGCGCCGTCAGGGTTCACTGTATAGGTGTAGGTGCAGGTTTGGGAATCTTCGTCTCCCGGATCGAATACGCCCGGGGTGAAGCCTGGCAGGTCATCCCAGGTGAAGACCGTTCTTGTTATGTTCTGGACGGTACCGCCACAGACATTGGGCGAGGCATCATCGGATGCGCTCACGAGAATCGTTCCGCATGGGTTTGTCCCAAAGGTGATGTTGTAGGGCGGTGCTGCTGCCCCTGCCTGGTCAACTGGCAGGGCGGGTATGCTGCCGAGCGTGTTGCAGTTGAATGTGCCAAGGTCCGAGTTGGCCGGGCAATCTGCAGTGAATTCACAGCAATTCTGGGTGGTCAGCTGCCAGGGAATGATGCGGGTGCATCCGCCGACAACATCTTCTATTTTTACAAAATAAGAATAAGTGCCCTCGGCGAGCGGGACGGTGGGGGTAAAGGTATTCGTGGCGACAACATAAGTACCTGCTGAAATATTGGCGCCAGCATCGATATATACACCATGGATAGTAAAATCTATTGGATTGCCAAGACCGAAAGCCGGACTGATCACATCGCAGCCATCAAAGACGGTGGGCTGGATGATGATCTCGTTGTTGGTGACAGTGCCAAGGACAGGGTTGCCCTGCGGGTATTCAATGATACCATCATTGGTGACGGTACCGAAGTTGTCATGGAGCAACGGAGTATTGACAGTGAAAAGCCCTGCATTGTTGAATGTCAAGAAATTGGAAAGTTTGTCAAAAAGGCTGATATCCGCACAGGACTGGTTATTAAAAAGACTGGAATTACGAAGACCATCGCCGCCAGATTGTTTATTGGCCCCGATGGTAATACTGGCCACATTGGTAAAGGTGCCGGAAAGGTTATAAAGGCCAACACTAGCTGTTTCTTCGATGGCGATATTCCCGCCGGTGTTGTTGTTGAAAGTGGCTTGGTTGAAAAGGCCATCACCACCAACTTTATTATTTGCCCCGATGGTAATACCGGCTGCATTTGTAAAGGTGCCGGAAAAGTTATAAAGGCCAGTAAAAGCTGTTTCTTCGATGGCGATATTCCCGCCGGTGTGGTTGTTGAAAGTGGCTGCATTGAAAAGGCCATAACTTCCGACTTTTTTATTGGCTCCGATGGTAATACTGGCCACATTGGTAAAGGTGCCGGAAAGGTTATAAAGGCCAACACTAGCTGTTTCTTCGATGGCGATATTCCCGCCGGTGTTGTTGTTGAAAGTGGCTCGGTTTAGAAGGCCTTGACTTCCGACTTTTTTATTGGCGCCGATGGAGATACTGGCCACATTTGTAAAGGTGCCAGTTCTGTTCCAAAGGCCACTACCAGCTGTTTCTTCGATGGCGATATTCCCGCCGGTGTTGTTGTTGAAAATGGCGAGGTTGTAAAGGCCAATATCTCCGACTTTTTTATTGGCGCCGATGGATATAGTGGCTGCATTGGTAAAAGTACCTGTGTTATAAAGGCCATTACTTACTGTTTCCTCGATGGCGATATTCCCGCCGGTGTTGTTGTTGAAAATGGCGAAGTTGTAAAGGCCATATAGTCCGACTTTTTTATTGGCCCCGATGGAAATACTGGCCACATTGGTAAAGGTGCCGAATTGGTTATAAAGGCCACTACCAGCTGTTTCTTCGATGGCGATATTCCCGCCGGTGTTGTTGTTGAAAATGGCGAGGTTTCGAAGGCCTTGACTTCCGACTTTTTTATTGGCCCCGATGGTAATACTGGCCACATTGGTAAAGGTGCCGCCGAAATCGTTATAAAGGCCATGAGAAACTGTTTCTTCGATGGCGATATTCCCGCCGGTGTTGTTGTTGAAAATGGCGAGGTTTCGAAGGCCAAAACCTCCGATTTTTTTATTTGCCCCGATGGAAATACTGGCCACATTGGTAAAGGTGCCGGATTGGTTATAAAGGCCACTACCAGCTGTTTGTTCGATGGCGATATTCCCGCCGGTGTTGTTGTTGAAAGTGGCTAGGTTGTAAAGGCCATGAATTCCGACTTTTTTATTTGCCCCGATGGAAATACCGGCTGCATTTGTAAAGGTGCCGGAAAAGTTATAAAGGCCAGTAAAAGCTGTTTCTTCGATGGCGATATTCCCGCCGGTGTGGTTGTTGAAAGTGGCTGCATTGAAAAGGCCATAACTTCCGACTTTTTTATTGGCTCCGATGGTAATACTGGCCACATTGGTAAAGGTGCCGGAAAGGTTATAAAGGCCAGTACCACCTGTTTCATCGATGGCGATATTTCCGCCCGTGTTGTTGTTGAAAATAGCTCGGTTGACCAAGCCGTGGCTTATGCCAAAAGTATTATCAATATCGATGTTGCCGCTATTGTGAAAAGTACCCGTGACGTTGTCGAGGCCATGAAACCCAGCGTTGTTGATGTCGATAGTTCCGGCATTATCAACAGTTCCATCATTTCTCAATCCCCGGGCAATTGACCCGTCTATGGTCAGGCTTCCCCCATTGATGATAGTGAGTTTCCCATCCGTCAGTACATTAACCGACTTACAGGCAGCGGCAGTTGTGCCCCCAATAACTGGATCATTCCCAGAAGCCCCTGAGACATCAGGTATCACTACATCATCCGCAGCAGTGGGTACACAGGCAGGTGTCCAGTTGCAGGGGGTGTCCCAGTCTGTGTCCACGCTGCCATTCCAGGTGCGGGTAGTACCTGCACAGGGAGTGGTTACATTATCTATGATATTGTCACAGTTATTATCTTGTCCATCGCAGATTTCTGCATTGTTTGGGAAATTGGCGCCATCATTATCATCACAGTCGGTATTGTCAGTTACATAACCTGATGGAGGAGTGGCTGAACAATTTGAAATTGAAACGTCCGGATCACCATGGTTGTCCATGTCGGTATCAGCATAATAGGTGTAGAAAGCATCATTCGCTGCACCAGGAGTGCCCAGGTCGCCAAAGCCATAAGGGGTGGTGGCCTCGCACCAATTGAAACCAAAATTATTTTCAGTTTCAGAAAATTTTGCAGGGTTGAGGGACATGCTGGCGCCGGTGGGGTCGGGGAAGTTGGGGCCGCCGTCGTAGTTGACACGGTCTATTTCCACTCCACAACAAGACAGCACTACCTCATCATCACCATTCCTCAAAGTGAAATCTTCATAGTCATAATCTGCGGTAACGCCGCCATTAGCTTCTGAGTTGGCATTTCTGGCAAGCACCGCATAGCCATTGGCAGGAACCACCACACTTGAACCAATTTCATGACTGTCAGTCCCATCATCACTGATGGTACAACCAAATAAATCAATAGGACTTCCGGTAGTGTTGTACACCTCAAACCATTCGCCATTGGCATCAGTCATTACATCAGGGTTCTGCATGATTTCGGTGATGATGATGTCGCCGGGGTTGGGGCTGCTAACACCTATTCCCTGAATGTCAAAAGTATAAGGGTCTTCATCGGAGTCATCGCTGTTTACGGTTACGGTGCAGTTTTTTATTCCGGGTGTGGCTGGGTCAAATTCAATGATGAAAGTTTCGGTGCCGTTTGGTGGTATAGTAGCATTGACCGGTACATATTGAAGGACATTGAAATCGTTGGTATTTGACAGCGTAGGTGCATTGCCTGAAATATGAAGATCAGCTGTTCCGGTGTTCTTAACTAGATACGTATGGGCACTTGTGTTTCCTCCAACACATACTGTGAAATAATCAGTACCTATAGTGCTGCTGATAGTAGTAGAACCATTCGGTATTTCAGGTTGAGGATTGGGACTATGGTGAATAGCTATTTCTGGGGCTGCAGGACTGCTTCCAAACTGGATATTGGTGAAATTTGTCATATCTAAAGTGACATTCGAACTAGAGGTCGTCCAGTTTGCTGTGTTTTCGAACTGAGCCAAAGTTGTATTTACCCTGCTTCCAGCATAATTGCCTCCGTCAACGGCTGAATTTGCATTAAAGTCCAGATCCACAAAATCGGTGGAACATGGGCAGTCGCCATCGTCTCCGGGATTCGGATCTGCTCCCGAAGTTGATCCAGACATTACATAGCAAAATATCTTTGAAATCGACCCGTTGGGGTCGGCGGGATTGGTTGCGGAAAAAGCTTGAAGCGGTTCACCGCCATTATAGCCGAAAAGTGCCCCACCGATTTTTGCTACCGATCCGGTTGAGGCAAGCATGGGATTGTTTGGGTCGGTGTCATTGAAAACTTTTATCACCGTTCCTTTTGTAATCCCTGCTGGAAAGGTGTATTGTACAATGATGTCTGATGCAGTGACATCGAAGTTATTGTTGGTAGGATTATAATCTGCATCTGTAAAATAGACTACCTCATTCACAGCGTAGTCCCTCAACGCCACAAAAGCAAAGCCATCAGGTGAATCAGTATTAAAACCACAGATGGCTACTTCCTGCGCAGAAATAGAGCTAAAAGGAAGGCATCCAAATATGGCTAAAAAGGAAAAAATGCGGAGGTACGATGTGAAACTATTGTATTTCATAAGGTCGTGTTTTTTTGGTAAAAATTGATTCATTTTAGATAGAAGTATTTTGTTATAAAATGAGTTTTTAATAATATCTATGAACAGCTCGTTTCGCTCTTCGAGATTTGAAACAGATGGTAAGTGTTCTTCAAAATAGCGATATTCTGCTTAGTGCCTCTTTGAGCTTTCTTCGTGAATCTTTGTGGTAAAGCATTCGTCAAGAAAGCTATTCCACGGAGAGCCACAAATGATGCACTAAGTTTCACAAAGCCGTAGCTGTTTTGAATGTACACCTTAAAATTTGTCACATCTGCCATAAAGGCATTAAAACTCAATAATCAGTTTTTGGAAAAGGTTGTTGAAATAACGTAATGGTAAGTGAAGATCAGTAAGTGGGTGCAAGATATATAAAATAATTATTAATGACTAATGACTAATGACTAATGACTAATTGTATTGACACATCAATTTAGGGGCAATAAAAAATTCAAACTCAAATACAAATACAAACTGTCCTTTTTAGCTAATTGTATTTGAATTTTAAAATTTTTGGGTACAAGTTGCTATGTCAGTACAACTAATTACTAATTACTAATGATGAATGACTAATTCTATATTGAATTATTCGTCATTCGTCATTAATAATTAGTCATTACTAAAAGCTCCATTTGATTCTGATAAATCCAGCCTGAATATCGCTTTTGTATTTGTCGGTTTTTTGGAAAACAAACTGTCCGACGAGGTCGAGGTCCCAATTTTGGGAGAGGGAATAGGTGAGTACGGGATTGAGGAAAAGCGGGTGGCTTTCTACCGGGCTATATACGACGATGAGCGCACTGTTCAACAGCGGATTGATAGGGTAGCCAGCTTGTGCGAGAACGGAATATTTATAAGGGTAGAGGTTGCGGGCGGATAGTTCAAAGGATAAAAGATCGCCGCCTGTATCAGTAGTGCCGAGGGAGTTGTATAGCACGCCGCCGTTTATATACAGTTGATTTTCAAAGGTGTAGTCCACACCGAATGTGAGAGCAAGACTGTTGTCCAGGCTATCATTTTCTAAAGGTGAAAACAACGATGCTTCTCCTTTGAAGCTGGCATTTCCGAGGTTGCCAGCCCAGCCGCCGCCGAGTACAAAATGTTCTTCTACCACGCCTGCCAATACCTGCCAGTCGTATGTTCCGGTGTGGAAATTGGCTTTTGCTGCCCCGATGAAGTCTTCCTTATAGTCGGCCATTTTTACCGCAATCTCAATGCTAGATGCGAAACCCAAATAGCGTTTGATTCTCAAGGCATCGCTGCCGGGGCGCTCCTCATAGTCGAAATCGGTGAAGTTATAGGCATTGAAAATATCGTTCGGGTTCCAAATGGTGCTGATGCCCCAGTTGACCCGCTGCCGGCCCAGGCGTACCTCCCAATTGTCTTTCATCCATTCGGCATAAAAACGATCGAGGGTGGTGTGCAGGGCATAGCCAGTGTTGTTTTGTTGACCTGCCGACCAGTCGAAGTAGTCATCGCTGCCAGCATCTACTCCAGCCAGATAGTCTCCTCCTGATAATAAGGCAAACCGCACCTGGTCTCCCCAAAAGATTCTGTTTCGAATTTCTGCATGGATGGTCAATTGGTCATTGGCGTAATATTTCAGATTTAAGCGGTTGTGGAGCAGGTTGTCGTTGAGCAGGAATTTTTCTGAGGGAAAAAATGGCGCAAGAGATTGGTCGGTCGGGACGAAGACGGAGGAGTTGAGGTATTTCAGATAGCCTTGAAATTGCCATTTGGAGGGAGTGTCAGATTGTGATTTGAGATTTGAAGGTATTATTAGAAGCGCAAAAACGAGACATATTACTAATCTGAGATACCGTTCCAGCAGGGTGTGAATCAATTCTGGCAGGGTGCGAGACAATTCCAGCAGGGTGCGAATCATTTCCAGCAGGGAGCGACTTAAGTCGCTCCCTGCCGGAAGGATTTTGATATTTATTGAATTCCTCATTGTAGAATTAATTTGACCTAATCACCAATCACTAATCACTAATTTCTGCTCACATCCGAGTCAATAGCACCATCCACCAGTGTCACCACTCTTCTTGCCCGGTCGATCACCCGCTGATCGTGGGTAGAAAAAACAAAGGTGATATGCTCTTCCCTGTTTAGTTTTTCCATGATGTCGAGCAGATTGGAGGCAGAGGTGCTGTCGAGATTTGCAGTGGGTTCATCTGCAAGGACAAAAGTCGGCTTCGGTGCCAATGCTCTTGCGACTGCGACTCTTTGTTGCTGGCCACCAGAGAGTTGTGACGGGCGTTTATCTTTTTTGTCCTCCAAGCCAACAGCGTTCAGCAGCTCATGAACCCTATTTTCTCGTTCTTCTTTTGGTCTTTTTTGCAGCAACATCACAAATTCTGTGTTCTCGAAGACTGTGAGCACGGGGATCAGGTTGTAGCTCTGGAATACGAATCCAATTTTCTTTTGCCTGAAATCAATGAGTTGGTTGTCTGACATTTTTGAAATGTCGGTATTGTCAACTTCTATGGAACCTTCCGTTGGCCGGTCGAGCCCACCGATGATATTTAAGAGTGTTGTTTTCCCGGAACCAGATGGTCCAACAATTGCGGTAAATTCTCCTTTTTCTATTGTCAAATCTACGCCCCGCAATGCCCGCACTGGGATCGTTTTAGGGTTGTATGTTTTTTCGAGATCTTTTGCTTTTATTATCGACATTTTACTTTATGATTGATGATTTATAAATCATGATTGAATTAAATCTTGTGCAACGCTTCTACTGGTTGTAATTTAATAGCTTTTCGGGCAGGGTAAATGGACGCAATTAATGCAGTAATAAAAACGGCAATTGTAATTTGAACATATAAACCAATATCCACTGCTGGATAAATTACGGTGCTCATTCCAAATCGCTCCAGGCCTTTTGCAAAAGCTGACAAATCAATTCCTTTATCCTGCAATGAATGCACTGTTAAAATGCCTAACCCTAAACCAAGTGGAGCTGCAACTGCACTCAGAAAAAGCGTCTCAACAACGATCATAAAAAATATTTTCGCTTTATTCATGCCAATGGCCATGAGCATTCCGAGTTCTTTATATCGCTCCAAAACTGCCATGAGCATAGTGTTTATTATTCCGAAAATAAGCGCCAACATAAAAATGGTAATAATGATGGAATTAGAGGAATTTATTTGTGTTTCATATAATTCAATATCAGGAGACACTTCAAAATAATCTTCTACTAATAATGCTGGAAACATTTCTTTTAATTCTTTTTTTACAATTGGCGTTTTATCAGAGTCTGTTAAATAAATGGCGAATTCATGTGCTATGTTTGCCGTGTTATTAATTTTGCTATCCTGTCCAATTAATTGTTTTGATAAATCTTTTTTATTTGTATAAACCAATAATTCGTCAAGGATCATATTGCCAGAACTGTACAGTCCTACAATACGAAAAGCTCCTGCCGTTATTTCGCCATTAATATCCTGAAAAGTTAGCACTATCCTGCTTCGTAATTTTACTTTTAGTTTTTCTGCCAGCCTTTTACTGACGATTATTTGATTCTTTTTTCCTTCTTCAAAATAGTCACCTTCTATGATTTTTTCGTTAAACCCTGTTACCAATGATTCTTTTTCTGGAATAATGCCCATCACTTGAATACCCCTTGCTCCACGTGCTGAACTGAGCATTCCAGTTGTAATTATTCTGCTGGTTACAGCTTCTACAAAAGGCGTTCTTTCTATTTCTTTAATTACTTCATTCGCATTTTCAACGAAATATTTATTGTTTTTATCTTCTGGAAATTCCGGGTCATGAATCTGTATATGGGAATACTGATCCTTAATCGCATTTTGTATAAAGGTATATACAATGCCGTTAGAAAAACTCAATACAAACGACAATGCCCATACACCCACAGCGATGGATAGAATTACGACCACACTCCGAGTGCGGCTTCTCCAAATATTTCTCCAGGCAATTTTTAATAACATAATTTTTAATGACTAATTATTAATGACGAATGACGAATGACGAATTATTAATTTTTAATGACTAACATGTTTCATTTTAATTGAGTGTTAAGTCTTCTTGTTGTTTCTTTTTTTAGTTTTAATAGAGCTGGTGAATAATTTGCCAATTTCTTCTGATTCTGCATGCAATGATTTAAATTCTTTTTCAGTGATATATTCAGTAGCGAGTAATAATTCTAACCAATATTGAGTCTCACTATTTTCTTTCCTTCCAATTGATAATTTATGAATGAAGTCAATTCCACTTTCAGCATGTATAGCTTCTCTTACCATTGCTCCAGGATTTGTCCCAGACCTTAATATTTGCTTACTTATTGTAAATTCTCTTTTTGTATCTTTTAAATACTGATATAGTTTAATGATTCTAACGGCAAATTGAAATGTTTTTTCTTTTAGTGGGTCCTTTATGGTTAAATATTTTTAGTATCAAAATAAATTAATAATTCGTCATTAGTAATTCGTCATTAATAATTCGTCATTAGTCATTCGTCATTAGTCATTAATAATTCGTCATTCGTCATTAATAATTCGTCATTAAAAAAATCACGCCCTCATTGCAGCCACAGGTTTTAATTTCCAGATATACCAAAGTGGATAAATGGATAAAACGCAGCTAATAAAAAAAACAATAATAGCTTGTTGAATAAAAATATTGGTTTCAAAGGCGGCTTTCATGATCGCTTCGATACCATAATTTTCATAGGCATGTGCCATGTCGCCAGTTAATTGAATGGGATTGGTATTTAAATAATAAACAATTGGGAGGCTGATTAAAATGCCGAATATGGCACCGATAACTCCGATTAAAACACCTTCTGTCCAGAGCATGCCAGCCAATGTTTTTTTCTTGGTACCAATTGCTGTAAGCACACCAAACTCATAGCTTCTTTCCCGAGTCATCATAAGTATGGTACCGAAAAGTCCAAATGCAATTAGCAGGTAAAGTACCCATAAGATGAGCATTGCGCCTGCGGTATCCAGCTCCTGAGCTTCTATGAGTTCTGGCATCAATGCCTTAAAATCAAGCACTTCAAATTCTTCACTGGGTAATTTGGTTTGCAGGGTAGCCAGCGCTTCCGGTAAAGCATCCCGTCCAGGGAGGTTGACAGCTAAGGAAGTTAACCTGTCGCCGGTGCCATAAAAATACCGGGCAATCTTAAGTGGCATGAAGACCAATTGTTTATTCAAGTCTGGGGCGCCAAATTTTACCAATCCTGCTATTGGGTATGCACCCACCGCATTTTGACCCTGATAGCCTTGGCTCACCAAAATAATGGTGTCGTGTAGTGTCAGGTTGAGGAGATTGGCCAGTCCTTCGGCTACCAAGATTCCTTCATCATTTGCGGTAATGTACTGTCCTTCCGTTACACGGTTTTTAAGGCCAGTCATTTCATTCTCTTTGATAGGATCGATTCCTACCACTAACACTCCTCTTGTCAATTCGCCAGAGGAGGCCAACGCAAAACTTTCCAGCCTTGGAGAAAGGGACATGCCTTCTTCCAAATTGGCAGGAACAGCCGTTGCTTCAAACGTATTTTCAAGCGTCTGATCGTCCCAATATCCTTTTTGGTGAATTTGGGCATATCCAAGATAGTACCGGACAACATTGTCAACCATATGGTCCCATGTTCCTTTTTGAAAGGACTGGATAGTGGCAGCAAACAACACAGAGAAGGTAACTGCCGAAATTGAAATCAGCGTCCTTCTTTTGTTTCTCCACAAATTTCGCCAAGCAAATTTTAAAAACACAGGTTTGGGTATTAGATATTTTGGTATTAAGATATTAGGTATTGGGATATTTTGTTTTTTTCACAAATCACAAATCACTATTTCACTCTCTTCAAATTCTGGATGCTGAAAAAACTTTCATCCACTTCAATATCAAAATCGATAGCCAGCTGTTCAACAATTGTTTTGTGGCCGTCCTTATCTTCCGGAATCAACTCCAATCTGGTTGGGAGCGTACGACCGCCGAGGGTCATGATGTTTTTTCCATACATGGTATTTACGAGATAATCATCCTCGTCATAAAATTCGACCTTCAACTCCAGATAGTCTTTTTGATCGATCCACATTTTAATCTTTCCCCAAACGACCGCAGCATCAGGCTTTGGAAGGAGTTCAATTACATAACACATACGTCCTTCAAGCTCCTCCTCTGTCAGGTAATTGTGATTGAAATCAGTAACCATGGAGGACTGGCGTACCAGGTCATCATTGGTAAAATCGCTGCCCATCCAGGATTGCATCATCATGCTGGGTGGCATTTTGATTGATCGGTCAATGGTCGGTTGCCAATTCCATATTTCTTTATCTCTTTTGAGGAAAGCGGTGCCTTTATCCCTTGCCGGAGCTGTGACAACGACCAAACTGTAATCGTCCCCTTTGCTCCAAGATTTCATCGTTATTTCACGTGTCCATTTAGGACGTTGAATGGTCATTTTCATTTCACCATAGGCTTGTTGACCACGGACATTTTCTTCTGCTTTTTGGATAATGGCCGTTGCGTCTTGTGCCCATCCAATCTGGACTGAAAGTAAGATAACCATAAAAGCGATGGTTGATTTAGTCAGTGCATTCATTATTTTAGTTTTTTGCAAAAATTGTTAATCAATAATTCCTTTAAATCCTCAACTGGGTAGTCATCATCAGAAAGCAAATACTGAAGCATGATCCCATCCATAGCAGCCGCAAAATAATAGGCCATTGCTTCTGGATTTTTATGTCCAAGTTTGGCGAAAAGAGCTATTCCAAGTTGCAGATGCTCCTTTTTCTTTTGGTTTATTTCTTCTGACAATTCTTTCATCACGTCTTCCTGAAATGCCAGCGAGCTCATTAGTTTCCAATGTTTTGGGTTAGCCCTAACTTCATTGAAAGTAGCTTCGATGAAAAACCGGAGGAGTTCAGCTGGGTTTTCCATTTCCATGTTTTCGCCTTCGGCAAATAAGTTATCTCCGAAATCAAATCCATTTTGCAGGATGGCGTGGAGCAGGGCTTCTTTGCTCTCATAATAATTGTACATCAGGCCTTTAGAAATACCAGCCACTTTTGCGATCTGGCTTATTGATGTGCGAGAATATCCCTGCTGTGCAAATAGCTCAAGAGCTGCATTTTCTATGCGCTCTTTGCTTGTTTCCCGAAGCATCTCAAATCGTGCCTGACGTTTTCCTGACATTAAATAGTGATTGATGGGTTGTAATGATAAAGGATAAAACTTGTCAACTTTTAACCTTTGATTGAACGGTCGGTCAAAGTAAAATATTATTCAGGAGAATAACAAGTTGGGAAGGTTATGGTTTGGACGAATCAATCTTTTTATTCGATCAATATGAATTATATAAAAGGCCACATATCTTCCACTCATCAATCCTCCAATCCTTCAGTCCTTGAATCCATTTCAATCCACCCAAACTTCATCAATGAACAGCCACGATTTTTGACCTTTTCCATCATGCCAGTCTGGACAGGTGCCGAGGTTTTCTATCCTTATTTTTAGCCATCTTACACTTTGGATATTGCACTTGATCGAAGCTTCGCCGAGATGAGCATCATTTTCAGCAGGTGTAGGAGAGGTGGTTCCCCATTCGCATTCAGTAGAATATTGTTCACCGTTTCTAGCTGAAATAACTGTAATGTATTGAGGCGGGAAAATCCATGAATTGGGCTTGTTTAAATAGCCGATTTTAATTTTGCTTACACTCTTTTTCTCACCAAGATCAATGGTTAAGGTACAGTTGTTTCCATGATAGCCGAGCCAATTTTTGTAGAGCAAATCGGGGTCGCCCCTTTGGCCATCAGCAATTGTGAAAGCACCATGCCCCGGATATTTATTTGAAGGATTGGTTTCTAATATTACATCTGAAAATTTATCAGCTATTGTAATTTCTTCACTTACGACGGGGCTTGCTGGATTACCATCTACAAAAGTCTGAGCTTTAAAAAGTACATTTCCATCTAAGTCGATCGATCCTTTAGCTATCTGAGAGAATAGGGTGGGGGTACTTCCATCCGTCGTATATCTAACTTCGAATCCGTTTGGTGCACTCACTTCTACAAATGGTGGCATTCCAAACAGTTCATAATTTACCTCTATTGTAGGTTGCAAGAAGGCATCGTTAGTAGCAGTCAATTGTTTGAGCAACTCATCCTGTAATTCATTCTTCTTTTCATAAAAATCAGAGTCATCTGATAAATTGTTTATTTCCCATGGATCCTTTTCTAAATCATATAGTTGCTGGTGCGTTTCCCCTGCATAATTGGTCCATATATATTTCCAATCATCTACTGTTTTAATTGCCCGTTGGGTTTTTGTATACGATAGTAGCAGATTCTCACGGATTTGAAAATCAGGTTCTTTCATAGCTCTAAATAAGTTTTTCCCTTCTACGGTTTCTGGATGCACAATTCCAGAAAGGCCTGCTATGGTTGGGAAAATATCATGAATGGAGCAAAGCGATGTAGAAATGGAATTTTTAGGGATTTTGGGCCCAGCGATTATCAATGGTACCCGCATACTGTGGTCATATAAATTCTGTTTGCCAAGCAATCCATGCTGTCCAACAGCCAATCCATTGTCACCTGCAAAAACGATAATTGTGTTTTCTAATTGGCCACTATATTCAAGAGCATCAAGGATGCGCCCAATTTGCGCATCCACCTCGGAGATCATTCCATAATACAGGGCGATTTCATTTTTTATAGCGTCTTCATTTCGTGGGTAGGGTAGCAGCTCTTCATCCCTCATTGTTCGAATACCCATATCAAAAGGGTGTTCTATCTGGAAATTTTCAGGCAATTGGATTTTTGCAGGGTCGTACATGGTATCATAAGGCGGTGGCGGAGTGCGGGGATCATGCGGAGAGGTGAATGCAGTATAAATAAAAAAAGGCTTTGGACTTTTGTGGTTATTGATAAAGTCTATAGCAGCGTCTGCGTAAAGTTTCGAAGAAAACTCGTTGTGTTGCTTTTTGCTTTCCGAAGAAAAATTTCCAGTTGTGTCAATGCAATCGAAGAGTTTTGGTTGGAAATGCCCACCTTCTTTCGGGAAATGCATGCCTCCCAAAAAGATGTTTTTTCCTTCATCAAATCCAGCAACCAATTCAGGTGGTTTGTTATGCCATTTTCCTGTGAAATAAGTCTTGTAGTCATTTTCCTTAAATACCTCTGGCATGGTTGGAAAAGGGCAGTCTCCTGTTGTTGGATTGGCGAATGAAGCCGGGATGTTTTGGAAATTCATTCCTGTTAACAGCATTGCTCGGGAAAAAGCACAGATCGCTCCGTGGTTACCGCCAGTAACATGCGCTCTGGTAAAGCTTGTACCCATATTCGCCAACCTATCAAGATTAGGAGTAAAGATTTCATCGTTCCCCCAGGCTCGTATTGTGTTCCAGCGTTGGTCATCCGTGAATAAGATCAAAACATTAGGCCGTGGTTGGGATGAATCCCATGTGCTATCTAATTTTGGTGGGCAGGTAGTAAAAAACAGGTAGAAAATAAGGAAGTAACGCATGGTGGAAAATGTAAAGGTGAAACATGAAAGACTGAATACATAACGATCGAGAGTGACCTAATTAATTGCGCCACTCATCACACTCCATGAAAATTAGATTCTGGCAGGCTGCACATATATTTTTATCTAACTGTTCGTAAATGGCTTTGATTGCTGCCTCTTTAGAAAAATAGAAATGCTCATCTCCAATTTGATCTTTAAAGCCACCACGGATTAAGGTTACTTGTGCTATTCTTTTTAATCCGGTAAAATAAAGACCGCCCCCTAGTTCTTCCCATTTTTTGGCCTCCTGTACGACCCATTCACAGCCAGCGACATCGATGAAATTGACCCCTTTGGCTTGAATCAATAAAAATTTACTTTCATCACCTGTCTGTTCGGTGATTTTGCTTATTTCTGAAGAAATATGACTGACAGACCCAAAGAATATTGAACCATCAATCCTGACAATTTTTATTTGAGGACACTCGAGCAATTTCTTCCTTTTCAAATAAGTAAACCTTCTAGAGGAATGCTCAGGATCAGGTGCCATGATGGCTACATTTGGAGTGGAAGTTTGTTGTAAATAGAAAACAAGTGAAGTCAAGACGCCAATAAACACTGCATATTCCAATTCCAGAAATAAGGTTGCAAACAATGTTACCAATAAAACCATTAGCTGACGCTTGCTTGCATATCGTACCGTTTTTATAAACTTAAAATCAATCAAATTGTATCCGACCAATACAATTACTCCAGCCATTCCTGCAATCGGTAAAAAGGCAATCATTGGAGCAATCACCAATAAGATAATCAATAGGATAATGGATGCGAATATGGCTGCCAGGGGTGTCTTTGCACCAGCATCGTAATTGACTCCCGATCTCGTAAAAGAACCTGCCCCTGCATAACACGAAAACATCCCCCCAACGATATTGGAAAGTCCCTGGCCTATAAATTCTTGATTGCTATCAAGTTCTTGTCCTGACTTCTGTGCAATTGAACGTGCTATTGCCACGGCCGACATAAGCCCCAATATGGCAACTGCCAGGGCAGTCTGAAGCATAGCCCCTAGTTTATCTGATTGTAAACTCGGAAAGCTGAATGCTGGAAAGGCATTTGGCACATCGCCCACTATTCTTAGCCCAATTCTTTCGGCGTCAAAAAAATATGCCATCAAGGCACTATAAATAAGTGCGATTAATAAATTAGGAGATTTGGGAAATAACTTTTTCAAAAAAATGGCTATCAACATTGTGCTTAAGCCAAGCGCAATAGCATACCCATTGCTATTTGAAAGATTTGAAAACACCAATTCCAAGCTTTGTATGAGTGATGGGCCAGACTTAATATATAATCCCAGAAGGTGCTTTACCTGACTCAAAATAATAAGAACGGCAGCGCCAGCCGTAAATCCTACTATTACAACCTGTGAAATAAAATTGATCAGGGCGCCCATCCTCGCTAGACCAAAGATCAATTGAATAACACCGGTTAGGATTGTTATTGCTAAAGCATATTCAATGAATTGAGATGTGCCCGGTTCTGCATATTGGCCAACCGAAGCAAATATGACCAATGAAATAGCTGTTGTAGGACCAGAAACCAAATGTTTTGAAGAACCAAATAGCGCAGCTATTATTGGAGTGACCATAGCTGTATAGAGGCCATAAATTGGTGGCAAACCAGCGATCATTGCAAAAGCGACACCTTGTGGCAGCACAATAACAGCTCCTGTGAGTCCAGCTATAATGTCATTTTTTAGGGTAGAAGGCGTGACATCGGCCTTCCATTTAAGGAATGGAAAAAGATGATATAAAAGGTTGGATTTTAAGATTTTCAAGAAAAATTTTGATGCTTTTTGGAAAGTAAACAAGACTTAGGCGAAGATACAATTCTATGTAATTTATCTTGTGATAATGGTCACCTTGTGATATTTTAGGCTGGTAGTATTCCGGTTAAACATTGCCACATTGTTGATTATTAGCCCTATTCAATGTTAATTTTATGTAAACAAAACTTGATTTCAATGTTAATTATTACTAAATTTGTTGTTCATTTTGGACTTCCATATAAAATGAAAAAAGATAAATCATTGATTTCCAACACTAGAGTTGCCTTCCTTTACTGAAATCAGAAAGGCTCGCAATTCTTACAAAAGGAGGCCGGCCATGAAAGGATTGTTTTTGGTGTTAGTACTTACCTCCCAGCTGCTATTCTCTCAAAATAATATCGCAATATTTCATTCTCAAACCAATGCTGTTGCATTGCCTGCAAGTAGTTCAACTTCAATTACAGTTGCTCCATTCAATATAGTGAACGGAATGGTAATCGTTAAAGCCAGTGTTGATGGCGTTTTAGGAAACTTCATTTTAGATACAGGTGCTCCAAGGCTGGTATTAAATGCTAATCAATTTCCTCACACAAATCATATATTGGGGACTGGAATTGCGGGAGACATTGAAATGGGTGAAGTCGAATTAAAAGAGTTTAAATGGGGAGGGATTGAGTATTTTGAAATAAAAGCATTTACGTTAGATATCAGCCATTTAGAAGAATCAGTTGGTAGAAATTTGATGGGTCTAATTGGGTTTGATTTATTGAAAGACCAAGAGTTGTTTTTTGACTTTCCAAATGACATTATAAAAATTTACAGCTCCGAATTGTCTAATTCTGCTCGATTGGATAATCATGCTATTGAAACTCCATTTATTTTGAATGGCCATGTTCCAACAATTGCCGCTAAGGTTAACAACAAAAAGGTCTTTCTTGGAATAGATAGTGGGGCAGGAGTGAATCTTTTTGACGAAGCGTATTTTTCTAAAAATGGAATGAAAGAAATTCAGAAAGAGATAATAATTGGTTTAGATCAAAATCCTCAAACAGTAAACTCAGCGATTGCTTCTTCCTTTACTATTAAGAACAGTGGGTTTGATAATCTAAGATGTTATTTCATGGATATGACGCTGTTAAAATCTCAGTTTGAATCCAGGCTAGACGGTGTTTTGGGCTACCCATTTTTGAAAGAACATGCTGTAGCGATCAATTTTAAAGAACAAAAAGTTTACATCTGGGATTAATGTCCGGTTAAAATCAACGATTATGGTTTTTTAAATAATTGATATACAAGTGAATATAAAATAGTTATTTAAAAGTAAAAATGTACAAATCAAGAGATTTGTACATTTTTTTTTGAATTGATTGAAGCACCTTTGTAAGGTAAAAGGTCTGTGACGGTTAATTACCTAAAACAAATTCGCTGTTTATGAAATCTACAACCGCAATTGAGCTGCTGAAAGGATTCCCACTTTTTGAAGGACTCTCTGATGAATACTTCGAAAATTTTGAAGCAGCCATCTCTCTACGTTCCGCTTCCCGTTTTAGCAATCTTTATGAAATGGGAGACCCTTCCAATGACATTCTCTTCTTGCTTAATGGTACCGTGAAAACATGTACTATTTCGAATGATGGAAGAGAAGTTATTAAAACGGTTATTCACCCTGTTGCTATGTTTGGGGAGTTGGGGTTGGTTGGAGAAAAGCATCGGCATGAAACCGCAGTTGCCATGAATAAAGATGTTGAATTCTGTACTATCTCAGTTCAATCCTTCCAGCAATTAATGAGGACGAATCACAGCCTTTGTTTAAAAATCCTCAATATGGTAGGAAAACGGCTTCTCAATGTGGAGCAGAAATTAGAATCTCTCATATTCAAAGATGCTCGTGCAAGAATCATTGATTTCTTGAAGGATTCAGCTCATAAAAGAGGAAGAAAGGTTGGATACGAAATGCTGTTCAAGCATTGTTTGACGCAACAAGATATTGCCAATCTTACAGGCACTTCCCGCCAAACTGTTACTTCTGTTCTCAACGACCTAAGAAAAGATAATTTGATTTATTTCAATCGGAATACCATCCTGATAAGGGATATGGGAAAGCTGAGTTGATAATATTCAAATAACGGGATGTCAATTATTTATAATTAGTTGACATCCCGTTGCCTTTCAACTTTATATACGCCACCTTCCTTTCCGATTATAGTGTTTTGAAAAATTGAAGTAGCTTCTTCCTCAAAGCAAGATAAATCAGTATACCTTGAAGAAAAATGGCCAAGTATTAGGGTCTTTGCACCTGCATTTTTTGCGATCGTTGCAGCTTGTTTAGCTGTGCTATGTTTAGTTGCAGTTGCATGATCTTGGTCGCATTCACAAAAGGTTGATTCATGGTATAAAATGTCAACGTCTTTTATTGAATCTGTGATTTTGGGATGATATGCTGTATCAGATGCATAAGCAAACGATCTGCGTTTATATGGCGGAAATGTCAATTCCTTGTTGCTTAATTTTACATTTCCTTTTAGTAAGTCTTCTCCAGCTTTAACTGCCCTTATTTCATCGAATCCCAAATTGTATTGTTGAATCTTTTCAGGAATGATGTTCAATGGGGCCACCTTTTCCCTAAATAAAAATCCACAGGTAGGAATTCTATGATCTAATGGGAATGAGGTAACGGTAATCTCTGAATTTTGAAAGATCATCTCATCCACCTTTGTGTTTAACTCATGAAACCTTAATTGAAAAGGTAACTGTGCTCCGGGAGTGAGTTGAGCTAAGATCATGGCTTTCAAACCTGTAGGCGAGAAAATGTCAATAGGTTTTGTTCGCCCATTCAAAGCATATGAAAACAATAATCCGGGAAGCCCAAATATGTGGTCGCCATGGAGATGGCTTATAAATATTTCGTTTATTCTATTCCGCGGGATTTTATATTGGCTCATCCTCATTTGAGTGCCTTCACCGCAGTCAATTAAATAATGATTATTGCAAACTTGTAATACTTGGGCTGTTGGAAATCTTCCATGAGCAGGAACTGCTCCACTCACACCTAAAATGGAGAGTGCAAATTCCATGAAATTTTAGGCCTTAAGATCTTTCTCAATCGTTTCCATGATAATGTAGTCTACTGATTCAGAAACGGTTGGAGTAATAGTTAGGACGGAATTGAGTCTTGATATTTCAATAAGCTTCCTTACGGGTTCATGATTGATTCCTGTAAGTACAAAAGATCCCAAAGTTTTCCAGAGCCTGTTTGCGGTTAGTATGGCGCTAAGGCCAGAGGAGTCGACGTATTTAACATGTGTAAGGTCCAATATGAGATTGGCGATACCTTCATTTGAAAGGATAACGAGCTCAGATTTTAGATCGGGAGCTACTATAGAGTTTAGGTTCTCTTCTTGCAGTTCCATAACTGCATAATTTTCTTTCTTATCTATGGAATATTTCATAATTCTTATTACTTGATTCAAGCTTATTTGTCATCGGTATACAATTGATTCAGCAGGTAGGCAGTCTCAATTGTTGGGGCGCTAAGGTAATACAAACATTTGTAAAAAAGTTAAATCATATAACAATCTATTGTGGATTCAAACCAATTAAAAGAATGTTTTACTTTAGATTTCTTGTGAAACATTTGGGATTAATGGTTGTTACAATATGCTGTTTTTAGAAATCACTCAGAAACGTTGGAATAATTGGGATTGAGAATGGCACTGTTTTTTACAAAAAATATTGATTGATCACCGTTTAGATCATTTCAATTGACTACCAAAAAAGCAGCTAATGTCGGAATGAGGAGAACTTTTTCAATTTTGCTTTTGATAGTTTCTCCATTTCGTCTTAACATTGCTTTTAATCCCGTGAAACCCATACTTTAGAGATTGTTCTATTATGATGAATGACAAAAAATTTTCACCCAAAGTCAAAAAAGTAATTTCTGTCAGCAGGGATGAGGCTATCCGGCTTGGACAGGATTTTATTGGTACCGAACATCTATTGTTAGGGCTAATGAGAGAACCGGATAGCTTAGCTATGCGTGTTTTGGATTCACTCGATGTGGATCACATTGAGCTGAGGCAGGTAGTTGAAGAGACTGTGCCTCGAAAACAATCCGCACATTCTACTATCCATGTTGGAAATTTACCTTTAAATAAACAAGCAGAAAAAGTTCTAAAGGTTACTTTCCTCGAGGCAAAGGCGCTTAAGAATGAAGAAATTGCGCCGGAGCACCTTTTGCTTTCCATTCTAAAACATAAAGACAATCCTGCTTGCAGAATTCTAAATCAATTTGATATTGACTATGAAATTTACAAAGCAGAATTAGAATATGTGAGGCATGATCAGGATTTTCCTGCTGATATTGAACCGTACGCTCAAGCTCCTGGAAGCGAGGAAGAAAATTTTGAAGAAGAGGAAAATCCAAGATATCAATCTCAGCAACGAAAAGGCCAGCAAAAATCGAGGACGCCGGTTCTTGATAATTTTGGTCGAGATGTAACTAAGCTCGCTGAGGAGAATAAGTTGGATCCTATTATAGGCAGAGAAAAAGAAATAGAAAGAGTTTCCCAAATTTTAAGTCGGAGGAAGAAAAATAATCCAATTCTTATTGGAGAGCCAGGAGTTGGTAAGACAGCAATCGTAGAAGGTCTGGCTTTGCGAATTCACCAACGGAAAGTTCCACGTACTTTATTCAATCGGCGAATAGTCATGTTGGATTTGGCGGCATTAGTAGCTGGCACAAAATATAGAGGTCAGTTTGAGGAACGGATGAAAGCGATAATGAACGAGTTAGAAAAAACTCGGGAAGTTATCCTCTTCATTGACGAGATTCATACGATTGTTGGAGCTGGAGGGGCAACAGGGTCGCTGGATGCATCCAATATCTTTAAACCTGCTCTTGCAAGGGGTGAGCTTCAATGCATCGGAGCTTCCACATTAGATGAGTACCGCCAATACATAGAAAAAGATGGCGCTTTGGATCGTCGTTTCCAAAGGGTAATGGTTGATCCACCATCTCCTGAAGAAACTGTTCACATATTGAACAATATTAAAGAGAAGTATGAGGATTTCCATCATGTAGAATATTCTGAAGCAGCAATAAAAGCTTGTGTTCAATTAAGTGATCGATATATGAGCGATCGGTTTTTGCCCGATAAGGCAATCGATGTTTTGGATGAGGTTGGAGCTCGTGTTCACTTGAAGAATATTCATGTTCCTCGCCACATAGAAGAGTTCGAGAAGAAGATCGAGGAAATAAAGGAACTAAAAAATCAAGCTGTAAAAAACCAGCAATACGAAAGAGCTGCTGACTTGCGTGATGAAGAAAGCAAATTATTGCGACAACTCGATTTTGCAAAAATGCAATGGGAGGAAGAAAGCAAAACCAAACGCTATCCAGTTGCCGAAGATGATATTGCAGAAGTTGTTTCAATGATGACCGGAATCCCTGTGAAACGGGTGGCCCAGAGTGAGAGCAAGAAATTGGTGAATATGTCTGATGACATTAAAAAAATGATCATTGGACAGGATAATGCGGTGGTAAAAATTGTAAAAGCTATCCAGCGAAATAGGGTAGGACTTAAAGATCCTAAAAGACCAATTGGTTCTTTTATTTTTCTTGGGCCTACTGGAGTCGGTAAAACTGAGTTGGCTAAATCTATGGCTCGTTATATGTTCGATTCTGAAGATTCTTTAGTCAGAATTGACATGAGTGAATACATGGAGAAGTTTTCTATTAGCAGATTGGTAGGAGCCCCTCCAGGTTATGTTGGCTATGAAGAAGGAGGGCAATTGACAGAGCGGGTTAGAAGAAAACCTTACTCAGTTGTTCTATTGGATGAAATAGAAAAAGCGCATCCAGATGTTTATAATATCCTTTTGCAGGTGCTCGATGATGGCCAATTAACGGATAGTTTGGGTCGAAAAGTAGACTTCAAGAATACTTTGATCATTATGACCTCCAATATTGGCGTTAGGCAGTTGAAAGATTTCGGGCAGGGGGTTGGTTTTGCTACAAAGTCAAGGCAAGAAAATGCGGAAGACAATGCAAAGAGTGTTATTCGGGATGCTCTTAAAAAAACCTTTGCACCGGAATTTCTAAACAGGATTGATGATGTGGTTATCTTCAATAGCCTAGAGAAAAAGGAAATATTCCAGATCATTGATATTACACTAAAAGATGTATTCGGTCGACTTGAGAACCTGGGGTATAAATTGATCATTACAAAGGATGCCAAGAATTTTGTTGCAGAAAAAGGTTATGACCCTCAGTTTGGAGCTCGGCCATTGAATCGTGCTATCCAGAAATATATTGAGGATCCCCTTGCAGAGTTCCTTCTAAATGAGAATCCTGCCGAAGGAACACATCTTAAAGCTGTAATGAATAAAGAAAAAACTGGATTGGAAATTAAGATTGCAAAAGCTGTAAAATCGGATGCATGATAATTTCTTAATCATTAAAAGTTGAAAAATTGGTCAATGTTCTGGGGAAATAACCAGAGCATTGACCTTTTGATTTTATTAAATTTTCATATAAGAATTCAAATTGAGGTTATTAAAGTTTAACTCTCGGTAAATTCTTTAGATATTTGAACAATTCATAAGCAAGGCTTCAATATTAAGGTGTGAAACCAATCATCCATTAAGCTTGGACTTTGAATATTTGAATTATTATTAACTAAACTAATTATCATTTGGCCAAAGGAAGATTCCGCCGTAGACAACCTAGACGTGAAACCGGACCTTTTTTCCGGATTAACGAACAAATCAGAGTACCAGAAATCCGCTTAGTAGGAGATAACCTAGATGAATTAAGCGAGATTATTGGTGAAAAAATAGAGTCTGGAACCGTTTTCCCAACTAGGAAAGTAGTTTCATGGACTGATAAGGTCAACTTAGACCTTGTTGAAATCTCACCAAACGCAAAGCCACCTGTTTGCAAACTCACTGATTACAAGAAATTCCTATACGAGAAAAAACGTAAGGATAAAGAATTGAAAGCCAAGGCAGTTAAAACTGTTCTAAAGGAAATCAGATTCGGTCCAAACACGGACGATCATGATTTCGATTTCAAAACAAGGCATGCAAGAAGTTTCCTTGAAGAAGGAAACAAAGTAAAAGCATACGTTCATTTTTATGGACGATCCATTGTCTTCAAAGATAGAGGGAGAGATTTGCTTGAAAGGTTTGTGGAAGAGCTTGAAGAATTTGGAATGCCGGAAAATCCTCCTAAGATGGAGGGAAAACGCATGATTGTGATCATGGTACCAGGAAAGAAGAAAAAGAAAGATTAAACATAAGAACTTAGTAAGTTTTGTTCCGTTGCGGATTGCCCGAAAGAAATTCGGACAATCCGCATTTCTTTTGAAGTCGCAGGTTGAACTTATCTGACCAGTTGTTTACCTTTGCGCCTCTTTTATAAAAACAGATTTTATTATGCCTAAAATGAAGACCCATTCTGGTGCGAAAAAACGTTTTTCGCTAACAGGATCAGGAAAAGTAAAACGCTTCCATGCTTTTACTTCGCACATGATGCGTCATAAAAGCAAAAAGCAGAAGCTGCGTCTTCGCGACGCTACTACTGTCCACCCAGCGGAAGAATCACGCGTGAAGCGGATGCTTGCTAAAGGGTAAGTAGTTTTTATCAAATCATCTTTTTAACGAGAGTGCAGGTTGAAAGTATTGGTAAATTCCGATCTCTGTACTGTACTAAAAACACAATAACATGCCACGTTCAGTAAACGTAGTTGCCTCAAGAAGGAGGCGAAAAAAAGTGCTCAAAGCAGCAAAAGGGTTTTATGGTGCCAGCAAAAATGTTTGGACTGTAGCTAAAAACTCTGTAGACCGCGCAATGGCATTTGCCTATGTAGGTCGTAAATTGAAAAAAAGGGCTTACCGTAGCCTTTGGATTGCCCGTATCAATGCAGGTGCACGTCAAAATGGAACAACCTATTCAAAATTAATGCATGGCCTCAGCAACAGTGGTATCGACCTTAACAGGAAGGTATTGGCTGACTTAGCAATGAATAGCCCTAAGACTTTTACCGAAGTCGTCAAAAAGGTAAAATAAATACTTCGATGCGATTCAGGATTTATCTTTGAATCGTTTCTAAATATAGAAGGGATGAGCTTACCGCTCATCCCTTTTCTTTTTCTCCAGTATTTGGCTTTGTACTCTTTCGATTTGAGCCATTATTTCAAATTATACAGAAGAGCTACCATAAATTTGAGTAACTATTTCATGAGGTTCTGTTCCTTCAGGGAATTCTAAGGTTACCATTTTATAGATACCGTTTTGACTCGAATTAAAAGATTCGAATGCCAGATACAAAATAGCCCCGTTCTCTTCAAAGAGAACGGGGCTATTATTTAGAGAATCTTATATATGGTTAGGCTTTTTCAGTCGCCTTAGCCCTGTTGAAAGATCGACGATCCTTTTTGTCTCCTTGCTTCTTCTGTGTAATTCTGATATCTGCTTTTGACAAGTCAGACATAACAGGAGATGCAATGAATATAGAAGAGTAGGTTCCAACAATTACACCGATCACAAGTGCAAATGCAAATCCTTTGATACTCCCGCTACCCCACATCCACAGTACGAAAACTGTAAACAATGTAGTAACACCTGTAATTACAGTTCTACTCATAGTACTGTTGATCGCCATATTGATTACCTCATTCTTTTCTTTATCTGGATAAAGGCCAAAGTATTCTCTAATACGGTCATAGACAATTACGGTGTCATTCACCGAATAACCAATGATCGTCAGGATGGCCGCAATAAATGCCTGATCAACTTCCATTGGAAACGGAAGAAATCCGTGAAGCAATGAGAACAATGAGATTACAACTAAAGCATCGTGTGTAGTTGCGATTACAGCACCCAAGCTATATTGCCATCTTGAGAAACGAATCAAGATATATAAGAATATCGCCAATAGCCCAAAAATTACCGCTTCATAAGCACTATCTCGCAAGTCATCAGCGACAGTAGGGCCAACCTTACTAAAAGTAGTCACGTGTGCCACCCCAACTGCATCTGGGTTCTTAAAATCAGCTGGAGTTGCGCTACCTACAAATTCTGTTAGGCCTGCATGCATTTGATCCATTACCAATTCAGGAGCGTTTTCCTCTTGGCTATCAATCAAATAGTCTGTGACAATATTGTATGTATTATCTGTATTTACTGCTTTTACAGTTGGTGTTTTTTCTAAATCATCAGCAAGAGCAGTACGGATTTGATCAGCTGTAACAGGTTGAGCAAATTCCACAGTCATGGAATACCCTCCACGAAAATCAACACCAAGGTCAAATCCTCGTACGAAGAAGGATGTGATACCCATACCAATAATCACAGCGGATAAAACATAAAATCGCTTACGTTTTGCCATCCAATCAATATTCAAGTCTGCCAAAACATTCTTTGTGGTATTCGTCCAAAAACTAACAGTTTTTCCTTTTTCAAACCACCAATCAAAAATGAAACGGCTCACAAGAACTGCTGTAAATAAAGTGGAAAGGATACCAATCATCAACACCGCAGCAAATCCTTTGATAGGGCCGAGGCCAAATACAAATAGCACAACTGCCGTCAGAAAGGTTGTAACGTTACCATCAATGATGGCTGAATAAGAATGTTTATATCCATCCTTCATGGCCATAGCCAATGATTTCCCAGCTCGAAGCTCTTCCCGTACACGTTCATAAATGATTACGTTGGCATCAACCGCCATACCGATGGTAAGAACGATACCGGCAATTCCTGGTAATGTCAGAACAGTTCCAATCGATGCGATAGCACCAATCATGAAAACTACGTTCAAGAAAAGAACCACGATCGATACGATACCTGCACTACCATAATAGAATATCATGAAGGCCAATACCAGTACAAAACCAGCCATCAAGGCAGTCAAACTTGTGTTGATATTTTCCTTTCCTAATGATGGGCCAACCAAAGACTCTTGTATAATTTGTGTACCTGTTGGAAGTTTCCCAATTTGAAGGATGTTGGCTATATCTTGAGCTTCCTGTACATCGAATGAACCGGTAATTTGTGAATCACCCGAAGTGATAGGGTTAATTACACGTGGTGCAGAAACGACACTGCTATCAAGTACAATTGCAATTTCACGGTTATTGTCTTGAGCAGCTTTGGTGGTCATCGCACCCCAAATCCTTGCACCTTCTTGATTCATCTTCAAGCTGATAGCAAGTTCGCCTGTCGTAGGATCAGGGCTTGCAAAAGCCTCAGTAACTAAATCGCCCTCAAGAGGTGACTTATCAGTACCTGCTTCTTTTTGAATAGCATAAAGCTCAAATTGGTCAGTCAGCTTTCCTTCAGGATCTTTAGCAGGAGTTCTACTCCAAAGAAGCATGGAGTTGCGAGGGAACAATTCTTTGATTCCAGGACGACTCAACATTTCATTAATAGCGTTACGCTTATTCTTTTCAGCTGTTCCCATTGGTGCTAAACCAAATGATCCATCATTCAAAGAGAAGATGTCGAATAAAGGTCCTTGTTCACCTAAGAGTGAACTTGGTTCCTCAATAGGGTCAATTGTTGCAACATCTGTTGAACCTTGTTCAACTTGATCACCATTGTCAACTAAAATATCTGTTGTGTCGCCTGAAGGAGTGTCAGTAGTTTCGACTTCTCCTTCTTGCATTTTCCGTAATTGCTCATTCGCTTCACGGAAAGCATTTTGAATGCCGGGATCAGTTATACGGTAAACATTCCAGAACTCAAGTTTGGCTGCAGCTTGTAGATAGGTTCTTGCACGCTTTGCATTTTCCACACCAGGCAATTCAACCAAAATCATATCACGTGCAGCGTCGAGAGATACAGTAGGTCCAACAACTCCAAGTTTGTCAATTCTTTCTTTTAATAACTTGAAAGTATTATCGACAGCCTTATCAGCTTCTGTACGCAATATCGTAGCCATTTCGCTGTCCGAAGTATTTGCATTTACTCGGTCTGAAAGGGATTCATTTCTTTTGAAAAGGCTGTTTAAAGGCCGGTCCGGAGCAGCTTTTTGCCAAGCTTCAACGAACAAGTTGATAAAGTTGGCTTGGGAATTTTTCTGAGCGGCATTTGCATCTTTAATAGCCTGGTCCAATAATGGGTCTTGGCGATTGCCTGCAAGTGCTTTCAAGAAATCAGTTAAATCAACTTGCATCAAAACACTCATTCCACCTTTAAGGTCAAGTCCAAAGTT
Organism: uncultured Saprospiraceae bacterium; assembly: GCA_942490835.1. Taxonomy (GTDB): domain Bacteria; phylum Bacteroidota; class Bacteroidia; order Chitinophagales; family Saprospiraceae; genus UBA6168. The sequence goes on from CALNYY010000095.1 coordinate 68,673, forward strand.
GAGTTGGGAGCTTTTTAAATCCTGATAGGTATAAGATTTTAGCAGTGGCAACTTAAATACCTCTTCCGTTGACATAGAGTCCAAAAAGGCAGCGCGGTTTACTTTGATACATCCGTCGTCGTCCGTCCCGCATATTGATTCTGCATAACTCTGTGCATTATTCTCCACCTTGTTCGTCGGGATAATGTACATGAACTGGATCAGGGATACGATCGATAAGGCTACGAGGAAGAACTTTACAATTCCTTTTCCTTGCATGACAAGCAAATTTTTTAGTTGAGAAGCATGGGGGACTGTCGTTAGGGAAATTTTTCCCGGACTCATTTCCTGTCACTGAAACAACACATCTCTTAGCCCATCTTCACATTTTGACTTTAATATTTTATCGAAAATAAAGCTTGGTAAAGATTTTTAATATATCAGTTAAGTATTTAAAAACCAATTACTTATGGTTTTGAAAAAATGTTTTTCAGAACCCTTTTGAAAAAACTGCGCAAATATACGCTTTTAACTCAATTAAAAGGCTTTTGTTTCGCCGCTAAACCTTGCAAAAAGCCTCCAAAAAGGTTAAAAAAACCTGGGGCGATGAATTGAAGGAAAATGGATGCATCGTGTACCTTGGAGGAATTCACGGTTCTGTCCATTAGCTTAGTGCAAAGGGAAAATCAATTTACGTGCTGGCAGGGTAAATTGTTGCTTTAAGTGCAGACTTCAACATACTTCTCAACTACTATGAGACGACATTTGTAGGCGATCCGTTAAGGAAAGATTTTACATTATTAATGGTTGCGTCTAAAAGAGTTGCTCTGGCATCTTTGGTTGCCCATGCTTGATGCGGGGTTACAATGCAGTTTTTTACACCAATTAAGATATTTCCATTTTTTGGAGGTTCTTCTGAAATCACATCCATCGCTGCCCCAGCTATTAGCTTATTTTCAAGTGCTACTTTTAAATCAGACTCATTGACCAACCCGCCTCGGCCAGTGTTGATGAGGAAGGCACTTTTTTTCATCAATCCCAATGTAGAACTATTGATGATTCCTGCATTATTTTTTGAGAGCGGGGCATGCAAGCTCACCACATCTGATTGAGCCATCATTTCTTCAAACGATACAAATTCAATATTCGGTTGCTGATCCCTTTCCGGATGTTTGTGATTAGCAATTACTTGCATGTCAAAGGCCTGTGCAATGGCTCCTACCTTTTGTCCAATTTGTCCATAACCATAAATCCCCATTGTTTTCCCAGCCAATCCGACTATTGGCGATTTCCAATAGCTAAAGTCTTCTTGATTCCCCCAATCTCCATTCTGGACACTAAGATTATGCAGCGCAACTTTGTTTGTCAAAGCCAATAGCAAAGCAAAAACATGTTGTGCTGCTGATCGAGAAGCATACCCTTTTACATTGCATACAGTGATTCCGTACTCTTTTGCTGCGAGAATATCAACGACATTGTAGCCTGTTGCCAAAACGCAGATGCACTTGAGATTAGGTAGTTGCTCAATTATCGATTGGTTGAGCACTGTTTTATTGGTTAGTATGATTTGGGCATTTTTTCCTCGCTCAATAATTTTTTCCGCAGGTGTTCTGTCATAAACTTTAACGTCTCCCAGCTCCTCTAAACCTCGCCATGAGAGGTCTCCAGGGTTTGTCGTATAACCATCTAATACTATGATTTCTGCCATATCGCTCTTTTTACTTTTTACCAGTTACTTTTTCCTTTCAATATCCAGACCTTTGCTCCTGATTCACCAACGACAAGCTTATGAACTTTTTCAGGAAACTGTGGGCAATTTATGGCATCCTTGTTTTTTTTATCCTTTGGTTGGTAATGATGCCCTTGTATCTGTTTGCCTTTTTACTGTTTCCAAAAAGTTGGACAAAATATATCATTTGGTTCAGCCACCATATTTATACCCGCCTATTTTTTACCCTAACTTTAGTTCGTTTGGAAATCAAAGGATTAAAAAACCTTGACCCCAAGAAAAACTACATTATTGTTAGCAATCACCTGACAGCCCTCGATTTTATGGTCAATGCAAGGGCTTATCCCGGTGTCTATAAATATCTTGCGAAAAAGGAATTGACCAAGATTCCTCTTTTTGGATTTATTGTAAAAAAACTTTGCGTCCTTGTCGATAGAACGAATCGTTCTTCCCGCAGCAAAAGCATGGAATACATGCGGAAAACGCTCAAAGAAGGCTATTCCGTTTTTGTGTACCCAGAAGGTACTCGCAATACAACAGATCAGCCATTGCTGCCTTTCCATAAAGGGGCATTCCTGATGGCTATCGAATCCGGTTCTCCGATCGCAATCCAGACTTTAGTTCGAATAAAAAATATATCCGGCCTCGCTAATGGTCTTGATTTTTCTCCAGGAAAAGTAAAAATAGTTTGGAGCGAACCTATTTCAGTGGAAGGACTGACAATTAAGGATGTAAATATTTTGAAAGATAGGGTAGCGGAGGTGATGCTGGAGCAATTAGGAGTAACCTAATTTGATTGCTTTATGATTTTACTTTAGCGCATACGCCGTCACCCGGCTGCCATTCCCAGTCACCAAAACCAATTTGCCATCATCCGTCAAATCAGTTATGATAAATGGTGTCGTCCCTTCCAGTGGAAATTGATCCGGCATATTTCCATTGCCATCCAGTAAAGTGATTTGTTTTTTGCGGAGGTTAAGAGCACCGATATAAGCTTTTCGGCTTCGAATCAAATGAACTGGAAATATATCGTCCTGCTCAGCTGGAAAGTTATAATTCAAAACTTCACCAAATTTATTTCCCTCATATCGATGGACAGTCAGTTTGTTTCCAGATAATGCCATATAATCCTTTCGTTCGTCGCCTACCACATCTGCAAAAAGAAATTGAACGTTGTTGTTGTCGTTTCTGAGTTTCAATCTAAAATGGTTGCCGGAAAGGTTGCAAACGTAAACTATCCCTTCATTTGTTGCTGCGACTATTCGGGAAGACTTTTTGGAGATTTGGTAATCAGGCATTTGCATCAACGGTTCTTCAAATTCAATCTTTTTAAACCGTGGGCTGCCATTTTTCTTGTAAACCTGAAGATTGCCTAAAATATCGAGCAAGACCAAAAAATCTTTTCCATCAGCTTGAAAATGGAGAATGGGATGCTCAACACGACCTATTTTTTCATTCGGCCGCCAACCCTCAATCGGGCTGCCCTTTTCATCAAATCCATAAGCTTTCCCATTTTCACAGGCAATGAAAAAATTATAATCATGGCTTTGGAAAAAATCCACAACGGCGACCCCATTGGTGGCAGGAACTTGTAGCTTTAGTGGAAAACCATCTAAAAATGCACCTTGCCTGTCTATGATATAAATGGCTGATTTTGTGCTAAATGCAAATTGTCCTTCCCCTTTATTATGAAAGTCGATGTGAAATATCTCTGATTTAATTGGCTCCGGTAATTCCTTTTTCCATAATAGCCTCCCACTTCTTGAAATTAAATAAATATGGTTGGTTTGATCGGTGACAATAATGTCTTTTTCGCCAGTTTTTGGATTTGTGAAAACATAAGGCTTTGAATGGACTTCTCTTGCCAATGGCACACTCCAAAGAATGTTTGCAGGAAGCTTCTCTTGTAAAGGATTTGCCAGAGAAGTAAAAGTTATTTCGCCAACTCCTTTTTCCCAAATAATGGTTGCAGCCAATTTCTCAAAAGGAAGTGGATTGCGGTAGACCGCCTGCAAATAATCGGCTGAGAGAAAAGGCGAAAGGTGTTGCCAAGCTTTCATCCCATTGGCATAAATGTAACTATGGAATTCGTGATCTAAAAGTGCATTCATTCTCAGCAGCGGAACATGATTGGAACAAGTTTGCCCTGCAAGATACTTTCCGAGCCATCGCTCAATCCCTGCCTGTGTGTTTGCGAAAACAACATAATCACCAAGCGAGGCGGCAAAAACTTGTTCGCTTTGATCTCTGCTGAAAGAGAAGATGGGTGGAGACTGAACATGGAAAACTTTGAACATTTGAAATGAAACGCTTTCTGTGTCTTTATGAATGGATATTGCTTCCAGTTCTTTTTCAGCGGAAAGGTTGTCATTTGATTTTAGTAAAAGAAATTGCTCAGTTGTATTCTTATCACTGGATTCGCCAATGGCAAAGATCACTTCTTCGCCGACCCAATCAGTTTGGTCAAATGGCCAATTATTTTTGTCCAGATCTTTTATCCTCAAATGAAAATATCCAGTTAAATTATCTGGCAAGAATTGTAAATATTGATTTTTAGAGGATAAATCTGCGAGTTGATTTGCCCTTAGCAATTCATTTTCCCTATTTGGGAATATTGCTCCGGTCCATACAGATTCCTCTTTCTCAATGGGGATGTTTAATCGAGTCCAAACCAGGGCCGACTTTATTGCTTTTATTTCAGATGATTTGGATGGTTCAATTAACGGAGCAAATTGAGATGGTAAATTTTCGAGATTAATAAAGAATGGAATTGAATTGGGAATGTCCTTTTTCCTTTTATTTATTTTTTTAAAATCCGGATTTTTGCAAAGGCTCTGTTTTGGCATTTTTAATTGACTGATGGCATTTTCAACTAAATAGGCATGCCGTGCAAAAACAAGTAAATTCCTGAATTTGGTAAATGAAAATTCCAATTCGTCTTTGCGAAGCGTATAAACTTTACGGTTATTGAAAATGAACTTGCGTAATTGCCAATCAGAATGCAGGGAAAGGTATTTTTCAAGGTTTAATCCACCTTGTTTTGGAAGAATGAACATTAAGTCTGTGCCTAAACTTTTGGTAGAATTGACAGTAACAAAAAACTCCGTTTTGGGAAGTATTTTTAATTGATTACCTATTAAGGAATTAAAATGAGCAATGTCTTCCGTTATCTCATCGGGTATAAACAAATCAAGTAACTCATTCTTGGTTTTTGCTTTTTGCAAACTATCCAGATCGGCTTTTTTTATAGAAAAGAAAACGCCAGCATGTCTTGGAATTGCTTGGTGAGGATGAATTGAAAAGATGGGCAGCCGAATAGGCAATAGCCAAAACAAAATGGCTATTACTACCATAATAACTGGAATCAGTGCGCTTTTTTTCTTCATTTCAGTACTGGACTGTTGATCTGGAAAACAATGATACTCAATTACGATAGAAAAGTCGATAGGGTTCTGATTTCCTTCGAAATACGTAAGTTTGAGCCTTGCGGAGAATCTTGAATTTTGTAGTTTTTGTAAAACTTAAATTCACTGAAACGGTCAGTAAACAATGGCTTTTCAAAATTAAATCAAAGAATATGTCAGTACATATAGAAGTAAAAAGAGTTACCGTTCATGTATTGCAAGCGATGAAATTGCAAGGTGAGAAAATCACCATGCTCACTGGATATGACTACTCTATGGCCCGGATCCTTGATGAAGCAGGAGTAGATGTAATTCTGGTTGGCGATAGTGCTTCCAATGTGATGGCTGGGCATGAGACCACACTGCCAATCACCCTGGATCAAATGATCTACCATGCATCTTCGGTGGTACGGGCGGTCAAACGGGCTTTGATTGTTGTGGACTTGCCTTTTGGATATTATCAAGGGAGTTCCAGGGTCGCTCTCGAAAGCGCTATCCGTATCATGAAAGAATCTGGAGCACATGCCGTTAAATTGGAAGGTGGGGTGGAAATTGAAGACTCTATCAAAAGAATATTATCTGCCGGAATTCCAGTTATGGGGCATCTTGGTCTCACTCCCCAATCAATTTATAAATTTGGGACTTACCAGGTTCGAGCAAAAGAAAAGGATGAGGCAACTAGGTTGAAAAAAGATGCTAAACTTTTGCAAAAGTTAGGCTGTTTTGGGATTGTACTGGAAAAAATTCCAGCTGACCTCACAAAGGAAGTTTCTGAATCGCTCAATATACCCACCATAGGCATAGGCGGCGGAATGCATGCTGACGGACAGGTTTTGGTAACACATGATCTGCTCGGAATCACAAAAGATTTCCATCCAAGATTTCTGAGAAGGTATCTCGAGCTTTTTGAGATGATAAAAGATGCTGTTGGGCAGTATTGCACGGACGTGAAAAGTGGTGAATTTCCAAATGAGCGGGAACAATATTAATTTATACTCAAAACGAAGTGGTTTGGGAATTTGAATATCTTCAAACCAATGGTTTTGAGGATATGCCGATGGAGAAATGGTTTAATTTTTCCCAAATACACATGCCGATCTTGCATCGGTACCATTTCGGAATCGGTATAGACAATAGGATTAGAAATAATAATGAAAGTAAATAAAAAGAGAATAATCTCATTGATTGCGACTGTGCTTTTTTTATTAATCGCATTTGCAAGTGTTAGATTATATAATTATGTGTTTAAGGCTAATGTGCCACTTGATTTATCAAAAAATATAGTTACGATTCCAACTGGATCGGACTTTGAAATGGTTGTTGATTTATTAAATAAGGAAGGATTTATTATTAATGAGAAATCATTCCGGGTTCTTTCTGAACAGATGAGTTATAATGGTAGGCCAGGCCGGTTTAAAATAAGTCCAGGTTGGACGAATCGCCAATTAATTAGACATTTAAGAGGAGGCAAGCAAGAGCCAATTAATTTGATTTTGGTAAATGAAAGATTACCTGAACAAGTAGCTGGGAAAGCTGCCAAATTTATTGAAGCAGATTCAATTTCCATTATTAAATTGTTAAATGACAAGTCCTATTTAGATGACCTTGGATATAATCCTCAAACCATCATGTCGCTTTTTATTCCAAATACCTATGAATTTTTTTGGAATACTTCTGCACAGAAATTTATAGAACGAATGGTTGTTGAAAATAATCGATTTTGGGAAAAGAATGGACGCATAAATAAAGCGGAAGAATTAAGTCTTACTAAAACGGAAGTATATATTTTGGCTTCTATAGTAGAACGGGAAACCAATCAAAATAGCGAGAAAAAAAGGATGGCCGGAGTTTATTATAACAGACTTCAGAAAGGGATGCTCTTGCAGGCTGATCCAACATTGGTGTTTGCTTCAAGGGATTGGGAGAGCAGAAGCCTGGCAAAATATAAAACGCTTGACTCGCCATACAATACTTATATGTATACAGGGCTGCCTCCTGGACCTATCAGTATGGCCTCTATTCCAAGCCTTGATGCTGTACTCAATAGGGAAAAACATAATTATATATTCTTCTGTGCTGCGGGAGATGAGAGTGGTCTTCATAATTTTGCAGAAACATATAATGGACACTTAAAAAATGTGCAGATATATAAAAGAAACTTAAAGAAAAGAGGATTGTTATAATTTTTAAGCAGATTCTAAGAGGCTGTTTTAAAACCTCAAGCACGTCTGCGAGAATATCTTTTTACTTCAATTTCCCTTTGATTTTCGTCACGTATCTATGGATATGCTCCTCAAATCAAAAGAAAATTGATGCAAAAACCTTATCCTCTCGCCAGCACTTCAGGTTTTAAAACAGCCTCTAATAAAAATCATACTGAAAATCTGTATACCAAATTAATTTATAATTTTTGTCGTATTCTTTGTACCGGACATATCTTCCATTTTTATAAATTTTTTCATATTTATATTTATCGCCAGAAGTTATTTCCTGCCATAGAAGTCCATTTTTATAGATATATTCCGTTTTCTCTTTTGTTTTATTTTGATGGTAATTAATTATTTTTTCTTTTAAATTTTTATCTGAATAATATTTGAATACAACTGTTTTTTCAATCTTCCCCTTTTCGTTAAAATATAAGATACTGTTTTTTTTATGAGTGTTGGGATCATAGTTGTGTACTGTTTTTCGTTTAGTGGCTTTCCCATTCCCAACATAAGAATATTCCATTTCACCAAATAAGCTGTCCTGTGCATTATAATTGAAAACTTTGCGTGACATAGTTTCCCATTTATCTTCGGTGAGCTCTCCTTTCCAAAATGTTTTTTCTTCAATTAATTTTCCTTTTTTATTAAAGTATTGAATAGTTCTTAAATCAAGAAACTGCTCCTGTATTTCTGCTAATCTGCGGTCTTCATAATAGGTGTAAATAATTTGACGATTCATCTCCTCATTCTCGATCGTTACATTTTCCAATCTGTTCAGATTGTCATATTTGTAGCTATAAATTTCATCGTAGGCATTATTGGAAATCCATTTTACAAGTTTCCCATCTTTTTTAAAATAGTAAACCGCATCTTTGATCGTTTCTTCTGGGTCTTCTTCATCAGCCAGAAAAGTAGTCCATTCTGTAATTTGTTTTATGGGTTTTACATCTTTTGGAGCCTTCTCAAAGTGTTGTGAAAAAAGGAAAAAAGGAATGAATAAGCAGGAAAGGAAGATCGTAAGTTTTCTCATTTTTGAAGATTCGTTGTATCAAATGGTGTACAAATTTAATGGTTGGCCATAAACATACCAAAGCGATGTATTCCCATAAGAACGAAATGGTTTCTTTAAACAAATGTTTTTCCCTACCTTTGTTTGGTTCTATTAGCCAGATATACTGGATTTCTCACCACAAATAAGTTTGATTTTACTCCCCCTCGTCCCTTTTGGGACTTCTAATTCAATTTACCATACCTCCTCCCATATTTAAAAATCTTATTGCTTTCAAATTTGAGTAGCATGAACAAGCACTATATACACCCAATTCTCAAATTGGCATTGCTGATTTGTTTGGCAAGCCTGCCTGTATTTGTAGAAGGTCAAATTACCATAAAGGAGTTTACTGGCATCAATGCCAGGCGTAACAACTCAATTGAACGAATGAAGGTGGTCGGAATCGTCCGGGAATATCACGAATGGGTACTGGACGAAGGGTATCCAGGGTTAAACGGTATTTTCGAATTAGCTTCACCAGGCTATCCAAACAATCTCTATAAGTGGAATCCAAGTTATCAAACCCAATCTCAAGGACTTCGGTTTGACGATTTTTACCAAGATATCGTGGATGCTGGTATCATTGTTCAGCCAGTGCTGATGCAGAGCGCTCCATATATTATCAACCCAAACCTGCTGCCTTCTTTTCCAGATGCTTCTAACCAATTGGATCAAAAACCGCTATTTGCAGGCGAAGATCCAGAACTAGCTGAATCGTATATTGAGCATGCTGATTGGATGTACCATTTTGCAGCGAGATATGGCAATTCAGTCTTTTCACCTGCAAGAACCAATCAGATCATTGCCCCGAAATTAGCTGGAAATGAGACTGTTGTAACTGGACTTGGAAGCGTAAACTATATTGAAAATTGGAACGAAACGAATAAATGGTGGCTGCTTCAAACTTACCCATCTGCCTATTTTACCAGTGAGGAATATGCTGCAATGACCAGCGCTGACTATGATGGCCACATGCAAACGCTTTCTCTCATGGCGGACCCTGATGATCCGAATTCTCAAATCAGCACAGTAGGTGTCAAAAATGCTGACTCAACAATGCAATTTGTTCTGAGTGGAATTTCGGATGTCGATCTGGATTATCTAAAAGATATGGTGACTTGGTGGGAGACAAACAGGACTGCTGGCACAACCCATGGCCAGTATCCATTTGATATCATCAATTTTCACCACTATAGTAATATCAATCAAAATCTACACGGTTTGGGTGTTGGAGGTATTAGTCCTGAAGAGGATGATTTGAAAGAAGAATTGGCGCCTCTCGTAGCATATCGGGATCAATATTTTCCAGACAAAGAAATTTGGTTGTCTGAATTTGGATATGATACAGATAGTGTTTCTGAGATGAGGGTTCCTTATTTCGGAATTGGAAGCTATGATAGAGAAGAAGTGCAAGCTCAATGGATTGTAAGATCTTATTTAGAAATAGCAGCCGCTGGTTTTGATAGAGCGATGCTATTTGAGTTGAAAGATGTCTGTTCAGGAAGCTTTTGCGGGCTATACCAAAGCAGTGGATTGCTTCATAGTGAAGCAAAAGGGCAACAGCCAAAGAAGTCTTGGTATTATGTAGGTACTTTCAAGAATACATTGGCGGACATGAGTTTTGCTGCTGATTTATCCCCATGTCAGGATACAGTATGTAGTGTTGACTGTCCACGTGTTTACCGTTTTGATAATCCGACAAACTCAAACGAATGGACTTACGTGCTTTGGAGCCCAACGAGTTGTGACAAACCTGCTTATAACTTTGAGCTTGATTTGGAAGGGGCAAATGAAGCATACCTGGTCGAAATGCAGCCAGGTTCTACAACAGGAGTTACAACCTATTTGAGTGGTGATTCTATTACAGTTTCTATTTCAGAAAGGCCTGTATTTGTTGTTGTAGGAAAGGCACTTGACACCAGTGCTATAGCATGTGTCAATGATTTGACTTTAGAGAATGTAACCTGTAATGCAGCTCGTGTCTCATGGGAGTATCCTGCTGGTGGGGAGAAAATGCAAATATGGAGAATGGATGGAGATGTTGATTTAAGCCAAACTCCTTTTGATATATTTAATGCCACTTTGATTGCTGATAATATTTCTTCTACTGTGTCGGAATATTATTTTACTGGATTAGCACCGGACTCTACTTATACACTTGTAGTATTAACAGAAAATATAGATGGAAGATTGTCGGAACCTTGTTCACTGGTATTTTCAACCAATAGTAATAACTGTAAAATCACTATTGATACAAGCTGGATTTTTGCCTCAACCAATTTAAATGATCCCCCAGTCGAGTTATTTGATGAGCAAACTTTAGATCCTATCTGTGGCACCTCAACCTTCCCTGTTTCAAATTGGGGAATTGATCTAAATAGTACTGTTCCGGTCAGTGTATCCATTGATCTGCAACAACAATATTATATTGATGCGATCTACTATTTTGATGGGCCAAACATCGGCGACCTCACCATTGAATATGCAGCATCTCCAAATGGTCCTTGGGAGATTTTGTCACAGGAATACACCGTACCATTTGGAGTTTGGACTACATTAACAAACCTAATTTCTTCCAATACGCCTGTTCGTTTTTTGAGGATTACAGGTGATGGACAAGATCTGGCTATCATTGGCGAAATGATTATTTGTGGAAACGATAGTGGACTTGGCGGAGGTAATATTCCCCCGGGACCGGTCACCAATCTTCAAACGATGTTTCCCTCCTGCAATTCCATGACGATAGGTTGGGATGCGCCATTGGATAATGATATTGACTATTACGAGATAAGCTATTTGGGAGGGCAGGTAGATACTATTCTAGCAGGTGGAAGCACCATGACCCATACATTTTATGGACTTTCAAATGAAACAGTATATGATTTCTTGGTGACGGTAGTTGATACAGATGGTTTGTATTCAACGGTCAAATCTATCGTAGCGTCCACTTTGCCAATTTCAGATTGTGAAGACGATTGTGGAAATTCTTGTGATTGCCAAATTTGCCTAAAAGAAAGCTGGATTTATGATCTAACAAACGTCGGCAGCATACAGCCAAGCAATTTAGTAGATGAGCAAAATGGACTAAATGTGTCATGCGGCAACGTACAGAATGCACCTGTCACAGAGTGGGGTGAAAATTATGACCCCAATAGCAATGTACCTCCAGCCTCTGCTATTCTTGATTTGCAACAATGCTATATTATCCAAAAAATTTCATTTTTTGATGGAAACGGAACAGGGACGGGAAAAGTAGAATATCAGGACGAAAATGGCAATTGGAATTTAATTGAAAACTTTACGACTGACCTGACAAATGAATGGCATGAACTGACTGTGACGAGTTTTCAAACAAGATATTTACGATTTACCAAAAACGAAAACCAAGCAAAAATCAATGAAATTGCGGTCTGCGGATTTCCATTGAATTGTGAGACCTGTCACCCTTCGGGAAATGATAGTGATGCCGATGGAATAGCAGATGCATGTGACATTTGTCCCGGCTTTAATGATTTTGAGGATGGAGATTTGGATGGTATCCCAAATGGCTGCGATACTTTTTGTCCAAATACAGGACAGCCCTGTGATGATGGTGATCAATGTACCGAAAACGAAATTGTCGATAATGATTGCAATTGTATAGGCACGTTTGCTGATGATGATGGCGATGGGGTGTGCAATGCCAATGATGCCTGCCCTGGCTTTGATGACAATATTGACAATAATGGAAATGGAATACCTGATGGCTGTGAGTCAGATTGCAATTACCTGACGATCAATTCAATAAAAATTGATGCTACTTGTTATGGCGCTTCTGATGGAAGTATTGAATTGGAGGTAGCTTGTAATAGCGCTGGAGGAGGTGGAAGTAATTTAGCATTAAATAAAACGGCAACACAATCAAGCACATCTGCTGCACCTGCTTCTAAAGCGGTAGATGGGAACACTGGCGGGAATTTTTGGCTGGACAATTCCACCTCAGCAACTGGATGGGAAAGCCAACCTTGGTGGGAGGTTGATCTTGGTTCGGTCAATCCTATATCAGCTGTCGAAATTTGGAATCGAACGGATTGTTGTTCTTCCTATCTCAATGATTATTATGTATTGGTATCTGAAACGCCATTCTCTTCAAATGATTTGAATACCTTATTGGCAACACCTGGCGTGCAGGCATTTTACCAAAATACACCTGCTGCGACTCCCTCATTAATTAACATCGATGAAAATGGCCGGCATGTAAGAGTGCAATTGACAGGAGCGAATCTATTATATCTAGCTGAGGTGAGGGTATTGGGGCAAAGTGCTGCTGCTTGCGATTTCAATTATGCCTGGACAAATGGAATTGGAGATATTCCAAATCCTATTGGCTTGCAAGCTGGTATATATGGAGTCACTGTTACAAATGATATAGATGGATGTTCTGCCAATACTTCAATGGATATTTTGGAACCAGTAGAACTGATCTGCTCAATTGCTGAAACGCAACCTATCAGTACTTATGGAAATAATGATGGAGAACTTACTGCTAACAATAGCGGAGGAACACCGCCCTATAGTTTTCTTTGGAGTGACGGCCAAACAAGTTCGCAAGCAACAAATTTGGTAGCTGGAAATTACACTGTTACGACTACGGATGTTAATGGATGCACGTCTGAAAACAGCTATATTTTAGTTAACCCATCTGCAAATTGTACGGAAGGTGAGCCTTGTAATGATAATGATGATTGCACTATAAATGATGCATTTGATGCCAATTGCAATTGCATTGGCAGTTTTACCGATGACGATTCAGATGGGGTGTGCAATGCTGAAGATATTTGCCCTGGCTTTGACGATAATTTGGATAACGATGGAGATGGGATCCCAAATGATTGTGATCCTTGCAATGGAAACCTTGCAGGCACACCTTGTGATGATTTAGATGATTGCACTGAAAATGATGTTTTTGATGCTGATTGTAATTGCTCAGGTATTTATCTGGATGATGATGGCGATGGATTTTGCAACAATGATGATGTTTGTGAAGGCTTTGATGATAATTTGGATGAGGATGGAGATGGAACACCTGATGGTTGTGATCCCGATAGCCAGTGCGCAGGATTTTCAGTTCAATTAGAAGTTGTGGATGAGAGTTGCTTTAATGCAAGTGATGGTTCTATCACGCTCACTCCACCTTGCACATCGAGTGGGGGAGGAGGAGGTTCAGGAATTAATTTGGCCTTGAACCGCCCTGCTACTCAGTCAAGTACCAATTGGGGAGCTGCTGCTGCCAGGGCAGTAGATGGCAATACGGATGGTAATTTCTGGGGAGCCAGTTCGGTTACAGGGACGGCATGGGAAAGCAATGCCTGGTGGGAACTTGATTTAGAAGAAGTAAAGAGCATTAGTGAAATTGAGGTTTGGAATAGAACAGATTGCTGTTCATCATTTCTTAATAATTATTATGTACTTATTTCTGAAACACCCTTTGTTTCGGGAAATTTAAACGAAGTACTCGCTCAATCTGGAGTGGTTTCTATACTACAAAATGAACAGGCTGGCTCACCTTCTACAATTCCTGCAAATACCACTGGGCAATACATTCGGATACAATTGGTTGGAGCTTCCTTTTTGAGTTTGGCTGAAGTGGTGGTGAAAGAAGGCGGCTTGCCTGATCCAACTTGCCAGCTAGAATATGCATGGAGCAATGGCGCTACTACCCAAAACTTAGATAATTTAACTGCGGACAACTATACTGTCACTGTAATAAATATGGCTGACAACTGCGTGGCAACCAGTAATGCGACTATCCAAGCTTCAACTGAATTGACAGGAGATGTTTTGATTTTACAAGAAATTAGTGGAGCGAATAGTAATGATGGAAGCTTGGAGATTTTAAGCGCTGGTGGAGTAGGCAATCATTCTATCCAATGGAGTAACGGACAAACAGATGCGGTGCTAACTAATTTGCCACCAGGCAATTACACAGTTACTGTTACTGATGAAAATGGCTGTACCGTCAGTGGAAGCGCATTTTTAGAAGAGCCGGGAACTTCAAATACAGACTATTGTGGTTCAACAGGGCAGGCACCCTGGGTAGAATATATCCAAAGGGTGCAATTCGCTGGAATTGATAATGAATCTTTTAAAGAATCATACGGAGATTTTACAAACTTGACAGCTTCCGTGCAAGCAGGCAATTCCTATTCTGTTGAACTTACACCAGCATTTAGTTGGCTGCCTTTTGATGAGCATTGGGGTGTTTGGATTGATTTCGATCAGGATGGAAGTTTCAATGATCCCGAAGAACAGGTGATTGCTCAAAACTCAACCAGTGCTATAACTGCTTCAATTGATATTCCGCCCAATGCACTTTCTGGGTCAACAAGAATGAGGATCGCAATGAAACGAGATGATGCGCCCAACCATTGTGAAACATTCCAGCTTGGCGAGGTGGAAGACTATTCTGTATTCATATCTGGCACAGGAAATCAGCTGGCTCTACAAGACCGAATTGAATTTGAAGCTATGCAAATGGGACGGCAAGTAAATTTGGTTTGGATGACAAATATGGATGATCTCACAAAAGATTATATAGTTGAGCATTCGATGGATGGTGAGCATTTCGAATCTGTCGGAGAATATTTGCCTCGAACAAATTCAGGAGGTAATGAATTATACGATATGGTGCATAGTCCGAATGTTCCTGGAATTCAATATTATCGCCTTCGGCAAATTAAAAAGATAGGAGAAGATTATTTATCTCCAATCCGGTCAATAGATTTTCTAATCGATTTAGATGCATTTTCAGTTTTTCCTAATCCAGCCAGTAGGTTGCTTTTTATTAATGGAAAGCCATTTAATAATAATTCAGGCATCGTTCAATTGAGCAGTGTAACTGGAAAAATACTGATGCAAAAAAATTATGAAAAAATACCAGACGAACCATTTGCATTGGATGTAAGAAACTTAAAAGATGGGCTTTATTTTATTTTGGTAAAAGCAGATGGATATAAGCAGCAAGTGGCGAGGGTAGTGATTTGTAAATAGATTAAGCGAGCAGTTCTTGCATTATATTTATTTGCTATTTTCGGTATCTTTTTTTTTCAAATTGGTCAATTTCGCAACTGCATTATATACTCAAAACGAAGTGGTTTGGGAATTTGATTTTCTACAAACCAATGGTTTTGAGGATATGCCGATGGAGAAATGGTTTAATTTTTCCCAAATCCACATGCCGATCATGCATCGGTACCATTTCGGAATCGGTATAGAAAAATGTTGCCACGTTAAAGCTTATTTTAGATCTCTTCAATTTGCCGTCAAGTAGGTTGGTCTTTTATTAAAATTCGTATTCTACTGTAAGAGTCCAGGATGTGGTACAGGTACCGCAAAATAGATCAATATTGGTTGGGTTTCCATTAACTGGCCTCCAAGGCTGAAAATCTAAGCCGCCTATAAATTCGTCATTATCGGGCTCGTCATTATCAAATAAACGAATAGAATAAATATCTGTGGGTTGTTCAAGTTTGACTGCTGTAAATTGCCAGGTCTCGCCACTCTGAGTAGACGAAATCGCATTTTCTACAAATTCGTCTTGTAAATTAAGTAGAACGGTATTGCCAATGGAGAGGACGGGATAAACATCGGGTCCGTCGAGTGAATCCCAGCTTGTTCCAGCAGTATTGAAGTTTGGAAAGTCATTGATAGTGATTGAAAGAACATTTATACTTGTTGGCACATTTGGCGTAAAGCCGTTGTCATTATCTTTTTTGCATGAAAAAATAATTAGACAAATCAAAAGCAGGTAAAATAGGTTTTTCATGGATACTTGATATTTTGATTAATTAAGTTTTTCAAAAAAGCGAATAAACCATTTTTTAAAGGAAGTAATGCTTCCTAATTTTTCTCGTTCAAAACAAATTATTTCTCCCGTATCTGTAGTGATTACCCATCCAGCAAGTTCGTTAAACTCATTTATACTTGTTCGAAGGTAGGTGCAATTTGGTTGTCTGGCTCTTAATATATCATTTAACTCATCTTCATTAACTACTTCCATTTTGTAAGGATACATTTCCTTTATTTCTTTAATGACAGGCTCAATCTGACCTTTTTCTTTTCCTTTTGTTTTTGTAAATATTACTGATTCAGGAATATATAAAGTCACTTCTTTTAATTTATTTCTTTCCAGATTGTACAGTTCATCCGCAACTTTATTATTGAATTTTTTTAGTTGATTTTCATCAATTATATTTAGTGTATTCTGAATTACCTGCAAGCCAGAAATTATACGGCCCTCATTGAAGGTTTTTAAATCAACATCTGGAATATAGGATTTCATCTGCGAAGCTATTGATGGTTTGTGGCTGTTGGAAACACCCCAATAAAGTGCAGAATACATTTTTAACACCTTCTCGTCTGTTGTAAACATGAACCCTAACCAAGTTCTTCCTTTGTGAAACTTCAGATCATTTTGATCCACAAATTCATAACCTGAAAAAGTCCAGTTGTCGGCTATTAATTTCTTTATATATTCGTTGTAATCATTAAATTCTTCACCTTTGTACAGCACTACTAATATATTTTGCGTTTTGTATTTAGCTATATCAGCAGGTTTCACATAGGCAATCTGGGCATTGGATATATTCGAAAAATAGAAAACAAGTAAAAATGGTAAAAAAATTATTTTGGTCATTGAAGATGATTTTAATTTTTATCTAATATTATTATCGCAAATTCGATTAAAGCGACAACAACGCTCAACAATATTCCAAAATGCAACCCTGGTTTGAATCCTTCTATTTTATCTGGAGACCCTTGTTGGATTGCAGATTTAAATACCCTTAGTATAATCCACTTACTTAAAATAGTTAATTCTTTGGAGAGGTACATGAGTAATAATATAATGGTATAAATAGCAGTAGGAAGAAGTGTAGTCATAGCTGCATAGGGAAATTGAAGTGCATTTCCAATCTGCATTTTAAATTCTATTTCATCCTTGTTGTTCTGGACTTTATAATCCATATTTACATGCACGACAATAGGTCTTTGTTTATCCGAAAATGTATATTTAATAGAATTGAAAATTTGTTGATTATCAATATGTAATAATTGCCATTTCCCACCTTTATTCCAAACCCTAACAATGGTGCTATCTTCTATGCCAGAATTTATTAATTTTCGAGTTGTTCTTTTTCCAAACCGACTTTCGAATTTCTTTTTTTCAAATGGTAGGAATTCATCATGGTATAAAAACTTGTCGTAGTCTGGTTGGTGGGCTGCAGCACTTAAGCCGAGTTTCGCATTTTCAGTAATTTGATTTGACCAGCCAAAGCTAAATAAGCACAAAACCGCAAGTAAATAAGCTATCAAAATATCTGTAGATATTCCTGCAAAAGCAATAAAAAGATTTCTGCCTTTTATTTTATTAAGAATGTAAATTGTAAATACTATTGTTGTTAAATCGAAAATATAATTTACAAAATAAGCTGGATACCATGGCAATAAATCGTGCCAATAGGTATTTTGTTTGTATGTGCCACCTATTATATCACCTAATGCAAACATCAAACTGGTCAAAAACCAACTAATAACAATAGAATTAAATATGCTCCTGATAGGCTTCCGTTTCCAGTCAAATAATCTGTTTAATAAAGCTAAGGCTTTATCAATCATCAATATATGAAGCTTTGGTGTAGATGTCTTTGAAATCACTTCCACCCATCTCTTCATCTTATTATAAAACTTGACCTTTTCCTGTTTGTATAGTAGCGTGTCTAATGCTGCTCCAATGGCAATAATTACGGCAATGATTGCAAGTGCAATTTTCATTTAAATGATTTAATAACAAGCTTAGGTTTTATTTTGAAAGGTATATAAATCAATGAACCTATAAAAATTAAATTTCGATGAAAGATGTTGTTAAGATAGTTCGAAAAGGGAAATGGGATGGTAAAATTCGAGTAGCGTGATAGCGTTCATTATTAAATTATTCCCCATCTTTGTTTTACTATTGATATAAAACAGAAAACAATGCACAATATAACAACTGACTGGACAAAAGAAGAATTTAAGGCCTATCTGCTGCTTTATGCGAGCAAGTCAGATCAGCACATTTCTGAAGAAGAAAAAGAATTGATCCTTGAAAACATCAGTAATGAAGGTTACCAAAAATTAAAGGAGGAGCTGGATGAAGACAATGATTTTCAGAGTATCCAGAAAATAATGTACACGATCAATAAGTATAATTATACGAAAGGAGATATTGAACAGCTATTAATTGACGTGAAGAATTTATTTATGGCTGATGGTCATTTTGATACGCTGGAAAAGAATATGCTGGTTGCCTTGAAAAGGATATTGAAATAAGAACTGGGCAAAAAAAAGGCGAGCAAATGCTCGCCTTATAGTGGGTGCCCAGGGCGGGAATCGAACCCGCACGGCCATTACTGGCCACAGGATTTTAAGTCCTGCGTGTCTACCAATTCCACCACCTGGGCGAGGTAATGTTGGCTGTAAAAGTAATAAAAAAAGCCTTCATTGCTGAAGGCTTTGAGCGAAAGACGAGATTCGAACTCGCGACCCCGACCTTGGCAAGGTCGTGCTCTACCAGCTGAGCTACTTTCGCATAAAAAATCGCTCTCTTTTGAAGCGGCTGCAAATATAAATAGACCTTACCTAAATTGTCAATATTTTTTATCTATCTTTTTTGATTTTTTTGAATACGTAGCTTTTGTTATCGCCTTAAGACTACTGATGATATAGCTTCATCCAGTCCCAATTTAATTTTCACCCAGTAGGTGCCGTCTATCCATTCTTGTGGTAGTTCAATGATTTGATAATTCATCCCAGGTTCAAGTATCAGGCTTTGCTGAATGACGTTGGCACCTGTAATGCCAAAGACTGATAAGTTGGCTTGGCCATGTGAATCAGCAACTATCTCTACCCGGATTATTCCAGTTGAAGGGATTGGGTAAATTTTCTTTAGCGAAAACTTTTCAGATATTATTTTAACAGATTCAATGTGAGAATAATCAAAAGATTTGTCGAAATCAATTGCCTTGATCCTATAATATCCATGAGGAAGAGGCGAGTTATCGGAAAATCTGTAGGTTTGTTCTATTTGGGAATTTCCGATAGCACTGATCGCTCCAATTGTCTGCCAACTCGACTCGTCATTTCCTTTTCGCTGAATTTCAAAATAGCCAACATTTGCCTCTTGTGCAGTCGACCATTCTAGAAAGTTCTGGCTTCCATCATTTATTGCGGTGAACTTCGCAAACTCCAAAGGCAGTGCAAGTGGCTCAAGCTGCACATCCAATTGAGTTACAATTCCGGGGCTCAATGTGACCGACATTGTTTTTATATTATAGCCTGGATGTTTAAAATTTACATCAAATGTTCCAGAAGTTGGTTGCCCAGTAGCGTATTCTCCTACAATATTAGTTTCTGTACTGTTCAATGGGTCTGTATGGTCAATTTCTACTGATACATTTGGTAGATTTTGATTAGTATTCATATCCTTTACATTTCCCTCTAAATAGCAAGCATCAACATAAGATGGGGCCAAAATGTAAAGCACTCCACCCATTCCACCACCAGATACAGATTCTTCTATGTTTGTGACCAAAATATTTTGAGAGGGTAGGTACGGGTAAACTCCCCAGGCCCCTTCGAATCCATTCCCTGACCCGCCATATGTATCATATCGAGCAATTTGGATGATGTTGGAAGGCCGAGATATATCTGTGATGGTCACTCCATCTTTATACCATGAAGAGACTGCATAATGATCCCAGATATAAGTATTGTGGACAATACTGCCTGAGCCTGGAGTAGTCTGAATTCGGTCGGTTTCCTGAATGTCAGTTGGATCGCTTATGTCGTAAGCAGCGAGGTAAGAATTGCTTTTTTCATCTGTAGTAAATATATAATTTCCATCTAAGGACAGCCAGGTGTTATGCGTAAATGAATTTGGAGTAGTTTGAGTAGCGATGATTGTGGGGTTCGATTTATTGGTAAAATCAATTATCGAAAAATAGCCTCCAAAAATATGACTGCCATAAACCATCCCATTATTGGAATAACCATCATGAACATAAGATCCGGTATATTGCCCTGCATAAGTTGGATTATATGGGTCAGGTAATAGTTTGAGTGAGATAATACCTTTAGGACTAATGGCATCTGGCCCATAGAGGTAAACATATCCTTCTACTTCATCTACGTCAAGGGCATGAACTTTTTTTAAATCATCATTAATTGCTCCATCCCCATGGTATTTTTGAAATGGTACTGGAACATTTGGCAGACCAGAGAGGTCGGCAATACCAAGTCCGCCTTTTTGATTTGAATCCAATCCTTCAGAAGTGATATAAGCGTAAGTACTATAAGTCTTGATTTCCCT
The DNA here is from genome assembly GCA_942490835.1 of uncultured Saprospiraceae bacterium. Taxonomy (GTDB): domain Bacteria; phylum Bacteroidota; class Bacteroidia; order Chitinophagales; family Saprospiraceae; genus UBA6168. The sequence continues at coordinate 89,428 of CALNYY010000095.1, forward strand.
CCAAAGGCTATTAATCCCATCTGTGATTTGCTCTAATATCACTGGTTGTGTTGGGTCGGTGATGTCTACAATAGCTAAACCATTGGAGACACCAACCAGCGCATATTCCTTGCCTCCTGCAGCGTATCCCCAGATATTGGCACATGTATAACCGGGAAATTCGACCTTCGAGATATAGGTTAAATTATAGTTTTGGCCGGAAGTTAAAATGGAACAGCATAAAAAAGTGAATACAATTATAGGTCGCATAACACCTGTTTTTGATGAGTTATTGATGTATTAGGTGTATTCGTTTTGGAGAGAGGTTGGGTAGTACAACTGGATTCATTGGGGCATTCAAAGGTATAAAAAAAACAATGCCCTATTTTGTTCAGTTAAAAATTGAAAGATAGGCTACTTAATATTGACTTTCTTTTTTGATGAGAGGATATGGAGAATAGGTGCTTTTTGGGATTGATCTTTAGCACAAATTGCAGCACGTAGAAGGGTTACATTAAAACCTAACTCATCGGCATCTGTGGCAGAATTTATAACTTCAGATTCGAGTGGCAGTCCGCAGATATAGAGATCTTGAATGGTATTTTGTTTCAAATAATCATAAAGCCCAGTATCCCTTTTTCTATTTTCATCAAAAAATGCACTGTGGGGAAGTAGCTTTTTATCAATACCCATTTCAACAGAAAAGTTAACAGCTTCTTCGTTGAATTCCATTGGATATTCCGCTCCAAAAGTGCCTTTAATGCAATAATAGTTTTTCAATAAAATTTTGTCCCCTAATAAATCTATCACTTGTCCAGGCCTGCGCCAGGGATAGTTGGCGACGAACATTTTGTGGTCGGCTGGGTGTGAAAAATTAGCCGCAACAACCAAATCAAATGAACTTGTTAAAGCATTTATTTTTGGTACAATGCTGCTACTTCCTTCTATCTCAGCTGCCCCCAATGGCATAAAATCAACTTGAAGGCCTATTATCAAGAGTGCTTTCATCAATAACCGATTTTCCCACCTGGTTTTCCCAATTCGATTTTCAATGCTGCCATTCTGATAGCGGTGACTGCAGCTTCCACTCCTTTATTGCCATGTTTGCCACCAGCCCTATCTACTGCCTGTTCGTGCGTATTTGGTGTAAGAACTCCAAAAATGCAAGGGATACCGCTCGCTACGCTTAAAGTTGTTAACCCTAAAGCAACTGCATTATTAATATATTCATCATGTTTGGTTTCTCCTTTGATAACGGCTCCAATACAAATGATCGCATTTAGCTTTCTGGACCCGGCCAGCATTTTTGCACCAGTGGGGAGCTCAAAAGTTCCAGGCACCTGCACGGTATGGATATTATCTTCTTTTGCAGCATGTTTTAGTAGGGTATCATAACAGCCCTGATACAGGGCATGTGTAATGTCAGCGTTCCAGTCTGATACAACTATACCGAAGGTCAAGTCTTCGGCAGTGGGAATATTGTCCCCATCATAAGAGGATAAGTTTTTTAATGCGGAGGCCATTTATGTGTTTTTTTCAAAAATCCAAAAATAAAAAAAGGCAAGCGGAAAACCATCTTGCCTTTATATATGTAGATTGTTTGAAAAGATTTTATTTCAAACTGGTAATATATTTTGGAGCTTCACGAGCTTCATTTGAAGTTGGGTAATCTCTTTTTATGCGCTCCCAAGCACTTAATGCTTCTTGCGTTTTTCCTAATTTTTGGCTCAGCATCCCAACTTTCTTGAGGTAATAAGGCGTAAGTAGCTCATTGTCACCAGCATTTACAGCGCTGGTATAAAAGCTTAGCCCTTTTTCAAGGTCGCCTTTTTCTGCCCAAGCATCACCCAACGTGCCTTGTTTCATGATTGGAAGTAATACTCCTTCTGCTTTAAAATCTTCTAGATAAGAAATAGCAGCATCATAATTTCCTCGGTTCAATGTAGCAATACCAGAATAATACAAGGATGCATTGGCTGCATCAGTGCCACTGTAATTTTTAACGATGTCAGCAAAACCTGGATAACCACCACCTGGATTTGCTAATGCTAGGCCAAAAGAATCTCTTTGGAATTGATGTTCAGCTTCTGCCATCTGCTCAACAGCTTCAGCTTGTTTGGGCTTCAAGTATAGGTTGCTATAAGCAAGGTATCCACCAACGATGATAACAAAAGCGAATACAGCGATGATGATCGGTTTCTGATTTTTCTCGAAATAATCCTCCGCTTGTCCTGTTACTTCCGTTATGTCAAGGAGTATTTCGTCGTCTTTTACTTTCTTGTTTTTCTTACGTTTAGCCATTGTAAAAAAACTTTATTAGTTTGATTTTATTCAGAAAAGAACGAAAACAGCGTATGATAATGCCGTGTTCTTTTCCTTTCTGTCAAATACGAGTGAATTTGAATTTACCACCTCCTATACGGATGGTTTTTAAAAAAGTGGCGCAAAAGTAAAGAAACTTGGATGAAAGTTGTGGGGTAGTATTGAAAAAGAAAAAGGACAGGCCAATCTTTCGTTAGCCTGTCCTTTTAATTTTTATTTGTGAAATAGATTAATCCCTCATATAAGGGTAATCATCTTGGGCGTAATTGTCATTATAAAGTTCTGACGCATCTGGGTAATCTGATTCTTCTGCGAACTTTACAGCAGCCGTAATTTCATGCTTAATTTTATCTTTAATAGCATCAATTTCTGATTGAGTGGCTAACTTATTTTCAAGAATCTTCGCTTCAGTGATTTTTATCGGATCTAAATCCATGTAAGATTTCAGTTCATCCCGACTTCTATAAGAACCAGGATCAGAAACGGAGTGTCCTTTGTACCTATAAGTTTTGATTTCAAGGAAGTAAGGTCCTTTGCCTGAACGGATATGTGCTGCAGCCCTTGAAATAGCTTCGTGAACAGATTCTGGTGTCATGCCATCTACCGATTCACTGGGCATATCATATCCAAGTCCCAATTTTGAGATATCGCTGACATTACTTGTCCGCTCTATCGATGTGCCCATTGCGTAATAATTGTTCTCGCAGATGTAGAGTACTGGTAATTTCCAGACCATTGCCATATTAAATGCTTCATGTAAAGCCCCTTGTCTGGCAGCCCCGTCACCAAACATGGTCACACACAGTTTGTCAGTTCCCCTGTACTTTTCGGCAAATGCGATCCCTGTTCCGATTGGGATTTGGGCACCTACAATTCCATTTCCTCCAAAATAGCGGTGCTCCCTTGAAAAGAAGTGCATAGACCCACCTTTGCCCTTATTTACTCCGGTTTTTTTTGCATACAATTCTGCCATACATTCGGCAGTTCCGCATCCTCTTCCGATGGCTATTCCATGCTGACGATAGGCAGTGACTATCGCATCTTCTGGGGTTATGGCAGATTCAATTCCCGCAGCTAATGCTTCCTGACCAATATAGACGTGAAGGAATCCTCTGATTTTTTGTTGGCTATATCCTAAGAGTGCCTTTTCCTCAAACTTCCTGATACGGAGCATCAGTTCATACCATTCAAGGTATTGTTCCTTGCTGTATTCGGCTTTTTTGCTATTGTTTTTTTTTGCTGCGGCTTTTTTTGCTGCCGCTGATTTTTCAGCTACCATTTATCTTCTTTTTTTGATTGACTGCAAAGGTCGTAAGATTTATCGTTTTCGTTGAATTTATTGATCGACAAAAATTGAAGGAGCGGATTTCATGTTACCTGCCCGACCGATTTATCATTGTAGCGCTAGCTTGTTGAGTGCCGTACATGTAAATATCCTGAATATTGACGTGTGCTGGTCTTGTGGCAATGAAATAAATAGTTTCGGCAATGTCAGATGATTTAAGTGGTTGGAAATTTTCATAAACCTTCTTTGCCTTTGTTGAGTCCCAATCAAAACGAACACGTGCAAATTCAGTTTCTTCTACATGTCCAGGAGCTACCTGGCTAACCCTAATATTGTGTTGATGTAGATCGAGCCGCATGGATCGGGTCAGCGAACTTACAGCTGCTTTTGATGCACAATAGACATTTCCACCAGGATAAACCTCTGTGCCAGCTATTGAAGAAACATTGATGATATGGCCATTTTTTCTTTCCACCATTTGTGGACTAACTGCCCGTGTTATGTAAAGCAATCCTTTTACATTAGTGTCAATCATACTGTTCCAATCTTCAACATTACCTTCTTGAATTGGTTCAAGACCTTTAGAAAGACCAGCATTATTAATAAGGATGTCAATGTTCTTCCAATCTTCTGGTAAGTTATCGATAGATGATTTTACAGCATCCAAGTCGCGTACATCAAAGGTTAAAGTGTGAAATGCTGTATCGTATTTTTCAGAAAATGATTTAGAAATATCACTCAATCGCTCTTCTCGACGACCAGTAATGATTACTCTGTATCCATTTTTGGCAAAAACTTCGGCAGTAGCTTTTCCTATTCCAGCTGTACCTCCCGTGATCAAAACGGTTTTTGTTTGTTTTGCTTTAGTATCTGCTATAGCATTTGAAGTTTGTTGAGTCGGCTCTTGTTTCTCATCTTCAGTTAATAACGCAGATTCGTCTTGATTGACTTCATCATTTTCACTTACTAATGGATCCAGTTTTTCGGAATCCAATTCGATATTCGCTGCTGCCAAATCGAAAGCTTCATCGTTTTGCGGGGTTCCTAGTTCTGGATTAATAGCAATGGCTTCATGATAGTATTTTGAAGCCCTGTCCTTGTCACCAAATTGATGGTATAAAAGTGCAAGATCATAATTGGCGAATGGATGTTTCGGATGAATTGTCAACGCCCTTTTAAAATGCGGTATTGACAATTCAGGCTCACCCAGCATTTCATTCATTATGGTGGCAAGCATATACTCTGCATCTGCGTTTTCAGGATCTCGCTCAATCGCAATTTTGAGTAGGTTGGCAGCCATTTCTTCCTCATTTTCAAAATGCTCAATTAATAGAAGCCCTAATCGATAATGAACATTGGGGAAATTTTCGTCGCATTCGATTGTTCGCTCAAAACAAATTTTTGCACCTTCAAAATCCTGTTGATTCTCAGCTAATTCTGCCAAAAGAAACCATGCGTCAGGGTGTGAATTATCTTGCTTCAGGAGAACTCCTAATTGTGACTTAGCAGCTTCAAAATCATTTACAAATTTGGCTAATGAATAAGCAAAGTAGTATCGCAACGTAGTGTCACCAGGAAAATCATCCACGGCCTCCTCAAAACATTTGATGCCTTCTTCAATATGGTTTTCCTGAAATAGCTCGATCGCTTCCTCCAGTATTTCTTGCGTTTCTGCTTCTGTGCTAAAAGTGATTCCATCTTCCTCTTCTTCAATCATATTCAGCAAAACTTCATTTTCTGAAAGTTGCCCTGGCTTGGCTTCTTCCATTTTTTTGATTGGTACTTCATCTTCCATTAAAGCATCCAAATTGAATTCATTGGGGTTATCCGGATCGTCCCCAATAAACTTAAATTCATCCTCCTCATTTTCTGATTCGAAGCCAGCTTCCTGAAGCACTTCATCCAAAATAGACATTAGCTCATCATTTTCATTGTCCAATTTTTCTATCTCTTTTTTAGAAAATCCTTTCTTCGCTGTTTTTGCATTTGCTAACACCTCTTCTTGTTGCTCCTCTTCTTCTTCCTGATCATCTGCTTCATTTTGTTGGGCTAAAAGACTAAGTCCTGGAATTTTCTTTAGTAGTTCTTCCGTCAGTTCATCCGCAAACTGTTCTTTAGATTTATGTTCCTTCTTTTTTCTGTTTTCTATCATTAGTTCTGCAAGCAGTTCTTCTGAGGATTTTTGGATCATTTCCACTAAATCACGTTCTGTTTCTTCTGGAGATTTTTCCTTTTTGCCCCATTTTTTTGGTGGTAATAAAGCAGCACCATCTGGAATTGGGTTGTTTGATGCTGCTGAATTGGCAGATTCTTCAATAAATGACACAAATTCATTTGATTGCTGAAAGCCATAATTTCTTATGAACCTTAAAAATTCACCAATTTCACCGGCTATATCTTTTGTGACTGCTATTTGATCGTCTAATTCACCAGAAACACTGGCATCTCGCCTCAATTTTCTCAAATCCAAATATTGATCTTGCCAATAGTTCAGGTATAGAATTATGTCTTCGACTCTTTCAAATTTGGTCTTTACTGAAGATGCATTTCCATCGAGCCCTTCCTGAGTCCCTTCTGTAATAATAGCAATTAAACGATCATCATCTCCCCATTTTTGGGCTGCTTGCAAGACCCCATTCATACACCCATAAGACTTTAGTGAATTATCGGAAATAAGTAGCAGTATTGCTGAATCGTCATCACATTTTACAGCTCCTAATTGTTGAGAGAAGTCAGCAGAATTTCTGGGAAGCAGCTCTGCTTCTTTACCAACAGATAAGTAAGTGGCAGCGATATTCTCAGCCACAAGTTGATTCTCTGACGAATAAATGATGAGGTGATTGTCAAAAATTGGCATTTCTAATTTTGCTTTTCAGACGCTTTAAAAATATTTGAATTGGGTGCAAGCTTATTTGGTTAAGTCCTTCACAAATTTATCAAAATCAACTTTAAATTCTTGAAATTCCTCTGTTGCTGGACCATAAAATCCTGTATGAATCCTTTTCACTTGATTTTCTCTGTCCAGAAATATCATGGTAGGGTACGAAAGTATGTGATTCAACATCGGTAATGCTTTAGCGGCTTCCTTTTTATTGGATGGACCGGCAAGTACCATTTCGTAATTCATTCCAAATTTCTCTTTATAAGTACGAATTGCATTATTCGCTTTTTCTCTGTCTTTGTGCTTCTCAAATGCCAATGCTATTACTGCCACATCTTCCATTTTGTTTTTTGAAAAATAATCAACCAGAAAGGAAGTTTCGTCTCTGCAATTGGGGCACCAAGTACCGAGTATTTGAATAATTTTCGCTTTGCCCTGGTATTCTGGATTGTCAAGCGAAATAATTTTACCATCAGGATTTTCAAATGAAAAATTGACAGACTCAAAGCCGGGTAGGAGATAGGTCAATGAATCGGGACTTGGTAACGAAGCATTCGCATCTCTTTTACCTTCCCACGTCGTAACATAATGTTTTCCAGAGTAAAATGCTCCAGTTAATTCGTTGTCATTCAGTATTTTACCTTCAAATAAAAAAGCATGGGCGCCATCAAAAACAGACAGCCAAAATTTGTCTTCTTGTACAGTGCCTTCCAAAAATCTATAGTCGCCGGTTTCTGTTTTGAAAGTCCCGGTTAGGTGGTTGCCAACTTGTTTAAATACACCAATCGCAGGATAGGGCTCTTCTTCGTTTAACCCAAAAGTTACAGCCCATTCGCCAGTAAGGTCAGTCGCTGGCTCTTTCTTTAGAGGGGTAAATCGGTAAGGCTTTCCTTGTTTTGCCACGAAAGGAATAGCATAATTATCCCTATTTCTTACAATCCAATTCCCATCAATAACTCCACCTGCAAAAGAGCCAGAAATGTGAGAATCAAAAACTGGGAAATCAATCCGAATGGTATCTCTTGCCCTGTCTTTGCTACGGCCAAATGTTATATGATCTTTAGGTACATTGATTCGTTCTTCACCATTTATTATCTCAATGTGAAAAGTAGTATCATTGTCATAAATCACTTCAAAATTGAAAGGTAATACGCCTGGTTCAACATCCTCGTATTGCATGTTAACCTTATCTGGCAATGGCTTTCCTTTTGGATTGAGTGAAACGAATTCTGGGTCTATTTTCAGTGATGCTCTCCAAATGCCCGGCGGTAAGGCGGGATAAGTGCCATCGACTACCACACATCCTGAAAATATCAGGGTGGCCAATACAAAAAATAACGGCAATTTGCTCATGTGTCCAGTCTATTGTAGAATGGAAGGAAGAATAGGAAATGTAAGCCTAAGTTTTTGAAAATCCAGTACTTACACAGCAATTCATTCCTTATTTAAAGTCTTTTGTTCTGTAAAGGCCAAAAATAGGAAAATGTTCTAAGTCCAGTCGAGTTATTTGAAAAGAAGGGAAAAGTGAAGAACGACTTGAGTGATATATGTACTCTTAGTGCTAAATCCTTTGAGGCAATATTTAAATCTATTTGTTTTAATGCTGTTGGCTAATAGCTATTGGCTGTTAGTTATTATAAGGATGGACAATCAACAAATAGCTTGTATTTGCGGATCAGGGCTTAACGGCGCATGGCGCCAATCCCATTGGTAGGAAGAATAAACAGATAAGCGGCGCAGAGCGACGCCCCTCTTGTTTCTCTGCATTTATTGGCTAAGGGGAGCGTCGCTCTGCGCCGCGATATGTTTCATTTTCTGGAGCTACCAAGGGCAAAAGTCGCTATGCGCCTTGAACATCTGATTCGTTTTGCATATTATTTCGGTTTATATATACCACTATCCTTCAAAATTTAAAACCAAATGCAAATAGCTAATAGCCAACAGCCTACTTTTCAGTATAATTTATTTCGACCTGTCTCCTTGAAACTGTTGTTCTTTATTTTTGAAAAGCACATTAAAGGTGGTTAGGCTACCATAAATGCGAGTAATATATTGTTGTAAATTGACTTTTTCCTCATCACTTAAATTACTTGAATTTACTCGCTGCTCCATTACCCTGAGGCGGTCACGAACCATCACAATCTTATGGAAAAAAGTTTCGATTGGTATTTCTTTTGATTGAAGGTTGTCATCTTCCGGTTTTAGAATCATTGTCCCTCCTTCCCATCGATCTCCCAATGGCACAACCTCTGTAATGTCAGACCATGCTTTGAGTATTTTAATCAATGACTTTTCTACTTCATTAAAAGTCAGGCCTGTAGCTGCAGGAATGGCTTCTATTACCTGCCATTTGTCATATTCTTTTCCAACCATTTTAATCCCATATGTCATAAAACTGCATTCATAGGCCACTTTGTGTAATCTGATCACAACACCATCACCGTATGCTGGATGCTTTACCCTTGATCCTATACCTAAAAGTTCGTTGTTGGTTGAGTCACTCATTTTCGATGTTTTTTAGATTTTTTCTAGTAGTACAAAAATGATGTTTTAACGCAATATGAAGTTCATTGTTCCAAATCTATTTTGTCAAAATAACGGATAGGCTACCTTTGCCCTGCTATTTGAAAAATGAAATGGCCAAATACTAAACAGATGTACGATACCATAATTGTAGGAAGCGGATTCGGTGGTTCGATGGCAGCTCATCCGCTTGTAAATGCAGGGAAAAAAGTACTTATGTTGGAGCGTGGTGGATGGGTAGAGCGAGGGCCTGAAAACTGGACAATGAAGGGATCGCTGGAACTGACTCCAAATTATGATAAAAGCACGCCTTTAAAAGTTGTGAAAGGAGGGCATAAAAAAGTGATGGGGCTGTACGCTTGTGTGGGTGGACCATCTTTGTTTTATGGAGGCGTTTCTTTCCGGTTTCGGGAAAATGATTTTGAAAAAAATGAAGAAATCGAAGGACCTCAGCCATCAGGTTGGCCTTTTAAATACAGTGACCTTGAACCTTATTATACAAAGGCTGAACAGCTGCTGAATATTTCTGGAGAAAGCGGAATCGATCCAACGGAACCTTTCAGGAGCACCCCTTTTCCGCAAGGGCCGCCGCCCCTGGCAAATATTTCCCAAAAAATAAAGGACGGAGCAAAACAGATTGGACTATCTCCGTTCCAACTTCCGTTGGCTATCAATTATGAAGATACTTCCCGCAATACCTGTGTCAGCTGCACTACATGCGACACATTTGCCTGTGCTATTGGTGCTAAAAATGATTTGGCAACGATGGTACTTCCAAGGCTTATTCAAAATGGGCTGGAATTGAAAAATGGAATGGTCGTCACTCAACTGAAAGAGGAAAAAGGAAAAATTAAGGGAGTGATAGCTATCGAAAAAGCAACTGGAAAGAAGCATGAATTTTTCGCAAAACACATCATTCTTTCTGCTGGAGCCCTTGGTTCGCCTCATTTGTTGCTGGCTTCCGGAATGGATAAACTGAACCCTGGAGGCCATGTTATCGGGAGATATCTAATGCGACATGTGAATTGCATCATATTTGGGATTTTCCCTGGGGTGGCAGATAAGGAATCACGGTTTCATAAACAATTGGCTATTCTCGACTATTATAATGGTTTTGCTGGCGCAAAAGTAAAAGGAAAACTGGGCAGTCTACAGCAAGTGCCAACACCACCTATGGGTTTGGTGCAGAATGAAGTGCCGGGTCCTTTGGGTAAAATGTTGAGCCAGGGAGTGAGGCTTTTGACAGGCCTTTTAGCAATAGCAGAAGACCAACCTCAGTACAATAATTGCTTGCAAATTGATTCATCTACCAAAGATCAATACGGCTTGCCTCAACCAATTATCAGCCACGAATATTCGAAACGTGATTTAGCAGCATTAAAAGAATTGATTGGTCCAGCAAAGAAGATATTGTCAAAAGCGGGAGCCATTATGCATTATGTTCATCACATCAGAACTTTTTCACATGCTGTTGGGACGGTGAGGATGGGACGGGATCCAAAAACATCAGCCATTGATGAAAATTGCCAATTCCGAGGAGTAGATAATTTATATGTTTTGGATGGTAGTTTTATGCCGACATCAGCCGCTGTGAATCCAAGCTTAACCATTGCTGCCAATGCGCTAAGAGTTGGAGAAATGATTGCGAAAACATAATTATACTGTACCATAATAGGTTTTGTGCAAATGAAGGAAGTTGATAATAGGTTGATAAAAAGTTTATAAAGGTTGATTATCAACTTTTTATCAACCCTTATAAACCTATATATCAACAAGCATGATTTGCACAAAACCTAAATTGGCCAAGTATACTTAAGAGTAAGAGCTTGGATTGCAAAAATTCGCAATCGATTCCCTAAGCTTAACGACATGATAAAATGAATTTCAAAAAGATAGCAATGGATAGCCCTTTAAATATTGCCTTTCTGGGCTGTGGCGGTGTTACAGAAAAGCATTCAAAAACACTAAAAGCATTTAAGAACGTAAATCGTTTTTACGCCAGCCGTTCAGCTGAAAAAGCTACCAAAAGTTGTGCAAAATGGAAGGGGGCTGGACATTTCGGAAGTTACGACTCAGCAATCACATCAGATAAAATAGATGTGATTTTGGTGGCTACGCCACCTGACACACATTTGGATTTAACAATAAAAGCGGTCAAATCAGGTAAGCATGTTATCGTTGAAAAACCACCATTTTTTAAGTCTACTGATTTTGATCAGGTAAAAATTGAAATGGAAAAAACGGGCGTTCAGGTCATGGTGGCGGAAAATTATTTTTACAAACCTGTATTGATAAGATTGCGAGAACTGCTCGCAACTGATTTAATCGGTGATGTCAAATTCATGTATTTCAATTCAACTAAAACTCAAACGCAAGAAGATTGGCGAAATGAGAGCAAAGTAGCTGGAGGGGGAGCTTTGTTTGAGGGTGGGATTCACTGGATCAATTTTATTTCCAATTTGGGAATGCCCATTAAAAAAATAACTGGATTTCAGCCGCAAAAGCCTGACAGTCAACTGGAAAGAAGCATGCAGGTAGTAGCAGAATACGAATCTGGAGCTATTGGAACAATGCTGTATTCCTGGGAAATTAATGCGCTCATCAACGGTCTCCGGATTTCAAGAATTTATGGAACTAAGGGCTCGATTACATTTGAATCAAATGGTGTTTTCATTTTCGTTCGTGGTAAAAAGTGGAAATTTATCTTGCCCGGTTTTGCCGACATCGGAGGTTCAAAAGCAATGTTTCTTGACTTTTTTGATGCAATAAGAAATGGAAGGCCTCCACAGTTTGATTTTGAACTGGCAAAGCGTGATTTGATGTTCGTGGAGGAAGCTTACCGAACTGCTGAAAATTGAAATAAAATTATGCACAAAGATTTAACTCATTATACGCATAGTGGATACTGACAGCGCTCTGCTATTTTCGATCTTGTTAAAATGCGGAGCAGCAATTCCCCTTCATTTAGCGGCATTCCAGCTTGCTCCTACAAGGTTTTAAAAGGACAGCACGTTGCGCCGCAACGTGCTGTCCTTTTAAAACCTTTGGGCCGAGCAGATTGCTGGCAATAGGAATAGCGGAAATTCCGGCCCAACTACCCGAGAGATTGTACTAGGAGTTCTTTTTTACGTAACATCAGGAATTAATTGCTTTAATCACACATTCAACTTCGTTTTCCTTCAAACAACAATTGCGTTTCCTACCTTTGCGCCCCGAATTTCAGAAGTAAAAAATTGTTCTACAAAAAATAACACATGGAAATACTCATCGTACTATTGACCGGCCTTTTTGCTGGGTTACACACCTCCACCTGGGGCATGTATAAAGACTCTCCACATGAAGGGTTTGGCTGGGGAAAATATTTCAGAAGCACTATCGCTGCTCTCATTTTTGCTCCTTTTGTTTGGAATATTACCCAACTGAAAGATGATCCAAATTTGACACTTGCTGCTTCCATATTTTTATTGTGGGGAACGGTATACGTCACAGAGCGTGCAGTTATGGAGATTTGGAAAACTTTTCTTCGGACAGAAGATCAGTCAAAATACTTCATTCCCATGCAGTTGCACGTATTGGGTAGGGTAGTAGAAAGCAAACGTGACCGCTATATCGCTGCCTTCTTTTATGTAGGTGGAATTGCTTTGGTTGGCTGGTTGCTTGTTACACTTTGGCAAGCACATCAGGCCGGCAGCCTAACCTGGAATCCATATGTTATTCTTTTACTGCTTAGTGTAGGTGGATGGGTTTCTGCATTTGGAGGAGCGTGGAAAGATGCTCCCATTGAAGGATTTGAAACTTTTAAATTCTTTCGAAGCCCAGCGGTAGCTTATTTTTGGGCATGGGTAGCAGCCAATTTAACTGACAACTTTGTTGTAATTACCTGCTGTAGCCTCGGATTCACCATAGCTTGTATCGAAACGTATAAGACTTTCTTTTTCCCAAGTCGACCACGAGGAAAGTTTCAAGGGAAGCCGATTTTGTTTCCAGAAATGCTGACAAGGCGCCAGAATTTTGTACCTATTTTTATTGCAGCCTGGATTTTCTTGATCATTGCTGGCGTGAAAGCATTTTTAGGTCCACATACCGGATTGGTTTAATTCCTTTTTGATCAAAAAAGAAAAATGAATTACGCAGCAATCATCCTCCAGCCCGATCATCCGTCAGCCTTTACAAAAGTATATGGCTTACTCGTGATGGAGCGAACGTTCCATGCTTTGGAAAGGGCTGGTGTTGATTCCGTTTTACTGCCATATACTGAGGAAGAAAGGTTGCAGGAAATTATTGATCGAAAAAAGGATTGGAAGATTAATTTCAAATTCACGGATAATTTTAAGGGATCGTACGAAGAAATTGAGAAAGGGCTTTTGGTCCTTTCCGGCCCTTTGGTGGTTGATGTACAAGTTCTTCAAAACCTTATTTCTGATGATCAAGCTTCAGATAAGGTCGTTGTTGCAAATGATCACGCTGCGTGTTTTCCAATTGAAATCATTTCAAAGTTAAAGTCAGTTCCTCGAACTTTTGAAGATTGGATTGGGGCAACTGAACGACTGGGGCATACTTCCGAGAAAATTGATATAGGAAAATTGCCTTGCCAGCCAGTACTCGATAAAGCTGCAAAAAAGGAGGTCAAGAAAAAGTTGATAAAAAGCTTGACTAAACCTACAGACGGTTGGGTCTCTAAAAATCTAAACAGACCGATCTCAACAAGTTTTAGTCGCGTGTTGGCTCATACTCCAATCACGCCCAATCAATTTACAATAATTACTGGATTTATAGGATTGTTAACTGGCGTCTTTTTAGCGTTGGGAGGCTATTGGAATTACCTGATAGGTGGAGCTTTATTTCATTTTACTTCTGTTTTAGATGGAGTAGATGGAGAATTAGCTCGATTAAAATTTAAATCCTCACCATTTGGCCAATGGCTTGATACACTCGTAGATAACCTTTCCTATTTAGCGGCGTTAGCGGGAATAATAATTGGAGTTTATAGGAATGGAGCAAGTCCATTCGTCTTATATTCTGGAGGCCTTGCCGCATTGTTTGTCATTTTTGCACTTGGCAGTTTATATTTTTATTTATTGCGATTTAAATCTGGAGGAACATTGCTGAATGTTGAATATAGTTTCCAGAATGGCACAGGTTTTTTTGATCGTTTTATGCAAATAGCCGCATTATTTGGAAAAAGGGATTTATTCGCATTAATATTTTTTGGACTTGGAATAATTGGTCAAATGCCATTAGCATTAACCTATATAGCAATAATGGCTTTTTTTGTATTTGTTTTTTCTGTCCAAGCACATTTTTCAGCTTCTAAAAAAAGAAAATTGGAAGCATGATTTTATTTTGTATTTAATTTAAATGGAAAATATTGCATCAAAAAAAACGCCTGAATCAGTTGTCGTAAATTCGGCAGCTAACAGATGGAATATAAAGTTGCCATTTATTGCAATAATTTCTTCTGAACGGTATCCTCACCACGATACAAATACACAGCAAGTCGTAAAAAACGCATATGCAATTCATCAAGCTGGAGTGCCAGTAGAATTAGTGCTTCCCTCTCAAATTAAAGGGTATTTGAATAACAAATATGACTTGGGAAGTGACGTCAAAAAATATTATAATATTCCAGATGGATTAATTATTAGAGAATTTAAAACAGTGCCTGCAAGTGATTTGCGTTTAGAGAAATTATTTCATTCGGTTTTAGCTACCATTGCTGCTGTATTTAATAATAAAATTGATATAATTTACACTCGTAATCGGGTAGCTGCTTTTATCGCATTATTGTTTGGGAAAAAATTAATTTTTGAGACATACCGAAGGTTGGGCAATGAATTCCCTAAAACAATGAAATGGCTTTCGAGAAAAACAAAAAATCCTTCATTTGTGGGCATGGTATTGCACAGTAAAGTGGCAGCTGATTCCATGGAAAATTCTGGTATTCCAAAAAATAAATTATTTGTTCTGCATAATGGGTATGACCAAAAAGACATGCAGCCTATTTTGTCAAAAAATGAAGCAAGGATAAAACTTGGTTTATCAAAAAATGAAAAATATATTGTTTATACGGGGAACATGCAAAAAAATAAATGTATCGAGATTTTACTCGATATAGCAGCAAGGTTGCCTGAGTATAAATTTTTACTTGTTGGTGGAAGGGATGAGGATCTTGAAAGATTAAAAAACTATGAAAAATCTATTGGCAATAAAGCGAATGTAATTTATACAGGACGACAACCAATAGGTGTAGTATCTGAATATTTATATGCAGCGGATGCACTGATTATTCCTCCAGTTTCAGCACCATTGGAAAAATATGGACGTACTGTTTTGCCTTTTAAAATATTCCCTTATTTGGCTGCGGGCAGAGCAATAATTGCCCCAGACCTTGCAGATATGCGAGAATTATTGCAGCATAATATAAACGCCATTTTAGTTCAGCCTGACGATCCTGAACAACAGGCACTCGCAATTAATGAGTTGTTGTTGGATAACGAGTTACAAAATAAGTTGATCAAAGGGGCACTTAATACTTCATCATCATTAACTTGGCTGGAGCGAGGAAAGAAATTTAAGAACTGGATAGCAGAAAAATATAATAATTGAGATTGCTGACTTTCAAAAATTATGAAGCCACTTGCCGATCGTATGCGACCCACCAGTTTGGACAACTATGTTGGCCAAAGTCATTTGGTTGGTGATAATGCGATCTTAAGAAAGTCAATTGAAAGTGGCCGCCTTCCGTCCATGATTTTGTGGGGCCCGCCTGGAGTAGGCAAAACCACCTTGGCAAATATTATTTCCAAACAACTTGATCGACCATTCCATACTTTGAGCGCCGTCAGCTCAGGTGTAAAGGATGTTCGGGAAACAATTGAAAAAGCCAGAAGCCAAAAGTTTTTCAACTCACCCAACCCAATCCTTTTCATTGACGAAATACACCGCTTTAGTAAGTCCCAACAAGACTCGTTGTTGGGTGCTGTAGAGAAAGGTGTGGTCACGTTAATTGGTGCCACCACTGAAAATCCAAGTTTTGAAGTCATATCCGCACTTTTATCAAGATGCCAGGTTTACGTTCTTCAACATTTATCAAAAGAAGAATTGATAGCTTTGGTTGACCGGGCGATAAGAGATGATGAATATTTATCAGAAAAGGAAATCGAAATTTCAGAATATGAGGCATTATTGATGTTCTCAGGAGGAGATGCCCGCAAATTGCTGAATGTTTTGGAATTGGTTTGCAACCTGCAAAAGGAGGAAAAATTAATCATCACCAATGAGCTTGTAGAGAATGCTATCCAGCAAAATCTTGCGATTTATGATAAGACGGGTGAAATGCATTATGATATTGCCAGCGCTTTTATCAAATCGATGCGTGGAAGTGACCCCAATGCTGCTGTTTATTGGCTCGCAAGAATGATCGAAGGTGGCGAGGATATTGAATTTATTGCGCGCCGTATGATCATTTTTGCTTCTGAAGACATCGGCCTTGCCAACCCCAATGCACTTCTTTTAGCAACTACTTGTCTGACTGCCAGCCGAACTGTTGGACTACCTGAAGCGAGAATTATTTTATCCCAAGCTGTTGTTTATTTGGCTACTTCTCCAAAGAGTAATTCGACCTACATGGCCATAAAAAAGGCTCAGCAATTGGTCAGGGAAACAGGAAATTTGCCTATTCCGTTACACATCAGGAATGCACCTACAAAGTTGATGAAAGACCTCAATTATGGTAAAGGCTATGAGTATGCGCATGATTTTGAGAAAGATTTTTCAGAACAAGAATTCCTTCCGGAAGATATTGCTGGTCAAAAATTTTATAACCCTAAAGGGAATCCACCTGAGCAAAAAATTAGGCAATGGCTAAAAGAGCGATGGAAGTCTAAATATGGCTATTAGGCCTGTTATATATGATTTTTACTTATTAAAATTGGCTTTTTTATGTTTATTCTGGCACAAGAATTGCCAACTACAAACTGTCCTCCCCGGATATTTTCCCTCCTCATTGTATTCCCCCGTAATATTAAACTGTCAAATTGCTTTCGAGCACCTGACAAAAACTTGAACGAATAACTATTGATGGAGCAATTTTACTTCACTTCAGTTTTCCATTTAAATGGCCTACACAGCCATAGTCTTATTTTATAACCCGTTTCAAATCGCAGGAATCTGAACCAACACCCTGATAAAAGCCAAAAAGCTTTTCCCTCCCTAAGATTCTTGCAACAATTATAAATAATCTCCCAACTGCGCAATGATGAATGGTCTTCATTGCTCGGGGCATTTTTTGCCTAAACCCTAATAAATGCATGCGATAATAGAGATAGAGGAAGTACAGCAAACATGCATGAATAAAAGGGATCAGAAATAATTTATCAAGAAATATAATCAAATTGGAAATAAAGATTTCCAGAAAATATAATAAAGAAATTTTGGGTTTATAGTGTTTTTTTTGGGCAGCCTTCTCGTCCCGATTTATCGGGACGGAGCGCCCTTTTTTCAGTTTAAACCCGCTGATCCCTCCCACCTAATTAGCTTTTGTTTTCTAAAGTCCACATACTTAAATTATTTAAAAAAGGAAAATTATGTACAAATCCAACATTTACACAAAACTGGTACTCCTAGTATCGTTTCTAGTGTTGGGATTCACCTCTGCGCAAGCACAACTCGAGATGAAAATCCAACTTATGGACGATGACACATGGGGTGTCTACGTTAAGCCAGATGGCAGTATTACACCAGATTCAACAACCATTACTGGTTCGGGTCAGGTGACGGTCGTTATGCCAACAGGTTTCAGCATTTCTGGGATTACCAGTGTCAGCGGCCTTTGGCAAGCGAATGCTACCGTTGATATGCCAACTGAAAACAACACGATGAAATATGTTTCGTTCGGTCTGCTACAAGCGGAGCCGAACTATCCTATTTATTATGAAGATGGGGAAGAAACATTGCTTTTTACCTTCAATAGGGTCGGGGCGTGTCCCGATACATTGCATCTGATTGATTGTAATGCTTTTTCAGGGCAGACAGATCCATTCTGTCCCGCTAACTCCGTAAACTCAAACCCTGGTAATGACCTCCAGGTTTTTCAGGTTAGCAACTTTGCTTATTATAACTATTCCGATAATTATGCTCATTCAGCATGGAGTTGTCATGATTGTGACGGCGATGGAATCCTGAATGCATTGGAAGATAGCAATGGAAATGGTGTATTTGATGTTGGAATTGACACATCTGGGCTTTGTGATCCCTGTGATCCTTACCATGTGGAAACAGCGCAACTAAATCTTGTAGATGGTTTTGATGCTATTTGTGCCGGAGATGTAATTGATACTGCTTATTTAACAGTTGACATTGATGGTGGTTGGCATCCATATACTGTATATCTTGATAATGGTACTACTGTTGATACTTTCCCTAACTATACAAGTGGTGACACAATTGCTGTAGTTCCTACAGTATCTTCAGTGTATACACTCGAAACAGTCATTGATTCCTTCTTATGTGAAATTGATCCTGATTCTATGTTTGGCTCCATTAGCATTGACGTGCATGGGCCTATTTCTATTTCAGCTGATCCTACTCCGGATCCGAATATAGAATGTGCAGAAGATGGAACCTATTTCAATGCATCTGCTGCCAATGCAGGAGACGGAACAATCTTATACAAATGGCAGGTGAGTACCACTGGAATTGGTGGAACTTATACCAATATTGACGATGGACAGGTATATGATGGAACAGATACGGATTCACTTTCGATTGACCCTATTGCAGGCTTACACGGTAATTATTACCGGATGAAGATTTGGACTGAGGTCTGTGATACTGTGTTCTCAAATGGAGCATTGCTCCAGGTTGAAGGGCCTATATCTGCTACTACTGATCCGGTTGACTTTGTAGTTTGTGATGATGGAACAGCTACCTTCAATGGTGGTGGTGTGAATGCTGGTGCAGTTGGTACGTTACAGTATCAGTGGCAGATCAATGATGGCGGTGGCTGGGCTGACGTACCAACTGGTGCTGAACCTGTAGGTGTTTCTTATACCGGTGAAACTTCTGAAGATTTAGATATCAATAATGTAGATGTAGCTATGGATGGATGGCAAGTAAGACTCGCCATTTATACAAATACTTGTAATAGAGTATTTACAGCAGCTGCGGAGATTGATGTAGAAGGACCTATTACTGTAACGAACCATCCAGATGATGTTTCAAACTGTGCAGGTAACGAAGTATTCTTTATAACAGATTATACAAATCCAGGTGGAGGTATTTCAACTACATTCTGGCAAGTAAATGATGGCTCTGGTTGGACAAATATTTCCAATGGAAGTGGTGTTTATTCTGGTGTTACAGATACAGACACAGCATCTGTCGCTACTGATACTTTGACTATCACCAACGTCATTGGTTTGGATGGCAATGAGTATCGTTTGTCTATTACAACTGGAGAATGTACAACTATCTTTTCCAATGGAGCTACGCTTGATGTAAGTGGAAATGTAACATTTACTCAGGAGCCACCTTTTGCTCCAATTAACGTTTGTGCTGGCGCAGATACAATAATTGTTGCATGTGCAACAATTCCTCAGGGTACCTTCTATTTCTATTGGGAGTACTCGACAAATGGAGGTGCTACTTGGGATTCCTTAGCAATTGGAGCCGATGCTGCTTATGATCATAGTTCCAATGGCGCAGTTATGTCGACAGGTTGCGATACATTGATTATCAATGATGCAACCGGTTTAGAATATACATGGTATCGTGCTATTGCGTCCGCTTCCGATTGTAATAATGTAGAATCGACTGAAGCTCGTTTGATAGTAGAAGGTCCACTATCTGTGGATACGAATCCTGTTGATACATCAATCTGTTCTGGTGATCCTGTTGAGTTCACTGCTGCAATTGATAATGCAGGTGATTCAACGGCTGTCGTTCTTTACCAGTGGCAATATTCTCCTGACAATTCGGCCTGGGTTGATATAGCAGGAGGTAATTATAGTGGTGAAAATAGCAATACATTAGTAATTCTTGATGTTGGTGGATTACATGGTAGTTATTACCGTATGTCGGCATCAACAAGCGATTGTGGATTCATTTATACTACATCTGCTCAGCTTTCAGTGGAGGGGCCGATTACAGTAACTGCAAATCCAGTAGACGTAACATTGTGTACAGATGATGTAGCTACTTTCACATCAACTGGTGACCCTGGAAGCTCAGGAACACTTTCTTACCAATGGCAAGTAAGCTCTGATGATGTAAACTATTCAGATATTGATGGAACTACTGATGGAGGTGTTTACAGTGGTTTTAATACAACTACACTTACTGTAAATGATGTAACTAACTTATATACACGTAGTTACCGTATGGCATTCACAACAGGCGAATGTTTACAGGTATTCTCAAGTTCAGCTGAATTGAATATTCAAGGAGATATTACCATTGACGTACACCCTGTAGATGCTACTGAGTGTTCTGACGATGATGTTTTCTTCCAGGTATTTGTTTCAGATGCTTCACCAGACTTTGCAGGTGATACTACTCATTTGATCTATCAGTGGCAAGTCAATGATGGTGGTGGTTGGACAAACCTAACCAATGGACTTTCTGTTGATGGTGGTGATGGTGTGAATGGAGTAACTTCCAGCTTCTTGACCGTATTTGAAACAGTTGGTAAAGACAATTACCAATTCCGAGTATTGGTTTCTACAGCTTATTGTAATGTGCTCACTTCAAATGCAGCTACACTACTTTTGGAAGGACCACTTGAGTTCACATCTCAGCCAGCTGATGTTACTGAATGTGAAGGAAATGGTGTTTCTTTTACATCTGCTGCTGTAAATGTTGGTGGAGCCTCTGCTGTAGAGTACAATTGGCAGATCAGTGATGACGATGGAGCAACTTGGACAAATTTGGCAAACGGAGGTACATATACTATCACTGGTGCTACAACGACCACTATTGATTATACAACAGTAGATACAGCTCTACAAAATGATAGAATTAGATTGGCAGCGTGGACGGACTATTGTGATACTATCTACTCTGATTTTGCCCGATTTGAAATAGAAGGAACTATTAGGGTAACTGATGATCCAGTTGATGTGACTGCTTGCTCTGGAGATCCAGTTTGTTTCGATATTGCTGCTGAAAATGATGGAGCTGGTTCTATTATCTACAGATGGCAGTTTTCTCCAAACAACTCTATTTGGGTAGATCTATTCAATACCAGTACTTACAATGGGACAGGTACAAATACACTTTGTATTGCAGATATTTCTGGTTTAGATTCTAATTATTACCGTTGCCAAATTTCTACTGTGCATTGTGCTATTGAATTTTCAAATTCCGCATTGTTAGTAGAAGAAGGGCCAATCACATTTACGGATCATCCTGATGATATTACCCAGTGTTCTGCTGAAGCAGTAACATTTGATGGATTAGCTGCTATTCAAGCTGGTAATTCTGGTACGTTGTCTTATCAGTGGCAGGAATCTTCAGATGGTATCAACTATACGGATATCCTTGCTCCAGGTACTGCAAACTATGCTGACTACACAACAACGACTTTGACAGTAAATAATGTAACAGGATTAGATGGTTGGCATTATCGATTGGTAGCAACCACTGGGGTTTGTACCGAGGTATTCTCATTTGCTGCTGTATTGAATGTTGAAGGACCACTTTCAGTTTCCTTACAACCTGTGAATGTTAATCGCTGTACCGATGCGGAGGCCTTGTTCGAGTCTGGCATCAGCAACCCAGCTGATCCTTCTAACTTGCAGACAGAATACCAATGGCAAATATTGTTGCCGGGTGGTTCTTGGGAAAACCTAACAAATGGTGATTCTTGGAATGGTATCAATATCATTGGTGGTGCAAATAGCGATACGCTTTTGATTACGCCACTTACTGATCTTGATGGTGCTTTTGTAAGAATGAAAGGTTGGACATCAACTTGTGATACTTTAACTACAGATAGCGCTGAGATTATCGTTGAAGGTCCATTGACTTTCACTGATGAACCAGACAATGAAACTGTTTGTGCTGGTGATCCGGCAACCTTCACTGTTGCAATTGATAATGCGACCGGGAATGGAACTGCAACCTACCAATGGGAAGTATCACAGTTGCCAAACGTTTGGACTGAGCTCACTAATTCTCCACCATATAGCGGTGTAACCACGAATCAGCTATCCATTAGCAATACGGCGGGATTATACAATCGCAGATATAGGTGTAAAGTTAGAACAGCAAATTGTGAATGGACATTCTCGCCACTTGCACAGCTGTTCGTCGAAGGACCAATTACGATCGATACTGATCTTGTAGATGAAACGATCTGTAGTAATGTTGGAATTATCCTCGATTCAGAAATATCATTGCCAGCTTCTTCAGCGGGTGCACTAACCTTCCAATGGCAGGTAAATGATGGATCTGGTTGGGCAAACTTAACTGACGGTCAGTCTACAGGTACTACGGGATCTTACAATGGAGATGTTACTGGCAGTGGTTCTTATTTCGGTGTTTCAAGCGAAGACCTGAGCATATCACTTGTTGAAGGCCTGAACGGATACCAATATAGAATCGTAATCACTACAAGTGAGTGTTCTGCAACAACATTTGAAATGACATTGACTGTTGAAGATGCTTGTTTGACAGGAACTTGTGACTTCGATCTTGATGGTATTATCAACAATACTGATTTAGATGATGATAATGACCTTTTAGCTGATACTTGGGAGGATTACCTAACCAATAACAACGTGACTGATTCCTGGTTCTATCTAACGGAAGGTTCAGGATTGGCGTCACCTGTTGGAAATGCAGGTTCTCCTAACTTGATTTCATACAGCAATTGTGATACAGATTCAGATAATGATTTGATTCCAGATAACTTGGAGGATCCTGATGGTGATGAAATCATAAACGGTGAAGAAACCGATGGTGATGGCGTCTTCGATGGTGATCCACTTGATCCTTGTGATCCGATACTCGGACCTACTTGTATTGGAGTTTCACTTGCAATTGATATTAACTTACAGGGTGGAAATATTGGCAATGGTACTGGTTATCCATATCCTATGCGTGATGACTTAAGAGAATTGGATTCGTTCCCATCTTTTGAGCCTTACACACATATAGTTGATGACTTGGTTGCTAATAATATTGACACACCTTTCGTCCATACAGGCGATGGTGGTAACGAAGAAATCTTAGGTGGTTCTATCTTATTGACTACCGGTGAAGATGCTGTAATCGACTGGGTATTTGTTGAACTCCGTTCTTCAACTAACTTGGATAGTGTGATTACTACTCGTTCAGCGCTGTTGCAAGCCGATGGTGATATAGTTGATGTGGATGGAACATCTGATCTCAGTTTCATAAATGCACCTGCCGGCCCATATTATGTGGTTGTCCGCCATAGGAATCACTTGGGTATTATGACAGCTGCTGCGCTTGATCTGAGTCCAATTACCACACAGGTTGATTTTACCGATCCTTCTACTCAGACGTATGGAGATTACGGACAGAAGGAGATCAATGGTGTAACTTACTTGTGGGGTGGTGATTTCAACGCCAATGGACGAACCGTTTATCAAGGACCTTATAACGATATCAATTACTTGTTTGCAGATATTATTGAAGATCAGGTTAACCAGGGCAGTACACCTGTAATTGCCAACTGGATCCGATTGGGCTACATGCGCTCAGATATTAACTTGGATGGTCAGTGTATTTATCAGGGACCATTCAATGACCGGGCGATGATGCTATTCAATACTACTTTGAGCCATCCATTGAATGATGGTGTTATTGCAAACTTTGTAATAGAAGGAGTACTACCGTAAATGTGGACTGAATGACAAGGTTTTTACAACCGATCATTCGCAATCATACAATGATTTTCCGGGCAATTCCGGGTTATGAAACAGTGGCCGTACCTTTTAGGTGCGGCCATTTTTTTGATTAATTGCTAAAGTTGGTAAGAGGTTGATGATGGTTGATATTAACAGAGAATCAACCTTTTATAAACATAATATCAACCATTTAAAACTTGAGGTAATTAACTATTCATCTGTGGTAAGTATGCCTGTCTTTTCTCCAAAATAATGGACAAACTTCTGCATGTCAGTGGCCAATTGATTATTTTGAGTAGCCTTGAAATAGGTGTCAGCCATAGCCCTAAGAGTTTGAAAAAAGAAACGGTCCATTTCATTCACCTGCATCTCAGTCGTCCAAAGGTCTATTTTTATGGTATCAAGGTTTTCTTTATCGAATAGGGATAAAAGGATCGCTTTACAGGCTTGAGGCTTGCCTTTGTTGTTACTATCATCTGCATCCCAATCAATATGAATGGGTACATTTTTTTCGTCCAAACCAATATTCACTCTAATTTGTGACGACTTTGCAGTTTCTTTCATTTCTTAATTTTTCAGCGTGGGAATTAGCATTGGTTCTTGATGATTTTATTTGGTCAAGAGGTGTCGGACACTTTCTTCAGCAAAAAATTTGGACGTAAAATTGTATTTACGGGCATTTAAATAAAAGAAGTGTCCGGCACCTCAGTTACAACTAAACGAAATCATTTAGATCCTTACTTTTTTAATGATGCAAAAAAAGGAAATTAATTGCTATTCAGCATTTGATGGTCATTAGACGGGATAAATATCCTTTTCAATTTCTTCAGATAAATCTTGTAGCCAGTGAGATGGGTAAATATGATGCCCTTCTTTTAAACCCTGAGCAGCACTTATCATAGCTTTTGCAACTACTTCGGCTTCAATAGGTCGATATTTGGAAAGAAAGCCTCCGGTAAAACGGTCAATAACTTTTCCGATTTTTCCAGCTATTTTTTCACCAAACCGATTTTCATTCCTTTCTCCCAACAAAACTGATGGGCGAAAAATATGGATAGACCAAAATCCAAGTTTGAGTACGGCATCTTCTAATTCACCTTTAACTTTTGAATAAAAAAAATTGGAATTGGCATCGGCTCCAACTGATGAAACAAGCAATAACTGATCTGCACCATGTTCAATAGCTGCGTTGGCTGCATTCAAATTGTAATCGAAATCTACCCTTCTAAATAAGCTTTTATTTCCAGCTTTTGCCATCGTTGTTCCGATACACAAAAAAAGGTCGTCTCCCTTGACTAAATACCTCCATTTTTCTGGAGAATCAAAATCTATTTCATTGCAAGTCAGTTTGATATGCTTTATTTTTAATGGCTTGCGAGTAAATGCAACAACGCTCGAATAGGCGGGATGGAGCAACAGGAACTCTAAAAGGTGAGCCCCAACCAAACC
Source organism: uncultured Saprospiraceae bacterium (assembly GCA_942490835.1). Taxonomy (GTDB): domain Bacteria; phylum Bacteroidota; class Bacteroidia; order Chitinophagales; family Saprospiraceae; genus UBA6168. The sequence goes on from CALNYY010000095.1 coordinate 114,740, forward strand.
GGTGGCTCCAAATACGAGAGCTGTTTTATTGTGTTTGTGAATTTCCATTGACCTAAAATTTTATAATTTTTGAATACCGTAACTCTTCGTCAATTTTCGCTTTGAGAAAATAAATTCCGGCATTGTAGTCCGTAAGGTCAATCGATAATTGGTGTTTGCCCGATGGATATTGGTTTTTATGAACAACCAAGGATTCGCCCAATTCATTAATAACAATCACTTCAATTAATTTGGAACTGGTTGTTTCGAAATTTACGGTTAAAATTCCTGAGGTAGGATTAGGTGAAATTGAATGCAAACTTGGACGCTCATTATCCAGAATTGCAACCGATTGAGGCAAAATCAAATCTGAAACTTTAGGAAGGTGATCAGAGGCTATAGCCGCATCAAAGGCACCTAATCCATATTCTGTTAGCCTGTCGGAGGACATACCCAGTGGTTCTAAAGTATAGGATTTATCTACTTCCAAGGAATTGGAAATGATATGGTAATCAATTCGAGATGGAGGGTAACTGCTAAAATTGTTTCTCCAAGTGTAGGCCATTCTATCATCAGATTGCAAACTTATTACATCGGTGAGATCGGAATCGTCCCAATCCATAGGGCCGCCAGGTCCAAATGTTCCAATATTGATTATTTCTCCAGTCAATAGGGTTTTTAGTTGTTGACTATTGCCTACTAAATTAAGGTCACCTGACAGCATGAAAGGAGTGCCTTCTGGCAAATCTATTACCCCGCCAGGTGTCTTTGAGTCGAGGATAAATTTTACAAAAGCATCTGCCTCAAGTTGTCGTTCAAAATTATTATCGCAACATCTGAAATGTGCATTTATCACTAAAAGATCGTGATCTGAAATAGCATCTGGTATATCTATCAGTGATGCTGTCAATCGGTGGCCAGGATATATGAGCCAACTTTGGAGAATAGGGTAGCGAGAAGCAGTAATATTACCTTGGTCTAATTTGATCGTTTTCCAACTCTGAAAATTTGGAAGGGGCACAGCCGCATTCATAAATGAAGCTACTTGAGGAGCATTGATGTCCCAGCATTCATTGAATGTAATAATATCAGGTTGAATGACCTTTAGTATTTTTTCAAAAAATGGCTCTCTATCAATATCATCAAGCCCAGTATGAAGTGTATTCCAAGACAATACCCTGACGGCATTTTCATTTTCTTTTTCTAGCTGTATGGGATCAAAAACTGGGGTAGGGGAGTCGTCGAACATAAATGTGAAAACAGTCCCATTTTCTGGCATAAGGTCACCTTGTGAGGTAGACTTATCTCTCCATAAAATTCTTACACCGTTTTCTGTAAATAGCTGGGCACCAGTATTTGATAAGGCAATTAAGTCAAGAGAAATTTCAAACACTTTACTCGTTACACTGGGCTGATGCCTAAAATTAATTTCATTTAAAGACAGATAGCCTTGCCCACTTGGTAAGTCATAATATGCTTCCCGCTCTCCAAATCTGACTTCTAATTCTGCCCCAATGTCATTTATTTGGATGCCAGTATTGCTGTTCAGGTCAGTATCCAGGTAGAGCGAAATTTTATTTCCTTCAGTAAGATTTATTTCATCATCTATTTCAAAACGAAGGAAAAGCTGGTCGGCATCATTAGCGACTTTAAAGGACAACATATCGATCCCATTTACATCATTTGCTGCATCAGAAACGGTTATTGCAGCTGAAGTCCAATCATCAAAACGGCTATCAATGGCAATCGGTAGAGCTTGTGAAAAAGTGGTTGTAATTATTAATTGCCAAAAGAGGAGAACCCATAAGGGTGTTTGCAAGGAGGTGTGATTCATGTTTATTTAAAAATAAAATAAGATGTGCAGTTAATTGCTGCCGATCAAACCTTGAAACAACCAATCAGCTAAGAGTTGCCTGTTGCGTGGTATGATTATGCGTTTCTGGTCGGTCGGGTGACGAATATTACCGATTTCAATATAAGCGGATGTGACTTTGGTTTCCCTTAGCATATGAAGATCTCTGGAGGTGACACTTCCATCGTAACCTCTGCCTTTGCGGTATTTTTTATAATTAGCTTCCATACTTCGATGCATATCGGTGGCCAATTTTTTCCCTGGAGGGTCATCTGGATGATAGTAAAAGTATAGATCAGTTTGGTCACCTTTCCCCCTTGAATCTACATGTATAACAATTAGTTTTTGGTGCTTAACTCCCTGTTTTTCATGTTTTTCATACAGCTCATTGATAACATCAGAACGCTGAAACAACCTTGTTTTTTGGGGAGCAGGCACTTCAAGATTTCCCCATGTAACTTCATCGATATCACACTTTAAATATTCTTCATCCCGAATACCATCATTTGGGTCACGGGTTATCATGTAAGCTGTTGCGCCATGAGCGATTAAGTTTCGAACCAAGCGCAATGAAACATCATAAGCATACTCGTCTTCACATAATCTATATCCACTTCTATTTGCAATTGCACCTGGGTCAGGGCCACCGTGCCCACTCTCTACATAAAAAACTTTCCCCGCCAACTTTTGGCTGACCAAAGGCGTGTATTCATATTTCTTTCCAAAAATAGGGAACTTCCTTCCAGAAACTGGCTTTGTCGCAAAGTCAATTTTATTACTTGAAATGGTGGCCGGTTCTTCCACTTCTGTTGGGATATCCTCTTGCGGGCAATTCAAAAGATGATGGGGAACCCAAAGTATCTTGTCCTTCTTAAAAGATTTTTCTCTATACCCATCTTTTACCATCAGATCATTATACGTTTCTATAGATTTGGCTACGCTCCAATCATCAATTCCAATAGATGACCGAATGGTCTTCCCGTTAAATGGTCTTACTAAAATCGGAAGTGAATAGAGTTTACCGATCTTGAGAGCGGCTCCATTTTTTAAATTATTGAGCTCGTAGAATTTAGAATGATTGCAGGAAAAACCATCTAATTGATACCGTCTCAGCAGAGAGTAAACGCCATCTCCAGGAAGGGCAGCAGTCTCAAAATATTTGACATCATTACTTGTGAAAGAAACACAAATCAAAACAGAACAGATCAGAGCTGTTAACTTTAGATTATTCATTCAAACAGATTTGTTGCGGCTAGTTTAAAAGATGCGTTTGAAGCACGAAATTATTGAAAGGCGACAATTTTGCCAAGTTTTGTATTGTGATCAAACTTTAGGATAAAGAATGAACCTGGCAAGAAGAGTAAAAAGAGGGATGTTTTTCAGAAATTTTATATAGAAGAATTAAGTACAGGATAAAATTTGAAAACATATATGCTCCGTCTCTATCCTATAAAGAATTTCACTAACCGCCGACTTTAGTCGGTGGTATGAAAACACAATCATTAAGGGCTTTAGCCCCAGTATACAGGCAAGCTGGGGCTAAAGCCCATTCACGTTTTAGTTTTTTCTCCGCCTTAAAAGGCGGAGTTAGTGATTCTAACAACAGCATATAAATGAAATTAGATTTTGCCCTAATCTGATAGAAGAATCAATTTATAATAAAAAAAGAGCCGGCCAGTTTCCTGGCTCGGCTTCCTATTCTCCCTCTCATAATTTTTTGGTTGTTCGAAGATGTTTCTGGAAGACAATTATTAAATCGTTGCTATTAAGGGAGCTTACCGTTCAGTATGTAATTTGCTAAACTATTGATGTTTTCACTCGTAACTAAAGTACTGTGGAAGAGGATTTTTGCTTTATCATTATTGGGCCCTTGGAAAATAGTTTTTCCATCCATATTTACATCGAGTGTATTATAGCCTGTACTCACGAAGTTGGCCAGTGATTCGACATTTTCAGCGTCAGCAATTATGTAGAATAATATTCTGTAGACTTCATTGTTAGGCCCTTGAAAAATCACTTTACCATTACTGTCAACATCTCCTGGCCATAATGCTATCTGATTATTGATTTGGGTGCCAGAGTGATCTGCCCATACATTTGAACTTATTGGGATAAAGTCCATTGTCTCCGTATTTGGCGAAAGCGTAACCGATATACCTGAAGCTATTCCAAGGTGATTTCTATGCCTTACCGCAATGTAGTATGATCCACTAGGTACCGTGCTAAAGAATACAGGTGATTCACCATCAACGTCGGTTATTGTTCCATCCCTTTTTAATAATCCAGACCTTGTAGCTACAACTACACTTGGGTCGGTCGGCGATCGAAGTTCAATCATTACCCAATCAACCACAGCATTAAATCCTGTCGTATCAAAAAGTCCTGCAGACACTTGCTCTCCTCCTCCTTCACCTACATGGTTAAAGTTAGGTAGTGTGGAATATGGCTCAGTGGTTGGAATTAATCCTTGTGAGCGTAAATCATCCCTCATTTCTGGGCTGCCCTGATTGTCCATGACAGCTCCATGAAGCTTCACCTTTACCGTGACACGTACACCAATGCAAGCGGGGTTGACAAGTGGGTCACATGGGTCCCGTGGATCACTTTCATCTGGTTCATCAACTACGCCATTCTGATTGGCATCCTCAACTCCATCATCCAAAGTATCACCGTCAGTATCAGGATTTAGGGGATCTGTTTCAATTCCTTCATCGTATTCTCCATCTTGATTTGCATCTTCAACACCATCAATTATTAAGTCATCATCACTATCTTCATCGAGCCATCCAGTTTCACCATCGTCCATTTCACCATTTCCATTTACATCTTCAATATCGTCATCAAGCATATCACCGTCGCTATCGGTATCCAAGAAATTTGGAATGCCATCTCCATCATCATCTAAATCTGGTTCACCATTGAATTCTCCAAATGTTCCATCTGGAATAGTACTGCCATAATTGCTATTTCCTGAGTCGCCTGAATCTTCTGGTTTACCATCATCAGTTGCCCCTTCATCATCTGTGAAAATGGTACCTGTTACATTATCGTCCAAGCCATCACCATCGCCATCTGAAAAATTATCGATTTGCCCATCATTATTTATATCCAGATTAGCATATCCCACTTCAATTATATCATTGATATTATCATTATCGCTATCGGTATCCAAGAAATTTGGAACACCATCTTGATCTTGATCTCCACCGTCATATGCGGATCCATCACTATCGGTATCCTCTGGCTTTCCATCTTCTTCAACGCCATCTGGCTCCGTCACTATAAGGCCAGAATTTTCATATTGATCATTGAATCCGTTATTGTTTACATCTGTAAATTCATCATTGTCAATTACGCCATTTCCATTGGTATCGATTCCTCCCGCTTCAATTAGGTCAGCAATTCCATCATTGTCACTGTCCAGATCATAGAAATTTGGAATACCATCGTCGTCAGTATCCGGATCAAACCCACTACCTCCATTCATATAGTTTCCATTATTGAAGGACACGAGTATATCACCAGATTGGTCAATACCAAAAGCTGTGTCATCATCAGGGTCAAAATAGTCTGAAAACCCATCGCCATCGGCATCAAAAATACTTTCAGCAACTCCTGGAAGAGGATATTCAATTACACCATCCCCATTAGTATCAACTCCTCCTGCCTCGATTAAATCGGGAATACCATCATTATCTGAATCTGCATCAACGTAGTTTGGAATTCCATCACCATCTACATCTATCTGTTGCTCCGTTGGATCCATATCTACCGAAGCTAATTCATCAGGATCGGTGGGGTTGGCATCATAAATATTAGCAAGGCCATCTCCATCAATATCCCAATCAGGTGTGCCATACGTATCTACAATGCCATCACCATTTAGGTCTTCAAATCTTGCCTCTATTATGTCAGGGATACCATCATTGTCACTATCAAGGTCCTGGTGGTTTGGTATCCCATCACTATCGGAATCTCCCGTTCCTTCTATCAAGTCAGGAATCCCATCATTGTCATCGTCAATGTCAAATGGGTCAGCAATGCCATCCTTGTCCGCATCATTGTCATTGTAAAGTGTTATCGTTTGGGTGTAGGAAACAGAATTTCCACAATAATCCAATAAAATCCACCTCCGTAAAATGTACCCTGTACACCCAAAAACATTTGATGTATTATCAAAATAAATGGCATCAATATTATCTGCGCAGTTATCCATTTCATCTGATACGTCCCCAGTAATTGTCAAATCATCTTCATCAGTAAAGCAAGTAATGGTGACATCAGCTGGTACCGTAAAACTAGGTGGGATAGTATCTAAGAGGGTGAACAATTGAGTTAAAGTAGTCTCATTTCCACATTCATCTTGAACATGAAATTGGCGGGTATAAGTAACATTTGTGCTACAGTTATACTGGAATGGGCTGTCGGTAATAGTTAAAGGTGTTGAAACATCACAATTGTCTTTACCGACTACTTCAACTCCAATAGTTGGGATTGGAGGTATTTCATCACAATTGATAATTTGATCAAATGGAATACTACCTTCAACAACTAGATAGGTGACATCCTCTAACAAATGCCAATCATCATTGTATTCCCATTCTTCCACTCTTACCTGAAATGAGTCAGAAGTGACATTTTCAACTCTAATAACACCTTCTTGTCCACCATTGAAAGTCATTCCACCAAGCACAACGACCGGATTGTGGTAGGTATGATTTAAGTGAACTGTTACAAGGTTGTGGTCGATAGAAATTTGGCCGACTTCACCAATCGTTTCCCCAGTATCATTTTTGAAATCTCCACTTCCATTAGCAGCCATGTAACCAATTGTTTCAAATCCATGATTGGTTTCGGGATCAAAAGAAGTTTCCTCTTGGAGGAAGATATTTGTGCTTGTACTATTGAGCGAGTTTAATCTTAAAGTTATTGGGTTGTTTTCATTATTAGATTGAATAGTACCAATGAATCCAGGAGTAGGGTATGGCTGATTAAAATTAATGGTAGTACTACTCGAACTCAATAGGGTAGAGGCAACCTCAAATGGTATGTTGTCAGCATTTACTCCTTCCTCAATTGCAATCCAAGCTACACTTTCCATTCCATGAATCCCATCTTCATTTTCTTCCTCTTGTAGGCTAACTTGAAACTGAGCAGTTGAAACATTTCTTAACCTGACGTTGGCAGTAGTGTTATCATTATTGGTGATTAATTGAGCCAAGATGACAGGTTTTTGATCAAATTGGACTGGCAACCCAATCGTTTTCCAACGGTGAGAAACATTTTCCATTACCCCAGCCACCATTCTTTTACCGTTCGGCAAAGTATAAATTCGGTAAATATCAGGGGCAGTATTATCTTGAATGCTAATGGCTTGTTGATCTGATGCATTATTGCCACAATAGTCGCTTGCTGTCCATGTCCTGAATAAGGTATAACTATAGATTGAGCAACTATCTGCCTCTCCTTGATTCGAAGCTTCATCAAGCCCTAATGTTACATTTTGACAGTTTTCCCATGCATCTACAATTGGAGGAAGCGGTACCACATCATCACAGGAGATAACCACATCTGTAGGGATATTTTGTAATACAGGAGGAGCGCTATCTGCTAAATCGATTGTAACGGTTGCATTCGCACAGCAACTTGTTCCATTATTGCACACGGTATAAGTGAATTGATCTGAACCACAAAATGCAAAGTTTGGAGTATAAACAAACTCGCCATCCGTATCTAAATCAAGTGAACCATTTACCGGAGGTATAGCAATTGAATAGACTGGATTCGAGAGGTTTAAGTCATTTACGTTGACATAATCATAAAACAAAAAACCGGGACAAGCATCTGAATAAACATCATTTTGCGGTTGAGGAATACCAGCCAATCTTTTTTCAACAGGTGCAGAATAAGCCCAATCTAAACAAGGGCTTCTTCGTGCTTTCCTTCTAAATTGAGTAGTGACATTAATCATTGAAGGCGTGTAAGCTTCCAATGTGTCATCAGCCAATTCAACCCATGTGGTCCATCCTCCTAAACCATCATCTTCTCTCGTTTCCCATTGAAATTGTGTAGTACCTGCAAAGCCACCTGTTGGAGGTACATCTGTAGTCATTTCTGAACCTGAACCCGCACTACATAAATCCTCATCACCTGTCAATGTCCCTCCATCTGTATATGTAGAAACTATTGTGATAGTTGTATCGACCAAGCCAGAACAAAAGTTTTCAGTAATTTGGAGAGAAATGTTCTTGATACCTCCGGTACTGTAAGTGACCAAATGTGGGCCAGTACCGTAGGCAATTACAGGTGTTGCTCCTGGACCGAAATCCCAGGAATAGGATGGACTGCCTGAGCCGGAAGGGATGGCTTCAACGGAGAATAATTCATTGTTGCATATTTCGGTTGTAGAAATTTGAACATCAGCGGTTAAACTGCCAGGATCTTCAAGTGTGACACTACCCCAGTCTTGCACGCATTCACCATCTTCATATCTTAGCCAAAGAGCATAAATACCAGCTGTGAGGCCGGTAATATTTACAGGTTCTGTATACCAAGTACTTCCGCTATCTACACTCGCTTCTATTACTGTACCTGTTGGGTGTGAAGTTGTTATAGCTATTTCTCCATCCCCTATGCTACAGTTTGTAGGATCTGTCACACTAAGGCTGGTGACTACAATTTGTGGCCGGATATCATAATTTAAGGTAGTGGTTCCTGCACATCCATTTTTAGTTATGATTAAGTCAGTTGTTACAGAGGTATATGGAGCAGCAGAAGGAACATTATACGTGACGGTATGAGGGCCAATGCCCGTTGCGGTTGTAGGAATTGCGTAGCTACCAAAATTCCATTGATAGGTTGCACCAGTACCTGCATCTGCAGCACTATATGTATAATCTTCCCATTCACAGATATATCCAAATCCAGCTACGGGGGCATTTAAATATACAGGTGAAGGTATTTCTCGAACCTCTTTAATGATGGTATTAGCATTAATCCAAGCTGCGCATGGATCACGTCTGGATTGCCTTCTATATATAGTTGTTTGAGAAATGGTTGGAGGATCGTATTCCAAAGTAGTTGCTCCAGGGATAGCTGTCCAATTATTGCCTCCATCAATGCTTTGCTGCCATTGATAGGTAACAACCCCATCAATTCCACCTGAAGGAGAAGTTATATTCGAAATGATAAAAGGATCATAAGAGCCGCAAACAGATTGGTCTCCATCCAATGTCCCTCCTGAAGTAAAGTTTACAGCTACAATTTTTTTAATGGTATTGGAATAGATGATTGTTGAACATGGAGATCTACGAGCACCACGTCTGTAGTATGTTGTTTGGATTACGGTCGTTGGGTTTAACGTTTCTGCATTTCCGCCGGGAATGGCCGTCCAGTTTAAACTATCAGTACTAGATTCCCACTGATATTGATTTATTCCTCCTATTCCACCGGATGGTTCTGTTACACTTGAGATCAGTTCAGGATCGAAGCTACCACAATTACTTTCTTCACCTGCAATTATACCTGCGTCAGTATAATTTATAACTACATATTTAGGTAAACAAGGCGTGTACACATAGTTGCTGCAAGGGGTTCTTCTCGCTCCACGCCGGTAGTAGGTTGTCTGTGAAATAAATCCCGGATCATATGTGGCACTATTTGCAGAAGGAATATCCGTCCAGTTTATTGTATCTAAACTGCTTTGCCATTGATATTCAAGAGAACCGCCGGCACCGCCACTTGGAGAGGTGGCCGAGGAGATCGAACTTGGATCAAACCCATTGCAAAATTCTTCTTCTCCTGAAAGAGCTCCTGCATCATTATAATTTTCGGTTATTGTTTTTTGAATTGAATTGGAAAAAACCCAGGCAAGGCATGGCGCTAACCTACCACCTCTGCGATAGATTGTGGTCGCAAATATAGTAGGAGGGTTATAATCTATATCGGTAGCTCCATTGATTGTGATCCAATCAATTCCGCCATTATTACTGTATTGCCATTGATATTCTGTTGTTCCAATTCCACCTCCACTTGCAGGAGCAGTTGAATTTATAATGGAAGGATTGAAATTGCTATTACATGAACTTTCGTCACCTGTAATCACTCCACCATCATTATGATTTGCAGAGCTGTTCACCGTGATTGATTTATCAAAATCACATCCTGAAGGAGTTTCAACATTTAAGGAATAGGTGCCTGCATAAAGATTTGTTCTGTCTCCGTCGTTTCTAGCCATATCGGCAATTTGATCTGCATTCAAACCCAATAAATGATAACGCACATCATCAATGTATCCTCGATATCGGGTACTCCCACTATTTAAAACACTGCCTCCGAAGCTTCCACCAATTCCGCCATTATTTCCATGACTGCTTACAGTCGTGTATGGCGCAGTTAGAGTTGGTCCAGGCACTCCATCAAGAAAAACGGTAAAGCTACCGTTGTCAAAAACAGCAGCAACATGATGCCAGAATCCATCATCGGGAAAGATCAATGACTCATCGTAATAGAGCGTGTTGCCCCCATTTCTTACCCCGGCTGATAATCTTTCGTTATTTAGACGAATGGCCATACCTCGCCCTCCTGTAGAACCGCCTTCATCAAAAAGGGTCTGAATACCAGAAAGATCATCAGGCCTGACCCACATAGTGACGGACAAGGCAGAAAAGGGTTGTTCCATGAAGCCGTTGTCAATCGAATATCGAATCCTCGTATTTCCATCAAAATATGCCGTATTACGCCCTTCAATATTGTCGTTTGCGTAAGTAATATTCCCTTGAATAATATTTGCGTGATTTAAGTTGGTGGTTACATCATCTGTTGAACCATCAAATGTCCAGTGCGCAGTCATTGGCATATCCGACCAAATGAACGAAAAAGGGGAGCCTGGACTTGTAATGGTCAAATCAATTTCACCACCACCTGAACCGCAGTTTTCATCTGTAATGATATAAGTCGTTGTAAGAGATCCATTACATTCATCATCTGCACAATCAATCAAGCCATCAAAATCATCATCCCTTCCATTGAAACAAATTTCTTGATAGCATATTGGGCGTAAATTAGCATTAGGAACAATGTCCCAGCTGCTTGTTGACGGGGTGTCCCAATAAACTTGAAAATGGTCTCCACCGCCACCTTCTTTATGTAATAACTCTGTATAATATTTTTCCCCAGCTTGGAGGTAAACTGAATTGCTTGTTTGGGAGGAGTATTTAGTATGCTGGCTGATGTTCGTCCAACCATCAATGTATGCAAGCAGTGATTTATTTGAGAATGTAGAATCTGTGCTTAGGTAAAAAAGGACGTCATCGTCACCGGTTACATTGAAACTATAATTTCCGGTTTCAGATGGAACGATATAACCAAACACCCTTGAGCCTAAATCGGAACCATAATTTATTGGGCCTTGATAATCACTGATTAAACCCTCGTAGGTAAAGTTATTTGGATAATTGACATCCCATAGAAGTTCTTTTAAACTACTTGAAGAAATGCCTTCCCATCTTTGATAAACAAGACCATTTACTCCGCAATCTTTTGTAGGGATACAGTTGGTTCGTGTTAGTGAGACTGCGTCGATCGCTACCCCTACATTGTTTCGATCATTTACAAAGGCTAAGGCTTGAACAGGATCAGTATCGTTATAAGTAAAAGTGTAAACATATTTGGTCCAACTTAGATTGTTGAATGAAGTGGAAGCTGGAACAGAATACGCAAAAACTTCCCTAAACCCACTGCTATAATCAAAGCCAATATTTAGAACTGCCGCTTGTTGGGCTTCTGTCCCACCATCTGGGATTCCACTGCCGTTGAGTGAAGCAGTCCATGCTGCAGCATAAAAGCAAAGTGTATAAGACTCACCATTTTGCAGAAGCAAATTATCTGTAAAATTTACATTCTGATACCATGCATCATTATTGTCAGCCAACCAAATGAAATGATCTCCATCTGGATTGTTTATATTGTCATATTGGTCATATAAATAAAAAAGATAATTGGAGGAAATATCTCCTACATAAGGATAAACATCATCATCTTCACCATCATATAATTCTTCTGCTGGATATCCTTCTAAGGTATAGCTGTAAGAGGACACATTGTTTTCTTCATAGCTACTATTTGGAAGCAAATTGTCAGAACAACCACAGGAAAGATCAAAATTATTTCCTCCAAAAGGTGGAGCGATGCTGAAACAAAAATCATCGACATACAAACGCTGACTGGTAGAGCCTGTTTTGTATGCTCCTATTTCTGCGGAGACTGCATTTGAAGGTGCAGTGCCTTTCAGCGAAAAATATGCATAATCTTTCACTTGAGAAAGGACAGGTTGGTAAATGGTCTCAATAACGTTGTTGTTTGCATCTCGCCAATCAATATAAATTTCAGCATAGGATGGCGAATTCGAACCCACCTTTGCATATGCATTCAGTTCATAATTTTCACCTGGATAAATACTTAATCTTTGATAAATATAAGAGCCATTGCTAATTAACTCAGCTGCATTATTGCCATTGTTGGCATTGGAACTGATACTGGAAGAACCTGATCCAGACCAATTACTGAATCCACTTTCAAACCCTGTGTTTTGTGCCAAAATACAATCACCGACCACGGGTATAATTTCCTCTAAACAAAAATCATCCACGGTTAACGTCCCAAACCCAAACTGTGTAGCATAAATTTCAACAGAAACAGCTCCAACTGGGGCTGTAGCTGAAACTTGATGCAGGTTATAGGCAGAAGAAACTACAGAAGTATAAAATTCGGAGAGTTTGTTATTGGATGAATCATAAAATGCTATACCCACAGCGGTCCACCAGGTAGAACCTGACCTTTTTGCATAAGTGGACATTGTGTAAATATTCCCTGGTGTAATTCCAGTTTGGATTTGACTTAAATTGGAAGCAAAGGAACTTACCGTTGCGGCATATGCTCCTGAATAAGAGCCAGTTGTTGTAAATACATTGCCAGAAGTAGTCCAATCGGAAAGTGAAGATTCGAAACCAGGATTTTGAATTAAGATACAAGGAGGAGGTAGTGGCATTGCCATATTAGCATTGCCTTCCAATAACATAGAATTATTCCAACATTCATTGTTATGATTATTGGAAAAAATAGGTTGAATTAAGCAAAACAACCAGACCAGTGCTGTTATTATTTTATTCCTGGTTGTAAAAAAGTTCATAGTTCGGTCAATGGAAAAAAGTAAAGCGACTGCAGATAAATAGCCACAAGCACTTTGCTGCTTTCATGTTTGTAAGTGAGTCCATTATTGTGTTTGGTCGTATTGGGACTTGGGCTAATAGGTGTTTTTTAATGATGAGAGATGTAGAAACCACAATCAAGATAGTAGGCATTATAATATCGGCAATGGCTGAAACTGAATACTAGTCGCCGATTCCTAAATCTTGAACTTAATAGGTTTTGATGTTACGTGATGAAGTGCCCGCAGGCAAAATAAACAGAGGGGAAAGACTAAAAACAATGGAGGGGACAGGAGGAGAAGGCCAAGAATTATACCAAATTACTGAAAGAGTAGGCATAAATATCCGCTCTTTCTACCCAAATGAGAAAAGCCCTTATCACAGATTTTGTGACAGGGCTTTCTTACATTTTGTGTTGTTGTTCTTACTTGGTTATTTCAAGTTTTTCATAACCAATTATCTGGCCTTCTTCATTTTTAAGTACCAAGTAATAGCTACCTGAAGAAAGGATTGTAGTATTTATTGTTTCGTATTGGCTGTTTTCAAAAACTTGTTTTAAGGCCGTTTTGCCATTTATTGCCGCAATCTCAACAGATCCACTTATAGCATCTGGAAAATGAATGTTTAAATAAGATGAAGCAGGATTTGGATAGATATCAAAATCAAACCTGATTCTTTCATTTGTATTGGTAATGAACTGTTGAAGCCATTTCACCTCTCGTGTTCCATTTCCGGGATTATATTGTAGTTGGACAACTGGGAAACCGAATCCATTTTCATTTGCCCACCAGTTAAAATTAATGATAGTTTCAGGTGGAGTGCCTTGTAAGAAACTCCAATTTCCATTACTTAATACGAAGACATCATTTGAAGTTGTTTCTGTCTCAGAAGATCTAATTGTTTCTAAATCACCTGTAGGGATGGTCATAGTACCATAGGCATCAATTTCAACTCCACGGACAACCGTAGTTACTAAACGGACGCTGTCAAATGCAGGAAATCCAACATCAGTCCCTGGCACTTGTGCCGTCTGGATGATGGTTTCATTGTAGCTTTCGCCATAAGTTGCTGGAAAACGAATAAGGCTTTGGCCAGGTGTGAATTCAAGTTTGCCTTGGATCAATTGACCCAAATAATTTAATTCTCCTTCAATTCCTATGATTTCTATTTTTTGGTCGTCCATATTCATGAACGCATATAGTTCTCCATCAACTGAAGAAGCTAAGTTGGCAGATGGAAAAGAAGCTTGATAAGGCGTTTCACTAGGTTCTAAAAAAACAAAAGTCGTTGAAACACCGTCGGCAAGTAAGGAGAAATCCCAGTTTAAATTCCCGTCGGCTCCTTCTAAAATCGAAGGGTCTGGGGTCTCGTCAATTGTTTGTTGCGCTATTACACCTGTGGGAGCAATATCATCCGCAGTTATAGTAATTTGACTGATCAGGTTATTAGAATAAAGTGAGAAGCTTAAAATAATAAGTAGGAACTGTTTCATAAATTGCTGTTTTTAGAATGTCTTTTTAGAAAGTCCAGATTTAAAAATGACGCATTTATAACTGGACACAAACATAGAGTTTTTTTATTCTAGAATATTCACACTTTTTAGAATTCAAATATTTACCAACTGACAAAACCTCATTTGTGAATCTGAACAATGGTGTTCTTAATCCTCCTTATTTGAAAGACGTAATTGAGTCACTATTTGTATAGTTTTGTGCTACCTCATTTAACAAGAACAATATTGCAAAAAGAAATCCGAAATAAGTCAGATTTGAAGTTTCCAAAAGTCTTTTATGGAAGGTATGAAGTAAACGGGTTAACACCTGAAGATATTGACGAAATGCTTGAAAACGGCTGGTTTCGTAATGATAATCATGTTCATACAACAATTGGACGTTACGTTGAAAATGAATGGAAACCATGCTTGATGTTGAGGCTACCTTTGAATAATTACAAATGGAAAAAAAGGCTTAGCAAACTAAAGCGCAAGAATAAAGAGTTGTTTGAAGTTAATATCAAACCATTTGAACCAAGGCTGGAAATTGAAAATTTGTGGAAGAAATACAAATCGGCTGTTCACAATTGGCAAAAGGTCCCAAACTTAAATTCTCATTTATTTAAGGGAAATCCGCCTTCTTCATTTAATACATTTGAAGTAAGCATGTACCTGGATGATAGATTGGTGGCATTTAGCATATTTGACAAGGGATCGAAATCAATTGCATCTTTGGAGGCTGCATATGACCCAGTTTTTGGAAAGCATAGCCTAGGACTGTTTACTATGTTGATAGAAATTGAATCCGGGATTGAATGGGGATTGGACTATTATTATCCTGGTTTCCTTCCTCGGGATACGCCTATGTTTGAGTATAAATTGCGGCCTGGTTCACTTGAATTTTTGCAATTAAAAACTGGTAAATGGATGCCGTTGGATCAAAAATCTCCTACTGACTGGATGCTTGATGAGGTAATAAGAGAACTGCGATCCATTCAGCTTAATACTTTCCATGAAACCTTTAAATCATCAATGAGAGCTTCTTTCTCTTCCTTCAATCCGAAGGAAGAAATATCTTCATCTGCTTTTAATTTTTATCTTTTGATAGAAAACGAAGACCTACCAACATTGAAGATAGTTTACGACGCATTAAAGTCGAGTTACTTTGTTTTCAAGCCAATCATAGATGGCCGCTTTTCGAATAGCAATGCTACTCTTATAACTGAATCATTTGAGTTGGCATTTGCTGCAAAATATCGAGTAGAAACAGAGAGATGGGTCAATGAATATTTGACAGGAAACGAATTACATGTATAAATAAAACAAAATTTGAGTATAATAACGAACAATCCACAAGTTGGCGTCATTCCTTAATGAGATGAAACAGTGATTATGGAATTATTGGAATGTATGATTCCTTTTAACTGCCATCGAAGACGATTTATAGTCGAAATTTTGGTTGAATCATAAACATAGATGACATTTGGAGATAATTTTTGAATATTCTTTAAATTTAATGCAAACAAAGAAAAACTTATTCTAAACTTTCACGTTAATATATTGTATGCAGCATATAAAACAAAAAATTGTTTACTCCCACCTTATTTTCATATATCCATTTTATAATTGACTAACAGAATTTCATTAGTGACTTCATGGGATAAAGATGTCTGTATATATATGCTGGATCAAATAATCGAAAAACTAAAATTTGATACCTTATGGAACAGGAATATTTTGAAAAAGCAATCGACTGGGCTAAAAAAAGAGGATTCTCAAATATTAAAGCCAATCACGATGATTATGAGACACCAGTACAATTTTCTAAACAGGGTGAAGAAGAGGCTGTGGTTCCTCACATCACAGGATTGAAGACAGGTGGGAAAAGTTATATTGAGGTTGCTTTAAAGACGGATATGGTACATGATATGGTTTCTAAATGGAAGCTGCTCAGTCTTTTAGCTGCAAGAAAAGGAGGCAAGCTTTATTTATTGACACCAAGAGGACATAAGAGATTTGCAGAAGAATTGGTCAAAGATTACAATGTAAATGCAGAAATCAAGAGTATATAATCTCAATTTTTTAACCTTTTTAAGTAGAAATCTTGTGTGGATTGCAGATATTAAGTTTTAAACGCTATCTTGCGCCGCTTTTGAAAAAAACAATTCACTTAAGCTTTTTAAAATAAGAAATGAGAGCTTTAATTATTACACAGTCCATTACCCGGCGGGACGCTAAATCGCTGGAAAAATACATGACGGAAGTTTCCCGTTATGACTTGCTGACTCCTGAACAGGAAGTTGACTTGTTTCGCAAATTCAAAGCTGGAGATGAAGACGCATTCCAGACCATCGTCAATGCTAACCTCCGATTCGTAATTTCCGTTGCCAAACAATATCAACACTGTGGCCTTTCTTTGGGTGACCTTATTAATGAAGGAAACCTCGGCCTATTGAAAGCAGCACAACGTTTTGATGAAACCAAGGGTTTCAAATTCATTTCATATGCAGTTTGGTGGATTCGCCAAAGCATCTTGCAAGCTGTAGGTGAAAAATCACGTAAAATTCGTGTGCCATTCAACCACCAATCAAATTTGATGAAAGTGCTCCGTTCCCGAGATCATTTATTACAACATCTCGAGCGTGAGCCAAGTATCAAAGAGATTGCTAGCGAAGTTGAAATGACTGAAGAAGCTGTCGAAAGATGTTTGGAAACAAACAATCATTGCGGCTCTTTGGATGCACCTGTTCAAGATGGTGAAGACACCAGCTTGACTTACTTCTTAGAAGATGAAGCTGTGCCAAGACCTGATACTAAGGTTGCACAAACTGAATCTTTACAGAAAGAAGTTCAAATGCTATTGAATGGTCTCCAGCCTAATGAGGCTGAAGTACTTTCAATGTATTACGGAATCGGCAGGGAACGTCCTTGCGGATTGGAAGAGATCAGCGAATTGATGGGCGTAGGCAAAGAACGTGTCCGTCAAATCAAATACAAAGGATTAAAGAAATTGCAAGCTAAGATTCAAAACAAAGGTTTGCACTTTAGCTTAAACTAATTTTAGGCTAATCGATTATTTAAAGATGGTTATCCGGTCTCCGGATAACCATCTTTTTTTATGCGGAGAAACGCCTCTTTTCTTGTGAAAAGAACGAGGGGTCTGATTTCTATTAGAAACCAAAGAGTAATAGATGTTAGGCACTTATTTATATTTGCGAAATTTTTAAACATCAAGGAATTAGGCCTTAGCTTAAAGACTAACAGCCATTGCTTTCTTGAAAGTATTGGTTGAATAAAATCTTGCTAATTATGCTTACCCCCAAAATTCCGACCAGTGACTTAGTTGAATTTTCAGTACCTTAAGTTACTAATTATGAGACGAAAAAGAAGAACATTTACAGGAGAATTCAAATTAAAAGTAATAATGGAAGCCTTAAAAGAAAGGTTATCCTTGACGGAAATGTCGCAAAAATTTGATCTACATCCGAATCAAATCTCAAAATGGAAGACAGATTTTATAGAAACTGCGAAGACAAACCTGGCTTCTAACAATGATACTAAACGTCAAGACCAGGATGTTGAAATTGAACGGTTGTATAGTAAGATCGGAAAGCTTCAAATGGAGATTGACTATCTTAAAAAAAAGCTTTGTTAGTACCTAAGGCCGATCGCTATAGCTTCCTTGATTCAAATATTGATCTGAGCATTAGAGAGCAATCAAAGCTATTGGGGATAGATCGATCCAAGTATTATTATAAGCCCAGGCCAACATCATTGCTCAATCTATATTTGATGAATTTGATTGATAAAAAATATCAGTTATGCCCATTTTATGGAGTTCCAAGAATGACTGACTTTTTAAATGGCCTGGGACTTCAACCAATTAATGAAAAACGAGTGGCCAAGCTTTATAAAATAATAGACATCAGGGCTTTAGGGCCTAACCCATATACGAGCAGATCAGACCCAAAAGCTTATAAATATCCTTATTTATTGAGGGGTTTAGGTGTAACACAGGCCAATCAGGTATGGGCGGCAGACATTACTTATATTGGATTGAGAACTGGATACTTGTACCTATTTGCAATTATTGATCTGTATTCCCGCTACATCATCCAATGGGACATCTCAAATTCAATGACAGCAAAATGGTGTGCATCCGTATTAAAATGCGCCTTGGAATTTTATCCAGCACCCGAAATATTCAATACGGACCAAGGGGCACAATTTACATCTGAAAGTTGGATCAATACACTAAAAGATAATGGTATAAAAATTAGCATGGATGGAAAAGGAAGGGCTATTGATAACATTTTTATCGAACGGTTTTGGAGGCCTTATAAGTACGAATATCTATATCTAAATGTACCCAATGGAGGAAAAGAACTTTACGATGATTCACAAGAATACATGAACTTTTATAATTTTGAAAGACCACATAAATCAATCGGTAAATTGACCCCAGCAGAAATGTATTATAATAAAAAAGTTTATTTTTCACCAACTAAATATTCAATATCATTGGTTTAATAATGGGGGTAACTATAAATTGACGCCGAAATATTTTTACAACTATGACAAATAATCTCAAAGTTTTCAAGTTTGGTGGAGCTTCAGTTAAAGATGCTAATGGGATAAAAAATGTAATGTCTATCATTAATAAATATCAAGATGGGCCATTGGTAGTTGTTGTCTCTGCAATGGGGAAATCTACAGATAAATTAGAACAGGTTTTAGCAGCCTACACCAAGAAAACAGGAGAAGCGAATAACTTATTCGATGATTTTAAAAATTGGCACTATGAATTGATGAATCAACTATTCGAAAAAGGCGATTCTATATTTGATGAAGTCAACGATACATTCGTTTCCGCCGAATGGACTTTAGAAGAAGAACCTCATCCTAATTATGATTTTACTTATGATCAGATAGTTTCCATTGGAGAGCTGGTTTCAACAAAAATTGTAGCGGCCTACTTGAAAAAGAATGGACTTCCAGTAAAATGGTTGGATGCTCGTGACCTAATTCTTACAGATGATATTTACAGAGAAGGGTGGGTACAATGGACTGAGACTATTGAAAATGCAAAAACAATAGCAAGCCCTATTATTGAAAACGGAGAAATAATTCTCACACAAGGATTTATAGGCGGTACTTCTGAAAACTATACAACAACTTTAGGGAGGGAGGGATCGGATTATACAGCTGCTATATTTTCTTTTTGTCTGGATGCGGAAAGTATGACAATTTGGAAAGACGTACCAGGCGTCCTAACAGCTGATCCGAGATATTTTGAAAATGTTGTTAAGATAGATCGCCTGTCTTATAAGGAAGCAATCGAGATGACCTATTATGGAGCAAAGGTGATCCACCCTAAGACTATCAAGCCATTACAAAACAAAAGTATTCCGCTTTATGTAAAATCTTTTATTGACCCAGAAGGCGATGGTACTATCGTTGGACCCGACATTGATGACAATTACCCTCCAATGGTAGCGGTCGAACGAAACCAGGCGCTTTTACATATTTCTACCCGTGATTTCTCGTTTGTTGCTGAGCATCACATAAGCTATTTATTCACAAAAATTTCTGAGTTTAGATTGCAGGTAAACCTTATGCAAAATACTGCTATTAGTTTCGCAGTATGCGTAAATAATATTGATGACAAGGTTCAGCAGTTTGCTGATAGCATAGAAAAGGATTTTAAAGTGATGATTGACAATGAAGGCCTAGAACTGATTACTGTAAGGCATTATATGCCGCAAACGCTTGACATGTTAAGAGAAGGAAAAATCATTTTGGCAGAAGAACGTATAAAGCGGACAGTGCAGATGGTGGCGAAAGAAGTGCCGAGGATGAAGAGGAAATTAGCAAATGTCAATTAATATAATGAGAAAGCCAGTTATGTTATTGCTTTAAGCTCTAACATAACTGGCTTTACGACATTACTCTCCACTATTACAAATTACCGGTATACTCTAAAATCCACAGCACAAAAAAGACAATCGATCCGAGTAAAGCCAGTGAACCGATAAAATTGAATAAACCAATGGTAATGTTGGCCAAAGCAAAAAGCAGAACAGCTGCAAGCAGTAGCACAAGGCAATAGGTAAGATATTCGCCTGCACTCCAATTCGCTACTTTTTTGTTGGGTTTAAGTTTTGCAAATTTCTTTTTGATCTTCTCCACCAGCTTTTTCATGCGTTTTTCCTTCCGCAACTCCTTTTTGGAAGATGTTTCAATCTTTGTGGAAGCGCTGGATTCCAGCTTATTAGAGCTTGCAGCTACTGAAAAGCTTGTGGTAAAAATTGCTAATAACAGCGTGATTGCGAGTGATTTCTTCATTCTTAAGTTTTGAAAATTATGGATGCGGGTTGGGTGAATATTTTGGCATAAACGAAAACAAGTCAAATAAAATTTTGCTCATAAAAATCAACAACTCTTTCATCGATCATTATGTCCCGAGGTTGTAACTTTTGTTTTAGCACAATTCCTTCCAGGGTCCGGCATCGGCTGAGTGCAACATAGGTCTGCCCAGTTTCAAATGCGCCACTCCCCATATCAATAATGGTTTTATCAAACGTTTTCCCCTGTGACTTGTGAATGGTAACTGCCCAGGCGAGCTTGAGCGGATATTGATTGAATGTGCCAACAACATCACTTTCAATTTCATCTGGGTTCTTTTTGCTGGGTTTATATTTGATGATTTCCCAGTCCACTTTCTGTGCTTCTATGACTGTAGATGAACCACTTTCATCAGACTCGATTACGATTTTATTTTCTTCTAATTCTGTGATTTTCCCAATCGTACCATTTACATATTGCCCATCAGGATCGTTTTTTATAAACATGACTTGTGCTCCAATTTTCAAGCTCATTTCTTGTTCAGTTGGAAAAAGCCGAGGGTCAAATTCACCAGTAACCTTTGCTCCAAAAGTAAATTCTGGTGCAGAAATATTTGCAAGTTCACGCCTGTTAATTCTATCCACTGTACTATTTCTGGGGGAGAGCGTGATGTAATTTCCATTTAAATCTAAATGGGGGAGATATCGAATATTCAAATCTTCCAAGTCCTCCCAGTCGGCCTTGTTCAACCTTACCGCATCCAATAGTCGCAAGAAATGGCGGTTTTCCTGACGATATACTTTTCTCAACTCCAACATCTCCCAGTCAAACCCACGAAGTGCATTGGCAGAAAAGAAATAGGGACTCTCATAAGCCATTTCAAAAATTCGCTTTTCTTCATCTGAAGCAACAATTGGTGGTAACTGGAACAAGTCTCCAATAAATACCATCTGTACCCCACCAAAAGGCAAAGGGTTGTCCCTGTTAATGCGGAGCGAGCGGTCAATTGCATCGAGGAGGTCTGCACGAACCATACTGATTTCATCGATGACCAATACTTCTATTTTCTTGAACCATTTCCTTCTTCCACTTTTCTTAATGTCTTTTGCAAGGATGAAACGAGGAGGAAATCCAAAAAGAGAATGAATGGTTTGCCCTTTCACATTCAAAGCCGCAATGCCTGTCGGAGCACAAACCACAATCTTTTTTCTTGTTGTTTGACGAAAAAGTTGGAGGAGAGTAGATTTTCCAGTGCCGGCCCTGCCCGTAATAAAAAGGCTTTTATCCGTTTTTTCAAGCACATCCAATGCGTACTTGAAATCTGAATTTAGTTCCAATGGAGTTTTCTTGAGGGCCATAATATTGGATGTCGCTGAGTATTCGCAAATGTAACAAGGATAAGGTCAATCTATGGTTTGTTAACCTGTTTTATCAAATACACATATACTGGCAAGTGGTCGCTATATCCGCCTATGTAATTGTCGAAGTCAAAAGTTCGAAAAGGGTAGCCCTTGTATCGGCCAGTTTGTTGAATGAGATAGGGCTTGTTGTGAACAACAGCTTTATAATATCGGTAGCCACTTGCTGATTTTTCAACTAATCCAGATGATACAATAACTTGATCAAAAAGACTCCAAGCATCACGATATGCGGTTGTCCCAAATCCTTTTTTATAAAAGTCTTGCATTGGATTGTATAAGTCGCCAGTTTTGACATCTTTCTTTTTACTCTTGCATGCGAGCACCTGCTTGACACTAGGGCTGGTTGGATCGTCATTCAAATCTCCAAGGATAATAACTTTAGCGGCAGGGTTTAGTTGGTGCAAAGAATCTGTAACCTGTTTACATAATAATGCGGCCGCATTCCGTCCTGGCCTTGACCGTTTTTCGCCACCACTCCTTGAGAGCCAATGATTTACAAGGACATGGATCTCCTCACCATCCAATTCACCAGCGACATGTAGAATATCTCTTGTGAAATTTCTCACGCCATTGTCATTATAAATAAAAAGTGGGATAGCTGAGCTTCCGGTTACTTTGAAATATTTCGGCTGGTAAAGCAAACCGACATCAATTCCACGTTCATCAGGAGAATCAAAATGAACAATTTGATAATTTCTATCAGCAACTGCGGGTTGTTTCACGAAGTCTTCCAGCACTTTTCTATTCTCCACTTCGCTCACTCCCAAAATGGCGATACCGTCTGGTGTTAGGTCTTTGCCCAATTCTGAAATGACTTTTGCAAGGTTCTTCTGTTTGTCTTGATAAAGCTCATCATTCCAATGGCGTTTCCCATCAGGCAGGAATTCTTCATCTCTGATAAGTGGGTCATCTTCTGTGTCAAATAGGTTTTCAAAATTATAAAACCCAACGCAGGCAACTTTGAACTGTGATTCTTGAGCATTTGAAAAAGTAAAAGCGGAAAAGGAAAGAAAAAATAAAAGGAATTGCTTCATGTTTTTTATCGAATCTGATTGAAAAGTGGATTGCAAAGCTAAACGAAGCTTTGGTAACATGAGGGTTCGGTCAGGTTATTTTCATAGAAAATTATCCATGTATTTTGTTTTTGTAAATTTGGTAAGATTGTTTGTGGAAAGGCAATTCGCTAAACATCTTAATGTTACTTTTGCGCAAACATTCCAATCTTTCACACTACAAATTTTCGACGCATCCAGATTTCCTTATCAAATCGTATTTTTTCAATAATCCATAGCTCAACCTATTACGTCCGATTAGAGCTATCATGTTACCTTTACAATTCAAACAAAATTGTATGAAACAATCTTTATTCACTTTTCTATTTTTCTTGTTTTTCCTTCAAATTTCTATTTGTCAAAAAACCGCCATCAGTGGTATTCTTCAAGACATGAGCCTCTCTCCTTTGGCTGGTGTGACCATTAGTTCCGGAAATGCCATTACACTTTCAGATGATGCTGGGTTTTTCAGATTAGAAATTTCAGAACCAACTGACAATGTGACGCTTACATTTTCAAAAGAAGGCCTTCAATCTTTCGACAAGACGATAAAACCCGATGGAAATGCGCATGTAAGTTTGGGAGTTGTTTATTTTTCAGAAAATAATTTAGATCAACCGGAGGGTGAAGAGTTATCAGTTTCTTCTAAAGACCTGATAACTGGAGAAGACCGAATTCCTGTTATTACCCTTGCTGACGGTGAGGATGAATCCGATTTTAGTTCGCAAAACATATCGGGTATTCTTTCAGCTTCACGCGATCCATTTATAGCTGCGGCTGCGTTCAACCTGAGTACCGGCGGTTTTGACATACGCGGCTTTCGCGATGAAACGACAGTCCTTTTCAATGGAGTACCTTTCAACAACCTCGAAAGAGGTTCTGTTTTTTGGAGCACCTGGGGCGGCCTCAACGAAGTGACTCGCAACCGGGAATCGGCCATTGACCTTAGTGCTGATGCCAATACTTTTGGCGGAATCAGTGGATACACAACGTTTGATATTAGGGCTTCCAAACAGCGGGTACAGAAACAGGTTTCATACCTGCTTTCCAATCGGTCATATAGTGGTAGGATCATGGGAACATGGTCAACGGGTATGCTGCCAAATGGTTGGGCTTTCACTTTCTCTGGCTCAAAACGCTGGGCGGAAGAAGGCTACGTTCCGGGCACATTTTACAATGCCCATTCTTATTTTATTGGTGTAGATAAAAAGCTGAATGACAATCATTTATTGAATTTTTCCTTTCTGGCAGCGCCTATTCGAAGAGGGTCACAGGGAGCTTCCATCCAACACGCCAATGATCTGGCTGGCACCAATTTCTATAATCCTAATTGGGGTTGGCAAACACAATCTGACGGTAGACGTGTAAAGCGGAACAGTCGCGTTGTTGATGCACACCAGCCTTTGGCTATTTTACGGCACGACTGGAAAATCAATGATCGCTCTTCTCTGACTACTTCTGTCGGTTACCTTTTTGGACATTATGGGAGAACGAGAATCGACTGGTTTAGTGCCCCTGATCCACGGCCCGATTATTACAGAAAAATGCCTGTTTATTTAGAAGTGGGTCAAAATGCACCTGACCAAGCACAACTTTTAGCTGAGACTTACAGACAAAACCCGGACCTAATGCAATTGCAATGGGACGATTTTTATGAAGGAAATAGCACTCATGGCTACCAATGGGACAACCAACCTGGGAACTGGTCGCAAATAATACTCTCCAATCAACGCTCCGACAACGAAAACTTAAACGGAAGTACAACCTATGAGGGCATACTCTCCGATCATTTCACCCTAAATGCAGGTGTAACCTGGCAAATAGAAAAAACCCATTATTTCAAAACAGTTGAAGACCTTTTGGGAGGTGACTATTTTGTCAATCTTGACGCCTTTGCCGTTCGAGATGGGCTATCTGATGATTTTGCAAACTTCAACCTCAATAACCCAGATGTGATTGTCCGAAAAGGCGACACTTATGGTTGGGACTACAAACTCAACGGCCAACTCATCAGCCCTTGGGCTCAGGGACAATTCACTTTTCGAAAAGTAGACTTCTTCGTGGGAGTCAACATGACAACAACAGAGTATTGGCGTTCAGGGAATTTTAGAAATGGAAGGTTTCCAGACAACTCTTTTGGTGA
Organism: uncultured Saprospiraceae bacterium; assembly: GCA_942490835.1. Lineage (GTDB taxonomy): Bacteria > Bacteroidota > Bacteroidia > Chitinophagales > Saprospiraceae > UBA6168. Next base: position 140,231 of record CALNYY010000095.1, read on the forward strand.
TTCGGAAAAACAGGAGTATGCCAACTATGGAGCAAAAGCTGGGATCACGTATAAATTTGATGGACGAAACTATATTTATCTGAATGGCGCATCGATGAGTCGGGCTCCCCGATTGAGGAATGTCTATGTTTCACCAAGAAACCGTGACGAAATCACACCTAATCTAACGGACGAAAAGGTGAATTCTTTTGAATTTGGTTTCCAGCACCGTTCGCCCGGGCTAAAGGCAAGGGCTACTTATTACCAAACTACCATAGATGACCGGATACGCTTCAACCGATTCTTCTTCAGTGATGATGGTGGTAGCGGCGGCAACAACAACTTTGGTGCTTTTATTTTGACTGGTTTGGAAGAACGACACAGAGGAGTGGAGCTAGCATTTCAAGCAAAACTAACAACCACCCTTTCGGCAAACGGCGCAGCTTCCTTCAGTGAAAATGTTTACACTTCCCGTGCAAAAGGATATTTCGTTTTTGATGGTGATGATGTGTCAAACAGTGGTGAACTGCAATCACTTGGAACAATTTACACAAAAGGGTTTTATGTGCCCAGCACTCCTCAAACGGCTATCAGTTTGGGCTTGGAATATAGGTCTCCCAAATTTTGGTCAGTGGGTGTTACGGTAAATTATTTTGATGATACCTATATCGACTTCAACCCAATTCGCAGAAGACCAGAAAGCGTATTTAATTTAGGAGACACACCAGAAATCTATGATGCAACTATCAATCAGATAAATGTTTTTGACAAAGAAAGGATAGGATTTGAAGTAGATCATTATACCGTGGATCTATTTGCCTACAAATCTTTTAAGCTTAAGCATGATGTGTTCTTTTCTTTTACTGGTGGAGTCACCAACTTGTTAAATGCCAACATAATTCAGGGTGGGTATGAACAACTCCGTTCCAATCCTAAAGCGATAGCTGCTGCTACTGGAGAGGCCGAATACAATCCTAATGATGACCCATTTGCACCACGATATTTCTATGCCTATGGTACTAATTTTTTCCTTATGGGCGCATTGAGGTTTTAATTGTTTGATCTACTATAATAAAATTGAGCATCTACTATTTGATAAAAAAATCAACCATAAATAACTAGTAATGAAAAATATAATAACATTTATTTCTACACTATTAATTTTTTCGTTTTGCTTTTACGCTTGCGTGGAAGAAGACTTTGACCAACCACCAACAACGGGGGAAGATCCTGGTCTTACTGTAACCACAACTATTTCTGAATTAACAGCGATGCATTCGTTAGGGAATGGAATTACTCAAATTGACGATGACCTCATCATCAAAGGCGTTATCATTGCCGATGACTTTACTGGCAATTGGTACCGCTCATTTGTTATACAGGATGAAACAGGTGGAATCACTGTTTTAATAGACCAGACGGAGTCCTATTTTCTATATCCAATTGGCCGTGAAGTTTATATTAAGCTAAAAGGATTGGCACTAAACGACTATAACAACCTCATACAATTGGGTGTTTACAATCCGGTCACAAATGAACTGGATAATATCACGACTGCGATTGGAAACATTGTCGGGGGTGTTTTAAAAGATAAACCCACCCCAACAATCAAATCCATCCCGGAACTTAGCCTGAACGATGTAAATACCTTGATACAACTCGATGAAGTAGAATTTGCTGTGCCTAGCGGCACCTATGCTGATGCCAATGGCCAGAATGACCTCAACATTGATTTGGTTGATTGTAACGGTAATTCTGTAATTGTCCGAACCAGTGGGTTCGCTGATTTTGCGGGTCAGCCTGTAGCATCAGGTAAGGGTTCTTTCACTGGCGTTTTAAGTATTTACAGAGATGATTTCCAATTCTTGATTCGTTCCCTTGACGATATTAACCTGAATGGTGATCGTTGCGACGGCTCCGGAGGAGACCCGTGCGCTGGAGGAACAGTACCAACCGTTTCAGGGGTAGATGAAGATTTCCAAAATGGTAGCAATAATGATGCAGTTCAAATAAATGGATGGACGAATGCTGTGATCAAAGGAACAAGGAGTTGGCAATTCAAAGAATTTCAGTCAAATGTGTATGTGCAAGCTACAGCATTCAATGATGCTTCAGCAGAAATGGAAACATGGCTGGTTACACCGCTGATTGAAATTACGGATCAGACCAAAATCTTAACCTTTGAAACGGCAAAGGCTTTTTATACCCACGACGGGTTTACAGCTTGGGTTTCTTCCGATTTTGAGTGTGAACCGACCGATGCTGTATGGGCAACGCTGGGTGCGACATTAGCTGGTTCCGGAGATGACGACAATGCTTGGATTCCATCAGGAGATATTGATCTTTCTCCTTTCATCGGTCAGAAAGTGGCTATAGGTTTTAAATATGTAGGAAGTGGCACTGGAGGTCAGACGGGCACTTTCCGTGTCGATAATATCAAACTTGGCCAAGGAGGAAATACAGGCGGTGGCGACCCTTGTACCAATGGAAATGGACCATTGGAAGTTGATGATTTAAATGTTGATTTTACGGGTGGTGCTAACAATGATGAAGTTGTAGAGGATGGTTGGGTGAATGTTGCTGCGGTAGGCACCCGCAATTGGATTTATAAAGAATTTGATTCGAACGTTTACGTTCAAGCGACAGCATTTAACGATGCTGCTCCTGAAACGGCTTCGTGGTTGGTTACGCCACTCATCAACGCTGATGACAATACCACCATTAGTTTTGAAACAGCAAAAGCTTTTTGGACGCACGATGGCCTTACCGTTTGGACATCTATCGATTATGATTGTGACCCTTTAACAGCCACCTGGGAGCCTTTAAATGCAACAATAGCTGGACAAAATGATGCTGACCATGATTGGGTACCTTCTGGTTCCATTGATCTTTCATCTTTTGCCGGAAGCAAGGTTGCGGTAGGTTTTAAATATGAAGGGAATAATAATGCTGGCGAAACTGCTTCCTATCGAGTAGATAATGTAGTAGTTCAGTAAGATACATTAATGAAGAATGAAGAATGCTGAATTAAAAAATTAATTCAGCATTCAGCATTCAGCATTCTTCACCACTCATTGCCAATCCCGCAATATACCCACCTGTCCACGCTGCTTGAAAATTAAACCCGCCAGTAACGGCATCTATATCAAGCACTTCCCCTCCAAAGAATAGGTTTGGACAAATCTTACTTTCAAACCTTTTAAAATTCACTTCATCTAAATCTATTCCACCAGCTGTTACAAATTCTTCTTTGAAGGTGCTTTTTCCATTCACTTCATAGGTGCCAGCTGTAAGCTCTTTTGATAAATTTTTTAGTTGTTCTTTATTTACATCAGCCCATCTGAGTTGTGTTCCGATTCCTGTTGCAGCTGTCAATTTGTACCAAAGACGTTTTGGGATTGAAGGGAATGGGTTTAAATTAACTACCAGCTTTTTTGCATGCGACATTTTAGTTTCACGTAATTGCTCGGCGACTGCATTTTGACTTTCATATCCCAGCCAGTTTATGCTTATTTCAAATTTATAATTGCGTTTGTGAAGAATCCTTGCTCCCCAGGCGGACAACTTTAAAATAGCAGGTCCACTCATTCCCCAATGCGTAATTAATAATGGTCCGGCTGCTTCCAAATTTTCATCCAGAATTTTTACTTGTGCCATCGGTACTGAAATTCCTAAAAGGTCTTTTATTCTTTCATCCTTGATATTGAAGGTAAATAAAGAAGGAACAGGATCAATAATATTGTGGCCCAGCGTGGACATCATTTTCCAGAAACGTGGGCTGCTTCCCGGAGCTACCATTAATTTTTTACAATGAAACAAATCGCCTTTTTGGGTTTTTATTTTCCAGGTTTCACCAGCTTTTAATTCAATTACATTTTGTTGGGTTAATAATTGAACACCTGCTTTTTTGGCTGAATGCACAAAGCAGTTAATTATGGTTTGAGAATCGTCTGTAATAGGGAACATGCGGTTGTCATCTTCAGTCTTCAGTTCTACGCCACGATCATAAAACCAGCTAATAGTGTCGCCAGGTGCAAATCGATTGAATGGCCCTAATAATGCTTTGTTTCCTCTGGGGTAATATTTGGCAAGTTCTTTTGGGTCATAACAAGCATGTGTTACATTGCAGCGCCCTCCACCTGAAACTTTTACTTTTTGCAGAAAATCATTTCCTTTTTCTAAAATAATTACCTTGAGGTTTGGATTTTTTTCGGCACATGTGATTGCAGCAAAAAATCCTGCTGCTCCTCCTCCAATTATTATTATATCACTTTGGGTTATGGACATTTTAATTTTTTATAAACCGACCTGTCTGACGTGTGCTTCCCTGTAATATTTCGATAAAATAAATGCCAGGCGTAATTCTGTCAACTTGAATTTGATGGTTCAATAAAATTCCGGACTTAATATTTTGACCAAAAGTGTTGTAAATGGAAAAATTAATTAATCCGCCATTTAGCTTATTTTCGGATTCAATTTTTAGATAATCCTGAACGGGATTTGGATAAATTTTTAATGACGATTTAAGAGGAGTATTTTCTTCCTTAGTACCCACTATGCCATCCACAGAAATAGGAGACTGAAATAATGTAAGCCCGCCTCGGTCATTTCCTACTGCAACATCAATAAAATTACTTTCATTGATATTGGCAAATGAAATTCTGGAGACTTCACCTTCTCTTAACTCTCCAAATTGTCCGTTAATTAATTCAAATGAACCACTATCCAAGCTGTCTGGATTAATTTTATACATCATCAGCCAGCCTTTATTAGTACCTGTAAATAAATAGTCGCCATCATTTAATGGTAGAATAACTGGTTGGGCAAAGCCAATATTCCCACCCAATTGAGTATTAATTTCTCCAAAAAAACTGTTGTTTGGAGATTCACTTGGGGTCGAGTGAAAATCAGGGTTTCCGGCATTTCCTATATTGGGAAAATAATTTATCGTTCCATTTCTGGTACCAATAATTAAATCCGACAACCCATCTTTATTTATGTCATAAATAAAAGGAGTCGAATTTGATCCTCCACCCATGTTTATATTTTTCCATTGATATTGAATGTCTGCAAACTCCATCGGCATGTTAGGATCAGCAATATTTTCAGCCAAGTGAATTGACCCGTCACGATCTCCAAATATTAAATCATCGTCTCCATCATTGTCAATATCACCAAAAGTGGGTGTGAATGAGCGTGCATCAATTTGTGCAGCATTTAAACCCAGCCAATCTCTGTCTGCAACGGTAAAAACAGGATCGGTTGCAGTACCTATATTTAATAAAAGGACTAAATAATAATTTGCATCACCAACTGAGTTGACATACTCTGATCTATTTCCAATAACCAAATCAATTAATCCATCCCCATTCACATCGCCAAAAGCGGGGTGGGCTCCAGTACCAAAATCCAGCATTTCATCTGCTAAAAAATCTTTTTTAATTAAGTTAAAATCATTTTGCTGTATGGTACCAGTATTTTCATAAAGCCAGGCAGTTTCATAATCTGGTGTTGTAAGCGGTAAATTAGGAGAAAAAATCAAATCGTTTAATCCATCATTGTTTATATCCAAATTATAAGAAGCAGGAAAGTCTTGAATTTCTACAGGAACATTAAAGGATGGAAACATAGAGTCTTGCTCAGTCATCCACGCCTCATTAGCATTGCCACCATTTTTTGCATAAATAATATTTGGATAAATAAGGTCGCCAGCTAAGAGTTCTTTATCACCGTCATTGTCAGCGTCGAATGTGCACAAAGTAGTTCCTCCATGCAGCTCCCGATCATCGTGTATTTCTGGTTCTCTAAAAAAAACACAATTTGATGAATTCGAACTTAAAGAAAAACTTTGAGAAAAAACCGTCAAGCCAAATCGCCCCCAGCAATCATCTGCCAATTCATATTTAAGCACTTCATCTGTGAAGCCGCTTTCTAAAGCAATATTATTATAAAGCAAGACTTTATATTCTCCTTGATTATTCCCGGGCCCCATGATCAAGATATCGATATCGCCATCCCCATCAATGTCATCTATTGCAGGGTAATCACTATTATTGTACACTTCAATTTTATTAATTACTTCACCATTAATTTCGAATGGGATCACGTCAAATTCATATTCAGGGAATTCGATTTTATCAAAATTTAATAACCCATTTTGATAAAACCCTTTAAATACTTGTATTCCAGGCACTCCAAATGTTGGAGTAAAAGAGCTTGCAAATAAATCTTGAATGCCATCTTTGTTATAATCCCTCATTATAACATAATGATAAACTTGTGGAAAATTCGTCAACCAATGTCTCGCATATTTGTAATTGGTTGCCCCTGGTGCCCCATCTTCATTGATAAAAGCTAAATGTACATTGCCGTGTCGGTCAAAAACATAAAGATCCTGTAACCCATCAAAATTTAAATCCACAGCTGACCATTGTGGGGCGTTCATGCCACCAGCCCATGCACTCTTTAATTGGACACCATCTTCAAAAACTGGGACATCAAGGAAATTAAAAGTTTGAGAACGAACAGAAATAGATCCAATTAATAATAATAGAGATAAGCGAATTTTAAGCATATTACAAATCATGAAATTAATATTTTCAAATAATTGGACTTAATGAATAATTAATTTTTTTATTCCAACTGTTTTGCCTTGATTTAATTGTAGTAAATACATCCCTTGAGCAACCCCAGAAATATCAATTTCATTGGTTCTATTTTTCAAAACACCTTGTTTTACTGTTTGCCCGATTAGGCTGATTAATTGATATTTTGTGTCTCCATAAATTGGCTCTTGAATATTTATGTTCAATATATTTTTTGCTGGATTCGGATAAATTTCAAATTCTAAATTTGAAATTACTTCCTCCGAATTAACTGAACCATCGACTGAAAAAGGAGAACTGAAAAGGCCGAGCCCGCCACGATGATTACCGATAATTGCATCTAAAATGTCATCGTCGTTGATGTTGGCAATTGTAATTCGTGAATGAGACCCAGTTCTTAGACCAGCAAATTGTTTGGAAACTAAATTAAATGTATCACCGAATTCAAGCTTATTTTCATCGACTTCATACATTTCAATAAAACCATTTTTAGTGCCTGTGACAATATAAACCGTGTCTACAAAATCCAAAATTACTGGTGCTGAAAAACCCTCCGAGACTCCAGCTTCTTTGGTGTCAATTGCACCTAAAAATTTATTATTAGGTGCAGCATCTTGATCGGTGCTGAATTGGGGGTTATTTACAGTACCTATATTTTGATAATAATTGATGTTGCCATTTCTTTCGCCAATCAATAAATCTGAAAGCCCATCTTTGTTAAGATCAAAAATGCAAGGTGTAGAATATAGGCCTACATCTATTCCTTTCCATTGAGGCTGTACTGGCCCCCATTGAGGTGGATTGCCCATTCCCGCAATATTTTCTACAAAAAATAAAAAACCTTTTTCTTCCCCTACCAGTAGGTCGTCATCTCCATCTTGGTCAATATCTCCTATCGCAGGAGCAAATGCAAATCTGCGATCACTGGAAGAAAGGGAAAATTGTTCAAATCCGAGCCAGTCTTTGTCAATGAGTTGGAAACTTGGCTCTGTTGAAGTTCCTATATTCTCATATAGAAACAAAGAGGCCGGTTTAGAGGAAGGGCTGGAAGTTTGTTTGGTTTCAAAATTTCCTACAACAAAATCTATTAATCCATCGCCGTTATGGTCGAAAAATGCAGGTTGGGCACTTGTGCCAATATCAATCATTTGGTCAACCATTGCAATTTTTGAGTTAATATTGAAAAGGGGTAATTCATTGGAACTGACATTTTTATAAAACCAAACTTCTTGGTCCGGGCTCACATTAAATTCATTGGGAGAAACAAGCAAATCGTTTAACCCATCATTATCAAAATCCAAGTAATATGCAGCAGGAAAATCAGGCATATCTATTTGAGCGTTATAACTCGGGAAGGTCGTATCTTGATCAGTTGCCCACCCATTTTCTGGAGTGCCATTATTATAGGCATATCTTATAGTCGAATAATTTATATCCCCATAGAGCAATTCCTTGTCACCATCATTATCAGCATCAAAGGTGCAAAGAGAACTTGCTCCGTGAACTCCTCCTTTTTCAGCAGCAATTATGTCCGGTGAAAACATATTTGTAGCACATGTATCTGGATCGCCACTTAAATTGAATTCTGATGAAATAGAGGGAAGAAAGACCTTTAACCAGCATTCATCTTCTTTTTTAAAGATTAGGGTATCGGTTGTAAATCCTTGTTCTAAAGCAAAATTTTTATAAAAAATGATTTTGTTAGTTGGCACTCCTGATTCAACCATCATTTCTATAATATCCAAGTCACCGTCACCATCAATATCGTCTATGGCAGGATAATCAACGCTTGCTGCTTGGAGGTTTGCAAAACCATTATTATTGGTAGGTACCGTTATAACGTCTCCAGTAGGGTAGTGGGAAAATTCTTCTCTAATAAATTTTAATTGATTGTCTACAATCTCTCCTTTAAAGACCTTTATTCCTGGCAAACCCTCATCGTTTGCATGACCAAAAAAGTCCATAACGCCATCATAGTTATAATCTCTTAAAAGAACATAGTTCCATACCTTCGGAAAATTCGGGGCAAACTGCGGCGCAAATTCATATTTGGCCTCACCATCTTCACCAATGTTTAAAAAAGGGACATGAATGAACCCATCTCTGTCAAATGCATAAAGATCCATCTTTCCGTCCCCGTTCAGGTCCACTTTTGACCATTGGGGAGCACTGACTCCGCCAGTCCATGGACTGGTTATGGTTACGCCGTTTTGAATTACAGGTGCATTGATGCGCTGAAAATTCTGCGCAAAAAGGAATGTTGGAGCAATGAAAAATGAGAATGCAGTAATTAGGGATAGTTTCATATAGATGAAATTGAAAGCGTTGAATTATAGCGTCCAAAATTAAGCGAAAAGTAAATGGAAGAAATGGGAATGCACGGTAATGTTAGTCACCTTACCAAGATAAAAAGCAATAAATAGAGGCAAAAGTCATCCTTTTCATTGGATGAATATTTTCATTTGACCACAACAGGAATTGGGTAATTGCTATTAGCTATTGGCTAAAAGCAAACAGCCAAAAGCTAACAGCAATAATTCCTTTTAATAAATATAGTTCAGTAAAAATTACGTTTGAAAATCGTGAATCTTTATTTTAAACAGGCAGCGACAAATGCCACGAAAAGTGGATGTGGGTTTTCAACGGTACTTTTCAACTCCGGATGATATTGGACACCAACAAACCAAGGGTGATCTTTAATTTCCACTATTTCCACCAGCCCAGTATCAGGATTGATACCTGTGGGCACCATACCCGATTTTTTGAATTGATCAAGATATTGGTTGTTGAATTCATAACGGTGACGATGACGCTCATTTATTTTAAGGGTACGGTAAGCTTTTTGGGCATTGGATCCCTTTTTTAAATCACAGGCATAAGCCCCCAACCGCATCGTCCCACCTTTTCTGGTGATTATTTTTTGATCTGGCATCAGGTCTATTACAGGGTTCTCTGTATTTGGATCTACTTCAGTAGAGGAAGCGCAGGGAAGGTTCAAAACATTTTTAGCATACTCTACCACAGCGCATTGCATTCCAAGGCAAATCCCGAAAAAGGGCATGCCAGTCGTTCGAGCATATTCAATAGCTTTGATTTTCCCATCAATCCCACGTTCACCAAATCCCGGTGCGATCAATACGCCATCGAGATCCATCAATTTTTTGGCGACGTCTTCTCCATTTCCTTCAAGTGCTTCTGAATGAATGGAAACAACTTCTACTTTGCATTCATTGACTGCGCCAGCATGAATAAATGCTTCAAATATTGATTTATAGGCATCTTGCAATTCGTGATATTTCCCTATTAATCCAATCCTCGTCTTTTTTATAGGATTTTTCAACCTGCCCAAAAAGTCTTTCCAAGCTGATAAGTTTGGAGCTTTTCTATCGTGCAAACGGAGTTTTTGCATCACGGTAGTATCCAGATTCTCTTTGGACATAAGCAAAGGAACATCATAAATGGTCTCTGCATCAATGGCTTCGATAACAGAGCCAACATCGACATTGCAGAACAACGCTATTTTCCTTTTCAGATTCATATCGAGTGGGTGCTCGGTACGGCAGACAAGGATATCAGGCTGGATTCCTGTATTGAGTAGCTCCTTTACAGAGTGTTGAGTGGGTTTCGTTTTTAATTCTTTCGCTGCGCTCAAATAAGGAATTAAGGTGAGATGAATAGCGAGACAATTATCTCCGCCCAACTCCCAACGTAGTTGCCGTAATGCTTCCAAATAGGGTAGGGACTCTATATCGCCCACGGTTCCTCCTAGTTCAGTGATTACAATATCATATTCATTGGTAACTCCCAATAATTGGATACGGTGTTTTATTTCATCAGTTATATGAGGAACTACCTGAACGGTCTTTCCCAAATAATCACCTGCACGTTCCTTCTCAATAACCGTTTGGTAAATTCTTCCTGTTGTTACATTATTGGCTTGTGAGGTTGGCGTATTTAGAAACCGCTCGTAATGCCCGAGGTCAAGATCTGTTTCAGCGCCATCATCAGTGACGTAGCATTCACCATGTTCATAAGGGTTGAGCGTACCAGGATCCACGTTTATATATGGATCAAATTTTTGTATGGTGACAGAAAATCCACGAGCCTGAAGGAGTTTGGCAAGTGAAGCAGAAATGATTCCTTTACCTAAAGAAGAAGTTACGCCGCCCGTAACGAAGATGAATTTAGCCATGAAGAAGTGAAGTAAAAAGTAAAAAGTATAAAGTAAAAAGGAATCAAGTCTTCACATTTTCCTTTTACTTTCTGCTTTTTACTTGTTGTTACGTTACGGGGCGCAAAGTTAGGAAATTGAAAAGGGTAGGAGGGTGGCTGTTCAGTTTTTTTAAGAAATTATTTCCTTGGTTTCCAAACTACCTCTTCCGCTCCAAGGTCCTGACCAAGTTTTCTGCCTAAAACAAATAGGTAATCAGATAGTCGATTTATGTATTTAAGAACCAAAGGATCAACAGGTTCAGTCAAATGAAGTCCAACTGTCAATCTCTCCGCACGGCGACTAACGGTACGTGCAATATGGCAAAATGAAACGGTGGTGTGGCCTCCAGGTAAGATAAAATTTTTAAGAGGGGGTAAATCTTTTTCCATTGCATCGATCTGCTTTTCGAGCAATTCAATGTCGGCAATATTAATATCCGGTGGTGAAAGATTCTTTTCAGGATCGGTTGAAAGGTTTGCTCCTATCGTGAAGAGCCTATCTTGTATTTCTTTTAAAATTTGTCGATAATCCTCTGAGGGTATGGCGTCCCTTAGTAGTCCGATATAGCTATTCAGCTCATCCACAGTTCCGTAAGCGTCAATTCTCAGATGACTTTTCGGCAATCTTCGACCGCCAAATAAACCAGTCATACCTTCATCACCCGTTTTTGTATAAATCTTAAAGGCCATAACTCAGGCAGTTTGTAGAATTTTATGAGGTGTTGGATTGATCTCGTCTGATTCTACCAAACCATCCTTCAACCTGACCACTCGGTGAGCAAATTCAGCAATATCAGGTTCGTGGGTAACTAGTACAATCGTATTACCAGCTGCATGGATTTCTTCAAACAAACCAATAATCTCGTAAGATGTTTTTGAATCAAGGTTTCCGGTAGGCTCATCTGCTAAAATGATACTTGGATCATTAACTAATGCTCGTCCAACTGCAACACGTTGGCGCTGTCCGCCAGACAATTCATTTGGTTTGTGATCCATTCGATCGGCCAACCCAACTTGATCCAAAACGTGTGCAGCTTTTTCCATTCGTTCTGCTTTGCTCAACCCACTGTAAACCAGAGGCAACGCAACATTTTCCTGAGCAGAAAGTCTTGGCAGTAGATTGAATGTCTGAAACACAAAACCAATTTCTTTATTCCGAACTTCAGCTAATTCTGAATCAATCATTTTACTGACATCTTGTTCATTCAAATGATAGGAACCTGAAGTTGGTGTATCGAGACAACCAATAAGGTTCATCAATGTAGACTTGCCAGAACCAGAAGCACCCATCAGCGCAACATATTCATTTTTATAAATATCCAAGCTTACGCCTTGTAATGCTTTCACCACATTGGCGCCCATGTAATAGATTTTGTTTAAATCACGAACAGAAATAATTGATTGCATATTTTTGGAGATGATGGGTTACCGAATAGCAATCCCAATGATTATTGATAAAAAGAGCGTTGGACCAGCAATTATTTTTGCAAAACTTTAGGGACTTTAAAGTAAGTGCCATCGTGGTCTGGTGAATTAGCTAGAGCATCTTTAGGGTCAACCTGATTTTCAATTCTGTCTTCCCGAAGTCCGACTGACTCATCATTTATATAAATCAATGGTTCGATTCCGCTGGTATCCAATTCTTCTAACTTCTCTACCATGGACAGAATTTTATTTAAATCAGTTGTCAATTTAGACCTTTCATTTTCAGAAAGTTCCAGCTTTGCTAAATTTTCAAGTTTCAAAACTAATTCACGGTCTATTGTCATAATGCTTTTTTAGATGATTCGACACGTTTATTGGAGGAAATGACCTGTTTGCACTTTGCTTGCCTGGCAAATTCCACTCTTTTAGAAATTAAACAACGCAATTTTAGATAGTATGTTGAAAAATTCACTACAGAACTTTAATCATAGCTCTCACCAACTTCCTACTTTAGCGGCTCATTGGGATAATTAGAATTTTAATGGAAGCAACTAACAAACCTATTGTCAAACACATCGCTATCGCTGGCAATATAGGCGCTGGCAAAACTACGCTCTGCGGAAGGCTTGCAAAACATTTTGGATGGGGTACGCATTTCGAAAGTGCGGACGATAACCCTTACCTCGCCGACTTTTATTTGGATATGCAACGGTGGTCGTTCAACCTCCAGATTTACTTTTTGAACAATCGATACCAGCAAGTCCTCAAGATTTTACAAGGTGACCAAACAGTGATACAAGATCGTACGATCTACGAAGATGCTTTCATTTTCGCCCCAAACTTACACGATATGGGGTTAATGACGACTCGGGATTTTGAAAATTATTTCAGCCTTTTTGAGACCATGTCCTCCCAAATACAAGCGCCTGATCTCCTTATTTATTTGAGGGCAGGTATTCCCACCTTGGTATCACATATTCAGGCACGTGGCCGAGACTACGAAGGTAGTATGAGTTTGGATTATTTGAAGCGATTGAATGAGCGATATGAAAAATGGATTGATAACTATAAGGATGGAAAACTTTTGGTAATCAATTCTGATGATGTGGATTTTGAAAACAATGCCGAAGATTTAGGCAAAATTGTAAATCAGGTTCAAGCGGAACTCCACGGCCTTTTTTGATAGGTTTTTTTCTAAAAAGCGCCAGCAATAGGTACAGAAGGACTATCGTCTCCGAAAACATCTTTGATAAAATCTGGAATTAAGGCAGCAACTTCATTTGGATAGGCAATAGCAGCAAACAGCGCTATATGTAAGACTGCCGTTATGAATATTGCAACCATTTTACGATTACGTGCGGATTGTTCAAAATTTCTTTTTTGGTACATGGATCGATTTTTTAAATAAACGGTAGCGCTAATATGATATTTCCAAAAAACTGGATCATTAACGCAAACGGCTTATTTTTAACTTTTGTTAATGTAAACCACAAAAGGAAAGATTGACCATTCCTTTTCTACTGCTTCATTTCACACCATTTCAATATGACTACAATTGAACAATTTATTCAAGAAAGCAAGGACTTTTATGATGGTAGACCTTGGTATGGAAGCAACTTCACGGAAATAGTTGCCGATATTACTCCAGCGGAAGCTTTGGCAGTTCCGGGCAATGGCCATTCGATTGCTCGTTTACTTTTTCACATGATAAAATGGCGGAAATCACTAACCATTAGATTGCAAGGAGATAAGGATTTTCGTGCTCTTGACTCCGATCCTGATAATTGGGTAGCCCTGAATACACTGGACGAAGCTAAATGGGAGGCTGCAAAACAGGAATTTGATGAATTGCAAAAAATTCTGATTTCAGAACTTGAGGCACGAGATGAGGCTTTTTTGGATACCGAGTTTATTCAGGGAAAGACCTACCGATATTTAACGACTGGCGTCATTCAACATGACATATTTCACTTGGGCCAGATTTCTATTTTAAAACAACTTCTCAGAAGTGCTGAATCCTAAGAGGCTGTTTTAAAACCTCAAGCACGTCTGCGAGAATATCTTTTTACCCCAATTTCCCTTTGATTTTCGTCACGTATCTATGGATATGTTCCTCAAATCAAAAGAAAATTGATGCAAAAATTTTATCCTCTCGCCAGCACTTCAAGTTTTAAAACAGCCTCTAAGATTGAAGGATTGGATCGAGCAAGTTTGATCTGATCAATTGGGTTTAAACAATCCCATCATTCTCCCTATCTTGCCATTTCATCAAATCATACACAATGAAAGTTCATTTTTTTGCGATTTGCGTATTAGTAGCAACTGTCATTTCCTGTAATATTTCACAAGAACAAGTTGATTCAAATCCAGCGGCATCTTCTTTTAATTTGGAAGATTCTGATGAAAAGGCTATTGCTTTGGCAGACGAAGTTATGGCTGCATCTGGAGGACGGCAGAACTGGGATGCTGCCAAATATTTCTCTTGGAATTTTAACGGAGGCCGAAAACACTATTGGAACAAAGAGACAGGAGATATTAGAATAGAGTCCTTGAGAGATTCTACCATCTATTTAATGAATGTAAATAGTATTGCAGGCAAGGTCAAAATCAAAGACCAAGAAATTAGAAACAGGGACACCTTGGCTATGCATTTAATAAAGGGCAAAAGCATCTGGATAAATGACTCCTATTGGTTAGTCATGCCTTTTAAAATGAAGGATGATGGTGTTACTCTTAAATACCTTGCCGAGAAACCAACTTCTGATGGAAGAGTTGCCGATGTGGTTGAAATGACTTTTGAAAATGTGGGGGACACTCCCAAAAATAAATACCACATATTTATTGACAAGGAATCAAAGCTTGTGACAGAATGGTCTTTTTTCCGTGAAGCGAGCCAAGACACAGCCAATTTTACGATGCCTTGGAAAGGTTATGAGCAATACGGCAATTTATTATTATCAGGGGATAGGGGCAGACTACAGCTAACAGAAATTAGCGTTGACGCCGAATGGCCGGAAGGAATATTGGCTGAATGGTGAATGTTAAGTGAAAAGATCAAAGCGGCTAGTGCATAGTAAAAACTATTCCTTACACTATTCACTTTGATCTCATCACTAGTCACTATATACTATCCAAAAACCTCAGTTCCTGCGAAATGGAATGCACCTTCGATAGCTGCATTCTCATCAGAATCAGAGCCGTGTACGGCATTCTCTCCTACAGATTTTGCATATTTTGCACGGATAGTACCTGGAGCAGCATCTGCCGGATTAGTAGCACCAATGAGTGTACGGAAGTCAGCAACAGCGTTGTCTTTTTCTAAGATAGCGGCTACAATTGGCCCTGAAGACATGAATTCGACCAGTTCGCCATAAAATGGTCGCTCTTTGTGAACAGCATAAAACTCACCTGCTTTTGCGGTCGTCAGCTGTGTCATTTTCATGGCAACTATTTTGAAGCCAGCAACATTGATATCGTTTAAAATTGCTCCGATGTGACCTGCACTTACTGCGTCAGGCTTGATCATTGTCAAAGTTCTATTTCCAGACATGAATAATAGTTTTGAGTTAATAAGTTATTGAGTTTTGAGTTGGGATGTTTCGATTGTAACAGTCTTTTCAAGAATTTGAAAAACTATTGCTCTGATACTCAAAACTCACCAACTCAATAACTACTTTTTTTTAAAATGGGCGCAAAAGTAAACATTCAGGTCTTTTATGTTCAAACTCATGTATTAATTTTGGAATAAATGTATTTTTTGGGAACTTCGCCGCCCTATCTCGGAACGCTATTATGGAAAATATCAACGACCTAAAATCCCTTCTTTCCATTCCGAAAGATATTGTACTCACTTCACACCGAAACCCTGACGGAGATGCCATTGGATCAACTCTTGGACTTCGGCACTACTTGGAACAATTAGGGCATACAGTGAAAGTAGCGGTACCTTCGGAATTTCCCGGTTTCCTTGGATGGATGCCAGGAGCAGGCGACGTATTTGTTTACGACATTTCTCAAGAGGAAGTCAAATACCAATTGGAAAGAGCTGACCTGATCTTTTGCCTCGATTTTAATTCTTTGGAAAGGATTGATAAAATGGGGGAAATTATTGCGCCGTTGAAGTGCAAAAAGATATTAATTGATCACCATCTCTATCCTGATCCATTTGCCGACTTTGTATTAAGCGATACTTCAGCCAGCAGTACCAGTGAATTAGTATATGATTTTATCTGCATGCTGGGTGATAAAAAGCTTGTCAACTTGAACGTTGCAGAATGCCTTTTTACAGGAATTCTAACAGATACTGGCTCTTTTAAATACTCCACTTCTCCAAAAGTATTCAGATTGGTAGGAGATTTGCTTGAACTCGGAGTTGATGATGTTAAGATCCAAGACCGTGTATTCAACAGCTTGGATGAGAAGCATCTACGATTGACCGGGCATGTTCTGAATAATAGGATGGAAGTTTTGCCAGAATTTAAAACAGCAATCATCTTCCTGACAAAAGCGGATTATGAACATTTCAATATTCAACGAGGAGATACTGAGGGTTTGGTAAATTTCCTTTTGAGCATGAGAGATGTAATCATGGCAGCTTTTATTCATGAGCAACCGACGATCACCAAAATATCTCTTCGCTCCAAAGGCGAATTCTCAGTTCAGGAAATAGCTAGTAAACATTTTAGAGGCGGTGGGCATAGAAATGCATCTGGCGGTTATTCTTTTATCGGTCTTCGACCAACGATGAAAAAGTTCAAATCTATTTTACCTGAATTCAAGGAAGCGCTATTGGAAGCATCTGAAAATTAGGAAGCTATTTGAGCATCCTAAATTGAGGGTGCAAAATGTCATTCTTGACATTGAGTCAAACATCAGATCAATGAAATATTTATTCTCAATAGTAGCTCTTTTAGCAATCCTATTTTGTGGTTGCGGTGATTCCAATGTAACACCAAATGGGTATCAATTTACAAGACATAACGAACCATCTGGTAATAAGCCAAAGCCGGGTGACTTCGGATTCGTTCATATTTACACCTATATTGATAGCGTACTGGAATTTTCCACCAGAGAAGTTAATAGACTGTCACCTATTAAAGTATACAATGAGGATGAACTGGCTAAAATGGCTGAATCTGGAAGACCAAATCCTGTTTACGAAATTGTGTCTATGATGCATGTTGGTGATAGTGTGACTTTAAGTGTCCCTATCACTGATGAATGGAGGAAAAGCGATCCGAAAATTGCGAATGCAAAAAGCACTTACTTTGAGGTTGTTATGGTCGAATCCAAAACCTCTGAACAATACAAAAGCGAACAAAATACCCGAAAAACCCAACAAAGTACCATGTCAAGCGAAAGCATCGAACGGGTAAAGGAGGTTACTGGCATGATGACTGAAATCGTTAAACAGTACAATGCAGGTGAACTTAAAGATAAAATTACCAAGACATCTTCTGGTCTTGGATATATGGTTTTGGAAGAGGGAACTGGGGCTGCAACAGTAAAAAGAAAACCCGTTAGTGTCCATTATTATGGAATGCTGACAAATGGGAGTATGTTTGATAATTCTTTCCAAAAAGGGCAACCTTATCAATTTGTTCTTGAGACTGGAAATGTGATCACCGGATGGCACGAAGGGGTAGCATTGTTGAAGCATGGAGATAAGGCAGTGTTGTTTATTCCGTCCGAATTAGGTTATGGAAAGGCAGGTCGTGGACGCGGTATCCCCGGTGATTCTGAATTGATTTTTTATGTTGAGATTATATAAAAGTCGTGTTGTTAGTTATTGGCTTTAGAAAAGTATACAGCGAAAATCTTTTCTCAATAAAGGCCTAATGATCAGCGATAGAATTCGACTTACTATTTTATAAAAAACAAAAAACAACTATGACCACCGATCAACTCGCTGTTTTAAAAGATAGGTTGGCTTCGTTAAGGAGGTATCTTTGACGTCGATAGCCGACTACTTACCATAGAAGAAAAAGAACAGCTTTCAGGAGATCCTAATTTCTGGGACGACCCTGAACGAGCTCAGTCTGTTCTGAAAGTAATTAAGTTAAACAAGCGTTGGGTTCAACAATTCGAGCTGGTGGAAACAGCTATCGGAGATACTGAAGTATTGTTTGAATTTCAGAAGGAAGGAGAAGCCTCTGAAGAGGAATTGGATGAACAGTACGATAAAGCTGTTGATGCGCTTGAAGACCTTGAATTTAGGTCTACACTCAATCAGCCTGAAGACGAATTTAATTGCATACTTGAAATCAATGCGGGAGCTGGAGGCACAGAAGCTTGTGACTGGGCGTCTATGTTGCTCCGAATGTACGTGATGTGGGCTGAGAAAAATGATTTCAAAACTTCCACGCTCCACATGGTTGATGGGGATACTGCTGGAGTTAAATCAGTTGGTATTGAAATTATGGGTGATTATGCCTTTGGATTACTAAAAGGTGAAAATGGTGTTCATCGATTAGTCCGTGTTAGCCCGTTCAATTCCCAAGGAAAAAGAATGACTTCATTTGCTTCCGTTTTTATCCATCCAATGGTGGATGATAGTATTGAAGTTGAAATTAATCCCTCCGATTTGGAATGGGATACTTTTCGTGCACAAGGAGCTGGTGGCCAGCATGTAAACAAAACAGAGTCGGCAGTTCGTGTGAGGCATCTTCCCAGTGGATTGGTTGTGGAGTGTCAGCAAGAGCGTTCTCAGCATCAAAACAGAGATAAAGCGCTTCAAATGCTAAAATCTAAACTATATGAATTAGAATTAGAGAAGCAATTGGCTGAGCGGGATAAAATTGAGTCTGGAAAAATGAAAAACGAGTGGGGCAGCCAAATCAGAAGTTATGTTTTGGACGATAGGTGGGTGAAAGATTTAAGAACAGGATATAAAGTGAATAACCCAGATAAAGTGCTAAACGGCGAGCTCGATGGTTTCTTGAAAGCTTATTTGATGAATAAAACGATAGAAGGCGATGAGGATTAATAGGTTTCCTTGAAATTGCTTTTTAGCAAAATTAATGAAGATTAATAGACCTCATCAATATCCCTTTTCCGGTTTCTCCACCAGAGATAACCGATTGTACCTACCAATACATACGGCATCATAAGCATGTATAAAATGCCTGTGTTAAGTCCTTTGCCTGCTGAGCCACCATCTTTTAAATTACTTTCTGCACCAATTTTACACATCGGACATTGAGCGGGCACTTCCGTTGGAGTGGCAAAGCTCAAAACAAAAAACAAAGTCAATATTTTTAAGGTGCGCTTCTTCATCATCTAAAATTTTCACAAAAATAAACAAATAATATTTCCACCAAAGGTGATATTTAGCCACTTTCCTTCAATCCTTCAATCCTTCAATCATTGCCCCACCCAAGGATAATACGGCCGGATCATTAAAAAAAGGACAGGCCCTGTAATTGCAACATACAACCAAATCCAATATACCCACCTGGCCATTTTCCTATGACGCTCAAATTGATTGGTAAATGCTCGGATAAAAGTAAAAAGTATGAATGGGAATACCACTGCTGCGAGAATGATATGTGTAATTAGGAGGAAGAAATAAACATACCGAATGCCCCCAATTCCACCGAATTTAGTATCGGTATTTGTCAAGTGATAAACAACATATCCTAATAGAAACAAAACTGAAGTAAACATGGCCATAGTCATGGCCTTTTGGTGTTTCTCTGGCTCCTTTTTTTTAATATAATACAGACCGAACAGGAGAATAACGGCTGTAATAGCATTCAATGCGGAATAGGTGGCGGGCAAAAAAGTAAAGTCAATAGACGATTCAATTTTAAACCTGTGCATGGTTGAAACAAGAACGATTACAACTGCTGTAACTGCCCAGGCAATCCAGTTGAGTTTCTTTTCAAGTTGTTTATCAGGCGCTTTATTTATCATGCTATCTCGATTGAATTACATTCCCCTTCTAGGTTGCTTGGGAATAACGATGGCTATTTGTTCTACCAGCCTTCCCATTTCCGGGTTGCTGTTTATGTCATAATATCTCCTGATTGTCATGCTTGTATCTATTAAAGCTACGCTGTTAGTGATGTCCTTTAGGTTGAAAACTGCTTTTGACAAGTTGTCCCAGTTTTGCTCCTCAGCATGTAGAAGAAACCATTGTTTATTGTCTGTAATACCCAAATCAGTTGCCTTATCCATCAATTCATTGGTAGATGAAGATTTGGTGATAGATAGGAAAACGACATCCTCGACATCATTGAAACTTTGGTGAACCTTTCCAATTCGCTCCGTTTGATTTTTTGCAATAGAAAAATCATCAGAAAGAAAATGAACGACTGCCACTTTCCCTTTGAGATTTTCTGTAGATACCGTTTGATTGTTTTGATTGATCAGACTAAAATCTCCTACTGGGCCTTTCTTTTCCAGTTCAGCTAAAGATGCTTTTCGATAATTTGCCCCAGAGCTTAAAAAATAAACAGATCCAAGTGGGAGGATGAAAAGAACCGCAAAAACAAGAGCGGAAATCAGGTATACGTTTTTCTTTTTTTTGGGCTCTTGATTTTCCATTATTCAAATTTTGATAGGTAAACAACTGAGCAGGGAAGGAGTTTTGAAATTGAGATATAATGAAAAAGGCGAGTCTCTTTTGAGGCTCGCCTTTTTTTAGATTAGGGTTGTTGAAGTCTCATCATCGTATTCAAGATAACCAGTTGCCGGCGAGGCTTCTGCATTATTTTTTTCTTCGATGACCTCACGACTATTTTTCCAAGCTCCTCCCTCCTGAAAGAAGGCGATGATAGCCCATACGAGCAATAGCATGGGTAGAACCACACTCATGCGAAGTCCTTTTACTTCAGAACCAAGGTGCATGAAATTATAGACAATGAATCTTGCCTTATACAAACTGAATCCAATCATAGCAAATGCATAAAGCGCAAATAACGTCCCAGTGACCCAAACAGAGTCACTCACGTGGTCTTTATGAAAACTGGACACAATGTGACCATTAAACAATAGGGCGAGAAATACTTCTGTGATGGTGACGATAGCCAATAGCTTCAATCCTTTCATCACCAGCTTTTTCTGATCTTCGTAACTTAAATGACCCATTTTTATATGCTTTTAGCTTAAAGCTTTTAGTTAAATGAATTTACCAAATTTGACTTGGCAATTTTTAAAGTAGATAAAAAACAAGGAAAACGAATACCCATACCAAATCCACAAAGTGCCAATAAAGGCCAATCTTTTCCACCATTTCGTATCCATTTTTACGTTTTACATATGTTCCACTCATCACGTTTATCATGATGATGGTCAAGAATAATACACCTGAGAATACGTGGAATCCGTGGAATCCTGTAATGAAAAAGAACAGCGCTCCAAATGCTCGTGGACCAAATGAAAGTCGGCCTTCATTCCCACTTTCTGTCCTGTAAGCACGTTGGATAAATTCCCCTGACTCATGGTCTGCATGAATGAGATAGCCATCACCTTCTCTGAAAGTTTCCGCTTCAGCACCTGCTTCATAAGCATGGCCATGTGAATCTTCCAAATAGACCCCTGCTTCTGTATGCGCACTGAAAGGATTTGTATGAATAGTAGTATGCTCGTGAACTATAAGCGTTGTCCATTCCCAAGCCTGGCAACCAAGGAAAGTTGCACCGCCAAGTATAGTTAGAAACATCCAAACAACGACGCCTTTTTTATTTTCACGCTGGCCTTCTTGTACAGCTCGTACCATGGTAACAGAACTTGCAATCAAGACAAATGTCATGAAGGTTACGAATACAAGTGGTGCCTTTGCTTCACTGAAAAATGGAATTTTTTCAAACACTACATCAGGAACAGGCCAGATCGGACTGCTAAAACGTAATGCACCATAGGCAATAAGAAAACCTGCAAAAGTGAAAGCATCTGTTAAGAGGAAATACCACATCATCAGCTTGCCATAGCTCGCTTTGAAGGGCGGTCTCCCTCCTTCCCAAAGTTGATCTTCCGTTTCGTGATTATGCTCTAAAACTGCTTCAGAAGCCATATTTTAATAAATGGTTAAATGGTCAAAAGGTTAAATGGAAGTTGGTGAACCAATGTATGTACACCTTCCACTCAGCCATTTTGCCATTATCTATACAATGTCAAGAATACAAAAAGATAGACCCATAGCAGATCGACGAAATGCCAATAGGTCAGTGATAACTGAAAACGTAGCTTTCGCTTTTCAGTTACTTTAAATTTTAAACTTAAACCATGGATCAATGCCACTACCAAAATGGCAATGCCGCCAATAACGTGAGCTGCATGAATCCAAGAGATCATATAAACAAAGTCGCCAGCTGGATGCAATGTGAATGGGATTCCATTCTCATTCATAGCTTGCCAGCCATTGTATTGTAGCATAAGGAATGCTATGCCTAAAGCAAATGTCAGGACGAGCAAACCTTTGTACATCCATTCTTTCCCTTTTTTGTAAGAAAGAAATGAACCGTGCATGGTAATGCTGCTAAGCACAATGGCGACGGTGCTCCATGTGAATACTTTTGGCAAGGCAAACTCCAGCCAATTGCCACCAGCTTGACGCACGACATAGGCACTGGTAAGTGCAGCAAACATCATGGTCAGGGTCGCACATCCTACCCACAATGCAAATTTGTGGGGATGGATTTTGTTACGGCTAACGCTATGTTCTAATGCCAAATTCATGTCGATTTTATATTTTATCTATCCAGAGTGCAATCAAGGCCAGCGGCAAATAGAAAAATGAGCTGAACATTAATTGCATGGCAGATTTCCGATCATCATTTTTGTGCAAATTCCAACCAAACCATGCATAAACTAAAGCAAGTATGGTCAGGAAAATAGCAGAACCTATTCCCGTATATCCTGCGTACCAAGGCAGCAATCCAACGGGTACCAAACAGAGGGCATAAATGAATCCTTGTATGCCAATGGTCTTGTCCCGCTGTCCATTTTTTTCTGCGACAAATTTGAATCCTGCTTTTCGGTAATCCTCAAATCCCAACCAACTGATGGCACCAAAGTGAGGGAATTGCCAAAAAAACTGCAAAGCAAAAAGTGCCAATGCTAATGACGTCAATTCACCTTGAAATGCAACACAACCGATCAGCATAGGTAAAGCTCCAGGAAATGCACCTATAGCAATAGCGGCAGGTGAAATCCTTTTCATTGGTGTATACAAAAATGCATAGCTCAGTAAAGCCACCATTCCAAAGAGTGAGGCCCAAGGGTTGAACAATGCCAAAAACATCAATCCAACGATACCTA
This sequence comes from uncultured Saprospiraceae bacterium, assembly GCA_942490835.1. Lineage (GTDB taxonomy): Bacteria > Bacteroidota > Bacteroidia > Chitinophagales > Saprospiraceae > UBA6168. The sequence goes on from CALNYY010000095.1 coordinate 163,714, forward strand.
GCAATCCAGCTGTAAGCACGGCATTCGAAACGGTCATCCTCCCAGCAGCCAAGGGCCGATTGGCAGTTCGTTTCATTAATTTGTCAAAATCTCTTTCGAGTACTTGGTTCAGCGCATTAGCAGAACCAGCTACAAAAAAACCACCCAAAGCCAAGATCAATATTGATGCAAAATTTGTCGCCCCTTCGGCTGCAATCAAATAGGCCATGACTGCTGAAAAAACAACAGTAAGGTTCAATTTGAATTTTACCAATTCACCAAAGTCCCGCACTTTTTGCGAAACTAAACTGATAGGGCTGGTTGCAACTGTTTTTGTCCTTGAGTTCAATTTTATTAGTTTATAATCTATGATTGATAATTTATATAAATCATAAATCACAATTCATCATTACTTAATGCCCATGATCCTGTTCACCATCTTTCAGTGGTTCGATCTGAGGAATAAATTCCTGCCCGTCTTTTCCATAATCATATGCCCAACGCTGTACTGTAGGAATCTTACCTGGCCAGTTTCCATGCCCAGGTTTAATCGGTGTAGTCCATTCAATAGTAGTAGCGCCCCAAGGATTTTTGGTCGTAACTTTTTTGCCCTTCCACATGCTGTAAAAGAAGTTGATTACCATGATCAATTGAAATCCAAAAGTTAAGATTGCAGCAATTGTGATAAACATGTTAGTTTCAGCGAAATGAGAGAAGGTATCGAAGTTGTCAAATCGGTAGTAACGACGAGGAACGCCTGCCATACCTAAGTAGTGCATTGGCCAGAAAATGGCATAAGCACCAACGATTGTACCCCAGAAGTGAACCTTACCCAATGTCTGGTTCATGAACCTGCCAAACATTTTTGGAAACCAATGGTAAACTCCTGCAAACATTCCGAAGAATGCTGCAATTCCCATTACTATGTGGAAGTGAGCTACAACAAAGTAGGTATCGTGCATTTGAATATCGATGGCAGAGTTACCAAGGAAGATACCTGTCAAACCACCAGAGATAAATAATGAAACGAAACCAATTGCAAACATCGAAGCAGGATTCATCCTGATGTTTGCTTTATACATTGTCGTGATCCAATTGAATACTTTCACCGCCGATGGTACTGCAATGATCAAAGTGAAGATCACGAAGAAATTCGAAATAAACGGATTCACACCTGCCATAAACATGTGGTGTGCCCAAACAATGAAGGATAAAAATGCAATGGCAAGAATAGAGTAAACCATTGCCTTGTAACCAAATATTGGTTTTCGGCAATGTACCGATAGCACTTCTGATACAAGTCCCATGGCAGGCAGGATAATGATATATACCTCTGGGTGACCCAAGAACCAGAACAAGTGCTGGTACAAGATTGGGCTTCCACCAATGTGATCAAGCGCCTGTCCTCCAATAAATATTTCACTCAAATAAAAACTGGTATTCAGACTTCGATCAGCCATAAGCAGCAAAAAACCTGAAACCAAAACAGGGAATGAGAGTAGTGCAATAATTGCTGTCACGAAGAATGCCCAAATCGTAAGTGGCATCCGCCACATATTCATTCCTTTAGTACGCAAATTCAAAACAGTTGTAACGTAATTTACTCCACCAAGGGCAACTGACACAACAAAGAAAACAAGGCTCAAGAGCCAAAGTGTCATACCTGTACCAGATCCATCAGATGCTTGCGGCAAGGCACTTAGGGGAGGGTAGGCTACCCAACCTCCGGAAAATGGGCCAGTGCTGAGGAACAGTGAATAGAACATGATAACACTGGACAAGAAAAAGAACCAGTATGATAACATGTTCAAGAAAGGGGATGCCATATCCCGTGCTCCTAATTGTAGTGGAATAAGAAGATTACTAAATGTTCCACTCAAGCCAGCAGTCAATACAAAGAACACGATTATAGTACCGTGCATGGTCACCAAAGCATAATAGAACTCAGGTGCCAATGTACCCATTCCTGTATCGGAATTAATCTCAATCCATTTTCCGAGGAGCGGTTTCAGCCAAGACATATTTTCCTCTGGAAATCCCAGTTGCAATCGGAAAACAATAGACATCGCAGCGCCGATGATAGCCCAGATCATACCTGTAATCAAAAACTGGCGAGCAATGATCTTATGATCCATGCTGAAGATATACTTCATGATGAAGTTCGACTTATACTTGTCGCCATGCTCATGCTCGTGGAAGTGATCATCAAATCCCAACTCCTGTATGAGCTTTTCTTCTTGATCGTGTGCGATGGTGGTTACGTTAGCCATATCACTTATTTTAAGCTTATTCTTTTGGTTAAAAGCCTTCTTTGATTATTGGGTTAAAATTTGGAATTCAGTACGACGGTTTTGCTCTCGGCCATCATCGGTATCATTTGAACCAATGGGCCTGGAATCACCATATCCTCTTGCTCGTAGTCTATTGCCATCAATTCCTTTGCCAGTCAAATAATCAAAAACAACTTGTGCTCGGTCTTGTGAGAGCGTAAGGTTTGTGGCTGCATCTCCGGTATTATCAGTATGCCCCGCTACTTCAATGGTCATATTCGGATACTTATTCATTGTCGCAACAACATTATCTAACTCATAACGGGAAAGAGGAGTGAGGTCAGCTGCCCCAGTTTCAAAAGTTACATAATCCAGACGTACGATCTTTTCTTCTACAGTAGCAGCTGCGAGTGCAGTCTCAACAGCCAAGTCAAAATCTTGTTTACGTTGCTTGATTTCTACGTCAAATAGTTCATTTTTTCTTGGATCATAATCTTTACCCCTTACGCTAGAGAAATAATAAGGAGTTTGTGATGCCAGCCAGTCATTGTATTCTTCTTCAGATACGATTTCAACAATTCTTCTCATACTGAAATGACCTTTACCACAAAGTTCAGCACAAGCCAATTCGTAGTTGAATGTTTTCCATAGTGGTTCACTTTCAGGATCATTTGGATCAGAAAGTTGCTGATATTCGGGGTAATCCCTTAGGTTTTGGCGATATTCTTCCGTGGTAAGTTTCGGTGTAAAAACAAAGTAGGTCGGCATGCCTGGAACAGCATCCATTTTTACACGGAAGTGTGGCAAATCAAAATTGTGCAATACATCCATCGCAAGTATCCTGACTCTCACTTTTTTGCCAACTGGAAGCACAATTTTATCAGCATGAATATCATCTAAGTTTTTATCATCTGTCCAGTCTTGACCAAGTGGGTTTTGACCAGGAACAATTTGCTTATAATCCCGTGTACCCAATTTGCCATCAGCGCCAGGGTAGCGCAAGTGCCAGAGGAATTGCTGGCCGGTAGCTTCTATTTCGATATGGTCTTCACCAGGTTCAATGTCAGCCATTACCTCATTCCAGGCAACAAGGCCTTGAATAACAAGAAAGCACATGACCACTGCAGGTATAGCAGTCCAAATAATTTCCAGTTTGTTGTCATGGGAAATGAAAGTTGCTTTCGCTCCTTTTTTACCGTGATATTTATAGGCAAACCAGAATAAGGCAATGTGGGTGAGAATGAATACAATGCCTGTGAATACAAGCGTAACATTGAACATACTATCCAATGTGCCACCATGTTCAGAAGCTGATTCATGCGGGCCGTATCCAAGCATCCAGTTTTTGAAATCCCAAGCCGACCATACACAGTAGACCAGAAAAACAACCATAAACACAACCATCAATATACCGTTGCGCCGGTTGGTTTCAAACTGCACTTCTTCTTCACCACGGATTTTGGCTGCCAATTCGGTTACTTTACCAATTTGGACAAGTACAATACCTATGAGGAGTATGCAACCTATTATTATTAATCCAGTGCTCATTATTAAATTGCTTATAGTTTATGGCTGGCTGAGTTGATTCATCCAGCAATAGATAATTTTATCAATTAATTATTCGTAAAGCTGTACTTCGTGATGTAAACTTTCACTTAAGTATGGATCATTTTCTGGAGTCAAAGAAGCTTTTTGCAACTGACTGAAAATGAAATAAATGAAAGCACCCAAGAAGCCAATGAATATTCCAATCTCGATCAGGCCGGGAAGGCTGAACCCTTCGACAAATGCTGATCCATGGTGAATGGCACCATGATGAGCACCTTCTGCATCGTGGGCATGATGTGCTGCTGCTTCCTGTGCAGTGATTAAAGTTCCTGGCTTTATCATGTAGAAATAATCTACCCAGTGACCGATCAATACCAAAAGGGAAGCAAAAATCAATGTCCCATACCTTCTCTTAGTCGTGTTGCGCATCAGAATTAAGAATGGCAATACGAAATTGATCACAAGGTTGCCATAAAACAATATTGGATAGTTGTCCAGCCTTTCACGGAAATAGATCGTCTCTTCACCTACATTTCCGTACCAGATCAACATGTATTGGCTGAACCAGCAGTATGTCCAAAATATACTGAATGCGAACATATACTTGCCCAGATCGTGCAGGTGTTCACGGGATACATTTTCAAAATATCCTTTTATCTTCAAGTAAATAATAAGAATGATCGTTAGAGCACAAGCTGCCAACCACCAGCTGGCCATGCAATACCACGCAAATAAGGTGCTGTACCAATGTGCGTCTACCGACATGATCCATTGCCAAATCATGGCTGGGCCAGTAAATGCTGCTATAGGAAGCAAGATAGCCGCCCACATTCTTGTTTTACGGTGAATAGCAAAATTGGAAACTTTATCTCCATCTTTATCTTCTTGGACAGACAATTTGCGCATGCGCATAGCTATGAATGCCCAGATACCGCCGAAAATAATCGTCCCAAACAAATACCAATTATTGTTAAGGAAGCTTGATTTTCCAGAAAGAATTTCATCAGCTGCTACAGCCTCTGCATCAGACCAATGGTACAGGTGGTGCAGGTGCATGTAGTTTCCAATTCCAAGGAAGGCAATCAAGATCAACCCTGGAACCAAGAACATTGAAAATCCTTCCCATAACCTCTTGAAAGTCACATGCCAGCCTGCGTATGCAGTAACAAATGCTGCCAACACGAATGTGATCATGAATGCCATACCTGTAAAGAAGGTAGCATTATGCAAGAAGTTGGACCAAAAGCGCTGATGTATATCAGCATCAGCAATTGATGATGGCTCCATTACCCAAGCCAGGATCAGGCACACAAGTCCTAAGATCATCATCCCACCCAGAAACGTTCTTTGCTTTTTTTCGAAAGTAAACTGCTTCATTGTGCAGATATTTTTCCGGTCTTACCGGTGTTAATTTTTGAGTAGACTGCCAATTTTTCACCTAATCAATTAGCAATCAAATAGGTTTAAGTTTTGTTTAGTGGCCGTGATCGCCATCAGCATCACCTTCGTGGTGATCGGCTTCCTCATGTTCTGCTTCTTCATGAGCAGCCTCATTTAATTCCTCTACTATTGAATCACCTGGTACACCGAATTCTGGATTCAAGTTATTTGCTGCACTATTGTATTTTAACTTTTTCTCTTTAGCCTGCAATGTGCGAATGTAGTGTATCACCTGCCAACGCTCCTCAAATGATAGTTTGTCATCATGAGGGCCCATTGCATTTTTTCCAAACATGATAGCGTGGTAGTAGCGGCCATTACTTGCATTTACAAAATCATCCAAAAGGAAATTAGCAGGTTGAGCTGGATATTTTCCACCATTATCCCTTACCAAGTAGCCACCGCCGTCGCCTTTATCACCATGGCAAGAGCCACAATAGATATTGTACAATTCCTGACCACGGCCAATACCTTCAGCTGTGATTGGGAAAGGATTAAATTTAATCTGTTGGATTGCAAGATTGCGCCCATCCTCAGTATCAGGGAAATAGTAAGGGACAGCACCATTTGGCGTATAACCTTGATTGCTCACATCGGCCATTTTACTTAATGTATGAGCCACAGCTTCTTCCGCAGACGCAAAAGTTTCATCACTCACTCCTATGCTGGAGTAGCCACGAGGAATAGTTCCATTAACAGGTAGCCTTGGCTGTGAAAGCTCCCTGCGACTAATCACACTTGCTTCATCCCAGGAGTTAAGGGAATATTCAGTATTGACGTTAGCTTCATAGGCCACTGAGTGAGCCATATCCGGAATCATTTCACTGCCTGTCTGTTCTCCACCTGCTTGTTGGCAAGAATAGGTGCCAGCCAGTGTAAACATAACTGCGGTGCCTAAAATAAATTGATGGACGATTTTCATTATAAAATCTATTTCAGAAAACCTTGACAAGAAAAATTAAAGGTCGAGTCTCGGTTTATTGTAATTTTTACTAAAAATTATATTTACCAGCAGAAGTAATTAAGCCTTCTTGCCAAGTTAAATTCGCTTGGTGTGAATTTCTTCTGCTCCAGTTTCATTGAAAAAACCTTTCAAGCCATCTACATTTTCGTCATCCATATCATTGGTTTCAAAAGCAATACAAAATTTATCATCCGTAATGCGGTCATGAAGGATTGGGTTGTTCACTCCAAAACCCATCCCGCAAATGATATAAAATACGACTGTCATTCCAATACCGCAGAACAATACGGTCATCTCGAAAGTAATTGGGATGAATGCAGGAATGGACCAATAAGGTTTTCCACCAAAAATTGTCGGCCAATCTGATGTGAAAATCCAGGTCATACCCAAAAATGCAGTCAAACACCCGAGGAGACCGAAAATGAAACCTACGATGTGTAACCTACTTTCCTCAAGACCTAAAAGCGGATCAAGTCCGTGGATAGGAAATGGTGAATACACATCCATGATATTGAGGTGTTTTTCGTTGGCTTTTTTGATGGCATTCATCAAAACCACCTCATCGTTGTAAAGTCCAAATAATACGTCTTTATACTTGGCGCTCATTTTTTATTGATTGAATTCCAGTAGAAACTGGAAAAGTTATTTGTCAAAAAACGATACTACAATATTGCCTAATTAATGGGCATCAACATGATCGTGCTTGTGTTCTTCAGTTGCATTCGGTCCAAGGTATTGATCGCCATATTGTTTCAAAATAGCTTTTACCTCCGCAATGGCCACTACCGGTGCTACTCTCGCAAACACCAAATAGAGTGTGAAGAACAATCCAAGTGTTCCTATGAAAATTCCGATTTCTACCCAAGATGGCCAGTAGTAACTCCAGCTCGATGGGAGATAATCTTTAGCCAGCGTAGTAGCAATAATTACGAAGCGTTCGAACCACATTCCAATATTCACGAATATGGACATGAAGAATGTCCACCAAACACTGCGGCGAATTTTCTTCGACCAGAATACCTGTGGTGCAAGCAAGTTACAGCCCATCATACCTATATAAGACCAATAGTATGGACCAGCAGCCCTGTTCAAGAAGGCAAACTGCTCATATACATAACCTGAATACCAAGAAATGAAAAGCTCAATCAAATAGGCTGAACCAACCATTGTACCTGTAACAAGGATAACCTTGTTCATACTTTCGATATGGTTAACAGTGATGTATTCTTCTAACTTCAAGCATTTCCTTGTAATGATCATCAGCGTTTGTACCATTGCAAATCCAGAAAAGATAGCACCTGCAACAAAGTATGGAGGGAAGATAGTGGTGTGCCAGCCTGGAATTACTGAAGTGGCAAAGTCAAACGATACGATGGTGTGTACAGAAAGTACCAGTGGAGTTGCGATACCCGCCAAAATCAATGACAAGTATTCCCAACGTTGCCAGTGCTTAGCTTTCCCTGTCCAACCCATTGAAATGAATGCGTATATCTTTTTACGTACTCCTTTTGCACGGTCACGCACGGAGGCAAAATCCGGTACTAACCCAGTATACCAAAACAGTAATGAAATGGTAAAATAGGTAGAGATTGCAAATAAATCCCAAAGAAGTGGTGAGTTAAAGTTTACCCATAATGGACCACGTGTATTTGGATAAGGGAACATGAAGAAATCAAACCAAGGACGTCCAGTGTGAGTTGCTGGAAATAGTCCGGCACACATTACTGCAAAGATGGTCATAGCTTCTGCTGCACGGTTTACCCCTGTCCGCCAACGCTGACGGAACAATAAGAGGATAGCCGAGATCAGCGTTCCTGCGTGACCAATCCCAATCCACCAAACGAAGTTGGTAATATCATAGCCCCAACCAATGGTCCTGTTCAGGTTCCACGCACCGATTCCAAAATAGAAGGTCCAGCACAATGCAAACATGCCGTACGCAAATAAGGAAATCGAAATGACAAAGGCCACCATCCACATTGTGTTGGGCGCTTTCTCGGTAGGCCCTACAAGGTCTTCCGTGATGTCATGATAACTTTTATGCCCCATTATTAAGGGCTCTCTAATTCTTGAAACTGGTGCACTCATTTTTTGAGAGTTTGCAGTTTATTTAGCTGATGGCTTTTTGATAATGGTTGTTTGTTTCAACAATCCAATTACTCAAGCTCAAAGCTGATAATTTAAAAATTTCAATTTCTTCCGGCTGAAAAGCCAAAACTAATGGCCAAAAGCCACAAGTGAATATTAGCTCAAGGCTTCATCCCTGTTCACAACTCTTGCCGTATATTGAACAGATGGCCTTACGTTTACTTCTTCTAAAACTATATAGTTGAGAGGATCATTGAACTTCTTGTCAATGGCTGATCCTTTCATATTGGTATCTCCAAATGTAATGGCACCAGTTGGGCATGCAGTTTGGCAAGCTGATTTTACCTCTCCGTCACGAAGTCCTCTGCCTTCACGCTTCGCAGTTAATTTGCCTTCCTGGATACGCTGAACACAGAAGCTACATTTTTCCATTACTCCACGCACCCTAACAGTAACATCAGGATTCAATACCATCCTTGTTAAGTTATCTCCTCCAAATGGGATTTCTTCACCATTCAAAGCAACTTCGTTTACAGGGAAAAGGTCAGCAGTGGTGTAATCCATCCAGTTGAATCGACGTACTTTGAATGGACAGTTGTTAGCACAATAGCGAGTACCGATACAACGGTTATACGCCATTTGGTTCAGGCCTTCTGAACTGTGGTTAGTGGCTGAAACAGGACAGACGTTCTCACAAGGAGCATTGTCGCAGTGCTGGCACATCATTGGCTGATATACCACATTTGGGTTTTCATAATCACCATAATAGTAGCGATCGATACGCAACCAAGTCATTTCATGGTGACGATAAACTTCATATTTACCAACAACAGGTACGTTGTTTTCAGCAACACAAGCTACTTGACAAGCTCCACATCCTGTACATGAGTTGAGGTCAACGTGCAAGCCCCAATGGTGGCTTTGCGAATATTTTTCCTCAACATATTCTTCATAAGGATAAATGGTTTGATCATTCAAGTGCTCATGGTGATGTCTGCGCACATGAAGACCTTTACGTTCACCATCTTTTCCATCATTATTAAGGAAGTGTTCAAGATTGTTGAGATTGGAACGCTCAATAACAGAACGATCCGTCAGTGATCCTTGAAAACCTTTGCCCAAACTCATCAGAGCTACTTCATCCACATTTAAGGTCTCGTCTGAATCATTGGTTTTACCAGTCACACCCATTGTATGGTGGTACTGCACACAAGCGAATTCTTCATCAGGTCCAACACTTGTATTTACATTGCCGACTGTTCCATAATATTGAACATTACCATCGGCATCTCTTGTCAACCAAGGATATACGTTTCTTCCAATGCCAATTCCACAGTCACCGGAAACAGTACGTCCATAACCCAAAGCGATGGAAACTGTTTCTTTCTTTTGGCCAAATTGGCGAATACAAGAAACGGTTAGCGCTTTATCTCCAATCGTCAATTCAACTTTATCGGCTTCTTTATAATATTCCTTCTCGTTCAAGCCTGCAAATTGACCAGCACCATTGAATCGGCGATCTCCATCAAATTCGATTGGAATTGCCAAATAATTGTCCCAAACACAACGAGTGATAGGATCTGGCATCTCCTGCAACCATGGATTGTCAGCATATTCCCCGCCTCCAATATTCACTGTTTCATAAAATGCAATCTCAAGACCACTTTGTACTTTAGATACTTTGGCAGCAGCAGCCGATACGTCACCATTAAAAGCAACACCATCGCCAGAAGAATCTGCAACTTCAAATACACCATCGTGCAAAGTAGAATCCCAAAATGCCCGGAATGTAGCATAATTGCTTTGTTGCGGGAACATATTGGCTTGCCAGTTGGCATTCAAATATTCGTAATAAGGTTGTTCTGCATCTGGATTCAAATTGGAACTACCAGCCCAGCGAAGAAAAGATTCTTCCGCCTGGCGAGTCTTGAACAATGGAGAGATTGTTGGCTGGATTAAGCTGAACATTCCTCTTTTTGCTTCTACATCACCCCAGCTTTCAAGGTAGTGATTAATCGGAGCAATGTAATTACAAATAGCAGTAGTTTCAGTTGGCGAATAAGCTAAAGCTACTGTATTCTTCACTTTTTCTGCACCAGCAATAAATGCTTCTGCATCTGGAATATCATAAGCGGGGTTTGCACCCCAAACGATGAGTGTATTTACACTGTCACCATTCATTTCCCTGATAAGATCAGCAACATCACCATCCGTTCCTTGCCGTTGCATGGATGCATTGTTGAAGCTAATGGTATTTCCATAGCTGTTCAGCATGTTGTTGATAGCATTCACCAGTGTTTGTTCACCTGTATTATTGCTATTTGCAACTACGAGTGATTTGCCACGGTTGGCCCAAAGTTCATTAGCAACTTTGCCCAAAGCATCTGAAGCTTCACATTTTCCTCCACTAACAGATTGGCCGCCAGCTTTGCTTGCTATTGCATTATAAAGTGCTACAATAGCCTGACCCATTTCTGATGGTTTCACCAAAATACGGTTATCAGCATTGGAACCAGTTAATGACATGCCGCTTTCCACTTGAATGTGGCGAGACATGGTTGGATTTTTTACATCTTTAATTCGACGATTCTCAGCATATTGGCGAGCATATTCTACTGGAGAAATCCAAGTTCCAAGGAAGTCCGCCCCGAAACTTACAATCACATTGGCTTTATCAAAACTGTAGTTTGGAACTGCTTTTTGGCCAAAACAAGCTTCATTCGCTTGCAACATAGCTGAGGATGATACGGCGTCGTAGGTTACTACTTTTGCCGAAGGATATTTCTCCAAAAATTCTCCCAATGCTTTTTTTGCAGTGGGGCTCATGATTGTATTGGTAACGATTCTAATACTTCCACCTGCCAATGCTGCACCTATTTCTTTATCCAGGTTTTCCCAAGAAATAGCTTCTCCGCCTTTGGTTGGAGCTTGAAATCTATTCGTATCATATAGGCTCAATACACTTGCCTGGGCACGAGCACTTGTGCCGCCTTTAGTCATACTGGAAAGTGCATTCCCTTCTACTTTAATAGGACGTCCCTCTCGTGTTTTCACCAAAACAGGGCAGTAATCTCCACCATTCACGAAGGAGGAAGCATAGAAAGAAGCAACACCGGGTACGATTTCATCAGGCTTGGTTACGTAAGGGATAGCCTTTTTTACTGGAATGTCACAACTGGCAGCGACAGTGGCTGCACTTACGCTGAATCCCAAGAATTTTAGGAAATCACGACGATTGGACTTAACATCAAGTGCTTCATCATTGGTGATAAGGCTCTTGTCATCTGCAAATTCCTTTTCGACTGATTCCAGGAAATGCGGGTCATTTTCTAAATGTTCGACTCCGATCCAGACTTCCTTATTTTGATCTTGATTCTTCATCTTATATATTAATGTGACGCTTTTAGATTTTAGATTTATGATATAAATTATCAATCATAAATTAATAATGGCATTTCTGACATTCAGTACCTCCAATGTCTTCCACTGTAACTTTATCCCGTTCCAGGTTGCCTATTTCATTGTGGTAGTTTTCGTAGTAATTGTCATAATAGCCGTTGCTTGCAAACTTCACCTCAGTCTGACGATGGCAATTGATACACCAGCCCATAGATAGTGGAGAATATTGCTTCATCACAGCCATTTGCTCAACTTTTCCATGACATTGTTGACATTCAATCTTTCCAACGGAAACGTGTTGTGAGTGATTGAAATAAACGTGGTCAGGAAGATTGTGAATGCGAACCCATTCGATTGGACCTGCAATTTCAGTATCGCCATTATCAGGATCTGTCAATGACTCAACGATACCTTCCCATTGTTCTTCAATCAATTCTTCTCCATCATTATCCAACTGGCCTTTGTCCTGGATGTACTGATCAGCAATCCATTTGGTATATATTTTCTTGATTTCCTCCTCGGTCAATTGGTCGTAGTCTTCAATGTATTTATCCGAACTTGGATCAAAACCGATTGAAGCATAAATCTTTGTCAATTCCTTAGTGCCGTATCTTGATCCATTCTTAATTGCTTTGTGGCAATTCATACAAGTATTGGCCGCAGGGATAACTGCATGCTTGGAACGGCGAGCGCCATCATGACAATAGTTGCAATCAATTTTTTGCTCGCAAGCATGTATGATATGGGAAAAGTTGATAGGTTGCTCAGGTTGGTATCCTTGCTGACGACCGAGGTTGGTAGCATTGTTTACTGTGATATAACCTCCAACAACAATTATCAAAAAGATAGCAAAGCTCACAACGCCTTTACTTGTTAGAGATTCAGCCAATGTTTTGCGCTCAGGAGTAATGCCAGTTTCCTTAACCTCGTTCATGTGGTTGAGGTTGGAAATGATTCTGGCAAGAATCAATGCAAGCAAAGCCAACACAACAAATAGGAAACCGTACATTAGACGGTTGCTGTCTTCGGCAGCAGTAGGTACATCACATTCAGAGAGGACTTCACCTCCTCCGCCACCGTTTGGGTCAGTTACAAATTGGAAATCTACATATCCTAAGATATTAGCAATGTCCTCATCTGTGAGATTTGGGAAGCTGTTCATAACGGTTGGCTTCCACTCATTCCAAAGTTCAACGGCTATTGGATTTCCAGCAGCAATCATACCTTGTGAGTTCCTGATCCATTCATAAAGATCCTCTTCAGAATCCCATCTATCTTGTACACCACCAAGGGCAGGCCCGGTGAGCTTGCTCTTCATATCCTTGTTGTGACAGGACGCACAGTTGTTCTTAAAAAGCGTCTTACCCGCTTCAATATTTACCTCTTGTGCAAATGTGGAGAATGTAATAAAGGAAAGTAATAAAACTAAAAGCTTGTAGTTCAGTCTTTTAAATGCCATGTCAAGCATAATTGATTTTTCTGAAATATGACGAGAAAATGACTCCTCACGTCAAATCGGCGCAAAGATATAATTCAGAACATTTTTTTAACAAGAAATTAAGGAGGTATGAATTATTTAGATAGCATCTAAATACGAAGTGATTTTAGAATGGGTTTTAGAAATGATCCATACCATAGTATTTTTATAGGTTCGATCGGCGTTCAGGCAAATAATAAATTGGAATCTCACCTTTAAAAGGTTTATTATTCAGGGCGACAGGCAGGAAATGAATGAAAAAATTTCTTTTGATTTATATCTTGGCCTTTCAACAAACATCAATGTACTTATTAGGATATGATATAGGATCGTCATCGATCAAAGTGGCCTTGGTGGAAGTAGGCAAGCCCAACAACACACATATCTCCCAATCTCCTTCATCGGAAATGGAAATATCTGCACCCCATCAAGGTTGGGCAGAACAAGATCCTGAGACTTGGTGGAAAAATGTATGTACAGCAACCCAGAAATTATTGGAGCAATCAAAGATTTCGCCTGAGGACATTAAAGGAATAGGCATATCCTATCAAATGCACGGGCTTGTCCTTGTCAGCGAAAATCACAAAGTTTTACGGCCTTCAATTATTTGGTGTGATGGAAGAGCTGTGCAGATTGGAAAAAAAGCGTTTGATGAAATTGGTCATAAGGAATGTCAAAAGCATCTACTCAATTCACCTGGAAATTTTACTGCATCCAAACTGAAATGGGTCAAAGATAATGAGCCTTTTATTTACGAGAAGTCATATAAGATGATGCTTCCTGGCGATTATATCGCCATGCGTCTTACAAACGAAATATCAACAACGGCCAGTGGCCTTTCAGAAGCTATCTTATGGGATTTTCACAAAAATGCAGTTGCCAAACAACTGCTCGACCATTTAGAAATAAATGAAAATCTTATTCCCTCTATACATCCAACTTTTTCAATACAAGGTCAGCTATCATCCGAAGCATCAAAAGCAACGGGCTTGTCTAAAGGTACACCTGTTTCTTACCGAGCTGGAGATCAGCCAAATAATGCGATGTCATTGAATGTACTTGAACCTGGAGAAATTGCCGCAACTGGCGGTACGTCCGGCGTCGTGTATGGTATCGTTGATAAACCGGTATATGACCCCTTATCAAGAGTGAATGGATTTGCCCATGTTAATCACCAACCTGAGGATCCAAGGATTGGGATTTTGTTATGTATCAATGGATCGGGCATTCAGTATGCATGGATAAGACACCAGTTTGGAAATGGCAAAATGACCTATAAAGAAATGGAGATATTGGCTGAAAGTGTACCTGTTGGTTCAGATGGACTTAGGATTTTGCCTTTTGGAAATGGTGCAGAGCGGATGTTGAACAATCTTGACATTGGTTCTAAAATATCCAATCTGCATTTTAATAGACACAGCAGAAAGCATTTGATCAGAGCAGCGTTGGAGGGAATTGCCTTTTCGTTTGTCTATGGAACGAATATTCTAAAGGGCATGGGGCTGGATGTTCAGGTTTTGAAAGTTGGAAACGATAATCTTTTTCAGTCAAAGATTTTTTCTACAACTATTTCAAACCTGATTGGAGCAAAAATACAAATGGTTGAAACAACGGGAGCAGTTGGGGCAGCAAATGCAGCAGGAGTTGCAACAGGAATTTATAGTTCCTTAAATGAAGCGATGGAAGGTGGATGTATCATCGAAGTTTTTGAACCTGACGAAAATAGAGAAGTTTACAAAGAAAAGTATGGGCTTTGGGAAATGGATTTAAAATCAACATTAAAGTAACATCAACTGAAAAGTTGGAAGTACAATAATTCAATTTAAAAATGGCAAAATCCAATAAAAATAATTCAACAGATTTTATAATAACCGGAGAAAGAGAATATTTCAAAGGTATTGGTAAAATTAAATTCGAGGGCAGAAAATCAGATAATCCATTAGCATTTAAATGGTATGATGAAAAAAGAAAAGTAGGCAGAAAAACTATGAAACAGCATTTTAAATTTGCTGTTGCCTATTGGCACACCTTCTGTGGAACAGGTGCTGATCCTTTTGGCCCCGGCACAAAAACATTTCCTTGGGACATTGCTGATAATGCCATGCAACGTGCATATGATAAAATGGATGCAGCATTTGAATTTATAACCAAAATGGGCATTCCGTATTATTGTTTTCATGACGTTGATTTGGTTGAAGAGGGCGCAACTTTAAAAGAGTCGACTAAAAGATTAGAATTAATTACTGCTTATGCTAAGCAAAAACAAAAAGCATCTGGCGTTAAATTACTTTGGGGGACTGCAAATTTATTTTCGAATAAAAGGTATATGAATGGAGCTGCAACAAACCCTGATTTTAATGTGGTTGCCTACGCCGGAGCACAAGTAAAAAATGCATTAGATACTACAATAGAATTAAAAGGAGAAAACTATGTTTTTTGGGGCGGTCGAGAAGGGTACATGTCACTTTTAAATACAGACATGAAAAAGGAATTAGACCACATGGCTCAATTCCTACATATGGCAAAAGATTATGCTCGAAAGAATGGATTTAAAGGGACATTTTTTATAGAACCAAAACCGATGGAGCCGAGCAAGCATCAGTATGATTTTGATGCAGCAACGTGCTTAAATTTTCTCCGTGAATACGACCTAATGGATGACTTTAAATTAAACCTGGAAGTCAATCATGCCACATTGGCACAGCATACTATGCAACATGAAATGCAGGTAGCTGCTGCTGCGGGTATGCTTGGAAGTATGGATGCCAATCGAGGTGATTATCAAAATGGCTGGGATACCGATCAATTCCCCATCAATTTGTATGAGCTTACAGAAATGATGTTGGTGTTTTTGGAATGTGGTGGCTTGAAAGGTGGAGGGATAAATTTCGATGCCAAAACACGACGTAATTCTACGGATTTAGAAGATATATTTTATGCTCATATTGGAGGCGTGGATGCTTTTGCCAGGGCTTTACTTATAGCTGATGATATTTTAAAGAATTCTCCTTATAAAAAACTTAGAAAACAACGATACGATTCTTTTAATAAAGGAAAAGGGAAAGAATTTGAAATGGGAAAATTAAAGCTCACTGATTTAGCAAAAATAGCAGCAAAAAATGGAGAGCCGGATCAAATAAGTGGTAAACAAGAATTATTTGAAAATATTATCAATCAGTATATTTAAGCAGTAAGACAATAGATTTTAGATAAAAGACTTTAGATAAATGTTTAGAAAACAATAATTCGTCAAAAGCTAAAAGTCAAAAGTCTCATTCTTTAATACATATAGACTAATCAAATTGATTAATTGCAATGTTCAAATTAAATATGGATTCGGTTTTAATTATAATTGGTTTTGTGTTCTTGCTTTTTGGTTTTTTTATGAACCAGGGTTCGAGTATTGATATCCAAATTCATGATACTTACATTGTGACTGGATTTGCAACTACAGTAAGGAGTATTGGAGTGTTAATAGTGTTAAATGGATTAGTTTATTCTTTATTTGATAAAATTAATTTCCGATTTAATAGACGATTTAAATATTTTGGAATAACGCTATTATTAATTTCACTTTTTATCGTTCTTGTGAGTTTTATTGCCTTGTATGAACCAATAAATGCAGGATCATTTTATCTGAGGCTTGATCAAGGTACGATTTCATTTTTAATGATTTTTGCAGGATTGTTCACTCTTTTATTGAGCCTTTTTATGCCTTTTTTTATCTGGGTGTATTTTGGGATAAAAAATATTTTATCACAGTATTGATATAGAATATTATTTGACTATAATTTTTATACATTTTTCTAAATCCTTTCTCTCGTCGTCCTTTTACCATTGTTGTAAGGAGTTAATATACGGTAGCTTAAATTTTTAGGAAGTAATCTGGTCATTGCAAGTGATTGAGCCTTTAAACGTAATTGGCTAAGATTGCAAGTCTAAACTTCTCAAAATCTGATGGGTAGCATTATATTGAGTTGGCATGAATTCAATTGTTTAGTTAGGTTCAGACCTCAGATATCAGTTGATTCAGAAGTCATGAAAAGAAACGGTTACAGCCTTCATGGTTGGAAATTTTCCATCCTGTGGAAAAATCTTACAAGTTTCCGTTTCTGCCTCGCATCTATTATTCTTTTCTTTGCCCCAAAATTTCATAATTGATAAATGTGCAGGCAAAACCCTTTTCTCGCATTTGGCTAATTTTATTCAAATAATGCATACTGAACAAACTACTGACCTTTCCTTAAAATCTGCTGATAACATAAGAATACTTGCTGCTGCTATGGTGGAGCAAGCCAAATCTGGTCACCCTGGAGGCCCAATGGGTGGAGCGGATTTCGTACACATCCTGTATTCAGAGTTTCTAAACTATGATCCAAGTGATATGGCTTGGGATCTTCGAGACCGATTTTATTTAGATGCAGGTCACATGTCAGCCATGTTGTATGCACAGCAAACACTGCTGGGTAATTACTCTTTGGAGAATATAAAAAACTTCCGCCAATGGGGAAGCCCAACACCAGGACATCCTGAGCTGGACATTCTTAGGGGAATAGAAAACACATCAGGGCCACTTGGCCTTGGCCATGCATTTGGTATTGGGTCAGCAATTGCTGAGCGATTCTTGGCTGCAAGGTTTGGAGAGGAAGTGGCCCATAAGACTTACATCTATATTTCAGATGGTGGTATTCAAGAGGAAATTTCGCAGGGTGGCGGGCGTATTGCTGGCCATCTTGGCTTGGGCAACATTATCATGTTTTACGATGCCAACGATATTCAACTTTCTACTGAAGTAGATGACGTGACCAGTGAAGATACAGCAATGAAATATGAAGCTTGGGGCTGGCATGTTTTGACTATTCCAGGAAATGACCACAATGCAATTCGAAGAGCATTGAAAGAAGGTATCGCCGAAGTGGATCGGCCAACTTTGATAATTGGTAAAACTTTGATGGGAAAAGGGACGAGAGGCAGTGATGGAGAATTGTTTGAAGGCGAGGTTGAATTGCATGGGCAGCCTTTGAGTAAGGCTGGAGGATCATTTGAACAAACAGTAAAAGGATTAGGTGGTGATCCCAAAAATCCTTTTTACATTTTCCCTGATGTTGTTGATTTCTATAAGAATGCATTGGACGAAAAAGCTAAAGCTGCCCACAAACGCAAGAATGCATTCAAACGCTGGGCGAAAGAGCATCCAGAAAAAGCTTCCAAATACAAATTTTTCCTCTCAGGGAAATTGCCAAATATTGATTGGAAAAGTATTGAGCCCAAATTCAACAGTGCTACACGGAATTCCTCAAGCAATGTATTATCCTATTTAGCTGATAATGTTGAAAACATAATTGTTGCTTCTGCTGACCTTAGCAACAGTGACAAGACCGACGGCTTTTTGAAGAAAACGACCGCTTTTACCAGGCATAATTTCTCAGGTGCATTTTTGCAAGCAGGAGTTTCTGAACTGACGATGGCAGCACTTGCAACTGGGATGTCTCTGCATGGAGGTGTAATACCTGCTTGTGCAACATTTTTCGCATTTTCTGATTATATGAAACCAGCCATTAGAGTTGCGGCTTTAATGGAAGTACCAGTAATATTTGTTTGGACCCATGATGCATTCAGGGTAGGGGAGGATGGCCCAACGCACCAACCGATTGAGCAAGAGGCACAACTTCGACTACTTGAAAAATTGCAAAACCATTCACATCGGAATGCTTTTCTTGCGCTTCGCCCAGCAGATGCATGGGAAACGGTGGCTGCCTGGAAATTAGCTTTGGAAAATAAGGACACACCTTCAGGTTTGATTTTGTCACGCCAAAACGTTACCGATTTGCCCGGCGATAGAAACGGACAAGCATTTGATGCTGAAAAAGGTGCTTATATCGTTCAGGATTGCGACGGTAAACCTGATGTGGTATTAGTTGCAAATGGCTCAGAAGTAAGTACTTTAATTGACGGAGCAGAAAAATTAAAGAACGATAAAGGATTAAATGTCCGTGTTGTTTCGGCGCCATCAGAAGGGCTGTTTCGCAACCAATCTAAAAAATATCAGAAAAGCGTATTACCTGGAAATGTACCAATTTTTGGTCTTACGGCTGGCCTTTCCGTTACAATGGAAGGGTTGGTTGGTTCAAGAGGACAGGTATGGGGACTCAACCACTTTGGGTATTCTGCTCCATATACGATCTTGGATGAGAAATTTGGTTTTACAGGAGAGAATGTCTTTAGCCAGGTTTGTAAAATGCTGAAAGTTTGATGATAGGAAATTAAGAAATTAGAAATTGGAATATTTCTAATTTCCTAATTTTCAATTTCTTATTTCAAGGCAAAACTGTAATTCACGGTGATCGGAAAAAAGTGATCACTTTCATTTCTTAATATTTCAGCAGTTGTCTCGGGAAATGCCGCAATCTCTACCCGGATCCCATCATGCTTGAGATGCCTGACCAATTCCACATAATCTGCATCGCCGGAAAGGATAATCACTGTATCGACTTTTGATGCTACTTGCACTGCTTTGATACTTAAAGGAATGTCTGCAGATTTATAACAAGGCACAACAGATCCGTGAAACAATTTTTGTAACCGCTCCGCAAGTTTTGTAGAAATACTTTTTCCTTCCCTAAAGTATATTAACCTCGATAGCGCTCTGTTTTGTAAAAGAGCGGGCACCAGTTTATCAAAATTTATCATCGAGGAAGTATTTTTTGAAACAGTATGAAGGCTCATTTCAATGTTATTGCCATCAATTAGGATGGCTACAGACTGATCAAGTTTGATTTGAATTTTTTCCTCTGTTGGCTGGACTGCCTGGTCATTTTTTGATTCGGGTGCTTGGACTTGTTGTTTTTGAGCAGCTTGAGGGGCCTTTTTGGGCTGCCCTTTTTGAACAACCTTAGAAGTCCTGTTTGAAGCTCTTTTTGTCGTTTTGGTTGGAGTTCTCTTGGTAGGTTTTCTATTAGTGGTTTTTCTTGTATTAGACATAAATTATTGGTTATTGTATAGAGAATTTAACCAATATAACCGAAAAATGTTGCTAAAAGCCGATTTTCAATAATTTAATTATTGAAACGCTAATTAACTGTTGCACAAATTTTTATGGAATGATTAGCTTTAAAAGAGAATAGTATGATTATCCTGCATGCCATTAAGAAGTATTGCAAAGCGTACAAACTTTACTGCTTCGCAATTCATAGGTTGGAAAAAGGAGGTTGATCTATATTTTTTAACTAAAGTAGATGATTGGCTTTAGAGGCTGTTTTAAAACCTGAAGTGCTGGCGAGAGGATAAGATTTTTGCATCAATTTTCTTTTGATTTGAGGAGCATATCCATAGATACGTGACGAAAATCAAAGGGAAATTGGAGTAAAAAGATATTCTCGCAGACGTGCTTGAGGTTTTAAAACAGCCTCTTAGGTATTGATTGAAGGATTGAAAATACGGAGAAACGAACCTTTGTTTTCGCAAATGCAATTTTCGATAAATTAAAAACAATTTTGTTGAATTAAAATAATAAAAAAGCAGGGTGCAAATTAGCAACAAGTGCTATAGCACAAATTAAAAATAGGCTTTAAATAATTGGTTAAAAGAAAATAGACTGGATCCTTTCTAATTCAATCCTCATAAAAGAAAATTGAACTTAATAAATGCTGATTAAGAAACAATTTAATAGAAATAAAAAATGTTGCTGGTAGCTGCAAAACCGAAAATTCGAGCCAAGTGTTTTCAAGTTAATTATGATTTTATAGTCAAATCATACACAAAAAATCAGCTTTAATTTTATCTCCTTATAATTCTAACAAAACAGCATAAAAGAGTATTTATACTTGGCCAATTTAGGTTTTGTGCAAATCATGCTTGTTGATATATAGGTTTATAAGAGTTGATAAAAAGTAGATAATCAACCTTTATAAACTTTTTATCAACCTATGATCAACTTCCTTCATTTGCACAAAACCTATTATGGTACAGTATAATTAAATACTCCATCCACATTTAAGTGGGGCATTAATACAATGCTGCACAATTTGCAGGTTCGGGTGATTCCTAACAATCGCAATATGATTTTTATCTAAAAACAGATATAAAGCATTGAACAACAAGATACTTATGGCTTGCCTCCATGTTGCTTTATTTAGCCTCAGTATAAAAACCAAAATAAAATACAGTGTAAAAGACTGGGTAGGTCCTTCACTAATAACAGTCGAAATGGTTGCCGCAAAATTAATGCGACAACACACAAATTTGAATTAGTATGAAAAAAACTCTCAACAGTTTTTTATCTTAATGAATAAACTCATATTATCTTAAATGGTGAAAAAGGTTATTTTTCACTACCTGATAATTATCCATCGAGCAATTTCATACTGTATTTTCTAAAGATAAATACTTTCTATTTACCATTCTATTGGGTGATGATGCCACAAAGGTGGAATTCAACAACTTTCCATAATTGTAAAAAAGAGGAATTTTTATCAGACGTTGCATCTACATCATAAAATTTTATACATATCTGAAAATTTGTGTTTCTTTTGACAAACTACTCAAAAAGACTTCGGTTCGTCTTTTTTACAATTTATTTTCGTGTCAATTAAGTATCTCTGCATATTCGAGCCAAGAGTGTTATCTTAAACCCGACTGTTAAATGTTGCAATATGAGGAATTGATTCCTGCATTACCCCTGCAGGAGTACATTGAATGTTATTGGATATTAAAGTCAGAAATACCTCTTGTTGAGGAATTGTGCCTGCCTGATGGTTCTGTTTCCTTTATTTTCAATTTTGGATCACCCTACTATAGAGCAAGCTGCCATTCACCAAAAGAATGGACAGAAGTGAAAAAGATTTCCATGCCGCATCAAGGAAAGGAGAGTATATTGATCAATCAAAACGAACCCATAGAATTAATCGGTGTCAGATTTAAACCCTATGGGATGGCTTCTTTTTATGGAGTCAGCATGGTTGATTATAGTCCACCTTTTTTGCTACATGAACCTCAAATTGAAAATTGGGTGCATGGATTCCATGCGCTGTGGGAAACAACCAATATTAGCGAAAGGATAATAATGATTGAGAAGGTACTTTTGAATCAGTTAAAAGATGCCGTTCCGGTGGATGAGTTGGTTTTGAATGCAGTTACAGAAATTGTGAAGAAAAGTGGTAATTTGAGGATAAGCGACCTACTTGATCATCTATGTGTCAGCAAAAGTAACCTGGAAAAGAAGTTTCAAGAGCATATTGGATTAAGTCCAAAAATATTGTGCAACATATTGAGATTCAACAGTATCATTTATGATCAACAACAATATCCTACCCCTTCACTTACAGAGTTGACTTACAAACAAGGATTTTTTGACCAATCACATTTGGTCCATAATTTTAGGTCATTTACAGGATTGCCCCCAGGTAAGTTTTTCAAACAAAATTATAAATTGGTGGAAATGTTGCGCCAATCATTTGCCTCAAGAACATCAGGTATTTATGAGAGCTCAGACACTTAATTTTTATTAAAATAACTCAACTCAACATAAAATTTTGGATCTCTCGCACCCAGGATTTTAGCTACAGTTGGAGAAAGAACCGTGACAATATCGTCTCCATAGGCTCTGTCAGGTATTGTAGCTATTACTTTCGCATATACACTTGTATTCCTCATTGGATTTCTTACCAAAATAACTGAACCAATGGGAGCGTAACGATGAAGGCAATAAAGGTCGGATCGCCCTGCTTTCTCTCTTTGCCAATACGCTGCTCCATTTTGAAAAGTAGGTTCTTCAAATGATCTTTTAAATTCAAATTCTTGCTGTAAACTCACCATTTTAGCACCCAATGGGCTATTGTTGGCTAGTTGGAGTGTATCTGGTATTCCAGCGGTGCTGAAATAACCTACATGCAATTGCAATCCAGAGAACATCATCGTCGATTCCAGATTATTCCATTTCTGCAGCGTATCTAAATTTATTTTGAAAAAATGCTTTGCAATTCGGTAGAATGTGTCGCCATGCTTCACAACATACCGGACAGGAACATACCCTTGTTCTTCGAGGCTTGGGTCATTATTCTTTAATATACAAGTATCAGGAATGGGAATATTAATTAAGGTTCCTGGGGAAAATCCCAATTCTGGATCTAAATGGGAATTATAAGTTAGTAAGCTGTTGATTTTCAATCCATAAAACCTGGCCAATGAATAGAGGTTTTGACCAGCTTCCATTCGATGAGTAAATAATTTGTTACCGTAAGGGTCAACTTTGAGGAAAATGGTATCTTTCGCAGTGACATAGTATAGGCTGTCACCTGTTGAAAAGGCATCAAACCAAAAGAAGGCTAAAAAAATTAAGGAGATTAAAAGTCTTCTCATCTAGTCATGAATTGGGATTACAGAAGCAGATTTGCGAAAAGCTTCATCGTTAAAATGTCAATTAATGCAATAATATAACAAACTTAAAGCCAATGCTTTACAAATTTACGTGAATTCTAATTTCGTAAATCAAATTCTTCATTAAAAATGGATACGTTAGGGATAATTCCTGCCCGTTTTGAATCAACCCGTTTCCCTGGAAAACCACTTATTGAAATTGATGGTAAATCAATGATACATCGGGTGTACGATCAGGCATGTCATTGTAAAGGGCTGGATTGTGTGGTGGTTGCAACTGATGATGATCGAATATTCCAGCACGTAAACCGTTTCGGTGGAAGAGTAGTGATGACATCAGATTTGCATAAATCGGGAACAGATCGATGTGCAGAAGTAGTACAATTAACTGATTATGAACATTTTCAGCTTGCAGTAAATATCCAAGGGGACGAACCATTTATTCATCCTGAACAAATCAGTCAAGTCATATCAATTTTGAAAAATGGTGATTTTCATATCTCAACTTTAGCCAAGAAATATATATCGAAAGAAGATTTTTTAGATAAGAATAAAGTGAAAATCGTGATGGATTCAGTAGGGAAGGCGCTTTATTTTAGCCGCTCACCAATTCCATATTTTAGTAATGCTGGGCAGGGAGAATATTTGGAAAAAGAATTTTTGAAACATATAGGAATTTATGGATTTAGAAGAGATACGCTCTTAAAATTGCACCTATTGCCACAGTCAAACCTCGAAATTGCTGAATCGTTGGAACAGTTGAGGTGGCTGGAAAATGGCTATGCCATAGGTGTTGGGATTACAGAATTTGAATCTATAGGCATCGACACTCCTGATGACCTCAATAAGCTGAACATTGGTTTTAGAAGAAAATAACTGGATTATGAATTATTGTAGCAATTGTGGCTCGGGCAAACTATCTCAAGAAATTCCTTCTGGAGACAATAGGCTACGACAGGTTTGTATGAATTGCAATACCATTCATTATCAGAATCCTAAAATTATTACTGGTTGTTTACCAATTTGGGAAGATAAAGTGCTATTGTGCAAACGTGCCATCGAACCGAGAAAAGGATATTGGAATGTGCCTGCCGGATTTATGGAAGTAGCTGAAACTGCTGAGGAAGGAGCAGCAAGAGAAGTTTGGGAGGAGGCAGAGGCAAAAGTCAATATTTGGAAACTGCACACGGTTTTCACTTTTACAAAATATGCCCATGTATATGTGCAATTTCTGGGAGATTTGATTGAAGGGAAATATGGAGTAGGGGAGGAAAGCTTAGAAACTCGGCTATTCACTGAGCAGGAAATACCTTGGTCCGAAATGGCTTTTGAATCAAGCGTTTTTGCGTTAAAGAAATTTTTTGAAGACAGAGCAAAAGGAGTTTATGAATCCCATATTGGGTCAAAGTAATACATATCGTATTCAGTTCACTACAGCTAGTTTATGTTCAATCATTTCAAGAACCAGGTTGAGCTGTTCTTCATGATTTAGATTGGTGTTGTCTACAGTAATAGCATCAGCGGCTTTACTTAATGGGCTTTCTTTTCTTGAAGAGTCAATTCTGTCTCGTTCTTCCAAATTATGTTTGACTTCTTCAAAACTTACATCCATCCCCTTTTCTATCAACTCAACATATCGGCGGCGAGCACGTTCATCAACATCGGCAGTAAGAAATATTTTAAGTTCTGCATTTGGAAATACAACGGTGCCTATGTCCCTGCCATCCATCACTATACCTTTGTTCAGGCCCATTGCCTGTTGTTGTCTTACCATTTCAGTCCTCACTTCAGCAATTGTCGAAACCGGACTGACCAGCTGGTTGACCGGCATAGTGCGAATTTCTTTACTGACATTTTTTCCGTTCAAAAAAATACAATTCCCTTCTGGCAGAGATTTGAATGTGAGATTGATTTCTTCGAGCGTCTTCTTAACCTGCCCGATTTCATTAATATCTAAATTTTGTTCAATAAAATACAGCGTAACAGCTCGGTACATGTCACCTGTACTGATATAGGCATAGTCTAATGCTTTGCCTAGTGCTTTTGCAAGTGTACTTTTTCCACAGGAAGAATGGCCGTCTATTGCTATAATGATCTTTTTCAAAAAGGGTATTTTTTCAAATAGAGAAGAAGCGCAAAGAAATGTGATTTTCTAAAAAATGAAAAGCCCAGCGGAAATTTCCGCTGGGCTTTTTTATCTTATTTCTTTTTATCTTAGAATGGACAGTCATTACAATGATCGACTCTAACGTTTGGATTTGCTTTTGAAATCACTTCATTGGTCTTGTCACAGTCTCGGCAACCAATCACTTTAAACTCCGTTCGTCGGTTCATTTGGTGTTGCCCTTCTGAACATGGAACATTGTTTACGCAATCGTTTACATTGACTTTCTCTCCATATCCCCTTGCAACAAGGCGGCTTCTATCCACTCCTCTGTCGACCAACCAACGTACCACAGAGTCAGCACGACGCTGCGACAAACGTGTATTATAATGATAGCTACCACGAGCATCTGTATGTGAGCCTATTTCAATAATATACTGTGTATTTTCTTGTAAAAGATTCAGCAATTTACCCAATTCTGGAATTGCGTCATCCCTTACACTTGCCTGGTCAAAATCATAATAGATGTGCAGCAAATATGGGATCTGGACAGGTTCACCTGATTTAGCCACATCATTTGGATTATCTGAATCTTGCGGATTTTCAGAAGGAATATGGCCAACGGGGAATCCATCTTCTAATAGAATACCTTTATCGTATAACCTACCGTCATCGTAAGTACCATCAGCCGGAAGCATAGTATCATTATCCATCCATAGTCGTGAAGATGGGTCTAAATAAGTATAATCCGTTTCAGTTGTACCATCAATTGAACCGCCCGGTACTGGTTTGCTGATATCATCAGAAGTATAAGGCGCTGTAGAAGTAGGCATCAAAAACAGGTTTTCCACCAATGTCTCAGAATCTTCCAATCCTTTTGTACAGACACCTTCCGCTATTCCAGCAAAATATCCATCTTGGGTTGCTTTTACTTTATAACAGCAATCACGGTCGAGTTTGAAATAATAACGACCTGTTGAAGAAGTTACAAAAGGAGCAACTATCGGTTGGCCACAATCATTTTCCAGTGTAACAGTTGCACCCTGCATTGGGAGCTTGGTCAAACCATCAAATACTATCCCTTCAATTTCAAACTCTGAAGTTTGGGTCAGTGGAATTTTGATTTCCAACTTGTCAGCTAGAGTCAAATCTTTTGTACAGGCTTCTATGCTATTTGGTTCGTAACTTTCCATACTCGCAAACAAATCGCAGCAGTCATTCAACTTCATATCGAACCTAATCTTTCCTTCTATATCGGTAAACATAGAATCGCCTTCACAACCTACATATACCACAGCATTTTCAAGTGGTAAATCTGTTTTTTCATCATAAACCAAAACTTCCACTGGAATTGCGGTTTTCTTAAAACTATAAATATCGTCTCTACCCACACCACCTTGGCGATCAGAAGAAAAGAACCCACAAGTACCTTCTTCATTGAAAATTACACCAAAATCATCTGATAGTGTATTGATAGGAAAACCCATATTTGCAGGCTCTTTCCATGTGCCACCTTCGTCTTGGTAGGTGAAATAAATATCAAGTCCACCAAGTCCAATGTGTCCGTCAGAAGAGAAATACAGCTTGCCATCCATTGCTGAATGTGGGAAAATTTCATGACCTTCTGTATTTACTTCAGGTCCAAGGTTCATAGGTGGTCCCCAACGGCCACTTTCCTTTTCAGAAACATATAAATCCATTCCGCCAAACCCTCCGGGCATGTCAGAAGTGAAAAACAATTTGGTACCGTCGCTCGACAAACTTGGATGTGCAACAGAATATTCGTTGCTATTGAAAGGAAGACTCTGGAGTTCACCCCATTGGCCTTCGCCTTCTCCTCTTGCATAAAATACTTTTAGGCGCATAATGCCTGCATCGTCATAGTCCTTTTTGCCATCTACGTAATTGTTTCTGGTAAAAAAGATTTCTTCCCCATTGCGTGAAAACGCTACAACCGCATCGTGGTATTTTGAATTGATTTCATTCGAAAATTTCTCTGGACGGCCAAAGACATAATTTCCACAACCATCTTCTTGCCCAGTTTCCCGCATGTCTACATAGTACAACTCAAGGAAAGGATTTCCAGTCCATGTGTGCATCCGGCGAATGATTGGATTTGTATCTCTTTCTGAGGAAAAGACTAATCCGCCTTTATAAAATTGTGGACTAAAGTCATCTGAGTGAGAGTTGAAGTCAACCTCTTTAACCTCATAGGATTCGTTGCTTTTTGTCATCAATTCATCTTCATAATCACATGCACGAAGCAACAATTGACCTCTATTATCATCAGGTGCGAGGTCAACGTACTGTTGATACCACTCCCTAGCAATTTCACATTT
Source organism: uncultured Saprospiraceae bacterium (assembly GCA_942490835.1). GTDB lineage: Bacteria > Bacteroidota > Bacteroidia > Chitinophagales > Saprospiraceae > UBA6168. The sequence continues at coordinate 191,696 of CALNYY010000095.1, forward strand.
TCCATTGCGCTGGAGCATCATACCATAATATAGTTTGTGGATTGGTTCAGATTCAGGCAAACGAACAACCTGTCCGTACCAAAACTCTGAATTCTGAGTATCATTTACTTTACGGTAAGCTTCTGCCAAATTAATTTTGGCTACAGCTACATCGCCGTCTTCAAGAATTTGGTTGTACAATTCGATGGCACCCATGTAGTCGAGGTTATCCATCTTTTGTTGTGCTTGCTTTATTTTACCATTTTGGGCAAAAGCAGCAGTTGTGAAGAGGCTGAGAACTAAGAGGAATGTAAAATTGCGCATATCTAAATGGTTAATTAAATGCTGGGTGAGAGGATGCAATGAGTGAATTCTAAATTAGTGAATGAGTGCATTTAATATTCACTCATTCACTAATTCATTCTTTCGCTAATTAAAAGTACCTAGGCGTAACAACCCTATTTTCTTTAAAATTGAATTCATATCCGACCATGACTTCAAATGCACCACTGGTAACATTAGAAAGTTGGGTAACCGGATAATCGTATGCAGCACCGAAGCGCAAGCCATTTTTCATTAAATAAGATAGCCAAATATCAGCTGAATCGTGTGAGCTCCGGCCGTCTTGGATTTTTGCCCAAGAAGTACGGAATGAAGCTCCCAACCAAAGCGTTTCTTGAAATAAGAAAGAAATATCTAAATCTATTTCGTTTGGAGCACCAATATCACGGAAGGCAGCAATTTTAGAAGCACGCTTATCCAAACCAACATTTTTCATCAAAATAGAAGGTTTAAAAATAAGTGCGTCTCCATTTAAAGGAATTGCAGTACCCGCTGTAAAATAATAATGGCGGACTTCTCTGGCGTAAATCTGCGTCACTGCTTCTGGCCTCAAGTCGTATTCTACCAGATGTGGAGAGGAGCCTCCAATATAGAATTTATCATTATATAGGTAAAAACCAGCGCCAAAATTTGGCAGGAATCTACTTACAGGCATTTGATAAACTGGATCTTGTTCGTCGTCGAGGTTAAGCTCTGTCCAGTCGGCTTTATAGTTTTCAAGTCCAGCTTGCAAGCCAATACTAAGCTTAACAGTTTCACCTAAAGGAATTCGATAAGCATAGACGACATTAGCACCAACAGTATTCGTTGGGCCAATTACATCATTTATTAAGCTAAAGCCAACAGCGATCCTGTCATTTCTCAAAGGAGTATGTGCAGTTATCGTTTGGGTAGTTGGAGCACCGTCAATTTCGTACCATTGAGTACGGTGAAGTAGCCCAACAGACATGTGCCCTTTTGACCCGGCATAGCCTGGATTAAAAATCAGGCTGTTAAACATATATTTGGTAAACATAGGCTGTTGCTGCGCAAAAGCTATTGAACCAAACATTAGAATGAGAGCAAGAGAAGTCAATGTTTTTTTCATCATCGAGGAAGTTAATTAGACTTGAAAGCCGTCAAGAGGGTAATGTTGTTTTAAAAATTATAAGAGTCTTAATAGGTGCGTTCCCGCATATATAAAACCCATACTTTAACTTATTTGTGTATCTGCAAATAGCCCGAATACTCTCGCCTACTATCCAGCTTCAGGTAATAAAAATAGGTGCCATCTGCGAGTGGTTTGCCCCGATAGGTGCCTGGCCAGTCGTTTTGGTAACCTATTTCCTGGAAAACCATGTTGCCCCATCTATTGTATACGCTGAGGTCGCTTTCAGGATACTTTTCTATATTGAAAATGGTGAAAAATTCATTGAACCCATCCTCATTTGGAGAAAAGCCATTATAAACAATAATGGTATCCATTGAAAAACATGAAATATCCAGGAATACCGTAGCCGTATCACAACCATTTGGATTGCATAGAACGTATTCGAAAGAATCCAGTCCGCAGAAATCCAAGTTGGGGAGGTAGTCAACTGTCCTGTCAGGATTCAAAACGGTCAAACCATTATAAGGTCCGTCTCCGCCAGTACTTTGATCCAGTACAGTTAATGAAATATCCAGACAAGGGCCAAGGGTATCATTGGCTAATATGTCAATGTTAACGAGGGTGTTCAAAGGTGCAGAAGCCGCATCATCAACGGCAATGGGGGGATGTGCATTGAAGCATGGATCACTAATATCCGGCACGACAGTGATATACATATATGTAGTATCACATACTCCATAATCATCACAAATGACGATGCAAGCTGTGTCGGTTCCGATGTCGAGGCTAAGAGCTTCGACGCTTAAAGTTACATCATCTATGACAAAAGCAACATAATCGCCGGATAAAGCAGGGCAAAAATTTTCTATATTTAAAATATTGCCCGCCAATTCAGTAGTGTCAATACTATAGGTCTCGTTAGTACCAATCAGGATGGTGTCAATAATTGTACCAACCTCCGGCAGTCCTACATTCACACAAACAAAGGCTGTATCTACATTTCCAAAGTGATCCATCAGTAAAAAACACCCTTGATCCAGCCCTTCTGCCATACCTGTGTAAGTCACACAATGTGTGTCCTCATCATATTCAAAAACCACACTCTCTCCACTATCATCTGGGCAGATATTTTCAACAGAGATGATATTTCCTGGAAGGGAGGTCGTATCAATGCAGATTACTTCCGTAAAATTTATCAGTATGGAGTCAGTCCATTTTTGAGAAGTTGCAGAGCATAAGTCATTGCCAACTGTAACTACTAAATAGGTAGTGTCGCACATTCCTATATCATCGCAGGCAACTATACATGCTGTTTCGGTACCGTTGCAGACCAAGCCACTATATTTTACACATTGTGTTGCTTGGTCAATATAAAAGCTAACGAATTGACCGCTATCATCTGGACACACATTTTCAAGACTGGCTAAGCTGCCAACTAATGAAGTGAGATCAAGACAATAGGTATATGGTAGTGCATCTGCTTGGATTGTGTCATAGAAAGTGGTTGCGGGCGGTGGTAATAAACACTGAACCATGACCATTAAAGTATCACTGATATTGTTCACATTATCAAATACCATTAATGTATGCATGCCTTCTCCAAAAGACATTTCCGTTCCCAGTGGCAACAATCCAAAATTCAACCCTAAGGTAGAAGGTGTCTGGTTGGATATCACTGTAATTTCCATATCACTATACACGCTACCAGCTGCTCCTCCTTCAATGCTCAATGCAGAAGGCTTGTGAATCCAGTTACCTATAGGATCCCATAGATTCAACATGGCCACTAATTCATCTATGGTGTTGAACATGCCATCAAAGCTGGAATTATTCACTTTCCAGGAATCGAGGTGGTAAGGGCCTAAATTGCCAAGGCCAAAAAGTGTATTATAAGAATAGTTAATAGTGGTGTCGAAATCACATCCACTAATTCCAGAATTGTATGGATTGCCATCCATGAATATGGAATAATTGGCAAGCTCTGTAGCAGGGATTGGTAAACAGATATCCATATCTGTATTGCAATCTAAGGTGTATTGGTGAATGGAATCAATTTGAAAGATACCCTGTGCTTGCAGAAGCAGTGAAAGGGAGGTAATCAAAATTGTTAAAAGGTGACGTGCAGTACTTTTCATGGGAATGCCCTTTTCAATAGGCTGTGGCTGGCGAGCAAATAATGTTCGTACATGAGATACCGCCAGTGCCTTCATTATGTTTAATAGTTATGTGCCGGTAAAAATTCTATCGGTTTATGAATAGCTTGAAAGCCGCACCAAGGTGCAGTTCAGTTTTTACCTGTTGATCTTTGTGTTTGGACTTTAAGAGTGTTTGTGAGGCAGGTAGTTTTCTCGAAATAGTATGGGTAAAGGTGATAAATTAAACTTTTCTATATACAACTAAGATTGTGCCAGAATTAAAAAAATATTTAATATGTAATGGGATGTGAAAGAAAGTGCAGGGGAGAGAATGCTTCAATTTGCCTATTCGTTAAGGTTTGTTCAAATGGCTTTCTACCAAGTTAAAGTTGTGTAGGTTAAAATTGTTGAGGCGGTTGAGAATAAAGTATTCTCAACCGCCTCAACTTCTTCAAAACCATCTCCATCTAAATCACTGATACTCGATCTTATAAAATGGCTTCCAATACTTGAAGTTGCCGTTCTTGTCTTTTACCTCAGTAACTGGGACAACGGATTTTAAACGATTAATGAGGAGCCTTTTTTCTGGAATGTAGAACCATTCTTGTTCAAGTCGGCAAGCATTGACGTCTTTATAACTCCGGTCTTCTTTTACAATTTGAACCGTCTCTTCATATGTCTGTGCGTCAAAGGTTATTATGGTATCGACACTGCTATAGATTTCTTTTATATCCTTCTTATTCAAAAATTTTCCAGCTTTATTATTAACGCTTTTTACTGGTCGGTCTCCGTCTCTCGCTGTTTCATGCAGGAATTTCTGGAAGTCAACATTTCCCTTAACTATCTTTAGCTTGCTGAAATCTAATGGAGTAACTCTCGTGTAAATATTAGCAGCCCAAGCCACAGAGGCATTTTCTGATCTTACATTTTGCCCAAATATATCTTCTGTAGCCACCCACAATAGTGGCTTTTTACCAATTGAGTTTCCTTCCGCATCTGTCAATGTAACTAAAGGTGCATATGCAATAAGGCGAGAATTTAGAGATTTTGAATTTTTATCATAATAAAGAATCTGTCTGGTACGGCAAGATCTAATATCGTCGGGGTTTATTTCATTTTTAATAATTTGAATAACTTCCTCAAAGGTCTCTGGATAAAAAGTGATTACGGTATCGGTGGAAGAAGTAAGATTGTGGACTTCTTCAATAGTGTAAGGTCTCTCCAACGAAGCCGTTCTATAACACAATACTTCTCCCCTGACAATATGCCCAAAAAGGAAATCGACTAGACAATTACCGTCCGTACATTTTTGCAGTCCTTTTGGCTGTGCATATTTTGTAAGTTCAACCGCATTAATGTTATAACCTTCTTGTTGCAGATCGAAGCTCAAATCCATTTCAAACTCACCTATCCAAGAGATGGATTTGTCTTTTAATAAATCTTTATATTGTGCAGAAAGAAGAAATGGGGCAAGGAATAAGAAGGATAAAAAAATGATTTTGTTACGCATGGTTCTTAAGTTTAGATATTTCAAAATTTATGCTCATAACGATTTGGTTTTGAAATTTTATCTTTCAAAATCCACTCGTTTTGAGGATAGGCCGATGACGAAATGGCTTATTTTTTCCCAAACCATTTCGGAATCGGTATAGCATCGAATATCAAAATGTGCAGCGCTGTAACTGAATTCAATACTTGACTATAATGTCAAAATCAACTTTTGGAACAGAATTAATTAATATTCAAAATTTCCATTTGGGCTTTCTACTCGAACATGTTCACCACTTGCTTCTTCAACATAACCAACTATTTGAGCATCGATATTAAAGCTGTGGGCAATGTCAATAATGGCGTCAGCGTCACTTTTGTTAAGGTAAAACTCAAGCCTGTGGCCCATGTTGAAAACCTGGTACATCTCCTTCCATTCTGTTCCAGACTCATTTTTTATTAAATCAAAAAGGGGCGGAATTGACAACAAATTATTCTTTACGATTCGTTTGTTTTTGATGAAATGATTTACTTTGGTTTGACCCCCTCCAGTGCAATGCACAAGTCCGTGTATTCGCTTTCTTGTCTCACCTTTAAATTTTTCCAACACTTTTTTCAAAACAGGTAAATAGGTGCGGGTTGGAGAGAGGACTAATTTACCGACAGGTATTTCTTTCCCGTTCACTTTTATTGTTTCAGTCAATTTTTTTCCACCAGTATAAATGACTTCCAATGGCGTATTTGGATCAAAGCTGTCAGGGTATTTTTCTGCATAGGTTTTAGAAAATACATCATGCCGGGCACTGGTCAACCCATTGCTTCCCATGCCTCCATTGTACTCTTTCTCATAAGTCGCTTGTCCATAAGAAGCCAATCCCACAATCACATCTCCAGCCTGGATGTCATTCACAATTAAGTCATCTCGCTTCATTCTGGCGAAAGTGGTATATCCAACATCAATGGTACGAACGATGTCTCCCACATCTGCCGTTTCGCCTCCAGCGAGGTGGAGGCCAATTCCATGACTGGCCATATTTTCAGCAAAATCCACAGCAGATTGAATAAGTGTGGTGATGACGTCTCCTGGAATCAAATTCTTGTTTCGTCCAATAGTAGAAGAAATGACAATACCATCTGTACAACCCACACAAGCCATATCATCGAGATTCATCACTAAGGCATCCTGGGCGATTCCTTTCCAGACTGATAAGTCACCAGTTTCTTTCCAATATAAATAAGCCAAGCTTGTCTTTGTACCTGCGGTGTCGGCATGCATTATATTGCAATGCTCAATGCTGCCGCCTACCACATCGGGAAGAATTTTACAGAACGCTAAAGGAAAAAGCCCTTTGTCTAAATGTTTGATTGCAGCATGCACTTCTTCTTTGCTGGCGGACACGCCGCGGAGATCGTATTTGTAATTGCTCATTGTTGAGAAGTCAGATTTTAGGATTCAGGGGTCAGGATTTTGCAAGAATGGCAAAGATAGAAAGGCTGAGAGGATTGGAGTGGAGATTTTGGATAAATTGGGAAACTGACTTTTGCCAAAAGTTGGGTTGTTGGCAGTACTCTTAAGAAGTAAATTTGATAAAAGAAATTATAAGTACGGGACAAAACTTTAATACAAATAAGCTTCGTCTCTACCCTGCAAAGAATTTCACTAACCGCCGACTTTAGTCGGTGGTATAAAACGCAACCATTATGGGCTTTAGCCCCAGTATCCAGGCAAGCTGGGGCTAAAGCCCATTTATGTTTTAGTTTTTACTCCGCCTTAAAAGGCGGAGTTAGTGATTCTATCCTCAAAACCATTGGTTTGTGAATTTGATTTTCTACAAACCAATGGTTTTGAGGATATGCCGATGGAGAAATAGTTTAACTATTCCCAAACTATTTCGGAGTCGGTATAACAACAACATATTAATGAAATTCAATTAGAGCTTATGAAAACTTACTTTACCTCATTCCTCTTGATGACTTTTCTTTCTGTAAATTTAGATGCACAGCTGCCATGTATAACTGAGCCAAAATTCGAAACATTACATGGAAACGATATCCGTGCTTCAATAGGTAACATTGGAAATAATTTCTATCAAAATGGAACCTCTAACGGATTTGAAGTTCCCTATGGCTCTGGCTTGGCGATTAGCGAATTCGACTTTATTCAGGGCTTGTGGTTGGGTGGACTTGATCTGGGAGGTAATTTGAAAGTAGCGGCAGCAAAATATGGTGTTTTTTCGATTCAAAATGACTTTTGGCCAGGGCCACTTGATGAGACTATAGGTGTTACAAACTTTGAAAATTGTGGAAACTGGAACAAACTGTGGAGTGTCCGTCGGCATGAAATAGAAGCACATATTAAAGATTTTGAAGAGGATGGTTTTGTGTCAAATTGGCAACCTTCAATATATGGATGGCCTGCTAAAGGCAACGTTTTCTTTCAAATTTTATATGGATTCCAGCTTCCATCCACGGATGCAGGATTAGCTCCGTTTTTTGATCGTGATAATGATGGAATTTACAATCCAGGGGCAGGTGATTACCCGCTGCCAGAAAATGTCGATGTAATTCCTGAACAAATAATTTGGTGCTCTTTCAATGATGAAGGAGCTGGAGCAATACACGGTGAATCAAATGGATTAGCAATAAGGGCTGAAATCCACCAAACAGTGTGGGTATATAATTGCGAGGACAATCCTGTCTTGAACCAAACTTTGTTTAAATCTTATAAAGTAATCAATAGAGCACAAGAGGCGATCAATGATTTTTATTTAGGGCTTTTTATTGATTTAAATATAAGGTGTGCATTTGATGATGGGTTTGGTGCGAATGATGATCTGAATACTGTGTTTACATATAACCTGAATAATCAGGATGGAGAAGGTACAAACTGCCCAATATTAAACTTGCCAGAGGAAAAACCACCTGCTTTTTCTACAACAATTTTAAATAGAGAATTGGCTCATTTGATGCCAACACAAGTATTGGGCAATTGTGTAGGTATTCCAAGTTGGGACATAGGCTATTATTTGCCATTGACTGGATATTTCACTCCTACCCAACCTTTGACCTTTGGTGAAAACGGATGTAATCCAGACAATCCAATTACAGATTTAATTTTTCCAGGAGACCCAAACGATCTAAATGAATGGTCGCTTTTAACCTCTGGCATTTCTGATTTAATAGTTGACAACAGGTATGTGGCCAGCGTAAAATTAAACGACCTTGGGCCAGGGGAATTTGATGTGGTTGAATTGGCGTATTCCTATCATAACACACTTGGTAATTCTAACTTGGAGAACGTGACTTTATTGTATGAAGAAGTTGCTGATATTCATAGTGCATACAATGCTCATTTTGCCAATGTTTGCTCGCAACCAGTTTGTACCGACGATTGTGTATGGCCAGGAGATGCTGATAAAGATGGCATAGCCAATTATAAAGATTTATTGTCTATTGCCCTGTCTCAAGAAAAATCTGGTGACCAGAGACCAAACTCCCTGAATTGGGCTCCTCACAACAGCCAACCTTGGAGCGGTACTATTCCTAACGGCCCTAACCTAAAACATGCAGATTGTGATGGATCGGGCAATATAGAAAAGGAAGACTTTGAGACAACCATCGCCAATTACAACAATACCACACCCTACTATATCAATCCACAAGATGTTTATCAAATCGGTCCAGAAATATATTTAACAAGAGGCGGCTCAAATCCTTTATTTGAAAATATTGATCCTGGAAGTTGGTTTGTTGCAAGGGTCAATTTGTTGGATGTGCCTGATTTATATGGTCTGGCGTTCCAGATGGAATATGATAATCGATATTTTAATGGATTCAGCAGTAGTAGTGGGTTTACAATTGGACAAGATTTGATGAAGTTTCATGAGGGTGAAAGTGTTGATGATGATTTAACGACTAATGATTATGTTTTTGTTATGAACGAGTTGGACTCGATTCTCAAAGGTGGCGAACTATTTAGCATTATTGTTACGGTTCATGAATCATTTGATGAGCCACTACCTTCTGATAAAACAGAAATCAAGTTTAAAAACATCAAAGCCATAAGAAACGATGGAACTGAAATAGACATTGGGGCAACAACTACCGTTGTTTCTTTAAATGGCATTACAACTCCAACCATTCAATTTGAAAATGAAATTGATATAAATATCTTTCCAAATCCCGCTGATGAATTGGTGCATATTTCATCAGAAAAAGAAGAATTATTGGAAATTACTTTGCTTGATGTTGTTGGCAGATCTGTGTTAAATGAAAAAATAAATAGCCACGAGTATTTACTTGATGTGGGTCAATTGAAAAGCGGGCTGTATTATGTAGAATTAAAATACAAGAATGGCTACGCTATAAAAAAATTAATCATTCAATAAAGTATTACCCCTGATGAAAACCCTTTTAGTTCTTTTATTGGCGATAACAATTTGTCAAACTTCTTTCTCACAGGAGCTCTGCTATCCTGCGGCCAGCCACATTTTAAAAGGCAACCGCATAGCTGCCAAAATTTACAATGATGGTACGTTGTTTCATGATTATGGCAAAGGTTTTTTCAAGTTTCCTTATTACGGTGACGAAAGCCCAACAACCATCAGAAAAGTTGGTCTTTGGATGGGAGGGTTTGATCCTGGAGGAAATTTAAAAATAGCTGCGACCTCGCCAACCATAGATGCAAACCAAACAGACTATACGCCTGGGCCATTGCACCCTGAAACTGGACAGCCTTATGAAGATTTTCCTTGTGAATATTTTAATCGGGTTTGGTCGGTGACAAGGGAAGAAGTGGTAGCACATATATTTGATTGGACGGACAACAAGCAAATAGATACTATCAGGCCGAATATTTTATTATGGCCAGGAAATGGAAATCCCCACTTTTATCCTAAGCCATTACCTACTACCTCCCAAGGCTGGGCCCCTTTTTTTGATGTAGATAGTGATGGGGTGTATGACCCTTTAAAAGGGGATTTTCCTGTTCACGATAACAATCAATATATATTTTCAATTCCAAAAGAAATGACCTGGTCTGTATTTCACGACGAGCGGGATCACCCTGTTACTAATGGGTTGCCGATTCGCATGGAAATACAACAAACTGCGTGGACAAGGGACTGTCCGATGCAGCCGGAAATAGAAAACACTGTTTTTGTTGAGTATAAACTTATTAACCGTGCTCAAGAGGATATTGATTCTTTGTTTGTGGGCATTTGGACAGATTTTGAAAATGGCTGCGGCGAAGATGATTATTTTGGATCAATGCCACATAGGGATGCATTTTATTCTTATAATGCTGATTCGATGGATGGGGATTCATTGGGGGTTTGCGAAAGTGGAAATACCGGGTATGGCGTCCATTCACCCATTATGTCTGTTAAGTTTTTATACAATGGGATCGATCACGAACTGAAAAATTTTACATATTACTATGGCGAAGATAGTCCGGCAATTGGCATGACTCCTCCAAACCTTGACATCGAATTTTACAGATATATTACAGGTTCGTGGAGGGATGGGAGTTGGATGACTGATGGTGGAAATGGCTATAATCCAGCAAGTATTGAATTTACGAAACATGCATTTCCAGGAATGCCGCATAGGCAAGATAGATGGTCTATGCTTTCTGAAGGCTTCGATTTCAATAAAAAATATTGCATAGGGTCAAATGGGCTGGTCAACCTTTGGGGAGTTGCAGCATTACAGCCTGGGCAGGCAGGCCGAATAGTTGTCGCATTTACTTGCCACCCTAACCCGCATTCCGATCAATTTAATTTATTGGATAATCTCGAATCTTCTTATTTATTAAACCTTGATGAAAGATACGCTTATTGGTTTGGAGGCGTCGGAGACTATTGTTCCGATGAATCAATTTGGCTAAAATTTCCAGAGGAAGAAGAAGAACCCATCATCCCCGGCATTTACCCAAATCCCACAACTGGCCAATTGACCATAGCCCTGCCTGAATCTACCATTAAAGAAGTAATCGTGTACAATACTGCATGGCAAATGGTGATGACTGACAAAATTGAAGCAGAGGAAAAGAAAACCCTCGACCTTACTGGATTAGGCCAAGGGTTGTATTTTTTGAAAATCAATTTCGACGGAAATATTTTGGTCAGAAAGGTATTTGTTCACTGACCAAATACTACCCAGTAACTCCAAGTTCCGCTCTTGTCTGTGGTAAATTGACAAACCTCACTAATTTTAGTTGGATGTTGGGCGTATGGTATTTTTCAGTTCCAATCCATACCATTGTTTGCCCATCACTTGCCATTTGGATTCGCCATTCCCTATCATCTCCTTTTAACTTAGAATCAAGGTGTACATGGGCTGTAGATCCATCAAAAGTCCAAGTGCCTGTGCTAATAGGCTCTTGCCAAAACCCATATTCATAAGTACCGTCTAGGTGAAACTTGAAGTATGCGCCTTGGTTCTCACGATTGGCTGGTACGTCCTTTATTTTAACAAGTGCCCAAACTGACCAATAGTCGGAAGTTAATACCTCAACAACCCTTTTTTCCTGGTCAGTTTGAGGGTTTGGAGCAATGAGTTTAGGCGGAATAGGGTCTTCCTTTTTGAAAGGATTTTCCCCAATGGCAGTACTAAGTGGCTTTATTGGTTGCTCTGCGAGAACCGGCTCTCCGGTAACTTCATCAATTACTGTTACGGTGGTTGTTATACCTTCTATTTCTGGAGTCTGAGTAGGCGGTGCCGTTAAATCACTGGGGTCGTTTTGCGTTTTTTTGATGCATGAAAACAACAAAAAACTAAATAGAATGGTGGAAAATATGAGTCTCATAATTATGATTTGTTCGAAGAAAACAAAAAGTTGATTGTTATACTCTTCTGTCTACTTCTCGATTCACGGGATATTTAATCGTGCAAATTTTGATGCAAAGATATTCCTTTCTGGAAACGGAACAGTTAAGGATATTCAAATTACAATAAAAAATAATACCAGCTTTAGCCGTGTCCCCAATTTGATTCGTCATCATTGTCATTTGGAGAAAGTCCAAGCACTTCACCTTCTGTATTTATGCCAAGTCCAAGCACCATGCGGTTGGCATAATTAAAATAGGCAACTACTTGGTTGACTTCTAATATTTCTCCATCGTCCATACCTGCATTCCTCAACAAATCCATATTGTATGATTTAATGGAATAGGGCATCAAGGTCAATTCCTTTGCGTAACGCAAGCCTGCATATAATTTTCCATCAAACTCCTTAGCATAATAACCACTCTTTAAAGCTTCCAAAATGTTTTGGGCACGCATATCATCTGCCAGCAATCTTTTCAATCCATGAAAATGATGATCAACACAATAGTCGCATTTATTGAGCAAGCTTACCAGTGTGCCTATAGTTTCTAAATACCATTTTGGAAATGTATTGTTTCGATTGTGGAGCACATTTTTATAGAGCGTCATATGGCCAACAAGCGTATGAGGTCGCAAGCTGTGTGCAGAGAGAATATTGTCTATTTGGCCATCAGGGCTTTTGACACGGTCGTAAATTTTTTTGAGCTTTGGGTTAGCATCCTCGTATTTAATCGTTTTTATCCAAGTCATATTGATGATAATATATTGCTGTGAAAAATAGTCGTAAAATTAGGGATTTTATAAATGAAGAATTTATCTGTGAAACTATTGCCGCAAAAAAAAAAAGCGCCTGATTTAACATTCTTGTCAAATCAGGCACTTTTTTTTATCTCAAAGCCAATTTAAAAATTCCACAAACGGGTCATATTGAATCCAATTAAAATTTGATTATCGCCAAAGCTGTTTTGGTTGAAATAATTATTGTACTGAGGGACAATCCATTTGTAGTTGCCTATAAATATTTGGAATGCATGAGAACTCGACACAAACTCGACACCAAAACTAATATTTGGTTGGAGGTCTGCAAATTCAGAATCTGAAAGTGGAATATCAAAATTAGCAATCAATCCCGTAGAAGTAGTCAATTTATAGCGGCCTAAAAATGATGTAGAAAATACGTTATTATCACGTAATCCAATATATTCATCTTCAGGGCCAATTATTGGTTTTACGTAATTAAAATAAGACAAATTAAATGCTGCCTGAATTGAAAATGCATCTGTTAGTTTTCTTGCAACCATTAATTGATGGAAATATGAAAACTTGTCTGTTGCTTCAGTAAATCCTGTCTTTTCATTTTCCCTTGAATCAATCGCCATGTTAACTAAGTAAGTTAACGCTATTGGTGATCCTCCTTTTCTACCTTGCTGTAATAAAGCATATTTCCCAAAAAAATCTAATAACCTATTTTCTTTTGAAAAACCGAATCCAACCATTAATTTATTAACTGGAACATAATTGAATCCCATGCGAATATTGGAGGGTGCAAATACTCCATAAAAGTCGTCGTATCCATTTTCTATTGTTCCAAACCGATGTTGAATATCGAATTGAAATGTACCGGTAATTGGAACGATAGCCGTTTGATTGTCGATCATTAAAGTACTTTCAAATAGGTTTCGAACGGGCCTGGTATCTTTAGCATTATCCTCATCAGCTTGAGCAAAAACTGATATAGGATTCAGAGTGGTAGCTAAAATGAAAATTGGAATTATTCCTCTTTTAATAATCACATTTATTGATAAAGCTAATTTTTTCATTTTTCTTGAATAAAAATTAATTATTGGCAGGTAAAGAAAGGTGGTTTCATTGATTGAAACCACCTTTCTTTAAATTATCAAGCGGAATCAAATGCATAAAAAATATCGTGATTTATTGAAGTGCTGCAATGGAGTTTTCCAAAAGTTTTTTTGCAAATTTCGCATTGTGAACACCCATGCTTTGATCTTCTCTAACATATTGATAATTATAAAGGGCACCGGCTTCGTGTTCATTCAATTCCAGAGGATTACTGCCACTTGCGTTAGCATATGGTAGATCGTTTGGATTTAAAATACCTCTATCTAGCAATAACGTTTCTAATTCAGCCATTAAATCCCCAATTTCAGTTTGGGTGTTCTCCACTAATGTCTCCAGTGCACCAGAGTCGTCATGACACTGAATACATCCAGCCATGTTTATTTCTCCATCTTCATTTGCAACAGCGAATGTATGTCCTCCTGACTCAACTGCTTGAGCGGTAGCCATGTGACAAGATATACACCCGTCAGTGACTAGGTTCGTGTGAGCAGAGTTGACATATCCGTCACCCAATTTATAGGCGCCAGAACCTGTAAACATCATGCCTTGAGCACCGTGGTGAGGGCCATATCTTTTATTGGTAATTGTGATCGTGCCACCAGTTGTTGGATCTGGAAGTGTTGGGCTTTCAACTCGCGCTTGGTGACAGTTAATACATAAGTTAGATTTACCTATGTCAACAGTCTCACCACTGGCCCAAAAGGTTACGGGTTCCGTTGTAGTAAGAGCCCAATCGCTATCTGTAAATGAAGAGTGAATTTGGTGGCAAGTGTAGCAGTTTTGTGGAAGTGGATCTTCGATCGTGCCGGCAGGGTTTGGCTCTCCAGAAGCAATTCTTTCAAGGAAACCTTGACTTGTGTGACAACCTGCACAAGTAGCAGTATTTCTTTCAAAATGTCCTCCTGTGGCGTGTGTAGAATGCTCCCATTGGAACATTTTTGCTGCAATGGTTTGGGAAGCGTGACAAGATACACAATCTTGAAATCCAGCACCTTCTGGGCCTTCTGGACCTTCTGGGCCCTGTGGGCCGACCTGACCTACTTCGCCAGCTGGACCTTGATCACCTTCACAAGACACCATTCCAAATGCAAGTATTAAACAGAAAACTGATAAAATTGAAAGTCTGATTTTCATGACGATAAGGTTTATTGTTTTAAAATTTTTTTACATCAATTTGCTTGATTGTCACAAGCGTGTAATTTTTTTGTGACATAAAGGTGTGACTAAAGAAGCTATCAGGTTATGATGTAGGTCATTACCTGAAGTGACTTTTGCCACTTTAAAACTCATCCTTAATTTTGTTGAAAATTTTTATGTGAAAGGCGACCAAATGTAAAAATATTTTTGAAAAGATTAAAAAAGCAGCTGATTAATTTTTCTTAAGAATCAATTCTAATCGTTGGAATTGTACCGATTCCGAAATAGTTTGGGAAAAATTAAACCATTTCTCCATCGGCATATCCTCAAAACCATTGGTTTGTAGATAATCAAATTCCCAAACCACTTCGTTTTGAGTATATATTTAAGAATCAGGTGGTCAGCGTTTTATGAGTATCTATTTTGTTTTGGGTTAATGTCAAGAATTTAGAAATGCAGCTCCTTAACTTTTGACTCTATTTAATCTGCTTCACTTCCGGACAATAAACAAACTAAATGAAGTCAATCATTTTTCCTAAAAGACCACCAATAAAAAAGCACCTTGGGGAAGAACCCAAGGTGCTTTGCAACAATCTTTTGAATCATTGATTATTCAAAAGTTCTCATCAAATGAACCAGTTGCCAGATATCTTCTGCTTCTGGTATTTTTTTATCGAAAGCGGGCATATCGTCACGGCCTTCAACTGTTTTGTAATAAAGTGCCCCATCAGATTGTTTCTGGAAATCTTTTGTTGTAAAATCTCCTGATGGAGTATCCAACTGTGCAGCTTTAGGTCCATCACCAAGTCCCTCCTTCCCGTGGCATGATTTGCAATGCTTTGACCATAGACTAACAGCTAATTTTTTATCGAAATCAACGGTGTTCTCCATTTTATTGTATTTGGCAGGAACTGGCCAAGGCTTGACCTGTTGGTCATTGCTGATGAAAGCTAGGCCAATCATTGCAGCGAAAAGGATAATTGCGGTTGAGAAAATTCGATTTTTCATATCTCTTTTAAGTTGATTGGTGAAAGGTATTTATTTCAATGTTAAGAGGTTTCTTCTTCAATATGGTCACAAGTTAGGACGGTAGAAAATGTCCATTTATGATAAAAATCATTTCACTCACCCATTTTTCTCATCTTAAACAGTTTGGATAAAATGACCGCATAATGACCCCATACGGCAGCCATTAAAACGAAAAATGTGACTACCATCCAAATTGGCGGATTAGGACTCCATAATGTACGCGGCAATTCTTTCAGTTCATGTGAAACAGGTTTTCCCCAAGATTGAACACCATTAGCCGCTAAGTTGCCATATTCCTCAAAATCCTCAATAAATGCTGTTATATATAAATTCCCTTTGTCATCACCTGGGAGGTCAGATGGGAATTCTATCGCTATTTCTCCATTTTCATCGGTGGTTTCTTCAGCCACTTTTAATCTACCTATCATTCTTTTCACATAAATAGAAACATCAGCATCTGCCAGTGGAAAAATACTATCTGCATTTGGTGCAGTTGCGCTAATTTTCAAAATGAATACACTGTCTTCAATTACAGGGTTCATTACTATACCCGCTTTTAAAATACTCACTTCGTCATCACTTTCTTTCAATTCCTCATTACCTTCAAAACGTGCAATTAAATACAAATAACCATCTTCATCATTTTCTATTTCTTTTGCGCTAATTGCAATCTTAGCCGTTCCAAGTGTACTTGTAATATTTTCTCCTAATAAAATTTCATCTTCGGAGTCAATAGTCAAAAATTCAATTTTTGCATTGTCAATTTTTTGATAAACTCCATCAATTTTCGCTCTTAATAAGGCTGACAATTCAATACTGTCACCCGAATATTGAGTGGTCGACAGACTTAACCTTGATCGAATTGGTTCAGGTCTTTCATCTTCCGATTCCTGTGCAATTAAATTTGAAAATGGCATAGCCAGAAAAGCCATTAAAAAGATGAAAAATGAAAGAAAATATTTATATGCCGATTCCGAAATGGTTTGGGAAAAATTAAACCATTTCTCCATCGGAATTTTCTCAAAACCATTGGTTTTTAGGAAATCAAATTCCCAAACCACTTCGTTTTGAGTATAGTTTATTTTTTGCCAAAATTTAATATATGACATGACAATTAATTTTTAATACGGAATTTTTAATTTGGTTATCAGCGACCAGTTTATTTTTCAATCATTTTTTCATCGTCGATATAATCAGATACTGGGACGATGGTAATGAATTTCGAAATCAAGATAAAAAATAAGATTAAGGATGCTATACCACCTATTGTAAGTGCCCATTCTTGCCAGGTGGCAGCATAGTGAACATATTCCATCCGTGTATCCTGAATTGGCAATAATGGAGTTTCCAATGTTGGAACTACAATTAAATATCGTCTGACCCACATGGCAAAAACCATTAAGGTAGCAGCGAATGTAATCATACCAGGTGTTCGCAATTTTTTTATTGCCATTGTTACAATTGGTAGAATTATCCCAAAAATATTTACAAATAAAAACCACCAGCCGTATTCGTTAAAATCAAATAATTTTGACAAAACTTCCGTGTCCCATTTTTCCGAACCATACCAACCAGTTAAGTATTCAGAAAAACTGAAATACCCGTAACCAGCAGCCAATACGAGCATCATATAGCCCATGTACGTGAAATGTTTATCCGTAAAATAATCTTGAAGTTTATAGATTTTTCGGAAAATCCACATGAGTAAAATTATTACTCCAATACCTGTTAAAATGGAAGCGATAACGAAATAAGGACCAAAAATAGAACTGTGCCAGCCGGGTCTTAAGGTCATTCCGAAAATCCATGAAAGAACTGATGAAATGATCACTACCATCGGCACCATAATTATGGCTAATAAGCGAGTCAATGATTTTAAGGTCTTTTTTTGTTCCTCAGTCCCTCTGTATCCAAGCGATAATTTTTTATATAATTTCCGTTTCCAGTCAGGAATGTTTAAATAATCTGCATCACCATAAATGGCAAAATCCCTTAAAACGGTTAAGTATAAATATAGAATTGCTCCAACTAAATAAGTTGAAATAGCAAGCACGTCCCAAGTAATTGGAGATTGAAGGCGGGCATGAATAAATAGGTGATGTAGCCGATCAAATCGGCCAATGCACAATAAAATAAATACCGGCCCAATAATACCCGCTACAATTGATAAAAGAACTGAAATTCTCACAATTGGGCGTCTCCATTTAATATTAAATAAATAGAGCATTCCCGATAATATTGCACCTGCATAACTAATTCCAATAAAGAAAATAAAATTGGCAATAAACAATCCCCAAACAACATGATCTCGCATGCCAGTAACAATGTGCCCTTTGGTAATTTGCTGGTAGAGGGCAACACCGCCAATTAAAATAAGTATCAATAATATTACTATGGAAAATTTAGTTTTAGGGCCTATTTTTTCAATTTGAGGCGCAAAATATTTGAGCCTACTATTAGCCTCTGTTGATGCTTTCATCAGATTTGCTTTTAGCAAATGGCTATTAGCTTCTGGCAAATGCAATTTTTTGCAGTTGACCAAAAGGGAATAGCCAAAAGCAATTTTTACATTATATCTTTAAACCGGTCCCGGATATCATCAGGCAATCCATCCAATCCGCGTTCAACAGGAAATATCCTGTCAACTGGAGGTAGATAATAGACCCGTGGCTCAGTTCCCAAATCTTCCATATACCGATAGCCAGCCCGGTCATTTATCAATTGACTGAACCGAACTGTTTCTTCACCATTATTTACAGTGTCCTCATTTTGATCACCAAAATAAAATACGCCGTTTGGACAAGCAGTAACACAATCTGGTAGCAATCCCTCTCGTGCCATATCTGGACAGAAATCACACTTTTCTACGGTTCCAACTTTGCTTGGAACACTGGTTTCGGGCGAATAGGTGAGGCCGGCAATTTCTTCCGGTTGGTCCGGTTCGGCCCAATTAAATACACGGGTAGAATATGGACAGGCAGCCATACAAAATTTGCAACCAATACAGCGGTCACTGTCTATCAAAACCAATCCATCCTGCCGCTTAAACGTGGCGTCCACAGGGCAGACTTTCACACATGGCGGATTGTCGCAATGAAAACAGGTTTTTGGGAACCAATATGGTGCAGCATCAGGGCTGTCCATCATTAGTTTCACCTGTAGCCATTCCTTATCCTCTGGAATGTGGTGCATTTTCTGACAGGCAGTAATGCACTTACGAGCGTTTTTGCATCTGGCCAAATCAACCACCATGACAAACTTGCGCCCCGGAATTCCTTTCCTAGCTTCCTCTGTTGAAACGCCACAAGTTTTATGGACTTGTTTGAGGTGCTTTTTATCTATTTCTACCATTTCGCCCTCCGGTGAAAGGAGTTTGACTTTTTCGCCAACCTCTGGATCAGATTGGCCGCCACCACAAGAACAAAATGTACTGCCACACGCAGCACCTGCTGCGCCTAAGACAGTCAGTTTGATAAAGTCTCGACGTTCTTTTCCTATTTGATTATCGGAATTTTGCATGATTGAAAATTATGAATTGTGAGCGGCTGTGATTTGGCAATTTCAATATTATCAAATCTAACTTTTGGGATTCACCCACTTTAATATTTCCTCGTTGTTTACTTTTTTGCCTTCTGAAGCCTTGTCAAAAACACTTTTATCTACCTCAACTAATTCACCTTCAGGTGTCAGCATTTTTATTTTTTCTTCCGTATCGGTTAGTTGTTGAGCAGCGACTTTCCCGCTGGCAATAGCTGCTCCACCAGTAATGGCCAATGAAAGAAATTTGCGACGGGAGTTATTATTTGATTTGCTCATTATAAATGGTTGAGATTGTTGAAATGGTTGAGATGGTTTTACTAATCTTGTCTCAGGTACTTCTATTAATTTTTAGAAATTCCAAAGCCGGGTAATATTGAAGCCAATCAGTATGTCTCCATCCCCAAAGCTATTTTGGTTATACACGTTGTTTCGTTGTGGTGTGATACTGTAGAAGTTGCCGCAGAAAATCTGGAATTGGTGGGAACTGGAAGTTAGTTCGACACCAAATGAAAGATTGGATTGTGGGTCAACACTCTCAACATTGTGGCTTGTGATAGGATGATCATAATTGGCAATAATATTCACCCATGAACCGACTTTATATTTTCCTGAAAAAGAAATTGCTACGTGATCATTTTTAAGTTTCCCCTCAACTTCATTGGTAGTGGTTTCATATGCTTCTACCGCATTGAAGTGGGATAGGCTTCCGGCAACCTGAAATGAGAAATTATCAGAGAATTTCCTTGCAACCATCAATTGATGGAAATAGGAATACCGATCCGTGTTATTAGCAAATTTTCCAACGGCTTTATCACGAGTGTCTATTGCAGTATTAACGAAATACGTCACGGCAATTGGTGAGCCTCCAGACCTTGCTTGCCTTAGCAGGGCGTATTTAGCATTAAAATCCCAAGTGATATTAGTTTTGGTCAAACCAAACCCGATCATGAGTCTATCGATTGGCACATAATTGAATCCAAGACGAATATTGGAAGTGGCATAAAGACCAAATAAATCTTCAAAACCATTTTTCCAAGGCCCAAACCTGTGTTGTATATCAAACTCAAAAGTTCCTTTAATTGGCACAAGAGCTGTCTGGTTATCGATGAGCCAAATACCGTCAAATAAATTTCTAACTGGTCTTAAGTCTTTATTGGAATCATCTGTTTCTTGAGAGAAAGTAGGAAAAGTTAAAACAATAGCAGCCAATATAATTAGCAGGCTTTTCAAACGGATAGGAAATTGATTTTTCATTATTGTATGTTTAAAAACAACATGAATGTTTTCTTATTATTAATTATTCAATGCTCCTTCTTCGATCCATTTCAAGACCGTAGCATTATAAAATGCATCGGTTCCAGTTGGAGGCATGGGAGCTCCTTCATCCCCGATCATCCATCGATAAAGTAAGCTGTTGTTTGGGGCAAGTGTGTCAATATAGCTTCCGTCCCAAAGAGAGAAATAAGCCCTTTCAGGCGACAAATCTGGCGAGAAATCGTTTGGGCCACTGTGACATCCAACGGTATTGCACCCCTCATTTAAGATAGGGATAATATGGCCTTGAAAACTTATTTCGTCCTTAGGCGCCTGCTCGGGTAATACAGCATCGTATTCACATCCAATAAAAAATGTAAACAGCAACACTGTTAATGTGAAAGGCAATAAGATTTTAAACTTCCTCATGAATTTAGATTTTGCAAGAGAAAAAGGTGGTTGTGAAATGTCTTCATTCGAGAATGTCGAGCTCACCAAAATACTTTTAGTTCCAAGAGGCTGTTTTAAAACCTCAAGCACGTCTGCGAGAATATCTTTTCACTTCAATTTCCCTTTGATTTTCGTCACGTATCTATGGATATGCTCCTCAAATCAAAGGGAAATTGAGGCAAAAATCTTATCCTCTCACCAGCACATCAGGTCTTAAATCAGCCTCTAATTATAATCAGGTCAAATGTATCGCAAGCGATACCAGTGACAGATGACCTTTGTCAATAGCTGTCGTGACATTTATCACGCAAGATTTGGCTAGCCAGTAAAAAAAACGGAAGGAGTATAATAATAGCTAAACCATTTTTTCAGTTACACGTAACTTAGCGGCATAATTATTATCCCACATAAACAATAGCATCAGAATTTGATTTAATGAGAAAATTTTCCCTTTCGCTTTCCTTCGCCCTTATCTCCATTTTTTTGTATTCCCAGGATTCAAAAGCTTTGCTCACGGGTACTGTCAAAGATGCGCTCTCAGATCAGCCCGTCGATTTTGTCACTGTCTATATTAAAAATTCAACCACAGCGACTGAGACAGATACAAAAGGTAAATGGAAACTTGAGGTGCCTGCTGACCAAAGACTTATCCTCGTATTTACAAGGCTCGGTTATAAAGAAACCAGCATAGACATTGAGCCTTTGCCTGCCAACGCTCGCCAACAGATTGATATCGCATTTCCCTCTGTAGAGGCGAGCATTGAGGTAGTTGTGAAAGAGAACAGGATCGATCAGGGGGGAATGATTCGGGAGGATATGTCAGAGATGAAATTACTGCCATCCACTACTGGTAATTTAGAAAGTGTGCTGCCACATATTGCTTTGGGTACAAGTTCAGGAAGTGGGGGAGAGCTAACGAGCCAATATAATGTACGAGGAGGAAACTATGATGAGAATTTGGTTTATGTAAATGATTTTGAAATTTACCGCCCTCAACTTATCAGGGCTGGTCAGCAGGAAGGGTTGACTTTTCCAAATATTGATTTGATACAGAGCCTGACTTTTTCATCTGGTGGCTTCGAAGCAAGGTATGGCGACAAACAATCCAGTGTGCTGGATATTAGATATAAACGACCTGAAAAATTCGGAGCCAGCATGAGTGCAAGTATGTTAGGCGGTACCGGGCATATCGAAGGTAGCTGGCAACCTGGCGCTGATAAATATAAAAAAGTTCGGTATTTGATAGGTGGTCGATACAAAACGACCAAATACCTTTTGGGCTCGCTGGATGTGACTGGAGAATATGCGCCAAACTTCGCCGATATTCAAGCCTATGTAACCTATGACCTCAACCGTAATTGGCAATTAGGTTTTTTGGGAAATTACAACCGAAGCGAATATTTTTTCCAACCCAGTACAAGAAGCACGGCATTCGGCCTCGTCAATTTTGCGCTTGAGCTTTTTTCTGTTTTTGAGGGCCAGGAGGTGGATGATTTTACCAATGCGCTCGGCGGAGTGTCCCTCACTTATTTACCCGACAGGGAAAAAAATCCACTTTTTGTTAAGTTTTTGGCTTCTACCTATAGAAGTGATGAGAACGAACGATTCGACATAATTGGCCGGTATAGCCTCCGCCAAATTGAATCGAATCTTGGCAGCGATGATTTTGGGGAAGTGGTAGCTGAATTGGGAGCAGGTACACAGCACCAATACGTCCGAAATTTTTTGGATGCACAGGTCACGAATGCTGAAGTTAAAGGGGGAGTTGAACTCCAAATAAGTAAAGAAGAGAATGGCGATAAAGCCACCCGGAGCCATTTTCTACAATGGAGCACCAAATACCAAAGGGAAGACATAGATGATCGGATCAATGAATGGGAGCGGCTGGATAGCGCTGGTTACTCATTGCCTTACGATACTTTTCAATTGCAGGTATTTAATGTCCTTAAAACGCAAAATAAGATTGGCTCCAATCGCATTTCTGCTTATTTACAAGACACTTATACATGGCGCAGGGATAGTGTAGGCGAGCTGAAAGTCTCGTTCGGGGTGAGAGGGAGTTATTGGGATTTGAACAAAGAAGCAACGATTACACCTCGTGCCCAGTTTTTGTACAAACCACTAAAAGGGGATAAAGACATTTCATGGCGGCTTGCGACTGGGCTGTATTATCAACCGCCATTTTACAGGGAATTGCGCCGATTTGATGGCGTGGTCAATCCAGATGTAAAAGCGCAAAAATCTGCACATATTGTTGGTGGCTTGACCTATGATTTTTTCATGGGGAAATTAAGTCCGACAAAATTCAGGCTCATCATTGAAGCCTATTATAAAAGGCTTTGGGATGTAGTGAGTTACGAAATTGATAATGTCCGAATCCGCTATGCTGGAGAAAATGACGCCTCTGGTTATGTGATGGGAATTGATACCCGATTAAATGGGGAATTTGTGCCAGGTGTAGAATCGTGGTTCAATCTTTCGCTATTGCGTGCAAGGGAAAGCTTGAACGGAGTCCAGCATAAAGACCGTGAAGTAGGGGCTGCGGACGGCGTAAATGTGGACGATGTGCCACGGCCAAGTGACCAGTTTTTGCAGTTCTCCACTTTCTTCCAAGACTATCTGCCAAAGAATGATGCTTTCAAAATGAACTTGAATTTTACGGTAGGGACTGGATTGCCGTATGGTATTTTGGGAAATAATCGAGAATACCGAAACACCTACCGATTCAAACCCTACCACCGAGTAGATATTGGTTTTTCGTTGCGGCTTTTTGATGAAAGCAAACGGGCAGAAAAACCAAAACACCCGTTTCGTTTCACGAAAGCTTCATGGATCAGCCTCGAAATTTTCAACCTGATGGAAGTGCAAAACGAAGCTTCCCGCACCTGGATCAAAACCATTTTTGAGCAGCAGTTTGCAATCCCGAATTACCTGACTTCAAGGAGGATTAATCTGAGGTTTCGGGCGGAGTTTTGAGGAACTGCTTAATGGTTATACTTAGTGGCGATTAGCTGCCATGAATATCATATACATTGTCGGGCAGCATTTTTAATTCTTTGTTGATTAAATCATATAATTCGTTTTCCCAATCTATTTCTTCAATTTCAGGGTATTCTGAATTTACTCTGAAATCTCTTGGACTAATAATGACTTTAACATCGTTGTTAATGGCCTTCTGAGTCAATAAGAACACTTCTTCAATTGCCTCATCACCAATCGGTATACAGCCTATTGTAGCCGATTTTCCATGAATAAATATATCTCCACCCAATTCTGAATGATTTGAGAGTTTTGTTTTTGACTTATCGAATTCGTTTGGATAATTCACCTTAATTGAAAGATAATAGGAACTGTTCGGATTTAAATATTCTACTTTATAAATTCCTTCTGGTATTTGTTTGTCTCCTTCTTTCAATTTAGGGCCTAATTTCCCACTGAACGCAGTAAATGGATATTCCTTAATTAGCTTAATCCCATAATTGTCAATGGAATAAACTTGAAGTTTTTGTTCTTCTTTGAATGCAACAAGTATAATTTTATCTGGAAAGTCCATTTTATATCCCGCTAAATTCAAGTTCATTTGAAGCCTGTCCCAAACATCACTTTCTATTTTTTTTATTACTGATTCAGCCGTTTCTTTCCCTTTCAATTTGTTTATCACAGGCATATATATGATCCTCCCGAATTTGAAAAATAAAATTCCAAGTATTCCCAAAACCAATGTGATGATTAAATTCTTCAATTTTATCTTTTAATGCAATCTAATATTGTTGATAATAGACACCTAAGTGCATAGCTATACACAAAGCACCTACTCAATTTCTCTCAACGTTGAATGGCATTATTTAACAGTGTGCCTATCAAATTGAACAAATTCGTAAGTTCTTTGTCATCCCGCCGAAGGTGGGATCTGCAATATCTCAATTTACTGTCCTAACGTGCGTTCGCACAGTTGCAGATTCCGCCGATGGCGGAATGACAAAATTCTTGATGAATCGTATGATTGTACAATTTGTTATTCACCCTATTTAACAAATCCGCCTTTCCTCCCCCAAACCAAATAATGAATATATCCACCTGCAGATACAAAAGTACCGTCCTCAATCTTGTCTATTGAATTCTTCAGGTGTTGTCTCGCTCGATCCCAAAGCATTGCGAATTTTAATTCATCCCCTCCACCTGCGATAAAAAATCGTTTACAATTTTCTTCTGTTCCGCCGAGCACCATTGCCGCTCCAGAATTATAGGTGTCCCGCATCAATTGTACAAAAGTTCTTGCGCCTAAATCTGTATATGGAGGAGCAATAAATCCACATTGATTATTTGTGTTTACATGCACATCTTTCCATCCACATTCATGAAGGACAGCCGGAATAATTTGGCCAGCAGATTGGTGTCCTTCTCCAACTTTAAACTTGCCCATGCTGCAAGTATATTCCAGCTCCAATAAATCGGAGATATTTTCCCATTCCGACAAAGGTTTGTTTATAAATGTCCCAGCGGTGCTTCCAAAATTATTTGGTTCTGCACACAGGAATAGGCCGCCCGGTTTAAGTACACGGATCATTTCTTTGACCGCAGTTTTGATGTCCGCTACATGGATCAAAACAGTTTGACAAGTTACCATATCAAAGCTGTTGTCATCAAAAGGAAGCGATTCTACAGAACCAACCATAAATTCAGAACGGTTGTCAAGCCCCAATTTTACAGCACGTTCTTTTGCTTGTTGTGTCCAGGCAGCTTCGGGATCGATGCCCCACATATTTGTTTGTTCACCAAGATGTCGCATTAAACGTTGTCCCCAATGACCAATTCCACATCCAACATCCAGCATGGTCTGAACCTTGTCGAGTTGCCATTGCTGCGCCATCATCGCCAGGAATTCATCATTATACCAGGTGTCTCGCCAGTCTCCTTCGAACCCTGTTAATTTATGGTAGTCTTTTTTGCTGAGGGCAGCACGGTAGCCTTTTTTGTTTTCGTCTTTCATAAGAAATTGAATGCTGTTAGTTTTTAAATGTTTAAGTGAGCATTGAATAAGGGATTCTCAATTATTCCCCCTTAAAATCCGCCTTTCTTTTCTCCACAAAAGCAGCAGCTCCTTCCTTGGCATCGGCGGTGGCCATCAGGTAGCCGAATTCTTTTACTTCTTTGGAGAAGCCGTCTTCATCGTATTGGAAATAGGCGTTCACCGCTTCTATGGTTTTGGCAATAGCCAATGGTCCTTTGGTCGCTATTTTCTGGATGATTGTTTTCGCTTTAGCGACTTCTTCTCCTTTCGGAACTACATGGTTTGCCAGTCCAAGACGGTGAGCTTCTTCAGCGCCTATCATATCGCTGGTGAGTAATAATTCAAGCGCTTTCCCTTTACCGATAAATTGGACGAGCCGTTGGCTGCCGCCATATCCCGGTAATAATCCTAAGTTGACCTCAGGTTGGCCAAACAAGGCCTTCTCTCCGGCAATACGCATGTGGCAAGCCATCGCAAGCTCACATCCTGCACCCAACGCATAGCCATTTACAGCAGCAATGACAGGCTTAGGAAACCGTTCGATACTGAAAAAAATATCGTGGCCACGTTTGGCCATTTTTGATCCGGCCGCTTCATCCAAGCCGTCAAACTCTTTGATGTCTGCTCCTGCGGCAAATGCTTTTTCACCAGAACCCGTAAGGATGATGCCTTTCACTCCAGAACGATTTGGTGCATCTTCCTCAAAGAATTTTTTTAGATCAAGCATGGTTGCAGTGTTCAATGCATTCAATGCTTTTTCTCTGTTCAAAGTCACGATTAAGATGCCATCGTCTTCCGTAATAATTAAGTTTTTATATTCCATATTATTTTTCATTTATCATTGAAATGAGGTGATAGCTCCACAATCCCTGCTTCCAGCCTTTGTATTGGGCAAACCCAGTTTTATAATGAATTTTGGAAAAATGGGTTGCATTATGGAACAGATTATACCACTTCGTGCCTATCATTCCAAGCCAAGCAAAGCGGTAATATTTTTTAATGGATGGGATAATTTCTTTCGACACATTTCTGTTTTCTGCGAAAGCGAAGTTATAAGATTTGCCTAATTTTTCAAGCTCAGGAATGGAGAGTATATCCGACATGGCCCAGCCGTTGAGCATGGTTTGCATGACAAGCGTTTTTTCGATTTTCCAGGTGCCAATTTTAAACACATCAGCAAAAAGCAACTTGCCGCCCGGCTTTAAAACCCTTTCCATTTCTTTGAAAAATAGAGACTTGTCGTTTGCAGTTTGCATGGACTCGATGGCCCAAACCACATCAAAATGGTTATCTGGAAATTCAGTGGCTGTGTAATCCATTTCCCTAAATTTCGCTAAATGGGCTACCTGATTTTTTTCTGAAAAATCAGTTGCCGTCTGTACCTGTCTTTTGCTCAGTGTAATTCCAGTGACTTTGCAGCCATATTTTTTTGCCAAAAAAATGGAAGAACCACCCACTCCACATCCAGCATCCAATATATTATATGATGCAGAAATATTCCCAAGTGCTGCCAACTGAGCATTGGTGTTGATAATAGCTTCGGAAAGCGATTTGGTATTTTTATCCCACACCCCATAATGCAGCCCCATGCTGTGCTCCATTTTCCACCACTGCCGATAATGTGGTTGTGTGTGGTCGTAATAATTTATGATGTCTTGGGTGGAGAAGTTCAAGTTGGGTGAGTTTTGAATTATAGAGTTTTGAGTTAGGGAGTAAAACTACTCAATAACTCAAAACTCTATAACTCAAAACTTCTTTGTGAATTCTTTAAAATTGGTGGAAATGCTGAGATGTGTTTGGCTTGCGCCAAGATGTGTAATCCCTTGTCCGAAGTCGATGCGGAAGCGATTGATTTTCATACCGACGCCAAAACTAAATCCAGCTAAACTTCGCAAGTTGCGGACAGTCAACTCTTTGCGGTTCATGTGGTTGTAGCCAAATCTCACTCTGAAGTTGTCCAACCTGCCAAAAAGGAATTCTCCATTGAAAATGAAATGGCGAGCAAAATTGTCTACAAAGTTATTGTCGCTACTTGTTTGGTCATCACCAAAAAAGAAAATGTCTTCTTCTGAATTTGGATCATCATATAGGACATTCCATCTGTCGAGATACCTATAGATAACTGAGAATCGGAAGGGGAGGTGTCTCAATCTTTTTGAAAGTCCGATTTGGAGTTCCGTCGGAATTTCCTCTCTATTTCCATCGGTATAGGTACTGAATTGAGAGCCGACATTTTTCAATACCATAGTTATATTGAATTGACGAGCCGTATCGTGGAATATGGCTGCAAAGTCAGCGACCATGCCTGTCGAATTGTAACTTTCAAAAGATGAAGTGATGAATTTCAAATTCGCACCTACGGATAATCGCTCATAAAGCTCCTTGCCGGCTCCAACTGTGAAGGCATATTCAGCAGCATTGAATTGACCGATGACATTTCCTATTTCATCTGTTGCGTCAAAGTCACCATAAGAAATGTACTGGATTCCACCATGCCAAGTCAAGTCCCATTTTTTGGCATAATGACCATAACTGACGTAACCATGATTGATGTCTGATAAATAAAAATTATTTCCAAAACCTATTCGACCGCTCATGCTGGGATTGAGCAAGGAAGGGTTGTTGTATGCCAAGGCCACATCATCATCTTTTACTGTAATCAAATTACCACCAAGGCCAGTTACCCGAGCGGAGGGAGAAAGGTTGAGAAATTCAAAGACATTATTGCCACCATTGATCTGTGATTGCAGGTCGTGCGAAAGAAGGGAAATGATAAATAGGAATCCTAAGTAGTGTTTTTTCATAAACGGTTATACTTAATATTGAGAGGTCTTTTTTAATTCTGCTAAGCGCTTTAACCGGTCCAAGTCCACTTCAATATCTCCTCCTTCTTTCCGCCAGTTGGTCATGCATACACCATAATCGCAGATCATTTTTTCAGCCAATTCACCTTGTTCGTCATAAATAAGCAGCTCGCCTTGTTCATTGTCCCCCTCCAAATATTGGCCTTCGGTTTTTATTTTTCCACTTGGATAAAATTCCTTGAAAGGGCCATTCTCATTATTTGCAGCAAATGTTACCTCTTCTCGAAGCACTCCATCCTCGTACCACCTTTTCCAGATTCCAGTCATTTCATCATTCACATATTGCCCTTCGTTGGACAGCTGGCCAGTTGGGTAATACTTTTGGTAAAGGCCTTCATACACGCCATTCAGATGTGTTTCGACGTAATCTATTTTGCCATTTTGATAATAGACCTTGCTCTCACCATTCAACACATCGTTATTATAATTCCGTTGTTCATGAACCTGACCACTTGGATAGTAACTGAAATAGCTTCCGTGTTTTGCAAACGAATCTTTTTTCCTGGAATACTTTTCCAAAAGAACACCGTCTTCATTTTTGTTTTCAATCGTTTCAACATCGCTGCATCCTCCGGCTAAGGTGGTGGCAAGCATAATAAATAAGAATAGTCTCATGTTGGAGTTGTTTTAGACCCAAACCTAACGGAAGCTTTAGCTACAGAGTATAAGGATGGGAAAATCTTAAAATGAATTAGCAAATAAACGACTTTTTTGAGGATGAAGCATGCCTGTAGTTAGGACTCTAATTTACTTGAATAACCCTGAAAATTATGGAAAAGAACAGGATATAGAATACTCCTTGACTTTCACTACTTTTGCAGCTTTCAAACGCACTTGTAGAAAACCATTTTCCTACTCAAGTCTATGGATCGAATCAAATCCATTTTAAAAGAAATCAAACTATTCCTTACCAGTGGTATCTTCTTGACCAATTTCGCAAAAATGGTTGGGTTGTTCATCCTGCTATTTTTCATGACCAATTGGTGGTTAAGGTGTTATACCAATCATGGTGAATCTGTTCAGGTGGATGATTTCACAGCAATGCATATATCAGATGCTGAGAAAAAAGGTGAAAACAAAGGGTTTAGATTTGAGGTAATTGACTCAGCTTGGATGGAAGGCAAGCCGAGCGGACTGATAATCAATCAAAATCCAAAACCCTTGTCGAGGGTAAAAGAAGGCCGGAAAATATATGTAACGGTGACAGGTGAGCCCAAAACCATTCTATTGCCAATGCTTTCAGAGAGTAGTTACGATTTTGAACAGTATAGCAGAAGATTGGAGATAAGGCATGGGATAAAAGCGAAGATCAAAGAATATGTGTATGACCGCAAGCAAGCTGAGAATTCTATTTTATACCTTATCTACGATGGGGAGAAAGTAACAGATAATGATATAAAGAATGGTTTCAAGGTGCAGGAAGGTGCAACGTTAGAGTTTGTAATTACGGAAAGACGCACCAATGAAATGAATATTCCAAACCTGATTTGTATGGGTTATGATGCTGCCGATTTTTTGGTGAGTTCTTATAATCTAAATATTGGGCAAATATTTGAAGACGCAACGGTCGTTGATCGTAATACATCTTATGTTTACAAACAAGACCCGCCATTTTTAGCGGATGGATTTATAAATATGGGAGCTCAGATCAATATTTGGCTGACCCAAGACTTACCAGCTGATTGTATAGAAGAGGATTAAGGCTGGTCAGCAACAAAATTTTCCAACCTTCGTTTTTTGCAGAGTCAAGACACACGAAAACCTTTATGGAACTAAAACCTGCGGTAAATTCCGTAGTAGAATTCAAACCCAATGAGATTATTTTACGCTGCTTTTTTAATTTTTTTAACCGCTCCAATTTTTTCCCAAAATCTTCAATTCGGTCCTGTTCAAGGCAATGCTCTTTTGAGAAGTCATGCCGCTAAGCAAGCACAGGAAAAAGCTCAAATAGCTGAACGGCTCACAGGCATCGACCCCAGGGCTGATTTTGGTGACAGGGTTTTGGGCGATTGCCCTCCTGAAGCGCCGTTAGGAACTATTCTCGTAGAATCGGGTAGTTTCATCGTATTTGAAGTTGACACATTTGGCTACGGAATCAGTGGTTTTGATGGATACCTCGAATTGCTAGATGGGCCAGATTTCAATTTTGGGACAGCAAATATTGCTGATTCGACAATCATTTTGGAGTATTTTGCGAATGATGGATTAATTGGAATCAACAATGATACCCTTCAAATAAAATATTCAGAACCTGGACATGCAGCCATTTTTGAGGTTGTTATTACAGTTGTCCGACCTGGAAAAACGGTGGTTGCCGATGGTGTTTCTATTGATCCAGGAGAGGTGATTCAATATTGCCTCGATGACGAACTTGATTTTTCCTCTCCAAAAAGTTGCTCAGTGATCGAATCATGTCTTACGAATTACGACGGTGAAGACAATCGAAGCTTTCACTTTTCCTCTTATAATTACCCTGACACATGCATAGTATACTATGGTAGCCGATTTCCTGGAACGGATACACTTTGCATCAGGATTTGTGATGAATTAACTGTCTGCGATTTGTTTAAAATTCCAGTTACAGTAGTGGGCGATACAGTTAAGATTAGCAGTAGCAATCCATTTTTTGATGATTTTTCCAATACTACTGGTCCTTATCCATCATCTGATAATTGGCTCGATGACGATGTTTTCGTTAATACAACTTTTGCAAAAAATCCTCCTTCATTAGGCATGGTTACTTTTGATGGACTTGATAAAGGAGGTAGCCCATATGATCTGATAAATGGGGGAGTAGGTGATATGTTGACCTCAAAAGCGATTGACCTTTCATCATTTGGAGGCGGTGACGATGTTTATCTTCGGTTCTTTTTTGCCCCAAAAGGCTATGGCCTCGCTCCTGAATTGGATGATTCTTTTTCTTTAGAATTCCGAAATAAACAACGGGAATGGGTCAATATGACAACGTATGCTGGGGTGGATACTTTAACACTTGCTGATGTACCTGATTTTGAATTCGTTGCTGTGAAAATCGATGATGCAGATTTTTTGCATGATGCCTTCCAATTTAGGTTCGTTGCACGTTCTTCACCTGGTGGATATGGCGATTGGTGGCATTTGGATTATATCCATTTAGGCAATGGGTCAACTGAGGTGAACAACTTTCCTGATTTAGCATTTGCGACGACGCCGAATTCATTTTTGAAAAATTATACTTCTATCCCATTGAAGCATTTAAAAGCTGATTTGGAAGGAGAGGTCAAAAATTCTGAGGAACTTAACGTTTCAATTTCAAATAGAAGGATTGATCAATCTGTGAGTTTTCAGGACTCTGAAATTGATTTTTCTGAAAGTACCTTACCTCAACCATTGAGCGGTGCTTTTACAGTTGCTGACGCTGGCTCTTCTTTGACTTCACCTTTGGCACATAAGAGTTTGTTAAGGGTCATTCCAACAGCAAATAGAACGTCGTTAATAAGTGGTATCAATAGCCTGCCTAGTGCAAATCCATTAAATATTGAAGGTATTTATTCATTTATCCCAAATCAAAATGAAGATGCTAATTATGAAGTAAACAATACGGTGAAATCCAAAACCATCCTTTCAGATTATTTTGCCCATGATGATGGTAGCGCTGAGATACAATTCTTTGTTCAATTTTCACAAGGCGGAGAACAGATTGCAACTGGATATAAAGCTAATGTGACGGATACGCTGAAAGCTGTTCGTTTTATGTTCCCACATTTCATTACTGAAGATTTTGAAAGCCAATTGTTCAATCTACAAGTTTGGAT
Source organism: uncultured Saprospiraceae bacterium (assembly GCA_942490835.1). GTDB lineage: Bacteria > Bacteroidota > Bacteroidia > Chitinophagales > Saprospiraceae > UBA6168. Next base: position 224,497 of record CALNYY010000095.1, read on the forward strand.
CGGTGAGCCGGATGATGAACCTGAATATGAAAGGGAACTGCTGCGGCCAATCTATCCCGATAATTTAATTGACACTTTGCAAGGGTTTACGACCTATCGTTTGGAAGATTTTTTTGGAGAAGCTACTCCACTTGTAATTCCCGCAGGATCAACTTTTTATGTTGGTTGGGAACAGATCACGCCAGCTGAAACAGGTATACCAGTAGGATTAGATTTGACAAATCAATGTGGTTGTAACAAAGCGAACCTTGGCAATGGTTGGATAAATTTTCCAACTTCTACTTTTAATGGTTCATTGATGGTAAGGCCAGTTTTTGGCGAAACTGTAAGCACGATAAATAGCATAGAAGAATCAAAACAATCTAAGGTTTCGCTTTTAGATGTATATCCTAACCCAGCTTCTGAAATATTGAATATTGATTTTAAAGATGCCTTGATGTCTGACTATAATTATATGGTTATTAACCAGATAGGGCAAACGGTTATGCAAGGTCAGCTCGATAATAGTTTGGAAATCGGCCAATTGGCAGATGGATATTATTATTTGCAGACCCTTAATAAAAAGACAGGTGAAATCTGGGTCAACAGATTTGTAGTTTCAAAGAATTAATTTAGACCTTTGCGTTTTCAAAATTCTAAACGAACTATTACATGGATATTTCTGCACAGCAACTAAAAGAAAAAATTGATCAACAAGAAGATTTTGTTTTGATTGATGTAAGAGAGCCTTGGGAAAATGATGAGTTCAATATTGGAGGAGAGAACATCGCGTTAGGCGACTTGATGAGTAGGATTTCAGAAATTGAATCTAAGAAAGAAGAAGAAATCGTGGTTTACTGCCGTTCCGGCAATCGGAGTGGAATGGCTCAACAGCTTCTTCAATCAATAGGTTTTTCCAACGTAAGAAACCTGATAGGAGGGATGAACTATTGGAAAGAAGTGATTTAGGGTTTGAAGTATAAGTTATGATGTATGTAATTTACCAAACATCATAACTTATTACCTCCTGAATCAATCACTGAGCTTCTTTTGTCTTTACATAACAATCGACACCTTTCGATTTTAAGCTTTTCACCAACCGCTCCGCATCTGCCATATTATCAAATCGATCTACCATAACTACATCATATTTACCTCTGTCGAAAGGCTCAATCCGAGCATTATTAAATCCTAAATTTTTGAGTTTTGATACTTGGCTTTTAGCGAGAACACTTTTGGAAAATGTACCAGCTATCACCATGAATTTTCCTTTAGAATAAACAGGTGCAGGCTTTGTTTCTACAGGAGGATCCTGAACATCTTCCTCACCATTGTCAGTATTTTCATTTGGGTCAGCCGAAGTTGTTGCTTCATTAGTATTTGATTCATCGTCAGTAGAAGCTTCTCCATTATTTAAATCTTCAGTTGTATTTTGATAAGTACTGGTGTCTTCTACCTCAATTGGCGTGCTTGGAGATTCAATAGGATCGACCACTGGCCCATCATCAAATAAGTTCGTCATTTTGTAAACTAAAAATACAATGGCGATGATACAAGCAGCAACAATGCCGATGGTGATATAATCTAATCTAGACATTTGGATGTTTAATTTTGTAAATTAATAGGGACTCTACTGGTTATCAGAAGTTTATATCTATATTAATCTTTGATAGCCGGGGTAAAAATAGAATTATTAGTTGGAAGCTGCAAGTGATCTTGGCTGCTTACCTTTACGTTGTTCAAAGAATCAATAAACTGGCGATTGGCATTCTCACCTATGCTGGTTGAAATTAAAGTTTTAGCGGAAAATGGATCTGAAAATAATATCAGCAGGAGCTGGATCTGGAAAGACTTATCGTTTGACACAAGAAATGGTTGGCCTGCTGGCTGAAGGAACTGTCCGACCCAGTGGGATCATTGCAACTACATTCACTAATAAAGCTGCAGCTGAGCTTGAAGAGCGTGTAAGGGTGAAGTTATTGGAAGATGGAATGGTGGAAGCGGCAAATGAACTCGGCAATTCACTCATCGGTACCGTTCATGGTCTTGGAGTTAAGCTTTTAAAGAGATTTGCATTTGAGGCAGGGGTTTCTCCTCAGGTTGATATAATGGCGGATGATGATCAGCAGGTGATGTTCAATCAGTCGCTGGCAATGGTTCTGACAAATGATAGGGTAGGGGAAATGGAGGTTTTATCAGAACGGTTGGGGTTTAATAAATCTATTTTCAATACAACCAATTGGCGAAAATTATTGCTACAATTAACTGAGATCGCAAGATCAAATAATTTTTCAAAAGAGACTTTAGAGCGAAGTAAAGTGCGCTCTTTGGATAGTTTTCTGAATTTTTTGGACGAGCCAAAAGAACTGGATGCTGGAGTCTGGAAAGGTCAATTGGAGCAAGAAATCGATGAGGCCATTTCCCGCTTGGAAAATAATGGAGACACAACCAAAATTACTGCAACTGGGGTAAAATCACTTCGAGAATTAAAATCGGAACTGAATTTAAGAGGAGCACTTTTTTGGCATCAATGGGCAAAATTAACCAAGACCCGTGTTGGGGCAAAGAGCAAGGATGATCTCCAGGCATTGGTAGACTTTGCAAATACGCACCTGTCCCATTCTGGCTTTCACAATGATGTTAAATCATTCATTTACAATCTTTTCGATATTGCCCAATTGGCGATTGATGAATACGGTCGATATAAATTGAGCAGGGGCTTGATTGATTATACTGACATGGAAGTTCAGGTAAACAAACTTCTTGATGTCGCAATTGTCCAAGAATGCTTGCAAGAAGAACTTGATCTTTTAATGGTCGATGAATTCCAGGATACCAGCCCGCTTCAGCTGGAGATTTTCCTGAAATTGTCAAAACTCTCGAAGCACGCTGTTTGGGTGGGAGATCCAAAACAGAGTATTTATGGTTTTCGGGGAGCAGAACCCAAATTGATGCAGGCCATAATAGCTAAAGCTGGTGGCCTAAAAAAGGAAAATATTTTGGAGTATTCCTGGAGGTCGAGAGAGGATATTGTAAATGCTTGCAATGCTATTTTTACGAAAGCATTTTCACAAATGCCAGTGGAGCAAATAGCGTTGAAAGCAAAGAGGAGTAAGGTTGCGAAATCCAATTCAATAAATAAAAGGGATGAACCTGATAGCATTCAAAATGCCATTGTTCATTGGCATTTTGAATACGATGGAGAGGGAAGAAAGCCGGGAAGAACCTGGGTGGATCATTGCATCGCCGATTCTGTAAATCGTTTACTGGAAAGAGAAATTTTAATATTACCAAAAGGCGAAAATTCCTATAGAAAAATAGAACCCGGAGATATAGCCATTCTTTGCAGGTCAAATAAAAACTGCCTTAATATGGCTGAAGCGTTGCATCAAGTAGGATTGAATGTAGCAATTTCAAGAGCTGGCTTGTTAAGTACTGCCGAGGCAAAATTGATTTTGGCCTGTCTGAAATATATATTAAATCCAGCAGATACACTATCGGTTGCTGAAATCAGATTGCTGGCTTCAGCAACAAGCCTTGAAGAAATTGTGATCGACCGAATTCAATATCTTGAGCAAATAGAAAATGGTAGGAATGAAGTTCGTTGGGGTGGAGCTGATGCATTTATTGTAAAACTTTTTGAGCTTAGAAATCAAGTTATAGAGTTGTCCAGTGCCGAGATATTAACGCTCGTTTTAGAGGAAATGAATTTGCGACGAATAATTGCAACATGGGGGAATGTGACACAACGATTTGGGAACGTGGATGAATTTATTAAGCTTTCTTTTCAATATGAAGAAGCTTGTAACAGAATGCATACGGCAGCTTCGTTAGGAGGGTTTTTGCTTTGGTTGTATGATTTGGAGAACAATGAATTGGATCTGCAAGCTGCTGCAGAAAATCAACAAGCTATCAACATATTGACTTACCATAAAAGCAAAGGGTTGGAGTACCCAGTTGTAATTTGCCATAATATTGATCAGCCATTGCGGGATGACGTATGGGGGTTGAATATGGTTGCTGAGTCACAGGAAGTTGACCTCAATAATTTATTGGGGAATAGATGGCTGCGGCTTTGGGTCAACCCTTATTCCGATCAGTTTAGAAATACCATCTTGGCCGAGCGGATTGACGAATCAACTGTTAAGAGTGCTAAAAGATCGGAAGCGTTAGAAGAAGAAGCGAGATTATTATATGTTGGAACGACAAGGGCAAGAGATTTTTTAGTTTTTCCGACTTACCATAAACCACCTATTTGGTTAAACAGGGTTTATTATAATGGAGATGAGAGCAGACCAGTATTTGATGTCCATTCAGATATTTCTCCTTGGGAATGGGAAGGGGAGCGCATTGCCACCAAGATTGATGTAAAACAATATCCTGATTCTTTCGGCCAAATGCAGGCTCAAAATGAAGAGGTCGTTTTATTAGAAAAACCAAAAGGGAGTGAAAAATTTCCAGTCTATATTAAGGAAGAATTTGAAATTGATTCGAGCGGGACAAAGTTTGAATTTAGTAGTTACAGAAAGCCATTGACTCTTCCAGAAGTTATTGAACGCCAGTTAGTTGGAAAAGCGATTGTTTCATTTTTCAAATCACATGCAATTGAAGCTGATCGTAATGTCCAAGTTCAAATAGCTGAGAAACTAATCCATTCATTTGATATTGATGGGCTTATTGAAGCAGAAGATTTTATAGACTGTGGAAATGCTTTTAGGAATTGGTTAAAAAGCAACTTTGAAGTTATAGAGCAAAAGCACAATTATCCAATTCGCATACATTTAGAAGAACAACTTTTTGCAGAGACCATCCACCTCATGATCAAATGTGAAGATGTTTGCGTGTTACTATTTCACAGCTCATTTGTTGGAAATACCAAAGCTCAAGAAAAGCATTTAAAAGTAAATTTGGGAAGGTTAATGGAAGTGAAAAAAGCTATGAAAGAGGTTCACTCTTCATTTAAAATCAAGCTTTATTTTCACTTTGTGTTAGAAGGAACTTTGGTTGAAATTTAGAATGTCATTTATAAAAAGAACATACACCAAAAAGGAACGGGTGGGACAATTGCCCCACCCGTTCCTTTTTGATTCAATTTCTAAAAAATTTTACGCTCTCGTTTTAATCTTCATCTTCGTCGCTTACCATAACTGCAATTCCATTTGTTTTTGGCACTTCATAATTGCCTGCATACCGGTAAGTCAACATTCCCTGGCCAGTTCCAAAATCCAACATCCCGATATCGTTGCCAGGATTAGTTCCTCTTGAGTTTGGAGTCATAAATGGGTCAGAAGTATTGTCGAATAAATGGATTTGAGTAGCATAAGTATCAGCACAAGTGAAAGTGAAAAGTAAAGTTTCTTCACTTGGAAACAATTCGATTCTTGGATTGTCATTTACGAAACCAAAAGAAATGTAAGATTTGTCGTTGGCTTCAATTGGAGCATTCACTCGGGCATTTTCAACCCAAGTTCCTCCTACATTAGTAAATCCCGAATAAGTGAAATCTACAGGGGCTACTAAGGTAACTTGTCCTGAACCAGCAGCTGTGCGGTCACTTGGTAATACTGAGTCAAGTGGCTTCACATAAACTCCCCATGATTTATCTGGAAGTTGTTGCAAAGAAAAAAGCAAACTTTCGTTTTGTGCAAAAATGAACGTGGAGATAGAGAGAATAACAAGAGTGAGTAAAGATCGAAGTGTGTTCATAATTTAAGTGCTTAATTCAAGTGAGCTGGGGGATACAGTTCGTTTGTGAAACAAATATGCAACCTATTAATAAGGGAAAATTGTAGCTAATGGAGTGAATTGTGACTTGTTTTTGACTGAAGTTTTAATGAAAAATTTAATTTATTCGAAGTTGGCAGAAAACGAATTTAGTTCATAAGTTATTGATAACCAATGTGTAATTTAGCTTTTGTTTAAAAATACTTAATTGCTAAATCATGAATAAGTAAAAGATTTTGTGACAAGAATCTGTGTTTAGCTTTTGAGGAGCATTTCTGCAGATTTTTCGCCTATATGTGTCCCAATTGCTACTCCCATTCCACCGAGTCGAACAGCTACACCGACATTTGGACTGACCATTTCTATTATCGGCCTTTTCTCCTGATTTACCCCTAAAATGCCACTCCACCAATAATCCACTTCCACTATCTTTTTTGGTAAAATAACATTCCGAAGGATTTTAAGTAAGGCTGTTTGAATATTTTCTGTTGTCCCAAATTCAGATGTTTCTTCTTGCTTCGGAAATAAATTTCTGCCGCCACCCAGTAGAATTCTTGAACGATTTGAATTTTCGCCTTCTTCAATATTTCTAAAATAATAATATCCTCGGTCGTAGTGGAATGTTCCTTTAAATGGCAAGTTTTCGATAGGTTTGGTGATAAGTACTTGATTTCTGGCAGGTGTGAGATTAAGTCTTGGAATCAGTTTTTTGGCAAAGCCATTGGTTGCTATCAAGGTTTTCTTTGAGTCTATTTCCCAACCCTGTTCAGTAATGATTTTTGTACCTCCAGAACTTTCTTCTACAGCATGAACATTAACCCCATAAAATAACTGGACATCGTATTGTTGAGCAAGTTGGATTAGGCTTTTCATCATCTCACCTGTATTCAATTGACCTTCTGCCTTATTAAAGATCATATGGTTTATACCATCGAATTGGAATGTCCTAATTTTTTTGTCTGAAACAGAAAAGATATTTTGCACACCAGTAATGGATTTCAATTGATCATTGAATGCCACCATTTTTTCAGCGCAGGCATGAAAAATTGAAGATTCATCTTTTCTGAAAATTTCGTAACCACCATAGTTTTTCAGTTGTAGTTTTTTATCCCCAATTAAGTCTCTAAGCTTCAATAACCCCTTCCATCTCGTTTCTACCAAACTAAAGACTTCTTTTTCACTTGAAATAGTTAGATCATCCATTAACTCCGTCATGCTTCCAAAACATGCAAATCCGGCATTTCGGGTACTGGCGCCAATCGGTAAAGTACCTCTTTCAAATACACCAACCCTTAAGTTTGGTTTTTTCCTTTTCAGAAAAATGGCTGTTGTTAAACCAACAATTCCACTGCCTATAATGGCAATATCTATCCCTTTAAGAAAAGATTGATATTCCCAATAGCTTAAAGCAAATGTGTTTTTATTGAGTAATTTATTTTGCATGACTGATTACTGGATTAGCATTGTTTTATATTTGCGGAAAAAACAACATTACCATTATGATTCAAAGAATTCAAAGTATATTCTTACTAATTGCTGCTGCTGCGGGCTTTAGTTTGTTAGCCTTTCCATTTGCTACTACTTCTGAAGCAATTACAGCATCTTCTTTATTTGCTGACAGCAATTACTCTGTAAATGACAATATAGGATTACTCATTCTATTTGCAGTTGCAGGAGTACTTGCATTAGCAAGTATCTTTATGTTCAATAACCGCCCACTTCAAATGAAGCTTTGCAGGATTGCGATTATAGCTGATGTTATAGGCTTAGTACTAGCAATTATTCTTTTATGGCAAGATACAGGTGTAAGTGGAGATTCTATTCAGGATGGAGCAGGAGCTTATCTCCCCTTCGTTTATTTATTGTTTACAATATTGGCAGTCAGGTATATCAAGAAGGACGAAAAAATTGTAAGTTCAATGGATAGATTGCGATAATTCAATTGTAGTTTAACATAAAAAAAGGTCGATTAAGCATTTAGCTTAACGACCTTTTTTTAGTTAGTGGAAAACCAGACTAATTAGATTTGTCCACCCTTTTGGTAGCGGCATAGTTCAATTTTAATTGACCTATTTTACGCAATTGTGTCTTTACATCTTGCACAATTCCCATTGTGATTTTCCCATCAACCCTAAGTGAAGAGGTTACTCTTGACCTTAGGCCAGGTAAAACTGTTTGTTTATGGTTTTCTACAAAGATTGGAAGATCTGCAATCGTTGCAAATTTATCATCAAGCTGAATCCTTGGAGCAGTACCATAAATCTCTTGATAACGAGCTTGAGGGCGACCAATGTAAATGAAGTGAACCAAAGATTTTTGCTCCAGTTTTTCAAGTTCTGTTGCTTTTGGAACAACTACAGAAACCATCAGTTCAGTCTCCCTCATTTTGGTAATCACCATAAAGAAGAACAAAAGGATAAAGACAATATCTGGTAGAGAGGCGGTCGAAATTGTAGGTTTCGATTTTCCTCTTTTTTGCTGAAATTTAGCCATAACTCAAATGGTTGATAGCAGGATGCCAAAAGGCAAACCTGCTTGAATTAGTTAGATTCCTCTCCGAAAGCGGTCGGCTCTGCCTCGGAAAGTACAAAAGGAATTTTCGCTTTGATTTTATCCTTATCCTGTTTAGGAAGGTCATCACTGTAATGCTTGCCCAAAGTCGCCATGGATTCCTCGTCCCAAAGCTCATTATAAGCTGCTTTCAGTTCATTATAGACCTCGATATAGGTTTCATAATTAGTACCTCTATCGTTTTTCAAAGATATAATGGCTGCATTTGGTGCTTCCGATAATTCTGGATTGCCGGTAGGGTTCATAATGAACTCTTTAGCACTTTCACGCAAGCTTGTGATATCGGCTGGCTTGTTCTCTACCAAAAGTTGGTTTTGAGCATTTACCAGTACATTGAAAACGTTCCTTTGTTTAAGTTCTAATTCTTCAGGTGGTTCTTCTGACCATTCAGGTAGTCGAACCGTGATTCCTCTTTCCACGTCAATGGTTGTCGTCACAAGGAAAAAAACCAAAAGCAGGAAAGCGATATCCGCCATAGAACTGGCATTAATTTCAGGAGCTTCTCTTTTAGGCATAATTATGAGTTTTTAAAGAAGTTCCAAAATTCCATTACGATCATGGATAAGAAAGCAATGGCCATAAGTATCAAAGTACCATTTATGCCTGCGCTTATCCATTTGTATTTCCCTAAGTCATCGCCCATTTTATAGTCTGGGTTTTCAAGTAACAATGACATCTCAGGAGTAAGGTCTGTATTTGTAGAAGCGTATAGTGCAAAAAACAATATGGCAAGCACAGCAAAAGCGATCAAACTCATTTTTGAAGCTTTAAGATTGGAGAAAACTCCTACCAAACTTAAAACTAGAGCTAATCCAAAAGCAAGTACACCTAATCCAAAAGCAGTATAAATGCCAGCTTTAAAGATGTTGCCTTCTTCTGCGACTGATCTTATGTTTGGTTCATCGGCAAGTTCATTGAAAGGACCCAATCCTGAAAAGACAGGAATAAGAGTTATCAAAATTCCAATGACAGCAAGTCCAAAAGCCAGATTCAGCCCGTTTTTTGCTAGAAATTTATAATTCATAGCAGGTTGTATTTTGATTGGTTATTTAAAAGAATTGTTGCTTACCAACATGTCAACCAATGCCACAGAAGCTTCTTCCATTTTATTGGTGATGCCATCAATTTTGGCAACGATGTAGTTGTACAACAACTGCATGATCATCGCAACGATCAAACCGAAAACGGTAGTCAAAAGTGCTACCTTAATACCACCCGCAACGATAGTTGGAGAAATGTCACCCACTTGTTCGATTTTGTCAAAAGCTGCGATCATACCGATTACAGTTCCACAAAACCCGAGCATCGGAGCTAAAGCGATTACCAAAGAAATCCAGACAAGTCCTTTTTCTAAAAGGCCCATTTGAACGCTTCCGTAAGATACAATGGCTTTTTCGACAGAGTCAGGGCCATTTCCTACATTTCTTAATCCTTCGTATAGGACAGATGCAGTAGGTCCAGCAGTAGAACGGCACACTTCCATAGCACCTTCTACGTCATTGTTTTTCAAATTTTCATCAACTGAAGTCAAAAGCTTTTCTGTGTTGACAGATGCGATATTGAGGGTGATGATTCGCTCAATACACAAGGCTAAGCCGATGATAAGACAGATCAGGATGAGCATCATAAACTGCCAACCACCTTGGATGAATTTCTCTTTCAGTACTTGAAAAGAACCTCCAGATGCAGCGTCCTGAGCCATAAGTGGATCAGCAGCGATAGCTACCAAGCCGAAAACAAGCATAAGTGCTAATAATTTGCGCATAGTCGTAAGGTTTTACGTTTAAAATTAGTTGTTCGTAAATGCTTGAAAAATTCAAGCAATCTCTAGGTTAATAATTAAATTAGTCCGTTTTTTCATGTGTCAAAGACCTTGAATCAACAGGGCGGAGAGAGAGGGATTCGAACCCTCGATACCCTTGTGGAGTATACACGCTTTCCAGGCGTGCGCCTTCGACCACTCGGCCACCTCTCCAGTCAAAGTAATAAGCTGATAAAAATTTGAGAATGTGATTGATTCTGTGTTTAAATCACATCGCCAAACTTCATACTGTCTTCTTAGTATTCTATTTCAAACATCTCAACTCAAGTGCAACGGACGCAAAAATTGTAAAAAGATATTACTTATCAAAGGTTTTGGCCGATGCACGGTAAATTATACTTAATATGAGCATAACCGAGCTTATATTTTTACCGGAAAGGTAATGTAAGTTTTCTCAGAAGTAGTAGATGGGGCAAGTTTAATAAACAGTTGTGTAAGGTAAAGAATTTTTACTGAAAATTTTTTCCCCATTGGCAGTCGTAACGACAGCAATTTTTTCCAAATTCACTTTTTTTATATCCGCAAGCTTCTCTGCGATATACTTTATATAACTACTTTCATTTCTTTTTCCTCTAAACGGAACGGGCGTAAGATAAGGCGAATCAGTCTCTAAAACTATTGATTCTAAAGGAATATCTTGAACAATTTTATCAAGTCCCGAATTTTTGTATGTGAGTACTCCTCCGATCCCAAGCATAAATCCTAAATTCATAATTTCCCTTGCTTGACTCAAGTTTCCAGTAAAACAATGGAATATCCCAGTTAGATTTTTATCTTTTTCTTTTTTGACAATATCAATAATTATATCAAGTGAATCTCGTGCATGAATCACAATTGGAATTTGGAGTTCTTTGGCCCAACCAATTTGAGTGATGAATGCCTCTTTTTGATTTTCTAGAAAGGATTTGTCCCAGTACAAATCAATTCCAATTTCGCCAATGGCATAAAATGACTTTTTCCCAAGCCATTCCTCAACTAACTTTAATTCTTCTTTATAATTTTCTTTAACGGAACAAGGATGGAGTCCCATCATTGGATAGCAAACGCCTTTATAGTCTAATTCCATTTTCAGCATTGCATCAATAGATGTGCTATCAATATTTGGCAGGTATAGCTTAGATATTCCCTCAGCCTTCGCTCGGTTGACCATTTCTGCTCGGTCATTGTCAAATTGTGGCAGGTAAAGATGCGTATGCGTGTCTATAAGCTTCAAACTTCTAATTGTTTTAATTAAAAGTAAATGTAGGTGCATTGGAGGTACAAGCCAAAAATTCGGAGCGTCTTATTAAATATACAATCTGTTGAACTCTATATCTCATTGACAGTAACTTAATTTTGGTTTATCACTTTGCAGTAGGGGTAGATAGATTTTTATTTCAAATCAAATGGTTATATATTTGTGTTTTCTAATTCCCTCCACACACACTTTAAGTTTACCATTTAACCTGGCTTACTCATCTACATCCAGCTTTTTGATAAGGCTGTCAATTTTGAACGAAAGTTCTTTGGCCTGAATACCCAATTATATACTATCTGGATGCTACACAATGCAGTTTAAAGCAAACTATCAACTTTAGCTTTAGCTGCTCTTTCAACTACTGGTTTCGGAGAATACCTGCTCACTGTCGTGTATTGAAAACCAAATTTAGCGGAGGTTTTGGAGATGATAATCATTTCCGCAAGCTATGCTATGTACATGCTATATACCTATAAACCTTGATACATGATTTTACTCAAACTCATTGAGCAATCTACTTTTATGAAAGCCAAAACTTACAATTTCTTAGTATCCGTGATTTGCTTTGGATTATCGTCTCTATTTTCCTTGAATACAATAAATGGAATTTCCATGAAGCATTCCAGCGATTTTGGTCTTTACCAAGTTGATGCTGGTGATGATCAGGAAATTTGTATTGGAGAAAGTACACAGCTGGAGGCAACTGGAGCAACAAGTTACACTTGGATTCCATCTACTGGTTTGAGTTGCACGCAATGCCCCAATCCAATTGCTTCACCAATTTTCACAACTACTTATTTTGTATTGGGTGATGACAACACAATAGATTCTGTGAAAATAACGGTGTTGTCAAATCCTGAAATTCTATCTACAGATTTTTCCAACCCAACCAATTGTACCTTGGCAAATGGTACCATCTCGATAACTGCACAAGGTCAAAGTGCTTTAGAGTACAGTATAAATGGTGGAAGCACGTGGCAAGCCGATGGCAATTTTGCTTCCCTTGCAGAAGGCGCTTATCAGGTAATTGTGAGAAATATGGGTGGTGCTTGTCAAGTAATTGGGCCAGAAATCACACTGGAATCTCCGAATGGCCCGATAATTTTAGATGTGATCAAAGCTGATCCTTCCGATTGTGATGAATCAGATGGAAGTATTACCATTGTCACCTCCGGAGGAACACCTCCATTGGAGTACTCAATTGATGGTGGCCAAAACTGGCAACCTTTTCCAAATTTTCAACAATTGGGCTCAGGCATATATACTGTTCATGCGAGAAATTCAAATGGATCATGTGAAGCAGACGGTGACCCCGTTGTGCTATCAGCTTCAAATGATGAAGCAATTATTCAAGGGTTCAATATCGTTCCCCCGAGTAACTGCAACATGAACGATGGGGAGTTAGAAATTTTGATTGCCAATAATCCAAATGATTTTGAATTCAGTATTAATGGAGGACTCAATTACCAGCCAAGTCCTTTATTCGAAGATATTGGAGAAGGTCTCTTCGATGTTTTTGTGAGAAAACTTGATGGGACTTGCAAGGTTGGCGGTGGGATTGTTGAAGTTACCAGTGAGTTAAGGCCAAACTTGAATGGCTATTCCGTACTGGATCCAACTTTTTGTGGCGCTGAAAATGGTATCATAAATATTTTTGCAGCTGGAATGGGGGATATTGAATACAGTATAAATGGGGGAGTAGCGTGGCAACCTGCAAGTATGTTTACAGGTCTTGCACCTGGAAGCTACCAAACTTTCATAAGAAATGCTGATGGAGCATGTTTAACCGCAGGTGAGACTATCCAATTGACGGAACCAGCTGGGCCTTCATTTGAAAATGTATTTTTAACCCACCCTTCAGATTGTGGTCAAGAAAATGGTGTAATCACGATTATCACTAATAATGGTTTCTCCCTTGATTTCAGCATTAATAATGGAAATTCATGGTCAGCTAATCCCACATTTTCCGGGCTGTTGGCTGGTGCCTACGATATTGTAGTCGCAATTGATGAACAGCATTGTCCTATAGATACGCAAGTTATATTGTCAAATCCTGGAAGTTGTATTGATACTTTTTCTGTCAATGTTCTTGAAAATACAAATACAATTATTTGCCTGGACAATACGGTACTTGAAAGCAGTTTACCTATTACAAGTGCAACAATTTGCAATGCTGGAAGTGTGACAACTGTATTTGCGACTGATATTACAGAAGAATGTGTATCTCTTGAACCTGCCATGGATTTTATAGGCTTGTCGCCAGATGTGATTTGTGTCATCCAATGTTATAATAATAGCTCTACCCAATGTGATACCACCTTTATACAAGTCTTTGTAGAAGAAGTGATAGAATGCGAAGTTTTTTCGGTTGATACATTGGAGATAGATTATTTGGGAAATCCCACAGGTTATTGTGTACCAGTGCCTGTAGCAAGTTTGGAGGGATTTGTACTTAATTTCCAAGGGCTTCCATTTGATGATCCAGTTATGTGCAGTCCTGACCAGACTTTCGCCTATTCATATGGTGCTTTGGTTGGTGGCGGCTTTGATGGTCCATATACAATCACTGCCTGGGATATAGGTGGTGTGGATTTCTCCGGTACGTTTATAGATCCGTTCGAACTGGTCGATTTGATGAATTCCATTGACCCTTCAGGTTTTTGGCAAATCAATACGCAAAGCAGTATCATATATGGTGGGAATCCAAACCTCCAATATGGCAACATGGCGGTAACACATGATAACTCAGGAATTCCCTTTGTCCTCGTTGCCAATTTTTCTCCACAGGCAGAGGGCTTTCAAATCGAACTGGAAAATCCCGACGAACATATTTTGATTGCAACCGATACATTGACAGGATGTTCCGACACTTTGATTATCAATGCGATTTTTAATCAGCCGCTACCCGAAACAGTCATTTTAAACACCTCCGTAAATACGCCCACTCCATCCTATTGCGTCAATGGTGCTGAGTTGCCTGGAGCTATCATTCAAAGTATTGCTTTTTGTGGAGATGCTACGTTTGGGAATGTTACAATTAGTAACGATTCCTGCGTAGTCTATACACCTAATCAGGATTTTGCAGGGCAAGACAACTTTTGCGTGATTGCATGTGAAAATAGTAATCCCGCAATTTGTGATACTACCTTTTTTGTGGTGAATGTGATGCCTGAAATTGATACAGTTTATTTAGAAATAGCCTCAGGAAACAGCAGTATTGATTCTTGCCTTAGTACTTCTGTTATTGAATTGCCAGGCCAGATAGAACAGGTATCGTTTTGTGAAATAGACAATAATGAAATAGATGGTAGCATTAATAACAATTGCGTTAGTTTCACTGCGGAACCTGGTTTTATAGGTACATCTGAAGTATGTGCGGTATTTTGTAGTGCTGGCATTTGCGATACGACTTGGGTCATTGTCACGGTTTTCCCTCCTCTTGATTGTGAACCCATTTTTAATGAAGAAATGGTCAATATTTCAGCACCATTAGACTTTATAGATTTTTGCTTACCAATTCCATTAAATGAAATTATTAATTATGATGTGGAATTGGACGGATTACCTTTCAATGGTTTTGCTGGATGTGACTATCAGGATATCGTCATCTATAATTACAGTGCATGGCCAAACATTCCATTCACCCTTGATGCTTGGTTTGAAAATGGAGATGTGAATGTGGGTGCTTTTAATGATTTTTCGACACTGGTCGATTCTATGAATGTTTGGGATCCATCAGGCAACTGGGAGCTCGATATTCAGACAACAACCATTAAAGGAGGTGATGAAAACAGCTCATATGGTAATCTGACTATTAGCGATATTACGGTAGGCGTATTAGAAATGACACCAGATCTTGTCAATATGCCGCTGGGGTCAAGCCTTTTCTTATCTGACTTTGGTGTCCATGAAATAATTATTTTCTGGGATATTGATTGTTCTGATACACTGAATATTAATTTCCAAGAGCATACTACCACTACCGAAACGTTGTTTTTTGAAACAGGCATTAATACACCAATTGACCCAATTTGCACAAATGCGTCTGAGCTGTTAGGTGCTGTAGTTGACATAAGCCTTTGCGATTTGCCACTGAATGGAATAGTTACAATTATCAGCGACACCTGTGTTTCCTACCAGCCTAATATCGATTTTTTTGGACCTGATGAATTTTGCTTGGTCATTTGTGATGATAATATTCCAGCGGTTTGCGATACTTTTCAAGTTGTCATTGATGTAAATATTGAGTTGCCTACAGATACATTGTTTATTCAAACCAATGAGGTTCTCCCTTTTGATACCTGTTTGACAAGCCAATTTTTACAGTTGCCCACTGCTGTTGATACGGCATGGATTTGCGATAGCAACCCAAATGAAGTTGAATTGGAACTGCTAAATGAATGCGTGACCATTGACATAGTAAATGGTTTTTCAGGCATTACTACTGCATGCCTAATTCATTGTACCAATAGCGACCCTCCCATTTGTGATACCACCTATCTTGTCATAGAAGTAGACAGTACCATTTCGTGTGACGATATTTTTGATCCTGACCAAATAGTTGTCATTTTAGAAAATAATATTGGCGAAGCTTGTTTGCCAATACCACTTTCAGAAATTGGCTTATTCGATGTTGAATTAGACGGGACATTGTATACAAACGGTTTTTCTGGCTGCGATATAGATACGGTTTTTGAGTACCCATATTTGCCTTCATTTGGTCAAGGAACACTTTCTCCTTATACGATAACTTGGATGCTGAATGGCATCATGATGAGTGGTTCTGTAAATAATGCAGCAGAATTGGTTGACCTTATGAATACTTGGGATCCTGCCGGTGACTGGACATTGAATGCAACCAATTTCCGAATTGTTTCGAGCAACCAAAGTGGAGATTATGGATTGTTGACAATTACCAATACAGTTGGATTTACGGAGAATATTGACCCGATAACAGGCCTGAACCCATTGGGCACTTTAGTCAATTTTTCAGGTGAAGGCCAACATGAAATCGTGCTTTTCGACCCTGCTACTGGCTGTGATGATACATTATTTATCAATGCCATTGACCCTTCTAATTTTATTCAAATAATAACAATAGAGGATACACCAAGTGACGAAACTTGTATTGATACAACAGGCCTGCCTGGCATTTTTCAGGAAACGACAATTTGTTCAGATGCATTGTTTGGCACGTTAACGATTTCAGGGAATTGCTTTATTTACACACCAAATACTGGGTTTGTTGGTGAAGATGAGGCTTGTTTGGAGATATGTGATGATCAGGGAAATTGTGAATCCTGGATTGTACAAATCACAGTGCTGCCAGTATGCAGTCAGTTTGACTTTTTTACCAATGACATATTGGAAATTGAAGCAATAGACTGTGCCAGCCACACATCGGTCTGTCTTCCAATCGAATTTGATTCATTAGCTAATTTTGGATTTCTGGACAATGGCGTTCCAATTTCAAATTTTGATACTTGTAACACCTCATTTGCAGAGATTCAGCTGGATACTGGTTTTCACGAAATAATATTGGTTCACTTGATGACTCAGTGCATGGACACACTTTATCTCAATATTTCTTGTCAAACAAATAGCGGTTGTGGCTTTGGGGCAATATCCGATTTGAACATGGCAACGATTGAGTGCGACGAACCATTGGAGTTCTGTGTTGAAGTGCCTTTTGCTGATTTGACAAATTTCATGGTGACTGACAATGGGGTTTCTCCTTCACAAATTGGAGCTTGTTCATCTGACGCCCAATTTGTTGGCGTTGAGTTAGATACGGGAATGCATGTGCTCATATTTGCAGATACAGTAAAAGGTTGTGCCGATACATTTTTAGTAAATATCGACTGTATTATTTGCCCCGACTTCTTCCCGAATGATGAACTGTTCGCTATTACTTCATGTGAAAATGATTCAACACTGGTTTGCCTACCAATGGATGCAGACCAATTTGTGAATTTGGTTTTTGACCTAAATGGAGTAGATGTTTCAAACGAATTGATTGCTTGCGGATTTGACAGCTCCTTTACTCTGGTGTACTCTGACCTGCCAAATCAAGGCCTTGTCGGGCCTTATGAAATACTGGAATGGACGATAAATGGAGTACTATTTACAGGTCAGTTTAATAATGCAGATGAGCTTGCCGATTCAATGAATATTTGGGATTCGAACCCAAATTGGACGGTAGATATTGTACCACCTGGAGACATTCTCATAACTGGTGGGACAGGCGGCAATGATTATGGTCAAATAATAGTCGAGCAGACAGTTACTGGCATTATTGACACGATTGAAATACAAGTTGACCTTACACCTGTTCAATATGGTTTGGAATTTCCAGTTGGCTTTTCAACATTGACGGTTACAGATGTTTCTAATGGCTGCGCCGAAACAGTTATTGCAGAAGTAGCCTGTGTAAGTGTTGATGTTGTAGATGATACGGTTATGGTTGGTGCAGCCGATTCTTATGAGTTGAATTTGTCAGAATTAATCGGAAACGTAAATAGTGTTGTAAATATCTGTGAAGATGCAAGTGGGACGAATGTAGCATTTGAAATTGTAGGAACAACAATTCAATTCTCAGGTATTGCAGAAGGAATAGATACGGCTTGTATTGTCATTTGTGATGATCTAAATATTTGTGATACAACCATTTTAATTGTAACCGCTTTACCCGATAACACTGACACCACGATTATAGCGGTAAATGATGAAATTATTGCTGGGGAAGGTCAGGTTACACTGATCGATGTGATGCAAAATGACCAGTTTGGCAGTTTGACAGATTTCTACATAGTATCTCCTCCTGCAAATGGCCAAGTCGCTTTTCTGCCGAATGGGTCAATCAATTATGTACCCGATCAAGGTTATTGCGACGATGATGTTCCAGACATTTTTGAGTATGCTATATGTAATTCCTTTGGGTGCGATACTGCCCAAGTGACAGTTTTTGTGACATGTGAAAACCTGCAAATTTTCAATGCGTTCTCACCCAACAGTGATAATCGCAATGACTTTTTTAGGATCAAAGGGCTACAGAATTACCCAAGCCATATTGTCTATGTGTATAACCGTTGGGGCAATCTGGTTTTTGAGGCTACAAACTACCAAAACAACTGGAATGGCGTATGGGAAGGCAGGGATTTGCCAGACGGAACCTACTTCTATATGATTGATTTAGGAAATGGAGATAAACCATTAAGTGGTTATGTGCAAATAAGAAGATAAGCGGGAAGAGCAACTTCCTAACATTAAAAAAACATAATCTGGTTTTTTAACACAGCCCCAGTTTGCATGACAAGCTGGGGCTGTGTTTTTGGAATAATTTTAGCCTTTCTACAGTTTGACCTTCCCCCTTGGGCAAGTTGTATCATCTCCCATTCCTCCTCTCATTTTAAATAAGATCAACTTGTCAGTGATTCCTCCCTTACATTCTGTACCCAATAGTGAATTGCAAAAACAATGAGAAAACATTTATTCAGATTAATCTCATTGACCTTTTCTACTTTAATATTTCTCAACGTTGCTTCCGGTGAAAGTTTTGGAGAAAAAATATTGAAGAAATGGAAAATGTCAAATGTCGCCCAAATAGAAAGTATCAAGTCGGGAGCCTCCGAATGGCTTTACCCTTTTGTGTTAGATTGTGATTTAACAAGTGATATTCCACAATCTGGCTGGTCTTTGCATTATGTTGATAGTGAAGAACTGGTCGGTGAGGACGGCGCGGCGACCAATGCATTTGACGGCGTAAGTTCTACCATTTGGCATACAGAATGGTATAATGGCAATGCGCCGTTACCTCATGAAATCCAAATAAATCTTGGAGATTCTTATAATATTTCTGGATTCGATTATTTACCTCGACAGAATTCATCAAATGGTAGAATAGCCAATTATGCATTTTATATTAGTACTGATGGTGTATCTTGGGGGAGCGCTTTGGCTTCAGGTGCTTGGACAAATAATACAACGGAAATGGAGGTTGCTTTAGCCAGCCCTCAAATCGGCCAATATATTCGGTTGGTAGCTACATCTGAAGTGAATGGAAACCCTTTTACATCAATTGCAGAATTAAACGTAAGACAGTGCATCTCTCCAGAAATTTGTGATAATGGAATTGATGATGATGGAGATGGATTAGTTGATTGTGATGACTCAGATTGCACATTTACAATTAATAAAACAATTGAAAGAGTAAACTGTGTAGGGAATAATGACGGTTCAGTTGACATTACCGTGAATGGTGGAGAGGCTCCATATTTCTTTGATTGGGACAATGATGGAACAGGCGACAATGATGATCCTGAAGATTTAAACGGATTGGGCGTAGGCACTTACAATGTAACAGTCACGGATGCTAATGGGTGTACAGCTACTGCAAACATATCCATTACACTGGTCAACGAATATCCATTCTCTGCCATGTTGTTAACAGGTGCGGATAACACACCTTTCCCAACCAGCACGTATACTGGCGGATATTATTTTGAATTTCCTACAGGAGCTGACAGCTTTGACTTTTCTTTTGACCATTCTTTTATACCCACAGGGTATTCTCTTGATACCAATTGGCTGGGAACTGGAACGATGCATTATGAAATGACTGATGCAAATACAGTATCAAATGCATACCAGTTTGTCGGAGACAGAGTAACTGAATTTTCGGATTTTAATCCGGGAGATGTACCGAATGAATCGGGACGAATATATGATGTTTATGGTCGAGGGCATTTCACTTATAATAGCGGCAGTGATCCTGGTGGTCATAATTGGGTAGTCACTTATGACTTCACTACCATGGTAAATGGTTTCCTGCCAGCAGGAACAATGATTGGATTTGTGGATATTGATGGGATTGCTTTGAATGGCGAATCGGTATTACTTACGGCAACGGTACCTTCTGGAAATAATGATTCGTGGTTGAACACTCCACCATATGATTTTGGGTATGATCCGCCAGAATTTCCTCACAGCCAACCTACTTACAGCAGTTCAAATAAGTCCTATTACTTTAATGGACCATCTGCAACAAATACAGCAATTGCATATTTAACAGCCAAAGATTTGACTTCCATCACCATGGAATTGACCCATGGAAAATCGGGTGGTTCCTACGGGATGAAATTCGCTGGGCCAATTTATCCGGATTCAATTTCAGTAAATACAACTGATGCAAATTGTATAGCCAATGATGGCACCATCACCTTTAACACTGCTGAAGACGATTTAGAATTCAGTATCAATAATGGATCAACATTTCAAAACAGCAACATATTTTCAGGATTATCACCCGGAACATATAATGCTGTTGTGAGGAACAAAGACACTGGTTGCGAGCGATTGGTAAGTGCAGCGGCAGTGCAAGTACCACACAACCCTTGTCAGGAAATTTGTAACAATGGCGTGGATGATGATTTCGACGGATTAATAGATTGCGAGGATGAAGATTGCAATTGGATTGGAATTTCAAATATTACGGTCAGCAGCTGTATTAATCACCCATTTGCTGACGTAGCTACTTTAGAAATTGATGTAGATTGGGATTATGCTCCACCTGGTGATTTGCTGGTCGTCAGTATTGCTGGTAAAAGCGAATATATTCAAGTGGATTACCTTGCTCCACCTCAGTTAGTTACGTTCAATATTCCTGCTGATGGAAGTACAAATAACCCAATAACTGCATCGTGGTATGTGAATGATGACCTATGTGAATCAACCGCCACATATAGTGCCCCAGAAAGTTGCTCATCTGATGAGTTGGTCTGCAATATTTTGTATATCAGCGGAAATTACTTGCCTGGCGATGGCGACGCCTGGGATCAAGGTTGGATAAACTATTTGGATAACTTAAACGGAGTCAGTGTCTTTATGCATGTTTTAGCAAAACCAGATGCATCAGGGCTTGGGCTATATGATCCAAATGCTCCATCAACACCAGTTAGTATTCTTTTTAGTGACTACGATCTGATCATAGTTTCTGCCACCACACAACAACAAGTGAGCAATGACTTGATTAACACTTTAAGGGATGCGCCACAAGTAGTGCTCAATTCTAATTATAAATTGTTGAATGATTTCGGTATGACAGAGGAAGAAGGATTTTACCTTCTTCAGGATTACGCATTTATAGACAATTCGACCCAACGGGCCTTGTACAAATTCAACAATATTTATCCCAATAATATCGAAACAATAACCCATGGCGATTACTTGCCAATTGCTTCAGTTGACCTATGGGCTGAGGCTGGAGGATACAATGCAGGCACTGGCGGAGTCATGTTTGGATTCGATGTATTGGATAATATGCCAGGTGTTGCTGCTGATCACGGAAAGCGAGTTTATTTAGGATACCGTATGGAAGGCGTTTATGCGAATGCCGAAAATGCAGGGGTTTTACCTGTACCAACTAATAGTGTATTTGATCCAGTCAAACATCTCACCTTATTGGGTAAATACTACTTCGACCTTGCTTTGGTACAAGCCACATCAAATTGTAGTGGTGTTGAAAACTGTTATAATGAAATAGATGATGATGGTGATGGATTGACAGATTGCAAAGATCCTGATTGTACACCAATTCCTATTGCAGCTGTCTCAGCGCAATACCGTACGATTAAAGACGGAAACTGGACCAATGCCAATACATGGCTTGGTGGTGTTCCTCCTCCAACAGGAAATATTCAAGGTGTAACAATTAGTATAGAACATGAAGTCATCTTAAATGGAGATGCAATTAATCTGCAAAATGGTTCAAAGCTTTGGGTAACAAATGGTGGGCTTGAAATGAAA
The DNA here is from genome assembly GCA_942490835.1 of uncultured Saprospiraceae bacterium. GTDB lineage: Bacteria > Bacteroidota > Bacteroidia > Chitinophagales > Saprospiraceae > UBA6168. Next base: position 246,633 of record CALNYY010000095.1, read on the forward strand.
GCTGGGGGTTTGACCATTAATGGAACCACAGTTAATATCACCAATTCCTACCTGATAACCTGGTCAGGTTATGATGTGATTCTTACTGGAAACAAACCAAAATTGAACATAGCAAATAGTGCTGTGGACATTGGTGGTTCGTTTGAAAATGCCAATGGAAATAGGGTGCTTGAAAATGTGTGCCTGACAGTTGCGGATGCCTATATCAATTCTTCAAAAGATAGTTTGAGGAATGTTTGTGCCACAGTTGCTACTGAACCAACGGGTTCTTTCTTAAACTCCGTTTATTCCCAAATATATTTTGAAGACACTGAATTGAATATAGAAAAGGGGGATCTACAAAATAACCTGTTAGCCTCAATTGACGGTTCTAATTTGAAATTATGGGTTCAAAATGGAAGCGTCGTCAATGCTGGCTTTTGGACAGCAGACATTACGCACCATTGTGTTTCAGGAGCTAATGGCGTTCCTGCTTATCTCTTATTTCAGCCTGAAGAATGCACCAATATCTCTTGGTATTTTGATAACTGTGATTGCGGCTGTGCTCCTGATGATGAAGTATGCGATAGTGGAATCGATGAAGATGGAGATGGTCTATTCGATTGTGAGGATGATGACTGTGCTGGTATAGTTGATGCAGGCGAAAATGTAGCATCATGCAGTGGTGAAGATGTGACCTTAACCGCTAATTTAATTTCGGGAAATGGCTCTTTTACTTATGCTTGGTCACATGGCCTAGGTAGCTCAACTTCTGTGGTAGTAAGTCCTACTGCCACAACGGTGTACAGCGTAACAATAACCAATGCACAGGGCTGCTCCTCATCTGATTCTGTGACTGTTACTATTGGAGTATGTTCTGAAATTTGTACCAATGGTATTGACGATGACGGTGATGGCCTTATTGATTGTAATGATCCTGATTGCAGGCTGACGATTACTGGTTTTCCTTTATCACCAATATGCTATGCTGGAAATGATGGTTCGATCAATACAACAACTACTGGAGGGAAGAATCCATATTCCTATACATGGTCTACAGGTGAAACATCAGCGGATATAAATCAACTTTTTGCAGGCACTTATTTGGTTACAGTATCTGATACCTATGGTTGTTCAGCAACTGCTTCATTTGATGTTTCTGATGGTTATCAAATTTCAATTGGTGCAGAGATCGAGCATTCGAATTGTTATGGAGATGCAGCTGGTTCAATCAATTTATCAGTCACAGGTGGAGTGCAACCTTATTCATTTGCTTGGACTAATGGAGAAACGACGGAAGACATAAATAGTCTAACCGCTGGTGTCTATGGAGTGACCGTTTCTGATGCCAACTCTTGCTCAACAACTGGATTTTACACAGTATTTCATGCTTTGAATGCAGCGTATGAAACTTATTATATTCCCCTGCCAGAGCAGAATATCAGAAGCTCTTTTAAGCAGTTCACGGATTATGTCGATAGAAGTATAAGCAGTAGCATTCGAACCATTATTTCAATGGTCACAACGGAAGATGGCACTTTGCTTTATTACGATCATTGGGAAGATGGATATGAAACAGACATATTTAACCCTACCCAAAGTACAACCGAAGTTTGGGGCGATAATGTAAATTCAAACGGAAAACCACCTGGATTTTCTTCCGATCTATTGAATACCGGAGATGTAATCGGTTTGGACAATAGCGTCAACTTGCCAAGAAATCCGAGCCAAATCAGATATGACGGTAGGGACAAAATTGTAGTAAGTCACCAGTTGGCATTGTCTAGGGCAGCCTGGGCACCAACACCTGGCCCTGTCCTGTCGGGTGCAGTGGATATCCTTGATATTAATGCTTTTGGGAAAGAATATGAAATTCCAATCGGAGAAGACATTTCTTCCAATGAAATGTTCGAATATACCTCTGCTTTGGTCATGTCGCAAGCTGATAATACTATTGTTTATTTTGATACAGATGGAGATGGAACGACAGATTTTACAGAACTATTAGGCGAGGGTGAAACATATCAGTTTGATGGTGGGGTAAATACAGGCATGAGAATTACATCATCTTACCCGGTTCAGGTCCACCTAATTACGGGTGATTATGGTGGATTGTATGAAAATCGCTGGTTCACTTTATTCCCAATGGAAAAATGGTACAATAGCTATTTTGCCCCAGTCGGTACAACTGTCAATAGTGATCCAGCGCATGTATTTTTATACAACCCAAATAATAGTTCAATTACAGTGAACTATGCCACTAAATCTGGCACTGGCACTTTTAATATCAGTTCAAAAGGAGTATATCGTTTCGTAATGCCGATGCATTCTGGAGCTCATTTTTATACTAATTCATCGTCAGATATATTTTATGCCGTTAGCACAATTGATAGCGACAGCGGCGATCATGATGCTCACGATTGGGGGTACAATTTGTTGCCAGCCAATTATTTAACGGTTTCTGCAACGATTGGCTGGGGGCCTGGAAATGCAGACTATAGCGGAAATGGAAGCCCAGCTTGGGTCATAGCAAGCGAACCTACATTATTGTATGTTGATTATGATGGAGACCCAAACACAGGATCGAAAATTGATCCTGTCGGAAATCGGTATGACGCAGATTACAACCTGACTGCCTACGAGTCAAAACGTGTATTTGACAACACGGATAATGACCAGACAGGCATGTATTTATACACTTTGGATGGTGCTTTGATCTCTGTAGCTTGGGGACAAGATCCACTCACTGCCGCACCGGGCAACCCATATCTTGATTTTGGGACGACAGTACCTCCAATTCGAAAAGTACATAGCTGGAAAGAATATCAGCACACAGCTGATTTGAATGGGGATGGTTTGGTTGATCCAGGAGACGAAATCACCTTTTTCTTGAATCTTCAAAATTCAGGGAACTCACCAGTTGAAGGATTGACCATATTGGATCAATTGCCATCTGAGGTAACCTATATTCCCAATACAACCTATTTCAACAATAATCTATTATCAGATAATGGAAGTGGTACGCCATTTCCGGCGGATGAGCTCGGCTATTATATTTCGAGTATTCCAATCAATACGACCTATGTAATTTCTTTCAGTACCACAGTAAATGCCCAGCCACCTGCTTTTGATGAAATAGTCAATCAGTTTTCTGCATTGGTTGAGCTACCGTGTAAAACCATGCAAAGCGAGGTGGTGATTCCTGTAGTGCCTTATACATCCACAACGGATAATTGTAGTTTGATCTTTACTGATGAAGATGGATTTTCGGTAAATACTTATGCGGAGAATAGTACTGTTTGTGTACATATTGAAGATAATGATTTGAATGAAAGCCAATCATTGGTTGATTTCTTTGAAATCACCGTCCATAATGAAGACTTCGATGATCGGGAAACTTTTATCATAATTGAGACTGGCGCCAATACAGGGATATTTCAGGGATGTATCATTTCTTCAACTGCCGAGGGAGGTCTTGTAGAAGATGGGATTTTGTTTGCGCAAGGAACACACACGATTACATCATCCTTCAACGATCCCAATTATGGGGAAGCATGTTCTGATGTGGCCAATTTCATTTTAACCACAGCATCCAAACCTCTTTATTTTTCTGGAGCTGGATTGGGTCTTGATAGGATTGACCCTGTTGCTACAAACGATACAACCATGAATGTTGTGGGTATTGGTACAGAAGCAACAGATGATTGTACCATTGCAGATGGCTTTAATTCTGTTTCTTACTCAAATAATGATGGTACTGAAAACTGGTCAGCTGCCTGGAACGAAGTAGGGGAATCAGATAATCCGTCATCTGGGTATATTCAAATCATTAGCAATAAACTAAGGCTATTTACGGAAGATTATGACGAATACATTTATCGGGAACTTGACTTGACCGGAGCAACGGAAGCCACGCTAACTTATGATATTTCAAGCTCAGGTTCCAATTTGGAAGATTCGGATGATATTAGAATTGAAATTTCAGATAATGGTGGAACTAATTGGTATCTGCTTAAACAATATTTTGATCAAGTTACAACCTCGGATGAAATTGATATTTCGCAATATATTTCATCTAATACCAGAATTAGATTTAGGGTGGACGTAAGTGCTGGTCCATCCGAATATTATACTATCGATAATGTTGAGATTAGTTATACATGTTCTATTGGAATTGACAACACAGTTACATTCAATCAGATTACTCCGATGTGTACTGATCTCAGTATGCCAGCAGGTGGAGTGCTCCAGGTAACAGCTTTTGTTAAAGGAAAAAGCTTTACTGGTATTACTTCTACTGAATATGGGATCATCGTTTCAAATTCAGATGATGCCGAAGAAGAGGGCCCAGATGGTGATTATGGAGGGAATGGATATATGTATCATGGAAGCTCGGATTTGGAACTTGTTGAAGACAATCAATCTCCACCGGGAGGCAACCAAAAAATAGGACTGAGGTTTCAGGATATGGATATTCCTCAAGGAGCAACCATTACCAATGCTTTTTTAACATTCAACGGTACGTCTGCTGATTCACCAATGAATAATTATGGAACAACCAACCTAACTATTCATGGTCAAGATGCCGATAATCCTGGAACATTTACTAATTCATATTATAATGTTTCTAGTCGGACAAAGACCTCTGCTAGTTCATCTTGGTCACCTTCAAGTTGGAGCTCCGGTCAGGATTATGATTCACCAGACTTGTCAAGTGTTGTTCAGGAAATAGTCGATCGCTCAGGGTGGAATGAAGGGAATTCAATGGTTTTTATTATTACAGGATCAGGGCACCGAGCTGCAAGATCAAGAGAAACCAGTTCTTCACTTTGCCCAAGATTAACGGTCGAATATACTACTGGAAGTGGTGCAGACATTCCTGAAAATCCCGATGTGACAGCAGTGTTGAAACATGGGACAACCACATTTGCTACATTAAACAATCCTGTTTACAGTAGTGCTGATGAAACCATGATTTGGTCTTCCATACTTTCAAGTGGATACACCTTACCTGCTGGTGAAAAAGTGAGCTTGGAAATTACCCAAAATGGAACAGGCTATAGTTTCGATATTGAATTTGATAGCAATTTAAAACCTTCCAAAATTGATTTGCCAACTCAAACAATTATTGAGGTAGAGGAATTGGCAGTTTATGACGATGCCTATTCTGCTGGAACACAGAAAAGCGGTGCTGAAAATGGCGAAACGGTGTATATAAGAACAACAGTGAGTGATCCATTTGGACCTGAAGATATTACTAGTCTGGACATGGTAATCACATCGCCAAGTGGACTTATTTTATTGGATACAACCTTTTATGACGACAATGTTGTGGGTGAAGTTGGCTGCAACAAAATCTATGAATTTGAATGGATAACAGGCGCCGAGCAAGGCGTATATGATATTGATGTTGTTGCACATGAGGGTTATGAAGGAATTACAGACGATGCGCATACAGAAATAGAAATTCAACATGCTGATTTGGGATCGCCTTGTCAGGTTTATTTTACAAATGGACAAGATGAAACATCTTCTTTTGATCCTGATGACGTCATTTGTTTAGTCGTTATCGATAATGATGAAGATGAAAACGGAGGTTTGGTTGAAACCATATCAGCTATTGCAACTACCTCTGCTGGTGATTCGGAAACGGTTACTCTTTCTGAAACAGGCACGAATACGGGTGTTTTTGAATATTGTATTAATTCCAGCAGCACAGCGGCAGGATCCGACAATGACAATTCACTATATGCTCCAATGGGTAGCCAAATTGAATTGACTTATGTTGATCCTGATATTGATTTGGATGAATGTTCAGCTACAGCATTAATCAATTCGGTATCGCCTGATGTAGATATTTCCATAAAATTGATAAAGCCAGCCGATGGTGTTGCGCTGGTTGGAGAAGCTATCCAATTCGATATTACTGTGACCAATACCGGCCCGACTGCACTGAATTATTTGCAATTGCAAAACACGTTCGATGCAAGCCAATTGAATTACGCAGGCACTTCTCTTACACCTGGAACAATCGGTTTTGGAAGCTTGGAATGGGAAATAGTAACCACGATTCCTGTTGGCCAAAGCTTTACGATTGAAACCTATTTCACTGGCGCTGCTCCAAGCGATCCTGCAATTTCAACTGCTTCTGTTTCTGGCACTGATGTGAATGCGCAAGCAGTAGCAGCAGGACCCGTTAATGATGATGTTATTATTACCAATCCATTATTGAGCATTGATAAAGATGTTATTGATCCGATTGCTCCTTTTTATCTGGAAGGAGATACAATTACGTTTCTAATAGACATTACAAATACAGGTTCAACGGATATTGCAGTACTCCCATTGGCGGATGAATTCAGTAATAATTGTATCCAGTTTGTTGATGCAATTCCAGCTGAGGATGGTGCTGGTGGTGGAGCCGTTGTTTGGGGCGACCTTGGAACATTGGCTGTTGGAAATTCCACCTCCATCACAACAAGGTTTGTAATAACAGGTAATTGTAATCCAATCGTCAATAAAGCGAGGGTGGATTATGCCATAGATGAAAACGGTGACCCAGTTCCCCCAGCTCAGGACACCGAAACACTACCAGTTGAAATACCTCCAGTAGCTGTGGATGACCTGGATTCGACAGGGGTAGGCATGGCTGTGTTAGTAGATGTACCTGTAAACGATTATGACCTGAATGGAAACCTGAATATTGGCAGCGTTATTACAACTGCTGGTTTATTGCAGCCGTCACATGGCTCTATCAATATTAATTCTTCCAACGGACAAATAACTTATACTCCTGCAAGTGGATATGCAGGTACTGATCAATTTGAATATATCATTTGTGATTCAACTGCACTTTGCGATACCGGTTTGGTTACCATTATTATTATAAATGAAGATTGTTCAAACGGTATCGATGATGATGGAGATGGCTTGATCGATTGTGATGACCCCGACTGTACCAATTTCACAAATGGTGGATTAATTGGTGGGAACGAAACGCAATGTGGTGAATATGATCCAACGGAGATTGTGTCGCTGACCTTACCTGCTGGCGGCATTGGAGGTGATTATGAATACAAGTGGCAGTATAGTCCAAATGGTGGCCTATCCTGGCTGGATGTTTCAGGGGCATCAGGAATTAATTACGATCCGCCAGTTATTACACAAACCATGTTCTTCCGCCGAGCGGCCAGAAGGTTTGCTTGTGGCGCCTGGAAATATTCCAACTTCGTGACCAAAACGGTAACGGTTTGCCCTGAGATATGTGATAATGGATTGGATGATGATGAAGACGGACTGATCGATTGTGAAGATCCTGATTGTGCGCCTACCGTCAACACCAGCTCAAATCTTTCCATTTGTTTAGGAACAAGCACAACAATTACTGCAACAGCAACCGGTGGAGTTACGCCATATACATTTGTCTGGGACAATGGACTTGGAGTTGGCCAGACGCATGAGGTTTCGCCAATTATAAACACTACCTATCGGGTTATGGTGTTGAGTGCTTCTGGCTGCATCGCCTATGATTCTTTGACAGTCACAGTTGTGTTATGTCCTGAAGATTGCACGGATGGCTTTGATAACGATGGCGATGGGCTGATAGACTGTGATGATCCCGATTGTCAGGAAATTGGCCAACCTCGCCCAATGTGGGATTCCTATTTGACTTGCCCAGGCCAGGATTTTATCGAGCAAGTAATCTTTAATGATGAAAATTTACAAAATCCTTCGTTCAGCATTTATGATTCTCCTGAAAAAGGGACTGTGACGATCAACTATCAAGGAGTATTTGTTTACTCACCAAATAACTTTGCATGTGGCAAGGACAGCTTCATCTATCAGGTCTGCAATCAAGTAACAGGATGTTGTGATACGGCAAGTGTTTTCCTCAATATTGGAGACAACCTACCACCTGAATTGAAAAATGTACCTGCCGACATCACCATCGGATGTGACGAATCCATTCCGCCAATTCCAAATTTGGTATATGCGATTGATGTTTGTCCCGGCATCTATATTTCCTATTCTCAAACTTCAACCCAACAAGCTGGGAATACCTGCAAAACTTACACATTGACAAGGACTTGGGAGGCTACAGATTTATGTGGCAATAAATCAACTGCCTCGCAAGTAGTTACTGTTCAGGATGTTTTAGAACCAGAAATTTTCAGGGTTTACACTTTATCAAATGGCAAAAAAGTAGCTGGAGGAATCGCCAAGAATTCTACCAACCAATGGCGTTATGTGGAATTCCCAATTACATTTAATACGGTACCATTGGTATTTGCACAAACAGTGACTGAAAATGAAGCCGCTGCTGTTTCTGTAAGACTTCGGAATGTTTCCAAACAGGGATTTGAAATGAGGCTACAGGAAGAGGAAGATGCAGATGATGTTCGTCTTGGCGAGGATGTTTCTTGGATGGCATTCCAACCGGGTGAACTGGATGACGAAAGCTTAGAAGCAGTTCGCTTGAACAATACCAGTAGTGCCCAAACAAACCTTGCATTCCAACATACTTATGATAATGTCCCGGCCTTTTTAGGAACGGTTCAGACGTATGCTGAAGAAGACCCAATAACACTTAGGTATCGAAATCTTACCCAGAATTCTGTTTCACTTTCACTGCAAGAGGAAATTTCATTTGACAGCGATAATATTCATGGAAATGAAGATTTAGGTTATATCGCTTGTGACAATGGCCTCTTAACAGATGCTGTAAATAATACTATGGGTGAAGCTGGATCGATTAATATTCAGCATAATTGGGTAACGGTCAATCTGCTTAATTCATATAATAAACCAATTGTAATCTTCGGTGGGTTAACCATCAACGGCAGTCATCCTTCAACTATTAGAGTCAGAAATGTCACTGAAAATAGTTTTGAAGTTCGTATACAGGAATGGGACTATTTGGATGGATACCATGCATTTGAAAACCTATCCTATATCGTTATGGAAGGAAGTATTCCAGATGGCAATGCATTTTACTGTGGGAACAATACCGTTCCATTGGTTATGGGAGAAGACCTTTTTGCTACAGACAATTGTGATGAACAACTTATATTCATCAGTAGCGATTCCACTTCTTTTGATCACAATGGCATGCTCGTTTTCAGGTCCTGGACGGCTATTGATGATTGCGGAAACACTACTACTATAGAAAGGGTGGATACTTGTGCAAGGGCGGCGGCCAAGCTTCGAATTTTATTGAACGGAGCTTACATCAACAATAACAGTGGTTTTATGCGGGATGATTTAAGGACAAAAGGATATCTTCCACTTGAAGAGCCTTATTCTGGTTACGGTGGGTTTACTCACTTTGGTGATGGAGGAGGTGAAATAACAACCCAAGACATGTTGGATATTTCTGGAGAAGATGCCATCGTAGATTGGGTATTTGTAGAACTGAGAAGCAAATCCGATCCTAAAGAAATATTAGCAACAAGATCGGCGCTTTTGCAAAGCGATGGTGACATCATATCTGCTGAAGGAGATTCTGTCCTTTATTTCCCATTGGTTTTAGAAGATGATTATTTTATCAGCGTAAAACATAGAAACCACCTTGGTGTAATTTCTGAACTCAGTCATTATTTGGTTACCAACGATATTCCTGACTTAGATTTTACCGATGTAAATATGGCCTTGTTTGGAAATGATTATGCGCTTAGGAACATTGGCAATGATAAACGAGCCATGTGGGTTGGGGATATGAATGAGGATAGAATGGTCATTTATCAAGGGCCAGACAATGACATATTTATGCTGTTTTCCTTTGTATTGTCACAGTCTGATAATACAAGTCATCTCGCTAACTTTATAACAAATGGATATTATAAAGAGGATGTGAACATGGACGGCATGGCCATTTATCAGGGACCAAACAATGATAGGGCGGTAGTACTGTATAACACCTTATTGCCGCATCCCCTGAATTCGGGCAATCTGAGCAATTTCATCGTACAGGCAATGTTGCCTTGATTTGAAACATGAGTCATCCCGAATTTTTGATTCTTAAAAAATTCGGGATTTATTCATAATTAATTGATATTCTGATACTTTTGTTACGGCCTTATTTGTTTTGGTGTTAAGAAAATGGGATTGGAGGGTTAGGATAGGAGCGATCAGCGAGCGATCCCGATGAATATCGGGAGAGCGGCTCTGATTGCGAGCGGGAGGCAAATCCCGTTTTTAGCCAAAACAAATACTCCCGATAGTTATACGGCTTTTGCACCGTATTCGGCCAAAAAACCCACAGTTCATTGACATTTCAGGATAACCGTTTCGGTTCAAAAGGGAAAACCGCTATCTTTTGCCCCAAAACACACAACATGATGCTATTGGTCGACTTCCCAAGCATAGTAAAGAAGTACGCCCCTTTCTTTGAGCACTGTTTCAGCCCAGGGGGGTATGAACATTTCAAGAAGGCCATATCCGGCTATATCGTCAGCGACAACAAGACACTGGAGGCCATCAACCGGATGTTTGTAAACTCCCCCCGGCACCAGGCCAGTTTCAACAAGTTCTTCAACCGCCAGAACTTTTGCCTGGCGGAGGTCAACCGGGCCCGGATGGGGTTGCTGCAGGCGAACCCCGGCACGTGCTTCAAGGAAAATGGGGTGCTCGGTGTGGACAGCAGCCTGCTCAAGCACTACGGCAGGCACTTCGACAACATTTACTACCATTACGACTATGTCCACAAGTGCTACCGTTGGGCGCACGACCTGGTCACGCTGCACTACAGCGATGACAGGACCGACTACCCCGTCCTGTGGCGCCTTTGGGACCCGCCCGATTGGGAGGCCGTTGCCGGGTACCTCAAGGGGCAGGGCCTCACCATCAATGCGGACAAATGGGCCAAGAGGCACACCGAGCCCCAAAAATGGCGCAACTACATCCGTTCCCGCTACAAGGACGGACGGAAGGTTCACCCGGGGGTCGTCGGCATATACAAGACCAAAAACCACATCGCCCTGGAACTGTTGCGGGGCTTTTGCGCCCAGTACCCCGGACGGGGCTTTCCCGTCGCCCTTGATACCGGCTTCACCTCCGCCGAACTTTGCGGGGCCATATCCGGGGAGCTCGGCCTCGACTACGTGGGCGCCCTGCGGGAAGACCAGTACGTCACCGACAGGGACAGCGGCGCGGAGGTGCCGCTGAAAGAGCTCGTGGCCAAGCTGCGGGAAGGGCGCACCGGGCCGGTGCCGGGCAAAAACATCCAAAAAACAGGCTTCGCTTACAAAGGGGAAAAGCAGGTGCGGTACGCATATTTTGCCAACCACCGCGTAAGGGGCTTCGACAAAAAACAGCGGCTGGTCATCTCCTTCCTGCGGGAGGACCTTTCGGACCGGCCGAGTTTCACGGTTACCAACCGCTTGAGTTGGCACCCCAGTGGCATCCTGCGCATCCGCCGGCACAGGTGGCCCGTTGAGACCTATCACCAGGAGGGCAAGGCCGAAGGGCTGGAAGGGTACCAGGTGCGGCACGAAAAGGCCATACAAACGTATGTCGCCTTTGTGGTCGTCGCCTATTCCATGCTCAAATGTACGGTCCACGACCAAGACCTACTGTCGAGTATTCAACAGCGGCTCCAAACGGGGACGGACGGCACGCTGCCTTTCTTGCGGAGGCTGATGAAGGCGGAGGGGCTTATGCTGCTCATCGAGCACATCTTCTTGATGGTGCAACAAGGGCAGCCACTTGAAAAAGTGTTCCAGTCCCTCGCCCCGAACATGGCCTATGCATAGGTGCGGAGGCGCACATCGCTGGGACCCCCTGGGATTCCCCGCAGTGAAGAACTGCCCGGAAAGCGGATTTGGTTATCCTGAAATGTCAAAGAACATGGCGGGCTTTTGCCGGAAAACCCAGAATCAAAACCGAATGATCCGCCCTGGTAAAGGGTTTTTCCCCGGTGCAAAAGCCGTATAGTTATCGGGATGATTTTTTTGTTGCTTTTTTCATCAAGGAAAAAAGCAAAAGTATAACAAATTGATTGTCTGCCGATTATTACTTTTTCTTGATAAAAAGTAATCAAAAATCAAGACAAAACAATTGCTCTCCCACTATGCCGTCACCCGCACCCTCCTGTTTTGTCATTCCCAACCCGCAATTTATTTTGTAAAAATTCGGGATGACTCATGTTTTTTTGATGCTGTTTAGCGAATCTGGGGATTCGCACTACATTTCACACCCCTCCATTTTTTGGATTGATTTTTGACATAACACATTGATTATCCCTCCCTTAAGTTTGTCTCACTCAGAAATTTCAGATTAAATTAGAAACACTATCCATGGCTCATTGCAGTTGCAATGCTGGCCTATTATTGTTTTTGGCAATTCTTACAAACACTTTGAAACATTTTAATCATGGGGACAAGCAATACTAACAGTACTATAGAACAAACATATATCATGCGCAATTGGAACATCACTACTCACGTTGAGGCAGCCTCCCCTCTATCTTTTTCTAAAACGGTAGAATCACCCTATTCAGGCAGCATTTTTAAAATACTGTTAGCCTCGATGTTGCTGATGCTCATCTTGTTTATTCCAACCGAAGGAATAGCTCAAACCTACCTGCTCAATTCTTCATTGAATGGAAGCACCATAACAACGTGTTCAGGTAACTTCTATGATGACGGCGGGGCTTCTTCCGACTATGGATACGACCAAGATTATACGGTAACATTTTGCTCCGATAATGGCGGGGTGATGAGATTATGGTTTTCAGCATTTAAACTGAAAAATGACAAAGACTTCATGTACATACATGACGGTTCAAGTACTGCATCTCCGCAAATCACAGGAAGCCCATTCACCGATCAGGATTCACCTGGAATGATAGAATCCAGTGGTACCTGCCTTACCGTAAGGTTTTATTCAAATGCAGGTGATAAAGAAGATGGCTGGGAGGCAAGTTTTTCTTGTTATCTGGACATTCCAGAAATCTGTGGTAACGGAATAGACGACAACGCAAATGGCCTCATTGATGATGTCGACCCTGATTGTTACAATAATGATTTAGAGCTGATTCCAGCTGGATCTTATATCGTGAATATGGGAGTAGAACCTCAGACGGTTGATAACGCTTTATTGCCGTACGGAATGATCTGGCAAATACTGCACGACGAACAAGTGCCAGTAAAATGGGCAATTAATGCCAGCAAAGGAAAAGATGGGGTGGATTTTACTTACAATGGAGTGGATTATAAAGGTGGGCCTTTTATCATAAGCGCAGAGCAGCGTTCCACCATAGTCAATCAAGTTATAGCAAATTGGGAATCTTCGGGAGTGGTTGGTATTACTACGACTTCTGATTTTTATGCACCTATAGAAAGGACCTTAAAATATTCCATGAATTGGACACTTGACCAGCAAAATGGTCAACTGGCTGAAGATTACTTGCAGCGTGCAGGCATACCTTCATCTGCCTATAATTGGGTGCTTCCGGAAAATCTTAATTGTTGCAACGATGTCTTTGTAATACCACATGCTGATCCAGATTGGGAAAACCACAATCAGCTGCTTTTTTGGAACGATAGCCCTGCCAATGGTGGATGCGGTGGAGCAATCTGGGCTGGATGTAAGGCAGTGAGTGAAATGGAAAACATCGTCAATCCTGATAATTCAAGTCAGCGATTGAACTTCCTAATGAATGATCCAGCCAATCCAGCGGAATTTCCAGCGGTTTGGTCCGGAGATCACGATGGCGGTACCTTGCCATATTCCTATGATTATCACAACCATCCGATTATGCAATTTTTGGGCACAATGGATGGAGCACAAGAGGGAGGTGCTGAACAAATATATTTACCAACAAACGGCTGGCGGCCAAGCACGCATATCGGTGTTTACGATAATGACCATCCAGATCTATATAGCCTCTCAGAAGGTCCAGCAGCAAAACTGGCTTTTGGGTATGCCTTCGGTGATACGGACAGAGGATATGTGGTTTATGAGGCTGCACACGAAGTTGATAAAGACGATGATCCTGAGAATATAGCTGCGCAGCGAGCTTTCCTTAATTTTAGTTTCATGGCAGTGGAGAACAAGGCCATTAAGCCAATTGCAGTAATCCCGTCTTCCATGGAAACTGGGGAGACTTATGCACTAACAGGTACAGCAACAGGCGGATCTGGAAACTTTAATTACCAATGGTCCAGCTCCTGTGGCGGGACATTTTCAGACGCCAATAGTGCCAATACGAATTTTACAGCACCAAATGTACCCAGTACAACAACATGTATCATCTCCTTAGTAGTAACGGATGATTGTGGGACAAGAACTGGTTTTGACAATATACAAATTGAAGTATATCCTAAGGAAGTTTGTGGTAACGGAATAGATGATGATGGAGACGGTTTGGTAGATAATGAAGATGAAGAGTGCGGCGATATCTATCTTGAGGCAGATTGCGCTACCGTAGGATCTAATTTTAATGTGGTTTCGGATGCCTCCGCTTCTAATGGAAGCTATGTAACCGTGAAAAACGGATACAATTCAACTTCCTCTCCACCTTATGGCGATGCAAACAGGGTTAGTTTTACTTTTAATGAAGAATTAAACGACACCTATAAACTTTATGCAAGGGTTTATACACCTTCCTATAATGACGACTCATTTTGGGTGCGGGCCAATGGCGGCACCTGGTATAAATGGAACAATATCGGCGCTTCATCTGGCTGGACTTGGGTGCAAGTTCATGATTCTGATAATTCAGATGCGCCTGTTTTGTTTGACATTAACGGAGGAATAAACACCATTGATTTTGCCTATCGGGAAGATGGGGCATTATTGGATAATATTTATTTAACCACGAATGGAGATGCACCGACAGGTATGGGTGATGCTGGCTCAAATTGTCATGATGAAGAAATTTGCGACAACGGCATAGATGATGATAATGACGGCCTCATTGATTGTGAAGACGATGACTGTGCCAATTATCTTGGTTTGACTGCGACAATCGATCAGGATCCTATCTGTTTAGGCGATTATGCCAACATTGCTGCCAGTGCAACTGGTGGTGTTGGTCCTTATACATTTACCTGGGACAATGGCATCGGGTCTGGTCAGAGTGAAGATGTTGAGCCTACCACAACGACCACTTATTCAGTTACAGCAAGCGATGTAAATGGCTGTACAAATGTTGATCAGGTAGTTGTTTCGGTGCGTGATTTACCTGTTTTTAGCGTGGTATCTTCTTTTACAATATGCGAAGGTGAATCAATAACTTTAGCTGTAAAATCAGCAAGTTCCTACACCTATAAATGGGATCATGGACTTGGTAACGGGACTACCCATTCCGTTCAACCATCCTCAAATACTGTTTATAATGTCACTGCCACTGACAGTTATGGATGTGCGGATTCTAAATCTATATCAGTGGTTGTTAATCAAGCACCCGCTTTGGATTTGGGGCCTAATCAGGATTTGTGCGAAGGTGAGTCTGTTACGCTTGTTGCAAATGTAACAGGTGTAGTTTCTCCATATAGCTTTTCCTGGAACAATGATTTGGGAAGTGGAAATTCAAAAACAGTCAGTCCCACCGAACCAACCACCTACTCCGTTACTATTACAAGCGGTAATGGCTGTGTGTCAACGGATGAGATCACCATCACACCAGTTAACTGTCAGGAAATTTGTGGCAATGGACTGGATGATGACCAGGACGGACAAACAGATTGCGATGACCTGGATTGTGGACCTACAGTTACAGTGGGTACAGACTTGAGTTTATGTGAAGGCGAAAGCACATTATTAGAAGCTACCGTATATGGCGGTTCAGGACAGATTACATACACCTGGAGCAATGGGCATAGTGGCCAAAGTCAATGGGTGAGTCCCGCTTCGAATACTACTTATTCAGTCACCGTTTCATCTGCCAGTGGTTGCTCAGCGAGAGATGAGGTGGAAGTTGCAGTCAATGTTTGTACAGAGGATTGTACAAATGGTTTGGATGATGATGGAGATGGATTGGTTGATTGTGACGATCCAGATTGTGTGCTCAACGCAGCTCCTCATTTAGCAGATGACATCTACACTAGTTGCCCAGGTATGATGTTTAGTGAAAGGGTAACTTATAATGATGGAAATTTACAAAATCCAGAATTTAGCATCATCAGTCCGCCAGCAAATGGATTGGCTACGATTGACCTTACAGGTAAATTTACTTATACGCCATTTGGCTTTTTCTGTGCCACAGAAACCTTTATTTATCAAGTCTGTAATACCGATTCAGGTTGCTGTAGTACTGCTACCGTATCGCTTGTATTAGGTGACGATACTGCACCAACCTTGAGCAATGTCCCTGCTGATATTACAATAGGTTGTGACGATGCTGTACCATCTCCGCCAACAGTTGTGGGCTATGACGATTGCCCCGGCATTTATATGGATTTCAATGAATCCTCAAATGTATATTCAGTAGGTGGATGCGAAACATATACCATTACGAGAACCTGGTCTGCCAGCGATTTTTGTGGTAATGCTGCCTCAGCAACACAAACCATCACAGTCGTTGATCAGATCGCCCCAGAACTTTTCCAAGTATATATTTTGGAAAATGGAAAGAGGGTAGTGGCTGGAATCGCTAAAAGAGTAACACATGATTGGAAGTATATACCATTCCCAATTTCATTCAATGGAACACCAATGATTTTTAGTACAGTAGTTTCCAATAATGAATCGTCTTCTGTTGCTCCACGGCACCGTCAATCTTATTCACAAGGATTTGAACTGAGACTGTCGGAAGAAGAAGCAAACGATGGAAAGCATACTTTCGAAGATATTGCATGGATAGCTATTGAGCCTGGTGCAAATGTGGGCGATTTACCATTTGAAGTGGGTCGTTGGGTCAATGTAGACCATCAAGTGAGCAGTCATTCTTTTACGACTCCATTTGAGGCACCGCCGAGTTTATTTGTGTCCATACAATCTTCCAATGATGATGAAGCCTGTAATTTGAGAGTTCCAACGATTAGTAACGCAGGTGCTTCACTATTTATTCAGGAAGAAGCTTCATTGGATGCTGAGACCGAACATGGCCTTGAGCATATCAGCTATTTTGCTTTAGAACGAAATGCCCTTTTAAAAGATAGGAATGGGGAATTCTTTGGAGAATCAGGTACAGTGAATTTGACCAATGCTTGGGCGACGATACCGATTCAGAGAAAATACACAAAACCGGTTATTATATTTGGAGGAGTTTCCAATAACTATGAAGACGGTGTGAATGTGCGTGTGAGAAATATTACGGATCATACATTTGAAGCGAGATTGCAAGAATGGGATTACCTAAATGGTAGCCATGGGGCAGAGTCAGTATCCTATATGGTTGTCGAGGGTAGTATTCCAGGCAATTACGATTTCTATTGTGCAGGAAAATCTACTGACTTGATAATGGGACAAAACCTGTTTTCTCTAGATAATTGCGATGCTCAACGAACTTTTGAATACACTGAAACACCTGCACAATTTGCAGGACTAAATGTTACTGAAAGAGCTTGGCGGTCAACCGACGACTGTGGAAATATAAGTGAGGTTATTCGATACGATACCTGTACCATGGTTGCTTTTAAAGCGAAAGCTTTATTGTATGGAGCGATGGTTAATAATGGTAATGCTGGCGAAATGCGGGATGATCTTCGTAAAAAGAAAATGATCCCTACCCAAGAGCCATATTCACAATTACCTGGATTTCCCCATGTAAAAGAAAATGAACAGTCTTATGGAAATGAGGATTACGGTGTCGAAAAAGTGACCATATGCCATAAACCGGGAACAAATGCCCAACATACAATTGAAGTGAGTGAGTCTGCTTTAAATGCACACTTAAATCATGGCGATGTGCTTGGGGCTTGCGAAGAAATTGCTGAAATAGAATCAGGTTATACTACATTAGCTGATGGTATTTGGGATGATCCGAATACTTGGTCAGGTGGCAATATTCCACCTACCGGAAATGTAAATGGCGAAATAATAAATATTGGCCATGCAGTTACTTTGAACGGTGGAAATCTTACCCTTCAGGTCAGCTCTGTATTAAATATAAATGGAGGTTCGCTTACATTGAGTAATGGAAATATAAAAATAAAAAAAGGGTCAATAAATTTGGTCAGTGGAACGCTGGACATACCAAATTCAAGTTTGGATTTTGCAAATAATGATGCTGAGCTAATCGCTCATAATAGCTCTTTAAATATCGGTACGAATTTTCTGAGCTCAAGCGGAGAAATTTGGGTTGAAAATTCCTTTTTAACGGTCGGTGGTGATTTGATAAATGGTATTGAATTCACAATGGTTGATATGGCAGTAGAAGTTGGAGGTAGTTTTAATAATGCAAGTGGTGGATCGATTGATGCCTCGGGATCGGAAATTAAAGTAATTAACAGCAATTTTAATAATGCAAGTAATGCCTCTTTCCATGGAGATAAAATTGCACTTTGGTTGGAAAAAGGTGAAATCACTAACAACGGAAATTGGGATGCTACCATTGATCAATTATGTGTAGCTGTTTTTAATCCACTTAATCTTTTGAGCATCGTAAGTTACCTTCCATTGTCTGAAGATTGTGCTGGAATTGTTGACTATTTTAATACGGAGGCTACCTTGTTGGATGCAGATGAGTATGTAAATGAGGACACCGAAGAAAATGAAATTGAAGACGATACTTCTGGGCCTGGTAGGATTAATCCAAACAGATTGGATGAGGAAGGTGATAATGCTATTATTGATTGGTTGTTGGTCGAATTAAGGGATGAAGAGAATGAGACCGAAATTTTGGGTTATGCCACAGTCACCATGCTTAAAGATGGACAATTGGTAAATGAAAGCGGAAATGATGTAATTCAGTTTCCGTCTTTATCTGAAGGAAATTATTATGTGACAGTCAGGCATAGAAATCATTTGCCTTTAGTAACCGCCAATCCTGTTTTTCTTTCATCGGAAGATATAAAAGAACTTGATTTTACAGATATTGACTTTGAAGTAATGGGAGGAGAATATGCTGGCCGTGTAGTGAACGATGTAAGGTATTTGTGGGCTGGTGATTTTAATGAAGATGGTAGGGTAATTTATCAAGGTCCTTATAATGACGTTTTCCATTTATTCTCCAGGGTGTTGGGCGAGAGTAATAATGCGGATTATTTGGCGAATTTCATCATCACAGATTATGATTTAACGGATTATAATTTAGATGGAAATATTATTTTTCAAGGCCCTGGAAACGACCGTGCAAGTTTATTGTATCATTCCATTCTTGCACATGCTGTCAACTCCGATTTTTTGGCGAATTATATTGTGTCAGGGACTTTGCCATAATTATTGGTTGATATATTTTGCTCAATCATTTTTGGTTATGTAGAAAGTGGAGTTAGCGCTTGAAGTGCTAACTCCACTGCTCGTTAATATAATACCCAAAAATCATTATTGCCAAGGGGAGCGTCGCTCTGCGCCGCGATGTGCCTCATTTCACGGAACTACCAAGGGAGAAGTCGCTCTGCGCCTTCAAGCCCAGACGGGGCAGAGCGCCAATCCCCTTGGTAGCTGGAATAATAAACAGGAAAGCGGCGCATTGCGGCGCCGTGTGTATCACAAATTGCGCAGTCAAACGATTCATCATGAATTTTGTCATTCCGCCATCGGCAGAATCTTCAACATATTTAAAGCATGTTAGGACTGCAAATTGGGATAATGCATATCCCGCCTATCGGCTGATGACAAAGAGCTACCATTGTAGCAGCCGCTCTGCGCCTTCAAGCCCAGACGGCGCATAGCGCCAATCCCCTTGGTAGAAAGAATAATAAACAGTTGAGCGGCATATGGCAAAGCTGTGTGTAAATCAAATTGCGCAGTCAAACGATTCATCATGAATTTTGTCATTCCGCCATCGGCAGAATCTTCAACATATTTAAAGCATGTTAGGACTGCAAATTGGGATAATGCATATCCCGCCTATCGGCTGATGACAAAGAGCTACCATTGTAGCAACCGTTCTGCGCCTTCAAGCCCTGGCGGCGCAGAGCGCCAATCCCCTTGGTAGATGGAATAATAAACAGTTGAGCGGCATATGGCAAAGCTGCGTGTAAATCAAATTGCACAGTCAAACGATTCATCATGAATTTTGTCATTCCGCCATCGGCGGAATCTTCAACATATTGAAAGCAGTTTAGGACTGCAAATTGGGATAATGCATATCCAGCCTATCGGCTGATGACAAAAAGCTACCAAGGGAAGCCGTTCTGCGCCTTCAAGCCCTGGCGGCGCAGGGCGCCAATCCCCTTGGCAGATGGAATAATAAACAGTTGAGCGGCATATGGCAAAGCTGCGTGTAAATCAAATTGCGCAGTCAAACGATTCATCATGAATTTTGTCATTCCGCCATCGGCGGAATCTTCAACATATTGAAAGCATGTTAGGACTGCAAATTGGGATAATGCATATCCGCCTATCGGCTGATGACAAAGAGCTACCGTTGTAGCCGCCGCTCTGCGCTTTCACGCCCTGGCGGCGCAGAGCGCCAATCCCCATGGTAGAAAGAATAATAAACAGTTGAGCGGCATATGGCAAAGCAGCGTGTAAATCAAATTGCGCAGTCAAACGATTCATCATGAATTTTGTCATTCCGCCATCGGCAGAATCTTCAACATATATAAAGCATGTTAGGACTGCAAATTGGGATAATGCATATCCCGCCTATCGGCTGATGACAAAGAGCTACCATTGTAGCAACCGCTCTGCGCCTTCAAGCCCTGGCGGCGCAGAGCGCCAATCCCCTTGGTAGATGGAATAATAAACAGTTGGGCGGCATTTGGCAAAGCTGCGTGTAAATCAAATTGCACAGTCAAACGATTCATCATGAATTTTGTCATTCCGCCATCGGCAGAATCTTCAACATATTTAAAGCAGTTTAGGACCGCAAATTGGGATAATGCATATCCGCCTATCGGCTGATGACAAAGAGCTACCATTGTAGCAACCGCTCTGCGCCTTCAAGCCCAGACGGCGCATAGCGCCAATCCCCTTGGTAGATGGAATAATAAACAGGAAAGCGGCGCATTGCGGCGCCTTGTGTATCACAAATTGCGCAGTCAAACGATTCATCATGAATTTTGTCATTCCGCCATCGGCGGAATCTTCAACATATTGAAAGCAGTTTAGGACTGCAAATTGGGATAATGCATATCCGCCTATCGGCTGATGACAAAGAGCTACCGTTGTAGCCGCCGCTCTGCGCCTTCAAGCCCAGACGGCGCAGAGCGCCAATCCCCTTGGTAGAAAGAATAATAAACAGTTGAGCGGCATATGGCAAAGCTGTGTGTAAATCAAATTGCGCATTCAAACGATTCATCATGAATTTTGTCATTCCGCCATCGGCAGAATCTGCAACATATTTAAAGCAGTTTAGGACCGCAAATTGGGATAATGCATATCCGCCTATCGGCTGATGACAAAAAGCTACCAAGGGAGAAGTCGTTCTGCGCCTTCACGCCCTGGCGGCGCAGAGCGCCAATCCCCTTGGTAGATGGAATAATAAACAGGAAAGCGGCGCATTGTGGCGCCGTGTGTATCACAAATTGCGCATTCAAACGATTCATCATGAATTTTGTCATTCCGCCATCGGCGGAATCTTCAACATATTGAAAGCACGTTAGGACAGCAAATTGGGATAATGCATATCCCGCCTATCGGCTGATGACAAAGAACTACCATTGTAGCAACCGCTCTGCGCCTTCAAGCCCAGACGGCGCAGAGCGCCAATCCCCTTGGTAGAAAGAATAATAAACAGTTGAGCGGCATATGGCAAAGCTGTGTGTAAATCAAATTGCGCATTCAAACGATTCATCATGAATTTTGTCATTCCGCCATCGGCAGAATCTGCAACATATTTAAAGCAGTTTAGGACCGCAAATTGGGATAATGCATATCCGCCTATCGGCTGATGACAAAAAGCTACCAAGGGAGAAGTCGTTCTGCGCCTTCACGCCCTGGCGGCGCAGAGCGCCAATCCCCTTGGTAGATGGAATAATAAACAGGAAAGCGGCGCATTGTGGCGCCGTGTGTATCACAAATTGCGCATTCAAACGATTCATCATGAATTTTGTCATTCCGCCATCGGCAGAATCTGCAACATATTTAAAGCATGTTAGGACTGCAAATTGGGATAATGCATATCCGCCTATCGGCTGATGACAAAGAGCTGCCAAGGGAAGCCTCTCTGCGCCTTCACGCCCTGGCGGCGCAGAGCGCCAATTCCCTTGGTAGAAAGAATAATAAACAGTTGGGCGGCATATGGCAAAGCTGCGTGTAAATCAAATTGCAAAATCAAACGATTCATCATGAATTTCGTCATTCCGCCATCGGCGGAATCTTCAACATATTGAAAGCAGGTTAGGACAGCAAATTTGGATAATGCATATCCGCCTATCGGCTGATGACAAATAGCTACCATTGTAGCAGCCGCTCTGCGCCTTCAAGCCCAGACGGCGCAGAGCGCCAATCCCCTTGGTAGATGGAATAATAAACAGTTGAGCGGCATATGGCAAAGCAGCGTGTAAATCAAATTGCGCAGTCAAACGATTCATCATGAATTTCGTCATTCCGCCATCGGCGGAATCTGCAACATATTTAAAGCATGTTAGGACAGCAAATTGGGATAATGCAAATCCAGCCTATCGGCTGATGACAAAGAGCTACCATTGTAGCAACCGCTCTGCGCCTTCAAGCCCAGGCGGCGCATAGCGCCAATCCCCTTGGTAGATGGAATAATAAAAAGGAAAGCGGCGCAGAGCGACGCCCCTCTTGTTTCTACGTCTTCAACCCCTTAGTTCTCACGGATAAATAGCATTCATTAAAATTCACAATTTATAGAATTGCTGTAAAACCTATCAGGCCAATCTTTTGCTATTTAAAAATTTATCAAAATTATTTAAAAATAAAATCACACGATTTATTAATCAACCTAATTAATATTAATGCCTTGAGAAATTAGTTAAAATTTACAATGTCACAAGTATTGAAATTCCTGCTTTCATTTTAATATTATTTGCCAGTCTTAGCATGATTCTTGGTGAATATCGGTACTTGAGTTTTTGTAATAATTCTTCCTCTCTTTTTTTATTTCTCATTGCTCACATTTAATAAAGAAATTGTTTCATTTAAAATATGAATAGCATAGGCCATTTATATTTTAATGCATATTGAGCAATTAGATCCTATTATTTTCCCTCTCATCATTTGAACAAAAAAAATTACGCTATAATCCAAATTGATGAGAATCATACACAGTAACACTATTCTGAAATCAATAATCAATTTAATTAATTGGTTTGTGGTTTTATTATTTTCAATTTCGAATTCTTTTGCAGGCAATGGGGCTTGCGAATTGGAATTTAATAATGAAAATTTAACCAATGTCCTTAGTTTTAATTGTGCAAATGGACTGGTAACAAATCCTGATTTTAATAACGATTTTACAGGCTGGGATTTCCACATTAATTCCTCTATTTCAAATGATGCTTATTATGGATCTGCTGCTGTTGAAGTAGCAGGAGGAGCTGGCGGGGTAGGGGAAAATATTCCTGCATTAGAAGGGGAAATATTTTCTTTGGAAGTTTATGCAAAAAAATCTGGTGAAGAAGATGCCGTTATAGGAATTAAATTTTTAGATGAAGGATATAATGAATTAGAGGCGGCTTACCTTTCAATTTCTTCGAGTACTTACCTTGCTTTTCAGTTGTCAGCAATAGCACCAGCAGGCACTTATTATGTGCAACCATTAGGCTGGAAAAATGCCGGTTCCGGCACTGCTCATTTTGATGGTTTTTGTTTTCAAAAATGGAATTTATTTACGCCGCTTTGTGCAGAAGCCAGTTGCGAATTGACCCCATCCTCGAATAATTATGTCTGGTCGATGGATGATTCCGGGACAGATGATAATTGGAAAGATTACGACATCGGCGGCCTCATTTTATGTGATAATTCAGATGGGACACTTTCATTGAACGGCTATTTTATCAATGGCCACGATGCTGACTGGCATGCGAGCGAAAGCAGCATTTGTGGTGCGCAGGATGGATGGCAGGTGCAATTGGATTTATCAGATTTAAAAAGTTGGGATGAGTTTCAGGGAAGCATCGAACAGCATTCTGGATGCTCCGTCAATAAAATAGATTGGGATTTCTGGCAAATTTCAGGAACACTTACTGGAATTGGTTGCAATGCTGGCAGATCCATCAATATCCAAAGTGCTTCCGCTGGGTATAGAGCTCAAATAGGGTGGGGCGGAAATGCTCAATCATGTAGTTTTGGTATTTCAGCGGGTTTGGAAGCAACCGAAAATGGGCAGCCAGTACAAGCTGACCTTTTTGCTCATTTAGATGCCACCTGCTATTATAACTTGCGGCCAGAAGATTGCAGCAATGGATTGGATGATGATGAAGATGGATTGGCGGATTGTTACGATTCGGATTGTGCTTCTCAGATCGCACAGAATGAAAGTTTTGAATATGCAAGCGGTGTGAATTTCGACGAAACATTTGAGGGCAACCCAGCTGCGGCTTTACCTCATAATTCCACTTTGCTCCCAAATTGGAAAATGGATTATGGATGCGGAGGCGATTGTATTGATAGCTATTGGATTGACGACTCGGCCAACTTGGTAAACAATCCGAATGGGGACTATTTTCTTTGGATGCCCGGCTCCTCTTATTGTGCCCGGCAGTCCGTTACAGTTGATATGGACAAGTGCTATGAAATCAGCGTTGTTGCAGCTGCTTGGTCAGTTCCTTCTCCACAATCTCCAAGTACGATAGAATTGGAAGCATATGGGGGAGGGATTGAAAATGAAGGCGGTGGTTTGCTTAGTTTGTATCAAGTTGAATTGCCGGCGAGTTCGAGTTGGCAAAACCTCAATTGGCAGACCGTTAAATTTACATGGTCACCAGATATGTCGACCACTACCAATTTTTATATTTCTCAAAATAACAGCTCCACATTCGCCAAGGGAATTGTGATCGATCAAATATTGATCAAAGAAATTTGTTGTGAAGGTCAAACGGTTACACCTGAATTTTCCTGTGGAGATGGCAAAGATGTAGAATTGAATTTTGTGGGTATTAATAATGACATTCCCAACTCTTTGACTTTAGCCGAAGTTGACGATATTGAGTCAATCATAGTGGAAGTGGTTTACAAAGGCGATAACCCCGGAAGCTCAATAACGGTTGAAGATTCTGATGGGAATAGCTACACAGCAAATAGGCAGTCGATAGGCTCAAATGCATATGTGTACAGAACAACTTTGCCACCTACCGGCCTCATTTCCTATTCGAATACAATTTTGAAAAACAAGGCACAGTCGCTTTCCGCCTTTGTTTATAGAATCAATCAACCTGGAAAATCAGTTGTTTCAGAATTCACTACCATCGGAGGGTACAATAATACTTATACTTTAGATTTTGAAATACCAAAAGGGGTAGCTGAAAGAAATGTCCGGGTCGTTTTGCCAATCAGTGAAATTACTTACGATGACAGGCGGCTTGATTTCGTGGCTTCCGCTGGAGATGTTTCTACTTCTTTTTCGAGGAGCTGGGGGCCAAATGGCCATGGTTTTCCAAATGGATGTTGCATCGATACCATTGACTTTTTTCTGGAGAATGTTGCTCCTGATGTTGATTTAGTGGAGATTGATGTGATCTCACCAGGTGGTGGAGTTGGTCAGTCCTTTGTTATTGCCGCAACAATAGCAGCGGAAGTTTTCTGTGATGAAATATGCGGAAACGGAATTGATGATGATGGAGATGGCTTTATAGACAATGCAGATCAAGACTGTCTCTGTCCCGAAATCTTTGTGAACGGTGAATCTGAATTCACTATTTGTGGCGGAGAAGCCGTCACATTCAATCTTGCTTCAAATGCCTCAAACCCCCCATATTCTTCTTTTAAATTTTATCGATTTAATGCACCGCAAAGCAATCCTTATTTCTCTTTGGAGGATGGGGAGCTTATAGGTCAATCAAACATCACGGCTGGCGGTTCCGCCAATTTTAGTTCTTCAGATTTTCAAGAAAGCGTAGGGTCAGACATCACGTATTATGTTTACAGTATCGTATCTCCTTCGCCCCAAGACCCTTCGACTTGCTTTCCATTTATTGAATTTCCCATTACAGTCAAACCCGGAATTGACTTGTCCATAAATCCGGATGCGACTGTCTGTAATGCTGACACAGTTACTGTGTCGGCAGCAGTCACAGGAGAAGGCCCATTTGAATTTATTTGGGACAACGACTTAGGTACAGGAGAAAGCCATGAATTTCTTGCAACTGAAAACATGGACTATTCTGTAACAGTGAGCAGTTCAAATGGATGCACCGCCTCTGCAACCACCTCCTTAACCGTTCTCCCTACTCCAGTAGTTGATGCTGGAGATGATGTAACCATTTGTCAAAGCTTTACTACTATAATTTCTGCAAGTGGCAGTGGTGGAGTTACGCCATATACCTTCAAATGGAATAATAGTTTGGGAAATGGGGAGTCTCATGCAGTTGCTCCTAATTCTACCTCCATTTATTCTGTTACCCTGACCAGCGATAATGGATGCCTAACAACTGATGAGGTGAAGGTAATTGTATCGGATTGCAATGAAAATTGTGAAAACGGAATAGATGATGATGGCGATGGCTTAATTGACTGTGATGATCCAGATTGTGAACCGTTTCCAACAGCTGGTCAAGATATAACCATTTGCAGTGGTCAAAGTACTCAGCTTGCCGCTTCCGTTCCAGGGGGCGGAGGCTCGTTCAACTATTCTTGGAGTCATGGTTTGGGGGATGGCGCTTTCAAAAATGTTTCTCCTGCTTCGACTACGATGTACACGGTGACCGTGACGAATGCTGCCGGATGCTCCGGCACTGCTGCAGTTACGGTCACTGTGAACAATTGTCCGGAGGTTTGCACCGACGGTATCGACAATGACGGGGATGGTCTCATTGATTGTGACGATCCCGATTGTGCTGCCGTTGGTGCACCTTCTTTGGAAGACGATGCATTTGAAACTTGCCCCGGGTTACCATTTTCAAACAGGGTTAATTTAAACGACAGCAACTTGCAAGACCCTGAATATTCAATTGTATTGTATCCATCAAATGGAGCAATTTCACTCGATCAAACTGGAAAGTTTACTTACACACCTTATTCAACGGGATGCTCAACAGATGTCTTCATTTACGAAGTGTGCAATCAAACATCAGGCTGTTGCGCCACTGCAGCTGTTGCAATTACGATTGGAGATAATACTTCGCCTTTATTGTCCAATGTTCCACCAGACATAACAATTGGATGTGATGAAATTGTACCCGATCCAAGCATTGTATTAGCTTATGATGATTGTCCGGGAATTTATATAGAATTCAATGAAGAATCGAATGAATATGCAGTTGGAGAATGCGAGACTTTTATCATTACCAGGACTTGGGCTGCAACTGACTTATGTGGAAATACAGCGTCAGCAACACAGATCATTACTGTTGAAGATTTAGAAGGGCCTGAAATTTTCAGAGTTTATACTTTGGCTAACGGGAAAAAATTATTGGCGGGTGAATCGAAACGAGTAACGGATAACTGGAAGTATATTTCTTTTCCTATCAATTTTGAAACAACTCCGCTGGTATTCAGTCAGGTTGCAAGTGCCAATGATGCGGAAGCTGTTATCGTTTCACATAGAAATATTTCCAAACAGGGATTTGAAATGAGGCTGCAAGAGCAGGAGCTGAATAGCGATGGACACGCAATTGAGACGGTAACTTGGATGGCCATGGAGCAAGATACTTCGATAGGTGCTTTTGAGGCAGGTTTAATTTCAGGAATTGACGATTCATGGCACACTTTAAACTTGAGTCAGACTTTTGATAATACACCGCATTTCATTTTTTCAAATCAAACTTATAATGAACCTGACCCTGTCACTGTGAGATTCAGAAATGAAAATAGTAACCAGGTCGAAATAGAGCTTCAGGAAGAAAAGTCATTGGACAACGAAACCGTACATGCCAATGAGGATGTCGCTTATTTGAGCATTGCAAAGAATAAAGACCTAGTTGATGTAGAAGGGGATTTTATAGGTGAAACTGGAAGCCTAAACATTTCTCATGCATGGGCTTATGTCAGTTTGAAAAAAACGTACTCCAAACCTGCCGTAATTTTTGGAGGGATTTCAAGAAATGGAGGACAACCGGTAACCGTACGCCTAAGAAATGTAACTTCAAATAGCTTTGAAGTTAATCTGCAAGAATGGGATTACCTGGATGGATCACATGCCGTGGAAAATGTTTCTTATTTAGTTGTTGAAGGAGGGTTGCCAAATAATAGTGTAGAATATTGTACTACTGGAAATTTCAAGCTGATTCCAGGCGTGAATGTTCACATCCAAGATAATTGCGACAATACAGTTTCATTTGATTTTACAGAATCTTCCACTCTGGAAGAAAATGGATTAATAGTAACTCGAAAGTGGACTGCTGAAGATGATTGTGGAAATGCTTTTTCATTTGAACATATCGATGATTGTACGGTTGCTTCTATTCGACTTAGCGCACTATTGATGGGAGCAGTTATGGAAAATGGAGGAGGCGATTTGATGCGGGACGACTTGAGGGTAAATGGCCTTTTGCCGCTTACTGAGCCATATACCAATTTATCCAATTTTGAACACAAAGGAAGAGGAGGGGAAGAAGTCATGGAACCTTCCTTACTTGCAGTAGAAGGGGACAGTGCGTTAGTTGATTGGGCATTTTTGGAAATCAGAGACTCAGCCAATGCGGCAGAAGTCTTGTCGACTGCTGCTGTATTATTGAACCGAAATGGCAGCATTACCAACTTCAATGGAGAGGAAGTGATTTATTTCCCAGAATTAAAAGCTGGATCCTATTCGGTTGCAATCAGACACCGAAACCATTTGGGTATCATGACTGGCCAGCCTTGGTATTTGTCATCTTTAAATATTCCTTATTTAGATTTCTCTGATTTAAATGTTTCCGTATTTGAAAAACAAGCTGCTTATGTAGAAATGAATGGCAGAAGAGCTTTGTGGGCAGGGGATTTAAACGGAGATCGAAATGTCATTTACCAAGGGCCTTATAATGATGTCTTTCATTTATTTTCAAAAGTGCTCGCTGATCCGGGGAATGTAGATTTTCTTGCCAATTTTATCACCCTTGGCTATGATCGTACGGATATGGATATGGATGGAAGGATTATTTATCAGGGCCCAGATAATGAACGGGCAAAATTGCTTTATCATTCTATTTTGAGCCATCCGATTAATACCTATTTTTTAGCGAATTATATTGTGAGGGAGAGGTTGCCATGATGAAGTAGAGAGATTAGATAATAGATTTTAGACAATAGACTATAACGATATTGCTGGCATTCAGAATTTATCTAATCCGTATTAATGCGAATTAGGGTTTAGCGGCGCATAGCGCGCCAATCCCCTTGGTAGTAAGATTAATAGACAGATAAGCGGCGCATAGCGACGCCCCTCTTGATTCTCGTCTTAAATGGTCAAGAGGAGCGTCTCTAAGAGCCGCATTATGCTTCATTTTCTGGAGCTTTAAGCTCTACAGCCAGGGTGGATCGGACTCAACCGATTCACCCTGGTTGATTTTTTAAAGCTTCAAGTTTCAAATGACAATTACTTCTCCTTTTTTACAGGTTTAGAACATAGTTGATAGTTATATTAGCGCAAAATTTCATTTTCAATCTAAACCTAATTTATATACAAAAGACACTCTACACATGAAAAAACATTATACCCAATTTCTTACTTGCTTCGCACTCATGTTTGTTTGTACAGGCACTATATTTTCTCAGACTTATGTAAACCTTAATGCTGCTGGGGCGAATGATGGTTCAAGCTGGGCCAATGCTTACACGAACCTAAATACGGCTCTTGCAAATACTTCATCAGGTGAAATATGGGTGGCGGCTGCTACCTACCTTCCCGGCACTGACACGACTGATATATTTTCTATTTCCAGCGGTGTTTCGCTTTACGGTGGATTTAATGGTACAGAAACAAACCTTTCTCAACGTGATGTTTCTGGGAATGAGACCATACTTAGCGGCGATCTAAATGGAGATGACCTCGTTGGGAATTTCGCAATGAATAAAAGTGACAACTCTGAACATGTAATTTACGTCGATAGCCTTATCGCTACAGGGGTAACAATTGATGGTTTTACAATTCAGGGAGGCCATACCGCTGATGATGGCGACCTTGCCACATTTTTAAGATCGGGCGGCGGAATTTTCGCATTGAGTCCAGTTTCTATTAAAAATTGCACCTTTCAACACAACTTTAGCAGAACAGGAGCAAGTGTGTATATCGCAGGGCAAGGTCATGGTTCCGAGGTGTTAGACTGTTCCTTTACTAGGAATGCTACTTCTTCACAAAGTGCGGGAATATTTGCAACTACAATAACCGACTTGAAAGTAAAACGTTGTTTTTTTGAATTGAATGAAACACAACGTGGGGCATTCTATCCACTATACTGTAGTGGAGTAGAAGTGGATAGTTGCTATTTTGGAAATAATACAAATGCCACAGGATTTGGGGGAGCTTTTTTTATTTGGAATAGTACAGATATTCTACTAACCAATACAATTTTCTACTCAAATACAGCTGCCAATGCTGGAGCGATCAATTACAACGGTTCTGAATTGGCATCGCCAAATGCAAATAATTTTATCATTAGAGACTGTTCATTTTCCGAAAATGTAGCGACCGATTTTGGAGGAGGAGCTATTTGGAATGGATCCGGTAGTTATACATTCGAAAATTGCTCCTTTCAGGATAACATAGCAGATAATGGAGGTCATGTATTCCAGAATGCTCCAGGCAACATTATTCTATTTAAGGAATCACAATTCGTCAATGGAACTGCCAATGGCTGGGGTGGGGGACTAACCTGTTACGGCCTCGATGCCGACTACACATTTGAAGCTTGCCTTTTTGAGGACAATACAGCTGCTAATTTAGGAGGCGCTGTCAATAACGGTTTCTCTGCTAAATCCACTTATATCAATTGTGATTTTGAAGAGAACACCTCTCAAAACAGTGCTGGTGGAGCGCTTGCGCTGCAAAATGACTCAACCACAGTGTTAGTTTTTGATTGTATTTTCAGCAACAACTTTGCAAGTACTGGAGGTGGGGCTATATTCAGTGGTTCAGCTCAGAGCAGCGCAATTGTGGAAGTGGATGGAAGTGAGTTTTGGGTAAATTCAACTTCAACGGGAGGGGGAGGAGCGATTAGTGCCTCAGAATTTGGAGATGATGATATTGGGGTATTGAATATATCAAACAGCCTTTTTGGTTACAATCTTGGATCGGGCCAGGGAGGTGCTGTTGAGCTCCTTGATGTGGATTCAGATATTACCAGTTGCTTATTTTTTGGAAATGTGGCCAGTGAAGGCGCTGGTGCTGGTGGTGCAATTTCCATCAATGCAACCGATTCAAATCAGATCGTTGTCAATATTCTTAATTCAACATTCGCGGACAATGAAGGTGATCTTGCTGCAGGAATTTCTAATTGGACTGGAGCAAATGGAGCAGTCTCAAATACGACCATCCAAAACAATATTTTCAGGCATGAAGGAACTATAAATTATGCCGTAGAAGGAGGAACACCTGTTTTGACTTCTCTTGGTGGTAATCTTTCAGACGATGGATCCCTTTCTGGAATATTGACTCATCCAAAGGACATTGAATTTGAAGATCCAGATTTTGTCGAACCCGACGATTTTGATTACACACTTCAAGATGGAAGTATTGCTATAGATGCAGGTGTAAATGCTGGAGCTCCCGCACTTGACATTCTCGGTAACCCAAGAATAAACGATGTGGATTTGGGTGCATTGGAAAACCAGAATACTGTCAATGTGAAAGAAGCAATCCTTGACAATAATGGACAACTAAGCATTTCCCCTAATCCTGTAGTAACCAACACCATGAACGCAATGCTTAAAAATCAATGGAATGGCGAAATATCTGTTAGGATTTTTAATGCTTCTGGTAAATTGATGAATGAATCACATGTCTCAAAAATTTCTCAAGACATGCCAATCGAATTGGATATTTCAAACTTCAACCGAGGTGTATTTGATTTGGTTGCTTCAAATGGAGAACAGGCTATAGTTGCCCGTTTCGTCAAAATTTAATGTCATAGATGTTTAAAACTGTCCTACTAGGGTAGTGAGGCATTCTTAAGTAACTTCGACATAAAAACAGGTAATTTCAAGCAATTTGTCCAACAAAAATTGGCAAAAAGTTGCTTAGAAATTACCTGTTTTTTCTTTTCCCCAATTTGATCATTGATACCCCGTTGGCATTATTCTTGGAGTTTGGCCAGCATACTTCCCCCCTTTGTTGTCTCAACGAGACATATTTTCCCTATTTATTTGAACAAATACGTTTGTTTGCTTGCAATAATGCTCACCCTTATTTCCATTTCACAAGGTATTGTGATACGGGAAATCCCTATTATTTTGTTTAGTTAGTTTTTAGATGGTTTAGCAAAAACTCACCCTAAGATTATTTCGATTGATTAACATCAAAAGTTAAAGATTCCCCCCTTTTACTGGATCACTATATGCCTCAGCATATACTCTGTGTGGTTATTTCCTACAGCAGACTGAGGTGTGCTCAAATTGTTCTATTGATGAAAAACTCAGTACGTATTGTTATGTTATTGACCGTGACGGTCTCCCTTTTCTCTTTCAATTGGATTAAAAACAACTCAGATATCGCATCTGAAAAAAGTAAGGGCTACCTGATGACGCTCTTCTTTCAATTGTCAGAAGATTTTTCCAGAAATTTGGCATCAGAAATACTCGCCGGACCACTTTCTCCATCAACAAATTATTCCATGTTTATGGCTACCTGTTCTGGTTATGCTGACTTAGTTGACCCATCGTCAACTGGAATTGGATA
Organism: uncultured Saprospiraceae bacterium; assembly: GCA_942490835.1. Lineage (GTDB taxonomy): Bacteria > Bacteroidota > Bacteroidia > Chitinophagales > Saprospiraceae > UBA6168. The sequence continues at coordinate 279,601 of CALNYY010000095.1, forward strand.
TAGTAACGGCAGTGATACAGCCCCAACAGGTGCGCCAGACGGAGAGTATGCAGAAGTGTATGATGGGTCGGATATGTTGGTTTTGGATTTAACAGATGAAATAGAAATAGGTGAAGATTATATTCTGACTTGGAGAAGAAAATCTACCTACGGATCAGGTGGGATAGCGGATATGATTGTTGAGGAATCGGCTGATAAAATTACTTGGAATCAAAATTCTGTAGAACCTTCAACAAGTTCAATGTCGTCATTTGTAATGACTACAATGACAACTGAAAACACTACAAGGTATCTAAGGCTGAGTCAAGTATCAGGAGGTGGAAATGACTTTGATTTAGATGCTGTGTCTTATACCAATGTCCAATGTGGTGGTGGGATTTCAGGGTTTCCTTCTGGAAATTTAACATGTTCTGCTGGAAGTGATGAAATTGAAGGGACGGTCTTTCTTGATTTCAATTTTGATGGTATCTATGATTCAGGATCAGATCATGCAGGTTTGAAAGGGATGTCTGTTACGGCAACTGATTCGCTTGGAAATTCATTTAGCGAGGTTACAAGCTCGGCTGGAACTTTTACTTTTTCAGGACTTACAGCAAATCGTACCTATAGAGTTGAATTCACTTTCCCCGATTCTTTGAGTTGGGCCGGGCCTACTTTTAGAAGTGGAGATAATGGAACAGCTGTACAATTTGTTCAAGCTGGAAATTGTGCAAATCTTGGCGTTGCAAGCCCAAGAGATTTTTGTGATAATGACAATCCTCCCATTATTGTTTCATGCTACGAAACTGGAAATGCTGTTTATGGTGCTACAGGAAACGAAAACAAAGGAATTATTTCATTGCCTTATCAAAGTTCAGGTGCGACACCCACAGGTATTACGGGTGTGGCTGATATTTACGAAGTGGGAACAGTTTGGGGTCTGGCCTGGCAGCCAACGACCCGAAGAATGTTTGCAGCTACTTTTTTGAAAAGGCACTCTGGCCTTGGACCAGTAGGAATGGGTGGAATATATGTAATGGATTTTACTGGAAGTACTGGATATATAACAACATCTTTTGACCTTCAAGGCGTATCTCCGGCAAATGGAGGAGCCTCTATCGACCTTGGATCAGTAACTCGTACACCAGGTGACCCAGATTATGAATTACCAGATGATAATTCAACTGATAATTACGATTTAGATGCTTATGATAAGGTGGGTAAAACAGGTTTTGGAGATGCTGATTTATCAGAAAATGACAGTTTATTATGGCTGGTGAATATGAATCAAAGGGCGATTATTTCAGTCGACGTTTCTGATTCAACTTCATACCCAGGTACTGTCAATCAATATCCTATGAGCAGCATGTCGGGCTTGCCTACTTGTACGGATGGGGTATTAAGACCATGGGGGCTTGGGATTTTTAGGGGAAAAGGGTATTTGGGCTGTGTGTGTAGTGCAGAAAATTCTGGCGGAGATTCGGATATGCATGCTTATGTATTTTCATTTGACCAGGACGATCCTACCACAATGACCCAAGAGGTAGACTACGCATTAGATTATACAAGGGAAAAGGCTGTTTATTTTCCAGGCTATAGCTTGGATGAAGATGGAGATTGGCATCCTTGGATTGACGATTGGGCAAGTACGGGTTATTCAAATTCAGCTTCAGGTGAATTGGCTTACCCTCAGCCAGTGGTTAGTGATATAGATTTTACGGAAGATGGGTCAATGATTATTGGTATGGCTGATCGATTTGGTTTTCAACTAGGGTATAGAAATTATAAGCCTGTATCTGGCGAGACTGGGCAAGTTACAGTTGATGTTGCAGGAGACATAATCAAATTCTGTAGAGTGGATGGGGATTGGGTGCTTGAAGGTGGTACTGGTTGTGCAGAAAATGATGATACATCCAAAAGTTCTTTAGGTGATGATGGACCAAGTGGAACTGGAGAGTTTTTCTATTCGGATGCATTTGATGATACAGGGCAAACTCCAACATATAACCACAATGAGACTTTTATCGGTAGCCTTGGAGTGCTAAGAGGAACAAACGAGGTGGTAGCTGCACACTATGATCCTGTAGATGGCAATGGATATGGTTTCGACCTTGGATTGATTTGGCATAATGCTGCAACTGGTGCTCGATCTGATGATTTCAGGATTATTTCTTCAGGACCAGTTTCAAGCAAAGGAAACAACTTGGGTGATGTGGCAATGGTCTGTTCACCACCACCACTTGAAATTGGAAATTATGTTTGGTTGGATGAAGATAGTGACGGCATCCAAGATGCTGGTGAGCCTGGCCTTGAAGGTGTAAGAATGGAGCTGTATGATAGTAGCGGTGTATTGCTTGCATTTGATTCGACAGACATTAATGGTGAATATTATTTTTCTGGTGAAAATATTGATGGCGCTACATGGCTTACTTCTGATGATACTTTGACAGCACTTACCATGTATTATATAGTTGCTGGTGGAGGTCATTATACAGGAAGCGGACTCAGTTTGGGAGGCAATTTTTACTTCCTAACTTCGGATAGTACAGATGCCGGATCAAATAGGTACGAGATCGACAGTGATGGAACTATTGCAATGAGTATCGATCCCGATTTTGATGGAGAACCGTATGTGAAAATTACCACTAAGCTGCTTGGTCAAGATGACCATACATTTGATTTTGGTTTTTCATCTTGTCTTCCAACAACAGGAGATGAACTTTATTCTGGTTGTGAGGGTGATGGATATGATGTTACTGTAAACGGAACGCTTTATAATGAAGCAAGTCCAACGGGAACAGAAATCCTTACCAATGCAGCTGGATGTGATAGTACAGTGACCATTAATTTAGTTTTCAATCCGGCCTCAACAGGAGACGAAACCTATGTAGGATGTTTAGGCGATGGCTATTCAGTGACCGTAAATGGAACTGTTTACAATATCTTTAACCAATCGGGAACTGAAACACTAACAGATGCAAATGGCTGCGATAGTATAGTAACTGTCGATCTTACTTTTCATCCGAATCCTGTGACTGATGTTATAGATACTCTTTGCCCTGGAGACAGTCTGGTTGTAAACGGAACAACTTACAACGAAGCAAATCCAATGGGAAGTGAAGTTTTCTTTGGCGGAAGCCAATATGGCTGTGACTCAACAGTTAGTGTAAACCTTTCCTTTTATCCAACCGCTTTGAATTCTGTGATTGAAAATCATTGCGATGGAGATGGGTACAGCATTACCTTGAATAGTGTTCTTTACAATCAAGCCAATCCAACTGGAATAGATACTATTTTTGGCGGAAGCAGCATGGGCTGTGATTCTATAATTAATGTGGACCTATCTTTTCATCCAGAAACTTCTTCTTCAATCATTGAAGATAGGTGTTCTGGAGATGGTTATTCTGTAACTGTAAATGGAACTGTTTATGATGAGGGGAATCAAGATGGGGTAGAAGTAATACCAAATGCGAATGGTTGTGATAGTACAATAACAATTGACTTAACATTCAAGCCTACTTCTGTGGGATCTGAAACATATACTGGTTGCTCGGGTGATCCATATGCTGTAACTGTCAATGGTACATTATACAATGAAGCCAACCCATCTGGAATCGAGGTGCTTACAAATTCTGTAGGCTGTGATAGTACGGTGACCATTAACCTGGTATTTAACCCAAATTCTAATGAAAGTGAAAGTTATAATGGTTGCGAAGGCGACGGTTATGCTGTAACTGTTAATGGCACATTATACAACGAAGCCAATCCAACTGGAACAGAGGTTTTGACCAATCAATATGGTTGTGATAGCACTGTGACCATTAATTTAGTGTACAACGTAAATCTAACAGGAAATGAAGATTATACTGGTTGTGAAAGTGATGGATATTCAGTAACCGTAAACGGTACGCTTTACAATGAAGCCAATCCGACTGGTATGGAAACTTTAACCAGTTCAATTGGCTGCGATAGTATTGTTACGATCAACTTGGTATACAATGCCCATTCTACCGGAAATGAAGATTATACGGGTTGTGAAGGCGATGGCTATAACGTGACCGTAAATGGCACGCTGTACAATGAAGCCAATCCAACGGGTACAGAGGTATTGACAAATGCGGAGGGCTGCGACAGCACTGTTACCATTAACTTGGTATACAATGCCCATTCTACAGGCGACGAGCAATACACAGGATGTGAGGGCGATGGCTATAATGTAACTGTAAATGGCACATTGTACAATGAAGCGAATCCAACAGGTACAGAGGTATTGACAAATGCGGAGGGCTGCGACAGCACTGTTACCATTAACTTGGTTTACAATGCCCATTCTACAGGCGACGAGCAATACACAGGATGTGAGGGCGATGGCTATAATGTGACTGTCAACGGCACACTGTACAATGAAGCGAATCCAACGGGAACGGAAGTGTTGACAAATGCTGAAGGTTGCGACAGCACCGTTACGATCAATTTGGTATACAATGCCCATTCTACAGGCGACGAGCTTTACACAGGATGTGAGGGCGATGGCTATAATGTAACTGTAAATGGCACATTGTACAATGAAGCGAATCCAACAGGTACAGAGGTATTGACAAATGCGGAGGGCTGCGACAGTACCGTTACCATCAATTTGGTATATAATGCCCATTCCACTGGAGATGAGACTTACACTGGCTGTGAAGGTGATGGATATAATGTGACCGTAAACGGCACGCTGTACAATGAAGCAAATCCAACCGGAACGGAGGTATTGACAAATGCTGAAGGTTGCGACAGTACGGTCACGATCAATTTGGTATACAATGCCCATTCCACAGGCGACGAGACCTATACAGGTTGTGAGGGCGATGGATATAACGTTACCGTAAATGGCACGCTGTACAATGAAGCGAATCCAACCGGAACGGAAGTGTTGACAAATGCTGAAGGTTGCGACAGTACGGTCACGATCAATTTAGTATACAATGCCCATTCCACAGGCGACGAGACCTATACAGGCTGTGAGGGCGACGGTTACAATGTGACCGTCAATGGCACTTTGTACAATGAAGCGAATCCAACCGGAACTGAGATTTTAACAAATGCGGAGGGTTGCGACAGCACCGTTACAATCAATTTGGTTTATAATGCCCATTCTACAGGAGATGAGACTTATACAGGCTGTGAGGGCGATGGATATAACGTGACCGTAAAAGGCACGCTGTACAATGAAGCAAATCCAACCGGAACTGAGGTATTGACAAATGCCGAAGGTTGTGACAGTACCGTTACTATCAATTTGGTATACAATGCACATTCTACAGGAGATGAGACTTATACAGGCTGTGAGGGCGATGGCTATAACGTAACCGTAAACGGCACGCTATACAATGAAGCAAACCCAACCGGTACGGAGGTATTGACAAATGCTGAAGGCTGCGACAGTACGGTCACTATCAATTTGGTTTACAATGCACATTCTACAGGAGATGAGACTTATACAGGATGTGAGGGCGATGGATATAATGTGACTGTAAATGGCACACTTTACAATGAAGCGAATCCAACTGGTACAGAAATTTTAACAAATGCAGAGGGATGTGATAGCACCGTTAGCATTAATTTGGTTTACAATGCGCCGTCCACTGGTGACGAAACTTATACTGGTTGCGACGGTGATGGCTATTCTGTAACTGTCAACGGCACGCTGTACAACGAAGCCAATCCAACTGGAACGGAGGTATTGACAAATGCTGAGGGCTGCGACAGTACCGTTACCATTAATTTGGTATTTAACACCAACCTTACTGGAAATGAAGATTACATAGGTTGTGAGGGCGATGGTTATTCTATCACTGTAAATGGTACTTTATATAATGAAGCCAATCCAGCTGGTATGGAAACGCTCACTAGTTCCTTAGGTTGTGACAGTGTGGTTACGGTCAACCTAGTTTATAACGCCCATTCTACTGGAGATGAGACTTATACAGGCTGTGAGGGCGATGGCTATAACGTAACCGTCAATGGCACGCTATACAATGAAGCGAATCCAACGGGAACGGAGGTATTGGCAAATGCCGAGGGCTGCGACAGCACTGTTACGGTCAACCTAGTTTATAACGCCCATTCCACTGGAGATGAGACCTATACAGGTTGTGAGGGCGATGGCTATAATGTGACTGTAAATGGCACACTGTATAATGAAGCGAATCCAGCGGGAACGGAGGTATTGACAAATGCTGAGGGTTGCGACAGTACGGTTACGGTCAATTTGGTATACAATGCCCATTCTACTGGAGATGAGACCTATACAGGTTGCGAGGGCGACGGTTACAATGTGACAGTGAATGGAACATTATATAATGAAGCAAATCCAACCGGAACGGAGGTATTGACAAATGCTGAAGGTTGTGACAGCACCGTAACCATCAATTTGGTATACAATGCCCATTCTACTGGAGATGAGACTTACACAGGATGTGAAGGTGATGGATATAACGTTACCGTAAACGGCACGCTGTACAATGAAGCGAATCCAATCGGAACGGAGGTATTGACAAATGCTGAAGGTTGTGACAGCACCATTACTATCAATTTGGTATACAATGCCCATTCCACAGGTGACGAGACCTATACAGGCTGTGAGGGCGATGGATATAATGTAACCGTCAATGGCACATTATATAATGAAGCGAATCCAACCGGAACGGAGGTATTGACAAATGCTGAAGGTTGCGACAGCACCGTCACTATTAATTTGGTTTATAACGCTACTTCTACTGGAGATGAAACCTATACTGGTTGTGAGGGAGATGGTTATAATGTTACTGTAAACGGCACGCTGTACAATGAAGCCAATCCAACAGGCACCGAAATTTTAACAAATGCTGAAGGCTGCGACAGTACCGTTACCATTAATTTGGTTTATTATCCAAACCCGGTCAATGACCTTAATGAAACACTCTGTACAGGAAGTAGCATTTTTGTAAACGGAACAGAGTATAATGAAGCCAATCCAACTGGAACAGAGGTCGTTGTGGGCGGCAGCCAATTTGGCTGTGATTCTACTATAAATGTGAATTTGACTTTCAACAGTTTTGCGACCAATTCAATTGTTGAAGACCACTGTGTTGGCGATGGGTATTCAGTTACAGTGAATGGTACATTGTACAACGAGGCGAATCCAACAGGTACTGAAACAATCCCGAATGGAAGTTATCTTGGTTGTGATTCAATAATTACTGTTGATCTATCATTTCTTCCGAATACAACTGGAGATGAATTATATTTAGGTTGTACAGGCGATGGATATTCTGTCACTGTCAACGGCACCTTATACAATGAGGCCAACCCAACAGGAACAGAAGTGCTTGTCAATCAATACAACTGCGACAGCACCGTTACCATTAATTTGGTTTATGAAAATATCTCTTCAGGAGATGAAACTTATACTGGCTGTTCAGGTGACGGTTACTCGGTTACCGTAAACAGCACGCTTTATAATGAAGCCAATCCAACAGGTACAGAAGTTTTGACCAATTCAGTAAATTGCGATAGCACGGTTACGATCAATTTGGTCTTCAATCCAACTTCTACAGGTGACGAAACATATACTGGTTGTGCAGGCGATGGCTATTCAGTCACTGTAAATGGCACATTGTACAATGAAGCAAATTCAACGGGTACTGAAGTATTGACAAATGCAATAGGCTGTGATAGCACAGTAACCATCAATTTAGTTTTCAATCCAAATACAACTGGAAATGAAGATTATTTGGGTTGTACAGGCGATGGTTATTCTGTGACCGTAAACGGCACCTTATACAATGAGGGCAATCCAACAGGAACAGAAGTGCTTCTCAATCAATACAGTTGCGACAGTACTGTTACCATTAATTTGGTTTATGAAAATATCTCTACAGGAGATGAAACCTATACTGGCTGTACAGGTGACGGTTACTCGGTTACTGTAAACGGCACGCTTTATAATGAAGCCAATCCAACAGGTACAGAAGTATTGACCAATTCCGTGAATTGCGACAGCACAGTTACGATCAATTTGGTCTTCAATCCAACTTCTACAGGTGACGAAACATATACTGGTTGTACAGGCGATGGCTATTCAGTCACTGTAAATGGCACATTGTACAATGAAGCGAATCCTTCTGGTACAGAAGACTTGACCAATGCAATAGGCTGTGATAGCACAGTAACCATCAATTTAGTTTTCAATCCAAATACAACTGGTAATGAAGATTATTTGGGCTGTACAGGCGATGGTTATTCTGTGACCGTAAACGGCACCTTATACAATGAGGCCAACCCAACAGGTACAGAACTACAATCTAACCAATATGGCTGCGACAGTACTGTAACTGTCAATTTAGTTTTTAATCCAACTTCCATTGGCAGTGAAACTTACACTGGCTGTGCTGGTGATGGTTATTCGGTGACCGTAAATGGAACTGTTTATGATGAGGCTAATCCTACTGGGGTTGAAGTATTACCTAATCAATATGGCTGTGACAGTACTGTTACGATTGACTTTACATTCTATCCAAATCCTATAAAAAACATCACTGAAACATTATGTACTGGAGGAAGCTTGACAGTTAACGGAACGGTTTACAATGAAGCCAATCCAACTGGTGTTGAGGTGGTTACTGGTGGCAGCCAGCATGGTTGTGATTCTACCATCAATGTGAATTTGATGTTCAACAGTTTTGCCACAAGTTCCATTATTGAAGATCATTGTGAAGGTGACGGTTATTCAGTAACAGTTAATGGAACACTTTACAATGAAGCCAATCCTTCTGGAATGGAAACCATACCAATGGGAAGTTACCTTGGATGTGATTCAATAATTACAGTTGACCTTTCATTTTTGCCAAACTCCACTTCATTACTTCAAGAAGACAGATGTGCGGGCGATGGCTATTCCGTTACAGTAAATGGCACACTGTACAATGAAGCCAATCCAACAGGCACAGAAGTTCTTGTTAATTCCGTTGGTTGTGATAGTACAGTTACTATTGATTTGGTCTTCAATCCAACGTCTACAGTTGATGAGACCTATGCAGGTTGTGCAGGCGATGGCTATTCAGTCACTGTCAATGGTACACTGTATAATGAGGCGAATCCAACAGGGACGGAAGTCTTGTCCAACCAATATGGTTGCGACAGCACGGTTAATGTGAATTTAGTTTACAATCCAACTTCAACAAGTGACGAAACCTACACTGGATGTACAGGCGACGGCTACTCTGTGACGGTCAATGGAACAATTTATAATGAAGCGAACCCAACAGGAACGGAAGTGCTTACTAACCAATATGGTTGTGACAGTACAGTTACTGTGAATTTAGTCTTCAATCCAATTTCAAGTAGCGATGAACTTTATACTGGCTGTACAAGTGATGGCTACTCAGTGACAGTAAACGGAACGCTTTATAATGAAGCCAATCCAACGGGTACAGAAGTTTTGAGCAACCAATATGGTTGCGATAGCACTATTACGATTAATTTAGTTTATGAAAATATTTCCGTAGGCAGTGAAACTTACACGGGCTGTACAGGTGATGGCTACTCAGTGACCGTAAATGGAACACTTTATAATGAAGCCAATCCAACTGGAACTGAGGTGTTAACCAATTCTGTGAATTGCGACAGTACGGTCACGATCAATTTAGTTTTCAATCCAACTTCAACAGGTGATGAATTATACACTGGCTGCGCAGGCGATGCGTATTCAGTAACAGTAAATGGTACACTTTATAATGAGGCAAATCCATCAGGAACAGAAGTACTGAGTAATCAATATGGCTGCGATAGCACCGTTACCGTTAACTTGGTTTATAATCCAACTTCAACTGGTGACGAAACTTATACAGGTTGCGAAGGCGATGGCTATTCAGTCACTGTCAATGGAACGCTTTACAATGAAGCCAACCCAACAGGTTCGGAAGTCTTGACCAACCAATATGGCTGCGACAGCACAATTACTGTGAATTTAGTTTTTAATCCAAACACATCAGGCGATGAGACCTATACTGGATGTGACGGTGATGGCTATTCTGTAACTGTAAACGGTACGCTTTATAATGAAGCCAACCCAACAGGCACCGAAGTATTGACAAATGCTGCTGGCTGCGATAGCACGGTCACCATCAATTTAGTTTACAATCTAAATACTACAGGCGACGAAACGTATACAGGCTGCGAAGGCGATGGCTACTCGGTTACAGTAAATGGTACATTGTACAATGAAGCCAACCCATCAGGCACAGAAGTTTTGACGAATGCTGTTGGCTGTGACAGTACAGTCACGATCAATTTGGTCTTCAATCCTAATTCTACTGGTGACGAAACATATACGGGCTGCGAAGGCGACGGTTATTCCGTTATCGTAAATGGAACCTTGTATAACGAATCGAATCCGACAGGCACGGAGGTTTTGACGAATGCTGTTGGTTGTGACAGTACGGTCTCCATCAATTTGATTTATAATCTGAATTCGACTGGCGAAGAAACTTATTCCGGTTGCGAAGGCGACGGCTATTCTGTTACCGTAAATGGAACTTTATATAACGAATCGAACCCGACTGGAACGGAAGTGCTAACGAACGCTATTGGCTGCGATAGCACAGTCACGATCAATTTGGTATACAATCCAAATTCGATTGGAGAAGAGAGCTACTATGGCTGTGAAGATGATGGCTATTCCGTTACAGTAAACGGCACGCTTTACAACGAATCGAATCCAACTGGTACCGAAGTATTGACAAATGCAGTTGGCTGCGATAGCACTGTTACAATTAATTTAATTTTCGATCCTAATTCTGAATCTACCATAGTGGACTTCATCTGTGAGGACGAACCGTATTTCCATGATGGTGTCCAATATTTCACAACTGGCATTTACGAAGTGGATTATACTGCAGCAAATGGCTGTGATAGTACTGTCACATTGGATTTGACATTACAGACTATTACCGAGCTTGAATTAACAGATACTCTTTGTCCAGATTCAGTTTACTATTTCTATGGTGAAATATTGAATGCGGGTGGGACTTATTATGATACGCTGTATTATGTAGGCTCCGGGTGCGATAGTGTACATGCTACTTTGAATTTGATTGAATACAATAACTGCACAGAAGAGTTCGATTTGGCACTTCGCAAAACACTGGGCGATGGACAAGCTAACATCGTATATGACGGTGATACAGTTACTTTTAAAGTTTATGTTTTCAATCAAGGAAATGTAGATGCTTACAATGTAGTTGTGCTTGATTATGAAACGATTGGGCTTGATTTTGATGCTGATCTGAGTACTGGCTGGGTCGATTTTGGTGGCGGACCAGCTTGGGTGATTCCATACTTGCCAGAAGGTGGGTCAGATTCATTGACTATCAGCTTTATAGCTAATGAAGACGCAGGCACAGGTTACATTGCTAATTACGCTGAAATTGTAATAGCTGATAATGATACAGATGATACAAATCCATATCCTATTGATGAGGATTCTACACCTAATGCTGATGTAAATGATGATCCGGGAGGAGACCCTGACACACCTGCCGATGATGAAATTGATGGTGATGGAACAGGTGCTCCAGGATCGAACGATCCTGAAACCGATGAGGATGATCATGATGGTTCTCAAGTATTCTTTATTGTAAAAGACCTGTCCTTAGGAAATCTCGTTTTCCATGATAAAGACAATGACGGAATTTTCAACAATGCTGACGAAGGGATAGATGGCGTAGAAGTAGAACTCTATGATGTTGGACCTGATGGCGAGAAAGGTACAATGGATGACAGCCTAGTTGACACAAAAACAACAAACACTAACGGCAATTATCTATTCACAGAACTCGATGAAGGGTTGTACTATGTCAAGCTAAATGGCAATGGAATCCCAGCAGGGTATAATAGTTCAACTGGTGATGGTTTTGCGGATATGGATGGCGCTGGACCTTATGAGCCGTATACTGATACTGACAATAATATTGATAATGAAGATGATGGTTCTCAAATGGGTGCTATGGTTATGTCGGACACAATCAGGCTGGTATTTGGTGATGAACCAACTGGCACATTCGACAATGAAAACCTAACAGTAGATTTTGGTCTTTATGAAGTACCAATTTTGAGATTAGGAAATCAAGTTTTTGAAGACAAAGACAATGATGGTATTTTCAATAATGACGATGAAGGAATAGCTAATGTAGAAGTTGAGCTATATGATGTAGGTCCAGATGAAATGAAAGGTACCATGGACGATGTCCTTGTTGATACACAAATCACAGACAGTTTGGGTATGTACCAATTCACAAACTTGATGGAAGGATTGTACTATGTCAAACTTAATGGCAATGGTATTCCAGCTGATTTTGTGAGTTCAACTGGGGAAGGTCCAACAGATTTTGATGGAGCAGGACCATATGAACCAACTTCAGGAACAGATGATAATGTTGATTACGAAGATGATGGTTCTCAAATGGGTGCGATGGTCATGAGTGATACTATCCGGATGTCTGTTGGCGAAGAGCCAGAAGATGGAGGTAATACAAACAACACGGTAGATTTCGGACTATACGAGCCTAATATTGATGCTTCATTGGGAGATTATGTTTGGTACGATGATGATGTGGATGGGCAGCAAGACTCAACAGAAGTGGGTGTTCCGAATATTGATGTGTACTTATTTGACTTGGGATTGGATGGTATGAAAGGTGGAGGAGACGATAACCAAGTTGGATTTACAACAACTGATTCAGTTGGTTATTATTTCTTTGGAGAACTTACTCCTGGATCGTACTATGTTCAGTTTGATCTCGGAACTATTCCAACAGATTTTTACCCAACCACAACTAACGACGGAGATGATGCCACTGATAGCGATGCCAACGGCATGGGTATGACAGAGGTGGTCACATTGGCTCCAACTGAGCACAATCCAACAATAGACATGGGTATTTATGACCCAATGTTTGACTTGGCTCTTTATAAAGATCTTGCTCCTGGGCAATCAAACTTAGTTGATCTTGGACAGGATGTACGATATCATATCCGTGTAGAAAATGAAGGGTTGACAACAGCCTACAATGTAGAAATAACGGATCACATTCCAGCTGGATTAATATTGAGTCCGACAGACTCTTTGTGGACCTTGGTCAATGATTCAACAGCTACTTATGAGATACCTACACCCATCCCACCAGCTGGTGATGTAACAGTGGAAATTATTTTAGCTGTCCAGTATGGTGCTTCCGGTGCTTCCTTGGTGAATTTTGCTGAGGTAACAAGTGCAACCGACAAAAACGGAATTGAGGTAGATGATATTGACTCAACGCCGGATAATGAGGATCCAATGGAAGATGATATTGATGACGAGGAAATAGTATTGTTAGATCATGATCCAACAGGTTGGATTTATTGTGAAAAAACAGGAGATATAATATCAGGTGGAACAATTACAGTAGTTGGTCCGAACGGAATACCGAATGATGAGGTAGTCATGATTTCTGATGGAACAAATGGCTATTACGAATTCTTCGCCGTAGGATTGGCAGGAACATACACCATCCAGTATTCCCACCCGAGTGGCTATCCGCTAAGCGTGGATTGCCCTCCGGGGGATACTTTAGATCCAACTGGATTGATGCCTCCTGTGGTGTTAGGTTCAACAGAATCTGGAGGATACCTTTCAGATTACAGCTGTATAGCCAATCCATATTACTTCCATTTTGATTTAGATTTTGGTGATCCGGCAATATTTGCAAACAACATCCCTATCCAATGTTCATTTATTCGGTCAGTAGTTTGCGATGACGCAAATAACAATGATTCGATTGATGTAGCAGATACGCCTGTACCGAACGTAACAGTTTATCTATACGATTGTGCCGATCAATTGAACCCAATAGATTCAACGATTAGTGATGCACAAGGAAGATATGTATTTGGAGATTTATTCCCTGGCAATTATATGGTTGGTTTCAATCTTACCGCCGGCGAAAGATTTGTTTCTAATGGAAACATTAATCAAAATGGACTGTCAGACTGTATCAATTTGGGTTGGGGTGAATGCGATACCTCAAAAGTGATTTGTATTTACCAATGTCCACCTGTTTCGGCAAATGACGCTACGATTTGTTATGGAGAAGCAGCACAATTGCTTGCAACCACTCCTTATGGGAATGGAAGTTACCAATGGTCTCCAGGTGCAACTTTGGACAATGCCTTTATAGCAAACCCGATGGCAAGCCCATTAGTAACCACCGGATACACTGTGACTTATGATGATGGATTTGGCTGTATTGATACTGATAGTATTACGGTCTTTGTGCGGAACACAACACCATTTATTGTTTACACACCATTTATCGATGTGACAATAGAATGTACCGATCCAATTCCTTTTGATGCACCAACTTTTGCTGATAGTTGCGATCAGGTATTGGATATAACATTAGATAGTTTGATAACGAATAATGTTTGTGGGTATACAATTGAACGAACCTGGACTGCGACCAACGATCAAGGTAACTTCTCAACATTTGTACAGACAGTTACTATAATCGATACTGCTCCTCCAAGCATGACTGCCAGTCACCCAATTTTAGGAACCATCCTCCACGGCAACACTTATTACGCTGATTGTATGGATATTCCATCATTGGATTCGCTTGGATTTGCAGCAAACGATTTATGTTCTGGGACCATTATAACTTTTGACGAGAATGTTACTCCAGGCAATTGCATTACGGATGGATTTATTGAATCGAGATATTGTGGCTGGACTGCAACTGATTCTTGCGGAAATACAGATAGTTTATTCTTTACAATTATTGTTACTGATACAGTTGCTCCTGTTCTAAATGGAATTCCAGTTGATACAGCAGTGGACTGCAGTAACATTCCTCCGGTTGCTAATGTAACTGCAATTGATAACTGCATAGCAAATCCAACTTTGGTATTTGATGAAATGACCTGGGGCGATTCAATTAATGGCTGTTACATCATCATGAGAACATGGACTGCTACAGATTCATGTGGCAATTCAAACTCAGCATCACAGACCATTCAAGTTACAGATAATGAACCTCCTGTTTTGGTAAATGTACCACCAAATGCAACAGGTGGTTGCGATGATCCTACTCCTGTGGTTACCGCTGTTGATAATTGTGATACCGATGTTGAAATAGTCTTGACAGAAATTGTGACTGCTGATTCAACTGGTTGTGTAACACAAGTATTACAAACATGGACAGCAACAGATGACTGTGGCAACCAAGCCATTGCGTCACGTACTTTAATTGTGGACAGTAATTTGAGTCCACCAGTTATTTCAGTTATACACCCAATGATGGCAGGCGTGCAGGATGGAGACGTTTTATATCTCGAATGTCAGGACATTGTTTCGTTATCTGCGGACGATGCGACTGCTTCTGCTGACTGCTGTGGCATGCCGACGATTGAGTTCCATGAATATGTCTCAGTTGGCAATTGCCAAACAGATGGTTACTGGCAACTGATGCAATGTGGTTGGACTGCAACTGATTGCTGTGGAAACATGGATAGTCTATTCTTTACTGTTTATATAATTGACAATACTCCTCCAGACTTATATGGTGTGCCAGCTGATATGGACTATAGTTGTGCTGGTGATGTGCCAATGCCAATTACTGTTTTTGCAGTAGATAATTGTTATGGAGTTGGCCCAGTAACATTTGCTGAAACCGATACATTAATTAATGGATTCGAAACTATTATACGTACCTGGTCGGTCTCGGATTTATGTGGAAATACACAGGATAGCTCACAGGTTATCACATTAACTCAACAAATGGCACCGTTCATTTTGAATGTGCCTGCCGATACACTTGTATACAGGCCGATAGATGTCCCATCTCCTTCGGCTCAGGTTATTGCCGTTGACTCCTGTGATATGGATCCAATGCTCGTTGTTGAAGATTCTATAACTGGAAATGACTGTTGTTATGTAATAAACAGAACCTGGACTGCTACTAATGATGCAGGTATGTCTTCAACAGCTACTCAAATCATTACTGTTCTGGACACATTAGCACCTGTGCTTTCTGGAATTCCAGATGATATTACAGTAGAATGTGAATACGTTGAATTGGTGGTTCCTCCGGTCACTGCTTTTGACAGTTGTACGGTTAACCCATTATTGGAACTTACTTTAGATACAATTTTCAATGCCTGTGGAATTGAAATAACAAGAACTTGGACTGCAACAGATGACTGTGGTAATTCGATTTCAGAATCACAAATCATCACTGTTCAAGATACTGTAGCACCTGTTATTACAGGTGTTCCAGATGATATTACCGTAGAATGTGAATATATAGAATTAGTAGTGTCGCCAGTAATGGTTTACGACAGTTGTACGATTAATCCATTATTGGAACTTACGCTGGATACAACCTTCTTTACTTGTGGAATAGAAATATTGAGAACCTGGACAGCGACGGATGACTGCGGTAACTCGACCTCAGCATCACAGACCATTACGGTTCTTGATACCTTAGCTCCAGAAATGGAAGCCAACCATTTTTACTTTGGCGATATTTTCCACGGCGATACTTTGTACGCAGATTGTAGCCAAATACCAACCTTGGATTCCATTGGATTTGGCGCAACCGATAATTGCGGAGGCAATGTCAACATTACTTTTGATGAAATTGTAACCACAGGCGATTGTGCGACAGATGGATTTGTTGAGTGGCGCTACTGTGGATGGACTGCAACGGATGAATGTGGTAATACAGATAGCCTGTTCTTTACGGTAATCGTTAGCGACACAACAGCACCTGTACTAACGGGTGTTCCTGGAGATGCGACAGTAGATTGCAATTCTGTGCCGACAGTGGATTCTCTTGTGACGGCATCTGATAACTGTACTTCCAACCTTGTAATAGATTTTGTAGAAAATCAGACTTCATATACTTGTGTCGGAACATACACATTGGAAAGAACTTGGTCGGCAACTGATAGCTGCGGAAACACAACCAGCGTAACACAAATAATAAATGTGCTGGATACTGTTCCACCATCGATGTCAGCAAACCATCCTGACTTTGGAGATATTTTCCATGGCGATGTCTTCAGTGCTGATTGTAGTCAAATACCATCCTTGGATTCGCTTGGATTTACTGCAATGGATGATTGTAGCGATGTTGAAATAGCATTTTATGAAGCAGTAACTGAGGGCAACTGCCTGATAGATGGATTTATTGAATCCCGTTATTGTGGATGGACTGCTACTGATTCATGTGGTAATTCTGACAGCTTGTTCTTCACAATAATTGTATCAGATACCGTTGCACCTGAATTGATTGGTGTACCAGCAGACATCACCCTTGAATGTGACGATGTGCTTCCAACTGATTCGCTCGTTACTGCGACAGATGCTTGTTTTGGCGTAGCCGATGTAACCATGACCCGTGATTCTATTCCGGGCGGCTGCATTGGAACTTATACTATAGAAAGTACTTGGACAGCAACAGATAGTTGTGGAAATACCACAAGTGCAACACAAGTAATTACAGTCGAAAATACTACGCCTCCAATGATGCAAGCGAATCACCCAGTTTATGGTGACATTTTCGATGGAGATACCTTGTATGCTGATTGTGCTCAGATAGCTTCACTTGATTCTGTGACCTTCTTTGCTTTTGATGCTTGTTGTGATGTAAATACATCCTTCAGTAGCAATGTTTCAGCCGGCAACTGTGCAGTTGATGGATATATTGAACTCCGCAATGTAGGATGGGTTTCAACTGATTGCTGTGGCAATTCTGATAGCTTATTCTATACAGTAATTGTGATTGATACCATAGCACCTGAATTGATTGGTGTACCTGCTAATGTTACAGTAGAATGTGATGAAGCTTTCCCAAGCGATTCGTTAGTAACTGCTATCGATGCTTGTTTTGGAACCGCTGATGTTACGATGACTCGTGATTCATTCCCTGGCGTTTGCGTTGGTACTTATACGATTGAAAATACATGGACGGCGACTGATAGTTGCGGTAATACTTCAAGTGCAACACAAGTAATTACAGTTGATAATACAACGCCACCAGTAATGGAGGCAAGCCATGCATTCTTTGGCCAGATATTCCACGGTGACACTTTGTATGCGGATTGTACACAAATACCATCGTTGGATTCACTTGGCTTCTTTGCCTATGATCCATGTTGTGACGTAACTACCACATTTACTGAAATGGTGACAACAGGTGATTGTGATGTTGATGGTTACGTTGAGTCACGCTACTGTGGTTGGACTGCGACTGATTGCTGTGGAAATGCTGACAGTTTATTCTTTACAGTGATCGTTCAGGATATGACTGCACCTGAATTGTTTGGTGTTCCTAATGACACCATCGTTCTGTGCGATAGCATTCCTGCTGCCACTGGGCCAACCGCATTCGATCTTTGCGATAGCATTCCAATAGTTTATGCAATAGATTCACTTAGTAGTGTCGATTGCCCATACACCATTACAAGAGTATGGTATGCAGAAGATGCTTGCGGAAATATTACTACTGATACACAGTATATAGAGGCTGTTGAAAGATTCTATGTAGACATTCAATTTGTCAACCCAGATTTGATTGGGTTACAAGATGGAGATACGCTCATTGTAGATTGCAGCGATCCAGATGCATTTGAATTGAATGATGCTGAGGCGACCACCAACTGTGGTCAAAGCATTGATTTCACTTTTGAAGAGAATTTCGTGGCATATGGTGATTGCCCTCAAGATCATTTCATTGCCTTACTCTCCAATACATGGATGGCTTCCGCTTGCGGTGCAGATACTTCACTGACTGTTTTCTTACTATTTGTAGATTCGGTTGGACCTACGTTTGATTATACGCCATCTGATACTACTATTAGCTGTAGTGATGTTGTACCAGCATTTGGGACGCCAATCGCAACAGATGCATGTGGAGCTGTGAGTTTGACAAACATTGATTCAACAATAGTAACTGGTAATGGCCAAGACCTATTAAGGATTTGGACTGCGACTGATGATTGTGGAAATGAAGCCTATTTCACACAAACCATTCATGTAGAAGGTGGAATAATGCCAGAACTCGAAAGTATCTCCGTTTCACCAGAAGTATGTGACGGCGCTGACGGTGCTGTAGTGGTTCTTGTTGATGGGGATGAAGCCAACTTTGATTATTCCTGGATTCCAGATGTTGGAATGGATAATACACCGGAAGGCAATTCACGAGTAGGACTAACCGCAGGTGATTATGAAGTTGTCATTTCAAATGGAGGATGTTCGGATACGTTCCAATTCACGATAAAGGATGAATGCGGTTGCGAACCAGCAACTGTTGACAGTCTATCCATTTTGGAATCAACTTGTGGTGTAAGTGATGGTGCTGCCGAGATTTTCTTGGAAGGTGATATGACCGAATATGCCTTCACTTGGATACCAAACATTGGAACTCCAAATACATTGGATAATGGAAGAACTGATCTTCCAGCTGGACATTACGTGGTCATCATGGTACACAATGGTGATAATAGCTGTGTCGTATCACTTGAATTTGATATTTACGATGATTGTAACCGTTGTGGACCAGTATTCGAAATCGCTGGACTCAGTGCGTTTGTCGATAATGACCCGGCAATAGTTTGTTTGCCTGTGCCATTTGGAGTGGCCATCGGCATGGACATTTCTATCAATGGTCAACCATTCATGGGAGCAATCAACGAATGTGAATTGCAAGATGTGACTGCTTACAGTTATAGTGCTGTACCGGGCATGGCTCAAGACGGTCCATTCCACATAATGTGGGAACATGATGGTATTGTCTTCAGTACAGTTGTGGAAAATATGGATCAACTCGCTGCTGGAATGAGTCAGGTGGACAACAACAGCGATTGGTACAATGACAAAAAAGCTTTCCAACTTATAAGCAAGAACCTGGGAGGTGATTATGGCAACATGTATGTCTATACCATCCCAACTGGAGCGCAAACAGCTATTGATCCAATAACTGGAGAATCTGAATTAGGAACTTATATCGAGCTACCATTAGGTGTGAACGAAATTGAGTTCACGAATGCAGATAACAGTTGTTCGGATGTGATGACAGCCACGTTGGAAATGACCCAAGATGCTGGACTGTTCCAACAAGACACCTTATTCATCAATGGACCTTGTCAAGATGAAGTATATGATTACTGCTTTGAAATTCCAGCCTACTTGTTTGATCAATTCTACTTCACATTGAATGGCCAATCAATTGATGATCAATTGGAAGTTTGCAGTTACAAAGAAGTGATCTATTACACCTATGCGACTATGGCGGCCAATCAGCCTCCTTATGAGGTTCAATCATGGAGTGTCAATGGTGGCCAACATACGGCTATTTTCAACACATTTGATGAATTGGTTGATCTGCTGAATTCTTGGGACCCATCTGGTACATGGATATTGAATACCAATAGTTTGAGCATTGAGGGAGGTGATTTAAGCAATAATTATTCTTCGCTCAAATTGCGTCATCCAGCTTCAGGTCAAATCGTTGACTTGGCTGTAAATACCTTGATGACAATAGATCAGTATGGCTTGCAAATCCAGCCAGGCATCTATAACCTGACTGGAACGAATTTCACAGGTGGTGCATCAGATAATTTGACCTTGCTCATTGCTTGTACTACTGTAGATTACCAATCTGTCACAACTTCTGTTGGAGCTATTGATACGGTTTGTTTTGCTTCCAATGAATTATTGGGTAGCACAATAGGAGAGATAGAATTGTGTAACACAAGTGTGAATGACAATGCCAGTATCGAGGCAATTCCTGGCACCAATTGCCTGGAAGTACAAGGGCTTGGATTCGGAAACGATCAGACTTGTGTAGTGATCTGCGATGAGTACGGCTTCTGTGATACCACTTACTTAAGAGTAAGAGTATTGCCTAAGAAACAAGGTCCTCCGGATTCGCCGGAAATTGATCCTGACATGCTGATTGTACACAATGGGTTCTCACCAAATGGTGATGGAATAAATGATTATTTCTCCATTGAAGGGCTCGAAATGGCACCAGATCATACTTTGACAATCTTCGATCGCTTTGGCAAAAGGGTAATGTCTACCAAAAACTACCAAAATGATTGGGGTGGATCTTGGGGACAAGAGGATGTGAAAGATGGAACGTATTACTACATATTAGAACTGAAAGGTGGTAAGCGTAAATCTGGCTACATTCAGATACTACGGTAATAATTAACAATACGATACATTCTGGATTTTGAAGTGGGTGGGCTTTTAGCCTGCCCATTTTTTTATGCGCAAAGGGTGACTATTGAGCCTTTACCCATTTGGACATTTTTTGCAGCGCTTGCCTTTCTTAAACTTCTTGCAGCAATTCTTTTTTTTCTTTGGCTGGATAACAGGCAGTGAATAGGGTAGGAGGCTATAAAAATTCACCGGATTGGCCGGATCAAATTCAGTGATGTGTTTCTTCCTGCTCATTATTGTTATTTAGATTAAATCCGCACAAAGGTACTTCAAAGTTTTTATTGGTTGAAATTGTTTTGTAAAAATTAAGTCATTTAGAGCATCTTACGGACTCTTCAATTCATCCCAAACAAATCAACTTTTATGGAATGACCGGAATTCCACCTAATTTTGCAGCTATAATTATAAATCATAAAAAAATACCTGACCAATGATTGCTACTGGAGTTTCGTCACAAACCCTCATTGACCTTGAAAACAAATATGGAGCGCACAACTACCACCCATTGCCAGTCGTACTTTCCCGTGGGGAAGGCGTTTATGTTTGGGATGTAGAAGGAAAAAAATATTATGACTTTCTTTCAGCTTATTCTGCTGTAAATCAAGGCCATTGTCATCCTCGCATTATCAATGCACTTAAAGAACAAGCCGATCTATTGACCCTTACCTCACGAGCTTTTTACAATGACAAATTGGGTCCTTATGAGAAATATGTCACCGAATATTTTGGATTTGACAAAGTTCTTCCCATGAATTCAGGAGCAGAAGCCGTTGAAACTGCAATGAAACTGTGCAAGAAATGGGCATATAAAGTAAAAGGTATTCCAAGGTATGAAGCTAAAATCTTATTTGCCACCGGCAACTTCCACGGTCGCACCCAGGCCATCATTTCTGCCAGCATGGATCCAGACGCAACAAAAGATTACGGCCCTTTTTTATCAGGAATTGAAGTAGTTCCCTACAATAACTTGGAAGCGTTGGAAGCAGCCTTGAAAGATCCTAAAGTAGCAGGATTCATTGTTGAACCCATTCAAGGGGAGGCAGGAGTTTTTGTGCCAGATGATAATTATTTGCCAGGAGTGGCGAAGCTTTGTAAAGAAGCAAATGTTTTGTTCATAGCAGATGAAGTACAAACAGGAATTGCCAGGACTGGAAAACTATTAGCTTGTGATCATTATGATCTTAAGCCAGATATTTTGATTTTGGGCAAAGCTTTGTCTGGTGGCGTATTCCCCGTTTCTGCCGTACTCGCTGATGATGAAATTATGATGACAATAAAGCCAGGTGAGCATGGTTCAACATTTGGAGGGAATCCATTGGCTTGCGTAGTTGCTATGGCTGCACTTGAGGTTATAAAAGATGAAAACCTTTCTGAGAATGCTGAATATTTAGGTAAAATATTTAGAGATCGTTTAGGGCGTTTAACTGAGAAAAGCGATTTAGTGAACTTGGTACGTGGAAAAGGATTGTTGAATGCAATCGTAATCAACGACTCGGAGGAAAGTAAAACCGCTTGGAACATTTGCGTTGCGCTAAAAGAAAATGGTTTGCTTGCCAAACCTACTCATGGCAATATTATCCGTTTTGCACCTCCATTGGTAATGACCGAGGATCAAATCCATGAATGCTGTGACATAATCGAGAGGACTATCTTGAATTATAAACAGTAATTCAATTCTTGAAATGATAAATAGAAGCCCGGCCAGCCAGCTGGGCTTCTTCCGTTTAAAGCGTTGTAGATAACCATAGAGATATACCAATTCGCTAATCTGCCTCGTTAATTCCATATCATAAGCCTTTCACAAAACCCCACAATCAAATTTTTTATAATTTCACCGCTGAGATAACAGGATCAGAAATTGAACATTATCGTTTTTGTATCGTAAATATTTGTAATTCAATCACATCTGTTATTGTTTTCAAAAAAAGTGAACTACTTACCGATTTAAGCTATGGTTTATGGGAAATTTGGACGTTAATAAAATAAGTCATTAAGCGATTTTGTATTGATCATGTGACCATAAAGCCATTTGACAATCATCCTTTAGCAATCAAACAATCATTTCAATTTGAAATACCTACCAATGATGCATTCAATTAAAGCATTACTGTTTTTAGGAATTATTTGTTTTGTTGGACAATTGCAAGCCCAGCAAACAACGATTTACACCGAAGCCAACCTTTCCTTTAAAAGAGGAGAAGAATTTTTCAACAAAGGCATTTATGGTTATGCAATGGCTGAATATAAACATGCTGTTGAATTATTACGTCCCGCCAATGAACCTAAATGGGACCAGCTACGAATGCGTGCGGAACTGGGATATGCAAAATCCGCAGTGCGGTTGGATAAGCCAGATGGGGAAAAGTTAATTCTGGATTTTATCAGGAAATACAAACCCGATCCACTGGCAAGCCAAGCATTGATGGAGGTCGCCAATTACTTTTATAATGCTGGCAAATATGATAAGGCGCTGGAGTTTTATAAAGAAATCAATCCCAGGGAATTGAATACGACTCAGCGGGCAGAAGTGTATTTTAAGACTGGTTACTGCTATTTTGTGCAAAAAAAATTCAGGGAAGCAGAAACCAATTTTGTACAAATCAAAGATGCTCCGGGTGAGTATTTTTATCCCTCCAATTATTATTACGGCCTCTGCAAATTTTTCCAATCCAAATATAATGATGCCATCAAAGCTTTTCGTTTAGTGGAAAGGTCGCAAAAATACAAGCCACATGTACCTTACTATATAGCTCAAATCTACTTCGCTCAACGTGATTTTGATGAATTAATCAGATACGCAGAGCCAAAGCTTTCTGACCGTAAACTACGTAAGGTAGAAGAAATGAACCGACTAGTGGGCCAAGCTTATTTTGAGCGTGCAGAGTACGAAACAGCATTGCCATACTTGGAAGCAGGAGCAACGAGGAGAATGCAAGAAACTGATTTTTACCAACTTGGTTATTGCCAATACAAGGCAGGAAAATATGAAGATGCAGCCGAAAATTTTCAGGAATTAACCTCTGTAAATTCTGAAATGGGACAGCTGGGCTTATACTATTTAGCAGATTGCCGCTTGAAATTGAATGATAAAGAAGCAGCAAGAAATGCATTTGCAGCAGCCAGTCGCATGACCTATGATACTGGAATCCAGGAGGTTTCTCTGATCAATTATGCAAAGCTGTCTTATGAATTGAAGTTCGACAGGGACGCTTTGGCAGCTTTGCAAAGCATCGGGTCAAACTCTATATACTATACAGAGGCGCAAGTGCTCATGAGCGACATCTTTGTGAATACGAGGAATTATGATGAAGCCATCAAAACGCTCGAAGGTATGCAGAGTATGACGCCCCAGCTCAAAGAAGCGTATCAGCAAGTGTTGTATTTAAGAGGTGTTCAGCATTACCGAGATGAAAGATTTAGCCTCGCTAAAGAGCATTTTACCAAATCGGTAGCCAATTCTGTTGACTCACGCTACAAGGCTATGGCGCTTTATTGGCTGGGAGATATTCAGCACCAGGAGAAGAATTACGATCGGAGTATTGATTATTTGAACCAATTTCTGGCGCTAACTAAAACGCAACGTGACTTGCCAGAAGAGTCGTCTGTCTATTCTGCGAATTACCTACAAGGGTATAATTACCTTAAAAAGAATAACTTTAATACTGCACAGAATTATTTTCAAGACGCTGTAGCTGGTATTCAGCGGAACAGTTCGTTTTTAAATAGCAAAGTTTTGAAAGAATCTGTTCTTGGGGATGCCACGCTCCGTGCTGGTGACTGCTTGTTCAAAAGGAATCGTTATAACGATGCTATCAAATTCTATGATGCTGCGGTCAATGCGAGATACCCTGGTTTTGAATATGCCCTTTTCCAAAAAGCTATTATTGAAGGACTTCGGGGAAACAACACGGACAAGATTATTGCTTTGGAAAGTTTGATTGAAAAACATTCCCAGTCGCCATACGCCGATGATGCATTGTTTCAGTTGGGCGTTACATTCCAAGACATTAAACAGGCAAGCAAAGCCACTGAATCTTTCAAACAATTGGTGAAAGACTATCCAAATTCAGATTTGGTCAATGATGCTTTGCTTCGTTTGGGCCTTGTAGCTTATAATCAGGGAAATCGTCCCGCTGCCATTGAATATTACAAACAGGTCTTCTCTCATTCCCCAAACAAAGAAGAATCAGATGCTGCAATGACTGCCCTGCGGGAAATTTATATAAAAGATATGGGCGACCCTGATGCATTTACGGCCTTTTTGGAAACGATACCAGGATATAATCTTGAGAATTCTGAAAAGGATCAGCTTGCATTCGATGCTGCTGAAACGGCCTATGAAAATGGACAGTATGAAAGAGCCATCACTTCTTTTACCACTTATATAAGTAGGTATCCAAATGGAATAAATTTGCTAAAAGCAAGATACCACAGAGGCGAGAGTTATGCGGTTTTGGAGCAATATAGCAATGCCTTAAATGATTATGAATGGATTATTGCAAAAGGACAAGGAAGGTTTTATGTTGATGCTTTAGGGAAAGCTGCTCAAATAGCTTATCACAATGAGCAAGATTTTACAAAAGCTTTTGACTATTACACAAAATGGGAAACAGAAACCAATGATCCCGATGATCGATTTGATGCGCAATTGGGTGCGATGAGAGCTGCTTATAGACTGAATGATATTGCAGCTGTACAATCGGCAGCTCGCAAAGTGGCTAACAACCCGGCTGCATCAGAACTACATATATCGACTGCTGAATTCTATATTGGTAAAATCGCTTTTGACCGCAAGGATTTCGCTTCCGCAATGACCTCTTTCAACAAGGTTTTACAACTAAGCGATAATGAACAAACAGCGGAGGCCAGATACTTGATTGCTGAAGTTCACTATCTGAACAGAGATTTGGATTTGGCTAAAAAACGATGTTTGGATAACAATAATGAAAGTTCAAGCTATCCTTATTGGGTCGGAAAAAGCTTGTTGTTATTGTCAGATGTTTTTGCAGAACAAGGTGATTTGTTCAGTGCCAAAACGGTGCTTGAAGCACTGATACAGAATTATGAGAACCAGACAGATGAAATTGTTCCAACTGCTCGGCAAAAACTTGCAAAGCTTAATCAGCAGGAGGCTACGAACAGCCGTCTTGACTTGGACAACAATTTCATGGACGACGGAAATCAGTAGTGTCAAACGGCCTATTGATCTACCAACTAACTTCAAGAGACCAATCAAAAATTACAGATCACTAATTATCAATAAAATGAGATCATTCTTTTTTCTGAGTATCCTTTTCTTTTCAACTGGACTTTACAGCCAGACTGGTGAAGATGATCTTCCCAGTGAACAAGTGGAAGTAATCAAAATCTTTGAAGCTCAATTGGCAGAAAGCGAGAAACTTTCTATATCGCCCGTACTGCCTGAGGTCAAAAATGAAATTAAAGCGCAACGGTACGATGTGCCGTCAAAGGTTTTAAATTTGGATTATGCTGCGCCTCGTATTCGTCCATTATCGTATAAATCGGACGAAGAAATTCCTGACATTTATAATGCCTATGCAAAATTGGGAGCAGGATTGCCTTCGGCCATTTACGGTGAAGGTGCATTTTATAAATCTTTTAAACAGAGTGCCAATAGTTCCTATGATTTAGGGCTGAATTTGCTACATCACTCCGCTGACTTATCAAGTGGCGATATTGAGAACCAATCTTTTAGCCAAACAAAAGCTGAAGGAGTTGGGACTTATTACTTTGAGCAAGGCTTTGCTGTTGGCGCAAACATGGGCTATACTGCTGATCGTGTAAATTATTATGGCTATAGCACTGATGAATTCCAAATGTACCAGGATGTCCCTAAAGAATCTGTAAAACAACTCTATAGTATTTTTGATCTTGGAGGAAAAATATTCAACGGAGAACAAACGACTGGCGATTTCAATTACGCTGGAGGATTTGACTTCTATAGAATGGGAGACAATTTTGCTTCTAACGAAACTGGGTTTGACCTAAATATTGGTTTTACAAAATGGATTCAGGAAAAGCACTCTTTTGACTTAGGGATAAGGACAGATTTCACATGGTATAATGATACCATGGAAATCAGCCAGACACTTCACAATTATACCATTGCTCCTGCCTTCACATTTCATGCGGACATGTTTAAGGTTAAATTGGGTGGAAAAATCATTTCCAACAATGATGAATTTGAACTGTTCCCAGATATTGAAGCGGTGTTGAACTTGACAGGAAATGAGTTGGCTTTTTTTGTTGGCGTGGAAGGAGATTTGAAGAAAAATACTTTCCGTTCATTGAGCGAATACAATCCTTACATTCACACCCGTTTCCCAGACAATACACTTAGGAACACAAAATATTTTCAAGTGTATGGTGGTGTGCGTGGCAACCTGAAGATTTTTGAATATTCAGTTCAAGCCGGCCTGAAGCCGACGAATGATCTTGCATTGTATGTTTTCAATTGGGATCAAGTAGGGCCTATCTATGATTTTGATGTAATCTATGATGATGTCGATGTTTATAATGTCAGTGGTTCATTGAGTGCTACGCCATTTAAAGGGCTTTCTTTAACAGGAACAGTAAGTCAAAATATATATGAACCAAAAGTGCAGGAAAAGGCTTGGCACCTACCTTCTTTGGAGGTGAATTTTTTAGCTATATATACTTCTCTTGATGGAAAGCTAAAAGCAAATGGTCAATTATTTCTTCAAGATGGAGTGCCTACCACTACAGATGTAATTCCTGGTAGGTATGACGACCTGAATACTTTATTTGATTTAAGTATTGGAGGAGAATATTGGATTAATGACCATTTTGGTACATTCTTGCAATTGAACAATTTGTTAGACAACAAACGTGCAAGGTGGATTTATTACCCTACTTATGGCATCAATGTTTTAGGTGGAATAACCTTGCGGTTTTAAATTCTAATTAAACAATGGTTAGTTAGATTTTAGATTGATAAAAGTTGAAAATTTTCTTCTAATGTCTAAAAGTCTAATGTCTATCTATCTCCATAAAAAGTGCGGGTTGCGAGGGCTTTCACCCTGCAACCCGCATTCATAGTGTGTGGATATGATCTTGAGATCAATCGATTTATCTTCTTACATGTACATACCCCGTATAAGTTCTGTCTTCGCCATCAACATTCACATCAAGAATGTAAAAATAGCTTCCATCTGGTAACAAAGTGTTTTTGTAAATAGCTGTCCAAGGGTTAAGATTGGAATAGCTGTCTCTTTCAAAAACTCGGTTACCCCAGCGATTGAAAACAAGAAGCTTGTTGTCAGGGTATTTATCAATGTTCTTTATTTTGAAATAATCATTTACTCCATCGCCATTCGGGCTAAATGCAGTGAATACTTCAAGTTCATTTACTGGATCAAATACATCTACAATAATGACCGTTGTATCACACCAGCCAAAGTCATCGCAAAGCACCATACAGAATAAATCTTCTCCTTCTTCCAATCCTTCAATTTCAATACATTCTGTACCCGTCGTAACCAATTGTGCATTGTTTGTGAATGAGGTGCATTCGTTGGATAAGAACTCAAGTGTACCATTCAATTCACTATCATCAAGGCATTCTGTCCATGTTTGGCCAATTCCAATTTCAACATAAATAGTATCTGCTTGTGGTACCACATCTGCTAATAGGTTGATGTATAATGTATCAGAACAACCAGGGTTGAATGGGTCCTGAGCGATCAAGATATGTGTTCTGTTATCATCAACAGTGATACTTGGATTGAAAACTATACTTGAATTTGGTTCAAGGTTTAAAGTAGAATTACTTGCAATGTGAGTCACGTTCAATGTTCCATATTGGAATGCTGGATCGCCACCAACAATTGCAAGATTATCTTCATCGATTGTCCAGTTACCTGTTGGGTCAACTTCATTCATTCTTAGAACGAGTTCTTCAATTGTATTGAAATTTAGACCTGTTAGATTTTCAACTGGATTCTGCCATTCCTCCAAACGATAGGGTGGTGGAACAAAAGAAACAAGTGAACTATAGCTATAGAAAGTAGCCTTCTCACCACATTCGTCTATATCTGAATTGAAAGGAGAACCATCAAGATTTAAGTAATACTGAGAGAAATCTGGAATGCTTAAATCTGTTGGTAAACAAATCTTATTGTTGGCTCCAAGAAGTGCGACAAAGATGGTATCGTTAGTGAAAATGTATTCACATGGATTACAATCAAATGAAGTCGTACCATCAACAAATGTAGATTCTATGAAGCTACAGCCATCAGCATCAGTAATAGTTACTTCATAGCTGCCAGCACTTAGGTCTTCTGCAAAATTTGTGTTGCTTACATTATTTGGCCACGCAAAAGTATATCCTCCGTTTCCACCAGTAACTTCTAAAAGGATTGATCCATCTTCTCCACCACACTCCTCGTCTATAGAAGTAGTAGTTACTTGGAAATCATCAGGTCCATCAACAGTTACCTGCATGCTATCCATACAATTTCCGTCAATCAAGTATATCGTATAATTTCCTTTGAAAGCATTTTCCCATGGAGTCAACACCATTTGTCCATTATTCTGGTTGTATACTTGGTATTCAATTCCAGATAATGAGTTTATTTGACCCGGTTCGCCTGGACAGTCTGAATCAACGATTTGAATATCAGCCGTATCAATTACAGGCATTATCTGCTCACCGAGATCAAATTCGAGCGAAGTGGCACAGCCAGAAAGTATATCTTCCAATGTAACAGTAACAACGCCCTCATAAAGATCGGAAATCAGAACATCGGAAATGAATTGTGACGGTGCGTTTCCTTTAGTTGTGGTCAAGTTATATTGATTGCTATTTTCGAGAGAGATGCTAATTGATGCATCTTCAAACCCACAATCACTTGGAAGCGTTACAACCGATTGAATATCACCTGTTTCGATTCCGCCTTCAAGCGTAACAAATTCAAATGAGCTACAATCTGGATTAACCAAATCGGTAACTTCAATAATCCAGTTATCGGCAACTAAACCATTTACTTGAATTGGTTGATCAGGTAAGCCTTGTCCACTAATGATACCTGTTCCAATGACACGGTAATCAAAAGCATTTCCTCCATTAACCTGGAAAGTAAGGCTGCCATCATTGTTGCCACAAGTAGCATCCAACTCATTCAATACCTCAACCTCAGGACCATTTGTAGCGCTTAATTGCACTAATATTTCTCCTTGGCAACCGTTGCCATCAATGATAGTAGCGATGTGTTCACCAGCTTGTGCATTTTGATATGGATTACCCGCCAATGGATTCGTATTCCAACCAACGATCGAATTGTTTGGTAGTCCGATCAATTCGATTTGGCCATTGTTTGCATCACAACTTGGTTCAGCCACGCTCACAGAAATATCGTCCAAGAATGCTGGTTCGTCTTCTGTGATAGAGAAACTAACAGGATCAATACATCCGTCAGCATCAGTGATAATAACAACACCAGTTCCTGTGCCGATTCCATTTAGGTTCAAAGTTGAACCGTTAATAGAGGCATCAATTTGTACGGGTAAATTATTGAGGAAGTAGTCATATGTATAAGGCGCTTGACCGGAAGTGATTTCAATCGAGACACTACCATTTTGCCCTGAACAATCAGCGTTTTCAGAAGAGAAAATAGTATTCACTCCTCCGTTAATAGCTTGTACGGCAACTGTTGATTCGTCAGTACAACCATTAGCATCAGATACTACAACAGTATAAGCTCCTGATTCAAGATCTTCAAACAAGATGTTATTTTGGTTGACATTATCAACTGTTTCCAATGCGTTATTCGGGTCATTAATATCGTACAATTCGTATGTGAAACCAGCATTGCCACCTGCAACTTGTACAGATACAGAACCATCTGCAGCGTTGCCAATACAATCCGTTGCATCTGTTGAATTGGTCATGATGCTGATACCAGTCGGTGCATTCAGAAAGGTTGACATTTCAGTCTGACAATTTGAATTAGCATCTGAAATAGTTACAGTATAAGTGCCTCCAGGCAAATCAGCTTGATTCTGAGAAGTTGGGTTTGAAACACCAGGGCCACTCCATTGGAAATCGTAATTACCATTTCCTCCTAGATTTACATCAATAGTTCCATCTGTCTGTCCACAAGAAGGATCAACAGGGTCAAGACTGGCACCTGGATCAAATTCTGTAATCAACAGGGTTTCTGTTGCAGTAACTTGACATCCATTATCTGTAACTGTTAATGAAACATCTTTGCCGCCAGGGGTATTCCATGATGCAATAATTGTTTGACCACCATCAAATACTAATTGGCCACCATCAATTGCCCAGCTAAAAGTAGCTGCACCATCGCTTAATGAACCTATAAAATTCAAAGTGATTTCGCCATCAGTACAAAGGGTAGGAGAGGTGCTGAAACTTACTGACGGGGCAGCAGTACCATTAATCTCTATATCTTCAGAGACCACACAGCCATTCAAAGCTGTAATTTTTGCATTGTAGCTATTGAATCCTAAATCTGGATCGACATCAAATGAAACAGTTGCTCCTGCAATTGAGATATTTGAAATAATACCTCCTGAGATGTCAACATTTTGAATGTCTTGATCAATTGTTACTTCAACTGTTGAAACTGCATCTACACAAACATCTTGCGCAGCAACTACATTAGTAACGATAGGAGCAGCTCCCATACCTACCAATGTAACATCGGAAGATTGTCCGCAAGATCCATCTTCATTTGTTAAGACCACAGTATAGTCACCTTCGGTAAGGCCAGAAAATTCGTTGGAATCTTGAGGTCCAAATACTCCTGAAAGGCTGTATTGTAAATTACCCTCACCTCCTGATGCTGAAACAGTTATTATTCCATCATCATTACATCCGGTTGGGTGCGTTAATTGAACATCGTCTATAGAAGGTGCATTTGGTGCACTAATAGTAACTGGATTGAAATTATAGGCGATTGGGCAATCTCCACCTGCATTTCTTGCATAGAGTGTATAATCACCTGGAGCTAAATTCGTAAATAGAGAATCAGTTGTCCAGTTAACATTATCTAAGCTATATTCAACAACACCAAGTCCAGTAGCAGTGGCGAGAATTGTTCCATCATCAAGCCCACAGTCTGTGATATCAGTTGAAGTCGCATCTTTCCAAACAGGTTTTTGATCTACAATTACAGTCACTTCTGTTGATGAAGTACATCCATCTGCTGAAGTCAATGTAACAGTATATACTGTAGTTGCCATTGGATGAGCGAAAGGATTTGCAATTGTGTTGTCGTCTAACCCGGTGTCAGGTGTCCAAAGAATCATATCGGCAGCTGGTGCGGATAACTGGACGCCTGTTCCACAGTCTGTATAAGAAGTCACAGCTGGAGAACCAGGGGAGGAAAAAACGGTGACGTTATCCAAGAAGGTTGCTTCGCAACCACTCTCAGTCGTCACCGTCAATGAAACCTCAAAATTCCCGGAGGTGGAATAAGTATGAGAAGGAGATTCGAGATCCGATGGAGATGAACCATCTCCAAATTCCCAATTCCAGGAAGAAACAGTCTCATTAGAAGTTGTTGTATTCGTAAAAGTAATTTCCGAGTTTTCACAGGCCAATGGTGCAGTAAATCCAGCAACCAAAGAAGCGCATGGATCGCCTTCACACTCGACTGAAGCCTGACTTGACAAACAAACAGGTATGTTTGCTCCAATGCCAAGAATTGTAATTGTTTGACCAACATTAACATTAGGGTTTCCAAAAAATGGATCCGTGTTATTGTCCATTAAGAAAACATCACCAGAAACACATGGGCCAATATTGGTAAACGTGAATAATGGTGTTAATTGGTTGGCTGTATATGGAATGCTTGAAGTTGAAGCATTTACCATTGAAAATGAAATATAATCGTGAGCAGGGTCTTCTACAGGTGCTACTTCCGTCCCAGCATGAGAAAAAGAAACACCACTAACCAAGCTCGTTATATTAGCTTGTTCGAACCCTCCCGTTGGTGCTTTTATTGTTACCTGGAAATTGGTCGTAGTTGACATTGGTCCAGCAAGATCCACATTAGGCATTAATGAGATCCTATATTCACCAGTAGGTAATTTGTCCAATTCATAAGTAATATCACAAAGGTTAGGCAATACTTCACATGCCATAGCTCCATCACCAATACAGTCATTCAACATGCTTCCCCCTACCATAATATTTTGAGCGACATCGCCACCTCCTAAAAGATAAGGATCGTCTTCTTCAACAAGATATATGCTGTCTCCTTCACATGTTCCTTCATTTTCAAAAGTGAAAAGTGAAACAGAGTTGTTTGCAGCATAAGGTATGTCTGTAGTATTCGTTGAGTTTAAATCAATTGTAATGTAATCAAAACCAGGCTCTTCTGCCGGTGCAACTACAGTTGCTCCTTCTATAAAAGAAACATTGGTTACTTGGCTCGTTAAGTTGCCAAAAATAAATCCACCCGTTGGCACCTTAACGGTAATGCTAAGTTCCTCTGTAGTATCATTAGGTGAATTGAAAGTTTCGCCAGGAGTTAGATTGACTTGGTAGCGTCCATTACCAAGGTTTTCTAAATCAAGAATTGAACAAGGTACATTAGGACAATCTTCTAATAGGTAACTACCAATTTGACTTGAACAATTGTTGATAATATCCCTTACCCAAAGCGGATAAGTACCGGCTTCTAAGTCTGTAAATGTTGGAGATGATTGGTAAACTGCAGGAATTCCAATTCCATACTCTAATTGACCACCATTATTTGGAATGGCAGTAATAGTAATTGAACCGTCGCTCATCCCGCAAGTAGGGTCGACAAGCTCAACATTCTGAATAACCGCAGCTAATGGTCCGTTCAATTCAAAATCACCTACATGAAACATACATAACCCTCCTTGAAAGCGGACATATATTTCGTAAACCTCTCCAGAAGCAAGCCCATCAAAAACAGGATCTCCAGTTTGCCAAGTGGCATTATTGAATCCATTAATTGAATACTGAAATGGTAAAGCTGAAAAAGGTCCAGTGCCTGTTGCTTCGATTTCTATACTTCCATCTGCAACGCCACATTGGGACGGATCAATTATTATAATATCAGTAATGTCAATGGTGCTTATTCCATCTTCACAAACATTTGATACGCCACAATCTGCTGAAATAGCATTGTAATTCCCCAAGTATGCGTTTGAATTTCCAAATCCCACTACTGTCATAGTGTTTGTGAAAATTACGTTCAATGAGTTAGGGAATTGAATAGGATCAGTATCGTTGTCGTAAAGCTCCATGGCCCCAACGCAACTACCGGCATTTACAAACGAAAAAAGTGGTACTTCTAAATTTTCTTGAATTGTGATATCCGTGGTTGGAGCATCCAATGTTAGAAAGAAGTAATCATAGGCAGGATTTTCTGATGGCGCTATATAGGGAGGAGAAGCTGACCAAGTCCCATTTTCATTGGTGATCGTTCCAATCTGGAAACCACCTGTTGGGACTCTGAGCGTAACTTGAGCTCCCGCAAGCACCATATTAGTGCCTAAGGGATCATCAGAAGTTGACCGCAACAGAACTTGGTAAGTATTGTTGTCAGGCAGGATTTTGACTTTGTATTCTACCCCGGTTTGTCCAAACAGAGATAGACCAACGCACAATAGAAATGCAATTGTAAGTTGAGGCTTCATAGTAGCTAGTATTATTGCATTAAAATGAAAATGCTCACTGAAAAATACTGGGGAAACGCTTATGCATGGCAAGATTTACCAAAAGCAAATTTTTCTGTGAATTCAATTATGGAGGGGGAAACCAAAGGGGGGAGGTGAATAAATAGTATGTTTATAGAGGGAATTTCAAAAACAAAGCCAAATTGATTTTAGGCCCATTTATAGGGCAATAGTTAACGCATCAAATTAACAGAACCAGAAAAGAGGACAACCTCTCCATCAATAAACTCCACATTCATGGTATATAGATAA
This sequence comes from uncultured Saprospiraceae bacterium, assembly GCA_942490835.1. Lineage (GTDB taxonomy): Bacteria > Bacteroidota > Bacteroidia > Chitinophagales > Saprospiraceae > UBA6168. The sequence continues at coordinate 314,843 of CALNYY010000095.1, forward strand.
GTGCCAGGATCCAAATCGTCACCTCTCATTTTTCCATTCCATCCGCTTTCTTCATCCTCAATGGAAAATGGCGAACTATTTTCATAAACCAGATTTCCCCACCGATCAAACACTAGCATAGATTGTATGGCAACTATTTCAAATCCACCATATGGATGGAAAATATCATTGATTCCGTCCTTGTTCGGACTAAACGCATTTGGGATAAATATATCTCTTGATTTGGTTACTTGAATGCTAATTTCATCTTCCGCTATACATCCATCGTCATCTATCAACTGAAGACTATAAGTTGTTGATTCAGTAGGCTTTGCAGTTGGATTCGGACATGCAGAACAGCTTAAATCGTTCTCAGGTGTCCAAATTAATTCCACTCCTGAAAGTGGGAATACATCTGAATCAATATATACTTCTTCACCGTATTTAATACTTCTATCTTCTCCGAGGTCAACCCACATTTCCTGCTTAGCTGGGATTAAGAAATCCTCAGATAGTCTACAACCATTGTTGTCTTCTACAACTAAACGCAAAGGGATTCCAGCTTCAACTTTAAATTTTCCATTTCCAGCGTCTTCATATCCGCCGATAATGTCAATATTGTAAGGCTCCACAGCATTTTCTACAGCAAGTATGTTTAAAAAAGCAGGGTCGTCAAAGCAAATTGGATTTTCCATCATGAAATCTACTTCAATCACAGGCGGTTCTTCAACTGTATATGAAGCAGTTGTTGTACATATCCCTGACGATGCAGTAACTGTAACAACATAATCACCTGGCCCGAGCATCCAAGCACTGGACAAGTTTCCAGTATTGGCGTTAGGAGACCACTCATAAGTATAAGGAGAAGATGCACCAATAGGTGTTATGTCAATAATGCCGTCTCTTTCTCCATAGCAACTGACATCGACGATTTCATCAGAAATACTAAAAAATGTCCATGTGCCTACCTCTGTACTTGCATACGCTTCACATCCATTTGCATCAACAACAGTTACTGAATAGCTCCCGTCATTAATTGAATCAATTTCTACATTTGATACAAATGGATCAATATCCCAGAAATATTGATAATTGTTAAGGATAGGCCCAGATGGACCTGAAATGCTGCTAACTCTAACAGCCCCATCTCCACTACCGGTACAAGTCGCTGGAGCTGGCTCTAAATCAACAATAATTGGTGCTGGTTCAATAATTTCAAAGGTTGATTGACCAATACTATCAATAAAGTCAGTGATGCTGAAGTTGTAAGTGCCACCAGGTAAGTCATTAATAATGACACTCCCTTCAAAGTCGAATATATTTACACTACCAGTTAATCCGGTTTGAACATTAGTATATATTACTGTGTAAGGCTCTGTTCCATTTTCGGCTTCTATGGTAATACTGGTCAGGTCACCATTACATAGTAATGGATTTATGTCAGCAACAACCTTAACATTAAGTGTTGGGCATTCAACTAAATACTCCGAAGTATTGCCTGCGTATGCATTTTGGCCAACTCCAGCTTGAACAATGCTAAAATTGTTCTCAGCATTTACGCTTAAAGTGTTATTGGATGCAAATGGATCAGAAGTGTTGTCAACTAATCCGAAACCGGCACATCCATTTGCATTTTCAAAGCTAAATAGGATAATTTCGTCGCCAACAACATAATTGACATTAGTTAGCGGATTCTGTAGCGAAAAGCTAAAGTAGTCATATTGAGGTGCCTCAACTGGAGAATAATACAAGTCCGCAAGATCCCAATCTCCAGTTATGCTTTGGAAATTTATTAGGGAAGCTTTTCCTGCATCTGCTCGCAAGGTAACAGTAGCACTAGAAGTAGTACTGCCAGGAGGAGACCAATCTACACTGGATACAATTGAAACCTGATAGGCCCCTGATCCAGGTAATTGTGTAAGTTTTCCTTCTATTTGTGAATAAGCAGGAAAAATAAAAAGCAGGATGGGGGGCACGAACGATAAAAATCGTAGTAAGTTTGACATAGTTCGTGCGTTGATAATGATATAAACGCGTAGCAAGGTGCAAGAACTATGCTAAAAACCATTAATAATGAGCTATTTATCTAAAACCTATTTGATAAAATTCAATATAGTCAGGTAAGCCACATTTCAGGCTCTGCAATTAATTGTGAAAATTTTTGAAAAAATATACCTACCATCTTGCCATCAACCAACGCATGATGTGCCTGAACTGAAAGTGGCATTTGCGTTTTGTTCTCTTGAATAAAGTATTTCCCCCAAGTTATTCTGGGCACGCTATCATGTGGATGATAGTTCATCGCGTGTGTAATCCCAGTGAAACTAACCCAGGGTATGGATGACAAAAACAAATAGTCATCTCGTCCTGGCTCATCTTCAAAAGAGGGGGATGTTTTCATTAAGTTGATTTTTGCAACCGCTGAATCAAGAAAATTTTTAAATCCCGTCACAAATTTGACTTCACAAAAACTGAATACATCACTTTCAAGGGTGTCAACCGTAAAAGACGGGTGGACAAAGCTATGCTCTACGATTTCATCTCCTCTTATTCTTTGTTTAAAAACAGAAAGATCATTCGCAATTTTGCTGACAGCCCAAGCAATAGTTGGCATAAAAGGATATCCTTTTTCTTTTATCGACTTTAGCAATAATGTAATATCTACATTACCAGAAACGCTAAAGTGAGGGTGGTTCATGTTTTTGAAAAACTCAAAATGCTTTTTTCGATGTTCGTTTTTAAATTCGATTATTTTCATAATGCCATTAAAGTTGAATAAAAATGTCTAAAAAGGTTGAAGTTGTTTTCAAGTAAAGCAAGGCAATCTTAAACAGCATGTATAAATAAAAAAGACCAAAGGTAATCCCAATGGTCTTTTTTACTGAATTGGTGAGTTGATTTTACTCAGTTCTTTCTAAGGTGTAAGTTATGATTGAGGCCGAATTTCCGCCTTCGCCTGATCCCAACTTTTCTTCAAGTGTAAAAACATTATCAGAACAATTAATAATAGAGTTTACACTTGCCTGAGCATCGCGTGCACTATCATCGTTTAATGAAATTGTGTTTTCTTCTAAATTCAAGGAATAAGAAGAGGTTCTTGGAGAATCGGTATCTGAAGTAATATTTACTATTCCATCAGGAAGAAACTCGTAAGTAGAACTAAGGTATTCATTTTTAATCAACTCTTTGACAGATACTGAGAACCTTTCTGATTGAATAGAAACTTCCGTCACTTTCCATTTGCCTACTAAATCACATCGATCTCCAAGGCAGGATGAAAATGACATATAAACACATAAAACGGAAAAAATGAGAACTACTTTTTTCATGTAATGAGGGTTGATTTCAATTGAAGAAAGCATGACCAACTATCAATTGAATTTTTCAAATTAAAGAATAGAATAATTTATTAAAAAATATCATGCCACCTCTATCACAGCATCATCCTGTTCTACCAAAGTTTTTTCTTTAAGGAAGATTTTTTTGACAACACCCGCAATAGGTGAAACTACAGTACTTTCCATTTTCATAGCCTCAATAGTAAACAGTGGTTGATTTACTTTCACATTATCTCCTTTTTTTACCAATATATTTCCGAGATTGCCCTGTAATGGAGCACCTATTTCATTAGGAGTACTTGCCTTTTTATGTTTTTCTACTTTGGATTTAATATTTCTATCTTGAACGGTAATGGAACGTACAGTTCCATTGTATCTGAATGTAACGATGACCTTTCCCTCTAAATCAGGCTTCGTTTGATTAAGGTATTGGACAAGTAAGGTTTTACCCTCATCAATTTCAATGAGTGCTTCTTCTTCCAATTTCAACCCATAGAAAAAGGCATTAGATGGCAACCTGGAAACGTTTCCGAATTGTTTACGATGTTCAGCATATTTATCAAATACTTTTGGATAAAGTTGATAGGAAAGAAAATCTGTAAATAGATAATTTGCTCCATATTTCTTTTGAAAGGAAACAAACTCATTGTCAAAATCAATGGGTTCGAGATTCTCATTTGCCGCTCCCTTCAAAGGCTTCTCGTCTTTGAGTACTATCTTGCTCAATTTTTTTGGAAAGCCGCCTTCGACCTGTCCTAATTCTCCCCGAAGTAAAGATTTTAAACTGTCCGGAAATGCTAAGCTCTCGCCTCTTTCAAGAATATCATCCGTGGTTAAGCCATTAGCAGTCATGAACATAGCAAGGTCACCAACAACTTTTGAACTTGGTGTCACCTTCACGATGTCGCCAAGGAGAAAATTTGCTCGGCGGTAATTTTCTTTTATTTTTTCAAATTCAGCTTCTAATCCAAGCGATCTGGCCTGTGGTTTAAGGTTGGTATATTGCCCACCTGGAATTTCATGTTCATAAACTTCTGCAGTTCCTGCTCGCAATTCGCTTTCAAACGGATAATACATTTCTCGTACAGCCTCCCAATAATTGGAGAACTTGTTTAGGCTGTTTACATTCATTTTATTTTCATGATCATGACCTTCTAATAATGCAACCAACGAATTGAAATTTGGCTGAGAGGTAAGACCGGACATACTTCCAAGTGCAACATCAACTACATCAATTCCAGCCTCAATTGCCTTAAGATAGGTGGTGGATTGGACTCCAGCGGTGTCATGTGTATGCAAGTGGACTGGAATATCAACATGTTTCTTTATAGAAGATACCAATACAGAAGCTGCTTGTGGTTTTAATAACCCAGCCATGTCTTTAATAGCCAGAATATGAGCTCCTTCATCTTCAAGTCGTTTAGCTAAATCCAAATAATAATTCAGGTTGAATTTTTGTCGATTGGCGTCAAGTATATCCCCCGTGTAACAAATGCAGGCCTCAGCCAAAGAATTGGTTTCATTTTTTACCGTTTGAATACTGGTGCGCATGGAAGGGATATAATTCAAACTGTCAAAAATCCTAAAAATATCAATTCCATTTTCTGCAGCTTCTTTAATGAATCTTATGATCAGGTTGTCAGGATATGCTTTGTATCCAACGGCATTCGTACCCCTAAAAAGCATTTGGAATAAAGTATTTGGAATGGCTTCCCTTAATCGTTTTAACCTTTCCCAAGGGCATTCATGTAAAAATCGCAATGCTACATCGAAGGTTGCGCCGCCCCACATTTCCATGCTGAATATCTGATGGCCATGTGCATGAGCGAATGACTCGGCAACATGCATTAAGTCATACGTTCGGACTCTTGTCGCCAACAATGACTGATGCGCATCTCTAAATGTGGTATCAGTGTATTGAATAGCTTTTTGCTGTTTGACCCAATCTGCAAATTTTGAAGGCCCCAGCTCATTCAATTTTTGCTTAGTTCCTGGTAAACATCCATTTAAGCTAGGGCTTCCGTTTTCCCGATCTTTGATTGCAGGGACAGCTGGTCGCCTTAAAAGAATTTCTTCTTTAGTAAATGGAACATCAGAATTGCCGTTTACCATGACCTCAGAAATGAATCGCAGCATTTTAGTCCCCCTATCTTTTCTGGCAGGTATTTTAAGCAACTCAGGATGGTTGCCTATAAAATTAACGGTAGCATTACCTTTTTGAAATTCTGTATTTTGAATCAGGTTGATTAAAAATAATGTGTTGGTTTCAAGGCCTCTAATTCTGAATTCCAAAAGTGCCCGGAGCATTCGATCGCAGGCTCCTTTGAAGCTGTTTCCCCAAACCGTCACTTTCACTAGAAGGCTGTCAAAATAGGGTGTGATATTCGCTCCGGAAAATCCGTTGCCTCCATCCAATCGAATGCCAAATCCAGCTGGACTTCTATAAGCGATGATTGCTCCGTAATCTGGTTTAAAATCATCAGCTGGTTTCTCAGTCGTTATTCTACATTGTAGCGCATAACCTTGTACTGTAATGCTGCTCTGATCTTCAATTTGTATTTCATTGCTATTTAAGGTATGGCCTCCTGCTATTAGTATTTGAGCACGAACTATATCAATTCCAGTAATTTCTTCTGTTACAGTATGCTCTACTTGGATTCTTGGGTTTACTTCTATAAAATAAATATCCTCATTTCTATCCACAAGAAATTCAACAGTACCGGCATTATTATATTGAACATGTTTGGCGATTCGAATTGCATATTCATGCAATTTCTGGCGGGTTGTTTCTTTGATATTTATGCTGGGTGCTATTTCCACCACTTTTTGAAACCTTCTTTGAACTGAACAGTCACGTTCAAATAAATGGACGATATTTCCCTGATTATCACCAAGTATTTGTACTTCAATGTGCTTAGGCTCTTCAATAAATTTTTCTAAGAATACAGTATCATCTCCAAAAGCAGTCCCTGCTTCTTTTTTGGCTTCCCTGTAATTTTTAATAAGATCATTCATGGATCTACATACACGCATCCCTCGTCCTCCACCTCCCGATGCAGCTTTTAAAATGACCGGAAGGCCAATTTTTTCTGCCCATTGGTTTACTTCTTCATCATTATTAAAATCTTTGCTTCCGGGTATCAGTGGGACATTTGCCGCTTCTGCAATTTCTTTTGCTTTCATTTTATTTCCCAAAGCATCCATAACATCTGGTCGTGGTCCAATGAATGTTATGCCATTAGCAGCGCATTTTTTTGCAAAGTCAACATTTTCAGAAAGGAATCCATATCCAGGGTGAATTGCATCAGCACCACATCGTTTTGCGACTCTAATAATCTCTTCAATATCGAGATAAGGTTTCAATGGGTCGTTGTCAGCTCCAATTTGGTACGCTTCATCTGCTTTGATTCGGTGCAATGAAAAGCGATCTTCATAAGTATAAATAGCGACTGTGGGAATGCGAAGCTCAGTAGCTGCCCTGAATATCCGAATGGCAATTTCACTGCGATTAGCTACAAGTAATTTTTGAAAGGGGGCGTTTTTGCCTTTTTTCATAATGTAATTTTAGACTAGGAAGTAAAAGGTAAAAAAAATTAGAATTAGCTGGAATGTACAAAAAACAAAGGAACAATATATACTCAAAACGAAGTAGTTTGGGAATTTGATTTTCCATATACCATTGGTTTTGAGGATATGCCGATGAAGAAAAGGTTAATTTTTTCCCAAATCCACATGCCAATCTTGCATCGGTACCATTTCGGAATCGGTATAGAATTCTAAAATAATTAAATTCTCGTTTTGGCTTGATCTTTTCAAAGAAAAGCAGGTATAGATTTTATAATAGCATATCACTATAAGATTGGAAATAGTTGAAATGGCTTATTTTTTATCTTTTGCTAAATTTCAGCTAAGCCCCTAATTCATTACCCTCCTCTTTTAAATTACTGCTATCTTTGCAACAATTTTGGTGTATTATTGTACTAAATGACCAAATGGTCACGTTGATACAAGCATTGATCTTAAAGACACATTTTCTTCACATATCCAAAATTAAGTTAAAATGAAAAAGAGCACCATAAAACAAGTCCTTGTCTTAGTTGTATTTTTTGCGTTTGCCGCATCTATATCATCATGCAATAAAGGTTACGGTTGCCCTAATAACTTTAAAGTTGTCAAAAAGGCGATTGATGTTTTAAAGTGACCCCATTCACCTTTAAAAACACAGGAGGCCAATCTTGTAGGGATACTTGATTGGCCTTTGTTATTCTCAAAATTTACTTTTGTAATGAAATGGATTCAGCTCGAAACTGCTAACCAAGTTGAAGAAATAAGACAGCGAAGCAGTGAGATACCTTGTCTAATTTTTAAGCATAGCACAAGGTGCAGTGTAAGTTCAATTGCCAAATTCAGACTTGAAAGTGACTGGCCTTTTGAAAAGGATGAGGTAGAGCCTTATTTTTTGGATTTGATTGCCAATCGTGAAATCTCTAATAAAGTAGCAAGCTTATTTCAGGTTCATCATGAGTCTCCGCAAATAATTCTATTGTGGATGAGTGAAGTGCTTTTGGATGCCTCACATTTAGATATTTCTACTGATGAAATACGTGAAACATTGAATACTCAATCTGCAATCAGCAGTTAACTTCGCAAGTAAGAAGCGCCATTCACATCAATTATTCCACCTGTAACAAATTTGGAAGCATCAGATGCTAAAAATAGAATAGCATTTGCAACTTCTTCAGGTAATGCAACTCGACCCATAGGGCTTTGCGCTTTTATTTCTTCTCCAACTTTTTGCGAGAGTATTTCCTTTGTCATATCTGTTTCTACAAAACCTGGAGCAACAGCCGTAACTGAAATACCATGTTCTCCAAGCTCCTTTGCCAAAGATTGCGTTAACGCATTGACAGCTGCTTTGCTCGCCCCGTAAGCGGTGTGGTTCGGTTCTCCCCTAAACGCCCCTCTTGAGGAGACATTGATTATATGACCTCGTGATTGTTCGATCATTTGTTTGGCAGCGAAATAACAGACATTAGCGACTCCTATCAGATTTAATCCCAGCGTCGTTTTCCATGCTCTCTGCCAATCTTTATAGCTTGTTTCTGAAATGGGATGTGGTAAATAAACCCCAGCATTATTGACAACTACGTCCAACTCTCCAAATTCTTCAATGACAGTTTCCATAAATTCTTGCACGGATACTGGGTTGTTCAAATCCGCTTTGGCAGCAAAATGCCCTTTGCCGGGAAGCTGGTTCACGGTATCTTTTGCGGCTGTAGTGTTGTTGACAAAATTGATGCAAACCCGAGCACCTTCTGCGGCAAATGCCTGAGCGGTGGCTCTCCCAATTCCTCGACTGCCACCTGTAATCAAAATATTTTTTCCCTTAAATTTCATTGTTCAAAAATTCTACACCTCACTATTTGGATGTGCTGAATAAATCAATACTGAGATAAATAATTTCAGGATAGAAAACAATCAGCATTAATATAAGTAATTGAATAAAAACAAATGGCATGATGCCTCGGTATAGATGACCCGTTGTAATAGAAGGTGGAGCAACTCCTTTTAGATAAAATAAAGAGAATCCAAATGGAGGAGTCAAAAAGGAAGTCTGTAGGTTAACGCCAATTAAAATACCCAACCAAAGTAAGTCAATATCATATCTGATAAAAATTGGTAAAACCACAGGTACGAAGATGAAAATGATTTCGATAAAATCAATAAAAAATCCCGAAATGAACATTGCTAACATAACTACAAGAAGGAACACTTCTGGCGACATCTGAGATTGCTCGATTAGGTTTATCAAAAAACTATCGCCTCCCATTTCTCGAAAGACTAATGAAAAAGTGGTTGCACCCAAAAGAATGACAAAGACCATGCAGGTCAAGTGGGTCGTTTCCTGCATTACAGATTTGAGGACTTCAAGGTTGAATTTTTTTTGTCCTATTGTAAGGAAAATAGCACCCATTGCACCTACTGCTGCAGCTTCTGTTGACGTGGCCCATCCCATGAATATTGAACCAAGCACAGCTAGAATTAAAAGCATTGGAAGAAGAAAAGCCTGAGCTACTTTTTTAACGATATTTTCGTCTGCAAATGCTTTAAGTTCATCCTCTGGAATTCGGGGTGCTGCCTTTGGTCTAAGAGATGAAAAAATGATGATATAAAGAACATAGGCAGAAACCATAATTATACCTGGAAGTAAAGCCGCTGCGAATAAATCTCCTATGTTGACACTCATAATACTCCCAAGCAAAACGAGAACGACTGATGGTGGAATAATTTGGCCGAGAGTCCCTGATGCGGCGATTGCTCCAGTTGCTAATTCTGGACTATAACCTCTCTTTAGCATTGTTGGCAAACTGATAAACCCCATCGTAACTACCGTAGCTCCAACAATTCCTGTGGACGCTGCAAGCAAGGCTCCTACGATAACTACTGAAATAGCTAATCCACCTCTCAATTTTCCGAACAACATTGACATTGTTTCTAATAGGCTTTCGGCAAGGCCAGACTTTTCAAGCATTATTCCCATGAAAATAAAAAGCGGAACTGCAATTAAATTGTAATTGGTCAACACTCCCATAAATCGAGAAGGAAGGGCCTCCATACTGGATGGCTCTAAAAAACAAATAGCATACATGATGGACAGGCCACCTAAGGTAAAGGCAACTGGGTATCCATATAAAATCAATATGAATACACAGAGAAACAGTATGATTGCAAGCGCTTCAACTCCCATCGTTTGAAAAAGTAAGTGTATTTATTTTATACTGCTTTCCCCCTTTTTGAATAAAAGTATCCCCGCTTCAATTAGGTTGGAGATTGCTTGTAAAAACAAAAGAAAAACTCCGATTGTAATGCAAAATTTTATCACAAATCTTCCAGGTAGTCCCCCTGGTTCGGGCGAGCCTTCATTGAAGGACCATGACTCCAATGCATAACCAAATGAATAATAAATTACTATCAAGCACCACGGAATTAAAAATAATAAATGGCCACAAAAATTAGTTTGTGCTTTTTCTCTATTAGAATATTTTTCATAGAATAAATCCACTCTTACATGCCGATCATGTTTGAGCGCATACCCTGCTGCAAATAAAAATATGAGAGAAAACAAATGCCATTCAATATCCATGATCCAAATTTTCGAAAAATTGAATAGCTTTCTCGCTACCACATCAATAAATACAATAATCACAAGAGCGAATGTCAACCATGAAGCTGCACGTCCCATCCATTCATTTAGGGCGTTAATTTTATTTGAAAGAGATAAAAAAAAATTGATCATAAAGTATCATAAAGCTGATTGCCGACTGCAAGAAATAGAATTTAATTTAATCTACACAATATAATTAAATAGAAAAGGCAGTCCCAAAACAGGAACTGCCTTTCATAATTGATTTTTAAGAAAATCAATTATCGAAAAAAGAGCCTTCATTAGCACCTCCTCCCTTTACAACTTCTAATCTTTTTTTGAACTCACCCGATTTTTCAAAATCATTCATCCTGGCGAAAATCTCACTTAAGGCTATCAAAGTGTTTGCGTCATTGGCATTCATGGATTCTGCTTTTTGAAAATACGGAAGGGCTTTTTCCATTAGTCCATTTGCATCAGCTGTGAGAGCTTCATATTTTTTTGTTTGGTCGATAGGAAGCTCATTTGCAACTTTGATTATTTCAACGGCTTTATTGAAGTACAGGGAACCAATAGAATATGATGCATCAAACATCTTAGGATCAATTTCAATAGCCTGATTAAAATAACTCAATGATTTGTTGAAGTAATCTTGTGCTGCTTCTGAATTACCATTTTTCTTGTATTCATCATTGAAGAGATTCATGCATACATTGCCAGAAGCTAATCGGACTGAAGCATTATTAGGCTCAACTTTGATAGCTTCTTCCAAAACCATTTGCAATTTTTGATTTTCACCTTTTTTAATCAGGTCATTAATTTTTGCAAAAAGTAATTCTGAGTTCTCAGGAAATTTTTTCCTTCCTTCTGCTAAAACTGCTTCTGCATCTGCGGAGCCTTCCTTAGAAAGGATGTTGTAATAAATAGCATAAACACTAGGCTCGTCTGTACCTTCATCGTACAATTCCTTGAAGAGCTTTTTAGCAACTACAGTCTCATTCGCCGTATTTGCACAATAGGCTACAACAAACTTATGGTTGGAAAGGTCAGCTTCCTCGACGACTGGTTCTGCACCATTTGAAATTAGTAACTCATTTACAGATAATACTTTGTTCAGAAGTTTAAATGCTGAAGCGTAGTTATTCGTTTGAATAAAATAGTTACCTGTTTGATTGAGTTTTTTCCCAGCTTCGGAAAGACCTTCAATTGCATCCTTTGTCTCAAATTTCTTTTCAGCGAGAGAAAGTGCCTTTTCAAAGGATTCAACAGCTATGTATGAAGCGTCAGGGTACTTTAACTTAATTGAAGGGTCACTTGTGGCAGTTAGTATTAGCAAATCTGCATCAGAAAAAGAATTATAAATTTCTCCTCTGAGTTGCCAGGTTTTGGACTGATTATTAGTCTCATTTGCACCTGCTGCTATTTCAATCGATTCTTTAGCCTCATGGAGCTTTGGTTCATTGCCAATTCTATCTAGATTAAACGCACCTATCGCCCGACTAGCTTTGTTGAGCGCCTTTTTAGGGTCTTCTTGTGAAAAAGCACCAGCTGAAATGGTGATAAGAAATAGTAAGCTTAAAAGCGATTTTTTCATGATTAATAAAGTTTTGTTCTTGTAAAATAGGTTGATCCCAAATTTTAATAAGTAATTGGACAACCATCATAAAGACATAATATCATAGCATTTGCCACGTACGTATTTGTTAATAATAGCCTAAAGTACTCATTCAGTTTCTTCTGCTTGACCCTCCTCGGGTGTTTCTGTAACATTTTCCCCTTCTTCATTGATATTTTCAACTACCTCCTCCTCAACTGGAACGACTGCAATATCAGCTATATCATCATCTTCGTCAATTCGTATAACTCTAACGCCCTGAGTAGCTCTTCCCATAACCCTGATGTCATTTACAGCCATTCTAATTATGATACCGGATTTTGTGGTAATCATAAGACCATTATCTTCAGAAACTGCTTTTATTGCGACTACTGCTCCCGTCTTTTCTGTAAGTTCCATAGTCTTGACACCTTTGCCCCCTCTGTTTGTAAGTCGATAGCTGGCAACTTCAGACCTTTTCCCAGAACCTTTTTCTGAAATAGCAAGGATTGATAGGTTCGTCTCATTTTCTTCAACCACTGCCATTCCTACTGTATAATCGTCTTTGTCTTCAAGGGTTATACCTCTAACTCCGGTTGCAAGTCGGCCCATTGGCCTTACTTTTTCTTCATGAAAATGTATGGCATTACCTTGACGTGAGGCAATGAATATTTCATTTTTTCCATGAGTCAATTTTGCTTCCAATAAAGAGTCTCCTTCATTGATCCCAAGTGCAATAATTCCACCTTCACGAGGTCTTGAATATGCCTCAACCTGTGTCTTCTTAATTACACCTTTCTTTGTGCAAAATAAAATGAAATTATTTTCCAAAAATTCCTGATCCTTCAAGTCTTGAATAATGATGTATGCTCTCACCCGATCCTCATTAGGAATCGAGAGAATATTTTGGATAAACCTTCCTCCAGACGTTTTTGAAGCCTCTGGAATTTCATAAACCCTTAACCAGTGACACTTACCCAATTCAGTAAAAAATAGCAAGTAATTATGATTGCTGGCAATGAACATGTGTTCTATGAAATCCTCATTTTTGGTTCTGCTTCCCCTGGCCCCACGACCGCCCCTATTTTGCTGTCTGTATTCAGCAACAGGAGTTCTTTTGATATAACCAGTGTGAGAGATCGTTATTACGACCTGTTCATTTGGAATAATATCTTCAATATTGATGTCTCCATCTTCAAAGGAAATCTCTGTTCTTCTTTCATCGCCATATTTATCTTTTATCTCTATCAATTCATCTTTGACGATATTTCGTTGTATTTCCTCACTGGCAAGTATTGATTCAAGTCTCTCAATTAAAGCCTTAATTTCCTCATACTCTTTTTTCACTTTATCCCTTTCCAGTCCAGTTAGCTTCTGTAGCCTCATTTCCAAAATAGCTTTCGCCTGTATTTCGGAAAGGCCAAATTTGGACATTAAACCTTCTTTAGCATCATCAACTGTTCGAGAAGCACGGATCAATGCAATAATTTCATCCAGATGATCAAGAGCTATTAAATACCCTTCAAGTATATGGGCTCTCGCTTCCGCTTTAGCCAATTCATATTGGGTGCGACGAACAATCACTTCAATCCTAAACTTGATAAACTCTTCAATTATCTGCTTAAGATTTAGGATCATTGGCCTACCGCCTACCAATGCAACATTGTTAACTCCATACGATGTTTGTAATGGAGTCAATTTGTACAATTGATTTAAGACGATGCTGGCCATGGCATCTCTTTTAATTTCCACGACTACCCTTAGGCCGGTACGGTCACTTTCGTCCCTGACATCACTAATCCCTTCCACTTTTTTCTCATTAGCCAATTCTGCTATCTTGACAACCAAATTGGCTTTATTTACCTGATAAGGGATTTCTGTAATGATGATAGTTTCCTTTCCGCTATTTGTAGATTCAATTGTTGCACGACCTCGCACTACGACACGTCCTCTACCGGTTTCAAATGCCTCCCGAACGCCAGAATAACCATAGATAATACCACCCGTTGGAAAATCAGGAGCAGTGATATATTTCATCAATCCTTCCGTATCAATCTCTGGATCTTCAATCGTCGCAATAATACCATTGATGACCTCGGAAAGATTGTGAGGTAACATATTGGTCGCCATTCCAACTGCGATCCCTGAAGCTCCATTAATCAGAAGGTTAGGAATCCTGGTAGGCAAAACGGTCGGTTCCTTCAGAGAATCGTCAAAGTTTAATGAAAAATCTACCGTGTCTTTGTCAATATCGGAGAGGATTTCTCCGGCAATCCGCTCCATTCTGGCTTCAGTATAACGCATAGCCGCAGGGCTATCACCATCCATAGAGCCAAAATTACCTTGTCCATTAACCAGTGGGTAGCGCAATGACCATTCCTGAGCCATACGAACCATTGTGTCATATACGGATGAATCACCATGTGGATGGTATTTACCTAAAACTTCACCAACAATACGAGCAGATTTTTTGAATGGTTTATTATAGGCAAGGCCTAAATCTTCCATTCCATATAGTACACGCCTGTGTACCGGTTTTAAGCCATCCCTTACGTCTGGCAGAGCTCTTGAAACGATCACCGACATTGAGTAGTCAATGTAGGCGGACTTCATTTCGTCCTCAATATTTATAGGGATGATCCTTTGAGTTGATTCCATTAAATTTATCTGATAATTAGGTTCAAAAATTAAGGCTGCAAAAGTAAGAAAATTACCCCATTTTTTAGGCTTATGGATAGTGGTTTTTGCGGCTATTCTTCTCGATTTTTCCACAATTCCTTAATATACCTAACAGGTAAAGCTAAGGTGCTAAAAATCAGTTGATTAACTGGAAAAATCATAGGTGGGATTCATAAGGAAATGGTAGGGAATCAGACAATTTTCAAATCATGCCGCCAAAGGGAGTTGATATAGGTAAAAATCTAAATCTAAAGAGAATAGGTTACATTAGGTGCTTTAACCGACTTCTTCCTGGACTTTTTCTACATTGAACATTTCAAGCAATGTTGCCATCTTGGCTTTCAAATCTTTTCGATTGATGATAAAATCTAAAAAACCATGTTCTAACAAAAACTCTGAAGTCTGGAAACCTTCCGGAAGATCTCTTTTGATTGTTTCTTTGATGACACGTGGACCTGCAAATCCAATTAGGGCTTTTGGTTCTGCAAAATTTAAATCACCCAGCATGGCAAAAGAAGCTGTCACACCACCGGTGGTAGGATCGGTCATTAATGAGAAATAGGGTAGTCCAGCTCTTGAAAGCTGGCTCAGTTTAGCGGACGTCTTACCCATTTGCATCAATGAGAAAGCAGCTTCCATCATCCTTGCACCTCCGGATTTGGAAATAATCAGTAAAGCTGCTTTTTCCTTAATGCAAGTATCGATTGCCATTGCAATTTTGGCTCCTACAACTGAGCCCATGGAGCCTCCTATAAAGGAAAAGTCCATAGCTGCAATCGTCAATTTTCTGTCATTCACTGTACCTACAGCTACTGCTAATGCATCAGACAATCCAGTTTTCTTTTTAGCGCTTACAAGCCTTTCAGTGTAAGGTTTAAGGTCAGAAAACTCTAAAATATCTTTAGCAACGAATTCAGTGTAAAGTTCGTGGTAGACTCCGTCAAAAATTAGATCGAAATAATCATGAGAACCAATGCGAATATGATAGTCGCATTTAGGGCATTTGTAGAAATTGGTTTTCACCTCTTTCATGGTACTCATTTCATTGCAATCCTTGCACTTGTACCAAAGGCCATCAGGTGTTTCCTTTTTGTATTTGGTGGCCGTTTGAATGCCATCTTTAAGCCTTTTAAACCATCCCATTCGCTAGCTAATTTATTGATTGATTAACATTTGGAGTTGGTAATACTCATTTGATGTTCAATATGGATTGCAGCGGCAAAAGTAATAATCTAATTCTTATTTACAGATTTTATAGTCTTCGATTAATTCTCGAGTGATTTAACTGCGTTGACAAAATGCTTCACATTAGCAAGTGGAGTGTCTGGATAAACACCGTGGCCTAAGTTAACTATGTGCTTATCTTGAAAAGACCGGATCATTTCCTTTGTTGCTGATTCTATTTTTTCAGGAGAAGCATAAAGGTAGGTTGGATCGAGATTGCCTTGTAAAACCTTTTCCGGACCAACCCATTCTCGCCCAAGTGACGGAGGAACTGTCCAATCTAATCCAATTGCCTGACAATCAAGTTTGCCTAATTCACTTAGGGCAAACCAAGCATCTTTTGCAAAAACTATAACTGGGACATCTGTTATTGAATCACAAATTTGTTTTATGCAAGGAAGGGAAAATTTTTTATAAAGTTCTGGAGAAAGAATGCCTGCCCATGAATCAAATATTTGAACAACATCCACTCCAGCCTGAATCTTATGTTTAAGATACAGAATAACTGATTCTGTAATCTTTTCCAAAAGCTCTTCAGCTGCTTTTTCTTCTTGATATAAGAATCTTCGTGCCTTAGAAAAAGTTTTGCTACCGCCGCCCTCAATCATATAGGCCATTAGAGTCCATGGAGCACCGGAAAACCCAATTAAAGGGACTCTTCCATTGAGCACTTGTTTTGTTTGGTGAATTGCCTCATAAACATATCCAAGTTTAGAAGCCGCCATTTCTCCATGATCCAATGTTTGGATTTGAGAAATTGATGAAATTGGATTTGAAAAGGAGGGGCCTACTTTTTCAACCATCTCATATTTAACCCCCATTGCTTCAGGAATGACCAAAATATCTGAGAACAAGATAGCGGCATCAACTCCTAGCTCATCCACTGGTTGTACAGTAACTTCTGCAGCTAAAGCTGGGGTAGTCACCAATTCAATGAACCCAGACAAGTTGTTTCTGATTGCTCTGTATTGGGGAAGAATTCTCCCAGCTTGACGCATTAACCAAACTGGTGGGCGCTCCGTAGCTTCTCCTTTAAGTGTCCTGAGCAGAAGGTCGTTTTGTATTTTCATGCTGTAAAACTATGCAGAATGGTAGGCACATTAACAAAGCATGAATGGAAATGACCATTTTTTTACAAGAGGAAAGGGGAGAAGAAATACTTGGGAACTGAAATATTAAGCATGCTTTATTTTACAATATTGAAATGTAATTATCTGACAATGTTCTGCTTGCCACTGTCGCCATAAACTTCTTTAGACTTTTTGTTATATGCCAAAGCTGCTTCTTCAGGAGTGTCAAACATTCCTATGTGGACTGATTTTCTTTCAATAGAAATTACTGCACGGTATCTATTGTTTTCTTTATAGACCCCTGTATAACCAGTCCTACTGCTTGTTTTTCTTTTTCTGCTAGAAGTTGCCCTTGAACGATACACCAAATTGTCTAACCTGCAATCGAGCTTATTGCCATTTTTGGCCCCTACAAGATTCTTCTCTTTAGACTTATTATCGGATAAAAATTTTTCAGCGATAAGTTTATGTAAATAAATCGTTTCAGTTTTAAAGCTTCCATCTTGCTTCTTCCATGTTTTTTGAAAAACTGCGCAGCCACTTGAATGCCTTCTTAAGTTATTAATGAAATCAACCTTTGTCAGGTAGGGATCAGAAGTGACCCATTCATAAACTTGGTCATCAAGTAATACATTTTCGTCTGCGTTTTTGAGTTTGATTTTGTAAAGCACGTTCGTTTGATTTTTGATGTATTAAATTAATAAGCCAGTTTTGGGTACCGTTTTGTTTGAGTTAAAACTTTGATTTTGAAGTAGTACTAATAACTGCGACATAAAGTATTCAACGAATCGTCAAAATAAGAATCCCGTTCTATGATAATTTGATATGGTATTTAATTCAACCAACCAATATTCTTATCAATTTATAAGGTCTTAAGTGGGCGATGTTGTAACCTATTTCAATCGCGCCAATGCGGTTATAGTAATATTTAGAGACTAAAAGTAAGGAGTGTGATTAAGGACAATCCTTGGTTTATTTGGATTTGAATTAATCATAAAGATAATGCAAATAAAGCAAAAGCCAATCGAATTAACGAATGGCTTTTCATATTTTTCATTACATAGCAAATTTCAAATCAATACAATGATAGTTTGTTGGCTAAATTACCTTGTCTGCACATGATGTGCTAGCAAAGGCATCTGGTTTAGCTTTGAAAACAAAGCCCATGCCTAATATATAACCCATGGCTTCTTTTAATGCTGTATTCGATTGGAAAGAAGGATCGGTATTAATATCTGCATGAACTTCTAATTCAACATTATATTGATCGAGTAAATCACAAAGGCTGTATGCTATCTCTACTGACTTGGCTACCTCCAAAATCATTCGCTCCTTAAGGCTCATTTTTTTTGTCATCTTAGAATTTTGGATGTACATGAATCCACCTTTTTGTTCTCTGAGAAAAACAATTACAGTGGCAAATTCAACAACGCCTGCTCTCACCTGAGAATCGGAGCCGATACAAACTTTGAGCCGATGGCCAGCTGCTCGTTCCCTTATTATTGTTTCTTCAACTGCATTTTTTATTGGGGTTTCGATTTTTTGACCGCTAAGTCTTCTCCAATTTTCCATAATTTCAGATATTATTTGGTTAAAGGTAGGTGATTCTTTCCAGTCATTATTTTGAGATTCCTTAATTAACCAAAAGTTAATAGAAAAGATTGGGCGTTTTAACGAAACAAAAATCTTGCAAAGTTCCTGCCTGAAAAATAATATTTGAACAAATGGGTGAGGCTTGTTACGGATAGGGGCAAGTTTGGGTTTTAATAAAAATCTCCGACCACATGCATTTCATCAGACTCAAGGCATAAAATATCTGTTTGTGAGCAATCATTGGAGAATCTTATGTATTTATCATCATTTTTTTCAAAAAAGAAATAATTGAAATCCTCTTCCTCAATTATAGTCCACTGGGTTTTTCCATTATCAGAATTATGAGAAGCAAATGACCTTGAAGACGGAGTATAGAACCAAAGGACATCCCCTTCCCATTTTAAAAGACAATTCCATTTTTCCTTTTTCCTATTTTTTATAGCTAAGAAATTTGAGGGCAAGGCAGCTTTATTGGCTGGCTTTTCAGTTGAGAAAACAGTGTAATCCCGCCCTTCATCATCATGGTGTTGATATACCCAAAATTCCTTGATTGGTTCGGATTCTATGGTTGTACTTGGGCTGGGTTCTGAAGAACAACTCAGGAATCCTATTGTAATAGTTAAAAAAATGAAGGTTGTTATTGTATTTATTTCTTGCATCAATAGTTCAATCTAGTCATAATTTTATTAATAAGCGCCTTAACAAAACAATGATGCCTTTTTGGCGCATTGAGGTTGTGTAGATTTACACTTCTTTTTCAAAATATTTTAACAAACAAAGTATAGCTGTATCGTGAAACCAAAAGTAGAAATTGCAACAAACTCGCATATCAATGATATGATGACAATTAGGATGGCCGTAAAGGAAAATATGCTTTCAGATCCTTCAAAAGTTACGTACGAGGATTGTAGGTTTTTTATCGAAGAAAAGGGTAGGGGTTGGGTATGTATAGTCGAGGAACAAGTAGTTGGCTTTTGTATTGTTGATGTTATAGAGCGAAATCTATGGGCACTTTTTATCTTACCAAGCTATGAGAAGAAGGGAATTGGTGCAATCCTCCATGATACTATGATAGATTGGGTCAGATCACAGCAAATAGAAAATCTCTGGCTTTCTACTGATCCAGAGACAAGGGCTGATGGTTTTTATAGGAAAATGGGTTGGATTGAAAAAGGTATTCTTCCAAGCGGGGAAAGAAAATTTATATATAATTTGAGAAGCTAACTATTGAAAAACTTAGAGATAGGTTAAAATCAAAACATCAAATGACTGAAACATCAAGTGTTCAATTTATTGAGAGGATTTTACCATTGTTGGAAGAGGAAAAGAAAAATGAAATAAAAAACATTGTCGAATCCCTCACACATAAAGAAATTGTCCACTTGTTTGGGCACATGGGGATCAAGAATGAAGTGAAACTTCTCAATTTTCTGCCAGCAGAAACTGCTGCAGAAGTTTTGGAGGAATTGCCTGAGGCTATTGCTATTGAGATTATAGAGGAAATGAAGTCTGAGGATGCGGCATCCATTCTTAATGAAATGGAAAGCGATGAGCAGGCGGATCTTATCATGGAATTAGATGATAAAGAGGCGCAGGAGATTCTGTCCAAGATGGATCCGGTTGAAGCTGCAAACGCTAGGAAACTTATCTCATATGAATACGACACGGCTGGAGGACTTATGCGAACTGAGTTCTTTGCCTATTCTGAAGATAAAACGATTCAATTTGTAATTGCCGACTTAAGGGAAAATGAGAATGTCTACCGTTATTACCTGCTCAAATACATATTTGTAACTACTACAGATTTCAAGCTAAAAGGTGTCGTTCAGATGCAGGATATGTTGATGAAACCGCCAGCTACCAAGCTCTCTGAAATAACAAATCCAAATATCCACTCAGTTGACCACCTCACAAAATTGGATGAGTTGAACACATTTTTTCATGAACATGATTTTTTTGGTGTTCCTGTGACTGATAACAGGGGCGTATTGTCTGGAATTGTGTTACGAAGAGATATTTTAGAGGCTGAAAATGAAAGAGTTACTTATGAACATTTGGAAACTCAGGGTATTGTTGGTGGGGATGAACTTAGAACTATGCCTGTAGTTTTAAGGGCCAAAAGAAGGTTGTCCTGGCTGTCTGTAAACATTCTGTTAAATATATTAGCTGCAAGTGTAATCGCCTATCACCAAGACATTTTAAGTTCTGTAATTGCTTTAGCCGTCTTTTTGCCAATCATCTCTGATATGAGCGGCTGTTCAGGAAATCAAGCAGTTGCTGTGAGTATGAGGGAATTATCATTAGGGGTAGTGAATCCAGCTGAAATACTGCGAGTTTGGTATCAGGAAGTTTCTGTAGGATTGATCAATGGACTGGTATTGGGTGTTTTGATTGGTTTGGCTGCTTGGCTTTGGCAGGGTAATGTTTATTTGGGGTTAGTGGCGGGTGGCGCACTGGCTGTCAATACAATTGTGGCAGTCTCACTCGGTGGTACGATTCCTTTGATCCTAAAGGGATTTGATGTGGACCCTGCATTAGCTTCAGGCCCAATATTGACTACAGTAACAGATATGTTTGGATTTTTCCTTGCACTAACATTTGCTTCACAGTTAATGTCAGGCTTGACAGGAATTTAGACTATGGCTTGGCATCAAGCCTTAACCAATTTTGGACTGAGTATTCTGCCCCAGCAGTCATTTTTACCAAGTACCATCCTGATGGCGCAGTAATATCCGTGAAAAATTCATGACCTCCTGCTTCCATTTTTTTATAAGGCATCAGGACTTGCCGTTGTCCGATTTGATTAATTAATTCTATTTGAACAGGAGCGGAATGTTCCAAAATATAAGTTACAGTAAGGTGGTGGCCTCCCGGATTTGGAAATAAATCAAATGACTGGATATTGGAAAATGGCTCGAAATCATGGGTCATCGGATTTGCCTCAATTGCTCCAATTGATGGTGGAGAGCCGAAGCCCATTTCGTAAAAATCATATTGAGGCTGCGTTACCTCGATTCCACTCCCTGCGGCAGGACTGGAAATTGGAATTAAGAAATCATTATTCTGTGGATCAAGAAATTCCGGATCTTCATTGAGTATCCAATCTTCATCAGTAACTGGAATGTTAGGGCCATTCCAAAATGGATCATCGATATTGTACCATAGGTTATTTGAAAAGGTAAATGATTCTGGCCTTGTATTGGGGCCAATATTGGTTTCTGTAGAGAGGTTATTGCTCAGGTGTACAATATTGTTTCTGAAAACATTGTCTCCACATTCTACAAACCGATCTGGGTCAACGGTTTCTTGCAAAATCCTTATCACCCAATTCTCAGGCTGGTAAATGGTGTTGTTCACGACTTCCACGTTCACAGCCCCAACATAAGCTATTGCTGCCCATGAGCCAACAATGATATTTGAATAAACCAGCAGGTTCGCAGCTTCAAAAGCGGCATCAATTGGTCTGAAATATTGCAACCCTGTGCTTCCACCTAAATTCAGTGTTCGTTGCCCACCGTTTTTGAAATAATTAGCTTCAATCCTTATATGCTGAGTTCCTCCCTTGGCTTGAATGGAATTGGATCCCATATTTTCAAAATAGTTTCCCTTAATAATTCCATTGTGGCAGCCTACCATATCGATTCCGCTTCCGCCAGCTGCTCCATTCATAAAAGTGCAGTTTCTTATTTCAAAAAAATCCAAACCCGACAATTTGAGTAAATCATTATTACCATTTACTGACATATCTCGAAACGTGCAATTTTCATAAATAACATGATGGGCAGGAGAATCATAAGTTCCGCCATCATCTGTGTTTACACCATTGCCTGTTTGATGCTCGAAAATTAGCCCAACCACATGCAAGTAAGCTGGGTCAGAAAATTGAATGGCATTATTTCCCCCTTCTATTATAGCTTCTTCGCCTGATGCATTTGAAATGGTTATCCAGCTGTCTGATGTACCTTTTAAGTTCGCAACATACTGCCCACCTTGATGTACTCCTGCATGGAATAGAATTGTATCGCCAGGCATGGCAACTGCAGCTGCTTGTTCAAAATTTGCAAACTGTTGCCCTTGTCCAATGTGCAATGTGGTCGCATTAAGTTGAAATGAAAAGGTAAGAATGGCTAAAAAAGTAGAGTATGTTCTCATTGGGAAATGTTTTTAAAAAGATGTGCCTTTCAGCTAAAATGTTCAATCAAGATGCCAGCTAAAATGCCCTCTTGACTTTGCTGTAATTGAATCATCTAAAACATAAGTTGACGAATGGCTGATAAGTAGCTGATGCTTAATTATTTTTACAGCATATTTTTTTGTCAGGTAAAAACCTAAATTAAATGATAGCTAAAACACCGGCACCTCCGTATTTCGCTGTAATTTTTTCTTCAATTAGAACAGACATTAAGGAAGGATATGATGAAATGGCTCAACGAATGCTGGATTTGGCAGCTGAACAACCAGGATTTTTAGGTGTAGAAGGAGTCAGGGAAGGATTGGGAATCACGATTTCCTATTGGGAAAGTCTGGATGCAATTAAAAACTGGAAAGCAAATTCAGAACATTTGGTCGCTCAGAGCAAAGGCCGTTCAGAGTGGTATGCTGCATACAAAACAAGGATTTGTCGGGTAGAAAGGGAATATGGATTTGAGCAGTAAGCTACTGAATTACAGATACCATGGTTTTCAAATTATGGGCTCATGGTACGCAAAGTGCTGATTATGGTTATCCATCTTTAGAGAAAATGAGCCGGATCATCACCCCATCATTTGTGATCACCCTGCTCGGCCCTAAAGGTTTTATAAAGGGGCGGTTAGTCCGCCATTGGCGGACTAACCGCCCCTTTATAAAACCTTAAAGAGCACGAAATGACGTTGCCAAAAACACCAGCATTGATGCTCAGCAAATTGTCAGATGAAAAAAGATTGGCAGACATATTATGCCAAGCCGATCCATCTGCGTAAACAAGATAAGGGATTGTTGTCCAAACATACCTTTAACGCTAATGCTAAAACACCTTTTAATTTTCCGATCCGATAAAATTGCCAGGTCAATTGGGATTGTCTTTGCGGTGGTTGGTATTCTGTTTGGCACTTGGGCTACTCTCATTCCATACATAAAAGACAAGTTTAAATTGGATGAGGCTGAGTTGGGTACACTATTGCTTCTATTGCCATTAGGTGCAGCGGTTATGAATCCTATCAGCGTACCGTTAATCAACAAGCTTGGAACTGTTAAAGCAACTTTGATTTCATTAATTGGGGTGTCATTATTTATCATCTTACCCGCTAATTTACCTTCCTTAATATTTGTAGCATTTGGCCTATTCTTGTTTGGGATGGGATTTTCTGCCGTTAATATTGCTATGAACACCTGTGCTTCTCAATTCGAATTGCACGCTCAAAAAAGCATAATAGCAACCTGCCATGGGTTGTGGAGCGGGGGAGCCATGTTAGGCTCTGCATTCGCTGGAATTGCCTATGCTTTTGGTGCCAATCCTCAGATTTATATAATTGGCGTAGCTGCAATGGCCATTGTGGTAGGGTCTGTTATAAAAAATAACTTGTACGAATTACCTGACAAGCATTTTAGTGAGGAAGTAAAAACAAGCACAAGTAAAGCATTTGTTAGGCCAAACAAATCATTGTGGATTCTTATAATTATGGGGCTATGTGTCAATCTTGGCGAAGGCAGTATGGTCGATTGGTCAGCTGTTTATTTGAAAGAAGTTCTTGGGGCGAATGAAGCAGTGGCAAGTGTTGGATTTGCTGTCTATTCGTTTTTCATGATGAGTGGTCGACTTTTAGGGGATGGATTGGTAACCAATATTGGAAGTAAAAAAGTGTTGAGTGGTTGTGCCATACTGATGATGCTTGGTTTCATAACGGCCGTTTTTGCTCCAAATATTTATATTTTGTTTTTGGGATATGCTATGATCGGAAGTGGCGTTTCATTAGGGTCGCCAATACTTTATGCTACCTCAGCTAAAGTGCCAGGACTTCCCAAAGGGGCAGGTTTGGCCGTTTACAATACCTATGCAATGGTTGGATTCTTGGGTGGCCCTGTTTTGATTGGTTTTGTTGCAAAGGCTCACGGACTTCCAGTTGGATTCAGCATTATTGCTTTTTTCTCTTTTGTCTGGTTCTTGGCTTCACGAAGATTGTCATAAATTAAATGCTGGCAGAAGAATTGTTTGGATTAAACATTGCTTTCCAATAGATGTTGGTACATTTATTATTTCAAATCAATTTCCACCTTCATGAAACGCCGTAAATTTATTCAAGGCTCTGCTATAGTTGGGGCAACCGTTGTGACTTCTTCCATAGTTGTCAGCCAATCTGGAATGTTTGCCAATAAGACCCAACGCAAGATTTATAGGATATTAGATGCCGACCGAACCAAAGTTGGAACACTACCAATTCTAAGAGCTTTTGCAGGGGATCAACTTGACCATGTTTCACCTTATGTCCTTTTTGATGAATTTGGACCAGTAAATCTAAATGCTGGCGAAGCACCTCTCAGGGTGGATGCCCATCCACATGCTGGCATCATTCCAACAACCTATTTCATTGCCGGTACCGGTCATCACAAAGACAGCCTCAATTATGATTTTCAAATAGGGAAAGGTGATTTTATGATGTTTACTTCTGGTAAAGGAGCAATACACATGGAGGAAACTGGACAGAAATTATATGATGAAGGAGGAAAATATCATGGATTTCAGATTTGGTTGAACATGCCTGCCTCTTACAAATTTATTGACCCTACAACAGCTGTTCACCAAGAAGATCAAATGGCGGTGGTGAACATAGGTAAATTCTCAGCTAAAGTCATATTGGGTGAGCTTTTTGGTAAAAAATCGAAAATTGGATTGATTTCTCCAGCATTCTATTACCATATCAAAATGCAGGCAGATGGCCGGATTGATATTCCAACAGATCCAACACATAACGCCTTTGTTTATGTGGTCGAAGGTGGATTAGAAGTAGAAGGACAGCGACAATTGAAAACAAATCAAATTGCACTGTACGAGAGGGGAGCTGACATGATTGGTTTGTATTCTGAAAAGGGAGCTGACTTTTTAGTATTGGGAGGTCAACCATTGAATGAGCCAGTTTATTCCTATGGCCCGTTTGTAATGAACACAGAAGAACAGATCAAGCAGTGTATTGCAAATTATCGAAGCGGCAAAATGGGGAATCCTGACTTAGTGAATTGATTTATTTGTGGATTTGTTGTCAACTCAATTTTGATTTAATCTTATTTCCTCTCCTCATTGCTCTTAGCAACAGTAGGAACAAGAAACCGGCAAAGCCAAAGCTGTAATTTGCATATTTGTTTTGGCCATCTTTTAGAAAAAAGTAACCAAAAGCTGTCGCTGCTATTATAAGAACTGCAAACAAAAATTGCTGCCCTACCTGATAAATCAATCGGAATCCATCTCTAATGTCTGGCGTCCTCGTAACAAGTTTTCCTCTCTCAATTAGCCTGAGGGCTCGATGTAATTCATCAGGTAAGCCTACTGCTGTTGAAAGGCTTCGTTTCATAAAACTACTTACAATTCCAACGAAATCATCGCTTTGGTCCAATACATATTCTTTGATGTATGGTCTGACAACTTGCAACGGGTTGAGATCAGGAGCAAGTGAGTTTGAAATACCCAAAAGCAGGGTTAAGGTACGATTGAGCAATACAAAATCTTTTGGCATCTGTACGGTACCTGCTATGCCACTAATTCCTATATCTTGAATCAGTTCAAGTAGACTATTATTGAATGGATCAAATTCAATTTCTTTAAAATTCAGACTTTCCAGTTTTACTTCGTTTTGTAAAAAATCACGCAAAGCATTGACCATTTTTTCAGCCATCTCAGCAGCTTCTTTTCCATCCGCTAAAAATCCCATATATCGCATGGTCTCGATTACTTGTTCAGTATCATTTTTAATGGCTGCTTCAATTAATTGGGGTATGCCTTTTTGAAGTTTCTGTCCAAGATAGGCGACAGCCCCGAAATCAATCAAAGTGATTGTGCCATTTTCTTTTACTAAAATATTTCCGGGATGAGGGTCGGCATGGTAAAATCCGTCCTTAAAAACCATCTTGCAATAGGCTTTCAGAATAACAGTAACAACTTCTTGACCCGAAACTCCCCATTTCCTCAGCTGCTCTGATTCCGATACTTTAACACCTTCATGCCAGGTAGTAGTAATTACTCTGGTTGTCGAATATTCAGCATGCACATCAGGAACATCAATCCCTTCTATCTCTTTCAAGTTATTGGAAATCAACATCATAGAAATGGCTTCTTGTTTGAAGTCCAATTCTTCTTCTATCATTTTTCGAATCTGGGTATATGTAAAATCCAGCCCTTTTATTTCAAAAAACCATCCAACCAACTTGGTGAGTTTGCGAATAATTTCAAGATCTATCTGAGCTATTTCCTCAATGTTTTGGTGCTGAACTTTTACTACCACACAAGTCCCATCTTTTAAAAATGCCTTATGTGCTTGGCCAATTGAAGCTGATGCAATTGGCACTTCTTCAAATGACTGAAACAAATCTGATGGTCTTTTCCCAAATTCTTTTTCAATTCTTGAACTGACTTCCGCAAATGGACGGGGTGGTATTTTGTCTTGCAGTTCTTCTAGTGGTTTTTGAAACTGCTCGGGCAAAAAATTAGATAGGATGGAAAGCAGTTGGCCTACTTTAATGAAAAGCCCCTCAAGTTCTAAAATGGCATTCTTAACGCGAGTAGCATTTTTGACATGCAAATTGAAAATCCGCTTTTCATAATATTTTTTTCCGAAGACCTTTTTTGCAAATAGCAATTTCAGATAACTAAGAATTACAATAAAAGTGGTCGAGTAGGCCTTGCGAATTCTCCAGCTTGGTTTGTATATTTTTTCTTTGATCACGATTTCTTTTGAATGCCGAAAGATAGGCAGGGTAGGGCTTTTGTTTATTCATTTTGGGAAAATATCGGTATTCAGGCGGTTTGATTCCCAGTCCGGTATTCAATTTTAGGACTTTTGCAAATGCCATATCCAAGGAAAGGTATAAACCAAATAGGGTTTCAGACATTTAAAGGCTCAAAAGACAATGTGTCCAAATGGGCTCAACAGGAATTTGTTCATTTGATCGCAGAGGACAATAGATAAAATACCGTTCAACTGGTGGTTTTAGAATTAGTGATCATTTTTGTGACAAAATAGGAAAATGAAGTCAAAATCTTCAAAATCAAAAACATCAAACCATTAATATTAAACTCGAAATGAAAAAACATTTTTTACTTTTTCTACTCTTTACTTTTATCGCTATTGGGCAAGCATTTACCCAAACTGTTGAAGAATTAAATGCGCAGAAAGAAACGAAGGCCGCCGAATTGGCAAAGCTCAAATCTGAAATGAATGAAGTTTCAGGAAAGGTTGGAGCTTTAGAAGCTGAAATAGCTGCTATTACTGACCAACTAACACCTTATCCACGCTGGGACAATGGTTTGCTTGGCAATGTTGGATTCAATATTTCATCCTTTAATGACTGGCTTTCTAAGGATAATCCAAACACTACAGCCATTACGATTGGTACATCCATGAATGGCTATGCTAATGCGGACTTTGAAAAAGCGTTTTGGAGAAATGGCTTTAACCTAACACTTGGATGGCTTAAATTCGACGATAAGGATGTGCCGGATGACCAAGAAAACCAAGACTTTCAGGTTGCTGCAGATGCCTTCAATATTACTTCTTTGTACGGCTATAAGCTTTCCGATAAATGGGCCATATCGACACTGGGTGAATATAGGACTTCCCTGCTTGATGATAAATTCAATAATCCAGGATATTTGGATATTGGAGCCGGTATTACTTGGACTCCAATCAAGGATTTGGTTGCTGTTTTCCATCCAGCCAATTACAACTTTGTTTTTTCGAATGATGATTTTGATTATGAATCTTCATTTGGTACTAAGTTCGTGGCGGATTATACGGCGAAGTTGTCTAAGCAAATCGCCTGGAAATCTAATCTTTCTGGCTTTGTAAGCTATAAAGATGGCGACTTCAACAACTGGACCTGGATAAATGGTTTAAGCACTGCTGTAAAGGGTGTAGGAATTGGATTGGACTTTGGGCTTAGAGGCAATAAACAAGAGGCTTTGGCGGCTGGAAAATCAGATAATCCCCTTCAAACTTATTGGCTGCTTGGATTCTCCTATGCTATTTCTTCTAAGAAATAGAGACCTAAATTTTGGATGACAATTGCTAGCTGATGCTTCTATAGAATGTGTCGCTAGCAATTGTCATTGTTTTTCTAATGGCGATCATTGCCGCATAAAAGCAGAGCAAGGCCGCTTGGAAAGTCCAGATTTTGAATTGGCAAAGTAATTGCCAAACATGGACTGATTGAAAAAATAAAGATTCCCCGATCTTTTTTATCCCATTGAAGAATTTCCTAATCTTCATTTAGTTAAATTAAACGTACTCCCACTTTTTACCTCCCATCTTGCCATAATGGCAAATTTCAAAAATATTTACACCCAATCTTTGGGTAATTTATAAGTCCGGCACAAAACTATTGAACAATGATAAAGCACCTTCTCATGCTCATTGTGCTGGTATGTTCTCAGCACACCTATTCACAAAACTGGTCAAACACTACGAATTTTTGGGTAATAGAAAACAATCAAGAAAAAGATAGTGATAAATTAATAAGTTCTCAAAAAGAACAAATAAAAAGTATTGCTCAGTTGGATATAAATAAATTAAAAAAGGCTTTAATTAATGTTTCAATGTTTGATAGAACAACTGGGTTTACTGGGCTACATAAAGACAAACATACTATTCTTCAAATGCCTATGCCAGATGGGGGTTTTCATGCATTTGCTGTTGCGGAAGCACCAATAATGCATCCCCATCTGGCTAATTTATTTCCTGAAATAAAAGCATATATCGGCTTTGGAATTGAAGACGCAACACTGCAATTACGATTTGATATTACGCCAAATGGATTTCATGGTATGATCATGTCCACTAACGGCGAAATTGTTTTAATTGATCCAATAAAAACAGAATTAGATAGTAATTATCGCATTGAATTTAAACGAGGAGATAAAAAGAAAAGTAGTTGGATTTGCGAGGCTGAGGATATTTTGAATAAAGAAATAATTTCCACTAATAAAATAAATACTTGCATATTTAGAACTTATCGGTTAGCTCTTGCAAGTACCGGTGAATATGCACAATTTCATGGGGGTACAAAAAACCTTGTGCTGTCAGCAATGCATAATACATTGACCAGGTTAAATGGAATTTTGGAAAGAGATTTATCTATCCGTTTAGAATTAGTTGAGAATAATGAAAAATTGATTTTTTTAAATGCTTATTCTGACCCTTATTCTAATAATGATGGTGCAAGCATGTTATCACAAAATCAAACTACTTGCGATGAAATAATTGGGCCTGATAATTATGATATTGGGCATGTGTTTTCAACAGGTGGCGGCGGGATAGCACAGCTCGAATCAGTTTGCATAAATGGGCAGAAAGGTAGAGGGGTGACTGGGAATAGCAATCCAGCAGGTGATTTATTTGATATTGATTATGTAGCTCATGAAATTGGGCACCAGTTTGGGGCAAGGCACACGCATAATAACAATTGCAATAGGAATAATCCCACCGCTGTAGAGCCTGGAAGCGGGTCTTCAATAATGTCATATGCAGGAATTTGTGCGCCGAATGTGCAGGAAAACAGCGATGCATATTTTCATGGAATTAGTATTGCTGAAATTAATGGGTTTTTAGAAAGTGGCGGCGGCGAATGTGCAATAGTTTCAGTTGTTAATACTAAACCCATCGCAAATGCCGGCCAAGATTACTTTATTCCAAAAGGGACTTCATTTCGACTGAGAGGCACAGGAGATGATTTAGAATCAAACTCGCAATTAAGTTATTCTTGGGAGCAGGTAGACAATCAAGTCGCAGTAATGCCGCCTGACCAGAATAATATAGTTGGGCCACTTGTTAGATCTTTACCGCCAACAGGAAATCCTGACCGTTTTGTGCCAAATTATAAATCAATTATTTCAAGTGAAAAAAATATTTGGGAGGTTTTACCTTTCTGTGATAGGAATATAAATTTCAGATTTACAGTACGTGATAATGCAATTCTGGGGGGGTGTACTGCATCCGATGAAATGGTGCTTAATGTAGTTGGAGATGCAGGGCCTTTTAAACTCAATGAAATTAAAACTTTTTGGGCTGCGGGTTCAGCGAGTATAATTAAATGGGATGTGGCAGGATCGAATAATAAACCCATTAATTGCAATTATGTCGATTTATTATTGTCGACCGATGGCGGCGCCTCATTCCCATATCTTTTAGCATCAAATATTCCTAATACGGGAGAACGAATGGTTGTGATACCGAACGTTAATTCAAACCGTTGTAGGGTTCAAATTAAATCTGTCGGAAATATTTTCTTTGATATATCAGATAGTGACTTTACGATAATTAATTCAGAGAGATATTCTGTTGATTTAGAAATTGACCATTTAAAATGTAATAATGATCATTCTGGAAATATAAACGCAAAAATAAATGGTTTTTATGACCCTGATTTTAAGTGGAGTAATGGCAGTACTGGAAATTCTATTTTTAATTTAGATGCAGGGCAATATACCGTAACAGTTAGCGATGATGAAAAATCTTTTATTGCTGAAGGATGGGTTGAAAATCCACCAGATATTAAACTTGAAGTAAAAATAGAAAACCCTAAAGAAAGAGATGCAAGCCTATTAGTAGCAAAATCTGAAGGTGGAACAGGGGAACATTCATATGTTTGGGATAATGGTATAAAAGAACAATTTGTAGAATTACAAAAATCAGGAATTTACTCAGTTACAGTAAGCGACGAGAATGGTTGCCATAAAAAACTTCAAAGATTTATTGATCTTGAAAATGTTGACCTTGAGAATAATTTATTGGAGAATAATTTTAAAAATCCAATAATATATCCTAATCCTTCAAAAGCCGAAATAGAACTTATTTTTAATCAAAATATAAATGGTGGCCCTGAGCTTATAATATTAAATTTAGAAGGAGAAGAAGTTTACAGTGAAATATTGCTTTATAGGGACAAAGGGCTTCGTCATAAAAAATTAGATATATCGATGTTTGCCGCAGGTATGTATTATTTGAAAATATTAGAATCAGAAAAAATTAAAACTGTAAAATTTATTAAAATATAGATAGATAATTCACAATGAAGATTTAAAGGTAAAACACAACTATGAACAAAGTATTGTTTCCTTTTTCAGGGACAAAACATCCAGCCGGTGATTTAGTAATCACTGGCTTTTTTTATTTTGAATTTTCTTAAAATACTTTCTATCATGAGTGGAATGCACCCATTTTATGGTAATATCGCACGTTATTTACATAGTTTAATTTAGAAACATAATTATTATGAAAATTTCAACAAAATCAATCATTTGGGCAGCAAGCCTCATGTTGATAGTTTCGGCTTGTAATTCAGAACAAGTAAATGAAAATGAAAAACCAATAGGTATGTATGAAAAAATGACAATCGATCCTCCAAAAGCACTAAAAAAACCTAAAGAGCTAAACGCGCATGGGCATTCCAGAACAGACAACTATTATTGGTTGAATGAACGGGAAAATCCTGAGGTAATAGCCTATCTGACTGAAGAAAACAAATACAAAGAAACAATTTTAGCTGACCTAAAAACTGTTCGAGAAGACTTGTTTGAGGAGATGAAAGGGAGAATAAAAGAGCAAGACGCTTCAGTCCCTTATTTTGAAAACGGTTTCTGGTATTATGTCAGATATGAGGAAGGTTTGGAATATCCAATTTATTGTAGGAAACAAAAAAGTCTTGACTCGAAAGAGCTGGTAATTTTGGATGTAAATCAGCTTGCCAAAAACTACGACTACTATAGTGCGAGGGGCTTAGAAGTGAGCCCCGATAATAAAGTCTTAGCTTATGCCGAGGATACTTTGAGCAGGAGGATCTATAAATTGGTATTTAAGGATCTCACAACAGGTAAAATGTTGGCGGATGAAATCCCTAATACCGATGGCAGCATTGTTTGGGCAAATGACAATAAGACTATTTTTTATGGAATAAAAGATGAAACGCTAAGGGTCTTTAAAATAATGAAACATAAGCTGGGTACTGATGCTTCCAATGATGAAGTAGTATATCATGAAAAGGATGCAACATACAATTTGGATATTGATAAAACAAAGTCGAAAGAATTCCTACTAATAGCCTCCACTCAAACCCTTTCCAGTGAATACAGGTATTTGAACGCAGACACCCCCGATGGAAAATGGAAAGTTTTTCAGCCACGAGAGCAAGATCATGAATATAGTATTGACCATGCTGCAGGCAAGTGGTATATCCGGACCAATTTAAGCGCTAAGAATTTTAAAATAATGTCGGTTGAAAATGGAGAAACAGGCAGGGATAATTGGATTGAATTGATACCGCATAGGAATGATGTTTTCGTGCAAGGTTTTGAGTTGTTTAAAGATTTTCTTGTAATCACTGAAAGGATTAATGGAATTAGAAATGTTAGGGTGCGATCATGGGATGGGTCAAATGATCATTATGTTGATTTTGGAGAATCCTCTTATGT
Source organism: uncultured Saprospiraceae bacterium (assembly GCA_942490835.1). GTDB lineage: Bacteria > Bacteroidota > Bacteroidia > Chitinophagales > Saprospiraceae > UBA6168. The sequence goes on from CALNYY010000095.1 coordinate 348,114, forward strand.
CGCTTATGTTTCCACAAATCCAGAATACGATTCGGATAATGTCCGACTTCTCTATCAATCTATGACCACCCCCAGTACTACTTTTGATTATGATATGAAGGCTAAATCGCTTGATTTAAAAAAGCAACAGGAAGTATTGGGTGGATTTGATAGGGCAAATTATTCCACAGAGCGCATTTATGCTACTGCGAGAGATGGTGCCAAAGTGCCCCTGTCTATTGTATATAGAAAAGGATTTGAAAAAGATGGCTCCCGTCCGTTATTATTATATGCTTACGGATCATACGGCTTGAGTTTGGATCCTAGTTTTAGCTCAACTCGCTTAAGTCTATTGGATCGGGGGTTTGCATTTGCCATTGCACACATTCGCGGAGGTCAGGAAATGGGAAGAGATTGGTATGAAGATGGAAAATTGCTTAAAAAGAAAAATACATTCACTGATTTCATTGACTGTGCAGAATTCCTGATCGCTGAAAAATATACCAGTTCTGAGAATTTATTTGCTATGGGAGGAAGTGCAGGAGGGCTTTTAATGGGGGCGGTTGTAAATATGCGACCAGAACTCTTTAAGGGGGTAGTTGCTGCTGTTCCTTTTGTGGATGTCGTCACCACAATGTTGGACGAAACAATTCCCTTGACCACCTTTGAATGGGATGAATGGGGCGATCCGAATGAAAAAGCTTACTACGAATATATGCTGAGCTACTCACCGTATGACCAGGTCGAACCCAAAGGTTATCCAGCAATGATGGTCACAACCGGACTCCATGATTCACAAGTACAATACTGGGAACCAGCAAAATGGGTCGCAAAGCTACGCGAAATGAAAACTGACAATAACCCACTTCTCCTCCATACCAATATGGAGGCTGGGCATGGAGGAGCTTCTGGACGATTCAATGCACTGAAAGAAACTGCATTGGAATATGCATTTTTATTGGATTTAGCAGGTAAGGTGAAAGTCAAGGGTTAAGTTTATACGTTAGATTATGGTCATCCTCGCGTCAGAACTATAGGCACTGGATGCTTAATAAATGGCAAAAGGATTACATTTGCGCTCTTTGTAAGAAAGCGTAAAAACGCTGTTGAATAAATAATTAATAAAATTGATGAGAAATAAATTTTTAGTATTAACGCTGGCTTCGCTGTTTATCTGGAGTGCTTGTTCTAATGATTTTGAAGTTGCTGCACCGTGGAAAGATATTCCAGTTGTTTACGGTCTTTTGAGCATAGATGACGAATTCCATTATATCAGGGTAGAGAAGGCTTTTCTCGATCCAGATGCCAATGCACTGGAAATAGCTCGGGTGCCTGATTCTTTGTATTATCAAAATATATCTGTTCAATTGGAGAGGGTGAGCAATGGCCAATTGTTCGATATGCAAAGAGTAAATGGTGAAGATGTCAACATTCCTCGTGAGGATGGAATTTTTGCAACTTCCCCTAACTATCTCTATCGAATCAATTCAAATACCATCAATTTGCAACCCGGAGAAACAATAAGATTAATATTAGACCGGAAAAATGAATTGCCATTGGTTACTGCTGAAACAGTGATTCAGGGGTCAGGAATACAAAGGAATCCTAACCCGGGAGGCAAGTTCAATTTTGTTGAGAACCTTACTTATGAATTAAGGTGGTCAGCACACGAAGCTGCAAAGATATTTGATGCGAATTTGACTATTAATTATGCTGAACATCCAACTGGACAGCCAGATCAAAATGAATTGAAATCATTTGACTGGCAATGGGCGAGAGGAAAAACATTTGGACTGTTTAACACCCAATACGAAGTTTTTAAGGAGGGTGTAGAGTTTTACGAAGTGATGGCAAATAGCATCCCAGACAAGCCAGGATACGACAGGATTTTTATCGGTATTGATATAGAAATTGTTAGCGGTGGAGAAGAGCTAGAAAAGTATGTAAATGTAGCGCTCGCAAATATCGGAATCACAGGCTCTCAAGAAATTCCTTCTTATACAAACCTTTCTGAAGGTCAGGGCGTGTTTTCCTCGATTGATATTATTAAAACGGATGAGTTGTTGCTTTCTCCTGGAACAAGGGATTCTCTCCGTTTCGGGCGAATTACCAAGCACCTTAATTTCAAATAAACCTAACTTTTAGGATATTGGGATCAGACTTTTATTCCAATATCCTTTTTTTATACCTTTCAAAAAGCCACTCTTTATTCTTCTCTTGTATTGCAATATTTAGCTTGAATACGCTCTCCAAAGATCTTTTTCTTAATAACTAATCTTCTTTGAAATGAAAAAACTCTTACTCTTAACGGTATTATGTATCGGCTTTAATTCAAATTTTCTTTTTGCACAGGAATCTGAAGTTGAAGCAAAAGAACCTACTCCTCAAGAAATAATTAGAAAACATGGAATGGACGAAAGCCAGGTGATGGAGATAGCTAGTTGGATGACGGACGTTTATGGCCCTCGATTGACTGGTTCTCCTATGTTGGATAAAGCAACAAACTGGGCTGTTGAACAATTGAAAGATTGGGGCTATCAAAATGTGCATCTTGACGAATGGGGCCCATTTGGCCGAGGTTGGGAAATGAAACACTTTGAAATGCATTGTAATGCTCCGATGTATTTTCCAATAATCGCCTATCCAAAAGCCTGGTCGCCTTCTACTAATGGGACAGTTGAGGGAGAAGTGGTTTACTTGGATGCAGCTTCAGAGGAAGAACTGGAAGCTTATAAAGGCAAACTGAAAGGAAAATTTGTGTTTATTGATACGCTGCGTGTTTTGAAAGAGTGGGAAGAACCTTTGGCAATTAGGCTCCAGGATGATGATTTATTAGAAATGGCCAATGCAGCAGCGCCTACTCCTCGCCCGTTTCGCCGATGGAATAGAAGTGGTAGAAATTTCTATAGAACCTTAAGAGACTTTTTATATGAAGAACAACCATTAGCGACTGTTGATCGCAGCTATAAAGGTGATTTAGGAACCGTTTTTGTCTCAGGAGCAAGCGCTAAATCAGGATCATCAAGAGATGAAGGGGCAGAAGTGCTTCCTCAGGTTACCATGTCTGTTGAACATTATAACCGAATATTTAGATTGCTTCAAAAGGGCATCCCAGTTACATTGAGTATGAATCTTGATGTAGAATTCAGCAATCCTGACGGAATGGAGCACAATATAATCGCTGAAATCCCAGGCACTGACCTCAAAGATGAAGTCGTAATGTTCGGTGCTCATTTTGATTCTTGGCATTCTGGAACCGGAGCTACCGACAATGCTGCGGGCTCATGTGTTATGATGGAGTCTGCACGAATACTAATGGAGACAATAAAAGAATCAGGGATACAGCCTCGGCGCACACTTCGGATTGCTTTATGGACAGGTGAGGAGCAGGGGCTACTCGGATCAAAAGGATATGTGAAAAAGCATTTAGCGGATACTGATGATCTCGGAAACCTGCAGGATGTAAAACCTGCACAATCAAAGATTTCAGCTTATTATAATTTAGATAATGGAACGGGTCGGATCAGGGGCGTTTACTTACAAGGAAATGAGGAAGTGAGAAGTACTTTCCGAGAATGGTTGGATCCGTTTAAAGATGATGGGGCATCAACATTAACTCTGAAAAACACTGGAGGAACAGACCATCTTTCGTTTCATGCGGTAGGTATTCCTGGGTTTCAATTCATTCAAGATAATGTAGCTTATTGGTCTCGCACACATCATTCCAATATGGATAATTGGGATCATTTAGTTGCCGATGATCTAATGCAAGCTGCTACTATCGTTTCTACATTTGTTTGGAACACAGCTCAAAGAGATGAAATGATACCTCGCAGGAAAATGGAGACTAAATCTGAAGAGGGGGGCAGTAGATAAAATATCGAACTTGAGAATTAGATTATTAAACATAAATGAGGTGAAAATTTAGGTTTGCCTAAGTTTTAGAATTTTATACTTTTGCGCCCGCATTTAAATATTCAAAAAGCTTCAAGTAGCAATTTTTGAAATCTAATTCTCAGAGGGTCGTTAGCTCAGTTGGTTTAGAGCGCTGCCTTGACAGGGCAGAGGTCACTGGTTCGAATCCAGTACGACCCACTTGTTATAAGGATTGAATACCTGAATTAGTGAATGATTGAAGGGCAAAAAATATTAATATCCAATCCTCCAATCCTTTAAACCTTCAAGCCTTATCATTTCGGGATGTAGCTCAGCCCGGTAGAGTATCCCGCCGGGAGCGGGATGGCCGCTGGAACGAGCAGTTCCGAAAGAAACAAGAACGGGATGTAGCTCAGCCCGGTAGAGTACTGGTCTGGGGGACCAGTGGTCGCAGGTTCAAATCCTGTCATCCCGACCAAAATTTAGGAAGGATAGTGGTCGTGCCGCTGCAAGCGGCATCTTCCCCACCAAAAGGCAGCAAGAAAGGCTGCCTTTTCTGTTTTGGAAAAATATGCAGCCTATATACTCTGGAGCGAAACATTGGAACGGTATTATGTGGGCAGCACAGGCAACCTTGCCGAACGGCTCACCCGGCACAATTCAGGCAATAGCAAGTACTCAAAAAGAGGCGTTCCTTGGAAACTAGTCTGGCACATGGGAGTAAACAGCCGTTCGGAAGCGGTCCAAATGGAAAAGAAGATAAAAGGGCGAGGAGCGAAGCGATACCTCCAGGATATCGAGGAACGATAGTAGTCGTGCCACTGCAAGCTGCGGCATTGCGGCAACAAGCAGTCACTCAAGGCTGCTTTTATTTGTTTTTACAGTATTGAAAATATTCGGAAAAGTGTGACAGGTAGGAAAAAAAGAGGGCAGCTTCTTTGTCAATACTTAGTGAGAGTAAATGAGAAGCTGCCATCGGGAAATAACGCCTATTTCTTTAAACCATCACTAATACGTTCAACGCTGTTCAAACGCTGCCACCTGTGGAGATTTTTTTTCAGCAGATGCATATTTGACAAAATACATATCCATTTGCCCTTTGTTTTTGGCAGCTATCTTACCTCTTGATTGAAACTCAAACCCCTCTTTTACAAGCTCGTATGTTGTTTGGGATATATTTATTTGATCTATTTCTCCACTCTGTTCCATCCTGGCTGCTATGTTGACGGTGTCACCCCAGATATCATAGGCAAACTTCTTTTTTCCAACTACTCCAGAAACGACCGGTCCAGAATGAACACCAATCCTGCAATAGTATTCGTTTTTATTTTCTCTTTTTTGTTTATTCCTGAAAGAGTGCATAAACTGCTGAATTTCAATAGCTGCACGCACGATATCTAAAGCATGAGTCGAGGAGGGAGTAGGCAAACCGGCAGCACAGAGATATGCATCTCCAATCGTTTTTATTTTTTCAATATTATACTTAGAAATGATTTCATCAAATCCCCTAAAACAATAATCTAATTCTTCTACCAGGGATTCAGGGTCTGTTTTCTCGGCGATAGATGTAAATGACTTGAAATCTGTAAATAATACAGTAACCTGTTCGTGAAACCTGGCTTTTGCGCTGCCGTTCGCTTTGAGTTCGTTGGCAGTTTTTTCTGGTAGGATATTTAAAAGCAACTCATCTGAGCGTTGTTTTTCATTTTTTATAACCTTATTTCTATTGAGCATAGCAATGGCTAATAGCAACAATAAAAATGCGCCTCCAAAAAGCGAATTTCTTACAATACGTGTTTGTTTTAAGTCTGCTTCCTGTTTACTCAACGCTTGATTTTGGCGTTCTATTTCGAGCTGTTTTTTGCCGTCGGTGTACAATGCCTGCAATCGTTCTTCATCTTTACTCCTGCTTTCATTGAACCTCTCATAACGTAGTTCATCATAGTCTTTACGGTAATCATAAGCGTTCTTGTAATCTTTTAATTTATTGTAGATACGGGCAAGGTCTTTAAGTCCATTCTGTTGAAATTTTTTGTCGTCAATATCTTTGGCTATAGCATAATATATTTTAGTGAATTCAAGAGCTTCTTCAAATCGTTCCTGTCGTCGACGGACATCTGCAAGTCCGTTATACACCTCCATGATCCCTGCTTTATCGTTTGCTTGTTCTCTGATTTTCAGAGATTTGCGCAAATAATTTTCAGCATCAATCCAAGTCTTTTCTGCTTTTTGGGGGTTTTTTGATTTTTCATGAAAGCTGCCGACATTTTTTAAGACATATCCAATGTTATTGTAGATTTCGGCGAGCCCAAAAGTATCTTTTAATTCAACTCTTATTTCTAGAGCCTGTTGATGGATGGCCACTGCTTCATCGTAAAGTTGCTGTGTCGAAAGGCCCAAATCATCGTCATCCATTGCTTTTTCAGCCATGGCGTCTTTTAAATTGGCAATGTTATTCAAAGCTGAAGATGCTTCCCATTCGTTACCTAATTCTCTGTGAAGGTCCAAAGCAGTTTTATAGGCATCCAAAGCTTCCTCATATCGATCTAATTCCGTTTTTATATTGCCTACAATATTCCATCCATTGGCAATTTTCTCTTTATCTCCAGCCGATTCAGCACCTTTTAAGAACAGGAAGATATTATCCAAGGCCTCCAGATAGTTTCCCATATTCTCGTGCAGATCGGCAATGTTATAATAGGCATTATATACCCTGGCAGAATCTCCCAATTCTTCTCGAATTTGTTGAGATTTTCGGTAACTCTGTAGGGCGCCGGCATAATCTTCCAGGCTTTCCTTTACATTGCCAATATTATTATAAAGTGAAGCAACGCCGGTTTTATCTCCGATGGACTCTCGAATTTCAAGGGCTTTTGTAAAATAGAAAATGGCTTGTTCGCTATTACCCTGAATATCTTCGATAACGCCTCTGAAATTATGAGCAAGTCCTTCACCTTTTGGGTATTTAAGTTTTTTGGAAAGAGCAAGCGCTTGATCAAGGTAATTTTTTGCCTGAGTATAATCATCAAACTTTAACTCCCAGGCGATGTCGGTAAGAAGTATGACTTTGTTGGTATCTGGTTTTATCTTTTGGGAAACCGAAATGAGGCTGTCAAGTAAAGAAATTTGACAAAAAGAAAGACCTGAGAGGGCACAGCATATCAATACGAGTATATATTTGAAATGGCTGCGAACTCCCAGGTCTTGCATTATATTTTGTCTTTGAAATCTAAAATGAAATATACTCAAAACGAAGTGGTTTGTGAATTAGGTTTTCCATAAACCACTGGTTTTGAAAATATGCCGATGTAGGAATGGTTCATTTTTTCCCTAACCATTTCGGAATCGGTAAGGTGCCTTAAGTTATTGCTTATTTGAATCAGGTAATAGAAGTACACCGTTCGCCATAAACTTCATCTCCTCAATTGGCTCGGTGATAGCTTCGATTTCTTCCTTCGATTTACCTGCATCCTCAGCATAATGACGAAGTTCTTCTACGGTGGTTGTTTCGCGGTATGCATATCCTTCCATTATGACTTCTCTGCCTGCAATATCAAAAGGCATAAAGAATCCATAATCTTTGAATTTCACGAAAGTTTCAGCGGAAGCTTGTTCATCATTAATGTTCATCCAACAACCTTTCTTTTGACATACACCCTGAACAGTTCCTTTTACCTTCACTTTCATAGAGTCTTGGCTGGCCAATTGACCGAGCATTTCGGAATAGGCTATGGCACCATCTTCTGTGATAAGTTCACCAAAAGACTGTACTTGTCCAGTTTCTTTGGTTTGGTCAGTTGGTGTACTTTGACATGCGACTATGAAAGTGCAAAAAGAGAATAGAAAAATTAATCTGCTAATCATGTTATTTTGATTTGAAATAGAAGCCATCGTTTCGACGAAGTTCTTCTGTTATTGTGTTTTGGATGGCAAAATTAGCTATTTCCAATGCGGCAAATAAATTTTTGATAAATTCTTTACAATGCAAAATAAATCAAGTACTCGTCACCGTTAAGATTTGCACATATTAGAACTACCTACCTGACCTCTCAACCAATTCTATCCACCTTATTCGTTAACTAATTAATATTATACAAAACAGCTACACTTATTTTCATTTTAGAAATTCTTAAAACCCAGATTGATGAGAAGGATTTTAATAGGGATACTTGTAGCTATAGCTCAACTCTTACCCACGCAAACTTTTGCGGATAATAATGTATCAGGTTGCCAGGAGGGAAATTGCCTGAATGGATACGGAAAATATCTATTTGCCAATGGCAATAAATATGTTGGTGAATTCAAAAGTGGAAAACCAAATGGCAATGGGATTCTCTATTTTTCCAATGGAAATAAATATTTAGGCGGTTGGGAGAACAGTATGCGGCATGGTGAAGGCAAATATATTTTTCATCAAGGGCATGAATACACTGGAGGTTTCAAAAAGAACCATTTTGATGGGCAGGGTAAAATGGTATATTCCAATGGAGACACTTATGAAGGTAATTGGAAATCAAATTTACCAAATGGATATGGCATTTATTTTTTCACTAAAGGTGGAAGATATGAAGGTGACTTTAACGATGGACGATTTCATGGCAAAGGCATTCTGTATTATAAGAATGGATCAGTTTTCAATGGCGAGTGGCAGAATAGCCGAAAACACGGTTCAGGTATTTTTACAAATGAACGGGGAGTAGCACAAAGCGGAGATTGGGAAAATGGCATAGCTTTAAATTTGAATTCTATGGAACCCTTGGAGGAAGTTGAAACTGTCCAAATTGATTCGCCCGTAGAAATCGAGAAGAATTTTGAACCAGTCGCCATTGAAGAGAATACTTCTTCAGTTCGGATATGGGCGACAATAGTTGGAGTAGCGAGTTATGCTCACATGCCCAGTTTAAAATATACAGATGACGATGCCTATCATTTTTATGCTTTCCTAAAGAGCCCTGAAGGTGGTGCTTTGCCGGATGATCAAATTAGGGTATTGGTAGATGATAATGCTACTAAGGAAAATATCCTGGTTTCAATGCAAAACACTATTCTAAAAGCAGATGAAAACGACGTAGTATTATTTTATTTTTCTGGACATGGAGTAGAGGGTGCTTTTATCCCAGTAGACTTTGATGGCTTCGACAATCGACTTTACCACAGTGAAATCAGGAAAATTTTGGACAACTCAAGAGCAAAGCACAAACTCGTCTTAGGTGATGCATGCCATGCAGGATCACTTTATAGTGAACAAGGTGAGATTGAAATGATGGCCGCTCGCAGCACAGTTGGAGAGATGTTAGATCAATATTATCATGCATTTGAAAACACGGATGGCGGACTTGCTTTATTAATGTCCTCAAAAGGACAGGAGGTGTCATTGGAAGACAGTGGATTAAGGTCTGGAGTATTCAGCCATTTTTTAATAAAAGGGCTGAAAGGAGAGGCAGATATAGACCAAAATGAAATTGTGACGATCGATGAAATTTTCAGATATACCTTTGAGCACGTTAAAGGATACACCGTCGGAGCTCAGAATCCGGTACTAATGGGTGAATTTGACAAAACAATGCCCGTAAGTATGATTCGAAAGAAATAGTGACATGCTAATGGGTAAATTATGGTTTGTCCCATTAGAAAAAAAACCAATGGCATCCTTTTTGACTTTTAGGGTTACACACAGAAGCCTTATTCACTCCCGGATTAGTTTTCCCTTTCAATTTCACACAACGATTTTTTTTAATTATTCATGAACATAAATGCTTGCTACAAACGACCTGTTGTAGAAGGTATACCTCCGTGCTTTTGAAGTTTTGCGCAAGTCCCTAAATCGCATTACAATGTTGATCTCACTCTTATATATGTTAATCGGCCTCAACTTGATAAAAATGCTTATGGAAAAAACAAACACTATTTTTAAAGACATCCGCTTTTGGTTAGTCATTCTTTCACTGGCTATGTTAATCTGGATGACACTGCAAAGCTATCCTGTAGGATAATAGAAAAGGCCTTGTCTTAATTTGAGACAAGGCCTTTAAAAATTTATTTCTTGGTATTTTATTTCACTACTTTCAAACTCAAATCAAGACTCTGGGCTGAATGAGTTAATGCACCGACAGAAATATAATCGACTCCGGTCTGTGCAACTCTTCTCACATTATGGATATTGATCCCACCGGACGCCTCAGATTCAAATCTTTTATTGATCGTATGAACCGCTTCTTCTAACAATGGAATTTCAAAGTTGTCCAACATAACACGAGTTATATTTCCAACTTCAAGTGCTTGATGCAATTCAACAAGATTCCTTACTTCTACAGTAATCCCTAAATTTAGATTGTTTTCTTTTTGATAGGCATTCACTCTTTCGATAGCCTTAGCCACACCACCACATGCTTCAATGTGATTGTCTTTTATCATGAACCAATCTGAAAGACTCTGGCGGTAATTTTGGCATCCTCCAATTTTGACAGCATATTTTTCTATGAAACGAAGCAGGGGAGTGGTCTTTCTGGTATCTAATATTTTTACCGGTAAATCACCCACTTCAAAAGCAAAATGATTGGCTTGTGTAGCAATGCCGCTCATTCTTTGCATAATATTTAAGGTAACCCTTTCTGCAAGTAGGAGTGCTTGCGTATTGCATTCTACCCTGAATGCTACATCGCCATAACTTACATCTCTTCCATCTTGAATAATAACTTCTACTTTAGAATCCTTGTCTAACTTCTTAAATACTTTTTCCGCCACACTTACTCCCGCAAGAATGCCAGGTTCTTTAACATACAATTTTGCTTGGCATCTGGCATCTTTTGGAATGCAAGCAAGAGATGTCCGGTCACCAAATGGTGCATCTTCTTTAAGTGCATTATCTAATAAATTATCTAGGTGCGCGTCGAAGGTTGGGTCGGTGTTCAATTGCATTTATTTTTCGTTTAGTCAAGATTCGTTAAAACTTGTACCTGAAATTATTTATTGGCATCTTTTTCACTTACCTGCAAATTAAGGATATTACCCATATGATAGCAAGTCCTGCATCGAGGTTCATACTTGTCTTTTTCACCGAGTAATACAGTAGTTCCATCACCAGCAAGGCGAAAAGAGTGGGTAGCTAGGTTACCACAATGCTGACAAATTGCATGAACTTTTGTGATATATTCTGCTACAGCTAAAAGATTCGGCATAGGGCCAAATGGGTTTCCTTTAAAGTCCATATCAAGCCCTGCAGCAATTACCCGTTTTCCTCTAAGGGCTAAAGATTGGACTACCTCCGGCAAATCTTTATCAAAGAATTGGACTTCATCAATGCCTACAACACTGATACCATCGCTTAATTCGAGCAATTTTTTGGAACTTTCGATCGGAATGGCCAGAATCGAATTCTCATCATGGGAGACAACTTTTGTTTCTCCATATCTTGTATCAAGCTTGGGCTTGAATATTTCGACTTTTTGATTGGCAATTTTTGCCCTTTTCAAACGACGGATCAGCTCCTCCGTTTTGCCAGAAAACATGGAGCCACAAATGACTTCTATCCATCCGCTTCGTTGACCTTTAAAGTGCGGTTCGAGGAACATTGTTAAGTGGTAGTATAGGGAAATGAACTAAAATATGAATTTATCAAATTGGAAATTGGGGTTTGTCCGAAAAGATATACTTTTATGCCTTATTGATAATTTGGTCGGCGAAGGTAGTATTTGCTGCCATTTCAACCAAACAATAGTTGAATCCCTGGGTCTGGTTTTTTTCATTGATATATTCAAACCCATCAAATAAAACGTTTTACCAAAATGGATTTAAAAAAAGCAAAATTACTTCTTGACAAGATAAATGCCCTTTATCAAAGCATAAATTCTGACAGGAAGAATGTTTCGTCAATTGAAAAGGACTTGATGAAAAGTTACGTCCTTCAGTTTTATGAATCTTTTCTGGATGTTCCACATATAATCGATAATGAAAATCATCCAGCAATAGAAATTATTAAATCCTCACCCAAACCTGAGGCTCCAAAGCGGGAAGAACCGAAACCCGAGCCAGCTCCTGAACCAGTTCCGCCACCTAAACCAGCCCCTGTAGCTGTGGTTAAAGAAGAACCAGAAAAAGTTGAGGATGTTAAACCAGAACCTGTCCCAGCTCCGGTAGAGGTCAAAACACCGCCACCACCAAAACGGGAAATTCCAATTGAAGTAAGTGAAGAATTGGAAGAACTGTTTGCGTTTAACAAATCGACTGACCTTTCAGAAAAATTGGGTGAAATGCCTATCACAGATATTAAGAAAGCAATGGGTCTTAATGAGCGAATTTTTACTGTCAATGAATTATTTGGAGGCGATCAAGCTGTATTTGACCTTACTCTCGATACATTGAATAAATTAACCGATTTTACACAAGCAAAATCCTTTTTAGTGAGGAATGCTGCAACGAAATATGAATGGGCCTCGAAAGGAAGAAAAAGCAAGGCCAAGAATTTTATTAAGCTTGTGAAAAGACGATATAATTAGAACTAATTAAGAATGTTGGTTCTTGGACAAATCCTGTGGAGGGATTACTGGGGCACTTGAAGTGACCCGCTAATCCCTAAGGCTAATTTCACAGGATTTGTCTAAGAACCAGAATGTTTTTTGAGGATAAGAAAACGAAGGGTTGGGCACAAAAGATTTTATGTGCAAATGAGACATAATTCATGACGTCAAAAATGAGTTACTCCTAATTTTTCTATTTAATTGGCATTTCAATACAGCCTTGATCTTTGGTTCTTTCCATCAAGGGAAAGAACATAAACACTCGACCAGAGCCGCTCTCGATATTCATCGGGATTCTTCTTAATACCTACCTCAACAGCCCCACATTATTTCAATTTTATGGTGTGGAAGTGAATATTGACTATTCGTTGTTAGTAAAATGATATTATCCCCTTCCTCACATTTTGCAAGAACTTTTTCTAAGGCCAAGGTCTGGTAAGTTTCCTCAGAAAACATCCACATCGTGTTTGTTTTGGTGTTATGGATCGCAACCTTAAAAGAGACCTGATCCATTGGGATTTGCATTTCTGGATATAAACGTATGCCATACACATGCAAGATTCCTTTGGAGTTGGGCATGACGGTACATTTACCGCTCGGCGAATAATCATCCACCATCATTTTATTGTCAAGGTAAATGGCCGCACATTCAGAAAACTTGTTCGATTTACAAGAAGAAGTTTGAGCGTTCCCATTTTGGAGAAAAAACAAATAAGTGAAATACATAAAAACAGTGCATTTTTCATTTTCTTAAATTTTGATTAGTGAATTTTGTAACTCTGACAAAGTTCTCTGTAGTTGCAACATGAATGTTTATGCCACTGTAAAACAATGTAAATGAATTGTAAAACCCTGTGAATTAGGTAGGAATACCTTTAAATTTACTCCATGAAAAAGAGTTTAATCCTCATTCTTATTATAATTGTCGTTAGTCTTTTTGCTGCGCAATGGATGCAAATTGCTGGGGTAGAGACACAATCGGCTACGGCATTTAACGACAAAGCCAATTTGGCGCTTCGTCAAACTGGCCATCAACTATTACTATTAAATGGGGATAGCACATCTACAGTACCTCCAATAGAAGAGTTGGACGCCAGTAGTTTTCAACTGGAACTAAATGCTTGCATAAATTATGACACCCTCTCCTTTTTGCTTACAAATGCCTTCAATCAATTTGGGATCAAAAGCCATTTTAACACTATGGTTTTGGACTGCGATTCGGAACAAATAATGCTTGGATTCAATGATTTAGCTGTTATTGAAGGTGTTGTTGCGTGTGCTGGCAGAGAACAAGATGCGGACTGTAATATCATAAAAGTTGTTTTTGAGGATATTGAGAACAGTCAAATCAGCACCTTCTATGCTCAATTAGGATTAGGGTTATTGCTCGCACTACTATTGGCAAGATTGTTCTTTTTCCCAGCAAGAGAAAAGGAATTGGATACACTTTCCTCACTTTCGAATAATACAGAATCTAATATTGAAAATGATGATGTATTTAATATTGGGAACTCAACAATTGACATCAAAAACCAGATATATAAGTTTGATTCAAAAGCAAAGGACCTGACTTTTAGAGAAGCCAAATTGTTGGGGTATTTCGCCCAAAATTCAAATCAAATTCTTGGTAGGGAGCAGCTATTAGATGAAGTTTGGGGTGATGAAGGTGTTATTGTAGGTCGAAGCTTGGATGTATTCGTTTCAAGATTGAGGAAAATAATTACCGATGATCATTCAATCAATATTAAGACTGTTCATGGGGTAGGGTACAAGTTTGAAATAGAGCAAACTTAAAAGATATATGCTCCTCTAAAACTAAGGAAGAATCCTCTTAGTGAATTTTTGGAGGCATCAAACTTGTCTTTGTTGTATAATAAGTTGAACGACCTTGACCATCTGACTCCCCAGCTAATATGCTCGCTTGAAAAATATTCGGCTCCAAAAGTTATGCTAACGTCATTTTCGTTGAAATTCTCAGCTTGAAGGTCATGGCAAGAATCTACAGCATCAACATTCAAAAGCCTTCCGTAAGAAAACCCACCACTTACTTGTATTTTATAGTAGTCATCCTCTTCATCAAGCCAATCCTTTAAAGTTACCATTACCGGGATTTCAATGTATTGTGTAGATATACTTAAACGATCTTTGCTGCATGGAAACACATCCAAATCCCTACTGCCTCTTTGGGAATATAATATCTCAAACAATAAATCGGTTTTTTCCGTGAAAATAGTGATAGCTCTTAGCCCTGCCTGCATACCCAAGCGATTATAGCCACCTGAATCGTCACCTAAAATCTGAGATGCATTCAGCCCTGCGACAACACCTGCTTTAAATCGTTGTTGTGCTGAGGCTTGATCTTGAAAGGCGAGTGTAAATAGAATTAAAAGTAGTAGAGGCTTAATATTTTTCATAGAAGAATTCTCAAATGGAAATGTATTTTTAATGTTGCGCCAAAATTAGGTGTTATAACCGATTTCAAAAACGATCGTATAACTGGTTGTGTTTTATTAAACGGAGAATATAATTGCCAGATTTAGGTTTTGTGCATGTTCCAGAGGTCGATTACAGCTATCAGCTGCAAAGTATTGTCAGCAAATTTCAATTTGCACAAAAGCTATAATAGTTCGTATAAAGCATACCCACAGTGAAATTTTTTATTTTTGAACAATGAACGAAAACGTCACACTATACGCCATTTTTTTCGGAATAATTGCTGGTACCTTCCTTTTCGCCTATTTGATTGATCGCTTTCTAAAAAAGCTGTTTATCAAATCTTCCAGTTTCCTGAACAATGACCCTACCAATTATCAATTCCTGCTCCATTCCATACGTGCACTGATTTATATAATTGGAATCAGTATTGCCATTTATTCTTTACCAAATATGCGAGCACTTGCAAGTTCATTGTTAGCAGGTGCAGGGATTTTAGCAGTTGCTATAGGATTTGCTTCTCAGCATGCTTTGAGCAATATTGTAAGCGGTTTATTTATGGTATTATTCAAACCATTCAGAGTGAACGACCGCATCAAAATTCAAGATATGGCTGGAATCGTGGAGGATATAACGCTTCGGCACACTGTAATACGGGATTTTGAAAATAAACGGATTATTATTCCCAATTCAAATATTAGCAATGAGATAATAATTAATTCTGATTTTGGGGACGGTAAGGTTATCAGATGGATAGATATTGGTATTAGTTATGATTCTGACCTGATTAAAGCTAAAGAATTAATGAGAGATGAGATATTGAAACACCCTTTATTGATTGATGTGAGAACACCAGAACAAATAAATGAAGGTGAAGTACTTGCTCCTGTACGTGTTTTGTCATTGGGTGATTCTTCAGTTAACTTACGGGGCTGGGCCTGGGCAAATAGTCAAGCAGATTCATTCCTGTTGGCGTGCGATCTATACGAAAGCATAAAATTACGCTTTGATAGAGAAGGCATTGAAATACCTTTCCCACACAGGACATTGGTCATGAAAGATAATGCTGCTAAGACCATTTTTGAAGAAGATAAAACAGAATAAAGCATGTCAAAAAAGAAGAAAAAGCAGGTACATAGAAAGCCTGCAGGACTTGCACCTGGCACTTTGGTGTTTACAGGAAAGCAGTATATGGACATGCCCAATGTTACACTCACGCTGTACAACCAAGAAGAAATTGTCGAACATTTAGGGGTGACAAAGGATTCAAAAATTGATAGGAGTCAATTTATTTCCTGGTATGATGTGAGAGGTGTTCATGATCTTGGGTTAGTAGAATCTATTGGAAAAAAATTCAATGTACACACTTTGGCTTTGGAGGATATTGTGGATACGCATCAACGTCCAAAATTTGAAGACTATGGCGATGGGATTTTCATTACACTCCGTTCATTGCGTTTTGATAAAGAAGAACTAAGTATTCATACCGAACAAGTTTCAATTTATGCTGGGGAAAAGTTTATCCTGACATTTCAAGAAGATGACGACGATTTATTTATCCCCGTACGGGAAAGAATGCAGCACCAAACAAGGAGGATCAGAAAAGGTGAAAGTGACTATCTTTTGTATGCATTGGTAGATTTGATTGTCGACAATTATTATCATGTCTTAGATGCCATAGAAGAGAAAATAGAGGAATTGGAAGAAGATATCCTAATGAATCAAGACAATGCTGTAAAAGGTCGTATACATCAATTAAAAGTAGCTGGGCTTCATCTAAAAAAATCCATTTCTCCTTTGAGAGAGGCCATTAGCCAATTCATGAAAAGTGAAAATGCATTGATTGCCGCTGAGACTAAAATTTTTATTCGAGATATGTATGACCATGTGGTACAAATAATTGACTCGATAGAATCTTACCGTGACTTGACGAATGGCTTGAAAGACCTTTACCTTTCGGAATTAAGTATGCGGATGAATAGTGTGATGCAGGTGCTTACTATTATTACAACCATCTTTGTTCCTCTATCTTTTTTAGCGGGATTGTATGGGATGAATTTTGACCACATGCCAGAATTGCACTGGGAAAATGGGTATTATTTTCTTTTAGGAATTATGTTTCTTGTCGGAGGCGGCTTGTTGGTTTTATTCAAAATTAAAAAGTGGATGTAATCTATTGGGCGACAGGCTCTTTATTTAATTCCAAACCAATTTCTTTTCTCATTTCAAGTATTTCAGAATCGATCCATTTTTGACACTCCTGTAATAACTCACTGCCGTTTTCTCCAAAAATGGGCGCTCCATAGGCTAATTTTATTTGTGTTTTCTTTTTCCCAAAACATCTCAAAAAATGAGGAATGAATGTATCGTCACTAACCCAAGCATCCCTCAAATCGAAATACTCGATAGCTATGGGAATGATACCAATATCCATCGAAGCTGCTAACCTAAATGCGCCTTTACTGAATTGCCTTGTTTGAGGTTCCACGTGAGTCGTTCCTTCAGGATAAATTAAAACAGAAAATCCTTTTTGAATTGCCTCCTCCATAGCTTTTAATGTATTGGCTCTGCTTCTTTTGCTTTCTCTTTTTACCCACATGATGCCCGTAACTTTAGCGCCGTACCCGATGATAGGCCAACTGCTCACTTCTGCTTTTGCAACAGGTAAGGCTTCTATATCTCTAAGTGCTACTATTGGATCAAGGTAAGATCGATGATTGCCAATGAAAATAAATGGGCCATTTTCAGGTGCATTCCCTTTTTTGTGAATTTGAACTCCCAATAAACGAAGGCAACGTTGTGCCCATAACTTCCGCATTCTCAATGCCAAGGGAAGGTAATCTTTGCTAAAAAAGGATTTAATTATTCCAGGGATAATGTGGACAATAATCAAAATGGTCATTGCGACCCCTCTAACAATAGCTCTCAGTTTTTTCATTTAATATATTTGCTAAAGCTCTTTTTGCAAGGCCTCCAACATAGTTGGTGGTATATCTTTCAAATTGAGAATGATAAAACCATCCAAAACATCTGAAAAATTAGGATCAACATTGAAGCTTATGAATCGTGCATTGAGTTTTAAATATTGCCGGACCAATACAGGAATTCGGATATGGTCTGGCTCAATATCTTCTATCAAATTATCCAATTTATTGATTTGGTCACCCAATGAAGCTGCTAACAATTCAATATCTACTTTGTCAACTTTGGCCTTGAAAGGTTTTTTAGGAGTAAGATATTTTGCCAGGTTATGATTGAAGTAATAATTTTTGATAAAAGCCACAATCAATCCCCGTGACATATTAGAGTAGTATTTGCTGATGCTGACTGGGCCATAAAGGTAGCGGTATTGAGGGTTTTTGAGCAAGAAATACAATATTCCTTTCCACAGCAAAAATAATGGCAGGCGTTTCTTTTGGTGGTCAGGCACAATATACGATCGCCCTAATTCAACAGCTGATTGCATAGTTGGGTGGAATCCAGGGGCAATCTTAAAAAGACTGCTGATGTAAAATCCTTTGGCCCCATATCTATTGAATATTTCTTCTCCAACACCCATTCTATAACCTCCTGCAATTTCTTGTTTAGATCTATCCCAAAGAATCAGTTGTCGGTAATGTATATCGTATTCATCGAGATCGGTGGGTTTACCAGTGCCTTCTCCTATTTCACGGAAGGTAAGCTCCCTTAGTCGCCCGATTTCTTTGAGCCCATTTGGAATATCTTTACTTTCCACCACATAAATATCATAGTTACCCTGACTAGCTACCAGGCTTTCTTCTTTAAGTGCAGCAATCTCCCCATGCACTAAATCAGATGGGACGGGAGCTGCAATAGGCAATAACTCCTCTTCTTTTTGGAAGAGTTTTTTCAAAAAGAAACGGGGTTTAATTTCAAGTCCTGAACCAAGAGAAAAGATTTTTGATTGGAGATACCTCCTAAAATTTTTGCTGCTTTGAAATTTTTGCTGATCTTCAATTGAGATGGCACGACCTATTCTAATAAAGACTTTATATGCCTCTTTTCTTTTTTTTAAAATCATCATTTTCCCGATTCTTGGCCGAACAAAATTTGGAAATGGAGCTTTGATTCTGATGGGTAAAATAGGCATTCCAATTTTCAACACTGCCTTCATTATTCTGTTGAGAAACTCATGCCGGACAGGCGTGTCAATTGATTTATCTGTAAAATGAAGTACTAGGCAAACACAAACACCATTTTCTTTAGCCCATTTCAGATGTTTGAATACCTGTCTCACATAATCCTCTATCTGAATTAAATTAAATGTTACTGGCAGAACGTAAGGCTTTAGTTCTGGAATAAATTTTTTTTCTCTTCCGATTATTCGGAATGGAATTTCTGCCTCTGACAACAATTTCATCAATACGATTTCATCAATAAATTCAAGCGACTGATTGGCAACGCAAATAAACGGTTGCAATCCATTGAGTAGTTTACGATCATGTTCATCCACTTCAATCAGCAAGTTATTTGACTTAATTGATTCAATAATCGGAGAGATTGTCATCTGTTGAATATTTTTGAGTAAGGCCACATGTATAATAGCTGTCCAAGGCAAATATAATTCTCATAGGTTTGGATTTAGCTGTAATTTCGCAGCCTTTAGATAAAATTAAAATGAGATTAATTCTACTTTTTACTGCATCCATTCTATTTTTTTCCCTTAATAGTCACAGCCAGAACACCAAAGTGGATATAGACTTTGAGTTTCAAGCGTACCCTACTGGGCTCATACCGAGCTTACGATTGGAAGCAGCTTCTGGCAAAGGGGCAGGCCATTTCAGGATTGGCTACAATTGGATTAGGCATGGTTCCAACGGTGTTCACCAAAATGAACGAGGACATGGATTTGGATTTTCTTTTGGATACAAAAGATATTTCAAGGAAGGCCAACTTGGATATTTTGCTGGAATAAAAAATGACCTGTGGTTCAATGAAATAGATTGGAAAGACAATATTGGTTCAGCCAATGAGCTGTCTGGCCGGACAGATCTGATCGTGGTTCAGTCAACTGTTACTGCTGGCTACATGTTTCGATTGAATCCAGTCATGGTTATAGCACCAACGCTTTCTTTTGGCTATGAGATTAATGCTTGGACGGATGGTGAACCAACTGGAGAAGGAGCGATCTTTTTATTAGGTTTTCACGTAGGAAGGAGAATCTCACTTAAGGACAGTTCAAAACAGCTGAATTAATTTCAAAGAAAAACAAACATGGATTATTTTAAAGAATCGCTCATTCTCCACAAACGCCTGAAAGGAAAAATTCGAGTCACGCCAAAAATTGATGTTCGGACCAGCGATGAGCTTTCGCTGGTTTATTCTCCAGGTGTAGCAGAACCTTGCCGAGAGATAGCTGCCGATCCGGAGAAAGTCTATGATTATACTATCAAAAGCAATACTGTTGCGATAGTTTCTGATGGGTCCGCGGTTTTAGGTTTAGGGAATATTGGAGCGAAAGCTGCCATTCCGGTAATGGAGGGCAAAGCATTGCTTTTCAAGCGCTTTGCAAATATTGATGCATTTCCAATTTGTATTGATTCTCAGGATACGGATAAAATAGTTGAAACGGTCAAGTTGATTTCCCCAGTTTTTGGCGGAATCAATTTAGAGGATATTGCAGCCCCACGCAGTTTTGAAGTGGAAGAGCGTTTGCAAGACCTTGGCATCCCAGTTTTTCATGATGATCAGCATGGCACAGCAATAGTGGTGCTGGCAGCTTTGATCAATGCCGCCAAAGTTGTCCGGAAAAGTATTTTTCAATTAAGAGTAGTCGTAAATGGGGCAGGAGCTGCTGGTATTGCCATTGCAAAATTATTAAGGTGCATAGGTCATGAAGAGAATGACACCTGTGTTTCTGTCAAAGATGTTATTCTTTGTGATTCAAAAGGGATATTGTCTCACCACAGAGTTGACTTGAATTCGAGCAAGTTAGAAGCACTTGAATTTTCTAATGCAGAAAATAAAAGCGGCTCCGTAAAAGATGCCCTTGTTGATGCGGATGTATTTATAGGTGTATCTGTAGGAGATTTGCTTGATCGAAACGATATTAAGACAATGGCCAAAGACCCAATCATTTTTGCGCTTGCCAATCCCGTACCTGAAATAATGCCCGAAGAGGCATATGCTGGAGGAGCTGCAATAGTTGGCACTGGGCGCAGCGATCTGCCCAATCAAGTCAATAATGTGCTTGGATTTCCTGGGATATTTAGAGGAGCATTGGATGCTCGTGCAAAAAAAATAACGCCCTCAATGAAATTGGCAGCTGCATATGCAATAGCAGACCATCTTCGTAATCCAACTAAAGATTTTATTATTCCAGCAACTTTGGACGAAAGTGTGGCTTGGCGAGTAGCTGATGCGGTGAGGCAAGTAGCCATGAAATAATTTGAAATAAATTGACTTATGAAATTTAATTGCACGGTATCCATAAAAGCTCCGATTGACACAGTTGTTGAATTATTTGACAACGTAGAGAATTTAGATAAATGGCAAGATGGTTTTATTAGTTTTGAACACTTAAGTGGAACCGTGGGTGAGAAAGGAGCTAAATCAAAATTGATTTATAAAATTGGCAAAAAGGAAATGGAGTTGATTGAAACAATAATTACGAAGGAATTGCCAAATCAATTTATTGGCCTTTATGAAGCTAAAACAATGACGAACATTATGAAGAATTCATTTGTTGCAGTTTCAGAAAATCTAACTCGGTATGACGTTGAAATCGAGTACACGAAATTTAATGGGTTCATGGTAAAAGCAATGGCTTTTTTAATGCCAGGAATGTTTAAAAAACAGACTCAAAAATGGCTAAACCAATTTAGGGATTTTGTGGAAGGTGTTTGATGAATTTTTATTTTAATTGAGCACTTAAATAATTTACCACAGTTTGCGAGTCGTCTCTGATTGTTCCAAGTATTCCTCCCAATTTATAATTATCAAATCCAACAAAAAACAATCCTTTGTGATAGCCATCCATAATTGCTCCTTTTGGGCTGCCGTATTTATCTAATAGTTGCTCACCATTTTCAATTAATTCGTCAATTTTAGAAAGGTAGCCTGTTGCAAGGATTACTCGCTCTATTTCAAGGGATTGTCCATTTTTTAAACGAACCCCTTTTTCTGTAAAGTGGTCAATGTCTGGTACAATTTTAATTTTTCCTTTTTTAATGGCGTCTATAGTTCCAATATCAATTAGTGGTGTTTTACCCATTTCTTTTAATAAAACGGCTGGATGTCCTTTCGCTATTTTTAATCCATATTTAGTTACATTTCCGAAATAAATTTTTCGTATTTGTGAACCCAGCCAATCGCCAAATCCAAAAGGTATTTTATCCAATAATTTTGCGGTAACCTGCACCGGTCTTCCGTTTAAATCTCTTGGCACAAGACTGATTTCTCCTCTCACTGATATATAAGTTTCTACATTATGCTCGGATAAATCAAGGGCAATTTCAGCCCCTGTATTGCCAATTCCAATGACCAATGTTTTTTTCTCTAAATATGGCTTTGGGTTTTTGTAAAATGCACTATGAATAAATTCTCCATTAAAATTTTCTTGTCCCTTCCATGCAGGAATTTTAGGATTACTATTCATCCCCGTTGAAATTATTACATTATTAGTTAAATATTTTTTTCCTGATTTTTCAATTAATTCCCAATGCCCATTTGATTTTTTTACATGTTTAACTTCTTCACCAAAAATTGGCTTAATTTTAAACTCCTTTGCATATTCATCTAAATAATCGACGACTTTTTGTCGAGGTACATAGGTGGGGTAATTATCAGGAAATGGTTTAAATGGCAAATGAGACCATTGTTTTACAGTATGCAAATGAAGTCGTTCATAATGGTTGCGCCAGGCGTTGCCCAATTGATTGCTTTTTTCCAATAAAATATATTCTAATCCAGCTTGCTTCAAACAGGCTGCCGCAGCTAATCCAGCCGGCCCAGCACCTATGATTATATTTTGATGAAGTTCCATTTAATTTTTGTCCAAATATAGAGTATAATGAAATACATCCCTCAACATGAATCTGTACAATGGTGTACATGCGTTGTTCGTTTCTGAACATAAAAAACCAAACTCTATATCATTTGGAATTAATAAAGTATTGGAAATCAGTTAGATGTATTGTATGGTACGTCACTTGATTACTTTAGTCTAAACACTTGCTATGCTTAAAAATTACTTGACAATCGCACTCCGCAATTTATGGCGGAATAAAATTTACACGCTCATCAATATTTTTGGATTAGGCATTGGATTGGCGACGATGGTTTGGGCAGTGCAGACCTATCGTTGGTCTTTCAGCTTCAACTCCATGCATGAAAACGGGGAAGATGTATACCGTGTTTTGACCTTTCGGGAAGGAAGCGAAGTTAAACGTGGAATTGTGCCCCTTGCGATGGGGCCGGCGGCGAAGCAAGACTTCTCAAGCATAGAAGAGCAGGTACGTATTTCGAACCGTGAGTACACCATGAAGGAAGCCGGCAGCGAACCCATGCTCAATAGGATTCATTTTGTCGATAATGGTTTCTTCGATTTTTTCAATGTTCCTTTATTGGCTGGAAAACTTGATTTATCTGAAAAAAATACCGTTTTACTTACTGAAGAAACGGCTGTTAAGTTTTTTGGTGAATCCATGAATAATTTCGAAAATGTAATTGGTAAAGTGTTGATTGCAGGGGAAGATCCTGCCCGTCAGCAATCTTTTTCGATCGTTGGAGTCGTTGAGAATTCCCCTCATAACTCTTCTATTTGGTTTAATAGCCTTTCAAATATTGAAAACCTTCAAGATGATTTTTCTGGAAATAAAGTCAATGATGAAAGCTGGGGGTTATTTGCAGATGCTTTGTTTCTTAAGATAAACTCTCCAGATGCAGTTAGTCGCTTAGCCACCGATTTCAGTAAGTATGTTGGTCCACAAAATAAGGCAAGAGAGAATTGGAAAGCTTCAGGTTTTGCTTTAGAACCACTTTCGGAAGTTGCCAACCATAATAATGATCTTTACAGCAATTGGCTTAACACACGCCCAGAGGATTCAGCTACATATGGACCACTTGTATTGGCCATTCTTATTTTCCTGGTATGCTGTCTAAATTTTACAAATACCACTATAGCTCGTTCCAATAGAAGGCTTAAAGAAATGGGTGTAAGAAAAGTCATGGGGGGTACACAGCGGCAATTGGTGTGGCAGATGCTATTGGAATGTGGTTTTATTGTATTTCTCGGGGTTTTCGTGGCTGTTGAAATCAATGAATATTGGTTTCCAGCTTACAATGAAATGTGGCAATATCTGGATTTGGAGGCGAACTATCTGGCTGATAGTGGACTGCTTATGATATTGGCAGGTTTAGTAATAGGTGCTACTTTGTTGGCAGGAAGTTACCCCGCGTTTTATATCAGCCGATTCAATCCAACGAACATTTTCCGTGGCTCCGTTAAATTTGGCGGTTCCAATTTATTCTCTCGGATATTGTTAGGATTACAGGTTACTATTTCTTTGATGACCATCATTGCCGGAGTTGCATTTTCTCAAAATGCTTCCTATCAGAAAATGTATGATTATGGTTTTGAAATGGAGAACATCCTGGTGACAAACACTAAAAATGAATCCATGTTCACCGCTTTTCAAAATGAGGTCAACCAGTTGGCCAATGTTGAAATGACAGCAGGAACAAGACATCACGTGGGACACTCTTTTTATTTGGGATCTATGACTTCAAAAGGAGAGGAAAAAGAAACTGGATATATAGGGGTTGGAGAAAATTATGTTGAATTGATGGATTTAGAATTAAAGGAGGGTAGGGCGTTTGACCCAAACCTGGAATCGGATTTTGAGCATTCAGTTTTGGTAAATGAAAAAATGATTAATCATTTTGGATGGGACAAAGATGAGGTAATTGGCCAGACCATCAATTTTGATAGCGTAAATTACTCTGTCATTGGGCTTTTGAAAGATTTTCATGTTGATGATTTGTATTCACCCATGTTTCCAGTAATGATAAAACTTGTTAAGCCTGATAAGTTTTTCCGTCTCGTGGTTCGGACATCCCCAGGCGCTTTGAGTTCTGTACAAGATCAAATGCGGGCTAGCTGGGCAAAGCTTTTTCCTTATTCGCCAATGGAAATGCGAGTACAAAGCGACTTGAAAGCTGATGCACTTCAGACCACCGAGAATATTGCTTGGATATTTTCCTGCTTTGCTTTTATCTCCGCACTGCTCACGGGTATCGGCTTTTTTGCGCTTGTTTCTCAAACTGTTTTAAACAAAATGAAGGAAATAGCCATCCGGAAAGTAGTCGGTGCCTCCCCTCGGCATATTTTCGCAATAGTGAACAAAGGGTATCTGTGGATATTTATTGTGGCAATACTGCTGGGATGTTATGGAGGTTGGTATGCTACAAAACTATTGATGGACATGATATTCGTTTTCAATGTGGGAGTAGGAGGATTTACGCTCGCCATTTCAAGTGGGTTGCTATTAATGATAGCCGTGTTTACTGTTTCTACGAAAGTCAGGCACGCACTGATTGTCAACCCATCCGATATTTTAAAAAGTGAATAGATGTACTTTGGAATTATTGAACGCAGAGGCGCTGAGACGCTGAGATTGGTACTGCTCTTTGCGCCTCTGTGTCTCAGCGTTCAATATTTATGCTCTTTTCTAAAGTCGAAAAAGACTTTTTAATCAGCTTTGGTATTTACATAAAAGTAAAATACAAACATCAGTTTCCTCTCCTTACCTTTGCGCCCGCAAAAAAAATATCATGCTCACAGCTACAAATATTTATATACAATACGGAGATCGTATCCTAATGGATCGTATCAATGTGGTAATTGGAGAAAGAGATAGAGTTGGTCTTGTTGGACGAAACGGTGCAGGAAAATCTACCTTCTTAAAAGTTATTTCAGGCAATCAAACGCCAGATGAAGGGACGATTACACGACCAACTGAATCAACGATTGGCTTTCTACATCAGGAAATGAATATCCCCAAGGGAAAGACAGTGATGGAAGAAACCATGACTGCATTTGAGGAAGCCAAAAAAATGGAGGAGCGATTGGCTGAAATTCACAAGGAATTGGAAGTGCGAACAGATTATGAGAGCGACAGCTACACCGCACTGTTGAATGAAATGGGAGACCTTGATCATCGATTCCATTTGATTGGCGGGGTGAATATGGAAGCAGAAGCAGAGAAAATCCTGAAAGGTTTGGGCTTCCAACAAACAGATTTTGAGCGGTTGACAGATGAATTCAGTGGTGGCTGGCAGATGCGTATCGAGCTTGCAAAAATGCTTTTACAGCGCCCCAGCTACTTGTTATTGGATGAGCCTACCAATCACCTCGATATTGAAAGTATTCTTTGGCTGGAAGAATTTCTACAGACTTATGAAGGTGCCATCATCGTCATTTCTCACGATAAAACTTTCTTGGATAATGTAACTAAACGAACCGTTGAGATTGAGCTGGGCAAAGTTTATGACTACAAAGCCAATTATTCCAAATACATAGAACAACGTGCAGAGCGAAGAGAAAAAATGATGGCCGCTTATAACAATCAGCAAAAAGTAATTGCGGATAGAGAGCGAACCATTAAGCGGTTTATGGCGAAGGCTACCAAAACAAGCATGGCTCAATCCATGCAGAAGCAACTGGATCGAATCGAACGGATTGAAATTGAGGATGAAGATGCTGCGACTATGTATATCCGTTTTCCGGAACCGCCCCGATCTGGCCAGGTTGCTTTGGAGTGCAAAAAAGTGGTCAAAAAATATGGGGATTTAATGGTGCTCAATGGAGTGGATTTGAAAATGGATAGAGGAGATAGAATTGCATTCATCGGGCAAAATGGCCAAGGGAAGACCACTTTAGCTAAAATGATCGTGGACAAGTTGAAAGCAACTTCTGGGGAAATTAATATTGGTCATAATATCCATGTTGGATACTATGCGCAGAACCAGGCTGAAACACTCGACCCGAAGCTGACCCTGCTCGAAACCATGGAATTGCATTCTCCTCCAGAAATGAGAACCCGCCTGCGCAATATTTTAGGTGCTTTCCTTTTCAGCGGAGAGGATCATGATAAAAAAGTATTTGTGCTTTCTGGTGGCGAGCGGGCACGTCTGGCAATGGCATGTATGCTCCTGCGACCAATTAATTTATTGGTGCTTGATGAGCCTACCAACCACCTTGATATGCGCTCCAAAGAAGTATTGAAAAAGGCAATTCAAGATTACTCAGGCACACTGATAGTTGTATCACACGATAGGGATTTCCTTGGCGACCTTACAGATCAAACCATTGAATTTAGAGAGAAAAAACTGCATACTTACCTTGGTGATATAAACTACTTTCTGGACAAACGGAAGCTGGACAATATGCGCCAGGTTGAACTCAGCCAACCAAAAAAATCTGATAACGGAACTTCTAATACTGAAGGTGAACTCTCCTTTGAAGAACGCAAGCAACTGCAGCGGGCAGTCTCAAATGCAGAAAAAAAAGTTCAACAGTTAGAAGCAAAAATCAGTGATTTTGAAACTAAAATGTCAGACCCAACTTTTTTTGAAAAACCTGAAAGCGCCAAAGCCACCCAAGAATATGATTTGACTAAAAAGCAACTCGAATCTGCAATGATGGAATGGATGGAAGCGCAAGAAGCACTGGGGTGATTATATCTCCTAAAATAATTTAAATCGAAGAACTTCGACTTCAATACATTTTTTAAAAGTAGGGTGTGATTTTCGTAATATCGTTTAAGGAGTATCAAATTAAACGTCTCAGGACATTTATAGCCTCTCCTTAAAATTCTTGATCATGAAATTCGCTTTACTTTTTCTTTTAACAATCCTTTCTCCAAGTTTTACTAATTCCCAGAACCTATACTTCCCGCCAATTTTAGGTGACGAATGGGAAACACTCGACCCAAATGAGTTGAATTGGTGCGATGAAAATATCGCTGACTTGTATTCTTTTTTGGAAGCGGAAAATACCAAAGCCTTTATTGTATTAAAAGGAGGCAAAATCGTTCTGGAAAAATATTTTAATGGATTTGGACCCGATAGTTTGTGGTATTGGGCTTCAGCAGGGAAGACAGTGACAGCCGCTCTAACTGGTATTGCACAGGAAGAAGGCATGTTAAATATTGACGACCCAACCAATCTTTATCTCGGCAATGGTTGGACTTCAGCTCCTTCTGAAAAAGAAGATTTAATTACCATCCGACATCAACTCAGCATGACCTCTGGTTTGGATGATGGTGTCGCTGATGTATATTGTACGACTCCAGATTGTCTTGTTTATAAGGCTGATGCCGGCACACGATGGGCATATCATAATGGCCCTTATACCAATTTGTCAAAAGTAATTGAAGCCGCATCAGGACTCAATTACAATACTTTCTATTATACAAGATTGGCTTCAAAAACAGGAATGGGTGGCCTATGGGCTTATATCGGTTACAATAGACTGTTATTTACGAAAGCACGAAGTATGGCAAGGTTTGGATTACTCATTCAAAATGGTGGAGTTTGGGATGGCACATCTGTTTTGACAAATAGCGAATACTTTGAAGACATGATCAATACTTCCCAAAATTTTAATAAGTCGTATGGCTATTTATGGTGGTTGAATGGAAAAGATTCCTACTTACTACCTGGCAGCCAGTTTGAATTGCCGGGGCCCATTTGCCCTGATGCGCCTCAGGATATGTATGCGGCGATGGGCGCAAATGGACAGTTTTTAAATATTGCTCCAAGCGAAGATTTATTATTTGTTAGGATGGGAAATGCGCCGGATAGTTCACTTGTCCCAAATTTTTTCAATAATGAGATCTGGCAGCATATTAATAATTTAGCGTGTGATCCAAATGTAGCCTCTGGAGAAGTTGCTTTAGATGAAATGCTCTTTTATCCTAATCCTGTTTCTGAAAACATTTATATTGACGAAAAATTAGTTGCGGGTCGATTTGAAGTTCAAATATTTGATGCACTTGGGAGTGAAGTGTATTTAAGTAAAAACAGCAGTAAAATAATAATAAATGATTTAACAGCTGGCGTTTATTTATTACAATACAACTCTGAATCGTTTACGAAGACAGAAAAGTTTATAAAAAAATAGGTATGCTCAAAATAAAATGGATTGGGAATTTTATTTTTTAAAACCCATTCGTTTTGAGGATATGCCGATGACATATTGGATTATTTTTTCTAAACCATTTTGGGATCGGTATAGCTATCATTTTTATTTATTCCGATTAAGAAATTCTTTTACCCTCATCATCCAATAAAGTATAGCATTGTTTTCTTTCCATATATAATGACGAGGCTGAGGAATTGCTCCGAACGAGCGAATATATTTTGCTATATTCGGCATCATGCTACCTGTAAAATCAAAATTTTGTAGTCCAGCTTTACTCGCTTCTTTTATGGCATGCCAGACAAGTAGGCTGGCCCCACCGTTATTAAGTGATTCGGGGCTGCTTGATTGAATTGTATAATAAGCTGTTTCCCTGTCCCAGACGACAAATGCCGATGCTTGTGGTGTATTTTTAGAATCGAAAACAGTATAAATTTGTCCAAGTTGCTTTTTAATTGAAGCTTCAGTTAAAGCGGTGAGTTTAGATAATTCGTATGGAGGTGCTAATTTTTGTTTAGCATAGGTGACTTTGGTTAAACTGATAAGATGCTGGCTGTTTTTTTCAGATTTAATGGTCAATTGATTCTCGGCTTTTCGTATGGTGTTTCTTGCTCGCTTTTCAAAATTATTAAAGACGGACTCTGTATCAGAAAGGCCGTTAATTAAGAAAGAATATTTTGTTGTTTGTTTATATCCAAGCCAACTTAACGAAATCCAATTTGTTATTTCAGGAAAAAAGTGGAGATAGTGAAAATTGTTTTTTGGAAGATTCGTGTACAATAATTTTACTGCTTTTTCTTCCCATGCTAATTTTGACGCACTTTTATATTGACCTTTTGGATAGGTAATAAAATGACCTTGGTATGGAGCAATAAATGGCATTCCGATTCCACTGAATATTTTTAATTTAGTATGACAAAAAGGAAGTGCTCCAATTATATTGTTGTTGGCCGATAATAGTATAACGTCCCAACCATTTTCGCCAACTTCCTGATCAAGCCACCACGGGTGAATAAATACAGGTATTTCTTTATGACTTTCGCAATACTCTTTGTATTTAATTTTCCTGTTGTTATCTGAATAAATTTCCATTCAATAAGTTGGAATAAAAAGAATTAAATTTTTCTGAATTTTAATCGGATAGAATTTCCAATTACAACAACATCAGAAAATGCCATAAATAATGCTCCCCACATTGGATTTAGAAATCCGAATGCGGCAATTGGAATAGCAACTATATTATATGCAAATGCCCAAAATAAATTTTGCTTTATTGTAGTGAGTGTTGCTTTAGAAATATCCAACGCTTTAGTGAGGCGGTGTAAATTTCCGTTCAATAATATTATTTGAGCAGATTGCATGGCAACTTGAGAGGCATTGCTTAGTGAAACACCGATAGTTGCTTTCGCTAACGCCGGTGCGTCATTGATGCCATCGCCGATCATTGCAGTAGGTGCTTCCTTTTTTAATGAATCAATTATTGCCAATTTATCTGCTGGCAATTGTTCAGCGTAATATTTGTTTATTCCCAGATCTGAAGCAACTGTTGCAACTTTTTCTAATTTATCTCCACTTAAAATTATAGGAGTTTTCCCTTCTTTTTTCAAATGGATTATCGCACCCAGTGTTTCTTCGTTTAATTGATCTTCTATTTCAATAGTCGCTAAAATATTGTCATTTTTGGAAAAAAATAAGGATGCATCACTTTCAGTCAAATTAGGAGCAGCATATTTTTGAGAGCCTAATTTGTAAGTATTCCCTTCTTTGTCTATTGCAGAAATTCCTTGCCCTTTGTTCTCTCGGACTTGAGATAGTTTTATAGAATTAGCCGAAGTTTTATAGTTGCTGTTTAATTCTAATTCTTTGACAAGTGATTGGGCTATTGGGTGAGATGAAAATCGCTCCATTTTTAAAATCAAGGCATTGATTTCATCTTTATTTTCAACAAAATAATTTATAGATTTTATTTTGAAATCGCCTGTAGTCAAAGTGCCTGTTTTATCAAAAACGAAATTTTTTATTTTGGAAAAAATTTCAACTGTTGCTCCGCCTTTTACCAAGACACCATTTTTTGCTAATCTACCAACACCTACCATTACAGCTGTAGGCGTTGCAAGTCCCATAGCGCAAGGGCAAGAAATTACTAATACTGCAATGCTATTCATTACTGCATTTTGCAAAGGCAACGAAAAAACGAAATACGCAAGGAGAAAAGTGAAAGCTGAAATAATCAGAACAGCAGGGACAAATATTGCGCTGATTCTATCAGCGAGACGTTGAATGGAGGGTTTATCCTGTTGAGCAGATTTTACCAGCTCAATCATTTTGCTCAATACTGTTTCTTTATTTGTTCCATTTGCTGCAATGGTCAGATTTCCGGCCATGACAATCGATCCACCAATCACAGAATCACCTTCTCCTTTACTTACAGGAAGACTCTCACCAGTCAGCATGGATTCATTTACATCCGCATTGCCATTCAAAATAGTCCCGTCGACAGGCACCTTATCACCTTCATTAACTTGCAACCAATCTCCAGGCAATATTTCTTCTGCTTCGATTGACACTACAGTTCCTGATGGCATAATCTTACTTGCCCATTCTACCTGTAATTTCGAAAGATCTTCTATTGCACTTGTTGTTTGCTTGACTGCTTTTTTTTCCATTTGATTTCCCAACAAGACCAGCGTAATAATCATGGCACTTGTCTCATAGAAAATAAAGTTCGGATTTTGCTGGATGCTGCCGATTAGGCTATAGATAAATGCGGCGGTGCTGCCAATAAAAATCAGTACATCCATGTGCGTCGTTCCATTTTTGATTGCAGCAAGACTGGTTGAACCAAAATGAAAAAAACCTATCATGTAAACTGGTATGCAGACAAAAAACTGAGTCCAGGAATTTGTGAGAAATGGGATTCCTGCCATTTGAAGGAAATGACTCAGAAATAGTGGTAAGGTAAATATGGACGCAATTATTAGCTTTCGTTCGATCGACCAAAAGGGTGGTTTGTCATCTCCCTCAACTCTATACCCTAATTGTTTTATGCCCTTTTTGATTTCAGGCATTGTAATCAACGTATCGTCGGTTTTATATTTTACATCGCCAGTAGAGAAATTTACGTGGACCTCCTTCAAGCCTTGTTTTTCTAAAAAGGTGGTTATATTCGCAGCACAACTGGAACAGTCCATTCCTTCAACCTTCAACTCTATTGTTTTTTCCATTTATGGTAATATTTGCTGTAAATATAAACAGGGTAGGATGCGAAGCGTTTAATTGAACAACTGATATTAATTATCTACTAAAACAAAAAAGAGATCAAATATGAAATCCTTACACCTACTTGCTAGTCTAACGCTGTTTTCCCTATTGGTGTTTTCAGCCTGTGGCGGAAAAACTGCATCGACTGACTCTTCAGATTCAAAAGAAATTCCAGAAACAGAAACTGCAGTTGAAGCTAATTACCAACTTTCGGATTTTTCTTCCTCACCAGATTACCCGGATGCAAAGTTAGCCCTTCGGGGATATGAAAACGGAAGTTTTAATTTTGAAGTAACAGGTTATGAGCTTGCATCTCAAACTTCAGACGCTCCTCAAAAAATGTGTGCCAATTCAGATAAAGGCCAGCATATTCATCTTATCGTTGATGACAAACCTTATGCCGCCAAATATGAATCACTGTTCAATCATGAAGTAGAGAATGGTGAACATTTCTTGTTGGCATTTCTTTCCCGTTCCTATCATGAAAGTATCAAAACTACAGATGCCCACATTGCTGTAAAAGGCAGTTTTCAAAATAATAGCATGATGTCCTCCAAGCCAGTAAAAGAACCTATGTTGTTTTACAGCAGGCCAAAAGGCGACTATATTGGGAAAGCTAATACGGAAAAAGTAATGCTTGATTTTTACTTGGCCAACACAACACTTTCTGCTGAGGGCAACAAGGTTAAGGTAGAAATCAACAATGAAAAAGAGTTTATTGTGGATGAGTGGAAGCCTTATTTTCTGGAAGGTCTTCCTATGGGTGATAATAAAATCAGGTTAACGCTTATTGGCCCCGATGGCAACCCAATTGATGCTCCGCTAAATCCTGTCGAAAGGGTATTTTCTTTGAAAGCAGATCCTGCTGAATAATTTGTTAGTAAGAAATAAGAAGTGCGCCTCGCTCACTTCTTATTTCTGCTTTCCTGTAGCTACAAAAGAAGGGTTGAGCAGGTTTTCTCTATTATAATTTAAAGGAAGCCCAGTTTCATGCACATAAACTTTACCACCGGCTTCTTCCAAAACGATTTGTGCTGCAGCCGTATCCCATTCCATCGTCGGAGCAATTCTGGGATAAATATGCGCTTCCCCTTTTGCCAAGAGCAAAAATTTCAATGCACTTCCCCTTGATACGAGTTCAGGTCTGTCGAATTTTGAAATGAATGCCTTAGTTTCCTCATTTAAGTGAGACCTGGAAGCCACTACTTTCAACCCAGTATCTGAATCCGTGAAAGAAGCTGCGTCTAGTTTGGTCACTTTTCCTTTGGCCTTTAAAAAAGCACCTGCACCTTTAACCGCCCAATAGATTTCGTTGTGAGCAGGAACACCAACTACACCAAGCACTACTTTGCCATTCTCGACCAATGCAATATTTACTGTAAAGTCACCATTTCGTTTGATAAATTCTTTTGTCCCATCCAATGGATCCACCAACCAGCATCTCCGCCAATTTTTCCTAATTTCAAATCCTAATTGTTTGTTCTCTTCAGAAATGATAGGGTAGAGCAGCGGGAGTTTCTCAAGTCCCTCACAAATGATTTTATTGGCTGCTTTATCGGCTTTTGTCAGAGGTGATTCATCTGATTTTGATTCTACTCCAAAATCATCCGTACCATATATTTTCATTATGGCATAGCCTGCTTGCTGAGATATTTCTAACAAATTCGGAATCAATTCTAATAGCTTCATGCAATTAAATTATTTAAAGTGATTGAGGTTACTATTTTTGCGAAAATAGGTGAATGGTATGTTTTTTCTTGATTTAGCAACGTGCCCTTCTCTCATTTTACAAACAAAATTGATTTATGGATAAAGTTTTAGTAACGGGCGGTTGCGGATATATTGGCAGCCATACAATCATTGATCTTATTGAAAATGGCTATGATGTAATTTCAATTGACAATCTTTCGAACTCATCTGAAAGTGTTCTAAATGGTATAGAAGAAATTACAGGTAAACGAGTGCAGAACTACAAGGTTGACCTTTGTGACGAAAAAGATACTCGGAAGGTATTTGAAGCGAACAAGGATGTAGTTGGAATTATTCATTTTGCTGCACTGAAAAGTGTCGAAGAGTCCGTTTTTCAACCGCTTAAATATTTTAGAAACAATATTTCTGGATTGTTGAATGTGATTGCAAGTGCCGAAGAGTACGGTATTAATAATTTGATATTTTCTTCAAGTTGCTCTGTTTATGGAAATGCTACAGATTTGCCTGTAACTGAGGCGACTCCTTTCAAAGAGGCAGAATGCCCTTATGCGAGAACCAAACAAATGGGTGAAAAAATAATCGAAGATTACACTAAAACAGCTAAAGAATTCAGCGCTGTTTTATTGCGGTATTTTAACCCAGCTGGTGCTCATGAATCTGCAATAATTGGCGAATCATCAAGAAATAAAGCGACAAATCTTGTACCCGTAATCACCGAGACTGCCATTGGCAATAGAGATAACATGACTGTATTCGGGAATGATTATGATACCCGTGATGGAAGTTGTGTGCGTGACTATATTCATGTTATGGATTTGGCAAATGCGCATACTAAATGCTTACAATACCTTCAATCTGAGAAGAATACTTCGAATTGTGAAGTATTTAATGTTGGTTTAGGCAACGGAGCAACTGTTTTAGAAGCTGTTAATGCTTTTGAAAAAGTGGCTGAAAAGAAGTTGAACTATAAGATGGGACCGAGAAGGGCAGGAGATGTGGTTGCTATTTATTCAAATATTGAAAAAGCGACAAAACTACTTGGTTGGCTACCTAAACGGTCAATTGATGAAATTATGAAAACGGCATGGGAGTGGGAAAAAACAAGAAGCAGTAGTTGATTATCGCTCAACGACTTGTAAAACTACTCCTTGATATTGAGTATTATTATAGATTTTGATTATCTTTTATTTGATCAAGCATACAGTAGAAGTTATATTCGCCATCTCATTAGAATTAGTATATGAACGAAGTAGATAAATTCTTTAAATCAGCCTTTTCAGTTGATAATGTGATCTTTGGCTTTGATGATGGCGATCTAAAAGTATTGCTTATTCAAAGGGGGGCTGATCCATTTAAAGGGTTATGGGCATTGCCAGGAGATTTGGTTTTCCCAAATGAAGGATTAGAGACAGCGGCAGGACGGATTCTATATGAATTGACTGGACTTCAACGTGTATACCTGGAGCAAGTCCGAACTTTTGGGGCTGTAGACCGTCATCCTTTGGGCAGGGTAATTACGATCGTGTATTACTCTTTAGTCAAGATAAGTGATTTCACTACGGTAGCCTCTTCTTTTGCTCAAAAAGTTAAATGGCACAGTGTTTCAAAAGCACAAAAACAACGGCTTGCATTTGACCATAATGAAATATTGAATACTTGTTTTAATGCTTTAAAATCCAAGATTAAAGTTAGGCCAGTTGGATTTGAATTACTGCCACCAAAATTCACGCTTACTCAACTTCAACATCTGTATGAAGAAATATTAAGAACAACTTTGGACAAGCGCAATTTCAGAAAAAAAATCTTTTCTATGCATTTGTTAATCGACTTGGATGAATTGCAAGAAGGGGTGCCTCACAGACCAGCAAAGCTTTATAAATTTGATAAAGAAAGGTATCAAAAATTCGAGGCGGAAGGATTTAATTTTGAACTAAAGGAAAGCAAAACCAAAGATCAAAAGCGGCGGATTGAGAAGATGATAATTGGATAGATTTATAGAATTTCTCCATCAGATGTGAAAACAACAAGTTCCAAATTTGCTCCTTCGGTGCCTGATCGGAATGCTTCCAATACTTGCTCTAAGTCTTCTTTCTCTCCAGTAAATTTATAAAAAAAGGTCTTGACGTAGTTCTTGCTTGGGCTTGTCGTCAAGGATAATTCCTGAGATGTCTCATCAATATTAAATTGACCAAAGTACCCAGTGTTCATTGTCTTAGGCTGACAATATGAAGCTATAGAACTAATGAAATCGGTGGGGGAATCCCCAACTAAATTTGGGTCATCAAATGCTACATAACCCCATATAAATTGATTAGGTATTCTATTAAGTACCTCATGCCTTAATATTATGCCGTTGGTAGAAGGGATAGAGAAAGTGTAGCTGTCAGCATTAACTATAAATTTCCCAACATTCTCAATTGTATTCCGAAGCGTTATATAAAGGTCATAAGTTCTATTTTGAATAACACCAGCGCTGGAAGTTTCTGAGGCAGGTGCTTCACCTGGGTTGCAATCGCTAACCTGTTCGATGCCATTGATAAACAAGGATAATTGGTTGTTTTTTACAGTGATTGAATTTTCTATTCCGCTATTTAGGCAGGGCTGATTTTCGACGGACTCTATTTCAAAAACCAATAATCGACTATTTCCTAAAGTTTCATGCATATCGATGATGAATTCATCATCGATACGGACGATTACATCTTTATCTCCGTTTGTAAGTGAGCAACTTTGAAAGATGAAAAGAAGAATTATGGATGAAAGTAGAATTCTCATAAATTCTAAAATATAACGAGGAGTACAGAATATGAAAAGATGAAAATGAAACGACCTTAACAATAATATGCTGCTTTAGGTAGTGAAGTTTTTCAGTTTTCTTTTTTCCCTAAAATCAAAAAGTGACTGAATGTCATTAGGCGTTGTTCTACAGCATCCTCCAATGATTTTAGCACCAGATTTTAGCCAAGATTTCCATTCTTCAACATTTGCAGTAGTTTCCTTTCCTCCAATCCATGTTTTACATTCAGCATCCCAGCCTTCTCCACTGTTTGGATAAACCAATAATGGTTTTTGTGTTTCGTTTTTGAAATTTTCAAGAACAACTCTTGCTAAGGAGGGTACTATGCAATTCACTCCCATCGCATCTATATTTTTTGAATGATCCAATAACTGGGCTATTTCTCGGATAGCAGTGCCATCTCTTAATCGTGTTCCATCCTTACAACTAATACTAAACAGTACGGGTGGATGCTCCAATATTTCAAGTAATTCTAAGAGAGCAACAATCTCTTCTTTATTAGGAAATGTTTCAAAGATCAATAGGTCAACTTCATTTTGAATCAAGCATTCAAGTCTGTCACGGTGGAACTCAATTAGGTTACTTTGTGAAATTTTATAGTCTCCAGTATATTCCGACCCATCGGCAAGAAAGGCTCCGTAAGGGCCAATGGATGCTGCTATCATAATTTCCTTATCGGCCGACTCGTCATTATAAGCTTGTTTTGCATCTTTTGCCAATTGGACGCTTTTTTCAAAAAGTAATCGGGCTTCTGATTGGTTTATTCCTTTTTTGGCGAAGCCTTGAAAAGTTGCCTGATAAGTTGTGGTACAGATAATATCTGCCCCTGCTCTCAGGTAATCTAAATGGGTGGAAGTTATCAAATCTGGCTGTTCAATCAACACTTTTGCTGACCAAAGCTCATCGTTTAAATAGGCTCCTTTCTTTTCCAATTCTGTTGCTACAGCGCCATCTAAAATGAGGAATTCATTTTCATTGAGAAGTTTTATTAATTTATTCATGTTCAAATTTATCCTAAAATTCAAAAAGCGTTTGAACAAAACAGTCCAAACGCTTTTTGAAACAACTGAATAAGAAAACTTATCTGTCTTGTTTTGCAAATACCTTTCTAAGTAAGTCCGTATTTCGAAGCCCCACATCCTCTCTAATTCCTTTTTCTTTTACGGCTACCAAACCAAACATTCCTTCAAGTGCCATTTTATTGACATGGTCGTCCAATTCAGGGTTTGTTTTATCAACAAAAGGAATTTTATTGTAAGTAGTAACTGCACTCCTCCAATACTCTCTTGCATTTACTTCGTCTAAAGCCGATTGAATAATCGGCATGAATTCGCTGTACAATGATTTAAAAGTTGAACTTTTAAGGTAGGAAGTTGCGGCATCTTCTTCTCCCATTAAGATATCCATTGCATCCCTGAAAGACATCCCCTTAATGGCATTTACAAAAATTGGTTTTGCCTTAACTGCTGCTATTTCGGCAGCTCGGTTCATCTTTTCAACTAAATTGGCTTCGACGTTGTCAAATCCAGGAACAGCTCTTAATTTGTTGGTTACTTTTTGTGCTTCCTCTGGAAGAAGAATTTTATAGGCAGATTTGTAATAGCCATCTTCTGCTGAAAGAAAATTGACGGCATCGCCAACACCGTTATTTAAAGCTTCTTTCAATCCGTTTCCAACTTCTTCTTGTGAAAGGCCACCGCCTCCGGTTACATCTTTAACTGTTTTTTCAGCTTCTTTTATCAATTTGCCAAATTGCGCATTGGCTTGGGCAAAAGTCAAAATAAGAGCGAGGAATGGTAATATTTTTTTGAACATTGTTAAATGAGTTTTTTGTGAAACATGAGCAAAGAAAACGCCAGTAGTTGATACTGTATGTTATAGAAAAGTTGTTTTGAACTTTGTTAACGAATTTTATTGCTTTGAATTATTGGGTTTTACTGCTTTTGAGCTTAATGCCGCCAGCTGGTTAAATCAGCTCCTTTTGGAGCAGACTCTTCGATTCTTTTAAGAATTTTAGGAACGTACATTGTATTGTAGCGGAGTCTGGAAATATAGTTTGGATTCTTTTGATCGCCATTCCAACAATGTTCTGCTCGATCCCCATAATCAACTTCTCCTGCATAATAAGGGTATATTGTACTTTCCAAGAACTCCTCCATCAAATAGACGGCATTGTTAAGATAATAGTTGTCCATATCCCCACAGTAAATATGAATCTTTCCTATTAATTTTTGACCTATTTCATTCCAATCTCGTCTTAGGATATATTGCAGATCATAATTCTCTCGCCAATACAAAGCTACATCTGGATATATTTCTCCAGTTAACTTATCCCAAATAGGAGCAGGGTATCCATTTTTCCCAACGGGGGAATATACTGCTTGCCAAATATCCCATTGATCTCCGGATCTTGAATTGTCTGCCAATGCCAATTCTTTATGGTTTTGATCAATTAAATGAGCATCAATATGTCCAAGAAAATCCCTGCGGCCAGGCCTTAATGTTTTCCTGAACAGCCCTTCTTTGTAATAGGCATTTTGGTCTTTGTATATATTGACTGTGGTGTAGGCTCGAAAATCAATAGGATCTGGACAAGCTGCAAAACAGCCATTGTATTCGTCAGGATAAAAAACTTGCGCAGCGAGCGCTTCCCATCCGCCAGTTGATCCACCATATAGAAATCGTGCCCATCCTTCTCCAATCCCTCTGAATTGTTTTTCGATGTGCGGAATGAGTTCATAGGTAATGGCATCTCCATAAGGACCGAGATTTGCCGAGTTTACAGCATAACTATCATCATAATATGGGTTTGCATGCTGTATTTCTATTGCTAAAAATCGTGGAAAAGTATCACTAACCCAAGTTTGGTAAAAATCGTAAGATTCTTCTTGTTGGATAATATTATAGCCGCTGATATTAAACCGATTAGAATAGTCTGGTTTTAAACCTTCATCTATTGGTACTGTTCGCCAGCCTCCAAAGTCTTTTGGGAAATGCCCATGAAAAACCATCAGGGGATATCGAGCTTCAGGATGCTCATCGAATCCGTGTGGTAGCAATATATGAGCGCCCAAGTACATATCTCTTCCCCAAAAATCACTAAGTAACTTACTCTTCAATTTAATATGTTTGATGTATTTGCTATCAACAGGGTTTTCTACTGCTGGAACTTTTTGAGTCAATGTCAACGAAATGGAGATTTCGTTTTCTGAATCAATGGTAAATTTGATTGGCTGACTGAACATGTTCCCAGGTTCATCATTGAATTGTTGGCCAGCTTCCCAACTTGCAGGAAGTTTAACCGTATTGCCATTGGAAAGATTATAAGTGTCATACCTGTTTAAAAAACCTTGCGCGTAGTAATCCCCCTCAGGCAAAAGATTCAATGACCTAATTGGGTATCCAAAAACATCTCCTCCAATTTTCGCTTTTTCTCCTGGCTTCAATCCTTCAACATTGACACCGAATACCTGAGCAGTATTCACTTGATCGCTAACCTGGCGGCGTGGCTCAGTCTCAACATTTTTTGAAATAAACAACAAAATTCTTCCATCAACTGCATTTTTTTCAAGCTCATCCGAAAATGAAATGTCGAATGAAACAGTTTGGGCAATTGCAGAACTTTGTGCAAAAATGAAAAAGGCAGATAATAAAAGAAGGATCAACTTGTTTTTCATATTCTTGAATATTGTCAGCGGATCAAATGTCAATTTTGGTTGCAATATATAATTATCCTTAGCCGTAGTGACACAAAATCCTGAATGAGCCGTTTACTTTGCTGCTCAATTTGATTTAATGTTTAAAAGTAATGTTACTCTATGAAAAATTTAATAATTGCTTCTTTAGCTCTTGTAATGGTTTTGTCAATCTCATGTGGGGAAAGCAATCCCCCTCCTGAAAATGCCATAGAAATTCAAAGCCGAACTGACCAACAGGTTGAAACGGGTGGGAAACCTCGAGATCAGCTAAATGCCAATTCGGTTCCTGAAGGAGATGTTGTTGGTAGGGCAAAATGGTCATTGGGTAGGGTGCAAGAAGAACTCAACATATCGTCAGGCAAAGTAAAAGACCTTGGTAAAGTCTCTGTATTTTTAGATGACAATATGATGCTGATTATCAGGAATGAATTTGATGGAGATGTTTTTGAAAAAAGGGTATTGCTGGAAAGTCTAATTTCGGATGCAAAAAAGATGGAATTTGTAGTGGATAAGGATGCTGATAGTCCTAATCCAGGGGTAAGGATTCCGGTTATGGACGGAAAGGCGCCAGTTGAATTATTTAAAAACGGTAGAAAAACAGGTTCTGAAAAGAAGCTTGAATTGTTATTTGGCGAAAGAAGGCAGGTGCAATTAGTAGTGTCAGCCATGTCGCATGCCATCAAGGTATCACAAGGAGATCTCAGCCTTTAACCCTCTCCCGGTAGTTTTACCAACCTGAAAACATCTTGGATGGCCGTGATAAATTGATCGGCTTTCCAAGCCCCATTGTCTTCCATCACTACGCCACTTATCAGGTCAACATACAGAATGGGTAATCCATTATCTGTCATATCAATTACCTCCATTACTATAAAATCTCCATTTTCCATGTTCTTAATTGAAAGCAGTTCGATCAATAACTTTGAACTCGTTTCAGACACCTTTTTATAGGAATAATTGATCTCCATCAGGTATTCCTTTTTCTTCTTTAGAAACAAGTAATTATCCTCTCCCTGCATTTTGAAAATGGTAGCAATTTTTCCATTGATACCATTTCCCTCTTCCGACATTTGGGCTGTATGTACCACAATAGAATTAGATCTGATGGTATCAGAAAAATCATTAGAACTCAGATTGTTTTGTAAAACATCATGCGCCAAATCAGCTTCTAATTTAATTCTGTTTCTGAGGTTTTCATCAAACCAGGAAAGGTCATAATTGGTGTCAAAAGAGTAATCGTAACCTAAAACAACGTTAAGCGAATCAGGATTGAAATAACCAGAAATTGGAATTGCTTTTAGCTGCTTGGTGTGCAGCCTCATTAAGTGGTCGTTTAGGGTGGTAAACTGGTTTTTGATATATTCTGTCCAATAGTTACTGCCAATAATTTTAATGACGTAGTTATCATTTTTCTTGGTCAAATTTCCAATAGAAATAATGCTGTCATTTCTGCTGATACTGATAGCACAAATATTGTTGGAATATAGAAAATCTAAAGTTGAAACGTTGGAGTTGGAATCTGTGGAAATAAGGGAAAGCTTAGTAGTGATTCCCACCCGATCTGTCCATATAACTGGGTCGTCATTTCCAGCAACAAGAATTTTTTTTTCAGTAATGCTTGTATCAATATATAGCAGTGCGATGCCGCATAAATCACTTATGGGTTCTAATCCTCTCGATTGTAAATGAGTATATGGGACATCTTCAAAATATACTGGAATGGATACTTGAAGAGGGATGGGATTTTGGGCTAATAATTGAAAAGCAAGAAAAAGAAAAATTATTGAAAATTTGATTTTCATCTGATTTGAAGTATTTTTCATTTAGGTGACAAATCTAAATTATTCATAATGAATTCATTTTGTTATCTATTTAATATTTTGAATTTTTTAAATATAACAAAGCCAGCCTGATCTTTCCATAGCTGACTTCCTCCGACAGGGCATCAAAAATTTCTTTCAAACGGTAAGGTTCTTCAAGCGTCTTGATTATTTCAGCTATTCGCTGAATTTCTTCTTTTTGAACAAATTTTTGAATTTTGATACTTTCCCCTTTTTCATATAAATAAGCAAAGTGAGACAAAACAGTATTTGTTGTCAATTCTCTATTTGCAGCTATTTCTTCTACAC
The DNA here is from genome assembly GCA_942490835.1 of uncultured Saprospiraceae bacterium. GTDB lineage: Bacteria > Bacteroidota > Bacteroidia > Chitinophagales > Saprospiraceae > UBA6168. Next base: position 390,677 of record CALNYY010000095.1, read on the forward strand.
TGAATCCTTGTTGATGCATTCTAAAGGTTTCAAGATATGTCGCTCCTTTTACGGTGATGCCTTCTTCTTTTTTTTCTAGCAAAAAACTCTGAATAGCTTTAAGAAAGTCGTGTCCGAATTCTTTCATTTTCATTTCGCCAACCCCACTGATTTCTAACATATCCTTTTCTGTTACAGGGCGCTCGGCAGCCATTTCCTCTAGGGTGGCATCTGAAAAAACGATATAGGGTGGAACTCCTTTATCCCGAGCTAACTCCAACCTTAATTTTCTAAGATGTTCAAACAATTCATCTCGAACCCTCTGGCGTATACTTGTCTTTTTCTTATATCCAGCTGTTTTGGCGTCTTCTTCATTTTTTCGTTTTTGGACAGTTCCCGCCTGTACCAGTTGGACATTTTGGCCATTGAATAAGACCGACTGGCTTGCTTGGGTTAGTTTGACCTTACTGAAATCATCGTATGCAATTTCCAATAAGCCTTGATTGACCAATTGTTCTAAATAGAAAAACCAATCCTCTTGTCGAATATCCTTTCCAGCACCATAGGTTTTCACTTTATCATACCCCTTAGAAAGAATCCCGTAACTTTTTGACCCTCTCAATACATCAACTAAAACCCCAGCACTTACCTGCTCATTTAATCTAGCAACTGCGGATAGAGCCTTTTGTGCCAACACGGTTCCTTCCATATATTTTGGTGGATTTTTGCAAATGTCACAATTGCCACAATTTTCAAAATTGGTTTCATTGAAATAATTCAATAATATCTTCCTGCGACAGATTAGGGAAGTGGCATACTGATACATCCTGTCAAGTTTAGCATTATGGATGTCTCTGTATTGGCTGTCATTTTGGGAAATAAATTCTCGGAGCAGCATTAGATCACCTGCGCTGTAAAAAAGAAGCGTGTCAGCCTGAGCCCCATCACGTCCTGCTCGGCCGATTTCTTGGTAATAACCTTCAATGTTTTTTGGTAAATTATAATGAATGATCCATCGGACATTGCTTTTATCTATTCCCATTCCGAATGCTATGGTTGCACAAATTATAGGAGTTCTATCATTGATGAAATCTTCTTGTACTTTAGATCGCTCCTGACTGCTCAGACCAGCATGATAATAATCTGCTTTGATGCCATTTTGCAATAATTTACCTGCAATGTTTTCACAGGTCTTTTTTGCCAGGCAATAAACAATCCCGGATTGATTTGGTCGACTTTCAATAAACTCTAATATCTGATCGATTCGCTTTCTGCCAGGTCTTACTTCGAGTGACAAATTTGGTCTGTCAAATGAGGCTACGAACATTTCATTGTCTGAAAAGTCCAATTGGACAGCAATATCTTTCCTTGTTAATTTATCAGCGGTAGCGGTTACAGCAATGATAGGCTTTTTTGGAAAGGACTTCTTTAAAAAGCGCAATTTGCGGTATTCTGGTCTGAAATCGTGTCCCCAGGAAGAAATACAATGCGCTTCGTCAATGGCAAAAAAACTAATCTTACAAGATTTTAGTAATGGAAGAAAATCCTGTGATGCCATCTTCTCAGGTGACGTATATAAAAGATCGAGCCGGCCATGATACAGGTCGTTTTCAACTTCACGTTGCTCTTGGTGCGTTAATGAACTATTGATAAATGCGGCCTTTATTCCGTTGGCTTTCATTGCTCCTACCTGGTCTTTCATCAATGATATTAGTGGAGAAACGACAATACAAGTACCTTCAATAGTTATGGCAGGTATTTGAAAGCAAATGGATTTGCCACCGCCGGTTGGCATTAATAGTATCACATCTTTATTATCATAAATGCATTGAATTACTTCTGCTTGAAGCGGTCGGAAGGAGTCATATCCAAAGTACTTTTTTAGAGCGTTTTTTGCGGTTGTGAGGTTCATTAATCTTATTTAAGAACAATATTAGAAAGTAGCTAAATTAAATAAGAGTTTTTGACTTACAAAATGAAACCGAATAATCTGGTTGTTCCAATTAATTGGAAATAAAAAAAGAGCCTTCTGATGAACTGATCATAGAAGGCTCTTAATATTAATGTTCCAAAGTGTAATCTTAATTAGTCTGTCAGAATCATCTTTTTGGTAGCTGAATCAGTATTCGTATCTAGTTGATAAAATAAAATACCTTTGGCATTAAGCTGGCTACGCTCCAATTTGAATTCATTATAGCCCTTTGCAAAATCTCCTTTTATTATCTTGACTACCTTTCCAGAAATGTCTGTTATTTTCAAAGTAGCGATTGATGCTTCAGGCATAATGAAGCCAATGACAGTACCATCACTAAAAGGATTTGGACTGTTTTGGTATAATTCAAATTTTGAACCTTTTGTCTCTCCATTGAATGCTAATTCGACATCCAGTAATCCATCATCGTGGTGGTAAGCTTCTGCCACAGTGAATCTACTATTTACAGTCAATGCAGAACTTAACGTAATATCCTGCTTTGCCTTAAAAACAAGACTGAATATTACTTGATTGCCAGTCAAATTTACATTGTCATCATTCCAGCTTGCAGTTATCGCTCCTTCGTCAAGTTTTGTTAAACCGAAATTTTCAGCATTAGCGAGCGCAGGATTTATATCAACAAATTCAATAGAATTCTGATCAAAATTCATTGTAAACTGGTACCCTTTTACATTGAAATCCTTTACTCTAAAATCTACAGAGTAGGTTTCACCAGATTTCATTCTTTTGTCTGTAGCATCAAAGACTAATGATCCAACCGTATTTCGATCTTCCCCAGCATCAGCAAAATTCGTTGTTGCACTTCCATTCACATCTCCAATCTTGATAGCAATAAAGTCTGCTGCTAATTCACTTGCAGTTAGATTGTTGATATTGACAACTTCAGGGAATTGTGCTGCAAATGGATTAGATGAACTTGGGAAAGTGAAATCTTTTTCTACAAATCTCCATGAAGTGTTATTCGGGAATTCTGTAGTTATAAAGAGAATCAGCTTCCTTATTTGAACAAGATCAAATGTTGTAACAGTATTCGATTTATTGGCATCAGCGGCTATCATTTTATATGGTGAATCAAGAGGTGTGATTCCCAAGATATGTTTACTAATGACAACAAGATCGTAGGTAGTAACTCCATTCATTGGATCTACATCAAAAACAGGTGTAAGCGTGTAATCATTTCCGTCAGGTACGGAATTCATAAATGCTCCTAAATCATCTGTGGTGATGTTTAAATCAAAACCACCAGTACTATTGATATTTACATTTACATCTTGAACTCCTTCTCCTTGCTCAGTTTCAATAATACCTGCAATTAATGGATTAGCATCACATTGTCCCATATTAGCTTGTACGGTTACAACTGTTTCACAGAAATCTTGATTTCCAGCTTCATCAGTTACCCAGATTTCAACACCTACCTGGCCTACACTGTCACAGACATACGTCACTCCTACATCACTTGTGTCGGCAGAGAATGAGAATATCAAGTCATCGGCTTCAGTACAGTTGTCGAAACTGTTGTCATTAAGATCAACTGCCCAGACATCTACCATAGGTATATCTCCTGGATTTACAGGGACCATTAATTCAACCACTAATCCAGTTTTACAATATGGAGTAGGTTTTTTACAATCATCAACTGTAATAGTTGATTCACAAGCTGTTTGATTGTTGCAATTATCCATAGCAACATATTTAACATCGTATACCCCTGGAGGAACATTTAAGAAAGGTCCAAAATCGTTTCCAAGGTCTCCAGTTACAGAGAACGTAACAAACGAGCTACATTCATCAATAGCAGGAGTTGGTAATAAAACAGATGCAGTACAAGTATTGTCAGCGATGCATACGTTATCTATATCACATCCATTGGTAAAGACAGGATCAACAGTATCATTGACTTTAATTACTTGTTCATATGTAATAAAACCATCCCAAGGATCGCTATCTGTGTCAGTATCTGGAGATACTATATCCGTTGCATTGTTTGCAGATGGTAGATTACAAATCTCCCAGCTATCACGGAAAGTACGGTCATCACAATCACCATCACCATCAAGGTCACATTCTAAATCAACTATTGATAAACATCCAGCAAGTCGCAAGTCCAATTCGGAATGCTCTTCAACCTCTTGGTCAATTTCATCGCCAACAACACACCAATTGATAATTGCCCACTGACGTACAATCTTGTAACAAGCACCTGGCACATTGGTGAAAACTTCATCTTCATAAGATATAGCTACAAGTTCACAGGTTTCATAAAATACTTCTGGTTCACCAAAATCAGGTGTAGTGGTTCCACATTCAGTATTTAAGTCAGCAGGGAATTGGACTACAAAATCAGATACATGATCTACCCAAATTGTTTGAGTGCAGTTTTGTGAATTATTAGAGTTGCCTGATGCATCCACAGCATTCCAGGTACGACGAACGAATCCCTCAAGGCATTGATCGAGGTTGATTGTAATATCGCAAGCAATGTCGGAATTACAATTGTCAAGATAAACTGCATCTCCAAAGTAACTCGAAATGATATCACACTGTTCTTCAGTGTTAGAAGCATTTGCTAATTGTGTTTCAAGATATTCAGAATACCAATCACAAGATACCCTTTCAGGTCCAGGGCAGCTAACAAGCACTGGAGGCATTTTATCAAATACATTTACCTCAACCATACATTCGTTGCTGTTTCCATAGCAATCTAATACTTTGAAAATAACCATAACAGGACTATTAGTAATATCCTCACAACAGAAAGTTACAGTTGGACCAAAAGTCGTATTACTTGAAATGCCGCAATTATCATCCATTCGACTTACTTCAAAATGATCCAGACAACAATCATCGTGACTTCCATCATTAAATGTTTCAGCATTTACAACGGCTTGACCTAGTGTACCGAGATTAACTGTGGTAATCTCATCACAAATAGCAACAGGTGTATTTTGATCAATGACAGTAAGATTTGTTGTACATGTGGAAGTGTTTCCACAAAGATCAAATGCGATATATTCAATTTGATGAATTCCTTGTGGTAAATTATAAATCACATTGCCAAATATTTCACCGATCGGTCCATTTACCAAAACTGAATCTACACCTGAACAATCATCTAAAATATTCAATTGAGGCAAGACATAAACTGCTTCACAAGTGGATCCAGAAGTACTTATTGTGACAGCCTGAGGGCAATTAATATCTGGTCCGATCAAATCAGCCACTTTAATAGTTTGAATATGTTTTAGAGGGTTTACACCAAATTGTGTTGGTAAGCACATATCCAAAATAGTCCATGTCCTGATAATCGTAAAGCTTGAACCAGCTAGACAGTTTTCCAATATCTCATCTTGATATCCAATAGAGAAATTACATATACCACCTGCAAGAACTGGATAGCCATCAATAGTAGGTTGGCCACCTTCATTATCAGGGTCTGTTAGATTTGGATCAGCTGTGTAATCGACACAACTAAGTTCGTCTCCAGAAATACCATCATGATCTATTGGGAAATCAATATCACTTAATAGTGGCTTCTTGAATGAAATTAATTGTTCGCAAGTAGAAGTATTTCCTTGACCATCAATTACCGTCCATGTTCGTTGAATCTCTCTTACAATGGTATTACAGTTATAATCGAAGAACTCATCTGCATAGGATATGAATATTGTGTCTTCACAACTTAATAACTCAGGTATCCCGGTAATAGAAGTATCTGCGGTAATGTTACAACTCAATGTAATGTCACTCGGGCACTCTATTTCAGGAGCTAATTTGTCTTCAATTAATATTGTTCCCCAACATGAATTACCTGTATCAGGGTCAGTAATTTTAACGACTAATGTTTCACCTACATGCTCACTAGTAACAATTGGACTAGTGGTAACTGGCAATCCATTTTGTTCAATCACCATAACAATATAATCGTCATAGCATCCATAACCACTTCCTTCCAAAATCATATCAGCAGTAATTTCAGCTTCACAACTGGCATCAAGTGATACTTGCACTAAATCATTACATGCAAGGTCTGCAGTAGCATTAAATTCAACTACGGTTATTTCAAAAGAGCAGGTAGCAATATTTCCTGCTTCATCAGTAGCAGTGTATTCAACCGTTGTTGTCCCAATAGGGAAGAAACTTCCACTTGGAGGATCAGCAACAACAGTTACTTCACAATTATCTGTCACATTAGCGTTGAAATTAATATTTGCTTCACATTCCCCTGATGCAAGATGAATTGTTATATCTGCAGGGCAAGTTATTTGAGGTACAATATTATCTTCAACCGTGACGGTTGCATTACAGGAAGAACTATTGCCACATGGATCACTTACTATAAGAGTAATTTCGTTTTCACCAAGATTGTCACAATCAAATAACGTTTGATCTGCAGAAATCATCAAATTAGATAAGTTGGCACAATTGTCTGAACTGCTAGCATTTATATCATTTGCACTGATTATTGCATTACCATCTTGATCAAGTTCAATAGTAATGTCTTGACAGGTAACAATAGGGTCAGTAGTATCTTCAATTGAAATTATTTGTATTCCAGATGAACTATTTCCACATGGGTCACTTACTGTCCAGGTTCTTGAAATGGTGTAATTATAATATTCACAAGTATTTGGATCAGCAGATTGTGTACTCTGGTCAGTAAAATCAATTGTTAAAACCAGAGGACTTGCACAATTATCATCTGCATCATTTACTGTAGTAATAGGTGGTTCATCACATTCAAATGTAATGTCACCAGGTACCGTGAAAGTTGGATCAGTTGTATCTTGGACATATATTTTCTGAGTGTAAGTTCTGGAGTTACCAGCTTCATCAGTAATGGTCCAAATACGTCGAATCAAATAAGTATAATGTTCACATGTAGTAGGGTCAGGATCTTGCTCACTGATTTCCTCATATGTGAATGTAATATCCTCCGGCGCAGTACAATTATCATATGAATGCATCATTGGCATAAATGTAAATGGACCAGGAATTGCATCACATTCTACAAATTCATCTAATGGCATCGTCGTCGCAAACTCTGGATTCTGAACATCAACTACACTAACTTCAAATGAACATGTAATTACATCTCCTAAACCATTAGTAGCTTGATAAACAATCGTTTGAGGCATTCCTACCAATATAACTGAACCTGATGGCGGTCCACTAACTTGGGTGACATTCAATGGAAGGCAATTATATAGCCCAACTGGTGTAGTCCAATTTACAATTGCAGAACATTGATCTGGATCATTACTGACCACAATGTTTGTTGGACAACTAACGAAATGAGGATCAACATCATCAATAACTTCTACAGTTACAGTACATGTTGTAGTATTTCCTGATGGGTCGGTTGCTGTAATCTCTGCTACAACACTACCAAATCCAATTGCTACTCCTGGCAAAGGATTTTGAGTAAGTATTACTGGACCGCAATTATCAGACTCATCTGTTATTCCTGATATTAAATCAGGGACTATTCCATTACATCCTGATACTTCAACTGGGCCAGTAGGACAAGTGAAAGTAGGTGCAATGTTATCCTCGACTGTTACAATTGATTGGCATAGAGTTTCATTGCCATTTTCGTCAGTTACAGTAAGCTGTACCATGTTTGGACCAATGTCAACACATGTGAAATTATCATCAGAAATACTTAAAATCAAACTTCCAGGCGCAGTACAATTATCTGTGCTACCACCATCTATATCTGAAGAAATAATGGTTGCAGATCCGGCTGCATCCAGTTCTATTACAATATCCTTGCAAACTGCATTTGGTAACTGCATGTCCATCACAGAAACAGTAAAGTCACAAGTTACTGTGTTACCATTTCCATCATTTGCAGTGTATTGAATTGTTGTAGTAGGAACAGGGAAAAAGGATCCATTTGTTAATCCACTATTATCTGTTTGAGTAATTGTAATATTACCTGAAGGTGTACAATTATCAGAAGCTATTAGTAAAGGCCAGATAACAAATGCTCCACATTTATCAACGTCGTTAATTACAATAATATCATCTGGGCAGTTTAGGATAGCTAAACTATTATCATCATTAATAGTGATTGTGAATGTTTCTGTATTAGTACAGCTATTCAAAGTACCCGTTAAAGTTACTGTTGCAACTATAGGGTAATCAGCAGGGTTCGCAGCTGTTGCAGCTGTAAACCCAGGAATAAATGGTGTTAATCCTGTTGCATTTCCATCCACTAAACCAACTGAAGCACCTCCTGTCCATGAATATACTGCATTTGCATTTGGAGGAGTCCCTCCAATTATTATGTCATTTACAGAAATACCCGGGCATAATGGTCCAATATCAGTTAACCCGTTAATTGAAAATACAGGGCCAGCATTTATGGTAACACTCAAGTTCTCCGAACAATTATTAGCATCTGTAACAGTAACAGAATGTAAGCCTGGAGCTAAATTTTCAGCTGTATTTGTAGTTTGGCTTCCTGCACTTGCAGACCATAAGTAACTGTAATTTGTTGTTCCACCCGTGCAATTTACAGTTGCTACTCCATTGTTGGCACCACTACAAGATTCATCTGTTTGAGATAAAAGTTCAACTATTAACTTTGTAGGCTCATGAATATTGAATGAAGTAACGACTGTACAACCATTTGCATCTTGAGCGACCAGTGTATAGAAACCTGCAGAGAGGTTGCTTAGAGTTGTACCAAAAGTGATTGTTTGTGGAGTTGTGATACCAGCAGGACCAAATGTATTTACAAGTGTATAAGGTCCAGTACCATTTTGAATACCAAGTGTACAAGAGCCATCATTGCCGCCATTACAGGAGACATCCGTTTGACCGATAGGTTCAAAAAGAATACCCGCAGGATCTGAGATATTGACAGCAGCAACAGCAGAACAGCCATTAGCGTCAGTGATGGTAACATTGTATCCACCAGCAGCAAGATTGGTAGCGGTTTGAGTTGTCTGACCATTGCTCCATGCATAGGAGTAAGCAGGAGTACCGCCATTCGCATTGGCTGTAGCAGAACCAGTACCATTACCAGCACAATCTGCATTGACCACACCATTGATGGAAGCAGTAAGCTGAGTAGGTTCAGTAATGGAAATCGGTCCGAGATTAGCGACACAACCATTGGCATCAGTTACCTGTAGGGAATAGGTGCCTGCAGGAATATTCTGTGCATCTTCAGCATTGTCAATCGGATTAGGCACACTACCACTCCAGTCATAGTTAAAAGGAGCAGTACCACCAGAAGTATTGACAAAGATATAACCATCACTGGCCCCATTACAGGAGACATTGCTGGAGAAGTCAAGAGAAAGAGCGAGAGTATTAGGCTCAGAAATATTGACTTCAGCAGTAGCAGTACAGTTATTAGCATCGGTTACAGTGACGGAATGCATACCCGGGATAAGTCCGGTAGCGGTAGCAGTCAAGTCGCCATTGTCCCAGTTATAAGAATAGGAAGTAGTTCCACCGGTTGCATTGACAGTAGCCGAACCATCATCTGCACCATTACAGGAAACATTAGTTTGACTAATGATCTCAGCAATAAGCAGGGTAGGCTGATCAACAGTAGCAGTAGCCATAGCGGTACAACCATTGTTGTCAGTCACCATGAAGAGGTAAGTACCAGCAGCGAGTCCGGAAGCTGTTGCAGTATTAGCAGCAGTAGCAGCAAGAGGAGCGGTGAATGTATAAGGTGTGCTTCCACCGATTACAGAGACTTCCACAGTACCATCACTTGAACCATTGCATGTAACATCTGAGATGTTCTCAATTTTAAGAACGATACCCGCAGGATCTGAGATATTGACAGCAGCAACAGCAGAACAGCCATTAGCGTCAGTGATGGTAACATTGTATCCACCAGCAGCAAGATTGGTAGCGGTTTGAGTTGTCTGACCATTGCTCCATGCATAGGAGTAAGCAGGAGTACCGCCATTCGCATTGGCTGTAGCAGAACCAGTACCATTACCAGCACAATCTGCATTGACCACACCATTGATGGAAGCAGTAAGCTGAGTAGGTTCAGTAATGGAAATCGGTCCGAGATTAGCGACACAACCATTGGCATCAGTTACCTGTAGGGAATAGGTGCCTGCAGGAATATTCTGTGCATCTTCAGCATTGTCAATCGGATTAGGCACACTACCACTCCAGTCATAGTTAAAAGGAGCAGTACCACCAGAAGTATTGACAAAGATATAACCATCACTGGCCCCATTACAGGAGACATTGCTGGAGAAGTCAAGAGAAAGAGCGAGAGTATTAGGCTCAGAAATATTGACTTCAGCAGTAGCAGTACAGTTATTAGCATCGGTTACAGTGACGGAATGCATACCCGGGATAAGTCCGGTAGCGGTAGCAGTCAAGTCGCCATTGTCCCAGTTATAAGAATAGGAAGTAGTTCCACCGGTTGCATTGGCAGTAGCCGAACCATCATCTGCACCATTACAGGAAACATTAGTTTGACTAATGATCTCAGCAATAAGCAGGGTAGGCTGATCAACAGTAGCAGTAGCCATAGCGGTACAACCATTGTTATCAGTCACCATGAAGAGGTAAGTACCAGCAGCGAGTCCGGAAGCTGTTGCAGTATTAGCAGCAGTAGCAGCAAGAGGAGCGGTGAATGTATAAGGTGTGCTTCCACCGATTACAGAGACTTCCACAGTACCATCACTTGAACCATTGCATGTAACATCTGAGATGTTCTCAATTTTAAGAACGATACCCGCAGGATCTGAGATATTGACAGCAGCAACAGCAGAACAGCCATTAGCGTCAGTGATGGTAACATTGTATCCACCAGCAGCAAGATTGGTAGCGGTTTGAGTTGTCTGACCATTGCTCCATGCATAGGAGTAAGCAGGAGTACCGCCATTCGCATTGGCTGTAGCAGAACCAGTACCATTACCAGCACAATCTGCATTGACCACACCATTGATGGAAGCAGTAAGCTGAGTAGGTTCAGTAATGGAAATCGGTCCGAGATTAGCCACACAACCATTGGCATCAGTCACCTGAAGCGAGTAAGTACCAGCCTGAATGTTCTGCGCATCTTCCGCATTGTCAATAGGCTGAGGAACACTACCATTCCAATCGTAATTGAAAGGAGCGGTACCACCAGTTGTACTGATATAGATGAAACCATCATTACCACCATTACAGGAGACATTGAAAGAACCATTTAGAGAAAGAGCCAGCGTAGCAGGTTCAGTAATAGTTACTTCAGCAGTAGCTTCACAATTATTCGCATCAGTAACAGTGACAGAGTGCACACCCGGCGTAAGTCCGGTAGCAGTAGCAGTCATATCACCATTATCCCAGTTATAAGAATAGTTAGTGGTCCCCCCAGTAGCATTGACTGTAGCCGAACCATCATTATTACTATTACAGGAAACATTAGTTTGACTAATGATCTGAGCAATTAGCAGGGTTGGCTGATCGACCGTAGCAGTAGCCATAGCGGTACAGCTATTGTTATCAGTAACCATAAAGAGGTACGTACCAGCAGCGAGTCCAGTTGCAGTAGCCGTATTAGGACTGGTTGCAACAAGAGGAGCACTGAAAGTATAAGGCGTGCTTCCACCGATTACAGAAACCTGAACGGAACCATCACTGGTACCATTACAAGTTACATCACTGATGT
>CALNYY010000096.1:0-12800 GCA_942490835.1 uncultured Saprospiraceae bacterium
ATTCCTGCCATATTGGATAAAGTTTTCATACAGGTCGATATTCATTTCCCGAGCGCTATTGAAGCTAAATCCATTGTCATCTCCACTGACCTTGCTCGAAATCATTACCTCTTTAAAATCCTTAGGCTGTTTGAAATAAAGCTTTGAAACTGATTCTGATAAATAAACGATGCCTTGTCTATTGGTATCAAGGCTACCTTCCATATCCCCTACTTCCTGACCAAATATCTTTTCAGGAGCGTCCAAAATGCTGACATTACCTTTTATATACACATCACAGGAATAGGAATGGACGAGTTCTTTATAATACTTCCGCTTTGCAATTGCTTTTCGAATGATGGGATAAGCTGGGTCTTCCGCATTGGCTTTAATTTCGATCTCCCCTAAGGAAATGGCTTCCTCCTCCAATTGGACATCGATTTTTAATGATTTGCCTGTATAGTTTACTGGTCTGACCAGTTGTCGATAGCCCACATATTGATAAACAATTTGATAGCTCCCTTTTTCTAAATCGAGAAAATATTCCCCATTTATGTTGGTCGTTGTGCCTTTGGTCGTGCCCTGCACATAAACAGAAGCAAAAGGCAATGGCTCTCCAGCATCATCAGTTACAGTTCCGTTTATTTGGGAAATGAGCGAGTTGGAAAAAATCAGTAATAAGATTGGGAAAAAGAAAATTCTCATACAGGTTATTTGATTAGGAGCCAAGCTATTTTTTTTTAAAGAGCAGCCGAAAAATGTTAAGGTTGTAAATGTTGAGTTCAATCACTTCTTTCGTCCCAATTGGCCATCGCATCGATCATATTTGGGAAAAAACGATTAAAGGCCTGTTCATAAAAATCGTAGTCAGCCATAAAGTGGTCAACAGCCCCTTCGAAATATTGGGGATATTTGGTACGCATTTTCATGCGTTCAAAAGTAAAACGCAAGCCATTCAAAGTACCATATTTCACTAACCAATTATCTGCAATCATTCTTGGCAATCGCTCTTGCAAGTAGGCTGGCATGAGGTAAATATTTTCTTCTAAAACCTTATAAACGCTTGCTGTATAGTCGATTAAATTAATTTCAGAATACTTGTCCCAATTTTTAGCCAACACGTAATCATAACAAATGTCCAAGACCACTGGGGCAAATTTTCCATGAAATGGTCTCAGTTTAAGCACACTATTTCTCACCTCTTCATGCTGATCAGTAAAAGAATCAATTTTACGATGCATGCGTATGCCTTCTTGAATCGGTCTTGGCAATGCTGAAACTTGCCGATTGTTCAAATAATCAGCGAGGAAGTTCCCTACAAGAAGATGATCTTTATTTCCGGATAAAAAAATATGGGCAAGAAAATTCACTTAGATAATTTATAAAATTCACAAGTTCACTTAATCAACTCAAATACTATCTTTGCGCCCGTTTTAAAAAACGGCTCAAATCATACTAAAATATCAATTCTGAAATATGGCTTTAAAATGTGGTATCGTCGGTTTACCAAACGTTGGAAAATCCACACTGTTCAATGCATTGACTTCCGCTAAAGCGCTGGCAGCCAATTATCCATTTGCAACTAAAGACCCAAACGTCGGTGTAATTACTGTGCCCGACACCCGCTTGGACAAACTCACAGAGTTTGTAAAACCCAAACAGACCGTTCCAACTACCATCGAAATCTTGGACATCGCTGGCTTGATTAAAGGTGCAAGCAAGGGTGAAGGTCTTGGGAATCAATTCCTCGCAAACATACGTGAAGTAGATGCGATTATCCATGTGGTGCGCTGCTTTGAAGATGGCAATATTGTCCATGTAGAAGGAGGCATCGATCCAGTCAGGGACAAAGAAGTAATTGATACAGAGCTTATTTTAAAGGACTTGGAGACCGTTGAAAAAAGGATGGAGAAATTGAGGAAAGCGGCTAAAACTGCAAAAAAAGAAGATATTATTGCTGCTGAGAATGGTGAAAAAATACTGAATCACCTCAACGACGGCAAACCTGCCCGTTCCCTCGAACTCGAAGGCGATGCAGCGGATCTTTTGAAAGATATGATGCTGCTTACAAACAAGCCAATCTTGTATGTCTGCAATGTGGATGAAGCATCAGTCAACGATGGAAATGCACATACTACTGCTTTCAAAGAATTGGTAAAAGATGAACCTGCAGAAGTTATTTATATCAGTGCAGCTATTGAAGCAGAAATCGCCAATATGGAAACCAAAGAAGAAAGGGATGAATATTTGGAGATGATGGGATTGGCTGAACCTGGAGTAAACAAGCTTATTCAAGCAAGCTACTCACTGTTAAATCTAATCACCTATTTCACCGCTGGAGAAAAAGAAGTTCGAGCCTGGACAATCCGAAAAGGCTGGAAAGCTCCAAAAGCTGCAGGTGTAATCCACTCCGATTTTGAAAAAGGATTCATTCGGGCAGAGGTTATAAAATATGCAGATTACTTAACCTACAAGTCGGAAGTAGCAATTAAAGAGGCTGGGAAAATGGGCGTTGAAGGAAAGGAATATGTGGTCGGTGATGGGGATGTGATGCACTTTAGGTTTAATGTGTAGTTACATTAAAACATCAAAACATAAGTCATCCCGAATTTTATCCAAAAGAATTGCGGGTTGGGAGTGACAAAACAGGTGGGTGCGGGGGCGGCACGGTGCGCTTGCATTTGTTTTGTCTTGATTTTTTCCCGATTGCTATCGGGATTATTTATCAAGAAAAAGTAACAAACAGACTAATTGTCAGATGATTAAGCATCTCCTTTTTTTCTTGATAAAAAAAGGAGCAAAAAAATCATCCCGATAACTATCGGGAGTATTTGTTTTGGCTAAAAATTGGATTTCCCTCCCGCTCGCGACCAGAGCCGCTCTCCCGATATTTATCGGGATCGCTCGCTGATCGCTTTCTTGCCAATGCTGCAATCCCATTTTCTTAACGCCAAATCAAATAAGGCCGAACCAAAAGCATCAGAATATCAATTAGTTATGAATAGAATCCCGAATTTTTGAAAAATCAAAAATTCGGGATGACTCATGTTTTTTAGTTTCCTTCCGCAGGTGCTTCATACGGCATTTTCTTTTTGGACAATATACGGCGATAACGTTCGGGATGAAGCCGAATATCTTCTAAAAGGAGGTCAACATTCTTGACCGTTTCGTGCAGTTCGTCCGCAAATTGTTTGTCATGGAGCAGCATGGCAATTGCTCCTTCCCCACCCTCGTTCAGGTTTTTCAGGACACCAGATAAATCCTTGATGGCTTTGTCGGAAGAGGCTAATGTTGTTTTGAGTTGCTTCATAGTTGCCTGAACATCCTCACTCAATTCTGCCATGTTCACTTTCTCCAGGTCATTGCTCAGCTTTTCAACGTTTGCCAAAATGGTGGAAATTTTTTCGTTGTTATCTTTCAAATTTCCAGTGATGGATTCCACATTTTTCAAAGAACCTTCAATGGAAGAAGAAGATCCAGCCATGAGCCGATCTATCCTGCCAGTAGTAGAATTCAAATTTGCCAAGATCGCTTTTGCATCATTAATACTTTTGCTGAGTTCTTCGCTGTTTGCCAACTTTGCATTGAGCGTATCGATCACCCTTCCAAGCCCAATTGACACCTCATCCATATAGGTTTTCATTTCGTCTGGAGTGGTAAATGATCCAATAAGGCTGCGAGTTGTACCTTCCAGAAAATCACCAGACTGAGCGCAATTGGCCCCTGAACAATTGCTATTAAAAGTCAAATGCACTTCGGAGCCTCCCATTAAACTGGCACTCACTATTTCGGCTTTTGCACTTTTAGGTACTTTGACTCCATCATTTAGGTTTAAAGTCACCTGAATTTGGTTGAGGTCGTCTTCCACTTGAGCAATATTTGCCACTAAACCAACCTGCAAACCATTTATCATAATTGGGGTGGAAATACGCAAGCCATCTACGCGCTCATAAACTGAATAAAGAGTTGTTGAACTCGCCAGCATATTAAAACCACGCAGGTACTTGTATCCCCAGATAGCTAATGCAATTGTGATGACGGCGAAAATGCCAATTTTTGTTTCTTTTCGCATAGGAAAAATAAAAATGGAGAGCTTGGAATGAGGCAAAAGATATTACATTCCAAGAATAATTTTACTTGAGTTTTCGCGGGTCAACCTTTTCACCGTTTTTGTAGGCCACAACGAATGCATCGCTGAATCCTAGTCGACGGAGGTCTGATTTCACCTCTTCTGCTTTTGCCAAGGTTGCGAAATTACGAACCTGATACTTAAAAAGGTTACCCTCTTCCACAACTTCTATAGTTTGATTGATAGAAGTCCACTTACCTCTACTGACATTCAGTAGTTTAGGTGAGGCAGCTAATTGAACACAAAATTGAACATCAACCGATTTTGGTTCTAAAACCTTAACAGGTTCAGGCTTTTTTTCAGGTTCATCTACTTTTATTGAAATTTTATTGGGTTTAGACACCGTAGCATTTGGATTGCCCGATTCATTTATTGGAACGGTAGGTGAAATTTTAGAAGTCTTCCGTGGAGAAGTATTCATGTTAGTTGATGTAGCAATGGCTTTTTCAGTAGGCATACCGATTTCCAATCCCCACTTTTTTGCGATTGCAGCTTCTTTCCTTTGGCTCTCATCCAAATAATTATCTGCCACTTTAGGCTTTGGAGGATCAGCAGATACAATTTTGTTTTGCCGTTCAGGTTCTGACACAGTCGAATTTGATTTGACTTCCTTCAACTCTACATAAGCAACGGTAGCCACTTCCTCTTTCCCTCCATCCATTTCCTTTTTATATTCACCAAAAGCATTTGAAATCGCAAACGCCATTTTTCGCTGACCTTCATCTGTGGCTAAATAAGCTTCATCAACATAATTGGTGAGATAGCCTGTTTCAACCAACACACTCGGCATCGTCGCATATCTTAGCACTAAAAATCCGGCTTGCTTGACACCCCTATCCTTTCTCCCAGCAATTGCTGTGGACTGGCCTTGTATTTTTTCTGCGAATAAAATACTTTGATCCAAAAAAGCATTCTGAAACATGGAAAACATAATATGTGCCTCGGGAGAATCTGGATCAAAACCATAGGTTTCTTTATAATTATCCTCTAAAAGAATCGCCTCGTTTTCTCTTTTTGCAACAGCCAGATTTTCTTTTGTAGCATGAAGGCCAAGTACATAAGTTTCTGTTCCTTTTACCTCCGAACGGGAAAATGCATTACAGTGAATTGATATAAATAAATCTGCTTTATTCTCAGTAGCAATACTGGCCCTTTTATGCAATGGAACAAAAACATCTGTAGATCGGGTCATGATTACATTTAATCCTGGATAGCGACCTTTAAGGTCTTCAGCTAAATATTTTCCAATAGATAATGCAATATGTTTTTCATGAGAATGACTGCCCGAACAACCAGGATCATGGCCTCCATGGCCTGGATCAATAACTACAGTATTAATTTTATATAAATCGGGGACAAATCGAGCATCAGAAACGACAACCACCTCATTGGAATCAGGTGTGTTGATTCCGGGTGAACAAATCTCAGTAGCTTTGATACTTTTGCCGCAGGTGGGAACGCTGTTAATATTTGGCAAATTAAAAGAGACAAGCGCAAACCATATCGTTGAGAATAGTAAAGTAGTTTTCATCATTGTACTACACTTAGGGTTTTTAGAATCGGTTGAAGGTATGTATTTGAAAAGTTGACAATTTCTTCTTTTTCAATTTGGTTTTGTAGAGTTGCAAAAACCATGCTAGTCAAACATTAATCCAAAGCCTTGTATTTAAAAACAAAGATACATATAATTCTTTCAATTTTATTGCTTTGCAGCGCTCTGGCGCATGCGCAAGAACTATCTGATTCATTGACTATTCCACAAAATCAAATCCTAACCGACACCTCCCAGAATATAAGAGATACCGTCCTCCCCTCACCAAGCATCCAACCATCAAATTCTATCAAACCTATAGATTGGAATACTGTAAAAATTTCGCCTGACGCACCTGAGGAACAAATTTCTTACAGCTCAAAAGACTCCATGTTTTTTCACTTAAAAAACAAACAAATTCATTTATACGGAGAGGCGAAAGTGGTATATCAGGATGTTGAGATGACAGCGGATTATATTCTGATCGATTGGGATAAAAACACGATGTCAGCAGAAGGAAGGAAATCAAGAAATGGGAGTTGGATTGGGAAACCCACGTTTGTACAGGATGGCCAAAATGTAAAAGCAAGTAGCCTAAAATATAATTTCAAAACATTCAAAGGGATTATTTATGATGTGCAAACAGTCCAAGAAGGAATGAATGTAGTGGGTACAAAAGGTAAATTTTTTGGGTCTGGTGAAGATTCAACTAAGTCAAATGTGATTTATAATAAAGATGCCATTTTCTCAACCTGTGATCAAGATGAGCCCCACTTTGGCATTCGAAGCAATAAGCAAAAGATCGTACAAGATAAAGTCGCTATCGTCGGCCCGTCCAATATTGAGATAGGCGGCATCCCCACACCTTTATGGCTCCCGTTTGGTTTTTTCCCAATGAAAACCGGGCAACGAACAGGACTTATATTTCCTCGTGATTATGAGTTTTCAGAAAACTGGGGATTTGGCCTCAGGAACGTGGGATGGTATTTTCCGATGAATGATTACTGGGATTTATCCGTGACCAGTGATATTTATTTAAAAGGCACATTCAGAGTACATGCTGAATCAAGGTATAAGAGACGGTATAAATACAATGGTGGGATTGCTGCAGACTTTGCCTATCAACGATCTGAGATTGAAGGCAGGCCAATTTTCAGTCCATCATTTAGTTTAAATTGGCGGCATAATCAAGAAACAAAAGCACACCCATATCGAACTTTTGGTGGAAATATCAATATCCAAACCAGTGACTATCAACGATCCAATCAACCTGATGCGGGTTCGCAGCTCCAAAGTTCGATCAGCTCAAATATGAGTTATCGTCAAAAATTTGATGCGCCATTTGATTTGAGTGCATCATTCCGCCATTCTCAAAATACGAATACAAGAAAAGTTTCGATCAGTTTCCCAACAGTAAATTTTCAAACAGAAGCCCTCTTTCCATTTAAACGTAAATTACAAGTAGGTGGAGAAAAATGGTACGAACGAATACAAACACGATATACCTCTGAAATCAGGAATCAATTTGAAGCCACCGATTCTACGCTTTTCACAAAAAAAACACTCGAAGATGCAAAATATGGAGTGCGGCATCAAGTAACTACTTCTACTAGTTTCAACTTCCTAAAATATTTCAATATTTCACCAAATGCCACTTATAAAGAGGTTTGGTATTTTAAATCTGTCGACAAAACTTTTGATCCAACACCTGAGATTGAATTTGATACGATTTACAATGAATTTGATTCAACTCAATTCGAAGTTATTGCAGATACCACACAATACGGTGAGGTGATAGACATGGAAAATACCGGATTCAAACCTTTTCGACAGTACAATCTCGGGGTCAGCATGAATACCAAAATATTTGGTACTATACTTTTTAAAAAAGGTCGATTAAAAGGGTTACGCCATGTAATATCGCCGACTTTCGGTTTCAATTACACCCCAGATTATACTAATCCAGATTGGGGCTATTTCAAATCGGTTAGGACAGATTTGCGAAGTGATGAAGAAGTGTTGTATAATATTTTTGAGAACAATCGATTGTCTGGATTTGAGAAACCTTCATCTTCAGGAAGGCAGATGAATTTCAACTATAGTTTTGGCAACCAGTTTGAAGCTAAAATTTATTCTAAAAAAGAAGAAAAGGACAAGATTGTTAAACTTTTCAGAACTGTGTCAGTGAGCGGGAATTACAATTTTGCAGCTGATTCATTGAATTGGAGTGCCGTGTCAGTTTCAGGAAATACGAGTTTCTTTAACAACATCACTACTGCACGTGCCAGTATGTCTTTCGAACCATACGAACGTGATATTGCCACAGGAAGAAGGATCAACAAATTATTATTGGATACACAGGGTAAATTGCTCCGGCTGGATAATTGGAACGCAGGTATCACTACGAATCTTACCGTTGGACGTGTAAGGGATTTAATAAAAGGAGTTAACACTGACCAAAGGATTGCCAATGAGAGAGAAGAAGATGAAGTAAAACAGGAGGATTTATTAAGCCTGTTTGAAAATTTTTCCATCAATCATAGTTTCACTGTGCGCAGAACCTATAATGCATCCTTGCAAAAAGATACGGTTGTCGTTTCGGCCAATTCCATTTCTTCACGTGGGTCGATCAATCTTACTCCAAATTGGAAAATCAGAGTAGGAAATTTTGGGTATGATTTTCAATCAAAAAGGATAACGTATCCCGATTTTACTTTTTCACGGGATTTGCATTGCTGGGAAATGGGTCTTTCCTGGCAGCCATATTATGATACCTACAGTTTTTATATTCGTGTAAAACCCGGTCATCTCGACTTTATCAACATTCCTTATTCAAAGCGAATACAAGACCGATCGAGGGGCTTCTAATTCTTTATTTCTTGAAACAGAATAGGTTAGGAATAGCTGTTGGCTGTTAGCTATTGGCCTTTGGCTAATAGCAAAGTGTGCATAGCAAAGTGTGCATAGCAAATTACACATTTTGGATAATCTCTCCATCTTAACATTGATTGATTTCAAGGGGTTAAAACCCCTTGGGAGATATCAGATACCTTATTGAATTGAATGTCAGGTTCGTACAATTTGTCATACACACTATAGCAAACAGCTAAAGACCAAAAGCATTAATTTCACTTCTCAGATACATATAGCACGCCCGGATGAACTCCATCCAGCATTAAATCTTTTTCGTATACCATTCCAATTTTTTGGAGAACTTTAATGGAAGGCAAATTTTCTTTGAATGATCTTCCTATTATCCTTTTCAATCCCAAATGTTCTAACCCATATTTCAAGCTGGCTTCAGCAGATTCTGTTGCATATCCTTTGCCCCAATGTTTTCTGAAAAAACGATATCCTAAATCCGTTTCAGCAATTTGAATTTCATATTTCAAACCGCACCAACCTATCCATTCTCCTGTTGATTTTAAAATGGTAGCCCAACGTCCATATCCATATTTTTTATACTGTTCGTAATTCTCAAGAAAGGATTTTGCAGCCTCAACATTTTCAAACGCTGCATCGCCAGTATATCGAATCACCAAAGGATCGGTATTTAAATCGTAAAAATGCTGCGCATCTTCAATGGATAATTCCCGCAGGATCAGTCTTTCCGTTTCTAAAATCATAAAAAGTTAAAAAAATCAATTGGAAAAAACAGTTAGGTTTAACATGCTAAATTGATCGCCCTATACAGTTGCTGTTTATTTCAATGCCAACAATTTCACGACTCCTGCAAGATGGCCATCGTAGCTCACTTTTGCAAAATAAGTTCCTGCTCCAAATTGATTATTCCAAATAGGAGAATAATCTCCGGTCGTTAAATAATCATCCAAAATTTTTGAAACATTTTTTCCCAATAAATCCACTATTTCAATTTTGACATGACCAGCTTGGTTTAATTTAATATCTAATTTAGTTTTTCCATTAAATGGATTTGGAGCATTTTGGCCAATTGTAATAATTCCCTGTGACACGGCTACATTAGAAAATCCCACAACTGGTTCTGGCAAAATGTAACTGTAATAAACATCTTGTCCTCCATTAAAAGTACCTACCCAAGCTAAATGAGCCCCATTATCATCTGAGATCATGTGGTAATAGTCACCAATTTTATTTTGGCTTGGAAAACCAACATGAGGATCAAAAGAATCACTGAGTTTTTCATTTACAGACCATGTTCCTCCACCATCAAATGAATTAGAATAATAAAGCGCTGAAAGGTAAGTGCCGGGTTCATCTCTTGTATCTACCCAGGCCACATCAATACGTCCATTTGGTGCAACTGAAATTGTTCCAAACCAATTATAATTATCCCCTAAATCATCATTTATTTTTACAGGACTACTCCAGGTTTCACCGCCATCCTCACTTTTGGAAAATATCACATCGGCACCATCTCCTGCTGAAAACCCATCAACCGTTGCCAATAAATATACCTGACCTCTTAGAGGTCCATCAGAATGATTAACCGTGATCCAAACTTGACCCAGCATACCATTTGGATTGGGGCCTTGGTACAGACTTAATGATCCTCCCAAATTAACTGTAGTTGAAAAGTCCCAAATCACATCTTCCCCTGCATTCATTGCATTTGAGGTCTTGGCAACGTAGAAAGTACCATTGGTTTCTCCACATGCATAAAGTTCTCCATCCGGGCCAATTGCCAAAGTACCTCGTGTACCGTTATTGGGCATATCGGAACAGTCCTCATAACTTGTACCTGCATCCACAGAACGGGTAAAAGCACCCGAACAAGATGAAATGAAAGGTTTCCAAAAAGCATAGATATTACCATCTCCAGTGCCTCCCGTCCGGTCAACGACCATCCATTGTTTGTCACCACCTTTTGCTTCAGTACCTGCATCCCAAGATATATCATCTATTGATTTGAAAACCTGACAGAAATAATCAGTGGTTAGACTATTATAATAAAACGTACCATTCACATCAAAATCAAGGACAGGATCGGAACGGAAAACACCTGGTTCGATTGGACCAGGAAAAGTCCAGGTTTCTCCTCCATCCAATGAATATGAAAATCCAGCTTGTCGGAAATTGCTCGATATAGTATCAAACTGGCGCCATCCAATCGACATACGATTAGGGTTTACCGGATCGACCGCAATGGATGGTTCATTGGCAGCATCGCCAAGCATGTCATTCCCTGCATCGTCCACATTCACTTGTCGAGTTGTTATTTGTGTATTACTGAAAAAATAAGGTGCAGCTTTTTGATAATTTTCCCTCGGTACATAAATATATGGATCGGAAGGCGATTCATCGTATTCAGTCGGTGGAGTTGTTTTCTCTTGGGAATAAGCTGAGATGGAAATACATGAAAACAGTATGGCCATCGTAGTTGATATATATAATTTTGATTTGAAATGCATGTTGTTTTGTTTTATTGTTTTGATGCTTTTAGCCTAAATACCCTCAAAAATAGTAAACGAGAAGAATCCAAAATACAGAAATTGGAACGACTGAAAATAATATTGTTTTTGACCTTATATCATTGTCAATATTATAGTGAGACATTGTGTTAGGTTTGTTGAAAAACCAAAACAATCCTCCAAAAACAATTAGCGCACCTAAATTTTTTATCAAAATTATTTTTGGGTCGAATTCATAAAACAAAGGTCTCTCCCATTCGATAGCTACTCCATCATGAGCATCTCCAATTTTTGAATCTTGATATTCCATAGATAGTCGAATTAAAATATCTGGAATTTCAACCAACTTCGGAATTATTTGATAGACTAAAAACACAGTAATCGAAATCCAACCATAACTTTTATATTGCAACAATCCGAATACTCCAATTGAAAGCATTAGTATAATTGCAATAGTCTCAAAAGAGTGCAATCCAACATATTGTGGAGAAAATACCCAATAGTTATCAATAAAATAAGCAACTAATGTTATAGAAAAGAAAGCACAAATTATATAAATTTTCGTACTAAATGATTTTGCAGATATTGGATTAACCGCATCCAAAATCGTAGCTCCACCTGTTTCAATGTTGCTTTTAAATTTTTCTGCCGACGCAACAATCTCTTTTCCTTTTTTATATTTAAGTAAAATATTTTCTCTTAATTTTTCTAATTCATCAAATAATAAACCCCTTTTTTCCAATTCATTTTTAGCTGCAACAATGGCAGTAGGGTCATAATTTTCACTATCGAATTCAACGATTTCTACCAACTGCAAGTCAGACTTTTTTTGCATTGCTTTTGAAAAATCATCCATCTTTTTACTTTTTACTTTTTACTTTTTACTTTCAAAATTAAAACTCTTCAATAAACTCAAACTGATCCAAACTCCTCCCAGAAACTGCCTCAAACAATTCATACACAAGTCCATCTTTTAGCCCTACTCTTGGCACAAGTATTTGATCACTTTTAATGCCTTCCAGGACTCTGATATAAATTTCGGCGGCGGGGATAATTACATCAGCCCGATCGGGATTTAATTTTAAAATAGACATTCTTTGTTCATAAGAAAATTCATTCAAATACGCACGGAGTCCTTTTAGTTCGGTTAATGAAATAGCCAAATTATTAGGCTTATTCGAAAGCTTGTATAGCTTGTTAATATTTCCTCCAGTCCCGATTCCTATTATATTTTTCCCTATTTCCAAATTAGATTTTTTGACCCATTCTTTCATTTCTTTAAAAATTGTTGAACGGTCTTTTGTGGACAATCTCCGAACAGAACCAATTTTAAACGACTGACTACTTTTCAAGACTTTTCCATCAAATAAATTTAATTCAGTACTCCCGCCTCCAACATCTATATGTACAAAACTTCCATTATTCAAAAATGGAATTATCGCTTTATTTAAGATTCTTGCCTCTGCTTCTCCTGAAATTATTTCAATATTAACATCCATTTCTTTTGAAATAAAATCTATTATTTCTCCGCCATTTGATGCTTCTCTCATCGCTGAAGTTGCCACTGCACTATACCCTTGCACTTCATATAATTCAATGAGCAGCTTAAAAGTCTTCATCAACTTTTCAAATAAATATGTTTAGATGAAGTCCTGATCTAGAGGAAATATCATGCGTCTTAGTACCAACACCATTCATGAACAAGGCGTTGATCACGATGCTAAAACAGCAGGAAGCGCTTCTTCACGTACAGCAGCAAGTCTCAACGGGC
>CALNYY010000097.1:0-236231 GCA_942490835.1 uncultured Saprospiraceae bacterium
ATAGCCTCGATTTAAAGCAAATGTTTTGAATCAGGTATTTGTCAAAGTTGCTGAAACAGAATTTTTATGGCACGAATTGCAGGTATAGATTTACCAAGAAATAAAAGAGGCGTCATTGGATTGACGTATATTTTTGGAATAGGCTCAACAAGAGCAATCCAAATCCTCGCAAAAGCAGGTATCGACGAGAATACAAAAGTTGAAGATTGGTCAGATGACAACGTCCGTACTATTGCCCAAATCATTCAAGATGATTACAAAGTAGAGGGTGAATTACGTTCTGAAGTTCAGATGAGTATCAAGCGCCTTATGGATATTGCTTGTTACCGTGGCTTACGCCACAGAAGAGGCCTGCCATTAAGAGGACAGCGTACAAGAACGAATGCGCGTACTCGTAAAGGTCGCAAGAAGACAGTTGCAAACAAGAAAATGGTTACTAAGTAATAGATGCTATTGGCAGATTGCATTTAGTTGTTGGTTCAATAGTCAGCCACTAATTGCCCAAGCCATAAGCCAATAAAGTTCAAATGGCAAAGATTAGATCAAAAGTTAAAGCCAAACGCAAAGTAAAAGTAGAACCAGAAGGTTTGGCTTATATTCAGGCAACATTCAACAATATCATAGTTACACTTACCAATAGGAAAGGTGATGTGATTAGTTGGGGCTCGGCAGGTAAGGCTGGGTTTAGAGGGTCAAAGAAAAACACGCCATATGCAGCTCAGGTAGCAGCAAGTGATGCAGCCAAATCTGCATTTGATGCTGGTCTTCGTACCGTGGTTGTTTATGTCAAAGGGCCTGGATCAGGAAGAGAAGCTGCTATCCGCTCAATTGATCAAGCGGGTGTGAAAGTTTCTAAAATTTTGGATGTGACTCCAATTCCACATAATGGTTGCCGTCCTCCAAAACGTAGAAGGGTTTAATTTCAATCACAGGGTTTCGAAAATTGTAATTTCTAATAATGGCAAGATATACAGGACCAAAGCAAAAAAAGGCCAGGGCATTTGGAGAACCAATTTACGGGTTCAGCAAAGCATTTGAAAAAAAGAAATATCGCCCAGGTCAACATGGTAACTCCCGCCGCCGTCGTCAAACTTCTGACTATGCGCTGCAATTAATGGAGAAGCAAAAAGCAAAATATACTTACGGAGTACTAGAGCGTCAATTCCGCAATCTTTTTGATAAAGCAAGCGCGAAACATGGTGTGACTGGTGTGAACTTGCTCCAATTCTTGGAAGCTAGATTGGACAACACCGTTTTTCGATTGGGAATTGCACCAACAAGAAGAGCTGCTCGTCAAATGGTTGGACACCGTCATATTGTATTGAATGGTGTTTTGACTAATATCCCTTCAGTCCAGTTGCGTCCGGGAGATGTTATTGAAGTAAGGGGACAGTCCAGAAATTTGGACATGGTCGTAGATCAGATTGGTAAAAAGACAGATATTAAAAAATTCGGCTGGCTTGAATTCAATCCAGATAAAATGAGAGGAGTTTTTCTCTCTTATCCCGAAAGGGAGCAAATACCAGAGAAGATTAACGAACAGTTGATCGTTGAACTTTACTCTAAGTAATAATGACAAAAGGATTGGCAGGTAAAACATCTGCCCATCCTTTTTCCTGTTTCAGAACAAGCAGAAAACCCTTAAAACGGAAGAAGCTTTTATTAAAAGCCCGTTTTTCATCATCCTATCTAAAGTTTTCATAATATATGAGCATTCTAAATTTCCAGAAACCTGACAAAATCATCATGCAGAAGGCTACTGATTTTGAAGGTACTTTTGAATTCAGGCCTTTAGAGCCTGGTTTTGGTCAGACTATCGGTAACTCACTGAGAAGGATTCTCCTTTCGTCATTGGAAGGATATGCCATTTCTGCTGTGCGTATAGCTGGAGTTGATCACGAATTTGCTACTATAAAAGGAGTGGTAGAGGATGTATTGGATATTGTGCTCAACCTAAAGCAAGTTCGTTTGAAGCAATTGATTCAAGGTGAAGATATTGCAACGGAAAAGATTTATCTTACTATAAGCGGGAAAGAAGAATTTCGTGCAGGGGATATAGAAGAGCATACTAATGTATTCAAGGTGATGAATCCTGATATGTTGATTTGTCGCATGGAACCATTTGTGAACTTAGAAATGGAATTGACTATCACCAAAGGACGTGGATACGTGCCAGCAGGTGAGAACCTTCCAAAAGATGCTCCGATTGGTGTAATTCCTGTAGATGCTATTTACACTCCAATCAAGAATGTGGCTTATAAAGTTGAAAACACTCGTGTTGGGCAAAGGACTGATTATGAGTTGTTGACAATTGAGGTAAAAACGGATGGAACTATTCATCCAGAAGATGCCATCAAAGAAGCATCTCGGATTATGATCCATCACCTTATGCTCATTACTGATGAGTATATCAGCATGCCAGATGAGAGTAGCCGTCGTGATGACGTTGTCGATGAGCATGTATTGCACATGCGTAAGTTGCTTAAAACTTCATTGGAGGATCTTGATCTCTCTGTTCGTGCATACAACTGCCTAAAGGCTGCCAAAATCAACTCATTGGCTGAGTTAGTAAAATATGATACCCACGAGCTATTGAAATTCCGGAATTTCGGTAAAAAATCTCTTGTGGAGATCGAAGAATTGTTACAAGAAAAAGGCTTGACTTTCGGCATGGACTTGTCAAAGTATAAGCTTGACGAAGAATAATTTGTTGGCAATGGGCAGCTTGTATTACAAGCTGCTTTTGTTTTAATCATATTCATTCAATTACAAACGATAAATATGGGGCAAAAGCAAACCATTCATTTGGTTTTATTGCCAACTGCTTTTAGCCTACTATCGATTGTGTTGAGAAGATAACCTAAACTTTAATCCGAAATGAGACACGGTAAAAAATTTAACCACCTCGGAAGGAAATCAGAGCATCGTAAGGCTTTGTTGAAAAATCTTTCTATCTCTTTGATAGAGCACAAGCGAATTCAAACTACTGTGGCTAAAGCAAAAGCTTTGCGCAAACATGTTGAACCGCTGATTACAAAAGCAAAATCGAACACTACTCACAATCGTCGTGTAGTATTTAGTTATTTGCAGAACAAAGAAGCTATTAAAGAATTATTTGGACCTGTAGCCGAAGCAGTTGGCAATCGTCCTGGAGGTTATGTTCGTGTTATTCGTACTGGATTCAGGAAAGGTGATGGTGCCGAAATGGCAATGATTGAATTAGTTGATTTCAATACTGATTATTCAGGAAAATATACTGGTGGTAGCGAAGATAGTAGTTCTAAGAAGCGTCGCCGCCGTAGAGGTGGTAAAGGAGGTGGAGCAGTAGCTGCAGCTGCTACAGCTGTTGCGACAACGGAAGCCGTAGAAGCAACAACAGATGCTGCAAGCGAAGAAGAGTAATTACCGCTTTAAATCAGTGTTAAAAAAGACGGTGTGGTGATCCACTCCGTCTTTTTTTTTTGGCCAAAAAGAAATTTCAATAACATCAATATTTAACAAATTGAATAGTCTTGCTTAGTCCATGTGTTTCCATTTTTATGAAATAACTTCCAGTTGGTAGGTATCCCAGATTGTCTATGATTATTTCTTGCTGTTCAGCTTGACCATTTACTTCAAAATTGGAAGACCAAACTATACTTCCAGCCAAATCTAATTAGTACCAGCGTAAGGGTTGGGGGTCAAAAATTGCACATTACAACTATGGCGATAAACTATAAAGGAAAGGTCAGCCAAGTGACGTCCGATTCAGGAGTTTTGGATTGGCATAATGTCAAACCTTGGGCAGGTAATGAAATTAAGCTTTCTGCGCTCACATCGATTGATGCTACTTTGGATACTTCCAGGTTTCATATTGCAATGCCTTTAAGTGGTGTTGAATCTTATTGGGTGGACGGGCAACATTTCAAAGTCAAGGCAGGTGAATATTTCATTTTTAATCCAAATCAAAAGGTTCAAGCATTTGGAAATTTTGATAAAGAAGTAAAAGGTTATTGCTTGTTTCTGACAGAAAAAACGATTTGTGAAACAGTCCAGGTATTGAATTCGCCATTTGAAAAATCACTTGATTCACCTTTTAATTGTGGATGGCAACAACAAGAGTTCATGGTCAAGACCTACCAATTAGAAGAAAATTCTTTTGGCAGATGCTTACATCGTCTACGGAATAAATTGAATGAAGCTAGCGGAAAGGAAGTTGTTGATTGGGATGCTGTTTTTCAAGAAATTGCAACTGAATTCCTCCATTCACACAGACAAATTGGCCATCACCTGCAATCGATTCCTTGTGTTCGCACCCTCACCAAACAAGAGATATATCGACGCCTCAGTATAGCTTATGGATTCATATTGGAGAATTTTGAGCAGCCTATTTCCTTGGATGAACTCCAAAAAGAAGCATTGTTATCAAAATATCATCTTGTACGGCTATATCGTCAAGTTTATGGTTTAACGCCCTACCAACACTTATTGCAAAAGCGGATTGAAAAAGCGAAAAAACTCCTTAGCCAAGATTATTCACCTACAGAAACGGCCATTCAATTGTCATTCTCAGATAGGAGGGCATTTGCAAAAGTCTTTAAAGAGATGGTCGGCGTACCTCCATCTATTTTTCAACAAAAATTAAATATTTGACTGATTTATCATCAGTTGAATACGATTGACAAATAATGGGTTTATCCCCATTTAATACCTAAGAATACCCTGTAAATCAAGGCCTGGCGACTCTCGTATCTTTCTTGTAATCACGAGCATCCAGATAGTCATACCATGACTCTCTAGGCAAAACCAAGTAGACTCCGTTTTCTCTTTTAGGAGAATAGTCTGCCTTAAATGCAGGATTGAGTTTCTTAATGATAGATAAATCAAGACCTGTCATAGAAGCTACGCTCGATAAAGAGATAGAAGAATAAATCCTTGCCGCCATTGGTTGCAATTGAAAGGTTTCAGATGCCTTAGGACTAATTCCATGAAGGCGGTGAAAGGTGCCAGCATAACATGCAGCAATGTACCTGCTGACATATTTTTGAGTTTCTCTAGGCAGCCCTTTTTTAATCTTCCAGTAATCCCGGCTTCCATAAGCTCTGATGGTTCTGTTCAATCGCCCAGGACCACAGTTGTATGCGGCCAATGCCAATTCCCAACTATCAAACCTATTGTGTAATTTCTTTAAATACCTCACAGCTGCTTCAGTTGATCGATATGGATCTTTCCGCTCATCTAAATATTTATCTACAATCAGACCGAGATATGTTCCTGTTGAAGGCATAAACTGCCACAACCCAGCAGCCCCTGCATAAGAAACAGCATAGGGCTTCATAGAAGACTCAATCATAGGAAGATATTTGAGTTGTTTTGGCAAGCCATGCATCTCTAGATAATGCTCGAAAATGGGGAAATATATTTTCCCTTCCCCTAACATTCGCTCCGTGTCCCTGTAGCCATACGTAAGAAAACTGCGCAGGTAGGCAGAAACCTCATTATCAAAAACAGGCGTTACAGGACAATCCATCATTTCAAGCCGTAGCTTTATGACGTCAACATCCCATCTTGAATTTGGTGGATATGAAGGCGAGGGTGTTCCATTATTGGCAGACACCGATAGCCATACAAGGCAAAGCAGCCCTGTAAACATGATTGTACATGGGTTAATTTTCATCGTTATTGGATTTGTTCAATAAAGTGCTGCTGGCTCTTTTAAAGGGAGCTTTTTACCAGCTTTCGTTTTTTTATTAAAATCTAAATCAAAGGGGAGAAATGATTAAAACTTGCAGCAAGATTGCCACTATGGGATATATTTATTTACTAAACTTCTTTGGGAAAAATTAATAGAAAAGTTGGCTGTCGTTCTTGAAAATCAGGAAGTTATGAGGTGGGAGGGTACTATTTTGCGTATACATTTTGCTTTATAGCATAGGTTTACACATAGAACAATGAAAAAATTTTGCCAAAACTTGAAATGGAAAGAAAAATATGAAAGAATGCTAGTCACAATCTGGGTGATAATCCACGAAATACATATCAACATCACCTTGGTGTTTGGCCGGTATTTTCCCCCTGTGGATACAGTTAAAATGTTCCTTGACCAACTTAAAAGTAGATTTGGAAATATTGATTTTGCCAACTTCGCCATTTGCTTGCAGTCGCTCGGAGATATTTACGGTTTCGCCCCAAATGTCATAGGCGAACTTTTTACTGCCAACAATTCCGCTTACCACTGGACCCGAATGGATGCCTATACGAGCTTCAAAACTTGGCCGGCTCTGTCCTTTTCGTTCATTGGCAAGCTCTGAAAGGAATGACTGTATTTTAAGACCTGCCTTAATCACTCTAACGGCGGTTTCTGTTTTATCTTCATCATTTAGCCCAGCACAGCAGAGATATGCATCACCAATAGTTTTGATTTTTTCTAAGTCAAACTCTTCCATTATTTCATCAAATCCTCGGAAGCAATGATCTATTTCAGCTACAAGTGCTTCCGGCTCCATGCCTTTAGCTATGAATGAAAACCCCTTGAAATCGGTGAACATTACAGTAACGTCATTAAACCGACGTGCTTTTGCAGCCCCATATTGCTTGAGCTCTTCAGCTGTTTCTGCAGGAAGTATGTTTAACAGTAATTCATCACTCTTGGCTTTTTCCGATTCCAGCTCACGGGTTCGCTCTTGTACTAATGTTTCCAACTCTTGTTCGTGTTTTTTTACAATATAAAAGCGGTATTGCATGAATCCATAAATAAGCAAAACCGCCAAGCCAACAGCAACTATTCTAAACCAGCCAGTATTATAAAAAGCTTCATTGATGACTACAGGAATAACCAATTCGCTGTTTACCCAGTCATTGCCACCTCTGGATGCCTTAATCCTTAGTTTGTATTTTCCAGGTTTCATGTTGACATACCGAATGAAATTGAGGGGCGAAGGGTCTGTCCATGTTTTATCTCTTCCTTCCAGCATGTGGCAATAGAGGTGTACATCAGGTTCGGTATAATCAGCTAAAGAGAAGAAAAAGGTAAAAGCTTCATCGTGTGGATTGATTACTATGGGCTCACCAGCAGTAAAATTGGATTTTATATGATCATGCTCTCCGTCAAATAAAACAAATTTGGATAGGACAAGAGGGCTTTTCATTTTGTTTTGACGCTCGCCATAACGGGCACTCGGGAAAAAGGCGTTTACACCATCAATTCCACCAAAATACATCCGTCCTTCTTTTGACTTATAAAATGACATTCGATTGAACTCATTTTTCGTCAGCCCATCTGATTTAAAAAAATTTGCGAAAGTATTGGAAGGAATATCCAGTCTTGATAAACCATTGTCGGTGCTTACCCAAATAGCAGAATCACCTTCAGTTAACAAGCCATTGATAAAATTATTGGGTAGGCCATTTGATCTTTTATAAACAATAATACTATCCGTCGAAAGGTCCAAGACGCCTAGCCCCGCGGCAGAACCGATCCACAATTTACCGTTGTTTTCCTCTAAGGCTAAAATTCGGTTGTGGGGTAGCTTTGGATCAGTTGAACTATCAAAATGGTTTATAATCCCATCACTTTTATTTATTTTGAAAATACCTTTTTCACGAGTTGCTACCCAAATGGTTTTATTGTTTTTTCCCTGTGTCAAGAAAGTAATATTGCCAAAATTACCATCCTTTATCGTTCCCGATTGGTCTTCAAATTCATTGTAAGATCCATTTTCTGGATTATAAATAACTAACCTATTGTCGCAACCGAGCCAATAGAGCCCTTCACTATCTTTCATGATCATACCTTCGGCACAGTTCAAATCGGGGATAATTGTGTCTACCTTAGACGTGCCGATGTTGATTTTAATCCCATTGCCTGTCCAAAGGTGACCTTTATCAAAGAGCAAGGTAAACGGATTTGCGATTTGCTTTGAGAAAAGTGGAAACAGTGAGCCATTGCGAGGGTTGAGAACGTGGATAGAATTATAATAGGTGAAATAAATATTCCCCTGATTATCCTCAGTCATTCCTCGCATGCTACAAACTCCATCCTTGCAACAATCGTTGCCCTCTGACATGTAGCGTTCGAAAAGGTCGTTTTCGACCATGTGGATTAGGCCAAAAGGTGTAGAAATCCAGATTACACCACTTCCATCAAGATAAATTTGCCTCGGAGCCTCAGCATAGGGGAGGACTTGTTTTAAAAAATAGCTGTGATCTTCAATTCGCCCAGTTATTGAATTATAATGAATCAATGAAGCACCTGGTTGGATGCTGCTGCAGGGAGCATCATTCTCGTTGTCGTGGTGAACCGAAACCAGTCCTCCCATCCAAATATCTTTATTGGGACAAACTAAAAGGGCTGAAGTATGAAAGTGATCATCGGTGATGTCACTGATAGGATGCCTAATAAATGTATTCGCATCTGCTGGCAGGTAGTATAATTGGCCATGATCCAGTAAAGCCCAAACGTCTCCGTTACTATCTGTTTGCAGCTCAATGATTCTTGAATATGCACTATTACCTGTAGGTGTGGGAAATTCATATTGTTTAACCTGTTTACCGTCCAAATTGTACACCCAAATTTCATTGTCATTTGTAGCTACGTATACGAGTCCGAGTGACCGGGTAAGTGGCAATTTGGTATACTTTGCCGTAAGTGCAGTTATTTCTTCAATGGAGTTATCCTG
Source organism: uncultured Saprospiraceae bacterium (assembly GCA_942490835.1). Taxonomy (GTDB): domain Bacteria; phylum Bacteroidota; class Bacteroidia; order Chitinophagales; family Saprospiraceae; genus UBA6168. The sequence continues at coordinate 8,658 of CALNYY010000097.1, forward strand.
ACTGATCCGGATCAGTGAATGTGTAGAGTCTGTAAGGTTGAATCGAGTTGTCCAGACTTTTCCGAGCCCATCTATGCAAAGGTTCCCCAGTCGTATGTTTTGTTCAGGAGCATAGGCAAGTATGGTATCTTTACGATTATTGGAAGGCTCCAATTTGACCAAAATATTTCCTCTAGAGCCCCAAAGGTTATTATTTGGTCCTAATATTAAATCGAAATAACTAGAAGCTGGAACATAATTACGTTCCTCGCCAGAATACCAATGAATGAATTCGTGCCCGTCAAAACGATCAATTCCATTTCTTGTGGACACCCAGAGGAAACCCGTTTTATCCTGTTGAATCTTAAAAATGTCCCTTTGCGACAAACCATCTTCAATGCCATAATTACGTACTTTTAGTTCATCGTCCTGAGCGAAGAGTATACCGGCAAAAAGCAAACAAAAAGTAAATATTATATTTCTGGTTCTTTCCAAATGGAAACTAATTTCAGGTTAGCAAAATAAAGGTTGCAAATTACAAATATTCCTATGAAGCTGGCTTTGTGTGCAAGGCACAGTTTTAGAATCCTTAACTTTGCCCGCAATTTTTAAAATTCATTTATGTCAAAACTATCAGTATCCCTATTTCTTTTATTGGTGTTGGCGAGCCTGCAAACAGTAGCTCAGGATACTATTGTTTTTGAGAACCGATTTCCAATGATCGTTGAGATTATTGAAGAAAGCGAGTCAAGAATTATTTATAAGAAATATCCACCTGAAAAAGGCGATCTGGCTTATACTCTAAAGAAGCGCTTTGTGACAGAAACTAATTATGTTTCAGAAGAGGATGCAAGAAATAAGTTCAAGTCAGAAGCTAACCAATTAGATAAAAAGTTAGACGTTTGGGTAAACAGGATAGGAAGAGCAGACATTACGAACGGACTTATGCATGGCTTAAACGATTCGAGTTTGATCCTTAAAAAGAAATCAATCCTATTTAGTGGTCCAGGAAAAGGCAACCCTGAAATAGTCTTTATTTTCCCTTACCAACAAATCGATTATATAAAGGTCAGGAAACAAAACCAAATAGTTCAATATGCGTTTGCAGGGGCAGCAATTGGCTTTACAGTTGGTATATTGACGGGATTGACCATATTTGATGATTCGCCAGCTTGTGATCCCATTTTACCTGATGGCTGTGACCCAAGCCTTTCGTCTCCTAGAAGCCAATGGGATAAAGCTTTGACTCTTGGGTTTACTTCGGCTGGTGCAGGAGCTTTGACTGGGGGGATAGTCGGCGGGTTGAAAATAAAAATTCCTATTGGTGGAAGAAAAGATCATTTCAATGCCCTCATTCCAAAGCTCAACAGATTGGAACGAGCTCTGAGGAAAGAATAAATCGATCAACAATGATTTTTGATTTCACGTAAAACTGATTGTATACATTTGCGCCCTATGTTTATTACAATGTTCAAATCGAAGATTCACCGTGTAAAGGTGACCGAGGCTAACCTCAACTATGTAGGCAGCATAACAATAGATGAAGCTTTGCTGGAAGCTGCTAATATATTGGTAGGGGAGAAGGTACAAGTGGTTAATAATAATAATGGTGAACGCCTGGAAACATACACTATTCGAGGTGAGCGAAATTCAGGTATTATTTGCTTGAATGGGGCTGCTGCTCGCAAATGTCAGCCCGGAGATTTCCTGATTATAATTGCTTATGCTCAAATGACGCCAGAGGAGGCCGGAAATTTTGAACCTATAACCATTTTTCCTGACGAGAACAATCGACTGAGCTAACATTCTCGCTAATTTTAACACGCTGTATCTTATTTATTCCTATTGAAAATCAATGAAAAAACTCCTTTATAACCTGCTGCAATTTCTTCTCTTTTTGAGCATAGGTGCGCTCATCCTTTTCTTGGTTTTTAGATCACAAAATGATGCCTATAAGGATGAATGCTGTATTCAAAATATTCCCCAGTGGGAATCAGTGGAATCCGAGGAAGAACGAGCACAATTGTTGGAAGCTTGTAGACTAACGGATACCGCAGAAACTGCCTGTGTACCCTTGCTGGACAAGCTCATCAGTGATTTTGGGAAAGTGAAATATGGTTGGATTGCACTGGTACTTTTGGCTTTTGTTTTAAGCAATATCAGTCGTACATATAAATGGAAAATGCTGCTGAAGCCATTAGGTTACAATCCCAAGTTTTATAATGGATTCATGGCTATCCTTGTCAGTTATTTCGCAAACCTTGGGCTTCCAAGGATAGGTGAAGTGGTGCGGGCAGGTGTTTTGTCAAAATATGAGAAAATTCCGGTTGAAAAAGTTATGGGAACAATTGTGGTCGATAGGGTAGTAGATGTAATTTGTCTGTTGCTAGCCTTTGCAGTGGCGTTGTTTTTTGAATCTGAGAAAATATTGGGTTTCCTCGCAGAGAATAAAAAAACAGGAGGAGAAGAAGCTTCTGGCTTCGATTGGAAATTGGCCTTCCTGGCCGTTATGGTTTTAGTTGGAATTTTGCTATACAGCTTCAGAAAACAGATGGCTAATTCTAAACTTTTTAAAAAATTCACTGGAATCATTCAAGGGTTTTGGGAAGGCATTAAAACAGTAAAGGACTTAGATCGACCTTGGGTTTTTGTTTTTCATAGTCTCAGCATTTGGGTTATGTATTTTGTAATGACCTGGCTCGGCTTTCAGGCATTTGGCCCAACTGAACATCTGGATCTTAAGGCAGCCTTGTTGGTTTTTGTGTTCGGTACGCTGGGCATGGTGATTCCATCTCCAGGAGGAATGGGCACTTTTCATTTCTTGGTCATTGCATCACTCACGCTTTTTTATAACATTAAAGGAGATGATGCTTTTTCTGTTGCCAATATTATTTTCTTCTGTGTACAAATTGGCTTTAATTCCATCCTTGGTATATTGGCGTTAGTCTTGTTGCCAGTATTCAATCGCCATCCACATCAAGCTTAAGCTATGTTTTTCCAAAAAATTCAATCAAAAGTGATGGATTGGCAAATGGCCAGAGAGTCTGTCAGGCATTGGAAAAAACTTGGAGAACAAGTCGTTTTCACAAATGGATGTTTTGATATCCTTCATTTTGGACATATACATTATTTAGCCGCTGCAAAAGACCTGGGTCATCGATTGATAATCGGTGTCAACACAGATGAATCTGTGCGGAAACTCAAAGGCCCATCCCGTCCAATCAAAGATGAAAAAACAAGGATGCTCTTACTTGCCTCTCTGGCATGTGTTGATTGTGTTGTCCTTTTTAATGAGGATACTCCACTCCAACTTATTAAAAACCTGAAGCCGGATGTTTTGGTAAAAGGTGGTGATTGGGCTCCCGATCAGATAGTAGGAGCTGCTATCGTTAAAGAGTATGGAGGAGAAGTGCTCAGTTTGCCATTCGTGGAAGGTTATTCCACTACTTTATATGAGGAAAAAATTAAGGGGAATAAATAATATATTTTAGAAGCAGTTTAAAACTTCATAGTCAGGCGACTTTTGCTTCTCCGGCTAATGCTTCTAAGTCCCTGACCAGAAGCCTCCTCCGATTATAGGATATGATCTTTTTATCTTCTAATTCATTCAAAACCGTTGTGACCGTTTGGCGAGAAGTAGCTGTTAGATTTGCTATTTCCTGATGTGTCAAAAACTTCCGGACTACCCATTCATAGCCGACTCTTTGTCCTTTGGAATTGCATAACTCTTTTAAATATTCAACAACCCTGGTTCTTGAATCTTTGAAAACAAGCGATTCCAATCGACGCTCCATTTCTATCATCCTACTCCCGAGTAGCTTCATGAAAAACATGCTAAGCGGGCTGTGTTCTTTCAATAGTCCTTTCATTTGATCGACTGACAGAATACAACATGTTGTTTTTTCCATGGTAATCGCAAAATTCCGACGCTGTTCCTCTCCTGCTAAGGGAAGTTCTCCAAAAACTTCCCCATGTCCAATAATTGCTTTTGTAATTTCCTTCCCACTTTCGCTGAAAGTACCAATCTTGACACGGCCTTCCATTATGAAAAATATCTTATCTGCATAATCGCCTGGCAGGAATATATAATCTCCTTTTTGAAAGTTTTTATGTTCCAGGTCTTCTTTTGAAGCGTCAAGTTTGGTTGGGCATAAAACTTCGGTCAAGTCAACATTTTCCAGATACCAATAGGATTGATTATTTTCCATACAGATGAGTTTACAGATAATTCATGTTTAAACATCTAATCTGCTAAAGGGTTTTCAATCGGACAAATTGCAGTTATAGATATGTCTTGCTTTAAACAAATATTGTTGGTTGATCGAATTTTGATATACAGTTTATAAAAATTTAAATAATTGCGTTTTGAGACAACATTTGACCAAAGATATGGGTTAAATGGTAAAGTATTATAGTTGTAATTTTTAGTGGAAATGACCTATAATATTCAATTTAGTTTTCTTCTATTTTTTTTGAACGATTGTTATGAAATGCGATTTCAAAAAACTAAATTTGCTCCTATAGTGTTTTTGACAAATAAAACTTAAATTTCAACCGCCTATGACAAAACAATCTCGAGTTGCTGAACCTACGCTCATAGACAGGTTTCTCAGCGCTAAAAACGCCTTAACGGAAACTATCCAAAAAATTCTTGACTTAAATAAATCCCTCCGTCTAACACACAGATCACCTGAAAATCTGGCCATTAAACAAGAATTGAAACTGCTAAACAAAGTAGCAGACCACCAAGCCAAGATTGTTCAGCTGTACGAACTTAAGTTGAAAAAAGCTAGCAGTCTTTAAATTCTTAACCAATTGGCAATGGGCCGTAAATCCATAAATCTTTACTGCCCATTGCTCTTCTTGCACTTTTATTTTTCCGCCACTAGCAATGGTTTTTATCATCTCTTCGTTTTGGGGATAACTTTTGCATTAGTTTAACAGCTTTGCGATAATTACATCCGTCTAACAGGTGTATTTTCGTAAACTTAAATGTCCAAGACGATGAAGAAATTACTTGTGATTTTAGTATTATTGGGTCTCTACTGGATACCAACATATACACAAACTACTTTAGGTAAAACTACCCTAAACGGCCAGCTGGTTACCTTGATGCTGGACGATAACGGCGACACCATCCTTGTAGCCGATGACTTAATGACCGTTTCCCTTACTTCCCCTCGACAGTTTAAAAGTAGCGAAGAATATAATCGCTACCGCAAATATTTGCGGTACGCTGCCATCGTTTATCCATATGCAAAAGAAGCAATTATCGTTTTTCGCCAATTGGAAGATGAAACTTCAGAATTGAAGAAAGGGAAGCGAAAGAAAAGAGCTAAAAAATTACAAAAAGATTTAGACGATAAATTCGAGGCACCATTAAGAAACCTGACAAAAACGCAAGGTAAAATTTTGGTAAAGATGGTAGAAAAAGAGCTCGACAAACCTTTGCATGAACTCATAAAAACATATCGAGGGAGTATGACTGCGAGTTACTGGAATACCCTCAGTAAATTTTGGGGCTATGACCTTAAAGAAGGGTATATTGAAGGCGATGATCCTATTCTGGATGCAGTGTTACAAGATTTCAATATTTCTTATAAAATGAATTAATCGAATGTGGACAGAAAAAGATAATTCTCTTCAAAGCACTTTTAAGTTTAAAAACTTTGCTGAGGCTTTTGCATTTATGACGGAAGTTGCTTTTGCTGCTGAAAAACAAGACCACCACCCTGATTGGTCAAACGTATGGAATACTGTGCATTTTAAATTAAATACTCATTCTGCTGGTGCAATTGTCACCGATAAAGACCATAAATTAGCTAAAGCAATAGATCAGATTGCTGAAAAGTATAAGCAGTGATTACAGCTTCAATATTTTGGTGACACCGATCTTTTTACCAGTATTTATTCTTGCCATATAAGTGCCTGATGCAAGATTCGATAGGTTTAAATTCATTGTATTATTCCCTTCTTGGATAGGTACGCCATCCATTTTCATTACTACACTTCCATTTAAGTTCAACAACTGAATTGTTGCAGTTCCGGTACCATTATTTTCAAATGCAAGGGTAGCTTCATTGAAAACAGGGTTTGGAAATATTGATAGCGCTAATTGAGTTTGAACCAATTCTAATGTAGGTGTTGGATCAAGTTGGCTGATGTCAAGCTTCAGCATAGACCGTCCAAATGTAGCTGCAATTAAAAAAGCTTCTTCTGCATGCAGATCAAGATCATTGACTATTGTAAATGGCATTCCTGTACCCAGTACATCCCAAACAGTTCCTGTAGAAGTAGAATACCATACGCCCATGTCATTTGCTATAAACAAGACATTAGGGAAATCCGGATGAACTATTATATCATTCACAGGAATCTCAGGCAGGTTTGAAGATATGTCCTGCCAATTGTCTCCACCATTTATGGTCATGAGCACGTGCGGCTGATAGTCTAAATCCCGAAAACCTGAAAGGGTAACAAATGCAGTAAGCGGGTCAGTAGGGTGAACAGCCACCTGCGTAATATAACGGTCGGGAATGCCACTCGAAATATTTGTCCAATTTTCTCCCCCGTCAAAAGTAACATTGACGTTTCCATCATCACTTCCGGTATAAATAACTAAAGGATCACTTGGGGAAACAGCGATGGTTATGATAGTTCCATAAGAGAGGCTTCCACTTGGATGCTCTCCGTCTGTTAGGTCGCCACTGATGGCTACAAAATCATCTCCTCTATTTGTGCTTTTCCATAAATGATGTCCGCCATAATAAATGGTTTGGGGATCATGGGGATCCATTACGATTGGAGTATTCCAGTTGGTACGATCATCTTCCCCATTGAATTTAAACTGCATATTCGGACCGCCCACATCAGAGCGGTGAAAGTTGCCAAATTGGTATTCTGCGTAAACGTAGCTAGGATCCACGGGGTCAACAATTACATGAAATCCGTCTCCTCCTAAAATTCTATCAAAATCATCTACTGACCCAGAAAGTGTTCGAACAGTTCCTTGGTCTTGAGCTCCAGCGTATATGCGTTCGGGGTTTGAATGGTCAATTTCACATTGATAAAAAAGATTATTAGGGATAGATTTCACATGCTCCCAATCGCCACCTCCGTCATTTGAAATGTATAGCCCCCCATCGTTTCCAGCAACAACAAAATCAGAATTTTGTGGATGGACCTCCAAAGCATGGAAATCCACATGCATCCCGTCAGTTGCATTGGTCCATGTTTCACCCCCATCGAATGAGCGACCCAGTTGAAGTCCGAGCACCCACAAATCGTCTTTATCATTTGGATTAACTCGCAGATTTCCAAAAAACCATCCAAAGGAAGAGTAAATTGAGTTGATGGTGCCATTGTCGACTTGCGACCAGGAAGTACCAGCATCATCGGAGCGATATATACCATCGAAAAAATTGGTAATAACGTCTGTTGTATAGCTGGCGTAAATCGTGTTAGGCTCTGAAGGGGCGATAGCTAAACCTATTCGACCTGTTTCTTCGTTATCAGCAGGAAGACCATTGGTCAGTTGTTCCCATGTATCTCCGCCATTAAATGAACGATAAATACGGGAAGTGAGGCCGCCATAACTCCGCTCCCAGGCTTTTCTGATGCGTTCCCAAGTTGCAACGTAAATGATATTTGCGTTTTCAGGATTGATTACTACGTCTATACAAGCGGTTGAATCTGAAACAAATAGAACATTCTCCCAAGAGTCCCCTCCATTTGTTGTTCTGTAAAGTCCCCGTTCATTATTTTTGCCGTATAGCACTCCTGTAGCCGCAACAAAAGCACGATCCTCATTTGCCGGGTCGACTACAATGCGGCCGATATGCTGAGTGTTTTCTAAACCTACAAATTCCCAATTTGCACCCGCATCAGTACTTTTATAAACACCATCCCCAAAAAAGGCACCTGAAACTGCCGATCCATTTGCTTCACCTGTTCCTGCATAAATTACATTTGGATTCGACAGGGCAAGCGCAATACTACCAATGGAAAGAGCGCCCTCGTCTTCAAATATTACAGAAAAATTTACGCCACCATCTGTCGATTTGTAAATGCCCCCAACAGAAGTTCCAGCATAGATAATATTCTGGTCAGTAGGGTGGAGGGCTATATCCGTTATACGGCCACCTATGTTGAATGGACCTGCCAGTTGCCACTCCTCTTCAAACCGTTCAGCTGCTTGCTGTTTGGCCAATTTTGTAATACGATAGGCATCTTGAATTGCTTCCTTGTCAATATTATTGTTAGGATATGCACGTTGGCTGTACATCCAATCATGCGGAAGCATTTTAGCCGAAGGTTCTTTCTCTATTTCTTCAGGGAAAATGGACGGTTGAGTGCAATTCCAATTTGAAAAAACAAGAATTGAACAAAGAATTATGGAGGTGAGGAGAAGCTCTTTTTTCATTACTATTCAATTTAAGCAGCGCAATGTAAGTAATGTAAACCAAACTTCAAGGTCTTGGTTTTCTGTTCAATCAAATTAGGTAGTTGTCTTGACTAAAAAGAGCCATTTTTAAAAAGACTGATTGCTGTTCTTTAAGCTGAGCCCTATGCGAATTCCGAAAGAAACATGCCGCCAATCCACTGTGTCAAATTCATTTTGGAATGCACCATCGGAAATAATTTCGGAGAAACCTTCCCATTTCAGGTTTGGAAAATATCGAAGTCCAACCATGGGAGAAATGGAAAGCAATTGAGTGAGTTTTATTTTAAGCAATGCATTGATTCCGAAACTTGGGGAAATGTGTTTGTCTGTCAAAGATTTTCTGCCGACTAAGTGCCCATCTTCAAAAATGGTCTCCTGATAGCGTTGTCTGACATAAGAAAGACCAGGGGAAGCTTGAATATAAAAGATGGCTTTTTTTGAACCTATATTTTCACCCTCTTCAAGAAAAGGGGCATAATTCACATTGGCAACTATTCCCACTGCATATACATCAAAATCATTTCCGTGGTGAATCATGTTAGCCCTCATGCCATAAAGAGCAGGTTCAAATTGCCACTCTGGGCTACTCAATTGGAAGGTATAATCAATAGTAGCGGTATTGCCGAATTTGAGAAAATCAGAGTTTCGGCCAGTGACATAGTTTTCAACCAAGATTTGCCATTCTTTTGCAAACCCCTGCGTTTGGGCAACAGTAAAGCCCAATTGAGCGGATAATTGTGAATAGAGAAAGAGAGAAAAGAATATAAGTGGTAAACACCTCTGCATATAAAGGGATTATCGGTTTATCGGGGTAAAACGCAATGGAAGGAGAAGTCGTATGTGATTTTTTTTCTTAACGATTTTTAGAGCAATTTATCTTGTTGTTCCAGCCACTCACTTCGCAAAATGGCATATTGATATTCACTCCCCCATTTGCCATTAAACCAGATGTTTTCTATAAAATGACCTTCTTGTCGAAATCCTAAGCTTTCCAATAATTGGACAGCGGCCAAATTTTCAGCATCTGTAATTTCCTCAATTCTGTGGATTTCCTTTTCATTAAAAAGCCAGTCAACGATCCCTTTCATGGCTTCCTTGGCGATTCCTTTCTTTTGGTGGGTAGGTGAAATGGACATTCCAATTTCAGCAATGCGAGTGTCAGGTGATTTATGCCGTATAGCGCAATCCCCGACTATCTCATCCGAATCATTCCAAGCGATTGCATATTGAACCCATTCACCTGGCGATCCTAATGTTTTTGCACTATATTTGGCTATGAATGCCTTACACGCAGCTTTCTCCATAACATTGAAGCCTTGATAAAGGGCAATTTCCGGCAGTTGGCGATAAGCAAAGAAACCATCGAGGTCTTTAGGTTGTAGGTTTCGGATTTGGAGTCTGTCAGTTTTTATTGAAAATATATTCATAGTTATTTTTCCAAAATGTCAGCGCCTAAAAACTTGTCGTCCTTATTGTAGTACCATTTTCGTGTTTTGGGAAAACGGACGCCATTAATTATTTCTTCTCCTTCAAGCGTAATATATTCTCCATCATTCTTAGACTCGTCGTGATAGAATCGGTAGCCAACCAATGCGTAGGAAGTGGGATCGAAATAAAAATACCAGATGTCTTTACCAACGGATTCGTCATAAGTCACTTTCATTGCTAATACTTCATTTCCCTGAAAATCTGTAGGAACTACTTCTTCATGCACGATCGTGCCGTAATCGGCCAATTTCATGGGCAACCCCCAGAGGTAGAGATAATAGTCACGGAGTAATCTGGTGCGTTCGCAGTTCAACTTATGCTTTTCACGGTCAGCATCAGAAATTTTAGATGAGCCATTCAGTTTGTGAAAACAGCCTTCTCTCTCGAAAGTATGCACCAATTTGTGGCCGTCCCTTTTTTGAATCAGCTCAAAAAATGATTCCTCATTATTGAAATGTACATGTGTTTTTCTGTCCGTACCATTTGGACGTGTTTCGGTCAAATGTAGGCCAGCCTTGAAGTATCGCCATTCGGCGTTGGGACTGTGGTATTGGATACTTTTTTCGAGCAGTTCAGGGCCAGTAATGTTTTGAGATAAGAGCGGGGAGCAGCATAGACAAACGAAAACGAGGGTGAATACCTTTTCCATAATATGAAAGTGTTTTCGTAAAAGTAGCTAGGCCTACCCAGTTCATAGAAATTTCAGAACAACAATTTAAACAAACCATAAAATACAACAGAAGAGATTGCAAGGCTTATGATTATTGCCCTTCTGTGGCTTGATTTCATTTCTTCGACATAAGCTTCATTTTTGGCTCGCATTATTGTCTGCCTTCCCTTTCCTGGGTTCTTGTGTACTTTTTTTACATTCTTTCCCCAGTTAGGGCGGAATCTCTTGTCTTTGAAATAATAGGTTTTTACCCTTAATGATCTATTGTATTTCAAACTTTGATTCATGGCTGATGCAGATGACATAGTTGTAGTTTTAAAGTGAAAATTGGATTCTAATATGAATGAAAAACAGGCGGAATGCAGGTTTCTATGATAAATCGAAGGAGAAGTTCGGCGAACGGAACAGCCCGTGCAAGTAGTGTTCTCCTATCTTTCGTCTAATAAATGACCCATTTCGACAACCGATCAGTATCATTGTGACACTTTCAATGAAATCATTAGACGAAAACCCAGCAACATGGAATTAATTATTCAAAACCTTTCTAAAACCTATCCCAACGGGGTGAAAGCCCTCGACAATGTTTCTCTAAATATCCCTACAGGCATGTATGGTTTGCTCGGCCCGAATGGTGCGGGCAAAAGCACATTGATGCGCACCCTAGCCACTTTGCAGGAAGCTGATAGTGGTACCGCCACTTTGGGCGATATTGATGTTTTACAACAAAAGGATGAAGTGCGGAGGCTCTTGGGTTATTTGCCTCAGGAGTTTGGTGTATATGCACGCATCTCAGCCCAGCATATGCTGGATCACTTGGCCGTACTAAAAGGCATCACTAAGAATAGCGAGCGAAAAGAAATGGTGGATGCATTGCTCCAACGTGTCAATTTGTGGGATCATAAGAAAAAGGCTGTTTCTTCCTATTCAGGCGGAATGCGCCAGCGTTTTGGTATTGCGCAAGCATTATTGGGCGATCCAAAGTTGATCATAGTTGATGAACCTACCGCTGGATTGGACCCAGGTGAACGAAACCGCTTTTATAACCTCCTTTCTGAAATTGGTGAAAATGTGATAGTTATCCTTAGCACGCATATCGTTGAAGACGTACGGGAACTATGCTCTAAAATGGCCATTATCCACGAAGGAAGGGTACAGTATGAGGGCCAGCCTGCCGCCGCAATGTCAGAACTAAAAGGCAGAGTATGGGAAAAGGCCATCTCGAAATCAGAAATCGATGATTATCAGCAACGCTTCAACGTCATCTCCAGTAAGCTGGTTGCCGGTAAACCAATCATCCATATTCTGAATGATGAAAATCCCGGAGATGGTTTTGCTCCTTCTTCTCCTGATTTGGAAGATGTGTTTTTCTCAAAGATTTTATAATTGTCTCATTGTTTCATTGTCCAATTGCTTCTCGATTAAAAATCATTTGAATAGGAAGCGATAAATTGGTAAACAATGAATCAATGAAGCTTTGAAACAATGAATCAATGTTTTCCACCTTTTTAAAATTCGAAATAAAAACATGGCTCAAGGCTCCAATGCCATGGATTTTCCTTCTATTAATAGGCTTTTTATCTGGATGGGCTGTAGTAAGCGATAGTGTATCTATCGGAGGGAGCTTTGGTAATATTAATAAAAATGCACCTTATGTAGTGATGAACTGGTATGTTGCTTTTACAGTCATCACAGTTTTATTGGTAGCTGCTTTTATCAATACTGCTGCTATCCGGGATTATGAGCGAAAAACCAATCAGATTGTATTCTCAAAACCCATTAGAAAGAACAGTTATTACTTTGGCCATTTTTGGGGAGGTGTATTGATCGCAATGCTACCAATGCTAGGCGTCACTTTAGGTATGTGGACTGGTATGGGGCTGAATGGAATATTTGAATGGATGGATGAAGTCAGATATGGGCCATTTGAGTTGAGAAGTCATATCATGTCCTGGGTGGTTTTTGTTATCCCCAATACCATATTTATAGGTGGCGTACTCTATGCTATTGCTGCCAAAACAAGAAGTACCATATATCCATTCGTTGCTGCTGCTGCTTTGTTGGTTGGTTGGGGTGTTTCGCAAAGTTTACTCACTGATATCCAGTATGAAACGTTTGCGGCATTATTGGATCCGTTTGGTGCGCAGACTTTTGGCATTTCAACTAAATATTGGACAGTTAATGATAAGAATACCATGGTACATGGCCTGACCGGAATACTATTGCTCAATCGTATAATCTGGTTAAGTGTTGGGATTATAGCCTTGATGATAGGTTATTGGTCTTTCAGTTTTGAAGAGAAAAAGAGAAAAAAACAAAAGAAGGAGATTGTTCAAACTGGCTCTGTTATCGCGATTAAGCATTTAGGAGTTTTGCCAAGATTTGCCCCCACTCAGGGGTTTGGTGCACAGCTTACCCAGCTTTGGAGTCAATATAAAACAGAAGTATTAGGCATTGTTAAAAGCGTTGGATTTATCATACTGACTTTTCTTGGTTTGTTGAATGCAGTTCCGAATATGTTTTTTGCCAACGATGCTTATGGGACTCATGAATTACCGACGACTTATACCATGATCCAAATTGTTCAGGGAACATTTTACCTGTTTTCAATTATCATAATGGTGTATTTCAGTGGATTCTTGGTCTGGAAGGAACGAAATGCTAAAATGGATGAAATTTATGATTCCTTACCAGTAAAAAACTGGACTGTTTATTTAGGTAAATATCTTTCCATTCTGACTTTGATGATGTTGCTCTCCTCAATTCTAATAGTGGCCAGTATACTTGCTCAAAAGTCAATGGGGTACTATCAGCACAATATAAGTACCTATATCAGAGAGCTGTTGGTGATGGATATGCTTGGATTCGCATTTATCATAGCCATGTCCATGTTGATTCATTCTTTCTCAAAAAATATGTACTTGGGATTTGGTATTGTGATCGGCTTCCTGTTCTTGTCAGACATCGTATTGTCTGCCCTAAAAGTATCGACCAATATGCTTGATTTTGGTGGCACCCCTAATTACACACTTTCAGATTTTTATGGGTATGAACCATTTTTTAGTGGTTTGACCTGGTTCAATGCATACTGGTTAGCATTCAGCACATTATTAGCTTTAGCTGCCTTCCTATTTTGGAATAGGGGAAGAGAAACTGGATTTAAAACTAAATATGCGATAGCTAAACAGGAATGGAATTCTTACCGCTTTTTTGGGTTGGGAGCATTGACTGTTTTTGTATTGATTGCTGGGTGGGTATATCACAATACTTTCAATGTAAACTCCTTTAAGGACAGTAAAGAATCGGAATTATTGACTGTGCGCTATGAGAAGGATTATAAAAAATTCACTGACACACCTCAGCCTCGGATTTATGATGTAAAATATGACATCGACCTTTTTCCTGAAAACAGGGAGATGACGGCGAAAGGGCAATATTGGATTCGTAATTTATCTGGTAAAACGGTCGATTCCTTATTGGTAAATGTCCCACCAAACGGGAATTTTGATTTGGAGAATGGCCGGCTACAACTTTTAAAAAATGATTCAGCGGTTGATTTTAGGATCTATGCTTTGAGTCCACCTTTGCAACCAGGTGATTCCATGCAATTAGAGTTTACGACTCAGTTTATCCCTAAAGGGTTTGAGAATGAGGTCAGCTTTTCAAAATATGTACAGAATGGAGCTTTCTTCAATAATTTTGACATAGCACCGTCTCTGGGATACCAGCCCGGCAATGAGCTGACAGATAAGCAAACCCGTAAAAAATATGACCTGCCAGAACGAACACGCTTTCCCGAGCTTGATCGTACAGATACCCTTGCACGCATGAATTCCTATCTCGGAACGGATTCGGATTGGGTGATGGTGGAGACTATTATTAGGACGGTGCCAGATCAGATTGCTATCGCACCCGGTTCATTGCGGAAAGAATGGGAAGAAGATGGAAGACGTTGTTTTTTATACAAACTCGATCAGAAAGCATGGAATTTTTACAGTTTCATGTCAGCGAGATATGAGGTGGCAAGAAGAGAATGGAATGGGATAAAATTAGAAGTATATCATCATCCAACCCATGATTACAACGTGGAAAGAATGCTAGGCGCAATGGAGAAATCGCTGGATTATTTCATTACTAATTTTGGTCCGTATTATCACAAGCAATGTCGGATTATTGAGTTTCCTCGTTTTTCAAGTTTTGCTCAAGCCTTTCCTGGCACTATGCCTTATTCCGAAAGTGTTGGATTTATTCAGGACTATAAGGAAGAGGAAGATGATCTGGACATCATGTTTTATGTAGCTGCTCACGAAATAGGACACCAATGGTGGGCACACCAAGAATGTGGCGCAGCTATGCAAGGGGCCGAAATGACAACGGAGACTTTTGCGCAATACAGTGCAATAATGGTCATGGAAAAAGAATATGGTCGTGACCAAATGCGGAAATTCATGAAGTATGAAATGGATAAATATCTGCGAGGCCGTGGCCGTGAAACAGAACAAGAAATGCCTCTCGCTCGCTGCGAAGGGCAGGGGTATTCACATTACAACAAAGGTTCGGTAGTGATGTATTATTTAAAAGAAATGATTTCAGAAGACAGTGTGAATTTTGCATTGCGCAGTTTTTTGAATAAGTTTAAATATAAAAATTCTCCATTTCCTGTTAGCTTGGATGCGATTGATGAGTTTTATGCAGTGACGCCGGATTCATTAGATTATATTATAAAAGATTTATTTGAGGATATTACCATTTTTGAGAACCGTTGTGAAAATGTAGAAGTGGAAGAGACGGATGACGGCAAATTTAAGGTGACCATTGATGTGACTACAAAAAAATATAAATCGGATGAATTGGGTAAAGAATCAGAAGTGCCAGTTGACGATTATATCGAAATAGGTGCTTTTGCTAAAGCTGAAGAGGATAAAGCTTATGGAAAAACATTGTATAGGAAAAGGTTGAAAATTAATTCGCCTGAAAATACTTTTTCGTTTATTGTGGATGAAAAACCACAACAGGCTGGAATTGATCCGTTTCTGTTGTTAATTGATCGGGAGCCGAAAGATAATTTGAAAGATGTAAAATGAAATTTTATAAATAAATAGAAAGCAACCGAGCCGAATTTAATTCAGCTCGGTTTTTTTTTTAATAGTTCGTCAACTTGACCATTATGCTACGGAAAGTATTTTATTTCTTGCTAATTGCTTTTTTTACTTCTGTTGTAGCATGTAAATATTGTGGAATGGATGTCAATAATTTTGCATTAAAGACCCTTTCAGGTGTTAAAAAAATTACTAATAAAAAAGTAAATTTTCAATCTCTTGAAAATGTAAATTCAAAGCCGGTTTCACATGAACTGTGGAGCGTGCTATTAAATAAACATGTATTAGCAAACGGACAAGTAAACTATGAAGGATTTAAATCAGATAGACAACAATTAGATGAATATCTAAAGTCGCTTTCGGAAAACCCTCCAAATAAGAAACACTGGAAAGTAGAAGAAAGACTGGCTTACTGGATTAATGCGTACAATGCTTTTACGGTGGATTTTATACTGGAGCATTATCCGATAAAAAGCATTAAAGAAACTGCGGGAAATGTGCCAATGGTTAATTCTCCATGGGATATTAAATTTTTTAAAATTGGAGGAATAGATTTTGATTTGAATACCATAGAGCATGATATCCTCCGCAAGATGAATGAACCAAGAATTCATTTTGCAATTAACTGCGCTTCTGAATCCTGCCCTGTTCTTCGCTCCGAAGCATACACTGGAGATCGACTTGACGACCAATTAACAGACCAGACCATCATATTCATAAACGATCCAACCAAAAATATTGTCTCAGAGAATGAGGTGCAGATTTCTAAAATATTTGATTGGTTTAAAGTCGATTTCAAAGATGATACATCAGTAATTTCATTTATTGAAAAACATGGAAATGTTGATTTGCCAGGTGATGTAAAAGTGAAATATATGGATTACGATTGGTCGCTGAATGATGCCAAATAAAGTGACATCCTTCTTATTTATGATTGACAAAATATATGCAACGTTTTAGTTTTAAAATTCCAATCGTTTTTGCATTAGCCAAGCTTGTACTCCATTTGTTTACCAATACAAATTATGGTTTTCACAGAGATGAACTGCTGTATCTTGCCCTCGGAAAACACTTGGATTGGGGTTTTTGGTCAAATCCTCCATTTATTGGGTTTCTTAGTTTTTTAAGCCAAAATTTATTAGGCGATAGCTTATTCTGTCTGCGTATTTTTCCTGCCCTGTTTGGGTCGGCTACTTTGTTTTTAATTTGTTTAATGGCTAAAGAATTAGGCGGTAAAAATAATGCACAAATATTAGCTGGGATAACTGGATTTGTCTCGCTTGCATATTTAAGATCCAGTCACATGTTTATGCCTGTTGTGATTGATATTTTTTTTTGGACTTTAGTTACTTTTATTGTTATTCGATATTTGAACTCTAAAAATAAAAAGTGGTTAATTTTTTTGGGCGTTGCTATTGGTGTCGGATTTTTAAATAAATATTCGGTTGGTTTCTTAATTATAACACTATTTATTTCTGTAATACTATCATCTCACAGGGCAATTTTTAAAGAAAAATATTTTTGGCTGTCAACATTTGTTTCCTTCCTTATTGTTTTGCCTAATTTAATCTGGCAATGGGATAATGGCTTTCCAGTTGTTTTCCACATGAATAATTTATCGGAGACACAATTGTCTACAGTAAAACCATTTATATTTTTACTCGATCAATTGCTCATGCATTTCTGGGGTTTCTTGGTTTGGCTGCCAGGATTATTGTTTTTATTTTTTTCCAAAAAAATGAGACAATTCAAACTGCTTGCTTGGTTTTATATTATTACCATTCTTTTGTTTTTAGCCATGAATGGAAAAAATTACTACACACTTGGAGCATACCCAATATTGATGGCAGCTGGTGGAGTCTTTTGGGAAAAATATTTGCAGCAAAAATGGAAAATCTGGGGGTTGGCCTCATTTCTTGTTGTCGGAAGCCTGCCAATAATTCCTTCAGGATTACCGATTTTGTCTTTGGAAAGATCGGTTGATTATTTTGACTTCATGTCTAATGATTTAGGGATTACTTCACTCACTCGCTGGGAGCAGGGAAATATCGAGTCCTTGCCACAGGACTATGCTGATATGTTAGGTTGGGAAGAAATTGCGTTGTTAGTGCAAGAGGCAATCCAAAAAGCTGGTGGCTCGGAAAGATGTCTTGTTTATGGCGAAAATTATGGACAAGCAGGGTCAGCTATGCATTTTGTAAGAGGATTAGATAAATCACAAGTTGTTAGTTTTTCAGATAACTATCGACTTTGGGCATCTGAATTATTACCAGCAGAAATTGATGTTTTCATTTACATAAATGATGAATTGGGGGAGGATGTTGCCAATTTATTTGCAGATATTGAACTGATAGGTCAAATTGATATTGAGCATTCCAGACAGCGTGGAGTTCAAGTATATTTATGCAGAAACCCCAAGACCGATTTCGGAGCTTTCTGGAAAGAAAGAGTTCTATCTGTGAGGGAAAATGGCAGCGAATAAAAAGAGTATTACTTAATTACTACAGTCCCTAATTCTTTTGCTAAATCATTTCTCATCTCAATTAATTTAGACTGTACTTTCAATAGTCGCATGATTTTTCTTGAGTCTTTTTCAGATTTTAAATCGACCAGCTGCTGTTGATTCTTTTCGCAAAGCCTGATAATTTTTTTCAGCTTAAATCGCATTAATGCACTGATCGAATCTTTTGAAAAATTTTCATCAGGCATCTTTTGTGAATGAAGATAAAGCTCTCGTTCCTCCCACCCGGGACTGTATTCATAAGGAGAATGGAGTAAGTCGATGGACATAGCACTTAGTTGGTGATTTTGGTGCCCAATGAAATGTTGTGGTGTTAAAGATTTTTTGGAAACAACTCTGTCCAAGCACTCCCTTACAATGCTTAAATATTGCTTATTGTCAAAATCATCGAGTACTTCTTCAATATTCCCAAGAATATACTCAGCGACTGTTACCTCCTCCTCTTTGTCAAATATTTCGCCTCCAAACGCAATCAAAAGCCTTGCTATATCTCTTTCTTGAAACTCATCTCTGCTGACTTCTTTTTTTGATTCCTTTACAGGAGGCAATCGTTCTATTTGTGATTTTCCACCTTCCGGAGCTGACTCTTCAGGGATAATGTTGACCTGCGTTCCTCTGTTTCGATTGCGATCAAATTCCCGTTTTTGAAGAATTTTTTTGACCACCTTGTTTGTCTCAACGATCAGAACTTCCTCTTCCAATTCCATGATCCGAGCGCATTCTTTAATATAAAATGCACGTTTAAAAGGATCAGGCACTCGAGCGATGCTCTCTACTATATCCCGGACCAATCCAGCTCTTTTTACTGGATCGCTCCCCACTTCAGATAGCAACAAATCAGTTTTGAAAAGAATGAAGTCCTTGGCTTGGCTGGCCATGTATTCTTTAAATGCCGCTGCTCCAACATTCTGAAGGTAACTGTCTGGATCCTCTCCCTCAGGAAGCAGCACCACCTTCACATTCATATCCTTCTCCAGCACCAAATCAAGCCCTCTTAAGGCTGCTTTTATTCCAGCGGCATCACCATCATAGAGAATTGTAATATTTGGGGTAAAGCGCTTTATAAGCAATATCTGGCCTTCCGTAAGTGAAGTTCCGGATGAGGCCACTACATTCTCAATGCCAGCTTGATGAAGTGAAATTACATCTGTATATCCTTCCACAAGGATGCACTCATCCAGTTTCCGGATTTGGGCTTTAGCAAAATAGGATCCATACAGGATTTTGTTCTTAACATAAATCTCCGTTTCTGGGGAGTTAATATACTTAGGAGCTTTGGCGTCTTTTTGCAAGATACGGCCAGCGAATGCAATAGGTTTTCCAGTCAGGTTGTGAATGGTAAACATTACCCTGTTCCAAAAGAAATCCCTTCCATTTTTAGTGAGGCCGAGCCGATCTAAGTATTCGGGCTTGTAGCCCATTTGGTTAGCCTTTTTGGTAAGCTCATCTCGTTGATTGGGAGCAAAACCAAGCCCGAATTTTTTGATGGTTTCTTCTCTATAACCTCTTGCTTTGAAATAACTCAGACCAACACTTTTGCCGATGTCAGTATTAAGTAATTGATCGTGGTAAAAAGACTTGGCAAACTCGTTGACAATAAAGAGGCTGTCCCGTTCTTGTTGTTCGGCAGCCATTTCCGGGGTCAATTCTACCTCTTCTATTTCAATCCTGTATTTTCGGGCAATTTGTTTAAGCGCATCTGGGAAACCAAGATGCTCGTGTTCCATTATGAATCGGGTCGGGTCTCCTCCTTTCCCGCAGCCAAAGCACTTGAATAAATTTTTGGTGGGAGAAACTGTGAAGGAAGGAGTCTTTTCATTATGGAATGGACAAAGGCCGATCATGTTGGCACCCCGACGCTTGAGATTTACATAGTCCTGAACGACGTCCTCGATTTTGGCCGCCTCCATAATTTCCTGAACCGTTTTTTGTGGAATCAATGCTGTATTTTGTTAACTTTGGAAAAAATTTGTCAAGAAAGCGATGCTTGGACAACTATTCTGTATACACTTTCGTTATTTTTTCAGATTTTTAAATCCAAATTACCAAGTTCAAAATTAGCTTTTTTGTATTAGAACATTAGCACCCAACCCACACGATAAGAATTATACATACTAAATTTTTACAAAACTGGGTTATTATACCTACCACACAAACGAGAACCTACCACCTGAAATTCAAGTAGTTACACACCCAATTGAGTAGTTAATTTGCGTTAACAAAATTTTTCTTGTGCATTTTTTAAGATGCTTGCGTCTTACAGGTGTCTTTTAACGAGGAAAAGATGTTATCGAACAAACAGGTACTAAAACAATCGGAAAACGGCTGCTACCAAAGAAGGGGAATCAAAGAATTTGGCAGCACCTTTAGTAACAAAACAAAAACTGATGTACATGAACACAAAGGGGAAACTTACCACTGACCTCGTGATCTCATTTAATTACCAGCAAAAATTTACCAAAAGATTTAATTGGGTGTTCTCATAGTGTGTGGGCTGCCCCGTCCTGAATAGTTCGGGACGAGGGCAGTTTTTTTAACCCAATTTTTAAAGATCCAGATCAGGAGAGCCTGATCGTATGGTTGAAATATATATAGCCGGACTACTCATTTGAAATGTGGTAAAAACTGCATCGATAAGTAAATTCGGTATAAGATTTATTGGGTGTTCTCATAGTGTGTGGGACCAGCCTGAAACCAATAGGGGAGTAAGGCTGGTTTTTTCAGGATGCTGATTCCAGACATTGAAACACGCTTCAAATTGTCTAAATAGTGGGTGTTCTAATAGTGTGTGGGACTACCCCGAAGCCCGGATGGGTGTGTAGGGGTAGTTTTTTCTAACAATCATTAGCCGCCTTGAAGATATAGATTACAGATTGCCATCGTGGTAGTAGAACTTTATTGAACTAATACCACGAAGATCTTTCCCAAAGCCTGATTTAAGGCCGGGTGGGAATTTCCTGCCCGGTTATTTTCCTTCGGTAGTAAGCATCAATAATTATAAAGTGAGAGCGTAAAATGCCTCGTGACCTCGGTTGCGGGGCAGTTTTTTTGTGTGGTGCGGGAAGGTTTATTTTTTAGAATTGAGGGTAGGAAGCTGAGGATCAAAAGTATCGAAAGCATCGTAGGCAACTTCATGGATACGTTGACGAACACCTTCTGTAAAGATTTTCTTGTTGCGAGTAGTAGGATGAATTCTATTGGAGAGAAATACATAAATCAGATCGTTTTCTGGATCTGCCCATACACAAGTGCCCGTAAATCCTGTATGACCAAAAGCGCTGGAAGGGGATTGGTCTGAGTAGGTGGGATATTTCCTATCGATTGGTTTGTCGAATCCTAAGCCTCTGTGGCTACCTGGCTTTGAGGACGTAAAGGTTTGTATTGTTGTGGGCTCGAGGTATTGTGCGCCTCCATATTTTCCATCTGCTACCAGCATCTGAAAAAGTGTTGCCATGTCTTCAGCATTGGAAAAAAGCCCTGCATTTCCCCCAACTCCTCCCATAAGTGCAGCAGAAGGGTCATGTACAAAACCGTGAACCAAAGTCTTTCTCCACATGCGATCTTTTTCGGTAGGTACTATAGCTTGAAGATCATATTGGTTGGTTGGATTGAACATAAACCTTCGTAAGCCAAGTGGTTCATAAAATTGAGCATAAAGCAACTCATCCAAATTAGATTGGCTAATATCTTCCGCTGCTTTTTGAAGCAAATAAAAATTGACATCGCTGTATCGAAATCGCTTATAAGATGAGACAGATAGATTACTTACACGTTTCCAAATAGTGTCCCTAAAATCTCCCCTAAAGAAAAGTTCATCCGCAATTTGAATATTAAATGAATCATCTTCTTCATGGCAGAAAATATCATTGCATCCTTTTAAAGGCACACTCCGATAATTGAAAAATTTACCTATCGGCATAGGAGCTTGCAATCCAGACTGGTGAGTTAACAAATCCTTTATTTTGATTTTACTGACTGCACTATTATCTTCAAACTCCGAATAATCTCCTACCTTATTACTTATACTTAACTGATGGTTTTCATAAAGCTTCATGATGGCCATTGTGGTGGCAGCAACTTTTGAGATAGAAGCAATATCGTACAGGTCGGTTGTTTTAACAGCCTTTTTCTTTCCATAAGTATGGTATCCAAAAGCCTTAGAATAAATGATTTCACCCTGCTTGGCTATAGCCACCTGGCATCCAGGGAAAACGCCGTTTTGGATGGCTGACTTCGCAATTGCATCAATGCTGACTAATCGCTCAGGAGCTACTCCAACATTTTCGGGGCCACCGAAACCGAGCCTGCTCTTTGCAATAAATTCAGATGCTCCAAACGGCAAATGCTCATTTACGATAATTGGTAATTTGCCATTGACACTTTGGCCACCAAATAATGCTTGAGCCGCATAGCTCTCAGTCCATTTATTTCGCTCGTAAACCTGAAGGAATGTGATGTTTTTTTCAAAAAAGTCAAGATTGAGCGGTGTGCCGAAGTTGACTAAAACAACTTCAACAGAGCTGCTCATATCATTGATACTTTCTATGAAAAACTTATCTTTCAATTCATCAATGGAAAATGAATCTAATAAGATAATAGCAACGGGTTCATGTCCTGGGTTTTCAATTTGTACTAAGGGAAGATTGCCTTCCGCAGTTCGACTTAAATGTTGTGTTTGAAAATCTGCATATTTCGAAAAGTAATATTTGAAAGTGGAGAAATTACTGTTTCCAAATTCAAACAACTTAAAGTCCTTCTCGATAATATTTTGAAATGGAACCAATTTGTTTACATCACTTGCAAGTGTGGTGGATCGTTCATAAAGTGTCTTGCTAAAATAGTCCCACACTGGGTCTTCAAAATAGCTTGCAATGCTTTCTGCCTTAGTTTTAAAATCAGCTTCTTTTAGCAATGGTTGTTTAACAAGCCGGGGTGATTGTTTGGTTGAGAAAGAAGCAAACCGAACAATTTGCTTGGAAGAATCTCGTGGAAAAACAGAAAACTCAACAGGTAATTTTCCGCCATTCACCCAAGACTTTGCCGTCAAAATTTTCCGGACTCGATTATCTATTTCTCTTTCAGATATTTTTCCTTTTTGGATTAATAAATTAGCAGTTTCATGCACCTTATCGATGTCTGGCGTAACTAGAAGGTCGACACCCAAAAGCAATTTTAATTCTGGTGTTTCGCCTTTTAATAATTCAGCTATAGTTAGTCCTTGAAAGTCAAGTTTATATGAGAGATAGCTGGTTAAAAACCCATTATAGTTAGTTTGTAAATACACTTCTTCAAAAATAGAATTGTCCAAAATGATGCCCTGCACACCATTGTTCATAAAACCTTGCAAGGCATGTAAATGTGCAGCTCGCAAAGAATCATTTGGCTCAATATGCACTGCTGAAAAGTCACTGGCTATTGATAAAATTCGACTGTTTTTCAATTTATCAACCATCCGTTTTGAACGATTCATGTGTGCATCAGGATCGTGCTCATAATGATCGGGGTTGAATGCTATTTCGTTATGTGAAGTCGCTGGAATATTTAGGTTGGCAGCTAAATTTATCCCAACTGCTTGGCATTGCTTCAGAAGCTCATCTTCTAAAAAAGTTTGCAATTCAAAAGAGTCGATCGCACTAATAGTAAATGGTTTTGGGAAGCTCGGCATGTCTTTAAACTGTTCATGTAAAGAGATTTTTTGATCTGTGCCAAGCAGTAATGGAATGGGCGCATTTCTTCGAAATTCATCCGTTAAAAATAGGAATTCTCGAATTTGCATCCTGGGTAGATTGATACCTCCAAGCCGTCCGCTCTTGATATTTTCAATAGCTTCCTTATGGGTTGATTCGTTAAAATGGTGGGGCGCCCAAATGACTAGCTGGCCGATTTTCTCCTCTAAAGTCATTGCCTCCAGGACTCGTTCGACTTGCTTTTTACCTACTCCTTGAAAAGGATTGATTGCGGGTGTTGCCTTAAATTCAGCAGGTTTATTGCCTGAGACAGATTGATCATCATTATTACAAGCTACAAGCCCCATTACCATCAATGCAATGGCAATAAAGAATCTCAATGGGTTATAGAAGGCAATATTCACAGGATATACCAGTATTCAGAAAGTTTAAGGAAAAGAATGGGTCGGTTTTGATTAAGATATAATCACTAAATTTAATACCAAAAATGATTAAAGCGACGATGTCTGGAAAATAAACTACTCTTTAACAAAGAAATATGACTTTTTGGCTGCGACATCATCATAAGTCAGCAATTTACTGTATCGACTGTTTTTTTCATAAAATCCCAACATGGCGAAATCTCCAGCGCATGCCGTCGTATGAAAAAACAATACACCAAGAAGCGTCCATTTTAAGGAGAGACCAACAAAAAAAACAGGAACAAAAGATAGAACGCTAATAACTACAAATGGTAGCAGCGCAATAAAAGTAAAAGATTTTCTATTGGCGACGAAATGATCTGCTACTGCATAGAAATAAAATTTCCCCCAATTGACACCAAAAGAAATACTTAAAGCGCCGCAAATCTTATATGCCAAACCATGCAATAGTTCATGGATCGGTATTAAAATAGAGAAAGTGAGCAGCGCCCCAAGGCCAATCTTTTTTAGGATCATTACCCAATTTACAT
Organism: uncultured Saprospiraceae bacterium; assembly: GCA_942490835.1. GTDB lineage: Bacteria > Bacteroidota > Bacteroidia > Chitinophagales > Saprospiraceae > UBA6168. The sequence goes on from CALNYY010000097.1 coordinate 33,494, forward strand.
CCGCTGAAATATCAATTATGGCCAGCCAAATAATACTGGCTAAAAGTATAACATTCAGCCAGATATAAGCCTTTATGATGAATGATCTATTGCTGAACTCCCCTTCTACAAATGGTAGGATATCATCATGTCCAAGCATAAGAATCATTTGAAAAGAAGGATCTTTTTTGAGTTCAGCAACAGTCATCTAATATGTAAATTATTCCTGGAGGTGACCTTTAATATTCCAGTTTACCCGTTGATCGGATGTGCGTTGTAGGAATGTTTCCCAGGTTTGGTTGCTATCGCTCCATATCCAGTCACCGCCATCTTGTCTAGGGCCACTATCGCATCCTACTGATTGAGCTTCCTGGTCATGCACCACCTTTACGCCGATCCAAATGTCCTCCCCAGTAATTTCAATTGGAGGGTCTACTTTAATTATTTCCCAATTATTATCATTTACCCTTGATGTTACATCCTCGCTCCAAAGCACATTGCCAGGAGTGGTTGCTGTTCCTGGACCATGAATAACAACTTCATAAGATAATGCCCCAACACCAAGGAATACTTCTACTTCATGTAGTTTTTTGCCGATGCGACTTTGAAGGTCAGCGGATGGAAAATAAACGGCCAATTCATGTGTCCCAGGATCGAGTTGGGGAGAAGATTGGTTGGCTTGGTCATAGCTAAGCTCATTCGAGGAGGAGCCGGAATCATCATCGCCACAAGCAATGAAAGCGAGTAAGGCAAAAGCCAAAAGGAATTGTGTGATTTTCATAATTTAGATTTATTGATAAATAATTCGAATTGCAAACTTCCTAAAATAACGAAACAACATCCTGAAGGTAGCTGTAACTTTTTATAAAGTATTGTTAAAGGCTGCAACTTGAAAGATTGACTCAGGAAAAGTCCCGCAGCTTTTTACTTTTGTTTTTAAATTTCAAATCAACTTTTGACCAATCATTTCCGAAACACAATTTCCTTTATAATGCAACGAACCTATCTGACAGCCATACTACTTTCATTTTCGCTCATTTCCTATTCTCAATCAGCACCAACCAACCTGTCCTCGCTTTCTATCGAACAGATCATGCAAGGAGAGGATTTTGTGGGCTATCTGCCCAGCAATATCTCGTGGTCGGAAGACAGTAGAACCATTTATTACTCTTGGAATCCAGAAGGAGATACTTTGCGAAGTACCTATAAAATTGAAGTGCAGGAAACCGGTATTACTTCTCAGCCAGAAAAAGTTGCTGTCGAGGAGCTGAAAGCAATGCAAAACAGAGGAAGCTATGATAAATCACGTAGCCGGAAAGCCTATAGTAAAAATGGTGACCTATTCTTATACGACAAGGTTGGTGGAAATACAACTCAAATTACGAATACATTGGAAAGGGAAGGTAGCCCAGTTTTTTCTGGTGATGAATCAAAGATCATCTTTGAAAAGGAGACCAACCTCTTTTCTTGGGATATAAAAATGGGCATCACCAGCCAGCTGACCGATTTTAGAAAAGGCAGCGAAAAGCGGAAATCCCAACTTTCTGCTCAGGAAAAATGGCTGGAGCGGGATCAATTGGAAATGTTCGAAATTTTGTCAGAGCGAAAAGCTACTGGAGAAGCACGGAAATACCGCAATGACTTGCTCGATCCAGAACGGCCGCTTTCTCATTATTACGGAGACTATAGTATTTCCAACCTCACCATCAGCCCTGACATGCGCTACGTCACTTTTCGACTTTTTGATGATGGAGGCGGTGAGCGAACAGAAGTACCCAATTATGTGACCGTGTCAGGCAAAGTGGAGATCATAAAAGCCAGATCAAAAGTGGGGACGCCAGCAGATGAAACTACTGTCGGCATTTACGACAGAGAAAGGGACACCGTTTATATGATTGACAATGAGCAGATCCCAGGCATTTTTGACAAACCGGAGTTTTTGAAAGATTATTGGACGGATACCATTCCATTTGAAAATCAGTACAAGAAAGCTCGACCTGTAGTTTTTCATGGCCCTATTTTTTCAGAAAATGGAAAAGCTGTACTTAGCGCAAAATCTCAGGACAATAAAGACCGTTGGCTCTTCCTATTAGACCTCCCTTCGGGAAATTTGAAAGTATTGGATCGCCAACGGGACGAGGCATGGGTAGGCGGCCCTGGCATTTCGGGATGGAATTTTGCAATGGGAAATATTGGATGGATGCCTGATGGAAAAAGCATCTATTTCCAATCGGAAGAAACAGGATTCTCCCATTTATATGTGATGGATGTTGAATCCGGCCAAAAGAAAGCTTTGACTTCAGGCAAGTTTGAAATTCTCGATGTTTCCCTTTCCAACGATAAAAAGCATTTTTACATCACCTCCAATAAAGAGTCGCCATTTGAACATCATTTTTACAAAATGCCAATAGATGGAGGCGAAATGCAACGCCTGACCTATCAACCGGGCAATCATGAGGTTAGCCTTTCGCCGGATGAAAAATGGCTGGCCATTCGCTACTCCTATTCCAATAAACCTTGGGAACTCTATTTGATGCCAAACAAAGCTGACGGCACGATGCAACAGCTTACCGTTTCCACTTCTGAAGAATTCAGGGCGTACAAATGGCGTGACCCAGAATTGGTTAGGTTTACTGCATCCGATGGAGTACAAGTGCCAGCAAGAATCTACCGTCCGGATGCCAGTAAGCGCAATGGAGCAGCAGTAATTTTCGTCCATGGCGCAGGCTATCTGCAAAATGTACACCGCTGGTGGAGCAGTTACTACCGGGAGTTTATGTTTCATAACATCCTCACCGATAACGGCTTCACGGTACTCGACATCGACTACCGTGGTAGCAATGGCTATGGTCGTGACTGGCGTACTGCCATTTATCGCTATATGGGAGGAAAAGACCTCAGCGATCAAGTGGATGGTGCAAAATATTTGGTGGAAGAGCACGGAATCGATGCTGATCGTATTGGAATTTACGGAGGAAGTTATGGCGGATTTATCACGCTGATGGGCTTGTTCACTTCGCCCGGTACTTTCAAAAGTGGGGCAGCACTACGCTCTGTCACCGATTGGGCTCATTATAACAATGGATATACCTCCAATATTTTGAACACTCCTGTGGAGGACAGCATTGCGTTCCGAAAAAGTTCATCAATCTACCATGCGGAAGGCTTGGAGGACAACCTGCTCATACTACACGGCATGATCGATGACAATGTGCAATTCCAGGATGTTGTGCGCCTGGCACAGCGATTAATTGAACTTGGTAAAAACAATTGGGAATTTGCTGTCTTCCCATTGGAACGACACGGCTTTGTTGAGCCCAGCAGTTGGGCCGATGAATACAAGCGGATTTATAAGTTGTTTTGGGAGTCGTTGCGGGAGTGAAAGCCAAATTTTTATTGTGTAATAATTTTGTGATTATAAATTAGCCATTAAATTTCTTCTTTCTGTAAATATTACATTCAATATCTCTTTCTTGAAATTTATCTTTTTGGATGGTTTTTATTAATGCAGATAAAATTCCTTCAGAGAAATCTGAAGGTTCTTTTTTTCCTGAAATCACTAATATGTGATTTTGCAAAATATTATCTATTGTTGATAAAATTTTTGGGTCATCTTTTCTCCATCCAAGATCATAAGAAATTTCTATTTTTTTAACATTGGGTAAATACGTTAGCATCGTAGCAATTGCCATAGTAATCTCACTTGGAAATATCGATAATGAACTAGATGGAACATGGGTATTGTGTTCAATTCTAAGTATTTCTATTTGTGCAAGTTGGGTTTGAGGGACACTTTGTAAAAATGGAATACTTGCATCCTTAAATTTACCAAATAATGGAGCACTGTTTGTATTTTCAAGTAGTTCGCTCCCTTTTCTATAAGGTTGTACAAACCCATAATGAGCTATTGTGTTAGATTTTTCGCCTACAATAAAATATAGAGAGCTATTTAATTCTTTTATTATTTTTTCGACAAGAGCATCAGCTGATTCTGTATCAGGATAGTCCTTGATGAAACTATTGAATGCTATTATGTCATTTGATGAAACTGCCTGATTGTATTTAATTTGAATAATTTCACTTTCAGCCGTTTTTGAAAACTCACTATCTGGATACTTATTTAAAAATTTCTCGTAAGCTTCAATCGTATTTACTTTTTTTGCTTTTTCAAATGACTTTAAATCTTTTTGCGCAAGCAAAATATTTCCAGAAATAACAAACGAGAAAATAAGAATAATTGAAGTTGAGCTTTTCAAATTCATGTTAATTATTTTTAGTTTAAATTTTAATTATTTTGAATAATGCCGTTATTGGACAACTATTTTTTCAGTCCTTATGACTCCTCCTTTGTGCAGCACCAGCCAATAAACTCCAGTCGGCAAACTTTCTAAATTAATTGCTTTCTCTCTTTCTGAGGAAATGTCCCACGTTGACCTCCATACCTGCCGCCCAAAAATATCCAGTAGCTTAAGTTCAGTATTTCCAGATATGCCTTTTGCTCGGATGGTGAAGCTACCACTGGATGGATTGGGAAATAAATCGAACAGATTATCCAATAGTAATTCCTCAGTAGCCGTCCCCGTTTCCACGACTATAGTGGTAGAAAAAGCCCCCGAGCAGCCATTGGGATCCACAAACTGGTAAGTGACGGTATGCTCGCCAACACCAGCCAATGCAGGGTCAAACTCGGTACAGTCTACTGTGCCGCAATAAAATTCCCCACCAGCAGGTGTCCCGCAACCGTCGAGCTGAAACGGCGCCGATGTCGTCAACAGAGTATCTGGGATACAACCGAGGTCAATGGTGACGGTGGGGTTTGGGTATACAACCACCTCAGTGGATTCGGTAACAGAACAACCAACTATATTGGTGATGATTACGGAATAGATTCCTGTGTCGGCCAGGGAGACATTTTCCAACACCAGCATGGCATTGTCCGACATAAACCCATTGGGTCCTGTCCATTCATATGTGTCAGCACCTGCAGCAAAAGCAGTCAATAGGATGGATGTGCCTTCGCAGGCCGGGCTGTCATTGAAAGCGCTGGGTTCGCCCGGCAGGCCAAAGACCGTTGGTACAGAAGTTTCGGCTGATACCGGATTGCCCGAAGCACATTCGTCGGAGGAGTTGAGTTCGCAGGATACGACATCATTGGCGGATGTGAAAGGGATCGTCAAAGTATTTGAATTGTCACCGACTGGGTTTCCATTGAACAGCCACTGATAGGTAGGTGAGGCACCTCCGTTGGTCGGCACCGCAGTAAACGTTACCTGATCGCCAACACAAATGGTATCCAATGATGCCATGATGGACAACGAAACGGGATTGGCCGAGGTAACCTCCAAAGTGGTGGTGGTTGCATTGGTACAGCCAGTTGCAGGGTCAGTATAGGAATAGGTGATGACATAGGTGCCTTCTCCAGCTGCAGCTGGGTCAAAGATGTTTCCTGATACACCAGTCCCGCTATACTGACCACCTGCGGGCGTTCCACCAGATAGCATTTCAGGATCACCTAATATACAGAAAGAAACCTGGGGCGGGTTGTAACCAACGGCTGGCAGGGAGTTGATTTGAAAAGTGGCCCCATCAGAATTAGAGCAACCGGTCGTTGGGTCTTCATAGGAATATGTGACTTCTACTGAACCGATCCCTGCATCCTGTGGGATCAATATGTTATTGTTTACTCCATCGCCGGAATAAGTACCTCCAGCAGGTGTGCCGCCCATCAGATTGACAGGGTCACCGTCAATGCAGGCAGAATTGACAACTGGGTCATAGTCAACGGACGGAAGGGCATTTACCGTGACTTGAGTAGAGCCAGTATCACTACAACCTGCGGCATCGGTGATGGTGACTGTGTATGTACCATCCATTTGAAGGGTAGCTTGGGCAATATCAACATTTGCCTCTGAGCCAGAATAACTGCTGTTTGGCCCTTCCCACAAATATTCTTGGCCACCAGAAACAGAAAGGCTGATGCCCTCACCTTCACATGTTTCTTGGCTATTGTTTATGATAGAAACAGTAGGCAAAGGCTGCACAGTTAGTACATTGGAAGCTACAGGGTTTTCGAACAGGCATAGTTCCGAAGAAGTCAGGGTGCAGGTGATCAGGTCGCCATCAACAAGGCCGCTCGATGTATATTCGGCAGCGTTCGTTCCCACGTCCATGCCATTGACTTGCCATAGATAGGATGGAGAACCACCACCGTTTTCTGCATCAGCGTTGAATGTGACGGCGGTGCCTTCACAGAGGACAGCATCAGCCATAATCGAAATGCTTGGCGTCACCGATGCATTCACGGTCAGAATGGCTACCTGGCTGGTGGCAGTGTTACCGACAAAATCGGTGATTGTACAGGTATAGTTGCCGGCATCGTTCGTGGATACATTGTTGAGCATAAGGGCGCTGTCAGTAGCTCCTGTGATCTCCATGTTGTTGAAATACCACTGGTAGGTGAGCAATATACCTGTTGCACCAACTGTAAAATTTGCCTCTTCACCTTCACAGGTTGTTTCATTGCTGGGTTGCTGAGAAATGCCAAGTGGCTGGTATGCTTGAGCACCGAATTCATAAGCTCCCATGTCCACCCTTGCATCACCGTTGCCATCGCCGTCCCAGATACGGACATTGCCGTCGAGGTCGGTCGGGAAATCAACAACACTATTGTCGGCAGTGTCTATGCAGGGGGAGTTTGCCATCAAGCGGAAGTCGCTGATGGCTGGGTCGACGAAGAGGGGGTCGGCATTGATGTTGCCGGTGCCGGGAAAAATACCTGAGAATTTACTTATATTAGAATTGGAAGTCGCCAGCCCATAATTTATTCCTTCAAAAGCAATCCCATCTTCAAATGCCCCTCCCCAGATTATTGAATTTATTATTGTATCTTTAATTTGAGGGTTTTTTAGCTTGATTTCCTCATTGTCATTATTTGTAACTGTACAATTTTCTAACCTTATAAACTTTCCTCCCTGCGAATAAAGCCCTGTCGTGTTATTTGTTATGATACAATTAAAAAATTTAATAAAAGGGTATAGGTTTGTACCGTACCATAACAAAATTCCATATTGATTATTATTAAAAATACAATTGTGAAATTGTGCATTAAAATATGAATCAGAGTAGTATCCAGCTTGGTTATTAATAAATTCTATTTCTGAAAAGTAATTAATTCCACCACCTGTTGCATAATTTAACTCAGCATATATACCTGAATCATTATTTGACAGGGTTACATTTCTTATAGTAGGAAAAGCTTTATCAATATAAATACCAGCGACTGCATATTCTATGATTACGTGAGAAATCTGGGAATCATCAAATGCAGAATCGTGAAATTCAATACCTCCCCAGCCATTAAAATTTTGATTTATAGCTGTAAATGTGATTATGTTTTCCTCCTCTCCTATAGCAAGTAATCTTCCAAGGACTTTAATATCTACATTCATTTCTGACTCTACGGTCACACCTGCTTCAATTACCAGGGTCGCTCCAGGTTGAATGATTATATCATCCAATATATGATATGGGCTTCCAGAAATATCCCATATTCCTGATACATCTCCTCCTGAAATTGTAGTTTGTGAAATAATCATGGTAAGAGAAGAAATGTAGAATAGAACAATTAGAAAAAAGTATTTCATTTAATTTAGGATAAAGTGTTAATGAATTTAATAAAATCTTGAATTTGGAATTCTTGATAAAATGAAGAAAGCATATTTATTAATTGTCAGCCATCTCAAATTGGTGACACTTTTTCCAATCTTTTTTTACCTTCCGATATTTTTCCACCTAATTTGTCACTTCTTTCGGGAAATGGACAACAACGGACAGACAAATCATACCACCTTCTTAACTGATGAGGAGATCATCCATCAGATAAGGAACGGAGAAAAGGCTATACAGAATAGTCTAGTTGAGTACTTGTACCAACGCTATTATGGGATGGTTGTCAGTATTGTAAACCGCCTTGGTGGTGACCCGAATGAAGATGCTACATTTGTACTGAACGATTCCCTGATGGTTTTGCTTGAGAAAATATCGGATGAGACGTATCAGGCAAACCGGAGCAGCCTTTCTACTTATTTCTACGCCATTGCGGAAAAGCAACTGATGAACCGTTTGCGCAAACGGAAACGGCATCAGCAAAACGGTGCGACTTTGCCCGATTTTTTGTTAACCCTCAATGACGTGGAAGAAAAAATGAATTCCAAGGAAGTAAGTGAAAAAGTGGCCGCTGCCATTCAGCAGTTGGATGAGCCATGCCAGCAGGTATTGATGAAATACTGGTTGGAGGATAAATCCATGAAAGAGATCAGCGATGACATGGATATTACTGTGGATACAGTCAAACAGCGCAACCATAGGTGCATGAAAAAGCTTAAGGATTTGCTGAAACATCAATTTGAAGATTGGTTTAAAGAAAAATAGAGGCATTGAACAAACCAGAAGATATAACAGATGCAATCAGGGACTACCTGAAAGGCAGGATGACTCAACAGGAGAAAGCAGCGTTTCAACAGAAAATGGATGCCGATCCGGGCCTGGAAAATAAAGTTGCCTTTGCCAAACTCATGATGGGAGGGCTGGAAGCTTATTCTAAAAAAAGAACAAAACCACGGAATTCTAAGACCCTTGTCGGTATTTTAATAATAGCACTGTTGCTGTGGTCTGCCATTTTATATTTTCTGTTGGCGGAAAACAAGGTAAAAAATACGACAAACCCATCTCCTTCCCATCGCGTTTCCGATAAAGAGAATGTCAATAAACAGGATGTTGCTACCTATCAAGGGGGAGGCAGTTCTGATGAAGAATCAGATAGAGCCAGTGCCGTAGTTTGGACACCGGAAAATGAGGTAGTCATTGGAGGGCAGTACGTTGGGCCAGCAAAATTTGGAAGTCATCCTTTGCCAAAATTTGGTGAAAAGGATGTTTTTCTGGCCAAAGGCAATCTATCGGATGGGTTTATTTGGGCTAAATCCTTTGGTAGTAAAGAAGGTGTATCGTCCTGTAATGATTTGGCGGTGGATGCCTTCGGGAATATTATTATGACAGGGCAACTTTTCAATAATACCATTATAGATGGTGTAACGATTGTAGCAATTGGAAACGGTAACCTTGGAGCATTGGATTTCTATGTCATGAAATTCAATGCTGTAGGAGACCTGCTTTGGATTAATCATAATGGTGGGGATATGATTCCTGATAAACAAACAGGTGTGAATTTAGGAAGGGCTGTGAAAGTGGATATCTGGGGCAATATCATTGCCACAGGTGACTACATCGGGGAGCCTGTAATCGAAGGCAATAAATTACCTATTGGTGGACCCAATGAAGATGCTTATTTAGTAAAATACTCCCCTGACGGGAAAATGGATTGGATAAAGTCAGTTACTGGCCAATACATGGTATCAGTACTTGACCTTGCCATTGACCAAATGGGCAACATTTTTCTGGTAGGCTATTTTGGCCACCACAACCTTGGTGGGAATATCAAATTTGGAGAAATAACATTGGAAACATACGGTGGTCGAGATATTTTTTTAGCTAAATATTCTTCTGACGGAGAATGCCTGTGGGCAACTCATGCTGGGTCGAGCAATAGCAACGGTAATGACTTTGGGATAGGGATTGCAATTAATGCAGAAGAGGGATGCCTGATCTCCGGCTGGTTTGAAGGAGAAGCAATATTTGAACAAAATACAGTTGCTTCTTTAGGAGGGCGAGATGCTTTTGTGGCAAACTATGACCGAGAAGGTAACTTGGAGTGGGTTAATTCAGGAGGCGGTAAAAAGGACGATCAGGCAACGTGCGTGTTAACTGACCAGGAAGGGAATTATTACTGGGCCGGAAAATTTACAGGGATAGCTAAAATTGCAGGAGAAGAGGTTTCGAGCGATGGAGAGGAAGATATATTTATCTTGAAAATGGATGCTATGGGAGAAACGCTTTGGATTCGTCAGCTGGGAGGAAATAGTAAAGATTGGAATTCAGATGGCGTGACAAAGCTTTCAATAAACAATTTGGGACAGATAGTTATGACTGGACATTTTTCTGGTAGAATGAAAATAGGTGATAAGTGGCTGGATAGTAAAGGTAGAGAGGACATATTCCTTTTGTTTTTTGACAAAAATGGTAACTTGCTGGAGAATGAACAATTATATCTTTAAACTAACATACACTTCATTTATGAATCGGATTTTACTATTTGTGTTTTCATTTCTTCTTTGCGGGTTCTTCTCCTGTGACTCAATCAACTTCCCCAGCAAAAAAATGGTAAAGGAAATCAAGCGAGATTCCACCGCTTTGGATACTTTTTTAAGCAACCTCAATTTGCATGAGGGCTTTAAAATTGATGTTTTTGCAGAAGGGGTTGAAAATGCGAGATCGTTGGACTACTCCCCAAATGGGACATTGTTCGTTGGTACCCGCAACAAAGGCAGTGTGTATGCGCTGCGTGATGAAGATGGTGATTTTCGGGCTGAAAAGAAATATGTTATTGCCGAAGGCCTGACCATGCCGAATGGTGTGGCTTTCCGAGATGGAGACCTTTACGTTGCTGAGGTCAGCCGTATTTTGAAATATGAAAACATCGAAGATAATTTGGCCAACCCACCAAAGCCAGTCGTGGTTTATGACCAATACCCAACGGAGAAACACCATGGGTGGAAGTTTATAGCATTTGGGCCGGATGGCAAGTTATATGTACCTGTCGGAGCACCTTGTAATATTTGCGAAAGCGAAGAAGAAGTGTATGCGAGCATTACCCGAATAAATCCAGATGGCACAGGCATGGAAGTAGTGCAACATGGCGTGCGGAATACGGTCGGTTTCACCTGGCATCCCGAGACTGGCGAACTTTGGTTTACTGACAATGGACGGGACATGCTCGGCGATGATTTGCCTGCTTGTGAGCTGAATCATGCTCCTCAGGATGGTATGCATTTCGGTTATCCCTATTGCCATCAAGGCGATTCACCAGATCCAGAATTTGGGAAGAAACGTTCATGTGACCAATTTACTCCTCCTGCTCAGAATTTAGGGGCACATGTTGCTCCGCTCGGTGTGGAATTTTATACGGGTGCAATGTTTCCTGAAAAATACAACAACCAGATTTTGATTGCAGAACATGGTTCATGGAACAGGAGCAAAAAGTCTGGCTACCGAATAATGATGGTGACAATAGAAAATGGAAAATCAACAAGTTACAAACCATTTGTTGATGGCTGGTTGGATGTGGAAGAAGATGAACCGTGGGGTCGCCCTGTCGATATTGAACATATGCCGGATGGCTCACTTTTGATTTCCGATGACTTTGCAGATGTGATTTATAGGGTAAGTTATTAGTGATGAGAGTAGAGCGACAAGAGCAAAGTTTTAAATCACTTTGCTCTCGTCGCTAGTCACTTTAAACTGTTTTAAGCTCTCGGCGAGCCACCTTTCCCTATTGGCATCATAAAGCCGACATTCAAGCCGATGCTGTTGTGCTGTACTCGTTCTCTTACAATTGGAATATCGTAAGGTTGGGTGAAGCCGTGAGAGTAGCGTACATCAAAGAATAATTGGTTGCCGCCGCCAACGTTGAATGACGCACCTGCACCAGCCATCCCACCGACTTCAAACCTTTCATATCCTACAGCATCCAAATCGATGGCTGTTTCAAAAACATCAATTTCAAAAAGGATTCTGGCACGTGTATCGAGTTTGCCGCTGAGGGTGTAGCCGAATGTGGGACCAGCCACGAGGTAGAATTTGGCATTCTCGTTTCCGAATTTTGCTTTTGCCAGCAATGGCATTTCCAGATAATTAAATTTGGTGATGGCAGTTACGCCAAGTGGCAATGGAATATTAAATAGATCAAGCCCGAAGTCTTCTTTTATTTGAAAACCCTTTTGCGTGAAGTTCAATTCAGGTTGAATGGCAAAATTTTCATGAAATGAAATCTCAGAGACAACTCCAGCATTGAATGTGGTGATTGGCTTAAAGTCAGGCAGGACAGATATGTCATCAATAAACCCAGGCACTTTGACATTGGCATTTTGAACCCCTGTTTTTATCCCAAAAGATACTTCCTGAGCGATCAGGTTACTTGAAAAAATAAGTGCTATTGCGAAGGTGGTGGTTTTCAGTAATGTCTTCATAACAAGCAGTGATTTTAAGGAAGTTTGAAAAACGTGTTCTCCTGAAACTTCCGCCATTTGAAAAATGCTAAAGCTGATTAAGGCCGTTGCATCGAACAAATACATGACGTCACTAAAATGTTAAGTAAGACAGGAGAGAGGTTATGATTTTTTTAAAAAAACGGAGTAGATAAGAAGGAAATGTTAACTAGGTTTCATGGTTTCATGGTTTCATTGTTCTATTGTTTCACTGTTTCATTGTTTTCGAAATTTGCATTAATAACCATGCAACCATGCAACCATGCAACCATGCAACCATGCAACCATGCAACCATGCAACCATGCAACCATGAAACCATGCAACCATGCAACCATGCAACCATGCAACCATGCAACCATGCAACCATGCAACCATGGAGGGATTCATGATTATGAATAGTAGGGGATTCATAATCATGAATCCCCCCTACTATGGGTTTCTTCATACTCGTTTTCTTTTTTCATCTGATCTTCGAGTCTTTTTAAATAGAAATAAGTTTCGATTTGTGATTGGATGGCAATATCGTTTTCATTTTGTTTGTAAAAATTATTCATCTCTGCATCAAGAATCCTCGCTTTTACATTATCCCTGAGCTGAAGGTCTATTATGTCCAAAATTTGTTTTTGAAGATGTTTGTCATAAATCGGGAAAATAGTTTCAATCCTCCAACTCAAATTCCGGGTCATCCAATCTGCACTTGATAGATAAATAAGGTGCTCACCCTTATTGTGAAAGATGAAAACCCGTGCGTGCTCCAAGTAACGATCTACAATACTAATGGCTTCAATATTCTCACTATGTCCGGGTATACCTGGGACTAATGAACAAATTCCCCTAACGATCATTTTTATGGGCACACCTGCACGGCTGGCCTGATAGAGCTTTTCGATCATTCGCTCATCCTGAATGCCATTCATTTTTAGTGTTAGCCCACATGGTTTGCCTTTTTGAGCTTGCTTTATTTCTTTGTCGATAAGCTTTTCGAGTTCTTGACGCTGATTGAACTGACCGACCATCAGATGCTCGAAGGAATGTTGTGGTCGTTTGTTGGTTTCCAAAAACGTGAATAGTCGAGCTACTTCTCCTATCAGCCTTTCATCAACTGTAAACAAACCTAAGTCGCCGTAAATTTTGGCGGTATCTTCATGAAAATTGCCTGTACTTAAATAGGAGTAAAATTTCACACCATCCACCTCATGTCGTCTGACAAGCGCCATTTTGGAATGTACTTTCAGGCCGGGCATTGAATATTGCACATGTATGCCTTCCCGTTCTAACCTCTCTCCCCAATCAAGATTCGCTTCTTCATCAAAACGGGCTTTTACTTCAATGAAAACAAAAACCTGTTTGCCGGCTTTCACTGCATCAATGAGTGCCTTCATGATACGGGATTTGCGGGCTACTCTGTATTGCGTTATTTTGATGTGGGTAACGAGCGGATCTTTTGCAGCCTGCTCAAAGAACTGAATGACAGACTCGTATGAATGGAAGGGTGGGGCGATTAAATGATCTCTTTCTTTTATCGCTTCGAAAAAATCTGGCGCATCTTCCAGTGCCGCATATTTCAAAGGCGGAAGCGGCTTGTTTTTCAATTTGTCCAATCCAAAATCTGGAAACTTGAAGAAATCAAAATTGTTATGGTACCTGCCTTCCGTAAGAAGGACTTCTTTCCTTAAATCAAAAGATTCAATCAAAAAATCGAGCAATTGTGAAGGCATTTCCCTGTCGTAAATAAATCTGGAAGGTGGCCCAACTTTTCTTTTATCCAAACTTGAGCGAATCTTGTTTATGAGGTTACCCGAAAATTCATCATCAATATATAGCTCCGCATCCCTAGTTAATTTGATGGAATAGGTGTCCAATATCTCATATCCTGGAAACATCCTCATCAATGAATGTCGTACGATATCATCGAGCATTATGATCTCTCTTCGACCATTAAGTGATGGCAAGCGGATGAATCTTGGAAGGTGGTCAGATGGTACTTTTACAAGTGCATAATAGCGCTTGTCTTTTTCAGCATCATTCAGGTGAACCATCAGGTACAAAGAGGCATTGTTCAAAAAAGGCCGGATTTTTCCTTTCACCAAAAGTACAGGCTGAACATAAGGCCACATATGGTCGTCAAAATATTGTTCAACAAATGCCTTTTGCTTTGCTCCCAAATCGAGCCTTCTCTTCAATATAATCCAATGATTTCTCAGTTCCGGTACAATCTGTTTTTCAAATATTTCACTGAACTCAACTTGCTGTTTATCAACAATTTTAGTGACTTGTTTGAGGATTGCCTTTGGGTCAAAATCAAATTTTTGCCTCGTTTTTCTACCTACCCGTATCAAGTTCCTGTGGCTGGCAACTCGAACCCTGAAAAATTCGTCTAAGTTATTGGAGTAAATGGCGAGGAATTTAAGACGTTCCAATAGTGGAACAGTAGGGTCTTTTGCCTCTTGAAGCACCCTATAGTTGAACGATAGCCAACTGATATCTCTGTCTATTAAAGGATAATTTTTGTTCGACACTTCTTCGATTGTTCTTTCTGCTGTTTGTTTCGACATAGTAGTATGTAGGTGGTAAGGCCTGTTGTAAAATAAGTGAATTTCCTGCAAATCTTAAAATAATGACATTTGCGAATCTTGATTGGGGGTTGACAAATCGGGCCCTCTCGTTATCACACCACTTATTTCCTTCGCTTTTTCATAGAGATAAACAGCCAATTCGGGGGCAAGAATATTATCAGGTTCATGCGTGAAGAAATAGGCATTTCTTATGCCAGCTTCAAACCAATTGGACAACCGATCAACCCATGCATCAATTCTTGCATAATCAGTTGAATGCAGGCCATTTCCAACAAAACGGATTACAACCTCATCGGAGGTTAAATGCATGTGGCAAACGTCTCTGCGGCCAGCCACATCCGTTATTACGGTGGACATACCCTTATTTCGCAATGCAAGTGCCAATGGGTCAAAATTTTCGGCTGCTTCAAACCAGGTTTCATGGCGAACCTCCACGGCTACGGGAATGTCAAATTCTGCCCATTTTTCAAGAAATATATTCAGAATGGGTAATTGATCATAACCAAAATACGGCGGGAGCTGGATAAAACATGGCCCCAGTTTCTCCCTAAATCCTTTCATCGCTTCGCAAAATTGTTTCGTCAAATTAATCGGGCCATCCGGTGACAAGCCACGGCTATGACTGATGCGTTGCAGCACTTTGGGACAAAATCTGAAATCATCAGTACTTTGGTCGTACCATTTTTGAATGGTCAATTCATTCGGAATTCCATAATGTGTTGAATTTAATTCAATTGTATTGAATTGCTGCGCATAATGAAATAAGTAGTCTTTTGGTTTTGCACCCTTTGGGTAAACAGTGCCCACCCACTCCTTCATACCCCAACCAGTAGCTCCAATGTAAAGCGTTTTCGGTGCATTCTCAGACTTGCTTTTTTGTAAATGCAATGCATTTTCTATTGGGTCGGAAGGCAGCGTAAAATCTACATTATCAACTGATGGAAGTTTACCAAATTTCATGGATTGAAGGTTGATTTCAGCAAATGTAAGGAATGGAATTATTTATAACTCAAGTTACGCAAAGTGCTATGTATGGTTATCCATCTCTTAAGAAAATGGGCCGGATCATCACCCAATCATTTGCGTCCATCTTGCTCGGCCCAAAGGTTTTTTAAAGGGGCGGTTAGCCCGCCTGGGGCGGGCTAACCGCCCCTTTAAAAAACCTATTAGGAGCACGCAATGGCGTTGCCAAAAACAAAAGCATTGTTGCTCCGCAAATTATCAGATGAGAAATGATTGGACATTTTATGCCAAACCGATCCATCTGCGTAATATTCAGTTACATATAAGTCCTGTAACTGAATCCAATTTTAACTGCATAAGATTTCGTTTTTGCCAAACCAAACTTTTTCTCCACCTTCGCCACATGAAGTTTTCAATAAAATCGATTGGCCTGGTCGCAGGACCATTATTGTTTTTTTTGATCCTCCGTTTTTTCCATCCAGAAGGAATGAGCGTGAAAGCAAATGCCATTTTGGCAAGCACTGCATGGGTGGCTGTATGGTGGATCACGGAAGCTATTCCGATTGCTGTTACAGCTCTGCTGCCTATTATTTTGTTTCCACTTTCTGGGGGATTGGGGCTTCCGGAAACGACCGCTGCATTTGGGCATAAGTATGTATTTCTCTATATCGGTGGATTCATCATTGCTATTGCTATCGAGCGCTGGAATTTGCACAAACGGATTGCGCTGAATATCATCAATCTCATTGGAACAAATGTGAGCAGCATGATCCTTGGATTTATGATAGCGACTGCTTTTTTGAGCATGTGGATTTCGAATACGGCTACCTCCGTGATGATGCTACCCATCGGAATGGCCATCGTGGCTCAATTGCGTGATAACCCTTCTACCAAAGAAAACGAGAATCTTATTTTTGGAAAAGCACTCATGTTGGCTATTGCATACAGCGCTTCCATTGGCGGTATTGCAACGCTAATCGGTACCCCTCCCAATTTAGTTTTGGCAGGGGTGGTGAAAAAAACTTATGGGATCGAGATTACCTTTTCTCAATGGATCGTTTTTGGCCTCCCTATCTCTGTTCTGTTGCTTTTTATTTGTTGGAAATATTTGACAAGCTACGCTTTTAAATTTAGCCAAAAAGAGTTTCCTGGCGGGCGGGCGGAAATAGTGAAACAGATGCAGCAATTAGGCAATATGAGATACGAAGAAAAAATGGTGTTGGTTGTATTTGCATTGACGGCAATTGCATGGATTTCTCGTTCTTTTTTATTGAAAAAATTTATCCCAGAGATAGATGATACCATCATTGCCATGTTCGGTGCAATTCTTTTGTTTTTAATTCCGGCAAAATCAAGAAAGGAACAATTAATTAATTGGGAAACAGCAGTTAAATTACCATGGGGAATTCTGCTTTTGTTTGGTGGTGGGTTGGCTATTGCGGAAGGATTTCAATCTACAGGACTGGCCGAATGGATCGGTCAACAGATGAGTTTATTACAGGGAATTGCGCTGCTTTTTATTTTACTTATAATTGTGATGAGCGTCAATTTCCTCACAGAAATAACTTCCAATTTGGCAACAACAGCAATGCTACTTCCTGTGCTCGCTGCAATGGCAATAACGATTGATGTACATCCTTATATTTTAATGGTTGGTGCAACGGTTGCGGCATCCTGCGCTTTCATGCTGCCTGTGGCGACTCCGCCAAACGCAGTTGTATTTGGGTCGGGTTATCTGACGATTCCAGATATGATGAAAGCTGGGATTTGGATGAATATTTTATCCATAATATTGGTGACAGCCATCACCTACTATTTATTGCCGGTGCTATGGGATTTCGTGCCTGAAATTTTTCCGGTAGACTGGAAGAAATAAAATGAGTGATTTAAGATTGACGAAAAATGCGAATCAAGAGCGGAAGGCGCAGAGCGACTTTTTCCCTTGGTAGAGCTCCGTAAAATGAGGCATATCGCGGCGCAGAGCGACGCTCCCCTTGGCTAATCAAAGCGAGAAACAAGAGGGGCGTCGCTCTGCGCCGCTTATCTGTTTATTATTCTTCCTACCAATGGGGATTGGCGCTCTGCGCCGTTAAACCTTGATTCGCATGTATTCGTCAATCATATTTCAACAGGACTATTCCAGAATCACTTTTTGAATACCCACTCCTTTTTCAGTATTCACTTCAATTGAATAAAAGCCTTTTGGTAAGCCTGTCAAATCAACCGTCGTTTTGGATGAAGGAAATTCTTCTTCAACCACCTTTATGATTTGCCCAACAGCGTTAAATACACGGATGCCTAATTGACTTACAGGCTCATTTATTTCGATAGTTAAAATACCAGAAGTTGGGTTTGGAAATGCTTTAAATGAAAGTCCATTTTCCAATGCATCCCCCGTATTCAAGACTTGGGCACCATCCAAAGGAACATCACCATTCGTGATCATGTAACAGGACACAATTAAGTGCGGATTGAAACCATCATTGCAATTAGGACAGGTCACCCCACTCACACAGTTTGGGTTATCGGCATTACATAAATCAATATAATCTTCATCAAAAACATATCCCATCAGAATATCTCCATTGCTGATGTAAGAACTCATATCATAATCGAACCATGGAGCAATGGCCCCAGGACACCAACCCGCTCTGTCGTAAAACCAAGTGCCATTTTGAGGAGAACAACCATCTGGATTTGGGTTGCAATCTTCCCAATTATTTTGTTCAAAAGTCTCCACACCATCTACCCAAATATGGTGTGTATCGTTATGAAATTCAGCTGCATTACCCGTATTATTCTCACCCCAGCCATGACCAGAAGAAACCAGTTTCAATTTAGCTGCAGCAGCATTGTCTGGAAATTGCAGATTGCGATCGGGGACAGGTTGTAAATTAGCTGGGTTTCCAAAATTATAGGTCTCCTTCCACAATTCAGTAATTGAACTATAAGGATGATCTGGAATACCTGGCGTGTAATCTAAATCTAAAGAATAGAGAAATCCATTTCCCAGCGTACCGAGATAAACCCGGAATCTAATTTTGCCTTGCAAGACTGACATGAAATCTGTCAGATCAATATTACTGTTGCACGCAACTCCATATGGAGTGATGTATCGGATGATTTCGTACCATTCTCCATTATGTCCTTTGACCTCCAAGCCAGAAATTCTATCCCAAGGATCACAGCCGCCTGGAGGGCATCCGATCGTTAGGAAGCCAGATATATTACCATACGCTCCAAGAAAACTGGGCAGTTCTGCTTCCACTTCCACCACACCATTGTTTACATCTGCCCAAACCTCATCAACAGCTGTAACAGTCAGGTCTTCTGCCTGCGCAACAACATTTATACTTATGGTCTCAATTGAAGTCGCACCAAAATTGTTGGTCGCTTTTATGTTTACATCATAACTGCCATAAGCTGGAGGAGCCCACCAGGCCGTATAATGTTCGTTTCCCCAATCCTTTGGTATAATTTCATCACCATTGATTTCAAATACTAAATCGTCTACCGAAAACAACTCTGGATAGGCAATATTTGAAATGGCAGCTAATTGAATAGGTTTTAAAGTTGGAACATAAACATCTCCAGCTAACGGACTTCGGCCATCAATGAAAGGTGTATTTAATGCAGGATCAATAACCTGAAAAGTGTTGAATAAATCAACAGCGGGATCGTAGGTTCCATCACCAGGCTGGCTGACTTTTATAGTGACCTCTCCCGGTACACCATCCAAAGTGACCATGTCACCATTTAATGTGGCTGGACCTGATACTATTTCATAAGAAACGGGTAGTCCAGAACTTGCACTTGCCAATAATTGGAAAGGTGGGTCCGATATCAACTTATTAGCTATTTGAGGAAAAGTAATGGCTTGAAAGCTGTTATCTAAAACACCTCCAAAATTGGATTCATCGCCTGTAAGTGCAAAGTTTAGAAGGTCACCATCATTATTTGGTGTTTCGCATTCCAATTTTGAAATAGAAGTATTATCTCCCCCCGGAACGCCCTGATTGAATTTGTAATACAATTGCAAGCCATCCTCCATACCTGTAAGTTCATCGTTCATCATATCCTGGATGTCTTGCTGAGTCAATGCTTTATTCCACAATGAAACTTCATCCGCACGACCACCCATCACAAAATTGAATCCTCCAAGCAGGCATTTCCCTATGGTAAATGGTTTATTCGTGGAAGTGATTGTCCCCGATGCAGCTGTACTGCCAACCAAATTCCCATTAATGAAAAGCCTAACAAAACTGCCATCATAAGTCCATGTCCAGTGTTGCCAGGTCTGAGGAACTACACTAAATGCAGGAGCAACAACCTCATGAAAGCCGCTCGTAGTTATAAGTCTACATTCCACCGTTCCATTGTTCAATTGGATCACATACATTTCACCTGCACCAGAGCCTCCACCACGGATGCTCATCATTCCTTGGCCATAAGCCAATTCATCATGGTAAAACCAACCCGCAAAAGTGATCTCGTTGGAGTTGGCAATATATTGAGAAGCATTTGGAACTTCAACGTAGTCATCGACTCGGTCGAAATGAAGATATTGATTGGTTTGAGCATTCAAGCAAGTAAATGCAAAAGCCAGTAAAAAAGAAAATAAGTGTAGATGGATGTTTTTCATATTCAAAATTTTGTAACCATTTGCTGAAAAAGTAATTATCAATTCTATTTATTTTCCAGCATTTAGCATTAATCATTTGTGTAAATAAAAATGAAAATGGAAACTGTTTTTTTTTGTATAAAAAGAGGAACTTTAAATCTATGCTATACTCGGCCGCTTTAGGTTTTTCCAAAGGGACAGATGTGCAAATCAAACTTGTTGATATATAGGTTGATAAGGGGTGATAAAAAATTGGTTATCAACCTTAATAAACTTTTTATCAACCTATTATCAACCTCCTTCATTTGCAGAAAACCTATTAAGGTACAGTATAATTAGGTTTATATTTTTATTTACATTTTAATTTTAATTGTTATGTTTCATTAATCATTAATCATTACGTCTCATTTCATCCACCAAACTTTCACAGCCGGAGAATCATCGCCCATGCGGCCAACTTGTGCAGACCAGTTATCAGGATTATTCTCTGCTTCAGAGGGTGGGTAAGAAAATCGATAATATGCAGGTGCGTCGCCAGTACGAGGGGTCATGTTGGTTCGACGCCAAAGCGCATAAGCTTCCCAGGGTTGTCGAAAAGCATCTATCCATCGCTGGGCATAGATCATTTCCAATTTATTGTCATTAGTAAAAATATTTAGCCTCGGCTGATTCACCACAGCAAAGATTTCGCCTTCAGAAAGAATTGTCGGGCCGTTCGTCCAGATAGAAGAACCGGTCACCATTTTTTGCCAAAATTTAATGGAGGCTACAACTGATGTTGTGTATTCAGCCATAGCATTTCCTTCATCCATTGGTACGCCCAGTCCACGGAAATAAGCTTCTGCTTTTAGGAATCCAACTTCGGCTGCTGTTAGTATTATTTCCGGAATAAATGATTCATCCCGAATTAAATAATAATTAAATGGCGAATAAATATTTGCATCCCCTTTTATTGCATAGTTGATATCCCGATGTTGTCCATAAGGAATACCGCCCGAAGGCTCTGTTCCCGCAGGAGGTACCTGCGGAAATGCAACCCATTCATTCAAATTATTTGTTTCATAAAAAATAAATGCACGTGGGTCAAATATTCCGCTTCCGTCCTTTTCATCATTTTCAGAAAGCCAACTCCAAATGGTGCTGCCCATTCTTAATTTATTATGTTCCCGAAAGGTCCAGCTAACTCCTTCATTCCGCCAGTCTTGTTGATCAGGCCACATCCCTACATCTTCATTTTCTTTTATGACAGGCAAGTCATTTTCAATAATTTCCTGAATAATTGAAGTCGCCAGAGCAGGCTCTTTTTCAACCATCCGCATAGCATGTCTTAGGCGAAGCGAGTTTGCAAATTTTCGCCAAAGCATCATATTCCCGTTAAAAAGATTATCAAAATTTCCGAGCGACAAATAAGCGGTTCCATTCGCTGTTTCAGGATTTGGAAATGTATTGATATGATCTTCTACCCATTTGAGCTCTTCTAATAAAAATTTATAAATATCCTCTTGTGTGTCAAATTTTGGTCTTGCAAAATCAAGGCTTTCAAAGCCCCTGCCAGCGTCAAAAAAAGGCATGTCACCAAATAAATCTGTCACACGGAAAGTCTTATAAGCTGTCAAGACTTTTAACTGTGACCTGACATTATTAATGGCTTCTTCTTCAATTTCCATCTCATCCAATCGCCTTTCAATTTCCCTGATATGCGCCAATGCTTTGTAATAATTGCCCCAAGCTTCTTCTGTTCCAATCGTAATATTATCAAACCCTACAGCAGTTTTTGCAGCTTGTTGAGTGAGGCCATAAAGCGTCTCATTATGCATATAAAACTGTTCATTCCACCCCAATCGCAAGGAACTGATAACTGTATTGAATAATGGCCCAATATCCGTTTGGGTAGGCGAAAAAGGGTTTTTATTTATTTCCTCAAAATCCTTAGTACAGGAGGCAAAAAGGAAAATTGATATTAAAAAAAAGTATCTCATTTTTTTATTTCAGAATTAAGAATACATGAATGAAGATTTTAGATTTAATCTGGTGCTCGTGGTACTTCAAAAATCAAAAATCATGTATTTATCAACCGTAAATCAAAGTCATCGCCCATTCTTAAGTGCTGTTTTTACACTAGCAACAAAAATTGAAATGAGTTCTTCGTTTTCCATAAGAAGAGGTTCAAGTTTTTCAATATTAAACCAACTTCGCATTTTTATAATCTTTAAGCACACATTTGTTTCTCGTAATTCTTTTAGACAAATTTTCATTTTATGAACAAAATCTTTTTTTGATTCAGCAGTTTGTGCCTCAGCATAATTTAGAGCTGGCGAAGTTCCTGATCGTAAAATTTGTCCACCTAAATGTTTTGCAGCCGGTTTATGTGGCATCGCTTCAGTCAAGTCAATAATCCTTGAAGCAAATTGAATTAACCTATTTTCGATATTATTGACCGTTATTGGTTTTTTCAAGTGGGTCATGGTTGTTTTGGTTTTTTAGTTATTATTCTTTTTACGCTTAAATCAAAGTCATTTTTATTTCAGAATTAAGAATACATGAATGAAGATTTTAGAATTAGCTTGTCGCTCGGAATCCTTCAAAAATCAAAAATCATGTATTCGTCAATCATAAATTAGAATGATGCATTCAATCCAAGCGTAAAGCTTCTCACACCAGGGAACGAAGCCCATTCCAACCCTTGCGCATTGCCTGCACCATTCGATCCTTCGGGATTAATATTGTCAGGTAAGGTCGTGTAGATATAGAATAAATCTCTACCCGTAATCGAAAGCGTTAGGTCTTGGAAGATTTTGGTTTTATTGTTGATTTTTTCTGGAAATACATAGGACAATGCGACCTCCCTTAATTTGACCCACGTATTTTCTTTAATCCCAGGTGTAGAAATGAAGCGTCCCCATCCTCCGGTATTACCTATGTATTTGAAATAATAATGAACAACCTCAGTATTTGGAGTTCCATCTTCATATACGCCAGGCAAGATCACACCCTCATTTCGAACATTTCCAGCAGGATCGGTGAAAGGTAATCCTCCACCCATTCTTTCATGCAATGTTTCCGGGCTTTGGCCAGTTTGAAGCCCTATCACATACGACCCAGCATAAATGTCTCCACCCCATTTGGTGTCAACTAAGGTGCTAAGCGTAAGGCCTTTATAACCAAATCGCATGGTCCAGCCTCCAGTGAAATCAGGAGAAGCATTTCCAATAGGCACTCGACTTTCTGAAATTTTATACAATGATCCGTCTTCATTTAAAATAGGCTGGCCAGTGGTTTCGTGATAGACGTAATCGTAGCCGACTATAGTACCATATTCCTCACCTTCCCTTACAGCAATGGCGGGGCCGTTTAACCCCCAAATATCCGCCAGTTCAAGAAGCTTCGCACCTTCACCAAGACTTACTACATAGTTTCGGTTGCGGCTAATGTTTAGACCTGTTTGCCAAAAGAAATTTCGATTCTTAATCAGGGTAATATCCAAAATAGCCTCGATGCCTTTGTTCTCCAGTTTCCCTGTGTTGATTCTGATTTCCTTTGCTCCAGAGGAGGAGGGTAGGGGAGAATCTAAGATTTGGTCGTAAGATTGAATGTAATAATAGGTGAGGTCAAGATTCACTTTGTCATTTAAAAAACCGAAGGTTGCACCGAACTCATAAGAGTTCGCCTGTTGTGGTTTGAGGGCAATTGGAGGAATGGTGCCTGGCAAAGAAGCCGTTTGACTGCCGCCGAAATTTCCAATTGAGTAAACAAAATCGACCAAGTAAGGATCAGTATCAGAGGCTGTTCGAGCATAGGCACCACGCATTTTCCAAAAACTTAACCAATCGAGGTTTATATCGAATGCATTCGTCAAAATGAAGCTTAAAGAACCGGAAGGGTAGAAATAAGAATTTGCGCTAGATGGAAGAGAAGACGTCCAATCGTTACGTCCAGTTAATTCTAAAAAAACAAAATCATCGTAGCTCAAATTCAAGAAGCTATATAGTGAATTTATTTTCTTTTCATACTGCCTCGTTGTGTTTCCGTCATTTGATTCATTTGAAATAGGTACGGTCAAAGGATCGTCGAAATTGTTGAAACTATAAAGCCACGGAATAGCCCATGTTCCACTTGCTCCTTTCAATCCATATAAGTTTCGACTCCATTGTGTGCCGCCAAAAGAGAGGCTTGCATTGATGCTGGGATGCAAAAATTTATCACGATGAGCTGTTATCAAAAATTCATTATTTCTTACAATATCTCTTCTCAACTCATTAGAATAAGAGCCATTTAAAATACCAAGATTATCAGTGGGTTTATTTCTGCTTTCAAATTGATTTAAGGTAAAATCAGTACCCATCCTTCCAGTCACGTTCAACCAATCAGTTACTTCATAAGTCAATGCCAATGCGCCAATCAATTTATTGCGACTCAGTTCAGTGTTGTTGTTATAAGTGTTCCACCAAAGGTGAGGTGGTGAAAAAGTAAAAGGATATTGCCCATTATATTCATTTCTGGTACCGTCTGGAAGAATGTTGATTTCTCTTTCCAATCCTTTGTAACTCCGTGGCCAGCTGTATAAAATACCTTTTCCAAATGAGCTTTCATTATTGTCGCCAAGCGTTGGACTGTTCAGCCTATTAAAATTGATATATGACATGGAAATGTCCGCATGAACTTTGGAAGAAATATCAAGTCGAGCACCTAAGTTGACAGTCGTTTGATCAAAATTACTATTTGGTATAATAGCCTCATGATCCGTTCGAGTGAGCGAAACTCTCATTGAACCCATCTTCCCTCCTCCAGAAAAGGAAATGTTATGCGTGGTTGTATGGCCATTGCTGAAAAATTGTTTGAGGTTATCGGGTTGCGGATCGAAAGATCGCATTTCGCCATCCCACCAAAGAACTTGCTGGCCCTCCATTCGAGGCCCCCAAGAAACACCTGTGGAATAGAAACCAAATGATTCGGTAGTTCCGCGTCCCATTGGCCCATCAATAGCGTGATTTTCAACCGGATAAATGTAAACCCCTTCATCGTTGGTTGGTAGGGTAGGCTCAAGCAAACTAATAGGGCCGCCTGCCCCATAAATATTCTGGACATCCCTGTAATAATAAGGGTTGATCATTTTGTGGGTCACATTGTAACTGATGCCGATGCCTTTCTGCTTTCTTCCTCTTTTTGTGGTAATTAAGACGACACCATTGGCTCCTCTTGAGCCATAAAGCGCTGATGCTGTTGGCCCTTTAAGTATATTGATGTCTTCAATGTCATTTGGGTTGATGTTGTTGATAGCCGATCCCCAGTCTACTCCACGACCCACGTTCGTAAGGCCCGGATCATTTTCAAGTGGCACACCATCCACTACGATCAACGGTTGATTATTGGCATCAATATTATTATTTCCACGAATGGTAAATCGAGTGGTGCCTCCATCTACACCATTTGCCGTGGTAACCTGCACCCCGGCTGATTTTCCACTCAAGGCACTCACCACGTTGGGAGCATTTGAAAGAACCAATTCTTCTCCATCAAAGCTTTCCGTTGAATATCCAATCTCTCGTTTTTGGCGCTTGATGCCCAATGCCGTAACAACTATTTCATTCAGTTGCTGTAAATTTGCTCCTAGAGAAATATCCAGAACATCTTTGTTCCCAACGGGTACTTCCTTCAATTCATATCCAACAAAACTTAACAGCAAGACTGCATCATTATTTGGAACGGTTAGCTCAAATTTGCCATCAATATCCGTAATAGTTCCAATCCCCTGGCTATCTTTTATTAAGATGCTCACTCCGATCAAAGGCTCTTCATTTTGTGCGTCGGTAATAGTGCCTGTAATCGTTTTCTGAGCCAAAATATTTCCACTCAATCCAGTGAATGAAATAAGGATGACTGCTTTTAAAATTTGTAAATATTTGGTCATACGTAGACAGCAATTTAATTATAAATGCTTTTTTGAAGGTTAAGGGAAAGGAATCCTACATTTTATTGCAGGTTAAAAGTATCAGGGATAAATGTAAAATTTAAAGATGATCTATCAGAAGAAAATGCGTTTGAATAGCAATCTAATTACATTATGGTTCTGAATGATTTCATTTGTTGAAAGGTGTCGGACACATCAATGGCTTTAAAAAAGTGCTGCTTATTTTCTGCGTTTTCTTTAATCTGGAAAAGTGTCCGACACCTATTTCCCTTGAAAACCAAATGAAATCACTTTGAGCCTACATTATTCTTCTAGCGACAACGCATACACTGCAAATGAAGCTAACCAATGTGTTCCCTCATAATGCTCAGATGCAATATTTGGAATGGTAACTTCAAGGTGTTTTTGTGCAGCAGCCAGCATTTTCCTTCGAATTTTTTTGCTCTTTAATTTAGGAGAAATACCATACAGGCACCAGGCACGACTTAGGTTGAGTCCGTCCAAATGGACAATTTTGGGATCTGAGCGATCGGAGACATCAGCTGGATAGGAAAACTGGGCAATTTTCTTTTTTGGAAGGAACCGCTTAAACCATTGATTGAAAATTTCTTCTGGTAGAACACGCTGCATGAGGTTGGCTTCTTCCAGGCAGGCTGATAAAAAATCCTCTCCACTTGGCTCCCAGTCAGCAGGGCAGTTTTCATCGAGCAAATAGTAGTCCTTCGCCCTTTTTTCAATAATCGTCTGGAAAGTGAAATTGCCTGTGGCTTTTGCGTAGTCCCAAGCGAAAGAAAGTCCAAAAGCAGTATTTGGATGGACGCCTGTTCTCACTGGATAACTTTGTTTTGGCAGGAATTCCATATACCTTTCTACGATTGCTCTTGTTAGAGGAGATAAATTTTTTGCCCACTCTTTTCCATCTGTATCATTCCAGAAATGTAGTTCTTCGGCAAGTTTTAACAGCCACGCCCAACCATACATCCGTTCCCACGATTTATTGGCATTTTTGAAATAGTCGACCTCCTTTTCGATGTTATTTCCAGTTAGATTTTGTCTCAGCTTTTTCCTGATTTCCTCAGCTTCAGGCATATTTGGAAACTGCTTGAGCAAGCGTACCAGCATCCAATGGCCATGCACGGAAGAATGCCAGTCAAAGCAACCGTAAAATGCGGGATGAAGGACCTGCGGTTCTTTTAATTCATTCGCATCATTGAGCACTTGACCCAATTTGTTCGGATATTCATGCTGGATACAGGCAAGTGCCAGTTGGGCAAAATGAGAAGCGCCTTCTTCGGTGAGTTGCAACCTGCCATCATCACTGGTTTGTAAAAATGGATTTGAATGCTGGGCAGGCGATTGAGTGAGCATTAGTATTGTGAAAACAAAAGTGAAAGCCAGTTTCATTGTTAATAGGGTTCTGGAATGTCTTTGAGGAAATACCAAATTCAATTCAAAAGTAATGAATGCATTTAACTTGGTAATTTCGCCGCTCTATTTAATTTTCACTTCAAGCAAATGACCGTAAACGAATTTTTTGATCTTTTTCTGATTGAGCTAAAACAGCATGATAAACTTCGTGAATATTATAAATTTCACGATGACCCTGCAAAGTTTAATTTCCGCAAAGCTTATTTCTGCCAGCGCCTCCAATACGTCATCGACCAAATACAATCCTTCCAGCCTTCAATCAATCAATCCTACAATATCTGGGATGTAGGCAGCGGCTACTCTACCACTCAGATTTTTTTGGCGCTGAATGGCATTGCTTCACATGGCAGCACCCTGGAATTTTATTATGAGCATTTGCCTCAGCGACTTAAGTATTGGTCGAAACATGGTGATATGAATTTGGTGAAAGCGAGCTATGAAAATATTTTTGATGCACCAATAAAGCTAGGAAGTGAAGACATCATCATTGTGCAGGATACACTGCACCATCTTGAGCCATTGAATGAGAGTTTAAATATTTTCCATAAAACCCTCCGGCCTGGTGGCTTCCTTTTGGGAGTCGAGGAAAATGGGAATAATATCATGCAGCGAATGAAGCTTTATAAGCAAAGAGGTAGCAACCGAATTATTGAATATTACGACGAAGGGTTAGGGCGAAAAGTATTGATGGGCAATGAAAATATCCGACCTTATAAAGTCTGGAAAAGGGAGTTTGAAAAAGCAGGCTTTCAAATGGATGAAGAAAGCGTACATTTTGTCCGATTATTTCCACCTAACTTTTTTGAAAAAAAGCCAATTGAAGAAGTGGTGGCAAGGGAACAGCGCATTTGGAAGTCAAACAACTTCCTTAAAGAATACTTTTTTTTCGGAGTGAATTTTATAGCAAGGAAAAAACACTAACTTCGCTTCCTTGTTACTTACCCAGCATCCAGACCGTACGTTTTTAAAGTAAAAAGTAAAAAGGCAAAAGTTTAAAGTAGGCAGTTGAACAGCCCGTTCCTGTTTCCCGCCAACAACCGCAATCAATTCATGGCAAACCAACCCACCATTCTTAAAGTAAAAAGTAAAAAGGAAAAAGTAAAAAGTGAGGAGGTGAAGGCTTCTATCCGAAAAAGCATTTACATCAAAGGTGCTCGGGCCAACAACCTGAAAAATGTGGATATCGAAATTCCTAAAAATCAGCTTGTTGTGGTGACGGGCGTGTCAGGTAGCGGCAAGTCCTCCATCACAATGGATACCCTCTATGCGGAAGGCCAGCGACGGTATGTGGAAAGCTTAAGTAGTTACGCCCGCCAGTTTTTGGGCAGGATGAAAAAGCCAGATATGGACTACATTAAAGGCATTTGCCCTGCCATTGCCATTGAGCAAAAAGTGAGTACCAGTAACGCTCGGTCGACAGTAGGGACTCTCACGGAAGTATATGACTATTTGCGGCTTTTATATGCCCGTATAGGGCGAACCTATTCGCCAGTTTCTGGTGAAGAAGTAAAGCGACACTTCGTAACTGATGTTGTTGATTTTATACAAAAACAGTCCGAAGGAACAAAAGTGCAATTGTTTATTCCATTGCCTGTTAAATACAAAGACCGGACATTAGAGCAGGAATTCAATCTACTTTTGCAGAAAGGATTTACGCGGGTATTTTGGGAAAACGATCTTCACCAAATTCAGGATTTATTGGAGGACGATAGGGTTGATCTTTCCCAAACGATTGACAAATATAAAGGGGTAGATGTACGTATTTTGGTTGATCGATTTGTAGTTAAAAAAGAAGACGAAGAAAATCAAAAACGCATCGCTGATTCCGTACAAACTGCATTATATGAAAGTGAAGGAGAATGCTTGTTAGAGGTTGACAGTAAGGAGAATAAGAACCTGACATCAAACTCAAAACTCAAAACTCAAAACTCAAAACAATCTTTCGTCCAACATTTTAATACCCGTTTTGAACTGGATGGAATCGAATTTCCCGATCCCAATCCACAGCTTTTTAATTTCAACAATCCATACGGTGCCTGCCCAAAATGTGAAGGGTTCAGTAAAGTAATGGGCATCGCTGCAACCAAGGTGATTCCTGTGCCAACTAAATCTGTTTATGAAGGTGCTGTAGCTTGTTGGTCTGGAGAGAAATATGGACTCTGGCTGGAGGATTTTTTACAAGTTGCCCACCAATTTGATTTTCCGGTTCACACACCTTATCAAGATTTGACCAAGGTGCAGCAACGACTGCTTTGGACCGGCAATCAACATTTCAATGGCATCAATACATTTTTTGAAGAATTAGAAGAAAAGCTGTACAAGATCCAGAACAGGGTGATGCTGGCTCGCTACCGTGGTCGCACAATTTGCCCTACCTGTAATGGTGGCCGATTACGCCCGGAAGCCAACAATGTGAAGATTGGAGGAAAAGCCATTTCTGATCTGGTTGAAATGCCAATTGATGAGTTGTTGGAGTTTTTTATAGAATTGGAAAACCCCAAGTCCAAGTTGCCGAATCCATTGGTAGAAAATGAAAAAGTGATAGCGAAGCGCTTGTTGTTTGAAGCATCCAGCCGCTTACAGTTTATGTGTGATGTCGGCTTGAAATACCTCACGCTCAATCGATTGTCGTCAACTTTATCTGGTGGAGAGACTCAACGTATCAACTTGACGAGAACGCTCGGTAGCAATCTGACCGCTTCCATGTACATTCTTGATGAGCCCAGTGTTGGGCTACATCCACGTGATACTGGTCGGTTGATAGAAGTATTGAAAAGCCTGCGTGATATGGGAAATACGGTGGTCGTTGTGGAGCACGAGGAGGATGTCATAAAGAATGCAGATTACTTAATTGATATCGGGCCTGCTGCTGGAATTCATGGTGGAGAGGTTGTATTTGCAGGGCCTTACAAAGATATTTTTGATGAGGCGACTGAAAGTCTGACCACGAAATATATGACAGGTCGGATGGAAATAGAAGTGCCAAAACAGCGCAGAAAGGCAGTGAAATGGCTGGAATTGAAAGGCGCTAGGCAGCACAATCTCAAGAATGTGGATGTTAAAATTCCGCTCAATTGCATTACGGTTGTAAGTGGCGTGAGTGGCAGTGGCAAAACGACTCTGGTGAAAGATATTTTGTTTCCGGTTTTGAAAGCCCATTTTGGGGAACCAACCACAAAAACACCCGGGCAACACAAAGAACTAACAGGTGATTTAAAGTCTTTGACACAAATTGAAATGGTGAACCAAAGTCCCATTGGTCGATCAAGTCGCTCCAATCCAGTCACCTACGTTAAAGCATACGATAGCATTCGGAGTCTCATGTCTGGTCAACAATTGAGCAGGATACGAGGGTACAAGCCCGGCTATTTTTCATTCAATGTGGATGGTGGCCGCTGCGACGCTTGTCAGGGCGAAGGAGAGCAAGTCATTGAAATGCAGTTTCTTGCGGATGTTCGACTGGAATGTGAAGACTGCAGAGGCAAACGGTTCAAGCCTGAGATTCTGGATGTTCGTTACAATGGCAAAGACATCCATGAAATCCTAAACCTCAGCGTGGAAGAAGCACTTGATTTCTTTTCCGATCAAAACGACATTATCAAGAAAATTCAACCGCTCTTTAATGTCGGGTTGGGTTATGTGAAACTGGGACAGAGTAGCAGCACACTTTCTGGTGGGGAGGCACAACGTGTAAAGTTGGCCAGTTTCCTCAATAAAGACCGCAAGGGCGAACACATCTTGTTCATTTTTGATGAGCCAACGACCGGACTTCATTTCCACGATATCAGAAAGCTGCTTGATGCCTTGAATGCGCTGGTTGAAAATGGTCACAGCGTACTGGTCGTGGAGCATAACCTCGAAGTCATTAAATCTGCCGATTGGGTCATCGACCTTGGGCCGGATGGCGGGAAGGATGGCGGCCACTTAGTAGGGCAGGGGACGCCGGAGGAATTGGCGAAGGTGAAGGATAGTTGGACAGGGAGGTATTTGGGGGAGAAGTTGTGAGAAAACCTTACATTTGGTTAAAATTTTTCCGTCATGAAACTCATTTTGGAAGTCAATAAGGAAAAAGATTTAAAGATGCTTTTGCTATTGCTTGAGCGGCTGAATATTTCATACGATACTATAGATGAAGCTGCTCTTGAAGTTGTACATGATTTAGAAGCGACTACAGAAAGCGGCATTTCATTCAAAAAGAATTATGATGAAGCTGCTATTCAAAAAGTGCTTTTTGAGTTAAGAAAAAATAAAGTTTTCGCATCAATAGAAAACCCATCCAATTGGCAAAATGAGTTAAGAAATGAATGAGAATAAATCTGCTGTAATTGATTCCATTTTTTTTTTGTCAAAAACTTAAGCTTGTCCCATGCCCCTCATCCTCCCAATATCTCCCACCTTCCTCAACGCCAAGCGCCAGCTCGGCGATCCATTGGCAGATGAAACCTTGCAAAAGATAATCGCTGAACATGGGCCTGCCGAGGCCAAGAAACTTTTTGACCTACTCATTGGCCAAATCGAAATGCCAGTTGCGGATTTGCCACAGGCAGCCAAAGACTTTCTTTTCCAAACCAACGAACTTCCTGCATGGGCAGATTGGGATAAAGTCAAACTCGCTAACGAACTCTTTCTGGATCATGGGCCGAAATTCATGGTGTTCCTGTACTATCGCTCATTACCGATCCTTTATTCCTGCGCCAATGGAGCGAAAGTGCTGGTGCAAACTGGCCGGCTCTCAAACAAAACCGATGGTCATCAAATTTTTGCCAGAAGGGTAGCAGAGACGGGACAATTTTTATTGGAGGTGATGAAACCAGGAGCATTGAAGCCAGGTGGAAAAGGTATTCAGGCCATCCAGAAAATTAGGCTGATACATGCGGCGATTCGTGCGTTTACTCCAAAAGATAAATGGGACGCAGCTGCACTCGGAGTGCCAATTAATCAGGAAGATATGGCCATTACATTGCTGACTTTCAGTTCTGTCATCACCGATGCATTGGAGCAATTTGGCATCAAAGAAAGTGAATCGTTGACAGAAGCTTATTTGCACACATGGACTGCTATTGGTGCTTTGATGGGAATTGATGAAGACTTGCTTCCGTCCAATCTGGAAAATGCTCGACAGCTACAACAAGCTATTTTGGAGCGACAATCAAGAGAATCTGAAGAAGGTAAATTGCTGACCAAGGCACTGCTCAATTTTGCTTTCGAAATCTTGCCCGAGCGAGTGCATAAATTACCGCCTTTATTGATCCATCATTTGAACGGCTCAGAACTCTCTTCCCAATTAGGCGTCATAGTCGCTCCAGGTTGCCTGGGTAGTCTACTTCCTGATTTTGTAAAAAGCCTTTTCCGCTTGACGGAGCGTCTGGAGGATCGGGTGAAAGAGCCTTTTTCCGAATTCATCCATGTGTTTGGTAGCCTTACCGCCAATGCTTTTGTAAAATATTTTGACAAGCATGGCAGTAGAGGGGTTGAGTTGCCTGAAGAGTGGAAAAATTAGTTTTCGAAAAAATCTCCAAGACAATATTTGTCGCTGGTTTCAGACTCTAGGCTGAAACCCAATACCATAACGCCTCTGGCGTTCAAACGCCAGAGGCGTTAATGATATGTCATTCAAGTCAGGAGACTTGAACGAGCAGTAGTGGGTTGATTTGGGGCTCATATTCTCACCTTTTTAATAGAATAAATCAATCATTAAAATTTTTATTGACCAGCCATTGCATTCGATATTTTCCCTATAACATATTTACGAAAGTATAATAAGAAAAGGTAACCTCTCCGTCCATCTTCCCGTTTAGTTTCTTTTTATAGAAGTGTCAAGGATTAGTATAGAATTAAATAAATCTCCATGAAATACGAGGAAATCAATGATTTGTCGAGAAAGCTACTACCAATAGTTGCTGGGGTATTTGTGTTTCTGTTAGTGGTTTATGTTTGGCTTTCCTCTGTAAAATTATTACCTAAAATAGCCGAGTCATTTTTTCCTTCTCTCAAGTCTTCCGGTGTTCAGAGTTATGGGGATGTGGGGGAGATGTTTGGTGCTGTGAGTTCCTTCTTTTCGGCCATGGCCATCTTTCTTGTGATCTTGCTATTTTGGAGAATGCGAAATGACCAACGGAGCCAACAAAGGGAGTTATTGAAAATTAAAGCTGACTACGAGGTAAATCGACTCAACAATGTAATTATCACGCAAGTCAACCGGATAGAATACCTCATCGAAACGCTCACTTTTCAAGATCTTGACGATAATGACTATGAAGGAATGTACGGCATTGATTTCCTGAATGCTTCTTTTAAGACCCAAAATCTTTTTGAATATAAAAATGGTAATGGCGTTGGGCTGGACGAAGAGGAATTGATCCTCCACAATTATAAAAACATCAAACGGTTGCTGTTGACGATTGCCCAAAGCAGTCAGACGATCGAGGATCAGATCAGCATTTCCTATATTGATTGGGTGGAAAAAGAGCGGCTCTATGCAATTTATCTCCGCAATTTGGGCGCCTCTATTTTGGTCTTGCTCCGCAAATTAGAATCATTTACCCACGTCATCATTAGCAGTGAAAATTCCTATCAAAATACAGAAGTCACTTTCGACAATCCAATCTTCATTCTCTCAGAGCTGAGCGCTGGATTCTTCCATAATATTGCTTCCAATTGCCGCAGTCGATTGATTGATCAAATCGTGCCAGAGCCAATATGATTTTTTTTTCAAAAGGGTGGGAATTCGATTCCCACCCTTTTGAAAAAAAAATTATCCATTCACCGCTGGCGCTTCCAATAATTTAAAAAACTGATCCAATTTGGGTGTAATCACAATCTCTGTTCGGCGGTTTAAGCTTCTCCCGGTAGATGAAGAATTATCAGATTTTGGATCGTATTCTGAACGGCCAGCAGCAGTCATTCTTGCTGGGTCGACATAATGGTTTTGCTCCAGATAACGAACCACCGATGTTGCTCTTTTTACACTCAAATCCCAATTGTCAGAAAGGCAGGAATTTTCAATGGGGACATTATCCGTATGACCTTCCACAATGATGTCCAATTGGCTATGGTCATTGACGACACTTGCTATTTTGCCCAATACTTTCTCAGCCCTCGAATTGATTTTGGCATTTCCCGATTCAAACAATAGCTTATCGGAAATGGACACATGCACCAATCCACTCCGCACTTCCACAAAAACATCTTCGTCATTGATATCGAAAAGTGACCTTTTGAGGTTCATCACCAAAGCCATATTTACGGAATCTTTCGATTGAACTTTAGAAGTTAAATCTTGAATAAAACCGTATTGCTGAGACAGGGATTTCAAGGACTCATTGATACTTTCAGCGCCTGTTTTGCTGATGATGGAAAGGTCAGCCATTCGATCAAGCAAGCTGGTATTGGTATTTTGCAAATTATTGATCTGCTGCTCCAATAGCTCTATTTCCTGATTTTTTAAGGTTAACTGGTTTTCGAGATTTTTTACTTTGTCCTTGTTGCAGGAAGTAAGCAAAATGATAGTGAGGAAAGCCAATAAAATCGGTTGCTTTTTCATTTTTTCAGATTTAAACAACTGTTTCTCAAGTTTAAAGCAACTTGAGAAACATCAGGATAATTAATTGAAAAGTAAATTATTGAGGAATAAACTACCGGATTTGATGATTAGACTTAAACGTGCCGAAATAGGCGAATTGATATGTCTGTTTTGAGAAATGTATTTTCAGTTAGGTATAAGTGGTGAGTTTGGAGAAGGTTCATTTTTTGATTTATCAGGTGCTGATTCAAAAGGCTCGATTTGCTAAATTTGGTTCTTTGACAAATCTTGTGAAATGGCTCTGTCTCACTAACCCCGGGATTATTGAGGTTCAATATATAACCGCCGAAAAAAAAGACGTTGGTTTAAGTCAGGAGACTTAAACCAGCGACTGTCATTTTTTTGATTTGGCAGGTGCTGATTTAAAAGGCTCGATTTACTAAATTTTCAAAATTTAGTAAATCTGTAAGTCATCGATCTTAAATTTACTAAATCCGATAGATTTAGCAAATTGATACATGAAACGGCCCTAAAAAGCAGCCCATTCCAATTCCACTACCTAATCAACGTAACCCCTCCTTCCAGCACCCCTATTTCTCCATCGAGATATTCGATTTCCGCAAACCAGGTGTAAACCCCAGGCATCATCATTTTCCCTTTGTGACGGCCATCCCATCCAATAGATAGGTTGTTTGGTTCGAAATTGAAATTTTGGAACATCAGCGCTCCCCAGCGATCAAATATTTGTAAGCTATTGACCCTCAAAACTTGATCTCCTGAAAACAGCGTGAACTCGTCATTGCGACCATCATTATTTGGGCTGAATGCATTCGGAGCATAGACAAACCTGGCCTTACTGACAAATATATTTATTCCATCCTCAAAAATGCAACCGTTAAGATCAGTCACGGTGAGTGTATAGGTAACGTCGTCCGTTGGTGAAACCAACGGAGCTGGACAGTCTGTACAATCCAGAAAAATATCTGGTTCCCAAAGAAAGGAAGCTGGGGTGAAGCCAAGGCTTGGTTCAAGAATGGTGCTTTCTCCTAATTCCAAGAAAATATCATCTCCCAATTCAAAGATGGGCGGCGTTGGATTTGGAAGGAAGACATCCTCCTGAAAGATGGAACCCAATGCATCCACGACTGTCAAAGAATAAAAGCCGACATCAAGGTTGTCAAATACGACAGGGAAAGAAACTACAGGCATAGAATTGCCGCCATTGATTCCAACTACGTAAGGTTCTTGCCCGCCAATTATTGATTCGATAATAATGGATCCATCGTTGCCGAATTCACATGCTGGTGGATTAGCAATATACTCGATTGATATTTCTCCATCAAAAAGGATATTAACAATAATAGTAGAATCGCAACCAGTATAACTGCCATTCGGAATCACATCCACACCAGCTGGATTTGCTTGATTGTAAATAATACCATTGATCGTGATTGAAGATCCAGGCAGGAGCGTCTCTTCAATTATTGTTACTGATTCTGGATAAAATTCGAGCTGTACGGTGACGATTGAATCACATCCAAATGAACTTCCTCCAGGAAATGTTTCTGAACCTGAAGGGTTGCTCTCGTCATAGACATTGCCGTTAATCGTCAGGCTTTCTCCGAAGCAGAGGGTGTCGATTAGGTCGAAAATGACTTCATCCACAAAGGATAGATTAACCAGCAAGGTCGAATCACAACCATTAACAGCTGCATTCGGGAATACTTCGGTGCCGGTTGGGTTGTTTTCATCATAGATGGTTCCATTGATGGTAATACTACTGCCGGTACAAATTGGCCCATCGAAATTCCCTTGTGTAATTGGATAGAATCCAAGACTGATGTTTATGATTGAATCACATCCCAGCAAACTTGCTCCTGGCAGTACCTCAGATCCGAACGGATTGTTTTCGTCATAAAGAGTCCCATTCACGATAATACTGCCTCCAGGACATAGAAAGTCATCGATTGTATTTACCGCAGGTGGATAAAAATCGAGCGTAACTGTGATGACCGTATCGCAGCCCATTTGGCTGCCACCTATGATCGTTTCTGTTCCGGTAGGGTTATTTTCATCATAAATCGTCCCATTCAATGTGATGGATTCACCTGGACAAAGCGTCGTATCTAAATTGCCGAAAACTTCGATGATGAAGGAAAGTGCTATGTTAACCAAAGAATCACAACCTGTAGAAGCGCTACCTATAATCCATTCCTGTCCAATGGGATTGTTTTCGTCATATACAGTTCCATTTACAGTGATACTTGTACCTGCACACATTTCATCCTCAATTATCAAAAATGAAGGTGGATAGAAATCCAGTGCTACAAAAATTACAGAATCACAACCCAAATAACTGCCATTTGGAATCGTCTCAGTGCCAGTATGGTTTTGAAAATCATACACCGTTCCATTGACGATAACAGAATCATTAAGGCAAAGCAATGGCGTCACATTCGAACTGACTTCGTTTTCAAAATTCAGGTTGACATTGATGATTGAATCGCAGGCATTTACACTTGCATCAGGCAGGATTTCTGTACCAGTTGGGTTGTTTTCATCATAGACCGTCCCGTTGATAATGATACTTCCTCCAGAGCAAAGCGTTTGGGAAAAATTATTGGTAGCTGGCGGGAAAAATGCCACGTTTATGATTACGGTAGAGTCACAGCCAAGTACACTTCCATTGGGAAATGTTTCTGAGCCAGAAGGATTAGAAGTATCGTATATCGTTCCATTTACTATAATAAAATTCCCGTTGCATAGCGTTGGGTTTAGGTTTGAAAATACTTCATTGTTGAAATTAAGATTGACAACAATGGAGGAATCACAGCCATTCGCACTTGCGCCTGCCAATACTTCTGTTCCGCTTGGGTTACTTTCATCATAAACCGTCCCGTTCACGGTAATGCTGCTACCCGTACAAAGTGTTTGGATGATAGAGTCAATAACAGGTTGATGAAAACTCAAGTTGATATTAACGACTGAATCACAACCATTCGATCCGCCGTTGATGAAGGTTTCCGTACCGATTGGATTGTTCTCGTCGTATTGTGTTCCATTTATTACAACTGACTCGCCAGGGCAAAGCGTAGGAGAGAGGTCTTCTTCCGTTTGATTAGTGACGAAAATCAATTGCGAATCATCGGAACTAAGCGTTGCACAATTAGAATCAGCTATTTCACCTAAATAGACTTCCAGCAAACCGCCTTCAAACCCAAAGTCTTCGGGACAAATATTCAATTGGATGCTATTAGAAGGATGCCCAACAAAGGTGTCCCTAACCTCAGAAATCCCCCCATCAATAAGTATGACCGAGATAAAATCAAATGGAGGCACGCCTATAAAAGTTACATCAAGAAGATGGCAGTCATTTTGGCAAATGGTGTCGCCAGGACCAAATATTGCGTCCAATTCATAATAAGTAATAGGTAGGCCTTGAGATACGGATAGGCAAATATCACTGATGTCAATTCCTCCATTGCCATCATTATTTCCAGCAACTGCTGAAATATAGTAGGTGGTGCCTACCACAGCGCCATTAGGAAATGGAATCACCGTAGTATCACTCGTTATTAATATGTTGCCCAATTGTGTTCCTGCACTATCGTGCATCACAAAAACCAAAACATCATCTGCATCCAAAAACTCATCTCCCAAATGTTCTACACTGACACTATTTCCTTCGCAGATATATAAAGGTGCGATGCTAAAATCCATGGTGCCAGCGTCAGTTGCACAGTTGCAATTTGCTGAACCACTTACGTTTACAGGACCGCAACCATTAATGTCATCTAGAGAAATCGAATAGTTTGTGCCACTGGGAAAAGGCGCTGATGTATAGCTGTTGCCCATGATCGTATCGCCATCAACTATATAAGGTGGTGTCCCTCCAGAAATATTGAAACTGACGGTGAAAGTCTGCGATTGTTGGTCACAATTTTCATCTTGATTGGAGAACGTCGGAGCGGCGCTCACATTCACGATCGTATTTCCTTCATTGGTACAATTTGCCGAAGGCGTGAAAGTGACCGTTACATTGCCTGATTGGTTGGCAGGATTGAAATTGTTACCACTCACAGCCGGACCGCTCCATGTGCCTGTTGTATAATTAGGATCGTTTAAAGAGGTTAGGTCAAACAAGCCGTTGTTTTGACATAAAGTAGCCGAGTCAAGCATTGGAATGGCTGGGGATTGTACATCGATGAAAGTTGTATCATTCAAGGCACAATTTGCCGAAGGTGCAAAAACCAAATCAATTTCCCCACTCAATCCTGCTGGATCAAAGTTGTTGCCAGTGACACCTGAACCACTCCATGTCCCGACAGGGAAATTCGGATCAGCGATGTTATTTAGGTTAAATATTCCGCTCGATTCGCACACCTCTGCGGTATCCAATTGTGGGATGCCGAGTGAGTCGACGGTTATAAAAGTAGTTGCAGTATCCACGCAACTACCTGTCGGAAAAAAAGTTAGCGCAATGTTTCCAGCTAAATCTATAGGATCAAAATCACTTCCCGACACACCCATGCCTGACCAAGTTCCGCTCGGATATTGAGGATCCTGGATATTGACCAAATTGAAAATGGTATCCGATTCACACATCGTGGCCGTTCCCAATTGTGGCGTTCCTGCCGAGCTGACGATAATTATGGTAGAGGCTGGAAAAGTGCAATTTCCCGAAGGGTCAAAAGTTAAATTTACAGGCCCGCTTTGGCCAACAGGATCAAACATGTTTCCCGTTACGCCATCACCTGACCAGGTGCCATTGGGGTAAAGTGGATCTTGTATTTGTGTTAAATCATAAATGCCATCGCTTTCGCAAATATTATCAGTACCCAATTGAGGGGTGGCTTGTGGTTCAACGGTAATGGTTGTCATGCCTAAATTCACGCAATTTTCATTTGGGGTGTAGGTCAGTACAACTGGCCCAATTTGGTTGGATGGATCAAAGTCAGTTCCTGTAACGCCGGGCCCGCTCCATGTCCCTCCAGGATAAAGTGGATCTTCCAATGTTGTCAAGTCCAAGAGTCCGCTGTTCTGACAAACTGTGGTTTCCTGTAAAACAGGGGTTGTATTTGGCATAACAACTATGGTAGTGGTGGCAGGATTGACGCAAGCTGTGCTTGACGTAAAAGTTACCATCACATTCCCATTCTGGTTGTTGGGGTTGAAAAAATTGCCGGACACGCCAGGTCCGCTCCAGGTTCCCAATGGAAAATTTGGGTCGATGATGTTATTCAAATCATATAAGCCATCATCTTCACAAAGTGAGGTGGTGCCGAGTGTTGGTGTTTCGGCCAATGTTACTGTAATCGTAGTGGCAGCAACATTCGTGCAGCTTGCCGAAGCGGTAAAGGTCAGGTTGACGACCTGTCCCCCAAGCCCCATTGGATTAAAACTCGAACCAGTCACGCCATTGCCTGCCCATGTTC
Organism: uncultured Saprospiraceae bacterium; assembly: GCA_942490835.1. Taxonomy (GTDB): domain Bacteria; phylum Bacteroidota; class Bacteroidia; order Chitinophagales; family Saprospiraceae; genus UBA6168. Next base: position 74,085 of record CALNYY010000097.1, read on the forward strand.
CACTGGGATAATTGGGGTCTTGCAAAGTTGTTAGGTCGAATAAAGGGTCAATATCACAGAGCGAAGCTGATCCAAGAACTGGCGAAACGGGCATGTTCACATCTACCATCAGGTCTGCTGGAGAAGCACATTCGCCAATATCCGGAGTAAATGTAATAGTTACATTTCCGCCTGCTGTGCCCGGTGAAAAATTATTGTTGGATACACCTATACCTGACCAATTTCCATTTACACCATCCACGTTGGTGGGAAGCGCAAAAGGAGGGTCAGTTGTACAAAACGGACCGATGGGAGCAGGGTTGAGCAGGATTTCTGCGTCTACAGCAATGTCCATGGTAGTTGTTGATGCACACTGGCCAGGATTGGGCGTAAAATTGATCGTTGTCGTGGTGTTACCAAGGCCGGTAGGATCAAAAGAAGAACCAACATCCCAAGTTCCTGTAATGCCCTCAATGGAAACTCCAGGCAGTGCCGTTGGCGGGTCTAATTCACAAAGAGGGCCGATTGGGGCAAATGTTGGAACAGTACCTGGGCTTCCATCTACTTCAATATCTTCTATATAGTAATATTCGGAATTGGATTTATTAGCAGCAAAAAAACGTACCTGGACGTTGCTGCCATTCAAGCCCAGCACAGTTATTACACTTGGACCCATATCACCACAGATATAACCGAATTGAGTCCATCCGCCACCATCCAGGTTGTACTCTGCCACGATTTGGTCATGGCTGTTGTCTGGAGGAGTATTACCTGTGCAGCCAAATATGGGGCCTCCGGCTGCATCGCACTCCATAACACCATCTGCGCCAACAGCCATCGAAATACTTATGTCACAGTATCCAGTTAGGTCAATGACTTCCGAGAGCCAAGAATTATCATTTCCTCCTCCATCTAGTCCTCCATTACAGCACGGAAATCCCTCAATATCATTTACCGTAAACTTACTGTTCCAGACTCCCCATTGGCTCTGGCCAGCGCCAAGGTTAAGGTTGCCGCCATCATCACAATCAGTGGCAATGGTCGTCCACTTCGGCGGTGCTTGGGTAGTTCCATCAGCATAGGAATTAAAATCTTCTAACCAAATTTGGGAAAAGCATACCTGTGAGATGGAAAAAAACAGGAGTATTGAAAGTAGCTGCCTAAAAGGAAGTGTATTCATATTATTTGTTATCAAAATTCGGTAGGGTTTCAATCGTGCAGGCTTATCCGCAAAGGTAATATTTCTTTATGCAGTACTTTGTTTATTGTTCTTTAAGAAATTGCTTAGGTCGTCAATCAGGTATAATCATTCCAGTAGGTTTACCATCCAGGCTGACCATGTTTTTTTCCTTCCAATAAGCTTTTATTCCCTCCTCTCCGCCTTTTGAATTTGCCCACTTGTCCAATTGGTTACGCTCTCCTTCATAGCTGAAAAAGGGCACGCCAAACCCACAGGAAGTTTGAACAGTGTCAATAGTCAGATCGAAAATTTGACGGGGAGCTAAATGGGTTGCAAATAGTGGGATTAGAGATTCCCATTTTTCGTCATTTTGGTAAATGGTCTTGGCAGTTCCATAAGCCCGGAGTATCAAGGGTGTTTTGTCAAATGAACACCACATCAAAGTCATGCGGCTGGTGGCCTGTACATGTGCAGCCGATTCGTTTCCACTGCCAGTCAAGTTGAGCCAGACAATTCTGTTTTTATCCAACACTTTCAGGCTTTCCATTCCTTTTGGTGACACGTTTACACGACCATCAGTATCAGCAGTGGCCACAAAAAATAGATGCTGTTTTTCAATAAACGCTTGGAGCGAGTCATTTAGAGAAGTCATTAATTTTCCCATATAAGCTGAATATACTGTACTGCGAATCCCCAGATTCGCACTGATTGTTTAATACACTATTGCGAATCTGGGGATTCGCAGTACTTTTCTTAAGAAGTTTTTCATTTCTCTTTCACCTTCGGCAATGACCATTTCCGTTTCACCGCCAATATCCGAATAACAACAACGAAAATGATAGTAAGGATGAGGTTCCATTCATATCCCAGTCCTATTTCTGTGAGCAACAGATATAATATGCCTCCTGCCAGACATGCTGTGGCATAAATTTCCTCTCCAAAAATCAATGGGATTTCGTTGCACAAAATATCACGTATGACTCCTCCAAAAGAGGCCGATATGGCACCCATGATTACGGCGATCGTTGCGGGAAGCCCCATCTCCAGTGTTTTTGTTAGGCCTAAAACGGTAAACAATCCGATACCAATCGCATCAAACAAAAAAAGCGTCCGGCGCAGCCTCATGATCTGTTTAAGAAAGAAAAAACTTAGAACGATGGCTAAAGCAATGACGATGTGGTAGTTTACATCCAGCAACCACCCAACGGGTTGACTACCAATCAATAAATCACGGATAGTTCCCCCTCCGACAGCAGTAACCAAAGCAATGATGCTTGCTCCGAATAGGTCAAACTTTTTTTCAGTGGCTGTCGCCATTCCGCTTACAGCAAATACGAAAGTTCCTGCTAAATCTATTGCATAGATCAAACTCATGAATTCGGATTTTGAGTGTGATTTTTAACGAAGAATAAAACAGCAATACCAAGGTTTGTTCAGCCCAAGGGGTCATGACCCCTTGGAAATAGGCTGGCCAGGATCGATTCTTCAAGCATAAAAATAGGTATCATTCATTTGGCAACACTACCGAAAAACTTTGGCTCTTGCACTCCCAATAAATACCAATTCTGCTCAATAACCAACAACTGGCGCAGTTTTTTGCTTAGAATGAGGTTAGGTAGCTACCTCTCATGTACCTTTGTCCCTCCACCTTAAAGGTAACTGCCTGTCCAAAAAAAGAGGCTTCGACTTTCAAAATGAAATACTGCTTCACACTCATCATCCTATTTCTGGCATTCTGCCATGCCGATGCACAGCGCATCCGTCGGTTGCTGCTGTTTTCCGATGATTCCACCAATGTCAATCTGACCACCCAACGCCAATGGCTTGCCGCTGAAAAGCAGGGTGTGGAAGACCGGGACATCTGGATCGCCGTTTTCCATGATCCAAAAACTTTCCGCAGGATGTACGAGCACTATGATGTGGGAAGGGCCGAATTCTATCTGATCCTGGTAGATAAGGATGGAACGGAAAGGGTTCGTTCTGAAGAATTGGTGCCAGTCGCTGAACTTTTCAAGGCAATTGATAATCCTCCTGCGTCCCAAGTTGAATTCCAACAGAAAGGGGGAGGGTAGGGAGTGAACGCCTGTCCAAATAGTAGGGGGGATTCATGAATCCCCCCTACTAACAATCTGACCTTTATTTCATCACTAACCATTCCTGCCATTTCTCATTTCCCGCTGTAACATCCACTAAATAAACACCCGCAGGCAAATCTGAAATTTCAAAATTGGTATTGAAGGCTCCACCCTCCAGCGATAGGATTTGGTTGCCCACCTGATTGCCCAATAGGTCGAATATGACAAGGGAAGCGTCACCTACAAAATCGGATCGGACGGAAAGCGTTACGGAACCTTTAGCAGGATTAGGGTAGAGGCCCAGACTTCCAAGGTCTTGAAGGCTTCGTAAGTCTACACTCACTACATGTGAATAATCAAAACCACCATCAAAATCCACCTGTTTTAGGCGGTAGTAGTTCATGCCCGTCATTGGCCGCTCGTCAGTGAAGGTGTAGGATTGGGCTTCGAGGGTGGTGCCGTGGCCATTTACATAAGCGATGTTGCTCCAGGTAGAGCCATCGGTAGAGCGCTGTATTTCAAAGCCTTGGTTGTTAGTTTCGGTGGCGGTCTGCCATAAAAGTAGGACATCCTCATGTTTGTTAACTGCCTCGAATTTCACTAACTCCACAGGAAGTATGGATGTGACCGTAACTCTTACCACCCCTCCTCCCGGATAGGTAACACTGACACCTAGGACATCTCCTCCTGAAAAACTGATATCGGACATAGCAAAAGTACCGCTCAAAGTACCAGTTGTAATGATGTCGAAAGCATCATTAACTGCAGCTGTATATCCAAAAACAAGGGACAACTTGGAACTTCCATTGACGATAGTTCCTGTCCCTGTTATGTTCAATACATCATATTGAGTGCTTGCGGTTGTCCCATTTATTTCCGCGACTAATGTAGATGAGCCCAATGACATATCTCCAGTGATGGTCAGTGTGCCAGGCGAGTTTCCAGGTTCAATAAAAGAACCTGAGGCATTCGTGAATGTACCACTTTGGTTAAATGTACCTGTAGTATTTTTAAAGGTACTGTTGTTCGTGAATGTACCGCTTTGGTTAAATGTACCTGTATTGTTAAAAGTACCGTTGTTAGTGAAAGTGCCTCCCACATTATTGTTAAAAACACCTGCATTCTGCATGGTGTGTCCTGAGCCTACTACTGCCATGCCTGTGTTATTGACTGTTGTCCCACTTAAAATGGCAGTTCCTAAGATGTTTTCAAAGTTCAGCGTCCCTGTATTTGTAAGTGCGTCAGTATTTGAACTAATGCCACTCACAACAGAAAAGCTGTTGCCTAATGTGATAGTACCTGAATTCGTAAAGGAAGCACTGCCATTGTGATTTATTCCAGTTCCACTTACAGCAGCATTTTGCCCAATATTAAGAGTGCCTGCATTTGTAATAGTTGCTACGTTTGAAGTTCGTATTCCATCAGAAGTATTATCTATACTTAAAACTGCTCCTGATTTGTTTTCTAACATAGCATTTTTTACAACAATTCCATGGCCTCCAATCGAAGCATTCTTACCAATTTCAATGATATGATGGTTTGCAAATTTTCCATTTTGCAAATTTATTCCAACACTGGTACAATTGTCCACTCTGAGGGTACCTGTATTTGATATATCGGGAGAACTTGATTTTTCAATCCCATTCCCACTAATTTGATGGTTTTGTCCAATTTCAATGATGCCAGCGTTGGTGATGGATGCTGCGTTATCAGTTTTTATGCCGTGGGAACTAGTATTGTCAATACTTAGCGTTCCTAATGATTGGTTAGTTAAACTCGAATTTTTCATAGATATCCCCTGTCCACCTATTGCTCCAGTCTTTCCAATTTCAATGGTTTTGGAATTTGTTATTGTATGGTTACCGTTAGCATGGATTCCATGAGAACCAGTGTTGTCTATCTTTATTGTGCCAGAATTATTTAGACCTGTTGTACCACTCATTGTGATACCAATCCCTGTCGAGCCACTGATAGTCAGAGAACCAGAAGCAGAAAGCGTCAAAGTAGAGTTTGCCAAACTCAAGGATTTAATAGTCGCACTGGAGCCGAATGTAACTATCCCAGCTGATGAAATGGTCACATCATCCGCTGCACCAGGAAGCACATCTCCAGACCAGTTTGTAGCTGTGAACCAATTGCCATCACCTCCTCCACCATCCCAAGAAATAGCCGCTGCTGAAAGGTTGTTTGCTCCAATGGCAAGGAAAAAAAAGATTAGACACTTTGATAAAATAAAGTCTTTAGATTTTTCCATTGGAATGGTAAACCTATTTTTTAATAAACAAGAGAATATTTTCATTTTCATCATATCATTTTTAAAGTGAAAAAATTTTCATCCCAAAGGGATGCCTTCGGCAAAAGACCACCGGGCGGTTCACTTTAAAAAATGATGAATGCCCAGCGGTCTATCTTTTTTAGTTTTTTGGGACGGGGTCAACATTGTACTTTTCTTTTTCGGGTAAATGCAAAAGGATCAAAGTGATAATAGCTGCAATAAGGATGATCAGATCATTCATGGTGTTTTCTTTTCTGTCTGCCGCCAGGCAGGCATTTGTGTTTCTTGAATAAATATTGTTGTTGAATATTTAGCACAAAGGACGGGCAGGCGAGGTGTGGTAATCCTGCCATTTAAGGCTTGCAAACCACTATTTTTATGCAGTTGCATGCGCTTTTAATAGATGGGCCGTACCATGCATACGAGATTTGCCCGGTCACTTCTGCTTTTTGGTCTGTTTTATTCCACTATCAACTGCTTCTGCCATTGTTGTCGCCCCATTTCCACCTCTATCAAATACATCCCCGCAACCAAATTCGATAAGTCGAGATCAGTTGTAAAAGGCCCTCCTTCCAGCAAAAGGTTACTTGTTTTGACTGCTCTGCCCATGAGGTCAAATACCTTGAGGGTGGCCTCACCGGAGTAGTCGGTATCAAGCGAGAAAGTGACACTGCCTTTGGATGGGTTGGGGAACAGGCTGATGCTTTGGCTGCCCTTCCTCATTTCCACACTGACGATGTGGGAGTACTCGAACTGCCCGTCAAAATCCATTTGCTTGAGGCGGTAGTAGTTTATACCCGATAGGGGCCGCTCGTCTGTGAAGGTGTAGGATTGCGTACTATGGGTAGCGCCATGGCCATTTATAAAAGCGATGTTGCTCCAGGTAGAGCCGTCGGTAGAGCGCTGTATTTCGAAGCCTTCGTTGTTAGTTTCGGAGGCGGTCTGCCATAAAAGTAGGACATCCTCATGTTTGTTAACTGCCTCGAATTTCACTAACTCCACAGGAAGTATGGATGTGACCGTAACTCTTACCACCCCTCCTCCTGGATAGGTAACACTGACACCTAGGACATCTCCTCCTGAAAAACTGATATCGGACATAGCAAAAGTACCGCTCAAAGTACCAGTTGTAATGATGTCGAAAGCATCATTAACTGCAGCTGTATATCCAAAAACAAGGGACAACTTGGAACTTCCATTGACGATAGTTCCTGTCGCTGTTATGTTCAATACATCATATTGAGAACTTGCGGTTGTCCCATTTATTTCCGCGACTAATGTAGATGAGCCCAACGACATATCTCCAGTGATGGTCAGTGTGCCAGGCGAGTTTCCAGGTTCAATAAAAGAACCTGAGGCATTCGTGAATGTACCACTTTGGTTAAATGTACCTGTAGTATTTTTAAAGGTACTGTTGTTCGTGAATGTACCGCTTTGGTTAAATGTACCCGTATTGTTAAAAGTACCATTGTTAGTGAAAGTGCCCCCCACATTATTGTCGAAAACACCTGGAAACTGTACGGTGTGTCCTGAGCCGACTACTGCCATGCCTGTGTTAGTGACGGTTATGCCACTGGTCATGGCATTTGTGAGGTCTTCAAAGTTTAGCGTTCCTGCATTTGTAACATTAACCGAGGAACTACCTTGTATTCCATTATTAGCATTGTCGAAGCTTAAAACCGCTCCAAGTTTGTTGTCTAATGTACTATTGTTAAACTGCTTAATTCCAACACTTCCAACCCAAAAATTCTTACCAATTTCACAGATATGATGGTTTTCAAATTTTCCAACAATTAACATTCCATTTGTTGTACATCGGTCTATTCTCATGGTACCTGTATTTACTAAATCGTTATCACCTTCTTTAGAAATACCATCCCCTACAATCTGGTGATTTTGTCCAATTTCAAAGGTGCCAGCATTGGTAAATGTTGACTGGTTGTCAAGTAAACAAGCGGGAGTTACAAGAGTATGGTCAATAGTCAGCATTCCTGATGCTGTGTTATTAAAATTCGAACTTTTCATATATAATCCCACTAAACCTATAGACCCATTCTTTCCAATTTCAATGGTATTAGAATTTGTTATTGTACCATTCCCACCAGGGTTGATTCCATAATGAGCAATGTTGTCAATCTTTATTGTGCCGGAGTTATTTATATGTCCGTTAGACGTTCTGATACCGTCTGTTGTAGAGCCGCTGATGGTCAGGATACCAGAAGCAGAAAGCGTCAAAGTAGAGCTGTTCACACGCAAGGATTTAATAGTCGCACTGGAGCCGAATGTCACTGTCCCAGCTGATGAAATGGTCACATCATCCGCTGCACCAGGAAGCACATCTCCAGACCAGTTTGTAGCTGTGAACCAATTGCCATCACCTCCTCCACCATCCCAAGAAATAGCCGCTGCTGAAAGGTTATTTGCTCCAATGGCAAGGAAAAAAAAGATTAGCAACTTTGATAAAATAAAGTCTTTAGATTTTTCCATTGGAATGGTAAACCTATTTTTTAATAAACAAGAGAATATTTTCATTTTCATCATATCATTTTTTAAAGTGAAAAATTTTTCATCCCAAAGGGATGCCTTCGGCAAAAGACCACCGGGCGGTTCACTTTAAAAAATGATGAATGCCCAGCGGTCTATCTTTTTTAGTTTTTTGGGACGGGGTCAACATTGTACTTTTCTTTTTCGGGTAAATGCAAAAGGATCAAAGTGATGATAGCTGCAATAAGGATGATCAGATCATTCATGGTGTTTTCTTTCCTGTCTGCCGTCAGGCAGGCATTTGTGTTTCTTGAATAAATATTGTTGTTGAATATTTAGCACAAAGTACGGGCAGGCGAGGTGTGGTAATCCTGCCAACTTGGTAGGGTAAAACTGCCATTTCAGGCTCGATAGGTCGAAATAGTGGAAAAAACTTACTTACGCACCTCAGTAGGCTTTGAACCAAAATGCTTTTTGAATGAGGCATGCGTTTACTGCCTGATAACAACCCTGGAGAATTTTCGGGATTTGCTATATAAGTAATTGAAGGAAAGGAAGGCGTTGAAATTTTGGAAAATGATGTGGTTATTTCTGACAATGAACGTGAACTAAAAATCTATATGGCCTCCCGTGAAAGCATCAAGAAAGTTGTACCCGCATTTGTACAGGTGTTGAATGTGGTACATGGGAAGAATTGAAAATGAAAGATCGATTATGAAACAGCTTCATCTATATTAGCCTGCAATCCAATATGGATAAACCAACTGAAAGATATTGGATGGGATACATCCATAGTTTGCACCATACTCATTGGTAGCGGTGATTCATGAATCACCCCTACCAATGGACAGGCGTTGTACATACCAACAATTTTACCATTATTCCACCACCAACCGTTCCTGCCATTTCTCGTTCCCCGCTGTTACATCCACTAAATAAACGCCCGCTGGCAAATCTGAAATTCCAACATTGGTGTTGAAGGCTCCACCCTCCAGCGATAGGATTTGGCTACTTACCTGATTGCCCATTAAATCGAATATGGCAAGGGAAGCGTCACCCACAAAATCAGATTGAAGGGAAAGCGTTACGGAACCTTTGGTAGGATTAGGGTAGAGGCTCAGGCTTGTAAGGTCTTGAAGGCTTCGTAAGTCTACACTGACGATATGTGAATAATCAAAACCACCATCAAAATCCATCTGCTTGAGACGGTAATAGTTCACGCCTGGCAGAGGTTGATTATCCGTATAATTATAGAATTGTTGTTCTTGAGAAGTAGCATGCCCAGGAATTACGGAGAGGTCTTTCCAATTTTTGCCATCATCAGAGCGCTGTATGACGAAATGTTCGTTGTTCAATTCAGTAGCAGTATCCCATGAGAGCCAGACAGCTAAATTTCCTATTGTTTCTGCGGTGAATCGTACCAGCTCAACGGGTAGGAGCGCGCATTCCTCCTCGTCATAATATACAAATACACCGCCTCCGCCATTATCTACCTTAGTAAAATTGAATATCGTGGATGCAGAGTTTGTAATACCATATGACCTTTCAATTGGATCAACTAATAAAAGACGAATTCTATTATTTTCTGCAGTTGCCTCAGTGCCAAAAGGAGTCCATGAAGAATTGGGCCCTACTGCGCGTACTCTAATATCATCACCATTATTTGATCCAATAGATTCAGGATCATTAATCCTCATCTTCATTGCTTGACTTAATGAAAAAGAGCCAGTATTGTTCGTGCCACTCATACCTACTGAACCAGTACTGTTTGTATTTTCAAAATCGTCCTCAATGGTAACTGTCTGATTCCCATCACAAATCGTGAAGGATTCCCCTGGAGTGTTGGTGGTGAATGGCATAGGAGTCCAGGTTTGAGCGAATGATGATAGCTGGAGAACTGTACTGCATAGCACAATTAAAAATAGGGGTTTCGTTATTTTCATGATATGGGTTTATAAGTAATTGCTAATAACCGAAAAACTGTCTGCAATTCTTGTAGTTGATACCTGACAGTGCAGCAGTCTGACTTTTCAATAACTTTGGTGATTAATGCTTGGCACAAAGGACGGGCAGGCGAGGTGTGGTAATCCTGCCAACTTGGTAGGGTAAAACTGCCAATTCGGGCTCGATAGGTCGAAATGTTGGTGAAAACTTACTTACGCACCTCAGAGGGCTTCGCCCCAAAATGCTTTTCGAATATTTTAGAAAAATAACGGACATCGTTGAGGCCGATGGCAGAAACGACTTCTTTCACGGTGCTGAATTCACCATTGATTAGGAAATCCTTGGCCCGTTGCAAACGCATTTCTTGGATGTACTGATTGGGTGTTAGCCCGGTGAGCTGTTTGAGGCGTCGGTGGAACTGGCGCTCACTCAGGTTGAGCATATTCGATGCAAAATCCACACTGAGTCTACTGTCAGATAGGTGATCGGTAAATACGGTTTCAACTTCCATGAGCCATTCTGCGTCCACATTAGCGATTACAGGTGGGTCGGGCTCGTTATTTTCGGTTTGCTCCTTTTTGATTTCTGAGAAAAGAGCCATCCGTTCCTGGTAATTACGGAGCAGGTTTTTAATACGAGCCTTCAGTTCATCTTCTTGAAAAGGCTTTGTTAGGTAGTCGTCCACTCCAATCCTGAGTGCTTTGAGTTTTGCCCTTGCATTCACTTTCGCCGTCAGCATGATGGTGGGGATGTGCCGCCAACGGTCGTCAGATTTGATGTTTTCTAAAAATTCATACCCATCCATGACAGGCATCATGAGGTCGCTTATGATCAGTTGGCAACTTGCAGTTTGCTGTAAACAATCGAGGCCAGCCTGGCCGTTTTCGGCAGTGATGACTTGATAATCAGAGAGGAGAAATTGAAGGTATTCCCGGAGATCGGGGTTGTCTTCAACGATGAGGATGGTTGTCAGTTTTTCACCCCCCTTGCCCCCCTCAAGAGGAGACATGGATCGTTCCTTTTGGGAAATGGTGAGGATGGATTCTCCATCCGTACTTTGGTTAAGCAGTTCTTCTATTTTGGTCTCCTGTCCCACATTTACAGTTTGAGTAGGGTCTTGTCCCCCCTTGAGGGGGGTAGGGGGGTGAATCTCTACCAAATTTGAACTGCCAACTATCTTCTTCGGAAATCGAAAATAAAAAACACTCCCTTTCCCCAGCTCACTCTCCACCCAAACTTTACCACCCAGCAATTCAGCCAATTCTTTCACCAATGACAAACCTATTCCAGTACCCCCTTCTGTCTTGGCGTCCGCTTGTTTTGATTGGTAGAAGCGATCAAAAACATGTGGCAAATCATCGGGATGGATTCCTTTTCCAGCATCGGTGACACAAACTTGCAGGTCATTGTCCACCTCAATAACTTTTAATGAAACCGCTCCATTTCTTTCCGTGAATTTCAGTGCATTGGAAAGATAATTATGGATAATTTTTTCAAATTTGCTTTTATCCAAAAGGATATTCAAATCCATTCCAGCTTCATATTCAAACCTCATAGTGAGGTTGTCGCTTGATGCAGCTGAATGAAATTGAGCCATTTCATTTTTTAGATATTGATAAAATAAAATGGCTTCTTCAACCACTTCCAACTTGTTGTTTTCTAACTTGGACAGGTCAAGAATCTCATTGATCAGTTTTTGAAGTTGTTGGGTGTTCCGCTGCGCAAACTGTAATAGTTTGCGATCTGTACCATTTTGACTGTCCCGATTCAATAAGGAATTGATTGGGCCGGCTATCAAAGTAAGCGGGGTTCGCAATTCATGGGAGACATTGGCAAAAAACCTGGATTTCAATTTTTCCAAAGACTTCAGTTCTTCACTTTGTTGTCGGATGGTTTTGGTGCGCTGGACAACTTCGTTTTCGAGCGCTATTTTTTGTTGATTCAACCGACGTGTCCGCCATTTCAAGAACAACCAAAAGCTCGCTAAGAGGAACAGAAGTGAAACGACTAAAAACCAGGTTTGCAGGTAAAAGGGTTTGAGGACGATTATTTTAATAGCCAATTCTCGATCTGACCAATGGCCATTGATTGTTTGGCCTTTTATTTTCAGGGTATGATTTCCATAAGGGAGCTTACTGAATCGGAGGGTGTTTTCCTTTTGGTAATTCCAATCCATATCTAAGCCTTCTACCTGATAGGCATATTGGCCTTTCGTGGTGCCGCTATAATCCAACAAGGCAAATTCCAGTCTGAAAAAACGATCGTCAGGATAAAATGTAATGGTATGGTCCTGCCTTAATTGCCCCAGTTTATCAATCAACTTGTTCTGATTTCCATCAAATTGCTCAAAACCGGTAATGGCTAAAACAGCATTTATAGAAAGGGAATCGCTTTGAAAATCCTTTGGGTGAAACGCAGTGATACCATTTAGGCCACCAAAATAAATTTGACCATCTTCGTCCTGAAGATGAGACACCCGATTAAACTCATTGAGGGTAATGCCATCCTTTTCCGTAAAGCCAATGAAGCGTTTTGTCTCTTTGTTGAATTTGGCAATCCCGTAATCCGATGACATCCAAAGATTACCAAAATCATCCCCGTATATGGCATAGACATTATTATTGGGCAGGCCGTTTGCCCGGGTATATTGACCCAGAACCCTTATTGAATCTGTTGATAAATTCACCTGTACAATTCCGTTGCCGGATGTGGCCAGCCAACAGGTGCCGTCATCGTCTTGGTGCAAGTGGTGGACATTATCAAAAGGGAAGAAATATTTGCCTTTACCGTTGCTCCAATAGCGGTCTAACAATTTATTAGCCTTGACATTGAAAGTAAAAAGGCCACTGCTTGTAATTAACCAAATGGTATCCGTGTTTTCTTTTTCAACATATTGATAGACATACGGGTTTTTGGTTTCGGTCAATCTGTCTGGTAATAAAATGACTTCACTGTTTTCAATATAGCCAAATTCATTATGGGGCTGGTCATGAAACCATATTTTCCCATATTTATCTTCATGAAAGGACCAGATGCCCCGCCTCGACAATCGGGTATCCAGTTTTTCAGAGGCATGGGTCAAAGGGTCAAAACGGACAATATACCCATTTCCTGCTGCTATAATATCACCCTTGCCCGTCGACAAAATAGTATAGCCTGTATTTGTTAAAAGCGGTAAAGAGGGGAGGTCATGATATTTCTGATAGGCATCCCTTTCTTCATGGGTGGCCAAGTCAATTTTCCAGACTGTTTTTGGGTTTTCCACTCGAACCCAGAGGTGGCCGTTGGCATCGGTTGTCATTTGGCGGCAGGCAAACAGGTTCCCATGCCCCTTTTGCTTCTGGTCATTCAGGTATTTCTTGAAAAGGGTTTCTTTGAAACTAAAACGGTAAACCCCAAATTGAGTGCCTATCCAGACAGCTTGGCTGTTATCTAAAAACATGTCATTAGTCGCTTCAAGCGCTGGAAATTCATCGGTCAATTGTTCAACTACATGTCCAGTCCTTTTCTCAATGACCTGTAGTTTTCTTTGGCTATAGTCATTAAACACCCAGTGGTGATGCGGGCTTTCCTGAATTTGCCCCATGGCATGGAGGTTGGAAAAATCGACTTCATATTTGTTGAGCAGACTGGTCGAATCGATGAGCTGTTCTCCATCTGGATTGATATAAAAAAAGGAAACAGACTTTTTTTTCTCAATAAAATCGTTATAAGATTGAATAAATCTACCTCCACCATTTTCGTCCAATTCATAAACGTAGAGGTAATGGGTTGGTGCATGTTGGTAGCGTTGGCGGACACCGCCCTGACTATCAACAACCAGTAAAGAATGGAGCCCCGTCTTCTCTTCCAGCGTAATCCAAAATTGACCAGAAGAGGCCCAGTGAATTCGGAAAAAAATGGAAAAATAGCCCAGATCAACAGAAAGGGTTTCCCAACTTCCGTTATAAATAATGAGTTGATTTTTTTTGCTGACAAAAACCAAATGCCCTTTCTCGTTTTGAGCATGACCAATAATATCCGAGGGGACAAATGGCAGTTCGTCTCCAAATTTATCCTCCAGAGACAAAACTGAATGGTCGGTCGGGTCAAATAGGGTAACACTATTTATATTTTGATTCTTCGCCGATTCTGTATCCAGCAGCCACATCAGTCCCTCACTATCTTCCAAAATACCGTTGATCTCATTGGACAACAGTCCATTTTTTTCTTTAGTCAACCATTCAAATCGGTAACCATCAAATCGGTTCAGGCCATACTTGGTTCCAAACCACATGAACCCCTGTTTGTCCTGATGAATACACTGTACATCCCGGTGAGAAAGCCCTTCTTCCACACCATAGAATTGGTGTTGTAGGATCATCTCTTGGGCATTCAGAAGAACACCAAATCCAATGAGGCAAAAAGAAAAGAGGTATTTAAGTATTTTATTGTCCAACTACTATTATCGCTGATTCGAGAAAGGAGTTGGGCAAAGGTATTTTTTTCTGGATGATATTTTCGGAAATAAAAACAGCCCGTAGGGGTGATTCATGAATCACCCCTACGCTCGTTTCATCCTACTGTTTGGCTGCAGGAAAATTATTTGGTGCCCGTTCCGATTTTTCCTTTTTCAATCTCTTGAAAATTTCAGGTTCTTCTTTCGAAGGCTTACCAGTCTTTGGATTGACAAATTTCATTTCGCTTATCAGGTGGTGCGCTCCAGCATATTTTTCAATAATGAACATGATGTACTTTATGTCCACCATAATATTGCGGCAAATATTGATGTCGTAATTGTAGTCACTCATGGTTCCTTCCCACGCCCGGTCGAAATTTAGGCCGATGAGGTTACCATGTGCGTCGATTGCAGGACTACCTGAGTTGCCGCCTGTGGTATGATTTGATCCAATGAAACACACTGGCATTCTTCCATTTTCATGGTATCGGCCATAGTCTCTTTTGGCGTGCAGCTGGCGCAGTTTAGCAGGCACGTCAAACTCATAATCCCCAGGGATGTATTTCTCCATTACTCCATCCAAATAAGTTTTTGAATTGTAAATGACCGCATCGCGAGGCATTGCACCTCTTACTCTTCCATAGCTGACCCTCATAGTACTATTTGCATCTGGGTAGTATTTCTTTTTTGGAAAAACTTCCAATAATGCTTTCATGTATGTTTGCTGTAGTTCATCGATGGCAATATTGTTCTCATTGTATTTTGGGGAAATTTGTTCGTTATACACAGACATAAAAGCTTTGTAAAGCTTGTATACAGGATCATTTTGGATGGCTTTCAAAACATCGCCTGAAGCCATGCTGATCGTGGCAAGAGCTTGGTCTTCATTGTCGAAAAATGAATTTTCAAAAACAGTCCGAGCCATTTTCTCGAAGTCATTTCCAAATCCTTTTACCATTTGTGTAAATGCTTCAGGATGAAACCGAGGATCAACTTTTTTCATCATCAGCTCCATCTGCACTGCGAAAACCTGCTCATCTATCTCAGGCCGATAGTTAGCGTAATAACCTTCTAAATAGTTTTTTTGCCGTTCTCGGTAATCTTCAAATCCAGCTTCACCTTCGTTTTCATAACTGTTGACCAACTTGTTAAATGAACTTGCCAATCGCAGTATTTCAACATTCCTGGAAGTGATTTCGTCATAATATGCTTTTGCTAAAGCATAAGGCTCATTGGCGGTGTACAGCTGTTCAAAAGAGGGAAGGATGCCTGCGTATTTTTTGAATTTGTCATTCAGTGCAACTATTTTTTGAAATTCTTCTTCCTGCTTTTTTTTCTTTTCCACAGCTCCAGATGAGCGTAGCCCCAAAATTTCGCCCTGCCATTTTTTCCATGCATTTGACAGCCCGCTTTGACGGGAAGCATATTGGATTTTTACCTCTGGGTCAGCCCGCATCTCAGCATTGTAGATATTGAGTGTGCGATCTCTGACGCTGATCTTCGCAGGGTCGAGGACATCCCTGATTTGCTCTACTGCCATAGCTGGTAAGTATTCATTGGTTCTGCCAGGAAAGCCGAAGACCAATGTGAAATCTCCATCTTGTACGCCGTCCAATGAAATGGGTAAAAAGTGTTTTGGCGTGTAAGGCACATTCGTTTCAGCATATTCAGCCGGACGATTATTCTTATCAGCATAGATGCGAAAAATGCTGAAATCACCTGTATGGCGAGGCCAGACCCAGTTGTCTGTATCAGCCCCAAACTTTCCAATGCTGGAAGGTGGCGCTCCTACCAATCGTACATCTTTGAACGTCTCCGTCACAAACATAAAATATTGATTGCCATGATAAAAAGGACGGATCATTACACCCTGCCATTCTTCTATTTGGGCATTCGCCTTTATGTCATTCAGGTTTTTGTCAATGGTGGATTGGCGAGTTCGGCTGTCCATTTCTTCTGTTACGCCTGTGAGTGCAGCTTCTGTTACGTCTTCTATTCGAGCTATCAAAGTGGCGGTTGTTCCCTGGTTGGGGAGCTCTTCCCTGCGGTTCATTGCCCAAAAGCCATCCTCTAAATAGTTGTGTTCAAGTGATGAATGTGACTGTATTTGGCGGTAGCCGCAATGGTGGTTGGTTAGGATGAGCCCACTGCCAGAAATGATTTCAGCTGTGCAGCCTCCATTGAAATGTACAATGGCATCTTTGAGCGATCCCTTGTTTACACTATAAATATCTTCTGCTGACATTTTCATGCCCATGCTCTGCATTTCAGTCTCATTCAGCATGGATAACAACAATGGAATCCACATGCCTTCACCAGCGAAGATGGCGAATCGGGTAAGCAGGATTAAGCAAAAAGAAAGAATGAATTTTTTCATGTCGAGTGCTATTTTTTGAAATGGATTATTGAAAAATTATGGAAGGCGAAGATAAGAAAAGTGGTTTATGTGAGTGATTTAAGATTTATCTTAGGAGCTGCTTGCTTATTCATTTTTGATTTGAAAAAGCAGTGAAATAATTTTTATCACTTATTTGCGATAAAACAATTCATCTGTCCTTATTTTTCTTATACTTGCCAAGCTATTTTTATCAGTAAAATGATGAAAGATTTTTCCAACCGAACCAATTGAGTCTTCTTTAAACAATGAATAGCATCATTACACAGCGCTTTATCAAGTCTCACGACAAACTTCGTGAAAATGGAAAAGTGCGCTCCAGCCGCCAGTTTGCCCTGTCGTTGGATTACCTGCCGCAAAGCCTCAGCGAAATATTGAAAGGACGAAGAGACGTGACCATTGAGCTGCTCCGCAAAGCAGTAGAGACCTACGAACTGAATCCGATTTACCTGTTCACTGGAGAGGGAACCATGTTTTTGACGGGTGAAGAAAACAGCGGCTTTCGGTTGCTGACCATCGTCACAGATGGACAGGATGATGAGCGGATAGTGCATGTACCAATTCCCGCACAGGCAGGTTATGCTGGCGAAACCCTCGACCCTGATTTTGTGGAGACCCTTCCAACTTATACTTTGCCAGATTATAAGTATCGAATTGGCACGCATCGCTCATTTGATGTGTCTGGCGATAGCATGGAGCCAACGCTCTTTGAGGGAGACAAAGTCATCTGTAGTTTTTTGGAACCGAAGCTTTGGGAGGGGACTGTAAAAGACAATTATGTTTATGTGGTCGTAACTCGAGGAGATGTTTTAGTTAAAAGGGTTTTCAATCATCTGAAGGCTGAAAAGTGTATTCAAATTATTTCTGACAATGATTTTTACGAACCCTATAAAATTCCTTTTGAAGACATCCGTGAAATCTGGTATGTGCGAGCGAAATTGAGTCCATTTCTTCCTTCTCCAAGCAATATTCAAAATATAGTAAGAGCGGAAGTGAAGGAATTAAAACAAACGATTGTAGAGCAGGGCAGGCTCATGGAAACACTCAACGTAACCATCGAAAAACTGGCCAATAAGTAATAAAACTCTAAAATGAAATCTATAACGGGAAAGGTTACCTACCAGCAATTGAGCACTGGTTTCTGGGGGATCATAGATGAAAGCGGCGGCAAATGGCGGCCTGTGAATATGCCTGAACAGCTAAAGCAGGATGGCAGACAGGTGACGGTAAAAGCAATTGAGGTAGACGATATGTCGATATTTATGTGGGGGAAGGCTGTAAGAATTATCGCTTTTTCAACGTGAAGCGCCTTCTCTTAACGTCCAATGTGAGTCTTTGACTTCAGGTTCCTTCAAACGCCTTTTCTCTTCTAAATAAGCATGCAAGCCAATCATCGCAGCGACCTCTCTTAATTGCCTTTCCTTTTCTTCCAGTTTTTCTGGCGTGAAATAATTTTTCACAAAATGAGTGTCGAATTTGCCCGAAGTAAATGCTTCATGCTCTAACACAAATGTGCCAAATGGCAACGTCGTTTTGGGGCCCTTAATTTGGTAGTCTAAAATGGCAGCTTTCAATCTTTGAATAGCTTCGGGTCGGCTTTTTCCCCAGGCACATAATTTTGAGAGCATAGGATCGTAATAAATTGGAATATCCATTCCTTCTTCAAATCCGTCATCTACTCTAATTCCGTCGCCTTCCGGTTTTTTATATGTTTCCAATTTGCCAATGCTTGGCAGGAAATTATTATAAGGATCTTCCGCATACACCCGCAATTCTATTGCATGCCCGTTGATAGATAGATCATCTTGTGCAATGCTAAGTTCCTCGCCTCTGGCTATTCTTATCTGCTGCTCAACTAAATCGACGCCTGAGATCATCTCTGTGACAGGATGCTCAACTTGCAGACGGGTGTTCATTTCAAGAAAATAGTAATTCAAATTTTCATCGAGCAAAAACTCAACGGTACCAGCACCTCTATAGTCGCATGCTTTAGCAACATTGACAGCATCAGCACCCATCGCTGCTCTTATCTCTGGCGTTAATACTGAACTGGGCGCTTCTTCGACTACCTTCTGATGGCGTCGTTGGACACTGCATTCCCTTTCAAAAAGATGGATGACGTTTCCATGGTTATCTGCAAGCACCTGAATTTCGATGTGGCGAGGAGAACCCACATATTTTTCTATAAAAACTGAGCCATCACCAAATGAGGAAATAGCTTCGCTGATCGCACGTTCCATTTGATCCTGCAATTCAGCCTCATTTTCAACAACCCGCATTCCTTTTCCGCCACCTCCGGCAGAAGCTTTTATCAGAACGGGGTAGCCTATCTTTTTACAAATGTTTTTAGCTTCTTCCACATCATCAATAGCATCAGGAGTACCGGGCACCATTGGAATATCGAATTTCCTCACAGCTTCTTTAGCAGCGAGCTTGCTGCCCATCACCTCAATAGAGTAAGGAGACGGGCCAATGAAAGTGATGCCAGCATCAGTGACCGCTTTTGCAAAGCCAGCATTTTCACTTAAGAAACCATATCCGGGGTGAATGCCATCCACTCCTAACTTCAATGCTTCTTCAATGATTTTATCTCCTTTTAAATAGGATTGATTACTTGGAGGTGGGCCAAGCAATATTGCTTCATCTGCGAATTTGACATGGGGCGATTGACGGTCTACCTCAGAATAAACGGCGACCGTTTTAATGCCCATTTGTTTAGCGCTCCGCATGACTCGGAGGGCAATTTCACCACGATTAGCAATAAGGATCTTTTTCATCCGACAGTTTTATCTAGAGATTTTGGAGGCCGCAAATGTACCTTTTACCCTCATTTTATAAGGTATTGACCCTGTAAATTTGAAATGTTTCAAATTTTTTCAAAAAAAATTGACCTAAACCCATTTTTTTTCAAAGCTGTTAGATTTCTGTTTTTGGGGTGTTTTCGGATTTTTCTTTTGGGAAAATGGCAATCTCCAAATTTCATTTCATTTTTGGTCGAAAGAGGGATCATGCGTTTGGATATTGTAAAATATAAATTATTGATCTTAAGGGAGTTAAGGAAAATAATATGATATTCTATTCAACATTTCAGCATAGCTTTGCGTTATCATTTTTATCCATGACGAAACTACACAGATGTGAACAAACCTGAAAATTAATCATTAGATATAACGGTTTTTATACACCTGTAACTTTCTTTTTTTCAACAATTTATGTAATTTTGGAACAGTTTTTTATATCCAATACGACATCTAAGCATCCTAAACCGTTTCCCATGAAAAATTTTAAACCAGTATTAGTGCTGGTTGCAATTGCTGTCATTGCGTTTTCTTTCCAGAATTTTGACAACATCGATCCGGTCTATTCAGACCAACATCTAAAGTTACCACTTCAAGATTATTCACCTTCCAAGCGAAACGGCAAAGCCGTTCAAGTTCAACAGTTCAATGATGTGTTCGAAAAAGACACATGGTTGGAATTGGGGTTTCCTGAAATTACGGAGGAATTGGCGCAGGCACTTATGCACCACAAACGAGTGCTGGCTGAGGGTAAATTTAAAGATGGACAAAAAGTTGGTAACTTGAATATTACTTATTCTGACTTTGAAGAAGTGATTGATATGCTTTTGGAAAGGAGCGGCTTTCAGCCTGATGACCTCCATCAAAAATTGGACATCCACCAAGTTTGGGGTGATGATCATAAGGGCAACGTCCTTTTTACAGGCTATTATACACCTGTCTTAAAAGCCAAAAAGGAAAAGTCGGGCAGTTACCAATATCCGATATACGCCGACCCGGGAAATTGGGACGGCAAAATACCAACTAGGAAAGAAATTGATGGGAATGGAGCTTTAGAAGGCTTGGGGCTCGAATTGGCATATACTACAAATCCAGTCGACATTTCTGTCATGCAACTGCAAGGTTCAGCATATATCGATTTCGTTGATTCAGGAACAAGAAAGCTGTTTAGATATGCTGGGCACAACGGTCATCGTTATCGCAATATCCAGAACTTCTTTCGTAATAATGATGACATCAAAATCGGTGATGTGTCATTTCGGGGTATAAAGAATTTTTTATCTAAGAATCCTGAATTGACAGATAGTGTGTTGTTTTACAATCCTTCCTATACTTTTTTCACTCCCAAAAATGGATTGGTTAAAGGCTCTGGACAAGTGCCATTGATGAAAGCAATATCTATTGCAGCTGATCCAAAATATTTCCCAGCAGGAAGTGTGTTGTTGGCTTCATTCCCAATTGTTGAGTCTGGTAAAGTTACACATCATGAATACAGATTGCTATTGCCACAGGACGTCGGTGGGGCAATTAAAGGTCCAGGTCATGTTGATGTTTATTGTGGAGTGGGTAAAGCTGGCGAAACGATGGCTTCCAATCTGCACCATTACGGTAAAATGTGGATGTTGACCCCAAAACGTATTCCACACTTAGCTGAAGCCATGTGATTGAAATGAATGAAAACCTAAATCCCGAAAAGAGCAGCGTTCTTTTCGGGATTTTTTTTGCAATTCATTCAGAATCAATCATGTGAATTTGTGCGGTTGCATGCCAATTTTGAGAAGAATCTATCAGAAATGTAGAATTCAATTAATTTCGCATTTCATTTTATCACCCATTTGCCAGAACAATCACTAACCAACCTTTCCTTATTAATTTGATCAAAACATGAGAAATTTCTTTATTTACTTTTTTGCCTTTGCATTTCTATTGGTTTCCTGCAATACGGATCAACCTGCACCTGAAGCGGATACAATAGAATCTACAGATGACTTTGTCTGGAATCCGGAAAACTTTGCTGATAAAAAAATAGTCAGATATCAAATTCCAGGATTTGACAAACTGACCCTCCAACAAAAAAAATTGGTGTACTTCCTGACACAGGCAGGACTTGCAGGGAGGGACATTATTTACGACCAAAACTATAAGCACAACCTTGCTATCCGTCACGCTTTGGATAAAATCGTTTCTGATTACAGTGGCGATAGAGAATCAGCTGATTGGAAAGCACTTCATATTTATGCAAAAGAAGTCTGGTTTGCCAGTGGGATACACCATCATTATGGAAATGATAAATTCGAACCTGGCTTTTCAAAAGAATACTTTACAGAAGTGTTAGGTGCTGTTGGAGGTAAACTTTCCGATGATGCAATGGCCGCTATTTTTGATCCAAACATTGCTCCTAAAAAGATAGACCAAACAGATCAGGACAAACTGGTTGAAAACTCAGCTGTCAATTTCTATGGTGAAAATGTAACTACAGCTGAAGTCAGGGCTTTTTATGATAAAATGAAAGCTGCTGGCGGAGAGAATGCTCCAATGTTTGGATTGAATTCTAAAGTTGTAAAAGATGCAGACGGAAATATTGCAGAGCAGGTTTGGAAAGTAGGTGGACTCTATGGCTCTTCTATTGAAAAAATTGTGGGATGGTTGGAGAAAGCAGTAGAAGTGGCTGAAAATGAACCACAGAAACATGCACTTGAATTATTGATTGAATATTATAAAACAGGTGATCTTAAAAAATTCGATGAATACAGTATCGCTTGGACCAAGGCCACCGAAGGCGACGTGGATTACATTAATGGCTTTATCGAGGTTTATCAAGATCCACTTGGTTTGAAAGGTAGTTATGAAACGATCGTACAGATCAATGATTTTGATGCTTCTGCTAGAATGAAGGTAGTAGCTGAAAGCGCACAGTACTTCGAAGATAACTCACCTATCATGGATGAGCACAAGAAGAAAAACGTAAAAGGTGTTTCATACAAAGTAGTGAATGTAGCAGGTGAGGCTGGAGATGCTTCGCCCTCAACCCCAATCGGTGTGAACCTGCCAAACTCAGACTGGATTAGAAAAGAGCATGGCTCCAAATCCGTGAGCCTAGGAAATATAGTACAAGCATATAGCAATGCAGACGGACCAGGTACTTTACAAGAATTTGCACACGATGAAGAAGAAATTGCACGTGCGAAGAAACATGGGAAATTGGCTGCCAAAATGCACACCGCTCTTCATGAAGTGATTGGACATGCATCAGGTCAAATGGAGCCAGGAATTGATGGGGATGCCCTGCAAAATTTTGCTTCACCACTCGAAGAAGCTCGGGCTGATCTTGTTGCACTCTATTATATTATGGATGAAAAGCTGGTAGAGATGGGACTTATGGAGTCGCTTGAAGTTGGAAAAGCAGAATATGATAGTTACCTGAAAAACGGTATGATGACACAATTACGACGTATTGAGCCAGGGAAAACGATCGAACAAGCTCACATGCGCAACCGCTCAATGGTTTCTCATTGGGTATTTGAAAAAGGAAGCGAAGCCGGAGCTGTAGAAATGTTAAAACGTGATGGCAATACCTATATCGAGATAAAAGATTATGAAAAATTGCGTGAATTTTTCGGCGAGCTGTTACGTGAAGTTCAGCGAATAAAGTCACAGGGCGATTATGAAGCTGGCAAAAAACTATTTGAAGATTATGGTATTCAGGTAGATGCTGACATTCACAATGAGGTTTTGGCTCGTGCAGAAAAACTGAATATTCCACCTTATGGCGGATTTATAAATCCAAAATTGGTTCCTGTTAATGATGATGCAGGATCAATCTCTGACATTAAAGTCGAATACCCAGATGATTATACTAAACAGCATTTGGAGTATGGGGCTACCTATAGCTTCTTGCCGATCAATAATTGATTCGAATAAATAATCAAAAAATGGAGCATGTGACATGCTCCATTTTTTTTTACCTGTTTCACTAAATTTACTTAAGGTGCGATGTGCTTAAAATCAAGTTTTATAAGGTTGATAAAAAGTTTATAAAAGGTTGATTCACGATTATTATCATTTATCATCAACTTTTTAAAACCTCTTATCAAGTTTAATGCAACTTCCATTAAATTAATTGTGGAATGTGGATATACTATAATTCTTTAAGATGTTTGTAAAACAAAACGGACTGTGAGCCAATCGTAACTCTTTACCTGGAATAATTTAAGCAAGCAAATTGCCTCTATTTTTCTCCCATCTTTTTGTTTCACGATCTACTCTCTAAAATTTTTCAATTTATCAAAATCATTAAAATGAAACGTATTTTAACCACTCTCTTCCTGGCAGTTTCATGCCTATGCGCAAGCATTTCTCAAAATTCAATGGACTACACCTTTACAAATGGAATCAAAGGAATTTCATTTGACAGCATCAAATTACACCGCTTTGTTCCTAAAGGAGATGGTGTCAGAGTATTCCTCGTTATGCGCCGCACAGGATCTGTTCAATCCAAAACTGGATCTATCATGTCAGGGGGAATGGACAAAATTTGGCTATCAGCACTCGGGGTTGTTGACTTCTCAAACGACATGAAAGTTCTCAATGAAGAAGTTATTTTTCTAAAGCCCGATAAGATTCTCAGCAAACAATACAACCTTCTGGATGGAGAGGGCAAACGTATTACCGATATGAAAACCATTGCGACACAAGACGATTGTGTAAAAAGCAATTGGGATTTAATTGAAAGATATCCAGAACTAAAAGAAAAAGAGGAAATACCAGAAGTTGTTTATCCTAAAACTTATTATGCCAACTCAGTGAACTACACCATGTTGGGCGGCAAGCTAAAGGCTTTTGAAAGTGAAAAAAAGACCCTTAAAGTAGAAGACCCGAATGAAAAGAAAGGCTTTTGGGATGATGATAGTGCTGGTCGGGCTGAGTATGAAAAGGTAGGTAAGAAAAAGGATATGGAATCATACCGAAACCCTACCAACAAAGATTATTGGTCGAGGATGTCCGATCCGGTTTGCGATCCTATTTCAGGAAATGTTTATACGCACCACGCACATATTGCATATAAAACTCTGGGAAACAGAAGTAACGAATTGGAACAAGAGGTAGTAACTTTTGATAAAGACGGAAAAGAATTGAATAGAACTGAAATGAAGTTTAAAGTGCCACATGCCCTTGATCTCCGCCAGGTTTTATTTGTTGAAACGCCTGAAGAAAAATTGAGATCAACAGACTGTATCGTTCATGTTTACAAACAGAACTATGGTTTTGGATACAAAAAGACAAACCCCAATCCTGACCCGTCTGCACGGATTTTTTATCAATGGGATGCAGATGGGAATGTAATTTCAGAAACGGAATTTAAAGCGCCAAATGAAAAAGCAAAAGTGCTCCGTGCATTTCACAATGGCAAAAATGTGAGCCTTTTGGCAGCGACTGGATATAAGGCAGCAGCATTTTATACTATCAATTTTACAGATGGGAAAATGACTGGAACTGAAACCTGTAAAGACGATTGCAATTTGTCGAAAGGTATTGGTTTCACTCCAACAGAAATAAGTGGCTGTGATTGGGAATATACCAATGCAAATGATCAGGCCGACGGCTCGAAAATGGTTATTTACCAACTGAAAAAAGAAGTGGTGGTTGAACAAGCCAAGTCCATCCATTCTTTGGGGTTTGTATTTTTCAATATTGGGAAGGACGGAAAAATTGTTGCAACACAGCACATCAAGCGTTCCGCAAAAGGCAACCAACAATACAAAATCAACTTCAAGATTCATCCATCCGATAATGGAAAATATATAGTCATTGTTAAAGACCCACTTGTTGGAGGTGGAAAGGCAGTAGATGCCTACGAAATAGATGGAAAGACACTTGAAATGAAAAAAGTAATGACCATTGACAATGCTGAAGATTTATCTACCAAATATTTGAAGAAAGAAAACTGTATGGTCTTCTTTTCGAAAAATAATGCTGATAATTCTTTCAAGATTGAAAAGCTGAAGCTGTAAAATCTGTTCTGTTGAGTGAGTTGAGATGGTTGAATTTAGATTTCTACTAATCGAGAATGAATGACACGAACCTATTGTGGGTTCGTGTCATTTTATTTTGATCTGCTTTTGCCCCAAATTTATCGGCTCATAATTCTATGTTTTTTGAGCCGATTAAGCGCCTTATTCGGCTCATAGCTCAAATAATGAGTAAATTAGACTAAACTAAAGGAACACAGAAGCTCCATTTTTATACGGTGGAAGATTAACTTATATCATCGCTTTGACCTAATCTTTTATCAGTGTTCATATCTCCTCATTCGCCATTTGCCTATCTAACATGGGCATCATTGCGCCTATGACTGTGGATTCCATTCGATACATCAATATAGATTCTTTTGGATGGCTAAGGACGATGTTCAAAAGCCGGTCACCCGAGCCCTTGCCAGTTGCAACGGGCTGTTTCATGACTACAAGAGTGATCCTACCGGGAACTCAAATGCAGCGCCTTCCAGATAAACGGCGGAAGTACCAGCTGGCATCCAAACAAAGCGTAGCTTTTCTGCATAGTCACTAAATAGGGGAGAGTTGAGGTTGTATGAAAATACCCTTTCATTTCGTTTGAGTTCACTCATTTTTCCAACAAAAAAATGAAACTGGGAAAGCTGTTCAAAGGGCTTTTGGGAAATGTTAACATGGTATCAGCAATCAAGAATATATCGGCAGCTAGACAAATCAGGCAATTGTAACAAGGAAGAATAATCGGTAAATTGCAGACCATTCTATCACATAAAACTAAAACGATTACGATGAAAGTCCAATTAACCACTCTGATTGCATTTCTTTTCCTTTCAACTTCCCTTTTTTCACAATGGCAACAAGCAAACGGCCCCATGGGCAGTGAGGCTTATTCTATCGAACGAATTGACGGGGTGCTATGGGTTGCCGCCCATAGCGGGCTTTACCTTTCTTACGATGCAGGCACTACATGGCAAAGGAACGAAACATTTTTGCCGGAATGGTCGGTGACCACTGTTGAATACATTGAGGGTGAGATATTTCTGACTGTTGTAAAAATTAACGACCAATTTGAGGACTGGGACTTGTTGCTATACCGGAGCACAGACGGCGGCGACACCTGGAGCATTCAGGATATTTCCTCCAATTTCTTCTTTTTTGACTTAGAATCTGTAGAAATTTTCAGAATAGCTGACAGATTGTTTATTTGGTTTGATAGCCGCCTGTTTCGCTCTGATGACAATGGGCAAACATGGATAGATCTTGGCAATTTTTTCCCGGAATACTTTTCTGAAATTGGTCATGATGAAAACAACCTCATTGCCTGTGACTACTTTCAACTATTCCTTTCCACGGATTTTGGTGATACCTGGGAGTTTATAGATTCGGTTGGTTCTCAGGCTGATCTCTTATTGGAAGATGATTTTATCATGGTGCCGACTTATGATAAATTGATGGTCTCCAATGACCTGGGGCAAAATTGGGAGGAATACACCTTACCCGACCAATATTTTTACGGAGATATAAGAAGAGAGGGGTCGGGAAAGCTTTATGCTTCTGGAAGTCGGTTATTTGTATCTGAAAATAATGGTGCGACATGGGACACCATTAATACAGTTAATTCAGAATATATAGCCTCCATTGAAGATTTTATAGAAGAAGATAATGGAGAGTATATTGTAGCGACTCAATTGGGTATTTCGGTCAGTTCCAACCAAGGCTCTTCCTAGCATGCCTCGAATGAAGGGATAAACGGTGCAAACGTTTTCAATCTATTCGTTGCGCCATGGGGAGAAGTTTTTACCCGGACGAATCTTGGCAATTTCCGTTCGCCGAATGGAGGGTTAAGTTGGTTTGCTTGGGATTTGCCAAATTACAGTGCCAATCAAATTGCATGGGTCGGGGATACAGCCTACATAGCTACTGGAAGTAGCCTATTTTGTTCCTCCGATAAACTAGTCACCTATGAAGAAATAACTCCACCAAATGTGACTTACGGCATAGACTATATTACTTATCATAACGGCAAAATTTATCTGCCTTTATCTAATGGTAGTGAGATTTTTGTAACAGCTGATAAGGGCCAGACATGGGAGACAATATATGGGCCTCCAGGCAATCCATCAGGAAATATTAACCATCTTGAGATTGTAAACGGTATTTTTCTTTTAGTGGATGGCGATGGAGAAATATACCGCAGCATTGATCAAGGAGGTACATGGTCACTTGTTTTGGATTTTTGGGCACCAGGGGTCACCTACCACCGACTTTACCAGATTGGCAACAGGGTGATCTTGGAGGATGACGATGGGTGGTTTTATTCCACTGACAATGGGGCGACATGGAACAGTCTTATCCCTTCTGGGATGCCTATATTGGACCAGTTTGACGATGCCCCAGCACCTTCCCAATTGTTGTCAATGGGCAATTTACTATTTGCTGTACTTCGATTCCACGGGGTTTACATCAGTTCTGATTTTGGAGATACTTGGCAAACTACCAACGTTGGTCTTGGAAATTTAAGGGGAAGGGTGATGGCTGCAAATGATGCCACCATTTACTTGGGTACGACCCAGGGGGGTATATGGAGCAGGGGTGCAAATTTTGAAGGCGTGCAAGGGATGGTCTTCAATGATGAAAACGCTAATGGCCAACAAGATGCCGGAGAGCTCCCCTTGTCTGGGATTGTCATCGAATCCAACCCCCTTAACTCCTATGCTTCCACTAATGTGGACGGCACCTATACACTCTATGCTGAGGTGCTAAACGATACGGTCAGCGCTGTACCGCCGTCACCTTATGCTACTGTCATCCCTCCTTTCTATTTGGTAAATGGGACAACAACGGATAAAGATTTTGCAGTTTATTTTACACCTGGCATGGACGACTTGTGCATAACTGCTACTGCCCTAGAGCCCATTCGCCCGGGTTTCGGCACTTCATTAATGATTACGGTGAGCAACGTTGGGACTACTGACCAAAGCCCTGAAATCTTATTAGACCTTCCTATAGGAATCAACTATTTGTCGTCTAATCCGATGGCAACTTCCATTATAGGCGATACCGTAATTTGGCAACTGGGGCTTCTCCCAGCATTTGCTTCAGTCAACATTGTAGTTGAAATTGAAGGTGATTTAACATTGAATTTGGGTGACGACTTGATTTTCCAGTCGAACGTTAGCCCAATTGCCAATGACCAATCCTCTATAAATAATTTCCATCGGTTGGTAGAAACTGTTGTGGGGTCGTATGATCCAAACGATAAACAAGTATCTCCCAACTACCTGACTCCAGAGCAGTTGGAGTTGGGCGAAAGGCTTACATATACCATCAGATTCCAAAATACCGGAACTTACCATGCAGAGAATGTCCGTATCGTTGATACTTTAAGCGAAGGACTTGATATTTCCAGCCTACAGATTTTGGCTTCCAGCCACCAACCAATGGATTGGCATATTCGCAATGGCCGTGTACTAGAATTTGTTTTTGAAAACATCTTGTTGCCTGACTCTATCGCCGATGAGGCTGGTAGCCATGGCTTTGTCAAATTTAGTATTAAAGCTAATAATGGGCTTGAACTGGGTGATCAAGTTAGCAATACAGCGCATATTTATTTTGATTTTAATCCTGCAATTGTAACCAACACAGTAGTTGCACCTATAAGTAATATAATTGCCACTTTTGAAGTCTATCCAAACATCCAATTAAGTGTTTTACCTAATCCAAATAGCGGGAATTTTAAGTTGTCTTTACCAGAGACAGTCAATGGAAAGGGTTGTTTGACAATATTAAGTATGGACGGTGGTTTGGCCGGATACTCAACGGTCGAAGTAAATCATGGGCAATTGGCTGAACAACACTTTGATTTGCCTAAGGGGCTATATATAGTGATGTTGGAATTAGATCAAAAACAATATTTTGGTAAAATGACCATTCAATAAACTTAAAGTGCCCAATATTTTTTACTTCATCAAATTAGGATAAAAAAGCAACATGGGTCATTGCAAATAATGTGTGATGACTCATGTTGTTTTAAGTGCAAAAAACAAAAATTTAAAAAAGAATTACCTTGTGATCCAAAAACAAACCATCTCGCCCTCAGTGCCTAGATGGCTTCCACCCCTCGGAATATCACGCTGTCACAAGCTTGCAATTTAAGGCGTCGCCTTTGTGTCAGCAACTGTAAAACCTTCAAGCGTGATGCCTTACATTTTTTATGAGCAAGCCTTCAGCTCCTTCCAATTGACCAGCGAATGACAAGATCGTTTTGCCCATTCCTGCTCCTTTGATGGCCACTTTAGAGACACCGTCAAGAGATAGTGGCCGCTGGAATTCAAAAGTACCTTCGGGTAGCATTAGGACATCACCTTCAGATGCCATGATTAATTATACGGAAAGATCTTTAACCAAAGTTTCGGCTGGGAGAGTTATAGGGCCATTTTTAGTTGATTGGCAGGAAAGTAAACAGGCTAAAGCAATGAGGAAGGTGAAGTTTTTCATTTTGTTAAATATTAAATGGCGAAAGCCAGCTATCAGAGAATAACTGGCTTCTACGGTGTTTTGACTATCTCCAAAATTAATCATTCACCTTGAAAAACCTAATGCTTTTACCTTCAAGGTATTGGAATAAGATTCTTTAAAAATTAGCAGTAAACTTCCCATCTGTCACAGCGTACGTTGTCCCGCTTGGATTGGCTACGGGGAAGAAGGTGCCACTGAAAGTTCCTTTTGCTTTTGTGCTGCTGATTTCAGTAATGATAATCTGGCCAATATTGCTGCCCAGTTTTTCTCCATTATCCAATTCGAGTATAATTATACTGCCTTGATCAGCGAGGTCAAATGTGCCGGGCTGGGTGAGGTCGTTTACTTGCAATTGCATTTGGTTGGATCCTGTTAGCCCAATGTTCAGGGTATTGTCAACATAAACACAGATTAGGGGCTCTTCCGAGTCGGAAACGCCATCTACTTTCCAGGAGATTTCGCAGCTTGCATTTTCACCTAAGCCTCCGTCAGAAGCATCATCGTCGCCACAGGCTACCATGGCCGTTAGAATGAATAGTCCCAATATTTTTAGAATGCTTTTCATATCTGTTTAAAATTTTTGAGTTGAAAAAATATGAAAGCAAAGGTATTGGTGAGTGGTATGTAGGGAAATCGCCCATATGGGGTAAATGGGCAAAAAAAATGTGGGGCACTTGGATGGCGCCCCACACTTAAAGGAAAGTCTAAAATTCCTTTGTTTATAATTTAACGACCCTTTGGGTTGCCGTTTTGTTTTCCGAAAATACCTGGATAAAGTATTGCCCAGGTGTAAACCTGGATAAATCAACAAACTGCAATTCTTCAGAAGGTTTATTCTGCATAAATAGTATTTGGCCATCTAAAGAAAATACCCGGACAATTGCATCTCCTGATGCTCCTGTAGGCAATTTTACATTTACCTGAGCATTTGTGACCGATGGATAAATGCTTATTTCTGAGTTAGTTGAAAGATTGATTATTTCAATGGGACTATAATCAAAGCTGCCATCAAAATCAATTTGCTTGATTCTGTAGTAATTCTTGCCAATCAGAGGCCTTTCATCAGTAAATTGGTAATCCCTCAACTCAGATGAATTGCCGGCACCTGCGGTTTCTCCGATTGTCTTAAATGTTCTTCCATCTGAACTGCGTTCGATCTGGAATCTTTCATTATTGATCTCGGAGGCTGTTTGCCAGATAAGAAGAGTATTTTGGTGATTATCCAATGTCGCTTTAAAGAAGGAAAGTTCAATCGGCAGTAAAGCATCAAAATTTCCTAGTGGAATTAAATTCCCCTGAATTGTTGGAGCACTATTGTTATCATAAATTTCTGTTTCAACAGGTGTCGTAATTGAAATAGATGTGTTACCATTTCCTCCGGAAAATATACTTAGTGATGGATTCCAAGACACACTGTGGCCATTTGTCGTAATGAAATAATCTGCGTTATTAGCGAGAGTATATGTAGTGGATAAGGTAAATGATCCAGTTATCTGGATATTGGCCCTTCCTATGTTGTCATCCATACAGGCATGCAAAGTTGCTTGGCTGTTAGCATTGCATTGAGCGGACAGCGAAATACTTGAAAGTGAGCAAATAGCTATGCAAAGTGACAGGTTTATTATTTTTCTTTTGAAAAAAGAAATAGAGAGTGTTTTCCCTAAAAGGGATGTTGTAGGATCTAACATGATATTTTTTGAATTTAAAAATTAGAGAACTTCAGTTTCAGTGTGCGTTCATTCGTGAAGTTTGGATTTATAGACGAAATGCAATCAATCACGTCACAAAGTTAATACATCTATTTAAAATGACATGTATAAATTTATGAATTGTAAATATTTACAATTCGCTTTTGAGATCAATCGTCAATAAGTCCTTAGTTTTCAACCAAACCCATGCCACAATGGCAAGTGAAGCTGCACCACCGAATACCACCGAAGGAACTGCACCCAGCAAACTTGCTGCCACACCTGACTCAAATGCACCTAGTTCATTGGATGCGCTGAGAAAAATTCCATTGACTGAATTGACCCGGCCACGCATTTCATCGGGTACAATTAGTTGAAGGATGGTGCTGCGAATAACAACGCTCACTGCATCGAATGCACCGGTGAAGAAAAGGGCTGCCACGGAGAGCCAGAAGTTGGAAGACAGTGCAAAAACAAGGGTCGCTATGCCAAATCCAGTAACGTATATCAGCAAGGTCCGCCAGGCATTTTTCAACAAAGAAATATAGGAAAGCATGAACAGCATAAGCATACCTCCAATAGCAGGTGCAGATCGCATAATGCCCAACCCAGAAGCACCTACATGCAATATATCCTCAGCAAATACAGGTAGAATGGCTACTACGCCACCAAAAAGCACGGAAAACAGATCAAGAGAAATGGAGTAAAAAAGCATTTTTTTCTGCCGAACGAATTGAAGGCCTTCTTTGATTTTTCGCCAGGCATTTCCTTTTTCTGTTCTTTGCATGGCTGGGTCTTTTACCTGCGACCACATGACTTGAACACATGCCATAAAAAAGAACACAACGAGGATGGTATCGGCAAAGCCGACCCATTCGTAAATAAAACCTGAGATGCCCGGGCCAATAATGACGCCCATCTGCCAACCGGCACTGCTCCAGGTTGCTGCATTTTCGTATGCTGACCGAGGAACAACAAATGCTTTCATGGCTTGCACAGTAGGGGAGTAGAACGCCATGAAAACCCCTGTCATGAAAACGACACCATAAATGATCAATTGTAATGCAACGGAATGGTCACCTTCTGTCAGTTTTTTACCTGCAAAATGCAATCCCATTGTACACAGCATCATGCCCAGCAAGCTCAATTGTATGATCCGTTTTTTACTAAATATATCTGCTGTGTGCCCTCCAAGTAAAGAAAGACCAATGAACGGGGCAGCGTGTGCCAGCCCAATCAGCCCAATCGCCAGTGGGTCTCCCGTGATCTTGTACATCTCATAACCAATGATGACTTCCTGCATTAGTAAGGCCATGTTGAAGAAAAAACTGGCTCCAACGAGGAAACGGAATTCTGGATAACGGAAAGCAAGAAATTGATTTGGATTGCGCTTGGACATGAATGTAAAATAAGCACCCAAAGGTAGTTCTCACTTTTTTACGAAGTTCTTCGTAAAGCCTGCAACCAGATTGTTCCTCCTCCCGTCTTTCAAAAAAAATCATTCCACTGATGTTACAAAACTACCTCACGATTGCCCTCCGCAATTTCCGGCGACAGCCGGGTTATACATTTCTCAATATTTTTGGATTGACTGTTGGCATTGCCGCTACTTTGTTCATTCTCTTATATATTACAGAGGAAACCCGTTTTGATACCCATCACGAAAATGCCGACCGGATTTACCGCATTTCCTCCGACATCACTGAGCCCGATGATCAATTTAAATGGGCTACAACGCAGGATGCCCTGGCTCCTACCCTCAAACAAGATTACCCAGAAGTGGAGGAGTATGTTCGTTTTATTGAAAATGGCCGAACACAACTGGATTATAAGGATCGCTTGTTTTTTGAAGAAAAGGTTTTCATAGTGGATTCTACGGTTTGCGATGTTTTTACTTTCAACTTTATAAAAGGCGACCAGTCTACAGCGCTCAATGAACCCAACTCTATTGCTTTAAACAGATCAGCAGCCGAGCGGATATTTGGTGAAAGTGACCCGTTAGGTGAAATCCTTAAAACGCCAAGCGGCAGGGAGTATAAAGTAACTGGAGTCTATGAAGACATGCCTAAGCATTCCCATCTGATAGCCAATGCCATGATCTCGGCCAATACCTTTCCGGGCATGATGAACCCCAGTGCAGGTTCTTGGGGCTCGTTCAATATTTTTAGTTATGTGTTGCTGAAAGAAGGAGCTAACCCAGATGCTTTTGCTGCTAAATTGCCAGAAGTGGTCGAAAAACATGTGGCCGTTATTTTTGATGAATACGGTATCAAAGTGAAATATGAATTGCTTCCGCTGCAAGACATTCATCTCACTTCTGCATTTCAAGGCGAGCCAGAGCCTGTCGGCCAAATGGGCTTCATTTACATATTCGCAGCTGTTGGCCTTTTCCTGCTACTGATAGCTTGCATCAATTATATGAACCTTTCGACCGCAAGAGCCACCCAACGGGCGATGGAAGTGGGTATTCGAAAAGTGCTTGGCTCTGAACGCAAGCAGTTGATCGGGCAATTCCTTTCGGAATCGGTGCTGTTTACTTTAATCGCATTGATCTTGAGTTTTGCTATCGTGCATATTACTTTACCCATGTTCAATAGCACTTTTGAATTGACACTTGGAACGGATTTAATATGGTCAAAGCCTGTCATGTTAGGGGCATTAGGGATCATATTGCTGGCTGGAATACTGGGGGGCAGTTATCCTGCACTCTACCTTTCTGCATTTGAACCTTTAAAGGTTTTGAAAGGAAGCCTTGCCAAAGGGTCTGGCAATCCGGCACTTCGGAAGGTCTTGGTGACCGTGCAATTTGCAATTACCATATTTATGCTGATCGGGACGGGGATTATTTATGACCAAATGAATTATTTGCGGAACAAGGACCTGGGTTTTGACAAAGAGCATATTATGACCTTTTCACTACAAGGGCGTCAATCCAGGGAAAAATACCCTGTTCTTAAAGCAAACCTTTTACAAAGCCCAAAAATCACTTCCATTGGCACAAGCAGTTCGACTCCTGGAAATGGATTCTCAAAAAATATAATGAATGTGGAATCCAACAATGGCAGCATGGAGCAGTACGGGGTTGACCTTTATGGAGTCGATTTTGATTTTTTCCCAACCTTGGGAGCTGAGTTTGCAGATGGAAGGAATTTCAGCTACGATTATAGCACCGATACCACAAATGCAGTACTCATCAATGAGGCCATGGCTGAACGATTTGGATGGGAAGAGCCAATTGGGAAAAAATTCCAGTTCGGGACAAACGATACGCTCCCGATTCAATTGGTCGTTGGGGTGGTTAAAGATTTCCATCAACAGTCTCTTTATGAGCCAATTGCACCTTTGCTTTTTTATCCGCAGGCAAACAACAGAAATGTACATTTAAAAATTAACCCTCAAAACCCACAGGACTTATCTGCCACAATTGCATTGGTGGAACAAGAGTGGGGGAAAGTATTTCCCAGCATTCCTTTTGAGTTTGATTTTGTGGATGCATCTTTCATGGAATTGTATAAAGCCGATCAGGTTCGGGCAAGCATTTTTACGCTTTTTAGTGTACTCATGATATTAATCGCTTGTTTGGGGCTGTTGGGGCTTGCCTCTTTCACAGCCGAACAACGCACCAAAGAAATTGGCATCCGGAAAGTAATGGGGGCTCAAACGACCGACATTATTTATATGCTCACTCGCAATTTCGTGCTGCTGGTTGCAGTGGCCACTTTGCCTGCATTTATTGCATCTTGGTATTTTATGACCAAATGGCTCGACACATTTGCCTACCACGCTAACATGAATTACATTTTATATGGGCTTGCTTTTTTTATGGTAATCATGATTACTGTTTTAACAACAGGCTACCATGCCTTGCGAGCTGCACACAACAGCCCTGTGGATGCATTGAAGTGGGAATGATTTAGTATTGAAATTAAATTCGTAATTCTTCGCTCGTCCAAGTCTCCAGAGCTCGCTCGTCCAAGTCCTCGCTCGTCCAAGTCTCCAGACTTGGACGAAGTGCGATGACTCCGCTGGTTCAAGTCTCCAGACTCCGCTGGTTCAAGTCTCCAGACTTGAACTTAGTGCCATGATAGCGATGCCATTATTGTTATTGGGTTTCAGACTGGAGTCTGAAATCAGCGATAATAGTGATGGCAGCAGTTCAATAAGGGAAAAATTCAATCAGCATATCGTCCATTAAAGTGCGCCATGCAGGAATATTATGGCCGGCGGGTATTTCTAAATATTTAAATTCCTTGTTTTGTTTTTGGAAATATTCTTTTAAAAGTTGTGCGTCATTGTACCATAGATGGTCATAAATACTGCCGGCAACTATTATTTTTTCAGGGCTATTGCCAAACCCTTCTATTTTTTGAATAAATGTGTTGAAATCTTCTGGGAAAATGGCTGGCGATATAGCACCTAATTTCCCAAAAATATTTAAACTGTGCGATACATATAAAGCTGACATGCCTCCTCTTGACCAACCAAAAACAGCTTTGTTTTCTGGTCCTTCTTTAATTCGGTATTTTTCAATTAAATAAGGAAACAATTCATCCTTTAAATATGATCGGTAAGATTCGTCTCCTCGATATTCTTTACCCCTTATCCCAGGATAGTCGAATATTGCTATTGTTGGTTCTATTTTTTGTTCGGTAATTAAATTGTCTAAAATCCGTGGGATAAACCCTTCTTCAATATTAAAGCTGCCGTCATGAAAAAATGCTAATGGAAGATGTGATTTTGATTCCCCATAACCAGTTGGTAAATAAATATAAAATTTTCTTGTGTGCTCAAAAATTTCACTAAAAATAGAGTCTTTAATTAATTCACCTTTCGGATAAAAAGTATTTAATAATGTTTCATTATTTAGCTGAAAATTTGGCATTTTTAAAACGGAGTTTAAGCTACCAAAACTTATTTGCAGTTCGGGATTTAATGGGTCAGTAAAGGTCTTTCCATTTGTTTCAAAAAGATAATTAACAACAGCGTTTGATGCTAAATCTTTCTCGAAATAATACCAATTGGTGCCAGCAATATTTTGCATCTGACCCACTGATTTATCCTGAACATAGCGGCGATTTAAAAATCCATTAAAATCGGCTAAAATATATGGAGTTTGATTTATTCCGCCTTTAGTTACCCAGATCACTTTATTGTCTTCGATTATCGGCGTTTGCCCAATTGAGGCAAGGTATGCTTCGAATATAGTAGCCCGTTCGTTTGTCCCTTCATTATTTAATTTGGAAAGTATATTCTGGAATGTCGGCGTAGTTTGGCTAAAGGCTAACTGGGAAAGAAATATTGAAAGTGCAAATATTAATAAGTTTTTCATTGTTGATTTTTAATGATTGCTATTTTTGTTTTTTGGAATTATACTCAAAACGAAGTGATTTGGGAATTTGATTTTCTACAAACCAATGGTTTTGAGTATATGCCGATGGAGAAATGGTTTAATTTTTCCCAAATACACATGCCGATCTTGCATCGGTACCATTTCGGAATCGGTATAGATACAGTATCGTTGGATAGAAGTTGCATGTGTCAAACCAAAACGCAAAAATAAATAATAACATCAGCCCTTAGCATTTATGGATTTTATCAGTTTCAAACAATCACTTCAATCAGATAACCCTCCAAATGGCCTGAACGAACTTGCAAAAGCACTTTGGTACGATGGTAAAGGGGATTGGGAAACCTCTCACAACATTGCCCAGGATATTGATTCCGCTGACGGTAATTGGGTGCATGCTTATCTGCACCGAAAAGAGGGTGACCAGTGGAATGCAGGTTATTGGTATCGACAGGCAGGACGTCCAACACCTACCTATGACCTACTGAAAGAATGGGAAGAACTGGTGCATTATTTTTTGAATAAATAAAAACCTGACACTTTCCATTCGCAGGTCATTTTCAGGTACGACGATTCATCCAGCCAATTCAACACTTCATTGTTTCCTTCTTCTCAGTGCTGCCTTTCCTATTTAATTTTGACGTCGAAATCAATATTCAATTAAAAAAATCATCCGACATGAAAAAATTAAATCTAATCTTGGTATTTGCAATGACAACTGTTTTTGCTTTTTCTCAAAGCACAGACATTACCTATGTGGACGTGACCAATTCCAGTAAAAAAGTGTCCCCTATCAACAAGCAGCCATTTCACACCAATGCAAAAGTAGTATTGAATGAAATTTCAATTTCACTTCATGAAAATATTGCAATGCCTGCTATCTGTCAAGAATTTTATAATGATGACGTAACTGTAATTGCTGCCTTTACGGTTACTCAAAATGGACATTTGGAAAACATTATTGTGGGAAATGGTGAACACAAAATATTGGAAAGAGAAATTGAAAAGGAGCTGAATAAATTGGACAGGGTATCTCCTGTTTTAGAAAACGGAATGCCAGTTAAAAGGAATTTCAAACTTCCAGTGGTTTTTAAAATTTAAAGCTTATTTATTTTTAAATTTAAAGACCAAACCAGTTGATTAGGCTTGCAAAAAAAATGGCGATCCAATTCAGATCGCCATTTTTTTTATTTCCAGAATAACCAATAACCAAACTACCTTCTTCCTCTCACTCTCTTGAATCTTTCGCTACAGGCAGTTTTGGCAAATCGACCAACTCCGAAATTAAATTCTACCATGAATTGGGCA
The DNA here is from genome assembly GCA_942490835.1 of uncultured Saprospiraceae bacterium. GTDB lineage: Bacteria > Bacteroidota > Bacteroidia > Chitinophagales > Saprospiraceae > UBA6168. The sequence goes on from CALNYY010000097.1 coordinate 112,525, forward strand.
AACATTGGGTTGGTTTTTTCTGCATTTGGATAAGCTACTTCATTCGGGTAGTTGTTCTTAACACCATCATCATTGACGATATCGCCAAACCCATAATGCAGCCTCATACCGATTCCGATAGAAAACGTTTCGGCGCCTACTATATATCCACCCACTCCGAATACACCTGCGAGATAGTTGCTTTTATAAAAGTCAGTCGTAGTATTGTAAGGCTCAGCGGCACCTTGTTCAACTTCTTGAATTAGGGAAAACATGGGGCCGACCTCAAAATATGCGCGGTTCTTTATTCCTCTATAGAGCAGGTAGGTATTGATGCTCTGGTATTTGATGTTATAATCCAAATCTTCTGTCGAGCCTGGGTTGCTGTATTTAAACCTTTGCTCTGCTTGTGAGTATAGGCCTTCGATGAATACTCCGTGGTATGGCCCAAAATTCATAGAAAATTTACCGCCAACACTTACGATAGGAGAAAGAATCTCGTACTCCCAATTGCTGTCGTCGGCAATATTGTTATTGAATAAAAAGGAAGTTCCATAGCCGCCTTTCAGGCCAGCTTCAAACCAAAATTCTTGGGCTGAAACCGAAGTGAATACAAAAGCAAGTAATAGTGAGAATAATAATTTTTTCATTTTCGTAATTTTTTGTCCAAAGGCTGAAAGTATTGATTGTTTCATCCTTTGAATATTGGTGTCAATTTTAATCGTTAAAAAAACAGACTTTGATTTAATCGAAAATCCAACACATTTCAATGAGGCGGCAAGTTATTATTTTTTGACATTTTGGAGCTATTCCTTCATTCCAAGATTATCAGCTTTGAGATTCACCCGTCATTTTTTTTTGTCCATTTTCCTTTTACCTTAGCCTTCTTTCAGTTTTGCACTACAAATCTATTTCTTAATAAACATGGAGGGTTTAATACCGGGCTTGATTAGGTTTTTAGGCTTTCCAAAATAAAAACTATGGACAAATCAAAGAACAAAGGCTCAAAAATCACCCGTCGCAAATTTGTCAAAGCATCTTCATTGGCTGCCGGGGGTATTATGATTGTACCCCGTCATGTGCTAGGAAAAGGGTTTATACCCCCAAGCGACAAAGTAAATGTAGCAGCGGTAGGTGTTGGCGGTCGTGGATCAAGTCTTCTGAATGGATTAAAGTCTCAAAATATAGTCGCATTATGCGATGTGGATGATAATAGGGCGAAAGGCTCATTTGAAAAATTTCCAAAAGCTGCTCGGTATAAAGATTTCCGAAAAATGCTGGAATCTCAAAAAGATATTGACGCGGTAACCGTTGCCACTCCCGACCATACGCATGCCGTTATTGCGATGGCCGCGATGCAAGAAGGAAAGCATGTTTATGTGGAGAAACCTTTAACGCATGATATTTATGAAGCCCGCATGCTTACTGAAATGGCTCGCAGAACCAACCTTGTTACGCAAATGGGGAATCAGGGAGCCAGCGGCGATGGTGTGAGAGATTTGATGGAATTAATGGAAACGGGCATTATCGGGGATGTTCACACAGTTCATTCCTGGACGAACCGGGCTATTTGGCCGCAGGGTGTGCCGACACCTTCTGGAAAACACAATGTCCCTAATGAGTTAGACTGGGATTTGTGGCAAGGCCCGGCAAAAGCTCGGGATTACAACCCTAATTATTTGCCTTTTAAATGGCGCGGTTGGTGGGATTATGGAACGGGAGCGCTGGGCGATATGGGTTGCCATTTGCTCGACCCAGTTTTTAGAGCATTAAAATTAAAATACCCAGTTGCCGCTGAAGCTAGTTCTTCACAGGTCTGGGTTGGTGATTTCCATGAGGCTGATTATGCTGATTCTTGTCCTCCAGCTTCAAAAGTTCACATCTATTTTCCTGACAGGCCAGATGGAAAAGGTGGAGCATTGCCGGCTGTAGAGCTTATTTGGTATGACGGAGGTTTGATGCCACCAAGGCCAGATGAATTGGAATCGGGCGATTCATTTGGGAATTGGGATGGAGGTGTACTATTTGAAGGAACAAAAGGTAAAATTGTATGTGAATGTTATGGCGCTAATCCAACGCTGTTGCCCGCTAAAATGAATAAATACATCAAGAAACCTGACCAAACGATTCCTCGAATAATAGAGAACCACCAAATGAATTGGATCAAAGGTATTACGGATGGAACACCTACCACGTCAAGCTTTGATTATTCAGGCCCTTTTACCGAAATGGTGTTGATGGGAAATCTTGCTGTCCGTTGCTATAATATGAAAAATTTGAAAGCAGGTAAAAAGCCAGGAGATTGGGCTGCGTTTAATTACCCTGGACGGTTTAAATTGAAATGGGATGGCGATAATATGCGCATTACTAATTTTGATGGTGCCAATCATTTTGTAAGAAGAGAATACCGGAAAGGCTGGAGTTTGTGAGGCAATGAGAGAATTACCGAATGAGTGAATGAGTGATAAGGTCCATACATTCACTCATTCGCTCATTCAAAATTCACTCATTGTTTCTAGTTTCTCAAAAAAACGAGTTCTTCGTTTTCATCAATCTTGGCGATCACGGAAGGTTCGTTCATGTTTTTATCCATTTGGCGGTATTTTACTACATGGTCAACATGAATTAGGACAGAAGAACTTATTTCTCCAAAATGCTCTGGAAAAGGTTCTTCACTGAGATTGGCGCTAGTCGAAACCAACGGTTTTCCAAAATTTTCAATCAATTGTTTACAGAATTTATCTTTGGCAATTCGGATGCCAACACTGCCATCTCTACCAACAGCATTTTGAGCTAAATTAATGGCCTTTTCATAAATGATAGTCAAAGGCCTTTCATGGAAAAGTAGCAGTGTTTCTATTCTGGGGTGTATCCGCTCTACGTACTGCTTTAGCATGTCAATTGAAGAAACAAGAATGACAAATGGCTTTGAATAGTCCCGATTCTTGATGTTGTAGACTTTGTCAACGGCAGCTTCATTGGTAGCGTCACAGCCGATTCCCCAAATGGTATCAGTGGGGTAGAGGATGGTGCCTCCATTTTCGAGGCAAGACAAAATTGGTTCTAAATCGTAATGTTGGACCATATGTGTGGCCGGGTTTGTAAATGTGTGCATAGGTGCTTATACGTAATAATTTGGTTTTCTTGTTTCACCTTTACTTCCATTGATGTTGGGTAAACTACTAATTCGAAAAGGTGAAGCAGAAGAATTGTTGCCTAAATTGCAGTTTAAAGGAGTGACTTTTCAATAACTTTGGCTGCTATTCAGTTTTAGCTAATATTAAAGACCTATCCTTAAACTGTACTGCCCGATTTGCGTTGACTAAACTGTATTTGATAAATAACTATTGTTTTTTAAGAAAAAAAATCGGGACACCTAAAATACAAAAGTACAAGGGTGCTAAATATTTCGAGCCTGTTTGTGTTGAAATGATTTCTATTAAGCCTGTTCTGTTATTATGAAATTTGTAAAACTCGATTAGAAAACTCGATTATGCCAGGAATAAAGAAACAAACCCGCCTGCTGTTGTTATTGCTGACGATGCTATTCGGCATGACCGCAGATGCTGCACATATTATTGGAGGAGATATTACCTATCGTTGCCTGAGTTCTGGAAAATACATATTTACCTTAAAGTTGTACCGGGATTGTTTTGGCGGAGGCGCACCTTTCGATTCAGCTCCGGGAGCTCCATTTCCTGGAACAGTGACTATTTATCAAGGTAACAGCAATGTGCCTCTGACATTTAACGGCTTAAACTTTATTTCACTCCCACCTCCTCAAATCACTAAAGTTTTACCCAATTTAAGTAATCCCTGCCTTGACCCACCGGCAGATGTCTGTGTGGAAGAGGGTGTTTATACATTTGAAATAGATCTGCCAGTAATTAGTGAAAGTTACCATGTCGTTTACCAGCGATGTTGCCGGAACGGGACAGTTACAAATATTCTTAATCCAGGTGCAACGGGTGAAACTTGGTATGTCGAATTGACGCCTGCTGCTCAGCAAGTATGCAACTCCAGTCCCACTTTTGATGATTTTCCACCTATCGTAATATGTGCAGGCGAACCAATTGACTTTGACCACGGTGCAACTGATCCAGATGGCGACGATTTGGTTTATGAATTGTGTACTCCTTTTACCGGAGGTGGAACGGATACTGGAAATGCTGAATCGCCCGGAGGTGTTGCTCCAAATCCAGATTTGCCGCCACCATATACTTCAGTTTCATTTATCAATCCTCCTTACAATTTTAATTTTCCATTGAGTGCTTCTCCTGCTTTGGCTATTAATTCGAATTCCGGATTTATGACAGGTGTTCCGAATGCGACAGGGCAGTATGTGGTAGGAGTTTGTGTAACTGAATTTAGAAATGGGCAGGTATTGAGTCGGGTATTCCGTGATTTCCAGTTTAATGTGGAACAATGTGAATTCAATGTGAAGGCAGATATTGCAGAAGATGATGTGATAATGCTGCAAGACAAGCAATATTATGTAGTGAATGCCTGTGGCCTCAATTCTGTGAATTTTCAAAACCAAAGTACCCAAGTTTCTAATATCAGTAGTGTACTTTGGGAATTTGATATAGGAGGTTCTATGGTAACCTCTACTCAATGGAGTCCAACGATTGATTTTCCTGGTACCGGAACGTATTATGGCAGTTTATTCCTCAATCCTAATGTAACTTCAGGTGCTTGCAACGATACTGCCTTGATAGAGGTCAATGTTTTTCCCGGTATAATGTCCGATTTTGAATTTGCTTATGATACCTGTGTTGCTGGGCCGGTCACATTTACTGATCTATCGGTGTCAGGTGCAGGGCCCGGCAGTATTGTATCATGGGAGTGGAGTTTCGGAGATGGAAATGTTTCGAATCTTCAAAATCCTGTACACACCTATCAAATTCCAGGAGAAATGCCTGCTCAGTTATTGATCAGGGATACCAATGATTGTACAGGCTTGCAAACTAAAACCGTTCGGTACTTCCCTGTACCTCAATTATTGGTTGTAGCACCGAGCGAGTATATAGGGTGTCAGCCCGCCGAGATATTTTTTGATAATCTGTCATTCCCTGTTGATACTAGTTATACAGTGCTATGGGATTTTGGGGATGGTGGCATCGGAACTGATATTTCTCCTACGTATACGTATGAAAATGTGGGTACCTACACGGTCTCACTTGAGATCACTTCGCCATTGGGTTGCTCTATTGACACAACTTGGAATGACCTGATAACGGTGCTTCCAAGTCCAATCGCTGATTTTTCATATTCACCCTCACAGCCAAGCAATTTGGAGCCAACAGTCACTTTTACTGATTTGTCAATTGACGCTGTTGCCTGGAAATGGACTTTTGGTGATGTTGGCGCTTCCATTCAACAGCATCCTGTTTTCACCTTTCCAGATACAGGAATGCACCGTGTCCAGTTGGTCGTTTTCCACCAAAGTGGCTGCCCAGATACTGCAGTTCAAGTCCTTGATGTTATTCCAGAAGTTAAATATTTTCTGCCTAATGCCTTTACGCCGAATGGAGATGGAAATAATGATGGTTTTCGTGGCAATGGCATCCTTGATGGTGCTACTGATTTTAACTTGAGTATCTGGAATAGGTATGGCGAAAGGTTATTTGAAACTACCGATCCTAAGCAAGCTTGGAACGGCAAAAAGAACAATACTGGAGACCTTGCGCCAATGGGAGTCTATATTGTTGTGGTAACTTATCGAGAGCCGAGAGGACTCCTTAGAGAGCTGCGAGGCTATGCAACCTTGGTAAAGTAACGAACCGCCATTTTTGCATTCGTGCAAAAAGGCCGACAGAGGACTATACAAACTCAAGTATTTCTCTTTTCTTTTTAGATATTTGTCGGCACATAAAGCGAAGCTATACCTAATGAAATACCTTTACTCTTTAGCGTTACTACTTTTCATTCCCCTTACTGGATCTGCAAAACACATCATTGGAGGGGTAGTTTCCTATGAGTGTTTAGGCGGCGGCACTTATCGGATCACGATGAAAATGTACAGGGATTGCTACGATCCTACCGGTGCCAATTTTGATAACCCTGCCCCGTTTACCATGTTCCAAGGTGATCAAGAATTGGAGACAATGTTTATTCCTGCGCAGGTTATTGAAGATGTCGACCCCCCACCAATACCTTGCCTTGAATTACCTGACAATGTCTGTGTGGAAGAAGGGATTTATGAATTTGAATACACCTTTCCAGAATGGCCCTCTGACCAAAGTTACCACATTACCTATCAGCGTTGTTGTCGGAACGCCACTGTTTCAAATATCCAAAACCCTGATGATGTAGGTGCCACATTTACGATTGAGATATTGCCTGCTTCGCAAGCAGTTTGCAATAACAGCCCCGTCTTCAATACTTTTCCTCCTATCGTTATATGTGTTGATGAGGCTTTAAATTATGACCATAGCGCTTTTGATATTGAGGGAGATCAGTTGGTATATGATCTTTGTTCACCATTGTTGGGTGGAGCTCCTCCAGGCGGCGGTGGCGGAGACCCATGTGATGTCGTTGCACCTAACCCAGCTTGTCCACCTCCATATGATGAAGCTATTTTTATAAATCCGCCTTATACTGAGCTTGCTCCAATGGGAGGTTCGCCTCCAGTAACAATACACCCTATTACTGGCCAATTAACAGGTACGCCTACCGTGCAAGGACAATTTGTGTTTGCTGTTTGCGTCAGCGAATACAGAAATGGGCAATTGATGTCTGTTATTCGTCGAGATTTTCAATTCAATGTGGCAAGTTGTACAGCGCTTGTGGATGCAAGTGTTTCAGCCAGTAATATTGTATTAGAGAATGACGAGTTTTTCATAAAAACCTGTAATGGGCTGGATATTGAAATCGAAAATGTGAGCCTCATTCAAAACAATGTTGATGAATTTCGATGGGAATTCTTTACTGCTGATAGTACCTATATCTATGATACTTGGGACTTGGAAGCAACTTTTCCTGGCCCGGGCAATTACCCTGGGATGCTCATTCTGAATCCTTCAGACACCCTGTGTGGTGATACAGCAATTGTAAATGTTGATATTTTTCCTGAAGTGGTAGCAGAGTATATATATGATTATGATACTTGTTTTGCAGGGCCGGTAACATTCATTGACCAATCATTCATCGATGGGGTAGGAGATATTTCCATGCGCTTTTGGGATTTTGGAGATGGCGAAGTAGATAGTTTGCAAAATAACCCAGTCCATGTATATGAACAGCCTCAAATAGTTCCAGTAGCCTTACAAGTCTGGGATGAGAATGGCTGTTATGATGAGATCTCCTATGATGTTAGGTATTTTCCTGTGCCATCCTTTATCAATGTGCGGCCAAGTGATACGCTCACTTGTCCTCCAGGGGAAATATCTTTTCTGAATCTTTCTACTCCCCTCGATAATACTTATGATGTGTTTTGGGAATTCGGGGATGGGAATACTTCTACAGATGTGAGTCCAACTCATATATATCGGGATGCTGGTCAGTATGATGTAAGGCTGCAAATTGAATCACCGATTGGATGTTTTACCGACACTGTGTTTGTTAAAATGATCCGGATGACTGATCCTCCTGTCGCACAATTTGATTACCAACCAAAAGAATTGAGTAATCTGGAGCCCGAAGTCGAATTTTTTGATGAATCTCAAAATGCGGTTCATTGGGATTGGTATGTAAACAATCAAGTAGTTGCTCAGCAGCAAGACTTTATGTATGTTTTTCAAGATACAGGTTTACAAGAAGTTACACTTATTATTACGCATCCAGAATTCTGCCAAGATACTGTTGTAAAATACATTGATGTAAAGCCTGAGATTACCTTTTATATGCCGAATGCATTCACACCAAATGAAGATACCAACAATGAATTCTTTTACGGGACAGGTATTTTACCGGGCATTTCTGAATATCGGATGGAAGTTTGGGATCGCTGGGGACAGATGATTTTTGAAACAGAAGACCCTAAAAATGGTTGGAATGGAAGAGTTGAAAATGAAGGGAAACTGGTACAATCCGGTGTATATATTTACAATGTAAAATTTACGGGACCAAGAGGTGCACCCCATGAGTTTAAAGGGTTTGCAACAGTCATCCATTGATTGCGTAGAAGGGTGTTGATAAAAATAGTTTAGAAGGCCAAAAAATCTTTTATTATAAAGGATAAATGTTTTACCTTTGCGCCTCTTTTAAAACAACGTAAAATTTTTTGACAATGGAAGCTATAAATTACGTTCAGGAGCAGTTAGCTAAGAAGATAGATTTCCCTAAGTTCCGTGCTGGCGACAACGTAGCCGTAAGTTACAGGATCATCGAAGGAAATAAAGAGCGTATCCAGGTGTTCCGCGGAAACGTGATCCAGATAAAAGGAGAAGGTGCAACGAAGACCTTCACTGTCCGCAAAATTTCAAGTGGTGTTGGAGTAGAGCGTATATTCCCACTCACTTCTCCAAATATCGCAGAAATAGAAGTATTGAAGCGTGGCAAAGTAAGAAGAGCAAGATTGTTCTACTTGCGTGGTGCAATCGGCCAGAAAGCACGTATCAAGGAGAAGAAATTTATCCGCACAGTTAAAAAATGATTCCCTAACAGAATCAATTTTCCTGCTCAAACGCCCTGCAAATACTTATTTGCAGGGCGTTTGTATTTTTGCCAAAAATCAAATCACGTGAAGAATCTTGAAAAACTACTATTTCTATTTTTCCTATTTATTGTATTGCCGGAAAGTGATGCACAAATCGTTAATATCGAGGACCGCCGAATAAAATCAACCAATGATTCTACCAACTGGTATGGCAATGTGCAGATTGGGGCGACTTTCTATAAAGTCAGAGATCAGGTGCTCCAACTAAATGGTACAGGCCATGTGCAGTATAAACATGAAAAATCTTTGTTTCTATTGTTGGTCGATGGTAGTTTCTTAAGGGCTGGTGATCAGGATTTTGATGAAAAAGCTTTTGCACACTTCCGCTATAATTATGATCTGTCTGAAAGACTGGTGGCTGAAGCATACACCCAGGCTCAGTACAACAAACTGCTACTGATTAATTTGAGGGCATTGTTTGGGGCAGGGGTACGTTACCGTATATTAAAAAGTGAAAATGGGCAGCAAAGGATTTATGGTGGACTTGCTTATTTATTTGAACACAACGATTTTCTGGAAGAACATGGATCGACTAACTGGAATCGCCTGAGTACTTATCTATCATTAACGTTGCGTATGAAAAATGGTGCGAAGGTGGTGAGCACTACTTATTTTCAGCCTCAGTTTTCAGATTTTTCTAACAACCGATTCTCCACTGAAACAAGGCTGGACAGCCCACTTTCAACTAAACTATTTTTCCATACGGCTTTTAGTTTGAGTATGGATCAAGCGTTGCCAGTAGATGCCCCAACAACTACTTATCGTTGGTCAAATGGATTGACTTATAGGTTTTAGAGGCTGAGTGAATTGAAATTTAGAATGGCTTCATGGAAGCTCTTGTACTTTAATCACACTACCTTTCGCTTTTCTCTACTTCCTTATGTACATTGGGGCAGATTCAAATATGCAATTGTCAAAACGATGAACCCACCTTTATTCCGATTACATAAATCAAAGGTATTTGCCATTCAATGGCTGGTTTTGTCTATTCTATCTTTATTACTTGCCAACTGTAAACAAACCCCTCCTCATGAGCCTCCTCCAAATATAATTGTATTTCTGGTAGATGATCTTGGCTGGCAAGATACTTCCGTTCCTTTTTGGAATAAGCCCACCCATTTTAACAAAAGATACCATACCCCAAATATGGAACGGCTGGCAAAGGAGGGGATGAAATTTACCCAAGCCTATGCAACCAGTGTTTGTTCTCCTTCTCGCATTAGCCTGATGACAGGTATGAATGCTGCCCGCCACAAGGTTACAAATTGGACTTTGCATAAAAACCAAAAATCAGATGGTGTAGATAGCATTCTCCAAACCCCAAATTGGAATATGAATGGGATGAATATAGAAGATGGAGTTGAAAATACGGTAGTAGTTAACACTTTGCCACAATTGCTTCAAGAGAATGGGTACAAAACGATTCATGTTGGAAAAGCTCATTTTGCTGCTACAAATACACCTTGCGCTAATCCTTTAAATTGTGGTTTTGATATTAATATAGCAGGACATGCAGCAGGTGCCCCCGGTAGCTATCAGGGTGAAAATAATTTTGGAAACAATTCAGATGGTACGCCTAAAAACCGTTGGAGTGTTCCGGGATTGGCTAAATATCATGGACAAAATATAAATCTAACGGAAGTTCTAACACTGGAAGCAAAACGAGTATTGGACTCCATCTCAATAGAAGAGAACCCCTTTTTCCTTTATATGGCTCATTATTCCGTTCACACGCCTATTGAAGCTGACCAGCGTTTTTTCCAAAAATACTTGGATAATGGATTGGATACCATCGAAGCACGATATGCCTCATTGGTAGAAGGAATGGATAAAAGTTTAGGTGATTTGATGGATTATTTAGAGGAAAAAAACTTGACAGAAAATACAGCCATACTTTTTATGTCCGATAACGGAGGCTTGAGTGCAGTGGCAAGAGGAGGAGAACGGCATACGCACAATTGGCCACTTTCAAGCGGGAAAGGGTCTGCCAGAGAGGGTGGAATAAGAGAGCCGATGCTGGTAAAATGGCCTGGGGTTGTTGACTCTGGATCCACGTGCATTGACTATATAATCATAGAAGATTTTTTTCCAACTATACTTGAAATAGCAGAGTTAGATCAGCCGACTGCAGCACAGGTTATTGATGGACAAAGCTTTGTCCCAAAACTTAAACAGGAATCTTTTACAAGTGAAAACAGACAGCTAATCTGGCATTATCCAAATATCTGGGGCCCTAAAGGCCCAGGGATTGGCGCATACAGTGCAATCAGGAAAGGTAACTGGAAATTGATCTATTACCATAAAGACCGTACATTCGAGCTGTTTGATTTGGAAAATGATATTGGAGAGGAAAAAGATTTGAAAGAAAAGCAGCCTACAGTAAAAATTGATTTAGCCATGAACCTCTCGGATTTCTTAAGAAAAGTAGAAGCTCAAATGCCATTTGATAAGATTACAGGCGAGGTAATTCCCTGGCCTGACGAATTAAACTAATACTTTTCCAAATTAAAAGCCCCCTTTTACTCGGAACATATATCATGAAAAATTGCCTATTCCCATTACTGATTTTGACTTTGATTGGTTGCCAACAAGGTCCAGGAGTTGCTCCTGATCCAGTACTTCCTATCCCTACTCCCCAACAGCTTGATTGGCAGAAATTAGAATTTTATGCCTTTGTCCATTTCAATATGAACACATTCACTGACCAAGAGTGGGGGAATGGAGACGAAAGCCCTGAACTTTTTAACCCAACTGAATTAGACTGCGGACAATGGGCTCGGGTATGCAAAGAAGCGGGGATGAAAGGAATTATACTAACTGCGAAACACCATGACGGTTTTTGCCTGTGGCCTTCCATATACACGGAACATTCGGTCAAAAATTCGCCGTGGAAAGATGGCAAGGGGGATGTATTGAAAGAGTTGGCAAAAGCATGTAGGGATCACGGCCTTAAATTAGGGGTCTATTACTCACCTTGGGATAGGAATCATGCGAGCTATGGTACACATGAATACCTGAACTACATGCGTAGCCAGTTGGGTGAATTGCTAACAAATTACGGCGATATTTTCGAGGTATGGTTTGATGGGGCTAATGGCGGCACCGGATACTACGGTGGTGCAAATGAGGAAAGGCGAGTAGATAAAAAGACTTATTATGATTGGAAAAACACTTATCCTATAATCCGCAAATTGCAGCCCAATGCATTGATTTTCAGTGATGCAGGCCCTGATGTGAGATGGGTTGGCAATGAAAGAGGTTATGCTTTTGAAACGATGTGGTCACCCTTGATGCGTGATTCTGTTTATGCAGGAATGATTGAATATGCAGAGAAATATGCCTCTGGGCAGGAAAACGGAACGCATTGGGTGCCGGGAGAAACCAACGTATCAATCCGGCCAGGATGGTATTACCATGAAAACGAAGATCAAAAAGTGAAATCTGAATCCGATTTAGTGGATATGTATTATAAATCGATAGGAAGGAATACCACATGGCTACTGAATTTTCCCGTTGATACCCGGGGTTTGATTCACGAGAACGACGAGGCGCAATTGAAAAAATTAACTGCTGCAATAGCATCTGATTTCAGGAACGAATTGGCAAGAAACAATAAAATAGAAGCTTCTAAAAGCAGAGGTAGCGATTTCTCTGCTGACCTTGTTTTGGACGGTGATAATAAAACTTATTGGGCTGCACCAGATGGAGTTATTAAAAGTTCATTGACCATTGATTTTGAAGAACCTACTTTGTTTAACCGTTTTTTGGTGCAAGAATATATAGCGCTCGGCCAGCGGGTTAAAACATTTAATTTGGAAGTAGAAACTGAAAATGGCTGGGAGCAAATTGCAAATGCTACAACCATTGGCTATAAACGCATTTTAAGGTTTCCAGATGTAACTTCCGATAAACTGAGATTAAATATTACCGACGCTAAGGCCTGCCCAACAATTTCTAATATTGAAATTTACTATGCACCTAAAGTGCTGTTACCGCCAACTATTTCCAGTAATAAAGATGGGGCAATAACAATTTCAGCTAATGATAAAGTTGGTAGTATTTTTTATACGCTTGATGGTACTGAACCAACCATTAATTCAGAAAAATACGCTGAACCATTTGTTTTAAATAATCAATCTATAATTCAGGCAATATTAATTGATGAAAAAACAGGAGCTAAAAGCGGATTGAGCAAATTGGAATTTGATGTTTCCAAAACAAATTGGAAAGTACTGAGCAGGGATACCAACGCAATAAAAATAATTGATGGATTAAATCAGACATGGTGGGAGAATAAAAGTAGGAAATCAAAAAATGAGATCGTAATTGATTTAGGTGAGAAACAATCAATTGTTGGATTTACATACATGCCTCCGCAAGAACAAACCTCCACTGGAGCGATAAAAGAATATGAATTTTATGTAAGTTTTGAAAATAGGATATGGACCCGAGTGGCAAAGGGTGAATTTGGAAATATTGAAAACAGTCCAACATTGCAAAGCATTGCTTTTGAAGAAATTGAAGGTCGGTATGTAAAATTATTGGCTAATAAAACAGTGGACGGAAAGTACCCAAGTTATGCGGAGATTGGTGTGTTGAATAAGAATTAAAATATTTCATGAATAAATTCAATTCCATATTTGATGTAGATGTGCCGGTAATTGGGATGATTCATTTAAAGGCTTCTCCCGGAGCTCCTAAATATTCAGGCAACGTAAATGAAATAATAGAACATGCGCTTAAAGAAGCAAAAACTTATTTGAATGCTGGAATTGATGCGATTGCTATTGAAAACATGCATGATGTTCCATATTTAAATAAAGACATCGGACATGAGGTAAGTAGTATAATGGCAGTTGTGGGCTACGAAATTAAGAAGATATCTTCTATTCCTTGCGGCATTCAAATTTTGGCAGCCTCAAATAAAGCTGCACTGGCAGTTGCTAATAGTGCAGGGTTAGATTTTATCAGAGCGGAAGGCTTTGTCTTTGGACACGTAGCCGATGAAGGTTATATCGATGCAAACGCAGGCGAATTGTTACGGTTTAGAAAAACCATTGGCGCAGAGCATATTGCCATTTTTACAGACATAAAAAAGAAACACAGCGCCCATGCAGTTACCTCAGATGTAGATATTGTAGAAACTGCAAAAGCTGCGGATTTTTTTTTAAGTGATGGGTTGATCGTGACAGGATCAGCAACTGGAAACCCTGCTGATATCGATGAAATAAAAAATATTAAAAAACATTGCAGCTTACCTTTAATTATTGGCTCTGGAATTACTTTGGAAAATGTAGAAAATTATTTTCCTTTTTGCAATGCAATGATTGTTGGCTCTTATTTTAAGCGAAACGGTAATTGGGTAAATGATTTGGAATTCGAGAGAATTAAGCAGTTCATGAAAAAAATAAATTACCTTAGAAATTGAATATATCCCTCCCTGGTAAAGCCATTTATTGATAATACTTTTAGCTACAATATTCTTAGTCGAACTATGGCAAAATTATTTACCCTTCTTATAATACTGTCCTTCTTTATTTCTTGTAATCAACAAATTGAAGAGATTGGTTTTAAATCTGATTGGTCAGATAATCCAACAATAGAAAGGCATTGGGCTGGAGCAGATTACTGGTTGAATCCTCTGCATTCATGGCTTCAAAAAGACGGAAAACTGCATGTAATCGCACCAGGAGGTGACCGTAAATGTGTATTGCTAACGCAAGAGTTGAGTGGCGAAGAGGGCGAGTTTAGTATAGTTGCAAGATTTGAAAACAAGGCTGATTCTGTGAGTTCTGGATGGGCTGGTTTTCAAATTGGATTAAAAGGAGCATTCAATGACTTCAGAGATGATGCTGTGCATGGAAGAGGGTTTTGTGTCGGTGTAACGATGGGTGGTCACCTTTTCATGGGCGACACTTTAATGAAAAATGAAATAATCGTTCCTGTAACTGAATTTGATTTAAAGTTAACAGGAACCCCCGTAGGAGAAGGCAAACTCCAACTTAATCTTTTCTATTTTGATTTAGAAGGAACAATGATTTCTTCTATAAAGAAAACAGTACACTCCTCTTGGGTCAATGGATTAATAGCGTTGTCATGTTCAACGGCATTTCCCGACACAACAAAGTTGGGAGAAGAAAAACCATATTTTTATAAAATAAAAAATTTAGGAAAAAATAATGCTGGAGAAGTAAAGTTTAGTTTTTCCAATTGGAATTTGGAAGGTGAAAAATTTAGAGAATTTTCAGAGAGAAAATACGGCCCAATATTATGGTGTCAATATACACTATCGGACAACATATTAAAATTAAGTGCTCAGTTTGCGCCAATTGGAAACGACTCTAAAATTGCATCACTTTATGTTAATGGGAAACAAGTAGCTTCTGAGGAAATAGACAAATACGGTAATAATGCCATTTTTAAAATAAATAATTGGAAGAGTAAAATTGACCATAAATATAAAGTCGTATACATTTCAAAAAACAAAGAAGAGTTTAGTTACAGTGGTTTAATTCGCAAAGATCTTGATGATGAAAAAATAATCGTAGCCTCGCTTTCATGCTCAGATGATGTTGGATTTCCGCATCAGGATTTAGTGAATAATGTAATGGCGCACCGACCAGATGTTTATTTATTTCATGGCGATCAGATTTATGAAAGGGTAGGGGGCTATGGTGTGAAGTACAGCAACAAATTGGATTATTTGAATAAATGGTACATCTGGGGCTGGAGCTTTCGGGATTGTATCAGAAATCGTCCAGCTGTAATAATCCCTGACGACCACGATGTCTTTCATGGTAACCTGTGGGGTGAGGGTGGAAAACGTGCTGATGTCTCCCTTGGCTGGGGCTACGCAGGGCAGGACGATGGCGGATATAAAGAGCCACCAGATTTTGTGAACTTGGTGCATCGAACACAGACTGGACATTTACCTGATCCTTATGATGCTACTCCAGCTTTAAATGACATCAGCGTTTATTATACCAATATGAATTATGCTGGAATCTCGTTTGCAATCCTTGGAGACAGGCAATGGAAATCAGCGCCAAAAAACAAGCTCCCGGTCGCTGAAATAGAAAATGGCTGGCCACAGAATAAAAACTGGAATGCAAAAACGGATGCCTATCATCCTGATGCAGAGTTACTTGGTGCCCGGCAAGAAGTATTTTTGGAGCAGTGGGTAGAGGATTGGGCAGCAAATATTCAATTTAAAGTAGTGGTGTCGCAATCGCCATTTTGCAATGTGGCTACACTTCCAAAAGATATTTATCACGATAAATATGTGCCGGGATTGCCACGTTATCGCAAAGGTGAATATCCACCTGATGATCGTCCAGTGGCAGATTTTGATGCTAATGCCTGGCCACAAAATAAAAGGGACAAGGCAATCAAAATCATACGAAAAGCATTTGCCATTCATTTGACAGGAGATCAGCATTTGGGTTCAACTGGGCAATATGGCGTGGATGATTTTGGAGATGCCGGATATTGGGTTTCCTCCCCTGCCGTTTCCAATCTTTGGCCGAGGCGTTGGTTTCCAGCTGAAATCGCACCTTCTGGAAGGGGTAAAGATGACGCCCGTTATAAGGGTGATTATGAAGATGGTTTTGGTAATAAAATCACCGTAAAAGCAGTTGCCAATCCACATGATATTGATTTAGAACCAGAGCGGGTATATGATAAAGCTCCTGGTTATTCAATAATTGTTTTTGATAAAATAAAAAGAAAAATAGAAGCAGCCGTCTGGCCACGGTGGGCTTCTCCAGAAAATGAAATTGGTTTTAATGCACCATACGATGATTGGCCGATTGCAATTGACCCGCTTGCCAATTATGGCAGGCGGCCAATAGGATTCCTTAAGAAGATTAAAGTGAATGGAAATGAGGTGTTGAAATTATTTAGCGAAAATTCTGGAGAATTAATTTATGCCATTAATCCACCTGCTGGAGAATTTAGGCCGATGGTATTTGATAATAATATTAGTTATAAAATACAAAAACTGAATGGTGAAGTGATTGCAGAAGAATTGACCGGATTAAAAATAGAATAAAGGTATGCGATTAATAAAGAAAATTTTTGGAGGTTTATTTTTTTTGTTGCTGTGTATTAATTGCAATGAAAAAGAAAAAGAGCCTATTGCTCAACCTAATATCATTTACATCTTAGCTGATGACTTAGGCTACGGCGAATTAGGAGTTTATGGACAGAAATTAATTGAAACTCCAAATATTGATGCGCTGGCCAAAAACGGAATGACATTTACCCAGCATTATTCTGGCGCTCCAGTGTGCGCTCCTGCCCGCTGTGTTTTAATGACAGGGTTGCATACTGGTCATGCTCATGTGAGAGGCAATGATGAATGGAAGGATAGGGGGGCAGTTTGGGATTATGAGGCCATGTTCAAAGATCCATTCTTGGAAGGCCAGCGACCCTTGCCAGATAGTGTGGTGACATTGGCTGAAATTTTAAAAGGAGCAGGTTATAAAACAGGTGCTGTTGGGAAATGGGGGCTTGGAGCACCAACGACAGAAGGCGTTCCCACCAAACAAGGGTTTGATTTTTTCTATGGATACAATTGCCAACGACAAGCGCATACTTATTATCCAATGCACTTATGGCGAAATGAAGAGCGGGATTTATTAAACAATAAAATGGTGCGCCCACATGCCAATCTACCTGAAGGGGCTGACCCTCAAGACCCCAATAGTTATGTTGATTTTCAACTCAATGAATATGCGCCTGAGCTCATGCATAACGAAGCGCTTGGTTTTATGGAGCAAAATAGAGAGCAACCATTTTTCCTCTATTATGCTTCACCAATTCCTCATTTGCCGCTGCAAGCGCCGCAGCGATGGGTAGATTATTACATAAATAAATTAGGCGACGAAGAGCCCTACTTTGGTAAAAGTTATTTCCCTAATTTCACACCCCGTGCTACTTATGCAGCGATGATTTCCTATTTGGACGAGCAAGTTGGGGAATTGGTTGACAAACTGAAAGAATTGGGTGTCTATGAAAATACCTTGATCATTTTCACCAGTGATAATGGCCCCACATATACGGGTGGTGCGGATACCCCATTTTTTGATAGTGCATCTCCGTTTATTACTGAGTCGGGCAGGGGGAAAGGATCGGTGTATGAAGGCGGAATTCGAGTGCCAATGATTGCAGCTTGGCCAAATAAAATCGAAGCCGATACAAAGTCAGATCATATCTCAGCCTTTTATGATGTCATGCCCACTTTTTGTGATTTATTGGAAATTAAAAATCCAGCTAACCTGGATGGCATCAGTTTTTTGCCAACCCTTTTAGGTGAATCACAACATAGATTGCATGATTTTCTTTATTGGGAATTTCCAGAGTACAATGGCCAGCAGGCGGTCAGAATGGAGAAATGGAAAGCTGTAAGAAGAAATATTAAAGATGGAAAATTGATTACTGAATTGTATGATTTAGAAAACGATATTCAAGAAAAAAACGATTTAGCAGGAAGCAATCCGGAAGTGGTTGCAAAAATTGAAAAAATAATGGAACAAGAGCATGTTCCTTCTATTTTTGACAGGTTTAAAATGACAGCACTTGGTGATGTTTTTTCTGAAAATAATAATAAATAAATTGATGATGATTAAATGGATTTCGTTTCTGTTAATTATTGCTTGTTTTATGTCTTGTGAGAACGACAATCAAAATGAGCAAATATTTTTTATTGGCGGATATACAAGTGCTCAATTCAATGGCAGCGGTGACGGAATTTATATTTGCTCCTTAAATAATACATCTGGGGAGATGACATTGCTTTCAACTCACCAAATAGCCGATCCTTCTTATTTGGTGGTTCATCCTAACGGAAAATATTTATATGCTGCAACAGAAGCTGGTGGTGAAAACCCAGGAATAATTTCAGCATTAAAGTTTGATGAAAAATCGAAAACTTTTGAAATGATAAACAGGACTGATTCCGGTGGTGATTATCCTTGCCATATCAGTTTGATTAGCGATAGTAAATTTTTGCTTGTAGCTAATTACGGTGATGGAAGCATTGCGTCAATTCCAATAAAAACAGACGGTGGATTGTCGAGTTTATCGGCAGCAGTAAAACATCGTGGAGAGGGGCCATTTAAAACACGACAAGAAGAGCCACATGCCCATTATTTTGGAATCGGAGTCAATGATTCCAGCGCTTTTGCGGTTGACTTGGGAATGGACAAAGTGATTCATTATCGGTTAGGAAATAATGGAACACTCGATTCATTGACAGCGACCGAAACGATGTCTGGTACAGGGCCAAGGCATTTAGCATTCCATCCAGAAAAAAAATGGTGTTATGTTTTATCTGAATTTACCAATAAAATAGAAGCATTTAGTTACAGCACAGAAAACCAGCCGTTTGATAGGTTTCAGGTAATAGGAACAACTGATTATAATATGCCATTTTATACCTCACTGGCTTCAGCAATTAAAGTCCATCCTAATGGAAAATATTTATATGCTGCAAACAGGGGTACACCAACCGGTAACGAAAACAGCATTTCGGCTTTTAGTATTAATTCTAATAATGGAAAACTTGAATTACTAGGGACATTTGACTCAAAAGGGAAAGTGCCTCGTGATTTTGAAATTGACCCGACTGGCAATTATTTAATTGTTGCAAATCAATTATCTGAAAATGTTGTGTCATTTAGAATAAACCAAGAAACAGGCATGTTGGAAGATACTGGTTTTGAAATAAAAGTAAAATCAGGAACTTGCGTGAAATTTTTAAATTAAAATTTTGCCGCTTTATTTGTTTATTTAATACGCTTAATTAAAATACAAAATTGGATCAAATAGAATTCATATCAAGAATGTCAAGTGTGGAAGATTACCAAGTGGTTGAAATATTTATTAATGGATTTAATTTAATTAATATTATTTCTACAGAAGAACAATCCTTGTTCCCACTCTTGCATGTGAGTGCCTATCCAGGTTTGTATGAAGGCATCCCACCGTTGCTTTCTTTTCCCCCTAAACAGCATTTCTGGGGGATTGCCGAACCACCCTATAAGATGTCAAAAAAGAGAGTAGCAGTTTTAGAAAGTGGTCGTTCTGGAATTCCGTCTGAATGGACTGTCAGTACAGAAATTTTGGTGGACGGAGAAAAAGTAGTTTGGCAAAACTTCAGGCAAGAGCAGTTAGACCTACTGTTTGATTCAGTCGGCCCTTTCGAGTTCGAGTTGGTTGCGTATAAAAAAGCACTTCATCTAGAGAATCAGTGATGATGAATCTATGTTGCCTTCACCAACTTTGGTTTTATGATAATGCAGTTGGTCACAGTCAATTAGCCAAAAGCCAAAGGCCAATAGCTAACAGCAATTTCTTCTTTTTACATATCCACTATGGATTAAAACGTATTACTGTCACACCGGCAGCAAAAACCCTTTAATAAATTTCGAAATACCAGATCTTGCACTCCCTTTTTCGTCTGCATCAATGACGATGAGATCACCGGGCTTTTTTTGCAGATAAATGCTACTCATAAATACATCAATGAAATTTAATTCTGAATGCACGTGAAAGCGGGTATTTTTTTGGAATGCAATAACCCTGCTGACAGGCACGCTTGCGCTTCCTTTTCGTTGATCACTTGTGATAGGCTCACCTTTGGTGAGTAGTACTAATTTGCCTGGCCCCTTAGCTGTTGTAAACCGGAATCTTCCGAGCAGCAATGAAGTCAATCGGAAGCTGTAGGTCGTGCTCAGAGTGACCTCTTCGCTCATGGCTACAAAGTTGTCGAGACTGAAGATGACCTCTTCGCTCGGTTTTAATGTCCATTCAACAAATTGGGTGCCTCCGAGCGCATTATAATAAACGGAGCCAGTACGGTTGCGCATCACGACATGATTGAGAGCATAATTGCGGGTACGAAGCCTGCCGAAGATGACACTAAATTTCTGTGGGATGGTATATTTAGGAGGCCTGCCGCTGGGTTCATATAGACGGGATGTGTAGAAATCTTTGGTGTTGGATGAAAGGATGGTGTATTGGCTTCCGCATTTTTTTATGTCGCCTTTTGCCATCCTCTTGTCAGCTTCAAGTAGGGTTACGTAAATGTCATCCTGCCCTGAAAATGCAACCCGTGCAAATACCACCATAAAGCTCTTGACGATCAAAAAGAACAGCAGGATGTCCATGAACAGATTAAACAGCACGATGCTGTTATATAAATTCATAATGCTGGATTTTAGACTGCTTTTCAGAGCAGCGACTTTAGTTTCAAACGCTTTTTTATTTGCTGCTAATTTTTCTTTGATTAATTTTTTGTTTTCCTCTAATCCTTCAATTCCATCCTTCCCGCTTGCCTTCATTGCTGCTGCCAAATCTTTTTCTATTGCTTTTCCCAATTCAATACCCAATTCAATGCATTTTGTCCAAAGAAATGATTTCGTCCCATTCATTATGCAACAAGAAGTCGGTACTATAATGTGGAAGCCGCATTCTTCTTGTGCAAAATATGGAGCTATTTTGATAAAACCTTTCATCATTTCTTTTTGGTATCTTTTTGAAATGGCTTTCGGTAATTGGTCGCTCTTGTGGCCTACTTCTGCTGAAATAGATTCAAAATTATCGTCTATAGATTTATTAATGCTATCAAAATGAGCATTTAATTGTGGGCCTTCTAAAGGCGCAAATTTGTCATCTAAAAATTTGTTTACATCTTCTATGAAATATTTTTTTTCGAGTCCTCTTTCTCCATCATTTCTATCAAAAATGTGAGTGTAAATCCCATTTATTGAACCTTCGTAAATTGAATTGGATAATTTATTTCCTGGAATTACAAACAATAATAGGGGAAGCCAATAAATAAATGATTTTATAAAAATAAATACAAGCCTTCTAAATTTCAATGGCTTTATTATTTCAATGTTTTGTTGGATGACGAGGTAAGGAAACCGGAGCAAGATGCCAGCGATTGCGAATAGAAAGGCACTGGGTATCCCAAATATCGCAGCCATTGTGGCAGTTGCCCAAAAGAAAGAATTTGATCGTACATGGCCATTTCTGACAAAATAAATAATGGCTGCTAAAGAAAAAATTGGATAAAGGAATAGTATGAGGACTGAAAATATTTGGGGAAGTTGATGGACATTTTCAATGGCTAAATAGGAGGCCATCGCAAATATGAACCCTTGTCCAAGTAGGAATATGTTTTTCTTTATTTTCTCTTTTATACACCAATAAACACTGAGGAACAAGCAAAGAACATAAAGGAATAAAAGGAATTGTCTGATTGCCTTAGTGAGCTGGAATCCATCAATAAAAGTTTTTATTCCAAGTTTTACACCTTGGATAAAAGAATTTGAGATCATGTCTTTCAGCTCCTCTTTGCTTTGGTTTATTTTATCGCTAATTCCATCGGTATTTATTTTTTCGACTGAAGTATTTTCTTCGATCTTTTTTAGCCCTTTGTTAAACGTGTCCTCAATGCCATCAGTTCTAATTTCATTAAGTGGAATAATGTCATTGAGGGAAGGAAGGTTTGGTGCAAGCGCTTCAGCTAAAATCATTGCGCAAGGAATCAAGCCAACTAATAACGAATAAAGAAATAATTGTTGGAAAAACGTGGGGCTTAAAAAATCTTTGATCTTGGAAAAATATTTCATTTGAACTGGATTTCAATTTAATTTCAACGGTATACAATTCTTGCCTAAAAACGAAGTTGCCATTATCGTCTGAGATATCTATTCAATGAGAAATAGTAATAGCTGGCAAGTACAGCCCGATTAGGTCTTGTCAACGGTTGAGAATTTTCAATGGATAATGATTGCCGCTCAATAGATAAGGAAATGGATTGGCCAAATAATTTTACAGACTTGTTGATTTGAATATTTAAGGAAGGATTGCTGAGTTGGTCTTGCCTCATCGCAAGGCAGGCCTGCCAGCCTTTCAGGTCGATTGCCATTGATTTAGATATTTTGAATGGATGAAAACGAATATTCAGGGCAAGATATAAATTCTCGGAAATGGAAAAGAAGGAAAGGTGAAATAAATAAATAAACCGCAAGCAGTAATGAAACTACTTACGGTCGCCATGTTTTGTCTTAGTAGCCCCGACAGGAATCGAACCTGTATCTAAGGTTTAGGAAACCTCCATTCTATCCGTTGAACTACGGGGCCAGATGCAAGTATTACGGTATTACGGTATTTTCAAAATTAGAGCGCAAATTTAAAGCTTCTTTGATATTTCCCAAGAATAGTTTTTAATTTCAAATACCTCAATACCCCTCAGTATTCTTTTAATATCCGCCGGACCGAACCAACATAACCACCCCCAAACAGATTGACATGTACCAAGAGGTAATAAAGCTGGTAAATAGGTAACCGTTTTTCAAATCCTGGAGCGAGTGGGTATGCTTCTTCATACGCCCTATAAAATGTACGGTCAAATCCTCCAAAAAGCCTGCTCATAGCAAGGTCGAGCTCTCTGTGTGAATAGGCTACTGATGGATCGATTAGCACGGGCTTACCTTCCTCATCTGCAAGAAAATTACCACTCCATAGATCACCGTGTATAAGTGCTGGTGGTTCGTCGGGGCATATTTCCGGCAGCTTTTTATAAAGTACTTGAAAAGCCTTATCATCTGTCTTAGTAAGTCGATTCGAGTCAATGGCGAGTTGGAGTTTGGGCTGTAACCGCTCGTTCATATAAAAGTCAATGAAGTTGTCATGATTTCCATTTTGCTGGGTCAATGAGCCAATGTAGTTGGAATGGTCAAGCCCAAATTTGCTATTTGTATTCCGGTGAAGATTGGCCAAGGCAACACCAAATGACTCCCAAAATTCAATTGATCGAAACCCATCATTTATAAATTCAAGAAGGAGGAAATTTGACTCCTGTCCAATTACAGAAGGAATCTTGATTGTATTGGTTGAGGCTAATAGTTGAAGCCCTTTAGCCTCTGTCTCAAACATTTTTTCTGCCCAACTTGAATCATTATATTTTAAAAAATAGGTTGAGCCCTCTGCTTGAAGTTTCCATGCCTGACTAATATCTCCTCCACTCACGGAAGCAGATGATTGGATATCTGACCCAAGGATTTTGCCGCAATTTTGAAGGATTATATCAGGTGGATTACTATGCATTTATAGAATGGACTATGTTGCACAAAGATAAGTTTTGGAAGCGGTCAATCCTTCTTCATCGTGAAATCGAAATGCATACAATCTTAGGTCATTCTCGTTTTTCCTCGCAGTCTGATCAAACATTTTCGGCATAGTTCTCGTTTTGGCTACAATGCCTCTATTATTACTGCATTTCCCGACTTTTTTAGAATATTCCTTTGAAAAATTGATGAGAACTGTAAATTTGTTTGCCTGCTGTACAATTTTTCAGTACCAAATATCTTTACATTTAGCAAACACAAACTACTGCCGTTGCAATGATGTGTCTTGAATAATCTGATGCTCCATATTGCGGCCATTAATACTGTCTTACCAGAACATGATAAAAGGGCTAACTACTTTAACCTTCTTTTTCACGACTGTTCTCCTTTTTGCACAAGGTGAAATGAACAATTTGGCATTGGAAACGAATCCGTTTTTATGCAAGCCTGGTGTGATAAATAAATCTCCAGGAAAAGGATTATTGATCGATTACACTTACAACCCCGAATTTGAGATGCGACCGACTGATGCAGAGAATGCCAGTGAAGTCAGGGCCAACCAACGATTTACGTCAAAGCTTAAAATTCCCATTATTAATTGTCAGAGAACTAAGTTTCTGATTGGATTTAAGTACGCATTGGAGCGATATAGCTTTGAAGAGATTGAACCTGAAAACTATCCGCTATTCAAAAGATTAAACGAAACCAACCTTAAAGATGCTGAGATGGCAGCTTATCTCATCGTTCCCATCAATCATAAATACTATACATCTTTTCGTGTCAGCTCTTCATTTAGAGGTGATTATAGTGGTTTTGTGAATACTAGCAACAAGTATGGGACTTACCGTGCAGCTGGCATATTTGGGGTGAAAAAGAGCGATAATATTGAATATGGAATAGGGATTTATTATTCTAAAAATATAAGAAGAACAAGAGTCTATCCTTTTGGCTTCCTCAATTGGACGTTCAATGATAAATGGGGTTTGGAGTCGGCGATCCCAATAAGTACAAAGCTCCGACGCAATTTCAAAAATGGAAATATGATGTTGATGGGAGTTGACTATTCGACTCAGAGTTATGCAGTAAATGTAGAAGACGTAAGTGCATCTATCCTCCCCAACCCATCGCTTTACCATTACCGTCGTGCTTCAATTGAATTTTCATTGAGCTATTTAAAACAGTTTACAGGCTGGACATGGATGCAATATAAAATTGGATATGCAGTAAATGTGAACTCAGAGGCTCGTGACCTACCTGAACGAATGACCTATGACTTAAGGCCGACTGGAAGTATTGTGGGAACGGTCAGTTTCTTTTTATCTCCTCCCAAAAAATATATCAAGTGATAATTTACTGTCCGGCTGGTCAGTTACTTTTTTGATACACAGAAAGGTATTTTGCAACATATTTTCCAATTACATCAAATTCCAAATTCACCTTGTCTGAAGGATGCAAGGACTTAAAATTGGTATGTTCAAAAGTATATGGGATAATGGCTACAGAAAATCGGACCTTCCCGTTTTCCAGTTCTTTTGGTGAGACAACTGTCAGACTAACTCCATTAATGCAAATCGAACCTTTATCTACCAGTAAGTACTCGGGCTTTAATTGGTATTCAAAATGAAAATACCAACTCCCCTCTAACGCTTCCACTTCAATACATTTTCCAGTTGTATCTACATGTCCCTGAACCATGTGGCCGTCGAGGCGGGCTTGCTGCTGCATGGCTCTTTCCAAATTGATAGGGTCGCCCAATTTTAGTGATCCAAGATTGGTTCGCAGTAAGGTTTCATCAATAGCAGTGACTGTATGCTTGTCATTATCCGTTGCAACTACAGTCAGGCAAACGCCATTATGCGAGACGCTCTGGTCTATTTTTAATTCTTGAGAAATGGAGGATTGAACGGTAATATTAATATTGCTGCCATCCTTTTCGATAGCTGTTATTTTCCCCAATTGTTCGATGATGCCTGTAAACATTGACTAATTTCTGATTTGCAAAGTTGTAAAAGTAGGGTAGGAAAGGGTTTAGGTTGCAATGCTACAAAAAAAATGGAGGACGCACGATTGCGCCCTCCATTTACATTCATTCGCTAAGAAATACAGAAAAACGATAATTCGAGAGCTAATTTGGGCAGATTAAGCCGCCCTTCCAAAAAGGATATACCGCTGGTGCGCAACTGTAGATGATTGGTAAACTATGGTAGAAAAGAAATTTAAATAAGCGCTAACCAATGCGCTGACGAACAGCTTCGAAGAGCACAATTGCGGTGGAAGTGGATACATTGAGTGAATCAACCTGCCCTGCCATGGGTATGATTATCCTTTCATCAGCCGCATCTACCCAAAATCGAGTGATGCCTGTTGCCTCTGCACCTAAAACAAAGGCAGTAGGGCCAGTAAGGTCACAGGTGTAAAGCGGTTTGGCAGCCTCAAGCCATGTCGCTAGAATGGGAATCTTTTGATCCTTTAGAAAAGCGGCGGTCTCATCAGAGGACAATTCGAAAATGGGTAGAGAGAAAATTGCACCTAAGCTTGCCCTGATAACGTTCGGATTATAAATGTCGAAATCTGGCTCGCACACAAAAACGCCATCAACATTTGCGGCGTCGGCTGTTCGCAGAATAGCTCCAAGGTTGCCTGGTTTTTCTATCCCTTCCAAAATTAGATAAAATGGAGATGCTTGTTTTGGCTTATGAGAATTGATGGGATTATTTTTGGCTTTGAAAATACCCACTACATTTGGAACACTAGATCGATAGGCAATTTTGTCAAAAACTGGTTGGCTGACCGAAATAACTTCATCAATTGAGGTCGTGCTCTTTGAGATAAGAGCTTTTACTTCTTGTTCAGGTGTGGTATCGGGATTGAAAAGTAGATGTGTAGCTTCAAACCCATTTTGCAAAGCAAGGCCTAATTCCCTGAATCCTTCAGCAATGAATAATTGTTGCTGCTTTCTTTCTCTTGCCTTATTTTTCAGAACAATAGCATTCTTGATAACAGGATTGCTAGTGCTGGAAATGTGCTTGTACATAACTTCGACTAAAGTTATTTAGATTCAACTCCGACCCTCACTCTTATTTTCTCAATTTCCGTCCTCAACCAATCATCAAGATTTCGATACCAATCAAGATGTGGAGACCATTCTATACATCCGCCCACAGCTGGGCCGAGGCATTGTGTCTGATCCCATTGTTTTTTGCAGGACGGGCATCGACCAGCGGTATCAAAGGTATGCCAGATATGGCCACATGAGCAGGTCCATTTATCAGATGGGGTAGGTTCCCAGTTACAAATTGGGCAGGCGATTTTTACTGAAGCCATAAGAAGGGTGGTTTGATAAAATACAAAAACCGGACGCCGGCATTGGCCAGCGTCCGGTCATCGGCATAAATGGAAATCAAATTTTAGAGTTCCAGGTCGCGTCTGCGCTGCTCTTTATAAACAGCTTTGAGTACTTCGTTTCTACGGCGAACGGAAGGCTTCGTAAATTGCTTTCTGCTACGCAACTGTTTGATTACTTGCGTATTGCGGTACTTGCGCTTGAAGCGTCTGAGAGCCTGATCAATTGACTCGCCGTTTTTTACATCAATTATGAGCATATCTTACTTTTAATTTTAAGCTTAGAAAACTATGGTGTAACCCAAGTTTGTACTATATTTTTTTCAAAGGGCTGCAAAGTTAAAGAAGTTTTAGTTTAATCGTTATGGTTTTCTTTATGATGTTGAAAATATTTTCATATAAAAACACCAACTTTTCATTTTGAAAGTATGAAAAAGCGAATCAGATAAATTTTATAGTCTACCATAACGGTCAGCCTATCTATTATTTGCAGCAAGTCAACTACTAATTGGCTCTACCTCACAACCACATTTTATCTCAGGCTTTCTTTTTTGTCGAGAGTGAAGGACGAAAGTTGTACCTTCGCACCCGCATTTTTTAAGCGGCACAGTCATTTTCAAATAATTCTCAGGCGATTTTATACCTCACTAGGTTTAATAAAAAATATGCTTGAATGACCGTGCCTTCTAAATCTACACAAACGCAACACCATGATTCAAGAAACTAACGGTAAACTGGGTATATTGTTACCAGGAATGGGGGCTGTGGCTTCTACTTTAATTGCAGGCGTATATGCAGTAAATAAAGGCATCTCAAAACCAATCGGATCTGTTTCTCAGATGGGCAATATCAGATTGGGAAAGCGGACGGAAAATCGCAATCCTCTCATCAAAGATTTTGTTCCTATTGCAAAATTGACAGACATTGTTTTTGGAGGTTGGGACATTTTCGAAGACAATATGTTTGAAGCGGCTGCCAATGCACAAGTTTTAGATCGGTATTTGTTGGAGCAAATCCGCCCTGAAATGGAGGCTATAAAGCCAATGAAAGCTGTTTTTGATAAGAACTATGTGAAAAAGCTGGACGGCACATTTTTCAAAGAAGCAGCCAATAAAATGGAGTTAGCAGAAATGGTGATGGAAGACATTCGTGACTTCAAAGCCAAAAACAACTGCGAACGATTGGTGATGGTGTGGTGTGGTTCCACAGAAATATATATTCAGGAAAGTGAAGTTCATTCCTCCATTGAAAAGTTGGAAGAGGGACTGCGTAACAACCACCCCGACATTCCGCCAAGCATGATTTATGCTTATGCTGCTGTGAAAATGGGTGTTCCTTATGCCAATGGCGCTCCGAACCTTTCTTGTGATGTTAAAGCAATGGTAGAGCTGTCAAAACAGACAAAAACGCCGATAGCAGGTAAAGATTTCAAAACTGGTCAAACCTTGATGAAGACCATTTTAGCTCCCGGCCTAAAAGCAAGGTCTCTTGGAATAAAAGGTTGGTTCTCAACTAATATTCTTGGAAACAGGGATGGCGAAGTACTCGACGATCCAGATAACTTCAAATCTAAAGAAGTATCAAAATTGGGTGTTTTAGAACAAATCCTCCAGCCGGAGCAAAATCCTGATTTGTACAAAGACCTTTATCATAAGGTGAGAATCAACTACTACCCACCTCATGGCGACAATAAAGAAGGTTGGGATAACATCGATATTTTTGGATGGTTGGGATATGGCATGCAAATCAAGATTGATTTCTTGTGCAGGGATAGCATCTTAGCTGCGCCCGTAGCGCTTGATCTTGCCTTGTTCCTCGATGTTGCGAAGCGTGCAGAGCTTTATGGAATTCAAGAGTGGTTGTCTTTTTACCTAAAGTCACCGCAGACGGCAGAAGGTTTACCACCGCAGCATGATATTTTCCTTCAGCAACAAAAAATGTTGAATACACTGCGCCACCTGATGGGTGAAGAATTGATCACCCACTTGGGGATGGATTATTACTATTAAAAAACGGTTTGTCGGTATATCGGTGTGACGGTTTTCAAATTGCACCGACATACCGACATACCGATACACCTTCCATTTTGTTCTGGAAAATCATAGCATCTGGTTTTGGCAGTGGTTATTCTCCGTTCGCTCCAGGTACAGCTGGAGCACTGGTTGGATGTTTGATGTTATGGGGATTAGAAACATTTTGGCCTGGGTGCTTTACTGGGCTTGATGGCTGGCTGGGCTTGATATTGCTCATCGGCCTTTTCTTTTTTTTAGGAGTGAAATCTGCAGATGAAATGGAAGCTGAATGGGGGCACGATCCCTCCAAAGTAGTAGTAGATGAAATAGTAGGTGTTTGGATCGCCATGCTTTTTGTGCCATTCAGTTTGTTGAACTTGTTTTTAGCCTTTGGCTTATTCCGTGTTTTCGACATTTGGAAGCCACTGGGAATCAGGAGAATGGAAAAACTCAAAGGAGGGTGGGGAGTGATGATGGATGATGTACTTGCCGGGATTTATTCATTGATGGTGATGCATGTATATCTGCAATTGATTTAAGATTAATAGATTACATGATTTAAGATTTTGACCTACTGTTTTATCTAATCTTTATTCTTGGAAGTAGAATGACAATAGATAATTAGACTATAGGCAAACTATTGTATTCCAATCATTTATCTATAGTCGTATATCTGAGTTCTAAAGTCTCATTACTTTTTTTGAAACGAATAAGCCTAATTGATTACGAATTAAGATTTATGGAACAACCTAAATTCATACCCTATAAGCGACCTCACCTTGACATTTCAGAAGTGGATTCACGTAGTCAGTCATTTTATGCTGATATTGATTCCCGTCGAACCATTCGCCATTTTTTAGATAAACCTGTCCCAAAATCTGTCATTGAAAACATAATAATGACAGCTTCATCTGCTCCTTCCGGAGCTCACAAGCAGCCATGGACGTTTTGTGCAGTATCCAATCCCGAGATCAAAAAGCAAATTAGAATCGCAGCTGAGAAAGAGGAATATGACAGCTACAATGGCCGTATGACAGAAGAATGGCTGCGTGATTTGGCGCCACTTGGAACGGACTGGAATAAACCATTTTTGGAAATTGCACCTTGGCTGATAATCGTTTTTCGGAAAGCGTATGAAATCGTGAACGGTGAAAAACGAAAGTGTTATTATGTAAATGAATCAGTCGGAATAGCTAGTGGATTCTTATTGACAGCAATTCACCAATCTGGTTTGGCGTCTCTCACTCACACACCCAGTCCCATGAACTTTCTTCAAAAAATTTTAAACCGTCCAGAAAACGAAAGACCTTATTTGCTTGTCCCGGTTGGTTATCCTGCTGATGACGCCGCAGTCCCGGATTTGTCGAGAAAGCATCTGGAAGAGGTTGCGGTTTTTTATGAATAGTTTCATGGTTTCACTGTTTTATTGTTTCATTGTTATCTTGTTTCATTGATATGCGAAATTTGTATTAATAACCATGCAACCATGCAACCATGCAACCATGCAACCATGCAACCATGCAACCATGCAACCATGCAACCATGCAACCATGCAACCATGAGTAAAACTGAAAAAACACCATTATTCCTCAGTTGGTTACGCAATCATGTAGCCTCAATCTCTGCAACGACTGTGGACTTCTTGGTGACTATTCTTTTCACAGAAATTGCTGGCATCTGGTATGTTGTCTCAAATACAATTGGTGCGACAGCAGGGGGAGTTGTAAGTTTTGTTATGGGTAGGATGTGGGTTTTCAATAAAAGAGATGCTAAGTGGCAACATCAGGCATTTCGCTATTTGATTGCGGTGCTTTTGAGCATCGGGTTGAACACCTTGGGTGTTTGGTTTTTAACCGAAACATTTAACATGCAATATGTGATGGCAAAAGTTATCATAGCAATCATCATTGGTGTGAGCGTCAATTTTTTCATGTTTCGGTATTTTGTATTTAAGTGACTTGATACTTTATTAACCTAAAGTATTGGAAAGCTTGCAGTGCAATGGAAAGATTTCTAAACAGGATGTTAGCTTGCTTCAAGTATAGAAATTCTTTTAGGCTTTCGAATTTTGACAGTTAATCACGTTTTACTTTTACCTTTTTACTTTTTCCTTGAAAAGTATGCAAAAAGTCTTTTTCATTGCCAATCCAACCTCCGGAGCGGTCCGAAACCGGAACCTACCCAAATTATTGGAGGAACACCTCGACGATGAAAAATTCCAATACGAACTCAGTTATACTGAATATGCAGGCCATGCCGTAAAACTGACAAGAGAAGCAGTCAGTAACGGTTTTGATATTGTAGTGGCTTGTGGAGGTGATGGCTCTGTAAATGAAATAGCCAGCCAATTAATTGGAAGGGAAGTAGCATTGGGTATTTTGCCATGCGGCTCAGGAAATGGTTTTGCCATGCACCTAGGTTTAGGCCGCAATGTCGTCAAGGCGATCCATCACCTCAATAACAGTCGCCCTATTTTGATTGACACCTGCAAAATGAATGGCCGCTCTTTTGTCAATCTCTCTGGTATTGGTTTCGATGCTGTGGTAGCGAAGCGGTTACATGGAAGTGCAATGAGAGGCTTCAAAGCCTATTTCCGATTTACATTGGAAGAAGTTTTTGGATACAAAATGCTTCACATAGAAATGAGCATTGATGGGAAAAAAATCGAGCGAAACTGTTTGTTGGTTGAAGTGGCCAATGCACCTATTTATGGTTATGGTTTTTCGATTGTCCCGCATGCAAAATTCAATGATGGCCTACTTGAAGTGCTCCTCGTTAAGGCTGTGCCTAAATGGCGGTATTTATTTTCGCTTTGGCGTTTTCTCAATAAATCATTTCACAAAAGCAGCCTTACGGAGACATTTACAGGTAAAAAAATTTCCATAAAACCATTGGAAAAAACAGCCGTGCATTTGGATGGAGAAGCCTATTTCCTGAATGAAGAAGCTGCTTATTCAATCTTACCGAAGTCGTTGAAGGTACTTTGCCCAAAGGCTTATGTTGACGTTCTGGATAAATAGTAGCCAACTGTAAACAATTTCTGCCTGACCTAATAAGAATCAACGGCAAATAGAAAATTCTATAAAATGGGCGAATGAAGATGATAACCTTTCACTTAAAAATAGATTGATAAACAAAAGATGTAGGGCTTGTAAAGCTCTGTAATTGGATATAAGTGTCTGATTTTTACTGAAATACAATTCCATACCCTATCTTACCATTCCTTAAATTTTATCCTTTTTAATTCAAACACTTAAACCTTATAAAATGAAAAACATTTTCACCACTATCCTACTTTTCTCGATACTCGCTTTTTTATTTGGATGTAATCAGGCCGAAGAAAAAAAATCCAATGGGGATAATTTAGCGGAAGAAGCTGTAGGCAGTCCAACCGAGGCAAGAGGAAAAGCAAGCGTAAGAAATGCAGGAGTCGCAATTATTGATACTGGCGATGCCTGTGGAGAAAGGCCAGACTGTGTTTCGGTTGTAGGCCAGGAACATGATGGTACCAAATTTCACTTTTGTTTTAAAATACATAATGGCGAGGAATCCAACAGTATAACCATCGACTCTATAAAAGTGGTAATTCCCGGTGCTATTGTAAGCTTGGGAAGTAACTGTGATAATGTAAAATATGTGGGTGATACGATAGATGGAAATGCAACTTCTCCCCCAATTAATTATACCCTTTGTCTCGGTCAATCACATCATATAAGCCCGGGAGATCCTATCGATTTTAAGTTAGTCATGAACAGCATTGAAATGGATACGACTATTCAAATGAGAATTTGTAATTGAGCGCTTCTATGAAAACATGTATGTTTTTCATCCTATCCTTAATTTCACTATTACTGGATGCACAAACAGTTGAAGTTGAGAGCTTTAACCAAAAAGTAGATAGTTTAATAGAAGAGTCAAGGCGATTAACAGGAGAAAGAAAATTTGACGAGGCCTTAAAAACTAATGCCTTTGCAGAAAAAATAGCTATAGATCAATTGGGAATTGAATCTGTAGCTTTTGGCAGTACTTGTTTCAACCAAGGAAGGATACTACATATAAAGGGAGAATACAACGAGGCTGAACAATGGTATCTAAAGAGTTTAGCAATTAGAAGGAATGCTTTGGGTAAGTGGCATTTAGATTGTTCAAAAAGCCTAAATAACTTGGCAGCGTTGTACAAGATTTTAGGGGAATATGAAAAAGCAGAAGAATTCTATCGTGAGACCGTTTCCATTCGTGAAAAAGAATTGGGTGATGCTGATGCTTATTATGGCGTTAGCTTATATAACCTGGCATTGCTGCTGACTGAAATTGCAAAATATGAAGAAGCAGAGCCTTTATATCAAAAGGCTAAAAGGATTTTCTTAGAAGCATTCGGTAAAGAACACCCCAATTATGCTAGGTGTATAAACGGATTGGCAATTTCATATATGGAAACGGGTTTTTTTGCCGAAGCAGAGCGACTTTTCCTTGAAACGCTCTCAATTCAGGAAAACGTTTTGGGAAAGGATCATCCTGAATATGCTATTAGTTTAAGCAACCTCGCTAATTTATATTGGGAGTTGGGGCAGTATGATAAAGCAGAACCAATTTACCTGGAATCACTATCTACCGTTGAAAAAACAATTGGTAAAGATCAATTAGAATATGCAGAAAAGCAGGAGAATCTGGCTGCTTTATATTTACAAAAAGGTGAATTTAAAAAAGCAGAATCTTTATATCTGGAATCTATAGAAATTCTGGAAGAGATTGTTGGAAAAGAAAGTGTACAAATCGCTTCAAGTTTAAGAAATTTAGCCAATTTATATCGAGAATATGGCCACATAGATAAAGCAGAACTTCTCATAAAAGAATCCTTGGCAATTTTTAAACAAACATTCGGTGTTGAGGATCAAGAGTATGCCGAATGCCTATTGAACTTTTCTGCAATACAGATGAAAAAGGGTGAATATGAAAAGGCGCTGCCCATGCTTTTAGAATCTCATGATATTTTCAAAAAAATCTTTGGCACAAAGCATTCACTTTATTTGCTCACCCTTGAGAATCTGGCCGAGGCTTATGTCAATTTATCTGACTATCAACAGGCCTCGACAATGTTAATTGATGCGGCCGCTGTGCAACGAAATCTATTGAGAGATGCCGTTCTTCATCTTTCAGAGTATGAAATAAACCAATATCAAGTCAACTTTTTTTCCTCTCTCGAAAATCGCTTCTCTTTATCCCAACGTATAAATAAGGAAGTCCCTGAAATCGCAGGTTTATGCTATAATGAAACATTGTTTTATAAGGGATTCTTACTTCAAGCTGCAAACCAAGCCAAAAGATTGGCATTGTCCAATCCTGCTTCAAACGATCAGTGGAATTTGCTAAAATCCTATAAGCGCAGGCTGGCTTCACAGTATTCTATTCCAGTCGAAGAGCGGTACGCCGTATCTGACCTGGAAGAAAAAGCGAATATGCTTGAAAAAGAAATTGTCCGTGCCATTTCAGGATATGGAGAAACCGTCCTGCAGGTGAAATGGCAAGAAATACAAAAGAAACTGCAACCCAATGAAGCGGCCATAGAGTTTGTGCATTTTCAATATTCTGGTAGAGAATTAACCGATAGTATTTTTTATGTAGCTCTGGTACTCCGATCAGGCATGGTTCAGCCGGAATTTATTCCGCTTTTTGAAGAAAATTCATTGGACAGTTTGATACAAACCAATGGCGAAAGGAAAGCTGATTATGTCAACTATTTGTATTCCGTGGCAAACCGTGGTGCCAAAGCAGTTGGACGACCACAAAAGTCTTTATATGAAATGCTTTGGGAGCCATTGGAAAAAAGTTTGGAAGGGGTGGAGACCATTTATTTTTCACCATCTGGCCTTCTCCACCGATTGAACATTGGAGCAGTTCCTGTGGGTGAGGAGACGACTATTTCCGACCTATACCATTTAATTGAAATGGGCAGCACCCGCCAACTTGTCATTTCCCAAGATTTGGAAAAAAGCATTTTAAGAAAAAAGGACGGCACAAGGCAGGCTATATTATATGGAGGGATAGTTTATGATTTAGATACCACTAGCATTTCGCCTCCAATTTCACAAGAAGTGGTTTCTGATCAAAAAAAGATAAACCAATTTAATCTGGATCCAAGCCTCCGAGGTGAGACCTGGAATTATCTCAAATGGACAGATAAGGAAGTCAGCGCTTTGCCTCCGATTCTTCAATCGGCTGGTGTCCAAACAACCTTGATTAAAGGAGTTGAGGCGACTGAAGAATCTTTCAAAAATCTTGGCCAGGAAAAGTCCTCTCCCGAAATTCTGCACATTGCTACTCATGGCTATTTCTTCCCCGATCCAAAAATTGAGGTAGGAAGCAAATTGGATGAACCGGTATTTAAAACCTCCGAGCATCCAATGATACGATCTGGTCTTCTTCTTGCCGGAAGCAACTATGCATGGGAAAATGGAAAACCCCAATCTCCAGATATGGAGGATGGGATCTTGACGGCCTACGAAATCAGTCAGATGGATTTGTCAAACACTGAATTAGTAGTCCTTTCCGCATGTGAGACTGGCTTGGGAGATATTCAAGGTAATGAAGGCGTTTATGGCTTACAGCGAGCTTTCAAGATTGCCGGAGCGAAATATCTTATCATGAGCCTATGGCAGGTGCCTGATCGACAGACCTCCCTTTTGATGACTACATTTTACGAAAAATGGATAGAGGAAGAAATGACTATTCCTGATGCCTTCCGAGCTGCGCAGCAAGAACTCAGAGATTTTGGATTTGATCCTTATCAGTGGGCCGGGTTTGTGTTGGTGGAGTAAACAGGTCAATGAAGCGCTTCATTCGCTTTTTTTAAAATTTATTCTAAAGGGTGATAACCAGATCAATTTTATTGTATTTACGGACTGGATGATTTATTCAATCTGAATCATTCCAACAGCCTAATTCTACTATTCCAACAACCTTTTTATCTGGATTTCATAAAACTATGTTAAGGTTTTGAGACCCATTAAAACCAGGTTTTTGTTTTATAATTTTGGCTGATTTTTCACCTATTAAATAATTTTCTAATGAAGCGTTCAAAAATTTTCTCACTTGCATTCCTTGCTTTTCTGGTTTTAGGAGCTATCAATATTGCACAGGCTCAAAACGATAAATCTCAACGAGCAAGTCCACCAGCTACTGAGACTCTTACAACTGGGGATCTAACAATCACTATTGATTATAGCAGTCCTGCAGTCAAAGGCAGAGAGATATTGGGCAACTTGATTCCAAATGGCAAAATTTGGCGATTGGGGGCAAACGAAGCGACTACTTTCGAAGTCAGTAAAGATGTCAAAATCAATGGCGAAAACTTGCCAGCTGGAAAGTATTCCATGTTTTCTACGCAAGATGGAGGCGACTGGACTTTGATATTCAATAAAGTGGCCGAACAGTGGGGAGCTTATAAGTACGACCAAAGTAAAGATGCGCTCCGAGTAACTGCATCACCAGGAAATTCAGAGGCATTTGCCGAAAGGATGGCATTTTCTATTCAAGAAACGAAGAGGGGAGTAGCCATGGTAGTTTTCAATTGGGAAAACATAATGGTGAGATTTGAAGTAGTTAGCAGGTAATTGGATAATAAGAATTTAGAAGAAAAACAAAGAGGGCATTCAATCACGAATGGCCTCTTTGTTTTTATATCAACTGATCTAAATTTTCTACCCCTCTTCAGCTTGGTGCTTCACGATCTTATCATAAAACTGACCCGCTTTTTCACTTAAAATTCCAGGCTCAAAATCTAAAGTATCTAGGATATCGAGTAAAATATTGATCCGGGCTTCTGTGTCAAAAAATTTGCTGATTACGGCTATTTTCCTATCCTCAACCATGCAATAACCTGAATTGAAATTGCCTTTTTCATATCGTACCACGTAGCCAAGTTCCTCGAATAAATGCTCTAATTTTTGGAGAGAATGTTTTGTGAATGTGATCATTTTCCTTCTTGTTGGATTAATCTCTTTTGAGAAATACAAATATCAGAAATATAACCAACCAATCTTTTTCCAATCAATGAAATAATATTTGACAATAGACTTAATTTGTACAATGAAATTTTATTACTTTTAAATAATGACGAACAAAAGTGTGCAAATTGAAGTTATTGCCAACATAATAATCTATATTTGGTAATCCGATTTTTCTTCACATAAATCCGTTTTTCTATGAAAACCAATCACCGTGAAATTTTAATTTACTACAATCCTGAATCGAGCAATGACAAAAAAACGGTTGCACATGCCCAAGGGCTGGTCTCCCATGTAAGAACTTACAGTTTTGCAAAAGCTCCTTCTTCTACCACTAGCTGGAGGCAGATCATGCACTCACTTAATCTACACCCAAAGGAATTGATGAATAAGGCACATCCGTATTATCAGGAAAATATTAGGGGGCGTGAATTTGACGATGAGGATTGGCTCAATGTGATTCGTTTCAATCCTGAGGTACTAAAAGCACCTATAGCTATTCGGGGAAGTAAAGCTGTGTTATGTACTTCTGCTACAGAAGTTTACAAGTTGACTTAATACTAGCAGCTTAAAAGCTTATCTTCAAGAAACACTGAAAGAAGCTATTTTACTGATATTACCCTCATGTAAGTGAGACTGAAAAAGGGGAGCGATTCGCTCCCCTTTTTAATTGTCCAATTGTCTCAGAGTTGTTTACTTTGCGGTTCAAGTTTTTAACAATTCAAACACACCACCATGCCGAGTTTTGAAATAGAAGGTAAACTCCTGAGAAAATACGATACCGAGAACAAAACCCAATCATTCCAGGCCAGAGAATTTGTGCTGGAAATCAAAGATGGGAACTATCCCCAATTCATAAAATATCAATTGACACAAGACCGTTGTGCTTTGCTGGATTCCTATAATGAAGGAGATCAAGTTAAAGTGCATTTTGATTTGAGAGGCAGGGAATGGCAAGGAAAGTATTTTACGAATCTGAATGCTTGGCGGCTTGAAAAAGCTACTGCTGAAGCTGAAGCACCTGTTGCGGCTGAGAAAGGTGGCGAAGCGTTTGATTTCCCTACTGCTACAGATGAGCCACCAATGCCTGCTAATGATGACCTTCCATTTTAAAAAATAGAAAACGAAACGGTCATAGATTGAATTATAAAAGGTTGACAATCAAATTGTCAACCTTTTATAATCAAGCATTCCTATGAAAATAGATTGGGAAGCAAAACATCAATGAAAAAGCTTCATTTTCATTGGCTCACCGCTTGGTCCTTCCATCCATACTTCCAATCCCTTACCTCCTCCTTTTTGGAAATAAGACAATAAAAGAGGGTGTCGACCTTTCTTTAAGGCAATGCTACCGTTAAATTCCCTCATTCCATGTAGGCCATCATTGTCAACTATTTTTTGGTTAGCAACTTTCAAAACTGAGCCATCATCGGAGCTGACATAAAAAGTGTAGACTCCCGTTTCCTCAATTTCAATCCATGTGTCAAACACGATGGCAAAATTTTCTTCACGGTTAGCTTCTTCAATTTTGAAGTTATTTACGGTTGAATGTTCAGTTGGTGTAAGGCTTGAAAAATTGGGTATGTTGTCCCATTCACCTTCGTAAACCTTCATGGATATCCCCGGCAATAATTCTTTCGGAGCTTTGGACTTGACTGGTTTTACTTTTTCAAAATGATAAATAGTAGAATAGCTGGAATATCCATTGGGCCATTCTGCTCGGCATCTTAAAGGGCCTCCTTTTTTCATAATAAATGGGGATGTATAGGGAATCCATTCTGCTGTTTCATTCATTTGGTCCAAAGTATAAGAAATCGCTGCATCAGGTTTTAGCGTTTCCAATTCGATCATTCTATTTTTAGAAAAAATACGTGCTGAATTTTTAGGCCTTGGGGGCAAATTACCCAGATGAGCTGCTTTTAATAAAGTCGGCTCCATTTTGATAACTTTCCGATCATATGTAATTAAACCATTGTTCTCGGTTTCAACATCGGAAAGCTGTGTGTACACCACTGCACTCAATCCGGCGGTATCATTTATAGTATGTAGATCGTACCATAGCTCTTCATATCTGGTGAGCAATGCATCTGGCGTTTCAATCAGTTGGTATCCCCAGCCATCATTGCTCCATTTATGCCCTCTGACGTTTAGTCCAAGTCCGCCAAATTCCCCTAATACGATAGCCCGGTCTTTTTCTTTTGGAGGAGCATCTGGCCCAGGGTAGGCATGAATGTCCAAAACATCTCCAGCTCCTTCGTCTGTCCAGCCAGAAGCATTGTTAACAAGCCGGGTTGGATCCCATTTCTTGATATTCTCTGCTATTTGTACTGAATTATGCTGACCCCATCCCTCATTGAACGGTACCCACATAATGACAGACGGGTGAGGGGAGAGTTTGTCGATCATGGCTTTGAGTTCCCATCTAAATTGGGTTTTGTCTTCATCAGAATTATTGCTTGCATTGGGCATATCTTGCCATACTAGTAGCCCCATTTTATCACAGAGATGATACCATCGAGAAGGTTCAACTTTAACATGTTTTCGAATCATGTTGAACCCCATTGATTTCATGGTTTGAAGGTCAAATAACATTGCCTCTTCGGTTGGAGCGGTATATAATCCATCAGGGTAAAAACCTTGATCTAAGACGCCTGTTTGGAATAGTGGCTTGTTATTGAGCAAGATTTTAGTGTCACCGTTTTCATCTTCACCGATGGACACTTTACGCATCCCAAAATAGCCTTTTACTCGATCGTCATCCTTCCCGTCTCCCAATGAAATTTCTAATTCATACAGATAAGGGTCATCCAAAGTCCATAAATGGAGCTCTTTCCGAATATTCAAAAGTAGGGGCGTTCCGGCCCTTCCCTTTGCTTCTGATAGTTTTTGACCATTTTCAAAAACCCTTGCAGTAATGGTCGCAAAGCCCTTGTTTTGACCAGCCGTTTCCACCTTCACCAATAGGCGACTTTTATCAATGTCTGGCTCCACTCTGTAATTCTCGATATACGATTTAGCAACTGGTTCGAGCCACACTGTTTGCCAAATTCCACTTGATGCAGTATACCAAATGCCAGTTGGGTTCAGGCGTTGTTTTCCAATGGCTTGTCCACCTTTATCTGTTGGGTCGCCTACTTGAACAGTAATATGCTGAGTCTCGGATTTGTCCTTTAAGAATGGCGTAATATCAAACGAGAATGGATCGTAACCTCCCTTATGGCTGCCTACTTTTCGAGTATTCACAAATACTTCCGTTTCATAATCTACCGCTCCAAAATTTAGCTTAATATTTTGTCCAGCCCAATCGGCTGGAATCATAAATGTCCGATTGTACACCAATAAATGTTTTGGCTCCACTTTCCAGCCAATACCTGATAGCGCCGATTCTACAGGGAAAGGAACCAGAATTTTACCCTTTTTCACTATCTCTTCTGTTCCTTTATCCATCATCATAAAATCCCATTCCCCATTCAAATTGAGCCATTTGTCACGGGTCATTTGAGGACGAGGATATTCAGGGAGTGCATTTTCTGGGGAAACTTTATTTGTCCATGGAGTAGGCAAGGGACAGTTGGCAGGCTGCCATTTGGTTTGTGCGGTGGCTGGGAGAAGAGTTGATAGACATACAAACAGAATGAATAAACGCATGGTGTTTATTTTAAAATTGAAAATTTAATAAAATTAAGAAACAATACCTTCAATACTTTGACCCTTTGGATACGTTATTTGAATAGGTTTGGGTGCGAGTTGTGGTGATAAATTATATGAAAAAACCAACGCTGTTTCCTATCTTGCCTGTCTGAAAAATAAAACTCAACCATGATTACACGGATACTCGTACTTGCTCTTTCCATTTTGCCAGCATTAACTATAGCATGCTCTTGTCTTTATTCAACCTCTTTTTGTGAAAATATCAACCAACACTCAAATGTAGTTGGGGTACGAATCATAAATGGCTATTTTGGACTCAATAGCGATCATTATATCGATGTAGAATTAGTAGATGAGATATTAGGTGAAGCGCCAGCCACTCAAATGACATTTCTTACAGGGCATGGTACAAGTTGCGATCCTTTTCCTGGTGAATTTGTACCCGGTGATACCATAATTGTCCACATTGTGCACGATTTCAATGATCCACCAAATTGGAGTGGCTATTCGTTGTCAGCACCTTGCTCAAGCTTGTATATAATTCCAAGTAGTGGGGGAGACGGGTTTGGTTATCAAGAGTTCATTGATGAAATCGATGACTGTGTAGAAGACCAATTTTTCTTCGAGCAAAAAACAATAGAAGAATTGACGATTATCTATCCAAACCCAGTTATTACAGATTTGAATATTGTCAGTTTGGCAAATGTAGATTTACAGGTTAAAATTTATGCATCGAACGGGGCAGTTGTAGCTGCATTTGACTTCAACCAAAATATGGATGAACCACTCAATGTTTCCAACTGGGCAAGAGGTTTGTATTTCATCCGATTTGAAACACCAGAAGGCGCTTTTGTTAGGAAATTTGTGAAAGGGTAAAGGATGCTGATTGTGGAAAACGACCTATTTCTTCCATAACTTCGCAAAATCTTTAGCAAAATCTTTAGCAAAATATGTTATAATAACATCTGCACCTGCACGGCGGATACTCAACAAAGTCTCGGGCATCGCCTTCTCATATTCCAACCAACCGTTTCTGCATGCAGCCAGCAACATGGCGCACTCACCACTTACATGATAAGCAGCGATAGGCAGCTCAAAATTTTCTTTCATCACATGGATTACATCAAGGTAATTGAGGGCAGGTTTGACCATTAAGAAATCAGCTCCTTCAATAGTATCGAGTTCACCTTCAATAAGCGCTTCCCGCTTATTGGCAGGATTCATTTGGTAGGTCTTTTTATCTTTTGGAATATCATCGGAGGCCTTAGGGGCGCTA
Organism: uncultured Saprospiraceae bacterium; assembly: GCA_942490835.1. Taxonomy (GTDB): domain Bacteria; phylum Bacteroidota; class Bacteroidia; order Chitinophagales; family Saprospiraceae; genus UBA6168. Next base: position 154,587 of record CALNYY010000097.1, read on the forward strand.
TCGAGTGCATCTCGGAATGGGCCGTAAAAGGCGCTTGCATATTTTGCCGTATAAGACATGATGCTGGTATCTGTAAATCCATTTTCATCTAAAGCTTCTCTAATCGCAGCAATTCTTCCGTCCATCATATCGCTTGGGCCAAGCACATCGAATCCAGCAGCAGCTTGAGCCACTGACATTTTGGCCAGCACTTCCAACGTTTCGTCATTTACGATTTTTCCATTTCTCACGATGCCATCATGTCCATCGATGCTGTAGGGGTCGAGTGCGACATCACTGATAAGGCAAGCTTCCGGGAAGCGTTTTTTGATCTCAGTAGCCGCCAAAAGATAAAAATTGGAAGGATCATAACTATGTGTTCCCGTCTTATCTTTTTTATCGTCGGGAATGGCAGGAAACATGATAAAACTGTTGATACCCAAAAGCATGCTCTCCTCTATTTCTTTCAATACATTATCAAGCGATAGTCTGAAAACACCTGGAAGGGAATGAACTTCATTTTTTACATTTTGGCCTCCCACTAAAAAAATTGGGTTGACGAGATGGCTTGGAGTTAAATGAGTTTCTTCTGCTAACCCACGAATGGCTTTAGAGGAACGGTTTCTTCTTGGTCGACGCAGCATATTGATGTGATTTAATTATTGGGGTAAAATTAAGAACCTTCCATTCTTGGATTGTAACAGGATTGTTAAATTGGCTATTGGCTATTGGCTATTGGCTATTGGCTATTGGCTATTGGCTATTGGCTATTGGCTATTGGCTGAAATTCCTGACCCCTGACCCCTGACCCCTGAAATCTGATTCCTGAAACCTGACCCCTGACCCCTGAAATCTGATTCCTGAAACCTGACCCCTGACCCCTGAAATCTGAAACCTGACCCCTGACCCCTGAAATCTGATTCCTGAAACCTGACCCCTGACCCCTGAAACCTGACCCCTAAATTCATTCAGCCAAAATCCCATGGTTTGTTACCTTTACCAAAAATCAAATCCAACTGAAATATGAGCAATGAATTATTTGGTCTTGCAAGAAAAGTTGCAGCTTACAAAGAAGTTTTGCATCAAACAGAAGTTTACCGTCAGGCTTGGCATGATGGTTTAAAAGACAAGCTTGTCAGATTTTTGGAAAACGCCATAAAAGAAGTTGGGTTGGAGGCTAAGGTGCAAGTGAGGAGTGAATTGGCGAATATGGAAGCGGTCGTCTTAACACTCGGTGAGGTGAAAAGTGGGATGTACCAGCAGGTCAATCAGGAAATCCAAAGGCATCTCATCAAGACGAACGGATCGTTGATCTACCAGCAACTATTCAATGGTAAAGTCATTGTGATGATCCAATTTCCCTTTATTGAAAACTATGGCCAGCCACGAGCTCCTAAAACAATTGCCATTTATAGGCCGGAGGAGTTGAAAGATCCTTTTTGCGTTAGGCATTTAGAAGAATTTATCCAAGACATTACCGATTGGGAAGATTACGATGATGATGAACCAAACAAGAAAATTGGTTTTGAACTGAATTTCAACCCACAACCAAAGGAGGATTGACCCCTGACTCCTGGACTCCTGACTCCTGACTCCTGATCCCTGACCCCTGACCCCTATCAAATATCCTTTGTCGCCCCCAGCAGAAGAAACCACGAATCAATTCCCTTATTCGGTTTTTTCAGATTGGCGTTTGAAATATGCCGGAATCGAGTTCGCAGATGAAGGTCTGTTCCGCTATTGCCAAGGCTCTGCTTCAGGCCTAGCGTGAAATTATCTGAGAAAATAAATCCTTTTGCCTGCTGCGGCGTCTCGACGGTAATATAATGTGGGCCTGAACCGATTGCACCAATTATTGCAGTCTGATCGGAAAGATTCAGCCGATATTCCAGCCCAAGATTTGCACCAAATTCAAACTCATTTTTTCGGTCAGGTGAAAATTGCACCAGGACCAATTGAGGCTCTACATACACATATAGATCATTCTTTTTTCCTTTCAATAAATTGGTGAAATTGTAATAGAATAATAATTGAAAAGGCTTGTAATCAAAGCCATCTGATAGATTCTCATGAACGATAGGAATGCCAAGATGAACACCAATTGACTGCTGGGCATTGAGCGAAAAATTGATGGATACGCCCAAGAATATTAAAAGTAATACAACTGTAAATTTGAATTTCATTCGATAATGGATTTAAACAGCGCCAAAGAAATGGCTTTTTGGAAATTTATGGAAAACTTCTGCTTTTATACATCAAAGTATTGCGCAGCACTCATGTTTCTTTTACCGTTCTTTTCAACAGAAAATCTTTTAGAGGCTGTTTTAAAACCTCAAGCACGTCTACGAGAATATCTTTTTACCCCAATTTCCTCTTGATTTTCGTCACGTATCTATGGATATGCTCCTCAAATCAAAAGAAAATTGATGCAAAAATCTTATCCTCTCACCAGCACTTCAGGTTTTAAAACAGCCTCTTAGAATAAAAACCGGTGTAAGAAATGATATTTTTGCGCCTGTTATTTTCTTAAAGAACATATTGAAGTTGATGAAGTACATCAAGCCGGCCTCTAAACACCTTGTTTAAATAGGCTCCTCCGACATGCTTAATCAGCTTCGTTGTCAATTCAAACATGAAACAAATTTCAATCGTATTCTCTCTGTTTTTAGCAACCAGCCTATTTGCTCAAGATAATGATACTACTATCTACAAAGTAGTTTCCGAAATGGCCAGATTCCCTGGATGTGAACAGCTCGACACTACTGTGCAGGTCAAGAATCAATGCGCTCAGACTAATCTATTATTGTTTTTCAACCAGAATATTAGCTATCCATTGGAAGCCAGAAACCAAGAACTGGAAGGCCAAGTGGTGCTTAGTTTTGTGGTCGAAAAAGATGGTTATATTTCTGATCCAAGAGTACTGCGAGATATTGGAGGTGGTTGTGGGGATGAAGCGCTTCGTGTAGCTAATGGCATGAATGAAGCGTTGAAGGTTGCAGAATTGGCATGGAAGCCAGGTATGAAAGACGGAAAACCTGTGCGCTCCCTGGTCACGCTTCCAATAAAATTTAAACTCCAGGATCCATTGGATTATATTCTGATCAATTTCAGGGATACAATATATACCGTTGTGGACGACTCCCTTAATTATCCTGGTGGTCATACCGCTTTGCTGAATGATGTTCAGTCCAATTTGAAAACACCCAATGGGTATCAAGATAGCTGCAAGGTCGGTACAATGGATTTGACCGTTTTGGTAAAACCTGACGGCTATGTACGGGTAGTGGATTTGACAGACTATTGGGGACTTGGAATAGAGTATCAATGGCAAACCATTCTGGCAGGTACTTCCACTTGGGGAAAATGGAATGCTGCCAAAAGAAATGATCGGGAAGTTCCCTCATCGTATGATTTTACAGTGGAGTTCCTTCCAAGCTCAGCCCAGTGTAGCCAAGTTGTAAGTAATTATGAATTGGCAAATAGTGCTGCCGTAGAGGGGAGTGACTTATTTAATGAAGGTAAGCAAGAGGAAGGAATTGCGAAACTCACTGAAGCCATCAATCTTTTTCCTAAAAATGCCAATTTCTTGTATCTCAGAGGCCAGGCATATATGAACATGGATCGAATGGAAGAGGCATGTGCTGACTTTACAAAGGTGAGAGGAATGGCGACTATTTCCATCGTGGAGCAGCTTGCTCCGCTTATCTGTAAGTAGATATAGAGAAACGAATGGGTGTCAACTTTTTAATAATTGACACCCATTTGTTTATTAATAATGCGAATCAGGTGTTCAAGGCGCAGAGCGACGCCCCTCTTGTTTCTCTGCCTTTATTGGCTAAGGGGAGCGTCGCTTATCTGTTTATTATTCTTTCTATGGGATTGGCGCTCTGCGCCGTTAAGCCCTGATTCGCATTAATAGCGTGAATTCTATTTCGGTACGCAAGAAAATTAAGCTTACTTTCGTTTCAAGCAACAATATTATCCAAAAACAAAAACTCATCCCAGTATGACTTCCCGACTTCCGTTAATTGTTTTCTTTTCTTTTCTTTTCGTTTCACAAATATTTGCACAAGAACCTAAGTCCGATTTCACGATCAAGGGCATGGCCATTGGTATCAGTTCCCCTGAACAAATTGACCGAATGATGGCGATCATGCCCGGCATTGGAAGCCACGCCAAATCCATGATGAATGAACAGAGCGTAAAGCCTTATATTATGCCACCAAGAAGGGTAGGAGAGCGGGGCACCGTAACGAGTTACACACTTGCCGCTTGTTTGGAGTTTTACCACAATTTTGAAAAGAATTATAAAGTAAACCTCAGTCCTGACTTTTTGGCTCAAAAGCTCTATCTTGAAAAACAATCGGATATAAAAAATGCCCTCCGCTTATTAGTGACGGATGGTACGGTCAAAGCTGATATGATGCCATATGATGCTTCTGAAATGCCTACAAGTGTTGGAAATACCGACCTCTATCGCATCATGAATTATCTTCACATTTTTAGTATCGAAAAGCGGAACACCCAAAAAGTTTTCGAGGTACAAAAAGCATTGATGCGGGGGAATCCCGTCATTGTTGAACTCACCGTTCCAACTGATTTCAAAAATCTGAAAGACACACGTTTCTTCACATCCTTAAATGATTCAAAAGAACGAACCTATTCTTTCGTTGTGGTTGGCTACAATCTTGAATTGGAATCCTTTGAAGTGATGAGTTCCTGGGGCCCAGGCTGGGCAAGTGATGGTTACTTGTGGATTGGTTTCGAAGATTTTGGAGAAATGGCCCAGAATGGATTTGTGATGGTGCCAAACGGATAAAAAAACAATGGGTCAAGTTTAAAGCGCAGCATGCTCAAACTTGACCCATTGTCACTTATCAATTCAAAAAAATCAATTCATTATTAAGGATGGACGTGGAATTCTACCGTTTCGATCACTTCACCTAAACCATCTTTATCCCCCCATACTTTGGCCTCGATAATCCAATCTGAATGAGGTGCTATATTTAATGTATCAGTATAGTTGAAAGTGTGCATGCCAGTAGTTCCATGTACATGTGAATCGTCAGGCTTGCTCCATCTTTCTGTACCAGTTGCTTTATTGTACATCCTTACTTTGATATTGTGTACAGTTTCACCGTTGTGTTCTTCAAAATCAATTTTCACTTCAATTATATCTCCTACATTTTTGTCGTCCGCACTTGGTGAATGGATATGAGCGTGGTATTCAGGCGCATCAACGGCTGCGTCATCGTCTCCGCACGAAGCAAATGTGAACAGACCTAAGAGTAGCGCAAAAAGAAATAAATTTTTCATGTTGTAAAATGATTAATTGTTTTAGAAATAATAGTTGATATCGATTGAGTAGCGGTCTTCGGCGATCACTTCTCCATCGGAATAATTTTGATTGATCGGATTTAAATAAGCTGCTCCAATTTGCCAGCGGTCCCAGCCGATGTTTCGCCGTTCAATTGCCCATTAGCAGTCCAGTTGATTCCAAATTGGTTTTTAGAAATGACCAGGCTCGTTTGAAGCAAGCCTCCCCAGCTTCCATTGCCAATATTGAAATTGTCGGGCAGGTCCTCATCCTCTAATTTTTCATCGTATTTGCCAGTGGGGAGTTTTACTCCAGCACCGACTTCCCAGTATAATTTTGTGCTTTTTCCACCCCATTTGTCAATGGCAGCAAAATGGGCGGTCAGACTAGTATTGCCAAAGTCATTGAGACTCATATTATTTTCAGAAGCCCCTTTTCGCACATTGATTCGGTAGGGTTGGGCAAAAGAGACCTTGAACTTTTCGGTCAGTTCATACCGCATAAATGTTTCCTGTACATGGAAGACGTCATTGGTGGCTTTACCCAAACTTGGTGCTGCATGAAAAGGAATGTTGTAATATCTCACCCCAGCTAAATTGGTGCGGTAATTCGTCATCAGTCCAATGCCTTGGCCAGAAATCGAACAGCCGCAAGCATCACAACCAATTACATTACTCCCATGCAACAACAAAATGGTAAGCACGATAGCATACCTCATTATTGTTTTGTTTTAAATGGGATAAACACAATTCGCATTTCAGCAAATGCGAATTGTGTTTATCCCATTCTTAGATAAAAACCTGGATGGAATTAGGAAACGGAAAGGCTCGTATCAGGAGGCTGTAAAATAGTTGCAAAATAGGACTGTGCAGCTATAGAAAGATGGAAAGCTGGAAGGGTGAGAGTACTATTCTCTACTCTCTGAAGGGCTTCCTGTCCCAATGGTTGGATGAAATTGATCTTGACACTTTCTTCTACATTGGTAAAGGGAGTCTTGTCACCGTTTTCATTATTTTTTTCCTCAAAACGGTCTTTCAAAAAACACTTACCCTCACAATGTTTGGAAGGTTGGTTGCGGTTTACACAAAGCTTTTCCACAATATCAGACTGCTTTATTTTGAACAGCCCATAAACAATTCCGTTGCTCATAGAGACAAACAGAATGATGGTTGCAAATAATATGGAAAATGACTTTTTCATGAATTCGAGGCCAAAAGTAATATCCCGATATTCATACTACCATGATAAAAATCACATAAGCAAGAAAATGATTTTTACCTGACAATTGGGTTTTGTAGTTGGCTATTTGCTTTTCGCTTATCGCAAAATAATTTTGTATAACTGCCTACTGCCTACTGCCACCTACTTATTCGCACAATGCATGCACCGCAAGCTATGAGGCATAAAGATTAGTCTCTTAAACGGAATTTCTTTTTTGCATCGGGCACATTTCCCAAAGGCCTCGGTATCGTATTTCATTAACCAGCCATTCACTGCATTGAGCCGACGCCGAGCTTGTCGGAGAGAAAATTCAGCTACACCTTTATTATTTATAGCATCCATGCGGGATACTCGCCCAATTGAATTTTCAGGAGAGATGGGTTTGGTCTTGTCCTCCAGGGTTTTTATTTCATCCTCTATTTTTTCTTTTTCTGTTAGGAGCTTATCGTGGAATTGCTGTATTTCTTCTTGGGTCATGATATTTAATGAGTGAATGAGTGAATGAGTGGTGTTGATATTGATGTCCTCAAAATACCAAACGGTAACCGACTCCTTTTAATGTGATGATCTGCACATTTTCGTCAGCAGCCAAGTAGTTGCGCAATTTCCGAATATACACATCGAGGTTTCGAGAATTAAAAAAGGAATCGTTGCCCCAGATTTCCTGGAGGATGTGTTTCCGTTCGACCGCCGTTTGGGGTGCATTTGCAAGAATTGCCAACAACTGAGATTCACGATGCGAAAGTTGTTGTGCATTATCACCAAATTGAAGTATTTGTTTTTTTGGTGAAAAAACAAATTGACCAATTTTAATGCCCTCAGTCTGTTGGTTATCGCTTTTCGTCCCTTTTGATAATTGCAACAGGTTATTGATTCGTACGATTAATTCCTCCATACTGAATGGCTTCCGCACATAATCGTTACCACCAGATTCAAATCCTTTTACTACATCTTCCGTTTGGTTTTTGGCTGTTAGGAAAATGATCGGGATGCTTTCATTTTTTTCCCGAACTTCTTGTCCTAAAGTAAAACCATCTTTATTGGGCAACATCACATCCAGTACACATATATCAGGTAGTATTTTATCAAAAACGCCCATCACCTTTTCTCCATCGTGAATCAGATGCACATCAAATCCACGGCTCTCAAGACTCTCTTTCACGATCTTCCCAAGAAATGGTTCGTCTTCCACATAAAGGATTTTTTTCATGAGTAGATTGGTTTGACGATTTGACGGTTTGACGGTTTGACGGTTTACGGTATTACGGTATTGATGTTTGTAGCTTATTGGGACATAGAAAATTGGATAGATTTAAGCAACCTAATTCAGCCCAGCAATTCAACAGTGAAACCATGCAACAATGAATCAATTCAACAATGCAACCATGAATCAATGAATCACCCCCCAATCCAATCTTGATAAATCACTTTCGCCATAACCTTACTACCTGCTGTAGTAAAATGATCCGTCGGATCTTGCAATTCATCTGGATTGTTTCCAAATTCATCAACTGGAGCAATGACTTGAATTCCTTGTTGCTGACAGAAAGTTATGATTTCGTCAAAGACTTCTTGCAAAGCAAAAGTACCGTTTTCATAGCCGACACCTGGTGGGAAAAGAACAACCTTAAAATTATTGCCTTTACCTTTAGCAAATTCAGACATATTGGTAATCAATGGAAGTAACTTGTCCTTATTTCCATCAAACATCCATTTATACCACTTAACCGATGACATTTTTCCTTCTTTGACAAATCTATAAACTGCTTTACGGATGAAAAAGGGGAGTTTCAAACCAGGCTTTTTATAAATGCGGTATAGGCCGTTGTCGCCTCCCTCATAAATTGTATTTCGGCGAGAGAAATCATTGAGGTTCAGGAAGTAATAGATAGTTTGTGGTTGGTATACTTCATACTTGGTTTTTAAGTAAACGACCAACTCTTCCAGCCCATACCCACAAGTGCCAAAATTCAAAACCTTTGTGCTGTCTCCAATTAGTTTTTGCAATTCAGCAGTAGGCGTTTCGGTTTGATCGACACCTTGCCCAAATGGAACAGAATCTCCAAACAGGGCTATTATGTTTTGAAAATCAGTGCGATCAGTATCTTCTCTAAATCCAAAACTATTGATGGCCAATCGCCTGTCTGGCAATTGTATCGAGTAATTTGGTTTCATCTGATAGGAAAGGGCAGGATTGTCACTGGGGATGTAATAGTGGAGCTGATCCTCCTGCTGCGATTTTAGTTGGGGGGCAACAAGGACAGCGAAAAGGGCTTGGCAGCCAATTTCCAATATAGTCAGAGCGACTATAATCCCAATTAAAGCAGCGGTCAGTTTTTTAATCCAATTGTGCATTTTTCAGTTGATTGAATGGAAATACGAGGATACAAAAATAATGGATTTGCTTTGATCCTTTATGAGACAAAAGGATGCCATAATTTTAGGGATAAAATTAAGGAGCGATGAATTGGTGTGGACTAAATTGCAAAAGCCCCGGCCATTAAAACAGCCAAGGCTTTTCCTAGATCATGAAAATCGTTATTTCACTATTAACCTTTGCCGCCATCGGTTTTGATCTGATCAGACTTCAATTAAGTATAACCCATCTTGTAAACCCACCAAATTGACACCCTTTCTGAATGTTCCGCTTTCGAGGAAAACTTCCTCTCTTTTAACCAATTTGGATAGGAAATTATTCAAGGTAAAAGTAGCACTACCCACAAACTCAAATTAATTGAAGTTGTTCAAAAATTCCTCATCGGTCGCAAATCCAGCCTATTAAGCGGGTGAAGCCGGTATTTTTTCTGCGATAGCGCTGCTATCCTTTCTAAAATGCCATCTCCATCCACCCAATATTCAAGAATTTTCAACTCGACAGGAATTTTTGAACAAATTCTTTGATAAATAAGGACAATTTTTAGAATAGGCCCGGCACTTATGCCGGGCTTATTTTGGATTTTAGAGAAAGGTCAATCAGGAAGATGTTGTGTTTTCGAAGGATTCGAGCTGATCCTTGATATAAAGAAGTCAACAATGTTTAGCACTCCATCCATATTTATATCCTCTAATTCATATTGTCCAGTCTGAGAAGGGTTAGTTGCTCCTCGTGCTACAAAGAAGTCGGTGATGTTAAGGAATTGATCAAAATTTACGTTAGATCGAAAAGCTCCATAGACTCCACTTTCAAGAAGAATCATAGCATCATTAGTAGAGATGTTAGAATCGTCCCAGGCTTGTGCCAAACCTGTACTGAAATTGTGGGATGTTGGAGCCAGCCCATCAATATTTAAGACACTCGGTGTCATAATCCCAAAATGGTTTCGGTGACGAAGCGCTATATAGTGTTCACTTTTTGTGATCTCACAAATTTCAACAAGGGAAATTCCATCAAGGTCAACAATGTCACCATCACGTTGTATAAGAACAGACTGTGAATGAGTGATTGTTTCTGGCGCGTTTTTATCTCTTACTTCAACAATTGCCCAATCAACAATGGCATCGTCCCCAGTTATTGATAGGATAGAGTTATTAATAGTCTCACCTCCTCCATTTCCAGCAAACGAATATCCGATAGCAGTATATGGTTCTGTCAACGGAATGAGGTCATCGGCTCGAAGGTTGTCATTCATCAAATCTGTAGAGGCATTATAAACGCCCTGTAAAAACATATTCAGGTTGAGCCGAGGGAACCCTCCAACCCAATTCGAGGTAGTACCATCCAGCATGAAATTTTGAAGGACCCCATCGTTACTATTGCTTGTTCGATCCTCAAGCGCAGTATGACCAGTATTATTCTCCCCACCATTAACATTTTGATTGTCGAAGTCATAATAAGCAATAAGACCAGCAACAGATGGAGGTATAACAGCATCTTTAAAATCCATTATTTCTTCCTGGCTTCGAACGGTATCCCAAATTCGAACTTCGTCAATGTCTCCAGGAATTGTATTTCCTCCACAAATGCTGCTACCAATTCTCATTTTAGTTGTATTAGTAAAATCATAAAGCACGGCTGTGCTTCCTGATGCCTCAAGAATTCCATCAACATAAAGTCTTATGTTATTTCCATTTCGAGTAGCTGCCACATGGTGCCAATTACCATCGTTAATAATTGAAGTTGCAAACAAATTATAAACATTGGCACAAGCAGGGTTTGATAATTCAATTCGAAATTTGCCCCCGTCTATCCAAAAGTTCCACCAATTACCACAATTACATACTTCCCTTTTACCAATTAAAGCACAGAAATTATCTGTCGTTTTTATTTTCATTTCTATGGTGAAATCACCTGTGCCAAATTCCCCTAGTGTAGTATTATCTATTTCAACCTGATCATCTGAACCATCATAATTAAGGAATAATGACTTCTCTTCGGCCACTCCGTTACAGTTATTATCAACATTACTATCGCATACATCATAGGCATTCGGATGAATAGCATTGTTTGAATCATTGCAATCTAAATTATGAGAAGTGGTAGCTGTCATGGAGCCACAGTCCCAACTTGTTGTTCCTCCAAAACCATCACCATCTGTATCTTGATACCGTGAATATATCCATGAGTCAACCCAGTTTGAAGAAGCACCTGTCAATGCAAAGTTTTCCAGGTTTCCATGATTGGCATTCGATGTTTGATCTTTTAGTTCATTCCAAATTGAATTGCCCATACCTGCATCACCATGATCAAATGTGTAATAATGAAGCAAATTGGTTTCATTGCCTTCCAGTCGATGATTCATTCTTGAAACAATCTGACTTTGAGTAAGTACTTCATCCCAGATTCTAACTTCATCAATTAACCCATTGAAATGTCGAGCTGGATCTAAGAATCCTAAACGAAGTTCATCTACGGCACCTGGATCACTGGTCAAGGATAATACGCCATAATCTTTACCATCAATATAGAATTGGACTGTATTACCTGGCTCATCTCTAACCACTGCTATATGATGCCATTCATCATTTCCAACATTTTGAGGAGCATAATGAGAATTCCAGGTTCCAGTCCATTCTCCATATACTACATCTAAGCCACCTGAGATTTGAATCTCAGCAGTGTAACCAGTAGCATTATCAATCCAGGCAGCAATCATTTTATTGCCAGTAGACGTTTTAATCCAAGCTTCAAAAGTCATTTTATCTGGTTTTGTTAAACCTGAAAAACGAACGCCATCATTGCTTCCGTCAAATTGAAGAGCTCGGTTGACTTCTACATCAGTGTCACCATCGCAGTCATCATCTTCACTATTGCCACATACTTCATCTGCATAAGGGTGAATTGTGTTGTCAGAGTCATCGCAATCTGAACTCAGAATAGTTGTATTAGTCATTGAACCACAAGCCCAGGCTGTAGAACCTCCATAACCATCTACATCATTGTCTAAATACCTGGAATAATTCCATGATTCTATCCAATTAGAAGTCGTGCCGGTTAGTGCAAAACCGCTCAATGTGCCATCGGCATTATTTGAAGTTCTGTCTAAAGCGGTTGTGTATATAGCATTATCTGTATTGATTTCTCCATGATCGAAAGTATAGTATCTTACAAGGTTTGTTTCATTGCCTTCAAGTCTTCTATTCATTCGTTCTTGAATCTGGCTTTGGGTTAATACTGTATCCCAATATCTGAGATCATCAATGGCCCCTGTAAAGTTATTTCCAATATTAGCAGCACTATTTACCGCAGCATTAAATACTCTTGCAGTAGTAAAATGATGGATCCCGTCCACATACCCTTTTATATTATCACCTGTATAGCCATCATGAACCATTACTACGTGGTGCCAATTACCATCTGCTAAGTCTGGACCACCATAGTTGGCTCCACTTTCGCTCCATGCAATATTATTGTTATAAATAAAGAAAGAAGCCTTGCCTTGCCATTCAAAAATACTTGCATTCCAGCCTGAAATATTCGGTATTTTAATCCAGGCTTCTACAGTAAAGAACTCGCCGTATTCAATTAATGGAATACTTATGTTATGACCTGATCCATCGATGTCTATTCCTTTATTAATTTCCACATCTGTATTTCCTTCACAGTCATCATCTTCACTATTGCCACAAACTTCATCAGCGTATGGATGAATTGTGTTGTCAGAATCATCGCAATCTGAACTATGGGTAGTTGTATTAGTCATTGAACCACAAGTCCAGGCTGTAGAACCTCCATAACCATCTACATCATTGTCTAAATACCTGGAATAATTCCATGATTCTATCCAATTAGAAGTGGTGCCGGTTAGTGCAAAACCGCTCAATGTGCCATCTGCATTATTTGAAGTTTTGTCCAAAGCGGTTGTGTAAATAGAATTATCTGTATTGATTTCTCCATGATCGAAAGTATAGTATCTTACAAGGTTTGTTTCATTGCCTTCAAGCCTCTTATTCATTCGTTCTTGAATCTGGCTTTGGGTTAATACTGTATCCCAATATCTGAGATCATCAATAGCTCCTGTAAAGTTGATACCAATATTTGAAGCTGTATTGACTAAAGCACTATAGGCTCTTGGAGTAGTAAAATGATGAACGCCATCTACATATCCCTTAATATTATCACCTGTATATCCATCATGAACCATTACTACATGATGCCAATCACCATCGGCTAAATCAGGTCCCCCGTAATTGCCTGCTCCTGACTCACTCCATGCAATTTTATTGTCATATAAGCTAAATGACGCTTTTCCTTGCCAATCAATAATGCCTCCGTTCCATCCCGGTATATTTGGAATTTTAATCCAGGCCTCAACGGAGAAAAATTCTTCGTATTCTATTAAAGGAATGCTTATATTATGGCCAGCCCCATCAATATCCAGCCCTTTGTTAATCTCTACATCTGTATTCCCTTCACAATCATCGTCTTTACTATTGCCACATACTTCATCTGCATAAGGATGAATAGAATTATCTGTATCATCGCAATCTTTGTTGTTAGTGACATATCCTGAAGGAACAGAACATGCTTGTGTAGTATTTAAAGGATCTCCATAGGAGTCACTATCTGTATCTGCGTAAAAAGTTGTGAGTACCCCTTCATCTGTTTGACCGTTACAATTATTATCCTTTCCATCACATATTTCTGGATTTCCGGGAAATATAGTATTATCAGTATCGTCACAATCTGTATTATCGGCCACAAAGCCTGTCGGTGGAGAACATGCTTGAGTTGTTACATTCGGATCTCCATAAGTGTCGTTGTCAAAATCCTGGTAATAGGTGGTGGTCACTCCTTCATCCACTGTCCCATCACAATCGTCATCTATTCCATTACAAACTTCTGTCGCTCCAGGATAAACACTTGCATTTGAATCATCACAATCGGTATTGTCAACAACATAACCAGTAGGAGGGGAACAATCTTGAGTTGTAACATTTGGATCACCATATGTATCATTGTCTGAATCTCTGTAATAAGTGGTAGTCACTCCTTCGTCCACTGTGCCATCACAGTCATCATCTATTCCGTTGCATACTTCTGTTGCTCCTGGGTAGACATTAGCATCGGTATCATCACAGTCTGTATTATCAGCTATATAGTCAGCAGGAACAGAACACCCCTGGTAGCTGTCTTCAGGATCACCAAATGAATCACCATCTGAATCGTGATAGTAAATACTGAAAGCACCACCACCCATCCAATTTGATGTACTGCCATTGAGCGCAAAATTCTTGAGTGTGCCATCATTGCTGTTTGAAGTACGATCAGCAAGTGCATCTTCCCCTACATTATATCCACCTCCTGTTACATCAGGATCATCAAAGTCATAATATGCTAATAGTCCACTCTCTGAACCTGTTAAAACTGCATCTTTAAATGCATCAATTTGCTGAACTGTACGAGCAATGTTCCAGATTCTAACTTCGTCCATGTCTCCTGGATAATCAACACCTTCACAAATACTGTTTCCTAGCAGTATTTTAGCTGAGTTGGTTAAATTTTGTGTTGAAGAATTAGATGCTTCAAAAGTTCCATCAATGTAAAGGAGTAGGGTAGTTCCTCTTCTTACTATTGCCAAATGATGCCAATTACCATCATTTACCACCGAGTTAGAATAAAGGTTTAATCCATTGGAGCATCCAGATTCAAACAATTCTGCTCTTAGTTTTCCACCTTCAAGAGAGAAGTTCCATAAGGTATTATTACAATCACATGTTGGCCTTTTCCCTATTAACATGCATAAATCATCTGTTGTCCTTATTTTCATCTCAAGAGTAAAGTCATTGGTACCAAAATTACCAAGTGTAGTATTATCAATTTCCACCTCATCATCGGTACCATCAAAGTTTAACCAATGTGGTACTTCATCAGAGAGGCCATTACAGTTGTTGTCGACCATTCCATCACATATTTCACTTGCATTCGGATGGATGGCACTATCAGAATCATTGCAATCACCCGCTACGGTAATAAAATCACAATTAGAATGAAACTCATTGGTTGTTGTTGATGCATCTCCAAAATTATCAGAATCTGAGTCAGCATATCGTGTTATGTCTGGGTCAGTAGAAAAATTTGACGTTGTTCCAGATAAGGCTAAATTTTGTATTAGACCATTTCTGCCATAGGTGGAAAAGTCGGAAGTAAGAGTTCTGTCTGTATTGGATACATCAGGAATACCGTCCTCAAATGGATAATATAAAAGCAACGAGGTAGGGTAGGAGGTCATTTGACAAAAACGATTGTCTAATATTTCAGATTGACTTCTTGCTGTATTCCAAATCTTTACTTCATCTAATTTGCCGGGATAATAAATCCCCCAGGCAGGTATTGCACCTATATACAAATCACCTGAGCCTATATAATCAGAACTTGATCTATCACTGGCAATCAATAGCCCATCTCTGTAAATAAATCGATTATGGTCGGGAGCTCCAATACTTTTATCATAGACACAAGCCCAATGATGCCAATCGTTGTCAACATATACTGATGATGCGTGTAGGTCATTTCCGTAAAATCCAAAATTAAAACCATTGGTCGCTTGAAACCCAATGTGCATTACTAAATTCAACCCGTTGGCTGCCCATTGACTGACTATAAGATCCTCATTATTGTTACCAGTACGTTTCGCCCAAAATTCAACAGTAAAAGATGAATTGGAAATGTTTATGTCATTTCCTGCATATACTCTGTCATCTATGCCATCAAAATCGATACCTGTGAAACATCCAGAGTTGGGTGAAACTGATTTGGTGAATGTCAGATTCCCACACGGGGCTGCAACCACACATTGAACTGTTCCGCTGGTAGTTGAAGGTGTAACAGTAATGTTTTCTGATGTTGAAGAACCAGTCCATCCAGATGGTAAGGTCCAGGAATAACTGGATGCACCAGTGATATCTGGAACAGAATAAGTCCAGTCTAATTGTGGACAGACCACTTCAGCACCAGTCATTAAAGTTGGTTTTACAGCACTTATATAGTTTGAACTACTGCCAGTAAGTGCCAAATTGGTTACTGTCCCATTGTTGTTATTTCCTGAAAAATCTTTGGTTTGACTATTACTTGTATTGTTTCCACTTGCAATCCCATCTTCAAATGGAAAATAGGCTAACAAAGAACTTGGATACGTTGTCATGACACAATGCATGTTAGCTGTCAATTCAGCTGGAGTCCTGACAACATTCCATACACGCACTTCATCCATACTACCTCCAAATTTTTGCCAGGCAGCTTGCCCAATTGTAAAGTCACCATCCCCTAAAAAGTCTGAGGCAACACGGTCACTGGCAACCAATATTCCATCCAAGTATACAAATCGGTTATGAGCTGGGGCTGCTATGCTCTTATCATATGAGAAAGCCCAATGGTGCCAATCCTGACTGGTGAAGGTTGCTGAAGAGACAAGATCTCCTCCAAAAAAAGTGAATATTAAATTATTGGTTGCAGTAAACCCTATAATCAGGGTTTTGTTGGCTTCATAAACAGAGTGTTGGCCGATAAACCAACGATCTGCTCCGATTCCATTTCTTTTTGCCCAGAATTCTATGGTAAAGGATGTTCCGGCTATATCAATCCCGGAACCGGCATTTACATAATCATCAGTACCATCAAAGTCAATTCCATTTTTACAATCTGCATTTGCTGTTACTGTTTTTGTAAATGTTAGCGTGCCACAAGGAGCAGCAACGTCACATTGAACTGTTCCACTTGTTGAAGATGGAGTTACAGTTATACTATTTGTGGACGAAGTGCCTGTCCATCCTGAAGGCAAAGTCCAGATGTAACTAGAAGCTCCTGCGACAGAGTTAATTGAGTACGTCCAGCTTAATAAAGGACAAACTGTATTTGGACCATTGACAATTAGTGGTTTTGTAGCGTCCACATAATTGGAGGTTGAGCCTGTCATAGCAAAATTATAAATAGCACCATGATTGCCATTTCCTGAAAAGTCTATAGTTTGAGAGGTGCCAACATTATTTCCACTAGCTTCTCCGTCTTCAAAAGGAAGATTGAGGAGCAAGGAGGCGGGCGGGGATGTGATTGCGCAAAATTTATTTTCAATTAACTCTGTTGGGGTTCTTACAACATTCCACACCCTGACTTCATCAATTTTACCAGCATAGCTGTCCCAAGCTCCCTTTCCAATGGTAAATGGGCCATCACCAAGAAAATCAGAAGGAGGTCTATCACTTCCAACTAACTCTCCATCTCTGTATATAAACCTATTGTGATTTGGTGAAGCTATGCTCTTATCATATACAAATGCCCAATGGTGCCAATCTGTATCAGTATACGTTGATGGAGCATGAAGATCATACCCAAAAAAAGTAAACAGCATTGTATTAGAGCCAGTGAACCCGATTAGTAACGTTTTATTGGATTCGTATACTGTGTGTTGACCCATCATCCAGTCATCGGTGCCAAGACTATTTCTTTTGGCCCAAAACTCTATCGTAAATGAAGTATTTGCTATATCTATATCCGTTCCAGCATCTACGTAGTCATCTGTGCCATCAAAGTCTAATCCATTTAAGCAATCCTGACTGGAAATGACAGATTTAGTGAATGTTAGATTACCACATGCTGCTGCTGCAACACATTGTACAGTTCCATTGGTAGAGGATGGAGTTACAGTTATACTGTTTGTTGATGAAGTTCCTGTCCATCCCGAAGGCAAAGTCCAGGTGTAACTGGATGCTCCTGCCACATCAGGTACGGTATATGTCCAGGTAAGTTTGGAGCAGACATGAGAAGGCCCTGATACTTTAAAGTCACCAAGCCCATCGACAATATTTGAACTGGTTCCATTCAAAGCTATATTTCTAATGTTTATGTGAACATTATTGGAGCTATAATCTGTAAAGGTTGTTAGTGCTGTATTGTCGCCATTGGCCGTCCCCTCTTCAAAAGGAAGATATAACATCAAGTCTGAAGTAAAACAGGTTGGAGGACAATACATCCCATTTTTTACGTCGGTTTGGGATTTTGCAATT
Organism: uncultured Saprospiraceae bacterium; assembly: GCA_942490835.1. Lineage (GTDB taxonomy): Bacteria > Bacteroidota > Bacteroidia > Chitinophagales > Saprospiraceae > UBA6168. The sequence goes on from CALNYY010000097.1 coordinate 172,543, forward strand.
GTCCATATTCTTAATTCATCTAATGACCCATCAAAATGATTTGCCCCAAATAGTTGACCAATATATAATGAGTCCATACCTATAAAATAGCCTCCTGCTCTGTCGCTAGCTACTATTTCCCCATCTCGATATATAAACCGATTGTGATTAGGTGCTGCTGCAGATGTGTCATAAACACAAGCCCAATGATGCCAATTATCATCTGTATAAGTTTCGGTTGTTTGAAGGTCATCACCAAAGAATGCGAAGTTAAATTGATCCGTATTCATGAACCCAACATGAAGTCTTCTCCTGGTACCGTAATTTCCGTAATCTACAGCATAATGATTTGCTCCGGTACTCTGTCTCTTAGCCCAAAATTCAACAGTAAATGATTTGCCAACCAAATCAAATTCACCTTTCATGATTGTTAAATGATCATCAACACCATCGAAGTTCAATGAATTTCCACCTATTATATTAATAGCTGGGTTAAATTGAATATCATTTTTTTCACTAAAGTAACTGTGACAGCTTCCTGAATTATCAATATACCGTGCTTTATAAACACCAGCAGTAGTCACATTTATAGTGTCATTTGTTGCCGCAATAGTAGAACCATCTCGTGTCCAAACTATTGAATAACCACTAGGGGCTGCTCCAACTATCAAAGTAGCAGATGAAGCACAAACCTCTGAAATGATATTAGGAGGAACCGGAGGTGTACATAAATTAGTAGAAGCAGTGTGAAGGGGGCTTTCCCAAATGCCACGCCCCCAAGTAGTTACCCTTACTTTTCCAGCATGAGGTAATACATTGATTTGGTTTAGCCTTACATTAGGTAGATTTGTTTTATAGAGTTCCCAATCACTCATTGTATTGTCACGATAATATATTTGACCTAATACGCCTGCAACATAAAGTCCATCGTCACTCCCTTCTTGAAAGTCAATAAACCCTATACCTGCTGAACCTGGAATAGTTCCTGTAAAATCTGTCCAAGTTGTTCCTCCATCAGTGGTTTTTTTTACTTGTCCCCATCCAACTACCCACATCTTGTCTGGATTGGTTGGGTGCATAGTTATGCAGGGGTGGTCACCAATATATACTCCTGGATGAGTGATAGTACTCCATGTAATTCCTCCATCTACACTTTTTCTCATTTCCATACCCCAACCAGTAACAAAAATATTAGGATGTGATTTTGATTGAACTATATATTTTAATACTTCAGATCCATTTCCAATTGACCCATTCGTTAAGTTTTCTACATTTGTCATATTATCAGAAAACTTGATTATATCCTTAAATTTCATGTAAACAATGCTTCGGTCAACAGCGTCTATATTGGCTCCAGGCCACCAATCTCCTAGACCATTCGTATATTGTTCAGTTAAGATAAATGTGGTATTTATATTTCCTGTGACTGGATCATAATCATGTTGAAATATTGTACCCCCATTATTTATGGTTGTATAGACAATCGTACTATCAACAGGGTCCATAGCCACATTTAGGCCATCTCCTCCAGAAATTAAATAATAATTACCGTCAAAATCTACATAGGAACCATTGTCTTGAGTTCCATATACTTTGTAGGCACCATGGGGTGATGATTGAACTGAATAAACTTGAAGAACTGGTACTTTAGTTATTTTTGTAAAGGGTGCTATACCAGTTGAATCTGCAGTTGTCGAACCACTCCCGTCATTTGCTTCCCAATAGTCATTAGTGCCTGGTTGCCACTTATAATCGTGAATGTCAGCATGAAGTGGAGATACTTCTACCCAAGTGACTCCGCCGTCATAAGTGTGATAGGCACTTACACAACCATAGATTACTTGATCTGCATCGTAAGGGCTTGCCTCTATTCTAAAGTCCCAGGCCCCTCCAATTGCTCCTCCTATTGAATCAGTTGGAGCTAAAACCGTCCAAATTGAATCTAAAGTAAAATCATATTTCATTATCATTCCACCTCTTGGTTCGTAAGTTGGAGGTTCAGGGTATACACCTATATAAGCAATATTTGGGTCATCAGGTGTAATGGTCACCTGTGATTGACGACCCTTGCAGTCAAGTGTAGCTGTTTTTTGAGTAAAGTTTACCCCTCCATCAGTAGAGACCCAAAAATATCCGAAGTCAGGATCGTTTCTCATTGCAGCATATAAAACGGTGGAATCACTTGGGTGGAATTCAAGGTCATTTACATTATTAGGCAATCCTGTTAATTTATTCCATGTAACACCGTGATCTTTGGAGCGAAATATACCTTCATTCGTACACGCAAATAATGTTCTGCCATCAGGATGCATCATTAACTTATAAACATTTGTAGCTTGACTATTTAACAAGCCTACAACAGCCCAGGTAGTTCCACCATCATCTGATCGAAGAACACCACGATTGTTATTGAACCAACTATCGTGGTCATCTGTAGCTACATAAATTGTATCATAATCATTAGTGTTATAGACAAGATCTCCAACACTTAAGTGATCCCAAGAATCTGAAATCAATGTCCATTCATCCCCACCGTCCTCAGATTTCCATAGTCCACCTTCTGGGGCACTTGCCCAAACTATATTAGTGTCTGTTGGATGAAAATTGATACGCTCTAGTCGACCAAAACCATGAAAATAAGAAGGTATCGTATCTAATAGAATAAATTCCCAATCGGCAGAAATAACTGATTTATCTGCATCCACATTTTTTTTGTACTCCTCTAGTTCTTTAAACTCCTCGTCCTGAAACATGAACTTTCCATCAGGTCTTTCTTTTGCCTGTTTCATCCTTTTGTAGATATTCCATCTGTTAAATAGACCCTCATTCATAGTCTTTAAATCAATTCCTATAACTTTATCATTAAATAATTTTTCTACTTTTCTAAAGCTCAACTTACTATCATTCATTATGACCAACCAAGGGATTTCAAAAAACGCTTTGTCCTCATACTTTTTCAACATTTCTATCTCATATTCCTGACGACGAAGTTCCCGATCACTATCTGTCTGGGCAATGGCAGATAGATTAGTTATAATGAATATTACAAGAAGTATTTTGTATGGTAGAGTTAGAAGTTTTTCCATAATAAATAAAGGGTTGATTTGTGTGAATAACTTTAGAGGTATTCAAAGAGCCAGTTTGTCATTACTTTACTCTACGATTACCGTTTCAGTCCAACTAAAATGATTATCTGAAACCTGAATGAGATATGCCCCTTGTGCCAAATGAGAGATATCCAGTTTGGTTGAAGCAGATTCAGGGGCTCCTACTTGCCTATAGATAACCGTTCTTCCTATGGTATCCCATATTTTTATTTCATATCCATTTTTATCCAGCCCGTTAGTTTGGATATTTAACAAGTCAGCAACTGGGTTAGGAAATACCTCTACGGATGGAGCTTGTTCTGAGAAGACAACTTGTCTTACTTCAGAGTATTCATACTTTCCATCGATGTCTACCATTTTCAACCGGTAATACATGTTACCATCAGAGCCAGAGAGCCTGTATGCTTCAAGATGCTGGAATGTATAATTGAGTTCTTCAAGAGAATTCCCAGCGGCTTTTACTTCACCTGCTTTTTGCCAGGAATTTCCATCCGGACTGTATTCTACATCAAAGTGTGAGGAGTTTTTTTCTGAAGCTGTTTTCCATTCCAGATAAGCATGCATCTCATCATTGTTGGCTCTGAAAGTGATTAACTCAACTGGGAGGGGCTGTGCTGCTGTGCAGGTTCCCGTGCGTACTATATCGTAGCTATTTGCTTGTTTATCTAAATACTTCATCGCAGATAAGCCTTCAGATGATTGAGCCAGATAACCATATGGATCATTTACAGGAAGGATATGATCGAAATGAAAGGCAATGATATCATGTTGAGTTCCTCCTATTACATTGGTTCCAGGTGCTCCATTTCGATCATCAAAAACCTGCATCTCAACAAAACTGTCATACCCAGTAATTTCAGTTCCGGATCCCATGGTCACTGTTTTTTGATAACTTGACCACCCAAGGTTGTTAACCGTTGGGTCAAAATCTTCTGAATTGGTTGTGTAAGTTGTTTTGGCATCATCATAATAGAACCGAATAGTGTATCCAGCAATATTTTCTGCGCTACCTCCTTCATTATTTAAAAGCACAGTGACCGTTGCTCCTTCACCATCGCCGTCCACAACGACTGTAAAACAGAAATGGATATTCTGAGTTGATCCAATAGTTGAGATAACTAATAGTAGAAAAGAAGTAAATAAGAGTTTAAATTTATTGAACATGGTAACAATGTTTGATTTTAAAATTTTTAATCATACTGGCATGACTCATTGAGCCATGCCAGTGTTTTTTAGAGTTTGGTTAATCAGGTAAATGCTGTGTCTTAGATGGATTTGAACTTATTCTTGATATAAAGAAGTCGACAATGTTCAAGACTCCATCCATGTTTACATCTTCCAGTTCATATTGGGAAGATTGGGATGGATTAGTCGCTCCTCTAGTGACAAAGAAATCCGTTATATTGAGAAATTCGTCAAAATTTACATTAGACCTATAGACTCCATACACTCCAGTTTCCAACTCCAGCATGGCGTCATTTGTTGAGATAGAAGTATCATCCCAAGCTTGTGACATTCCGGTTGTGTAATCATGTGAAGTGGTGGTTACCCCATCTACATCAATTGTATTTGGTGTCATAATGCCAAAGTGGTTACGGTGGAGCAAGGCAATGAAATGTTCACCTCTGTTTATCTCACAAATTTCAACAGGAGATGCTCCATCGAGGTCTACAATGTCTCCGTCTCGTTGAATGAGAACAGCCTGTGCATGTATTATAGAAGTGGAATCGTCATTGTCTCGAATTTCTATGACCGCCCAATCTATAATTGCATCATCTCCTGTTGTGTATAAAATTGTTGTATCAATGATTTCTCCACCACCATTCCCTGCAAAGGTGTAACCTATATCAGTATATGGTTCCTCAAGTGGAATCAATCCGCTGGAACGAAGGTTGTCGTTCATCAAATCTGTAGAAGTATTGTATGCTCCTTGCAAGAACATCTTAAGATTCAAGCGTGGATAAGTGCTAAGCCAATTGGAAACATCACCGTTAAGCGCAAAATTGGTTAGCGTGCCATCATTGTTATTTGATGTTCTATCATCCAATGTTGTTTCACCACTATTGTTTCCTCCACCTGTTGCATTTGGATTGTTAAAATCGTAGTAGGCCTGAAGACCGGTTTGTGGAACGGGTAAGACCGCTGCTTTTAGTAAATCCAGGTCATAATCAGATCTGGCAACATTCCAAAAACGAACTTCATCCATTTCGCCATTTAGATATCCATTATAGAATGGGTCATATCCGATGACCCAGTCATTAGAGTTACTAGTTAGATCAGTTATAGTTCCACTTGTAGAAATGTCAAGAGCACCATCAACAAGCAAGGTTACTTTATCTCCTTCTCTTATAAGTGCAATGTGGTGCCAATCTCCATCATTTACTATTTCATTACCAGTAAATGATACGAAGTTCAATAATCCTGTCTCCCACATTAATAATAGGACTCTTCCATTCACATCCATCTGTATAGAAAATCTCGGATCTGTAATAACAGTGCTACTTTTAGAAAGGAAATACTGGGTGTTTCCAGTAGTTTTAACTCGAAATTCAATCGTAAAATCACCTGCCCCAAAGTTTGCAATCGTATTGCCAAGATTTACGTAATCGTCGGTGCCATCAAAGTTTAGCAGCAATGCGTTTTCATCTGTTACTCCATTACAATTTTCATCCACAGTACTTCCACATATATCACTTGCTTCAGGACTAATGTCATCATCGGTATCATCGCAGTCCAGATTATTTGGTTTATAGGTCTCCATAGGCCCACAACTCCAAATAGTAGAACTACCGAAATTATCATTATCAATATCCTCATATAAGTCGTAAGTGAATGAACTGATCCAATTGGAAGTGGCTCCACTTAAAGCAAAATTCTTCATAGTTCCGTCAGCATTATTGGAAGTTAGATCCTGTAAAGAATCTATACCAACATTACTGTTGGAAGCATTGCCATAATCGAAAGTATGGTACCTTACCAGATTGGTTTCGGAACCCAACAACCTTTTATTCATCCTTTCTATAATCTGGGTCTGGGTAAGGGCGACATCCCATATTCTAACTTCATCCATTGAACCATTGAAAAAACGATCGTGATTGCCATACCCTTCAGTATTTGCATCCCAGTCAATATGCCCCAAGTTGAGATCTGTAAGAGTAAGTGTTTTACTGATTGTGCCAGAGTGTTTAAGATCTCCATCAATGTACATGGAAGCACTTGAGCCATCTTTTACAACTGCCACATGATGCCAGGTGTTATCACCAATCTGTGTTCCTCCAATACTTGCTCCTGAACCATCCCATTCGAGGTATAAAATATTCCCACTATTCAAGTATAATTCGATAGTATGGGTAGGTGAAGTTCCTATCCAATTTAATATCATATGCGACCCGGAAGCATTATTGGCCTTTACCCAAGCTTCTATAGTCATAGTTGAAGTAGGAGCCATATAAGGTAGCTGTACTATGTCATCAACACCATCAAAATGGAGCGTTCTATTTAGTTCAGAGTCGGTATCACCATCACAATTATCATCTTCTCCATTTCCGCAGACTTCAGTTGCATAAGGATGAATAGCTGAGTCACTGTCATCACAATCTACATTGTATTCGTAATAATCGGCCATACTACCGCAATCCCATGCTGTAGAACCTCCATGACCATCATTGTCATTGTCGGCATACAAAGAGTAATTCCAGGAACTTACCCAATTGGAAGTAGCTCCTGCAAGTGCAAATTTTTTCAAAGTGCCATGAGCATTATTAGAGGTTTTATCTAATAATTGTTCCATGACGCTATTGTCATTTGCAGGAATTCCATGCTCAAATGGATAATACCGAATCAAGTTGGTTTCATTTCCTATCAACCTTCTGTTCATTCTTGAAACTATTTGAGTTTGAGACAGCGCAGCATCCCATATCCTTACCTCATCCATTGATCCATCAAAGAGCCTTGCGTGATTCCCTATACCATCTGTATTAGCATTCCAGTCTATGTGGCCAAGGTTAAGGTCGGTAAGTGTGAGGGATTTAGAAATTGTAGTAGTATGCTTGCGTTCTCCATCTATATACATTGTAAGGCTCGAACCATTCTTGACTACAGCTACATGATGCCAGTTGTTATCACCAATTTGTGTTCCTCCAAATGCAGCCCAAGAACCATCCCATTCTCCATAATAAACTTGGCCACCATTAAGGTAAAACTCAATTGTATTGGTAGGAGAAGTTCCTATCCAATTCAAGATTATATGTGAACCTGAAGTATTACTTGCTTTTACCCAGGTTTCTATAGTCATATTTGATGGTGGTGCCACATAAGGGAGTTGAACTATGTCATTTACACCGTCAAAATGGAGTGCTTTATTTACTTCAGAGTCGGTATTTCCATCACAGTTGTCATCTGTTGAATTACCACAAATTTCATCAGCATAGGGGTGGATGTTAGCGTCAGTATCATCACATTCCAGACAGGAGTAATAGCCATCTCCGTCTGAATCAACTCCTGCTGAAATTATGCGCAGAGCTGTATTGCCGGAAAGATAATTTGACGATGAACCAGTAAGGGCAAAATTGTGCAATGTAGCATGTGTCGCATTGGTGCTTTCATCTTTTAATGATTCCAATCCAATGTTATCACTTCCAGCAGAACCAATGTTAGCGCCAAAATACCTTAACAAATCAGGCTCATTACCAGCTAAATCAGTTTCATAATCACAGGCAATTTCTGCTGCTGTTCGCTCATCACTCCAAATCCTAACCTCATCCATCTCACCCTGAAAATGATTGCTGGTCATTCCTTGCCAGAACATTGTTCCAATGGTCAAAGTATCGGTAGTATATGCTACCGTAAAATTATTGGTCACTCTAAGAACACCATCTACATATATTTTATAAGTATCACTATTTCTGACGAAGGCTATATGACTCCATGTATTGTTGCCTATGACATAACTTCCGGTCGCCCATCCAGCATTATTTGGGCCATCTGAAGCGGTGAATTTAACTGCACCATTTTCCACAATAAGCCTTCCATAATAATTGAAATTATTGGACCATGCTGCAATGGTATGAGTGCCGGTGTTACCAACTTTGACCCATGCTTCCAGCGTAAATGTAGAAGGCATTTGTGATGGAGAAGTAGAGATGAAATCATCTACTCCGTCAAAAGACAAAATCCTGTTGTTAACAGCATCAGTCACTCCATCGCAGTTATCATCTATACTATTACTACAGATTTCTTCAGCGAACGGATGAATATTCACATCGGCATCATTACAGTCATTTCCATTGTCTACAAAGCCAGGTGGTTTTGTACATGACTGAGAAGTTACAGAAGAATTACCAAATCCATCACCATCAGTATCCTGATACCATGTCAATAGTGCATTAATTGTTAGATCCGTTTTATTGGCTGCACCAGTTGATGCAGGATCAGAGCTTGTCACTCGGATTCTGTATTGCGTTCCTGCTGCAGTGGATCCAGGTATGGTACATGAAATAGTCCCACTGCTGGAGGTGCTGGAAAGCGTTCCAATATTTACAGGTGAAGAGAAGCTGCCAGAGGCATCACTAAGCTCAGCTGTAAATGTATTACCTCCATTGAAAGTATAGCCATTTGATGCGTAATCAACATTAATGGTGCTACCTGCACAAATAGGACTGGAGATAGGGTCAGTTGTGATTCCGGGTGTTATTTCGCCTAAGCCACAATCACATCTTTTATATAAACTATAATCTCCTGTATTAGAATTTTGATTGTATTCAAAAACCCTGAGATGATAGTTTGTACCAGGTATTAAATTGGTAGCCGTGAAAGAGGTTCCGTTGCCATCATATAGGACAAAATTGCCATTGCCCAGGTCGGTTCCACTTCCAAAAGCTGCGTTGGCGGTATAATTCAGACCATCTTTAGGAAAAGCATCTACTTCACTTCCAGCTTTGGCAACGACTATCCGCTTATCACCATTCCCTACAGTCCAACTAACATCAGAGGACGTTGATTGAATATTAGTAAAACTAAAATTATCACTATTGTCAATCGGAGCAAGCATCAAGTCATGTGAAATACAGGTAGGCATATTGTTAAACACCCAAGTAGCAAGTCCACCAAAAAACTCTGCTGAGAAATCTGGGTTACCAGGATCTTTTCTCTCGTTAATGATCATGGCGAAACTCATCCCATTTGAAGTATTATTTTTCCAATATGCATTATGTGCATTCCATGCACCACCAAAGCCTTGAGCCATATGTGGTAATACAGTTCCATTAAGAATATCAGGTTTAGCAGTCAGGCCATTGGTTGCAGCAAATAAAGTAACCAAATCTCTTGCCGATGCGATCCATCCTCCGTGCGCTTCACCGGCATTAATGTTTGCTGTTCCATAAGCATGGTTTACAACTTTTCCAGAACCATCTATGTCCAAAGAAGTACTACTTGCATGATACTCCCATTCTCGTTCTTGTTTGTCTGAGAGGTAATTGCCTCCAACAGACATATCGCAGACACCAAGGGATTCCATGATGTTTTCCTTTAAATATGTCTCATACTCGATTCCTGAAACTTCAGTAATGATCCGACCTAGAATGAGGTAGCCAATATTGGAATAATGATATTCTGCTCCAGGGTCATGATCCAGACCTTTTTCAAGTAAAAACTTAATCAGGGCTTCTTTTGAAACAGGATTTGTTTCGCCCAATGATAAAGTAACTGCTAGAGGTGTTGCAATTGGATCACAACCACCATAAGTCCAATTGTAGGGTAGAGTAGGAGAAGGAAAACAATCGGAAAAATCTCTGTCAAATCCAGCTTTATGATCAAATAAATGTTGAACGGTTATATCATCAATTCGGCTATCAGTATAACCAGAATAATATGCGTTTCCTCCCAAAATGCTTCCTGGACCGAATACTTTGTCCGAGAAATTTAATTGTCCATCCTGAATAAGTTTCAAAATTGCAACCATGGTTACTGGTTTTGAAACAGAGGCAATTCTTCCTCTATGATATGGTTCTGCAAATTCAGTGTCATTTAAATCTGCATATCCAAATGCTCGCATGTAGTATATTTTCTCACCATTACCAAAAGCGACAGTTACACCCGGAATATCATAATGATCAATGAAGTTTTTAATTGAATCCTCCAAAGTAGTAAAGCACGGAATAGAAATTCCGGTTTCTGGCAATCCTGATGCACCTTCATCGACAGTACCATCACAATCATCATCAAGTCCGTTAAGTACTTCAGTAGCACCAGGGTAAATCGATGGATTATTAGGTTGACAGTCAGTATTATCTACTACATAACCTGCAGGAGGTGAACATGCTGTAGTTGTTGTATTTGGATCACCAAAGGTATCCCCATCCTGATCGGCATAGTATGTATTTAAAGGGAAGCCTTCGTCAACCATTCCATCACAATCATCATCGATTAAGTTGCAAATTTCAGTTGCGCCAGGATTCACACTGCCATTGGTGTCGTCGCAATCAGTATTGTCGAGTACATAATCTACTGGTTGAGAACAAGCAACTGAGTCTACATTTGGATCACCATATGTATCACCATCTGAGTCGAGATAATAAGTGCTAAAAGAAAATCCTTCGTCAACCATTCCATCACAATCATCATCGATTAGGTTACAAATTTCTGTTGCACCAGGATTTACATTGGTATCGGTGTCGTCACAATCTGTATTATCAGAAACATACCCAGTTGGTTGAAAGCAAGATTCTTTTGTACTTGCGGGGTCTCCATATCCATCACTATCAGTATCAGCATACCATGTTACAGTGGTACCTGGATTTCCGAGCCAGTTGCTGGAACTACCATCAAGTGTAAAGTTGGATAATGTGCCATCATAGTTATTCGAAGTTCTATCATCCAGGTTGGTTTGTCCAGAATTATTTCCACCACCAATAGCATCAGGATTATTGAAATCGTAGTATGCAATTAGGCCTGATACAGTAGCGGGTACACTTGCATTTTTTAAATCATCAATTCCTTCGGGAGTAAGTCCAATGTCCCATATTCGTAGTTCATCGATTTCACCCTCAAATCGACTTCCACAAGGATTGTTACCTATTATTAAGTCGGCTGTATTGTCAAGGTCAGTTGTGTTAGTTGAGCTGACCTCAATAATACCGTCAACATAAATGCTAATAACGCCATTTACCCTGTTTACGGCAAAGTGATGCCAGTTTCCATCTGTGACATCAGAAGTACCAACTATATTACCCCCATTCCCGCAACTTCCGTTTTCATACAACTCCATTCTTAAATTTCCACTACCATTTATAGCTACATTAAAGAAGTTATCACAGCCACAAACTCCACGTTTTGAAAGAATAAATCGATTCTTTGTCGTTGTTTTAATACGACCTTCAATTGCAAAATCACCTGTGCCAAAATTGCCCAGTGTATTCCCAAAGTTGACCTCATCGTTTGAACCGTCAAAGTCTAAAGAAAGGGTGTTTTCATCATTTACACCATTGCAGTTTTCATCAATATTATTTCCACAGATATCAGTGGCCCCCGGATGGATGGCATTATCAGAATCATTACAATCTAAGTTGTGATCAGTCGTATTCGTCATTGTGCCACAGGTCCAAGCTGTACTGCCACCAAATCCGTCAGAATCATTATCTAAATATCTATTATATGTCCAGGATTCCACCCAATTGGAAGTTACTCCAGTTAGTGCGAATCCACTTAATGTGCCATCTGCATTATTTGAAGTTTTATCTTTAGCAATTGTATAAATTGAGTTATCTGTGTTTAGTACTCCATGATCAAAAGTATAGTAACATACCAGATTCGTTTCATTTCCTTCGATTCGTTTATTCATTCTTTCTTGGATCTGAGATTGTGTTAGCACCACATCCCAATACCTGACATCATCTATCGAACCTGTAAAATTCCTCCCTATGTTTGTAGCTGTATTTACTGATGGATCATAAGCTCTAGATGTACTAAATCGTTGGATACCATCCACATAACCAATAATGTTGGTGCCTGTGTAACCATTGTGGACCATAGCTACATGGTGCCATTCGCCATCAAATAGATCAGGTCCTCCATAGTTACCTCCTCCTTCATCCCAAGCAATTTTATTGTTATAAATTGAGAAGGCAGCTTTCCCTTGCCATTCAAATATTCGACTATTCCAGCCAGAAATATTTGGAATTTTAACCCATGCTTCTACGGTGAAAAACTCTTCATATTCAATTAGAGGAATACTTACATTGTGCCCTGAGCCATCGAAATCAAGCCCTTTATTTATTTCAACATCTGTATTACCTTCACAATCATCATCCTTTCCATTTCCACATATTTCATCTGCATATGGATGGATAGTATTATCTGAGTCATCACAATCTAAATTATGTGTAGTTGTATTAGTCATTGTTCCGCAGGTCCATAGTGTAGTTCCACCATACCCGTCTGAATCAGCGTCAATGTAACTATTGTATGCCCATGAACCTACCCAGTTAGAAGATGCTCCGGTCAATGCAAACCCACTTAAAGTACCATCCGCATTATTTGACGTATGATCTTTTGCAATTGTAAATGCGGTGTTAGTTTGTCCAGGGTCACCATGATCAAATGGATAATAACGAACAAGATTGGTTTCGTTTCCATCTAATCGGCGATGCATCCTTTCATTTATCTGAGTAATTGTTAAGGCCGTATCCCATACTCGTAATTCATCTAGACTTCCATCAAACACATTCGAACCTTTGTAACTTAGACCACCCAGGGTAAACTCGGTAACAACTGGGTTTTTACTTAGTGAAACAGTAGCATATTCAACACCATCTGTGACAAAGGTCAAATTAGAAGCTGTTCGAATAACTACAACATGATGCCAATTACCATCATTAATTACTGGACCGGAATACCAACTGTTCCAACCTCCATCGTTTTCGCCGTAGGATAAGCTGCCATTACTTCTGACATACATTATTACATTGTGACTAGAAGATACACCAGCGTCCCAAGTCATTATATGTATATTGTTGCCAGTAGTTTTAACCCAGGCTTCTAATGTGAAAGGTGGTTGATATGCCCAAACATTCGTTGTAGGGACATGGTCATTTACTCCATCCAAACTCAAAGCAACATTGGTTATGAGGTCTGTTTCTCCATCACAGTTTTCATCGACCATATTTCCACAAATCTCTGCTGCATAAGGGTGAATTGCTGAATCAGAGTCATTACAGTCACCTGGAAGCACTACATAATCACAACTTTCATAAAAATTTATAGTAGAAGTGCCAGGGTCTCCAAAGCCATCACCATCATTGTCCAAATACCTGGACACATCCGGAGCATCTGAATAATTGGAAGTAGTGCCTGTCAGCGCAAAATTTGTGAAAGTAGCGTGGTTGCCATAATTTGAGTGGTCGAGGGTATATGTATTTGAAGTGTTAGAAGCGTTTTTCACTCCATCTTCAAAAGGCAAATAGAGCTGTAATGTTGAAGGATATGAATTCATTAGGCAGAACATATTTGCTTTTAATTCAGCCTGAGTTCTTGCCACAGACCAAACCCTAAACTCATCCATGTATCCATCTGTATACCATCCTGAGCTACAAGTGTTATGCCCTATTCTAGTTGTACTTGAATTATTTATATCGTGATTGGAAGTAAGAATTTCATCTGCAAATCCATCAACGTAAAATGTAAGAGTTGTTCCTGACCTTACAAGTGCAATGTGATGCCATGCTCCATCATTTATGGTTTGAATACTATAGTAATTATCTGTTGCACTGCATCCGGGGTCAGATACTTCTAGTCTGAGTTTCCCACTTTCAAAATATAATCCAAACATTGGACACCCGCAACCATCTCTTTTCGTGAAAATAGAGCCTGAAGCATCATTTGTTTTAATCCATGTTTCAATGGTAAAGTCATTGGTGCCGAAATTGCCTATTTCGTTATTCAATGTTAAGTAATCATTGTCATCATTAAAATGCAATGAGTTGTCACATGCTGGATTAGCCGTTACAGATTTGGTAAAGGTCAAATCCCCACAAGATGATGCAACTATACATTGGACAATCCCACTAGTTGTAGATGGAGTAACGGTTATACTGTCCGTACTCGAAGTGCCGGTCCATCCAGATGGCACAGTCCAGGTATAACTAGTGGCACCGGCAACAACCGGGACTGAAAAAGTCCAGTCAAGTTGAGGGCATACAACAGAGCTACCTCTTACATCCAAAGATTTTGCATCGGCAATATAGTTGGATGTGTTGCCGGTTCTTGCCAATGTCTCAATAACCGCATCATATCCATTTGAAGTAAAATCCATCGCATGGGTTATTCCTGTATTATCTTGATTTGGAAGTCCCTCTTCAAAAGGCAAGTATAGAATCAATGAAATTGGATAGCTTGTAATAGGACAATGCCAATTCCCAATAATCTCTTCTCTAGTTCTGGCCACATCCCATATTCGAACTTCATCAAAAGCTCCGTCATAATACCAACTACTACTGCATCCATCAAGATAACCCATCCTATTTTCATAAGTGTTACTGATGTCATGATTAGAGGTGCCAGAAGCGACAATCTCCCCATCCTTATATATTTTTAGATCTGATCCAGATCGAGTTACGGCCACATGGTGCCAATTACCATCACTTACTGCTGCGGTTGTCGAGAGATCTAAATTTGATTGACCAAAACCTCTCAATTCAAATAGCAGATTGCCCCCATTGATCAAAATTGCCATGTAATCTGTACTGGCACATGAATTTCTTTTGGAATAAATTGCTCCTTTACTATCAGTCGTTTTTACCCATGTTTCAATGGTGAAATCTCCAGTACCAAAATTGCCATATTCGTTTGCATGGCCTAGCCATAATTTATCGCCAGAACCATCCAGATCTAAAACATTATCGCAAGCTGGATTTGCTGTGACAGATTTTGTAAATGATAATGTTCCACAAGGTGCCACCACATCACATTGTACGGTTCCATTTGTTGTTGAAGGAGTGACTGTAATAGAGTTCGTTGTCGAGCTTCCTGTCCATCCAGAAGGCAACGTCCAAGTGTAACTTGTTGCCCCACTAACAGGAACAACTGAATAGGTCCATAAAAGTGTAGGGCATACTATGTCAGCTCCAGTAACAACTTTTGGCTTTGTAGCATCTGAATAATTCGAACTTGTTCCTGTAAGAGCTAGGTTGAACAATGTTCCGTGCATCTCATTTCCAGATAAGTCCTGAGTGCTTAGTGTCTCTGTATTGTTTCCATCGGGAATACCATCTTCAAAAGGGAGGTAAAGTTTTACTGATGAAGGAGGAGTAGTCATAGGACAAAACATGGTCTCCTGTATTTGAGTAGGAGTTCTTGCTTCGTCCCAAATTCTAAATTCATCATAAATAGCTTCTGGGTGAGCATCTGGCCAGTTGGATTTACCGATATAGCAGTTGGTTCTTACCACATTATGTGGTGCTACCATTGTACCAGAAGCTACTTCGACTCCATTAAAGTATATTTTTCCAGTTGTTCCAGATAAAGTTGCAGCAATGTGTGTCCATTCATTTAATGGGATTTTTTCACTGGATGTTAAATCAGTACTTGAAGAAGCATCATATGTAATAAATTGGGGATACCCTGAAGTACCGCTTGTAAGTGCTAATGCAACTACAGCATTTCCTGAACCATTTCCAAAATCAAATAATCTTGACCAATTGTTATATGACCTTGGATACACCCATGCCTCTGCTGTAAAATCCCCATCGAAATAAACACCATCAACTACATCAACATAATCATCAGTACCATCCAAGTCTAAACCTGTATTACATGCTGTATTTGCTGTTACAGCTTTAGTAAATGACAATGTACCACAAGGAGCCACAACATCACATTGTATTGTTCCGCTAGTTGTGGAGGGGCTAACTGTAATACTTTCGGTACTTGAGGTGCCTGTCCATCCACTTGGAAGGCTCCAGGTATAAGCTGTGGCACCTTCAATAGCAGGAATTGAATATTCCCAACTCAAAAGTGGGCATACAACTTCAGATCCCGTTACATCAGGTGTGACTAATCCATTGACATAATTAGAAGATGTCCCGGTTAGAGCAAAGTTGTTAAAAAAGCAATCCTTATTGTAGCTGCTATAATCTAATACTGTTGTACTTCCAGTGTTGTTCCCATTAACTTCTCCTTCTTCAAATGGAAGGTACAATATTAAGTCTGGAGAAGGACATTCCTCAGGACACCATAAATAACTTTTTATTTCAGTTTGTGAACGAGCAATATCCCATACTCTAAATTCATCTATTAGACCGTCAAAATAATCAGAACCATAATTGCCAATGTAAAAAGTACCAGAGCCTTCATAATCATCATCTGTTCTATCACTGGCCACAATTTCACCATCCCTGTATATAAACCTGTTATCACCGGGAGAGGAAATAGATTTGTCATAAACACAGGCCCAATGGTGCCATGATAAATCATCATATCCAATCGTAGTGTTAAGGTCATTACCATAATAAGCAAAAGTGAAATAATTGGATGTTTCCCTGAATCCAATATGTAGTCTTTCATTACCAGCGGAAGACCCTTGGTCTATAAGCAAATCTCTTCCTCCCGTACTTTTTCTTTTAGCCCAAAACTCTATGGTCATTGAGCTGTTAGATAAACTTATTTCACCTGACTCAAGATAAAGTTGGTCGTCCGTGCCATCAAGGTCTAATCCTTTTCCTCCAGGTAAAGCTGTGTTGACAATTGGCGGAGTTGTGCCTACAGCTTTTTCAATTGTGACAGTTCCACAACCTAATGTAGCTTCAGCCTTAATGATGCCACCGTTTGCACCAGCTGTAGCAGTAATCGTTTCTGTAGTAGAAGTACCAGTCCATCCGGTTGGTAAAGTCCAGGTAACTGTTGGTGTGCCCGGAAAATCAACTATATAATCAGCAGAACCGGAGCAAAGCACATCTGGTCCTTCCATTCCTCCCTGACCTTTTGAACCATCCGTAATATTGGAAGTAGGGCCATCCATGGCAAGATTGTTTTCTTCTGCAGATGGATAACTACTGGCGACTGAATTTGCAAACGAGCTGATACTTGTATTATCGCCATTTGGTTGTCCTGTTTCAAACCCATAATAGGCAATCAGATTAGATTCACTTCCAGTTGGGACACAAAACATGTCATCAAATACTTCAGCATCACTCCTTACATCATCCCATATCTTTATATCATCAAAACGACCAGTGTATTTCTCCCAAAAACCACCAATACCTGCACCAAATATCATGTCGTCTTGGGTGTTAGGTCCTGGTTGTGGATCATCTGTGCTATAGGTATCTGTTTCTACCAGTACTCCGTCCAGGTAAAGTTTAATGGTTCGAGAGGTTGTATCCCTGGTTACTGCAACAAATTGCCATTTATTTAATTTGAAATTACCTGCCAAGTCTATTACAGCGGTACTTGAATATCCGCCAAACCTAATTCCATGTCTAAACCTTAAAGTGTTGTCATTCATTATTGTTAAATGGAATTCTCGTCCATTGTAAATGACTGTTTGGTTTCCAGATAATTTCTCTGGGTA
The DNA here is from genome assembly GCA_942490835.1 of uncultured Saprospiraceae bacterium. Classification (GTDB taxonomy): domain Bacteria; phylum Bacteroidota; class Bacteroidia; order Chitinophagales; family Saprospiraceae; genus UBA6168. Next base: position 190,192 of record CALNYY010000097.1, read on the forward strand.
AATCCAGAAAGAAACCGATAAATCCCCTAAGAGGTCAATATTATTTTGGTCTACAGAAAGAAAATCATCTTGTCCATCCACATGGATGGCATTCAGACAAGCCGAACTACTAACAGAAATATCCAATGCTCTTTCATCACTATCTCCGCAACTATTGGTTGCTTTTACTTTAAGGATACCACCAGAAGTGCCTGTAGTAACTGTAATACTATTTGTAGATGAAGAGCCAGACCAACCACCAGGCAGAGTCCAGGTATAACCCGTCGCACCTGGGACAGGAGTAACGGAATAGACTAGTGAAATTGTTTGGCAAACAAAATTGGAACCGATAATTGAATTAGGTATTTTGGGGGCAGATGTTGCACAATTCACATCCAATGTTACAACTGTAGATGTATCTAATAAACAGTCATTTGAAAGGATACATCTATATTTTCGATTATCGTGAGATAAGTCCGCAGAAGCTATATTAAGAGTGGATGAAGTTGCACCGGAAATATTAAAAAAGGATAGGCCCTGGTCAATGCTTTGTTCCCACTGATAGTTTGTTGTTCCACCTCCAGTAGCTACTGTAACAGAGAAGTTGGCTGCATTTCCTTCAGTAACTGTTTGTGAAACTGGTTCTGTAGTTATTTCAACTAGGACAGGAGTTACAGCTAATGTTTGAGTAGAAGTAGTGTTTCCACATGCATCTTCTCCATATACTGTAACATCTCCAGCTGTACCACTTGGGTACACAAAGATCATATTGTTGAAATTTGATACAATCCACCCAGCGGGTGTCGTCCATACCCAATTTACCACTTCGGCATTGGGATCTACATAATAAGTGTAGTAATTGTTGATACAAGGGGCCGTAGGGCCGGAAATAGATGACAATGATGGAGTTGTACAATTTAATGTCAATGTAGCGATCATCGATGTATCCACATCACAACCATTTCCAACTAAACACCTAAACTCATTGTCTTCGTGGGTAACCTGAGCTGTAAAGCTATAAGTACTATTCGTTTCACCCTGTACGTGATTAAATGTGGTTCCATTGTCTGTACTACGTTCCCACTGATAAGCAAGGTTTGTTCCTGTAGCTGTTACAGTAAACGTAGCTGTTGCTCCTAAAGCTACATTTTGATTGGAAGGGTCACCAGTGATAGTAACATCTCCAGCAGTGCAAGTGGGACATTCAATTTGCACATCAGCGGTTGACATGCTGGTGTATGCACCTTCTAATAATGCTCCATCATTGTTATTTGTAGATTCATCTTGGATAATGCCAGCCTCATAATTTGAACAACTACCACAGATTGTATGATTCATTGGATAATATAAAGTCAGACCACTTTCTGAACCTGTCAATGAACAGTCCTTATTGTCTTGAATTTCAGTTTGCGTTCTTGCAATATCCCAAATTCTAATTTCATCGTATATGGCATCAGCATAGGGATCATTCCAATTGCTTTTTCCAATGTAACAATTGGTTCTGGTTACATTAGCTGGTAGATAACTGAATGTACTAGTATTTTCAACAGAACCATTTACATATATAGTAGCTGTAGTACCACTTAGTGTAACGGCAATATGTGTCCATTCATTGGTAGAAATAGGGTTGGAGGTATTAATGGATGAATAGTTGCTCCCATTATAGACTCTCAGTACAGGATGTCCAGAAGTGCCACTGGTAAATGAAAATAGAATGTTGTCATCAGCTGCACCGTTCCCAAAATCTATTATCCTTTGCCAACTAGCAAATGTTTTAGGATAAACCCATGCTTCAATTGTGAAATCTCCATCAAAATATACACCATCGGTAGCATCTACATAATCATTGACCCCATCGAGTTGTAAGGCATTAGATAATGTTACGGTTGCTCCTGAGTCGTCAATTTGGAAATTCTCATTTGAAATGTCAAAAAAGATATTGCCATCTGATTCAACTTTTATTCTGGCAAGATTAGAACAGACACCTGAAGGTAAGGTGATTGATTCTGATCCATCATTTGCAGTTGACGTTGCCAATGTATAAGGGTAAGTATAACCTCCATCTATAGATAATAGAATATTTACATTTTGGCAGTTTATGTTAGCATTATCGGTATTGGCTACATCCCAGGTGACAGTTTGGGTGCTGCCTTCACTCCAGGTGACACATGTATTTGGAGAAGTAACTAAAAAAGGGCCTGCGGTACCATCTACTTCAAAACTCAATTCTTCGTGTGATACACCTCCTGATCCAGGATGATTATCTCTTACTATAAACCTATATTTCAGGTTTCTGGAGTAAGTAGGTAATCGCTCATATACCGTACTATTATTTAGAAGAAGATCAGATATCTGAGGGATTGTTCTTGAAGGAACCGAAACAGGATTGAAAGTTCGAACAAGTGGTACATTTCCATCTGCTGCGACAGGTGGGACAGTGATGTCGAGATTATCTGTTGTGAAATCAACACCTTTAAGATGATAAGGTTCCCATGAATAGGATAGAGGATCATTGTCAGCATCTGTGGCAGATCCTTCAAGTTTATATGGGGTGGAAATAGGGATGTAAAACCCACCAGGTGGAACTGTGACATTTGGAATATGATTGCCAGTTGGCAGTTCAGTATAGCAGGATTTCGAGTTGATGTAATTCGTCATTTCTACCTGAGAATAAACACCTATGAAGTTGGTATTTTGTAAAGGGATTATTGTATTATTATTACACCGGTTTCCGTATCCCATAATAGTTATTCCGCCACCAAGTTCTGACGAACCATTCCCCCCAGGATCATTACAATATGTCCATGTATGTACGGAAGAAAATTGATGACCAATTTCGTGGCAAGTAGTTGTGAGACTATTATATCTACTATAGTTTCCAGCTTTTGAGTGATCATTACAAACTGAGGGCCTTAAGGCAGCACAACATCCGGATCTTGGGAATACAATACCTAAGTCATAATTGGCAGGTCCTATCACCTGGTTAACAAGTGTGATGTTATACCCTATATATTGTCTCCCCCCATCTGCATCAAATGGGTCAGTACTAGAGTCTAAAAAAATTAATTCTTCATTGTTATTTATAAGTACAAAACGAGTAGATAGGTCTCGTTCATATACCACATTTATTTGTGCAAGAAATGAGATCAATCCTGCTGTAGCCTGAGCTTTAGTTGTCCAACCTTGTTGTTCACAAAGCATTCCAGGGGCAGTCAAAGCTATTCTAAATACACGTAGAGTATCTCCAGTATCATTAGCTGAAGGCATCATATTTTTATCTTCATTAGTGCTTTCTTGAAGGTTTTTATCTTTATCTTCTTTCCAATTACATTCATAAGGTTCTAAGTTAAGAGGGTTGTCGATACTATTAAAGCTAAGATATTTGGTCGGATCTGTTCTTGAAATTTTTTGAATTATTACTTCTTTTTGATTTGGTAATGAAGCGAAGAATGCATTGAATCCATGTGGGCTAACCGTCATTCTTCCTGTCATATTATGGTCTTCTAAACCCCTTATTACATAAGTCTTGATTTCTGGAAATTTAGCTGCTAACCCTGGTTCCATTATTGAACTTTCCCAAATACGGAAAGGAGTCAAAGAACCATCTGGCATGGGAAGCCAGAGGGTGGCAGTGGTACTGATAGTCTCATCATCTTCCTGTTTGGCTGTTTGCCCCAGAGCGATCATGCCTTCCAAATCTAAATCAAAAAGTTTTCCCTTGCTGAAATCCGGAAGGTCAGGTAATTGCTCGGATTTATCCAAGACCTGTGCCGGAGATGTTGGTGTCCAAAGGTTGACTTGTGCTAATATTGCAGTAGCATTTAAAACCAATAAAGATGCTAAGAATACTTTAACGATGTTTGAAAATAAGTGTTTTCTTTGCCAAGAACGTGTAGCATTTTTTTTCAAAAGAATAGGACATCGCATTCTCATGATTGATAAGATTTCAGGCATTTCAAAATGTTTATTTGAATAAATTCAGAGAGCAACGGATTGTTTCATTTGCTTTTCGAGACCGTTGATGGAATAACCTATTGTGTTTAGCAGGGTTAAAAGCGTGACTTAGGTTAATTGGAAATAAGACCAACTTTTCAAGGTGAGTAACTTTGGAAGAGTGTCAAATAAAATACACCTTGAATTACTTACTTAATATTCTTGATTTGCTCATTTTGTAAGTAAGCTTTGTTCTGGACAAATTTAGAAAGGACGAGGGTAGAGAAAATCGACAACTTGGGTAGGATAAATCGACAATTTGGCCAGATGAGGCTTTTTTCAAAGGAAAATATTATTTAACCGCCGAAGGAGATATCCCAAAACGTACCTGAAAAATCTTAGAAAAATACTTGGGATCTTTAAAACCCACAGCAAAGCTGACTTCTTTGATGGTTGCATATTTTCCTTCTAGGATAAAACTCCTCGCCTGTTGCAGGCGCATTTCCTGAAGGTATTGTTTAGGGAGTAGACCAGTGAGTTGTTGGAGTCGGCGGCCGACTTGACGCTGACTAAGATTGAGTAATGTTCCAACCTCCTCCATTTTAAAAGAAGTTTCGGGAAGCTTCTTTTTAAAGATGTTTTCCAATTCCTCCAGCCACTGTGCATCTACCTGTGCGATTACAGGTTTATTTGATTTAATAGAACTGACATTTTGTTCTTCGTTTGAGGAAAAATGTTCCATTCGTTCCTTATAATTTCGCAGGAGATTTTCGATGCGTGCTATTAGCTCTTCTTCCTGAAATGGTTTTGTTAGGTAATCGTCTACACCGATACGGAGTGCTTTAAGTTTGGCACTAACATTCACTTTTGCAGTCAACATAATTACTGGAATGTGTCGCCAGCGATCCTCTGATTTGAGTTTTTCCAATAATTGATAACCATCCATGACCGGCATCATGAGGTCTGATATAATGATGAACGGTGAATGATGAATGACTAATTTGGCTTCTTTAGAGTGCAAGAAAGTGAGCGCCTCTTTGCCATTTTCGGCGGTAAATACTTGATAGTCTGAAAGCAGAAACTGGAGAAAGTCTCTTAGGTCGGAGTTGTCTTCAACGATGAGGATGGATGCTTGTCTGGAAGGCAGCTTGATTTCATCCCCTTTGCCCCTCTCTTGGACGGAACGGGCCATAAGCGATTTATTGTCTTTGACTAAATTGTAAGTTGATGGCAACATAGATTCGGGCAATTGACCCTCATGGGGGGCAAGTGGGTGACTGCCAGCATGTGTTGTATTTCCGGCTACCTTTTTTGGAAACCGGAAATAAAAAATGCTGCCCTTGCCTAATTCACTTTCGACCCAAACTTGTCCACTAAGCAAACCTGCGAGTTCTTTGCAAAGAGAAAGTCCAATGCCGGTTCCACCTTCTGTTTTTGCATTTGTTTGTTTTGATTGGTAAAAGCGGTCGAAGATGTGAGGTAGGTCATCTGGGTGAATGCCATTACCTGTATCAGAAATGCTGAGTTGGAGTTTGTCATTAATTTCTTCAACTTTCAGTTTTACAGTGCCGTCAGCCGAAGTGAACTTCATAGCGTTGGAGAGGAAATTGTGGATGATTTTTTCAAATTTACTTTTATCCAAAAGAAGAACCAGTGAATGATCAACTGAATATTCGAATTCGAATTTCAATTTGTCGCTTGCTGCAAAAGAATGGAATTGGGCAAGTTGCTCTTTTAAATAGGGATGAAAAGCAACTGCTTCTTCATTCACCTCCAATTTATTGTTTTCCAATTTGGAGAGGTCAAGGATTTCGTTGATGAGTTTTTGCAATTGTTGACCATTCCTCTGGACATATGTCAACAGCTTTTTTTCAGTTTCGTTTTTATTATTGCGCTTTAATAAAGAATTGATCGGGCCTAGCATAAGAGTAAGCGGTGTTCTTAATTCATGAGAGACATTCGCAAAAAAGCGTGATTTAAGCTGTTCCAATGATTTTAATTCTTCAGCCTGATGTTCTATCACTTTTTTATCCTGTTGAATCTTTTTGGTTCTATCTCCCACCAATTTTTCCAATTCTGCCTGTCGCCGTTTCAATTGGGAAGTTCGAAAATTATAAAGTAAAACTCCGATTAGAATTATTGTAAATCCAGTTAAAAGTAAAAACCAGTTTTGTAAGTAAGTTGGTTTTATGACATTGATATGGAGTTGTATTTCATTCTCAGACCATTGTCCATTTGATGATTGACCTTTGACGTGCAATTTGTAATGCCCAAATGGCAACCTGCTAAATCGGAGCGTATTTTCCTTTTGATAATTCCAGTCTTTGTCAAATCCTTCTATCTGGTAGGCATATCTAACATTTTTAATATCATAGAAAGTCAAAAGAGCAAATCCAATATGAAAGTATCGATCATTAGGTTTTATTGTGATATTATTTGTTTCCTGCAGCTCTATTTTTCGGTCAACCATTCTTTCTTCCTTTCCATCGAATTGTTGAAAGTCAGTTATAACCATGAGAGGATGAGACTCGATTGTATCGAGGTAAAAATCTTTTGGGTGAAATGCTGTTATCCCGTTTAGCCCTCCAAAATATATGTTTCCTAAATTGTCCTGATGGTGAGATAGCCGATTGAACTCATTATGTGTTATACCATCTTTTATGGTATATCCTTTAAATTGATTGGATTTCTTATTGAAATAGACGATGCCGTTGTCACTCGACATCCAGAAGTTTTTTTGATCATCTTCATAGATTGCATAAAGCGTGTTATTCGGAAGACCATCTGCCCTTGTGTATCGCTTCAATATTCCATCTATAGGATGCCATAGCACTAATCCATTGCCCGAAGTAGCTAACCAAAAAGCTTCTTTGTAATCCGAGTCTCGATGAATATGGTGGATATGGTCATAAGGAAAAAAATTATTTCCTGTACCCTCATGCCAATAATGTTGCAGCTTTGTTCCTGTTCTTAAGTCAATAGTGATCAATCCTATGCTTGTAGCTAACCATGCAGTATCTGAATCATTTTCCAGGAATTGATAAACCAATTGATCGCCCATATTCCCAAACCAATTTGGGAGCATTTTAAAATTTCCACTTTGCACATATCCGATGGTTCTTTCTTTACCATTACCATCAATCCATACTTTTCCAGTTTTATCTTCATGAATACTCCAGGTATAGAGTTCTTTAGTAACATTCTTAAAAAGATGTATCTTTTTGATTGTCTCGTTTGTTTGAGGGTCATATTGAATAAAGGACAGGTCTTCGGTATATAGGAGATGGCCGTTCCTGTTTTTTCCAAGCCCATACCTGGTGCCTCCTGTGCGAAGTGCAAGGTTTTGTTGGTTCGTTTCTAAATTAACTTTCCAAATAGAAAGTTGATTTTCTACGATTGTCCATAATTGCCCAGAACTATCTGTTTTTATACCCCTGCAGGCGAAGTCGGAAGAATAGCCATTCGATTTTTGCTGGTATAAATATTTACGAAAATAAGACGGTCGCAATTCAAAATGATAAATACCGAATTGAGTGCTTATCCATGTAGTCTGGTTATTATCAAAAAATATATCCGTTATTAATTTCAGGTTTGGGTATTGTTCATGTAAAAGAATAGTTTTCTCCTCTTTTGTTGAAAATACTTGAGACTTTAAATCGTCTGTGTAAACCCAATAATGATCCTTATTTTTTTTTATTTGGGTATGAGGCCCGATATGAGTTAAATTGAATTTGGAAAACTTATTAGCCATTTCAAAATCTGAATATTGCACACCCTCCGAATCAACTTTGTAGTATTTTATTAAACGTTTGTTTTTTTCGTTAATAGTGAAATCAAAATAGTATCCACTACCATCCTCATTTGCATTATAAAAAAATAAATAGCTGCTCGAAGGATGTTGAACTTGATGGAGTTTCTCGCCTCGATTACTTAAAAGGAAAAGAGATTGGCTTATATTACTTTCAGCGGTGGTTACCCAGAACCCCCCCTTTGGATTCCAGGTAATTGAATTTACAAGTAGATAATCACCTAAGTCGATTTTTTCAACCTTAAATTCATTGATATAAGTAATAAGCAAATTATCACTGGTGAGGAAAACAAGATGACCCGCTTGATTTTGGGAAAAGCTGTTTATTTTCTCTGGAGAAAAAGGAAGCTCATTGTTAAAATAGTTGCCTATTGATTCCGATCGATGTGTTATAGGATTAAAGATGGTAATGCTTTTAACCTTCTTGGAATTAAAAGCACCTGTTTCAATAAGCCACATCAATCCGTCCGAATCTTCTAATATGTGATTGACTTCATTGCTTTGGAGCCCATCATTTTCACTTGTAAACCATTTGAAGTTGTAACCATCGAATCGGTTAAGTCCGTATTTGGTGCCAAACCACATAAACCCTTGTGGGTCTTGGTGAATGCATTGCACATCACGATGGGAAAGCCCCTCTTCAACTCCGTAGAATTGGGAATGAATTAAGTATTCCTGAGCATAAGCCTTGTTCAAATAAAATAATGAGCCAAGCCCAAATAATATATGAAGAACTCTTTTCAAAGTGTAAAGGGTTGTAGTTGTTTAATTTTTTACGGCCTATATTGGGAAAAGCTTCATCCAAACTAAGAAATAATAAATGTACCAATAGTTTAAAATTAATGGTTCTTAGACAAATCCTGTGAAAACAGCCTCTTAGGGATTAGCGGGTCACTTCAAGTGCCCCGCTAATTTGACGAAATTACTGGGGCACTTGAAGTGACCCAGTAATACCTCCACAGGATTTGTCCAAGAATCAAATTAATTTAATCTCCAGCTTGTATTCGAACCAAATTGCGAATAAACTCCACCCCCTTCCCCAACTGCTCCACAGCAATAAACTCATTTGCCCTATGTGCTTGATCGATTGAACCGGGACCACAGATGACTGACTCAAATCCAGCATTGGAAAACTGGCCTGCTTCGGAAGCAAAGGCCACTGTTCCATGTTTATGGATGCCAGTTAGTTTTTTCACCAAAGCAACAACCGATGCGTCTTCAGGAGTGCTCAATGCTGGTACTAAAGGGTGTATTTCTTTGGTTTCGATTTTCGCTCCTGCAAATCGTTTTTGGAGTTCTTTTTCTTGCTTTCGGCATTCAACTTCAAAGTCTGCAAATACATCGGCAATCTGGACAGAAGGAATATTTCGAATGTCCCATTTGAAAGTGCATTTCTCTGCCACAATGTTTATGGCGATACCGCCATGGACAATTCCGGTGTGAATTGAGGTGTGGTCAGGAACAAATCGTTTATCGATAAAACCCTGGGCGATTAGATCATCCATTTTATTTTCCAACCACATAATCAGTCTGGCTGCTTCATGTACAGCACTCACTTCTTTTCGGATGCCACTGCTATGACCCGCTGAGCCATAAATGGTTGTTCCATAATAAATTATGCCTTTGTGACCAAGTATGGGCCGCATCATGGACGGCTCACCAATGATAGCATATTTGGGAGTTTCTGCATAAAAATCACGAATCGCTCCTGCTATAACATCGCCCTGTAGGCATCCGATTTCTTCATCAAATGAAAAAGCCAAATAGATAGGCTTTTTTAATTTGGCCTTTACCATATCAGGAACACCTGCCAGGCAGCAGGCCAAGAACCCTTTCATATCGCAAGCACCTCGTCCATACAGTTTCCCATTTCTTTCGGTAAGCTGAAAAGGATCGGAATGCCAATCCTGTCCTTCCACTGGTACGACATCTGTATGGCCGGAAAGTATGACGCCTCCATCTATTGCTGGCCCAATTCGGCAATGTAAATTTGCGGATGTGTTTTCTTTGTTAGGTACAAGTTGGTATTCTATTCCAAATTCATTCAGATACCCTTTTATATATTCAAGAATACTCAAATTGCTCATCCCTCCAAGCACGGGATAAGAAACAAGGTTGGTTAATATTTCTTTTGCCTCCGAAATTTTGTTCATACTAAATTCTATTTTAATTCACCGTTCACAGTTAGTGATTCATCATTCATAATTAGTCATTAAATCGGCCCCCATTCTATGTATACAGTAAACAATAAAACCACCCACGAAACTAACAGAATGATAATTGCCAAAGGGAAAATAAACCGCAGCCAACGGTCAAAGGGTACTTTGCACATGCTGAGCATTGCGATGAGACCACCCAAAGATGGATTGAAAAGATTTGTCACGCCATCACCGATCTGGAAGGCAAGGATGGTAGATTGGCGTGTAAGGCCAAGCACTTCGCCCAAAGGAATCATAATGGGCAGTGTCGCCAATGCTTGCCCGCTCCCCGATGGGATGAATAAGTTGATAATGGATTGGGTAATCGACATAAACACTGCTGAAGCATAAGTTGGAAGAGTTGAAAGGAGGTTGGCAAGTTGGAATGCAACGGTATCGCTAATGCTCCCCATTTCCATCACGACTTTGATGGTGGTGGCATACCCAACCATGAATGCACCGGGGGCAACTATGCCGATATATTTTAAAGCAGTTTCACTGAAAGTACGACTGTCCATTTTCGAAACTATTCCTGTCAAAATGGCGATGATGATGAATATTGCAGAAATCTCATTTAAGTACCAGCCAAAATTGAAGATCCCGTAAAGCATGACTGTAAGGCAACCAACAAAAATGCCCACTACAAGCCAATTATTCTTTGAAATACTATATTCATTGATTGGTTTCGAAAGAGAAAAGCCATCTGAATCGAGACCGAGGCTAAGCGCCGAATCAGGGTTTTTGGTGATTTTTTTAAAATACCGGACATTGTACCAAGCCATAATACTCAGTCCAGTAAAACACAATATACTTCTTATCAAAGCTCCTGAAAACAAGGGCATTTCACCTAATTTATGACCGATGCCAACTGTATAAGGATTGATTGGTGAGAGGCCAAATCCTACTGTGATAGCTCCAACAGATATACCCGCCGCCAAAATCAAATCTCCGCCAAGTGCTAAGCTGAGCACTGCGGCAATGGGGATCATAGCAATATTGTTTTCGTAACCGATCACCACGCCCAGCATTCCGAAAACATAAGTCATTGCAGCTGCCATCAAGAATTTCTTCTTTAAGCCAACTCGCCTTACAATGGTCCCGATTGTGTTTTCTACCATCCTTGATTTTTCCAACATACCGAACATGATTCCGCCAGCCAGTACTACAAAGATGATTTCTGCAGCAGACTTGAATCCCAGCGGTAAAGCCCGAAAAATTCCAAAAATTCCAACAGGAGTCGCCTCAATTTCTTGGTATGAACCAGGAATGACTCTTTGCCTGCCATCTACCAGTTCACGTTCATAACTGCCTGCCGGAAGAATGTGGCTTAGAATTGCCGTCAACACGATGATGGAGAACAATAATATTACGGGGTGCGGTATGTAATCGTACCATTTTTTTGGTCATAGAAATAAGGTCTTGTGCAAATGGCGCTCAATGTCTAGCTTTGGGATTGCAATTCCTATAATCTTAGGATTAAAATTAGCATTAGGCCATTGGCGAAAAGCTAAAGGCCAAAAGCCAAAAGCTATTAACCATGTCAAAATCACTTGTTTATTTCATTCTTTCAGCTATCCTCTCCATCGTTACACTTTACACCAAATCAGAACATTCTTTTGATTATGTGTTGGTCGTGCCTGTAGGTCTATATTTTATTGCTGCTGTTCTTTTAGCGTGGAAACCCGAAGTCGAAACAAGAAATAAAATAGCTTTCTCTGCCCTAGCTTTATTGCTATGGTTGGTCTTGTTTTCAGTTTCCTACAACCTGCTGTTTTTCATAATAGCCCCTATTGCAGGTGGGGTGGGAGCATGGGTGATTGTATTGTTATGTAATAAATATTTGGACATATATTTCAACCCGATTAAATTCATCATCATAGCTGGTGTAGTAGGATCCATTATTGGAGTCCTTTTAATGATGGTTATGAAAGGATTACCCAAAGATACTTTTACAATGGGCTTAAAATCAGGCTTGATCGTGGCGTTTTGGCAAATTGGGGTAGGGTGGCAAATGCTGAAATCAATCAGGAAAGAAGTGGAGGAAGAGGAATTGTGATTTTACTACCAAATGTATAGCGAATTCCCAGATTCGTTAGAAGTCACCTCACAGCGCAAACGAATCTGGGGATTCGTTATACATCAAGTGCCAATAGCCAACTGCATTAAAAATTCTCTTTGGCCATTTGTATTGCTATCGCAATGAGCAATACGCCAAATACTTTGCGAAGTGTAGTCGAGACCTGATTGGATATTTTCCTTGAAATCCAACCAGAAGAGCGAAGGATCAGATAAACGAAAAGTAAGTTAATAGCAATTCCTAAAAGTATGCTGATGTTGTCAAAATCAGCTTTCAGTGAAATAAGTGTGGTGATCGTCCCAGCTCCAGCAATAAGTGGAAAAGCAATGGGAACAATGCTCCCAGATCCACCCTCATCATGATGGTCGCGGAAAAAACGGATGCCAAGCACCATTTCGAGACCGATAAAAAACATGATAAGAGAACCTGCCAATGCAAATGAGGAAACGTCAATTCCGAACAGATTCAATATCGCAGCTCCAAAAAACAGGAACGCCACCATGATGACGCCTGCCGTGATAGTTGCGATTGACGGTCGGATGTGGACTCCTTCCTTTTTCATGCTAAGGATAATGGGCAATGACCCAATGATGTCGATGACAGCGAATAGCGTCAGGCTTACCGAAAAAATTGCTGATAAATTCATTTTTATATCATTTTAAATCTGACGCAAATTTCAGATGATATTTAATTATTTGCCCGTATTGGGTGTTGATTATGTCAATATTTATCATTTTTGTTTTTCACAGCGTCATATCTAAAATTAGCACGTAGTTTTAAAATGAAAGAAAATCAACTTGATCCAATAGATATTCGTATCGTTGAAGAATTGACAGAAGATGCCCGAATGTCTTTTGTTCAGCTATCTAAAAAACTGAATGTGTCCAATACGCTTATCCATCAACGCATCAAAAAACTCAAGGAGGCAGGGATTTTGAAAAATGCCATTTTCCGATTGGATGCCTGGCAATTGGGTTATCAGACACAAGCCTATACTTCTATCATCCTTACAGACTCAAAATTGCACCGGCAGGTAGAAGAAGCTTTGAGCGGCATCCCTGAAATTGTCGAATGCGCCAATATTGCTGGTCGGTATGCGCTGTTGGCAAAACTCGTTGCCACCGATAACAGGCATTTGCGAAGTATTATTTATGATAAAATCCATGTAATAGAAGGTGTTGAAGGAACGAATACGACCATCGTGTTCGAAACGGCTTTTGAAAGAGGGGTTCCGTTGAGATTAGAGGATTGACCAATTTGCTTTTTTGACCGATTCGTTGCCCTATGCCCGCCATTTTGACAACGAGCATGCTTCCTGTCTGTCCATTTTTCCAGTCTTAATGTCAAAACGTCACCTTTTTCCTAATGGCATAGACTGTGATAATGGCCTATTGTCCATTCCGGACAATTGAAATACATATAATTTTTTGGAATCGTTGAATACCGTTAATTGATAAATTTCATAATTGATTCTGCAATTGATTATCAATCAACATTCAACTATAAACAAAACGTAAATTACTATGAAGTTAAAGCCAATCAACGACAGAGTAGTCGTGGAACCGGCACCTGCCGAAGAAAAAACCGCTGGGGGCATCATTATCCCAGACACAGCCAAAGAAAAACCTCAAAGAGGAAAAATCATCGCTGTTGGACCTGGCAAAGACGATGTTAAAATGACCGTCAAAAAAGGGGACACAGTTCTTTATGGAAAGTATGCTGGTCAGGAATTGAACTATCAAGGCAAAGATTACCTCATCATGCGTGAAGATGACATTCTTGTTATCATTGATTAAAGTATGGTAAATGATTAATGGTAAATGGTGAATTTCAAGTCCATTGTTTTCCATTTCAATTTACTATCCAAATCACTCCTTAATTAACCATTCAACATTAACAATTAAACATTTAAATAAATGGCTAAAGAAATTTCATTTAATAGAGATGCCAGGGAAAAATTGAAATCAGGCGTTGATGCCTTGGCTAACGCAGTGAAAGTTACCCTCGGACCTAAAGGCCGTAACGTAGTTATCCAAAAAAGCTTTGGCGCTCCAAGCATCACAAAAGATGGTGTATCTGTAGCGAAAGAAATTGAATTGGAAGATGCAGTTGAAAACATGGGTGCACAGATGGTGAAAGAAGTAGCTTCAAAAACTTCTGACATCGCTGGTGACGGTACAACTACTGCCACTGTATTGGCACAAGCCATGATTACGGCTGGTTTGAAAAACGTTGCTGCTGGTGCAAACCCAATGGATCTTAAGCGTGGTATCGACACAGCTGTTAGGGTAATTGTTGAAAATATTGCAAAGCAGTCTGAAAAAATTGGAAAAGACTTCAGCAAGATTCAGCAGATTGCTGCTATATCAGCTAATAACGATGCTGAGATTGGTACATTGATCGCTGAGGCTATGAAGAAAGTTTCTACCGACGGCGTAATCACTGTAGAAGAGGCAAAAGGTACCGATACTTACATGGAAGAAGTGCTCGGTATGCAGTTCGACCGTGGATATCTTTCTCCTTATTTTGTGACTGACGCTGAAGCAATGGTGACAGAATATGAGAACCCATATATCCTTATCTACGATAAGAAAATTTCCAACCTACAAGACATCCTTCCAATTTTGGAAAAAGTAGCTGGTGCTGGACGTCCACTGCACATCATTGCAGAAGACGTTGAAAGCCAGGCGCTTGGTGTATTAGTTGTAAACCGTTTACGCGGAGGCTTGAAGATTGTTGCTGTAAAAGCACCAGGCTTCGGAGACCGTCGTAAAGCGATGTTGGAAGATATCGCCATTTTGACTGGTGGTACTGTTATTTCTGAAGAAAAAGGCTACAAGTTGGAAAATGCAACTTTAGCGGAACTCGGTACTTGCGAGAAAATCACGGTTGACAAAGACAACACAACAATTGTGAACGGTGCCGGTAAGAAAAAAGATATTACAGCTCGTATCAATCAGATTAAAGGTCAAATTGAAACGACTACTTCTGATTACGATAAAGAGAAATTGCAAGAGCGTTTGGCCAAATTGGCTGGAGGTGTTGCAGTATTGAATGTAGGTGCACCTACAGAAGTGGAAATGAAAGAAAAGAAAGACCGTGTAGATGATGCATTGCATGCGACACGTGCTGCTATCGAAGAAGGAATCGTTGTTGGCGGTGGAGTTGCATTGGCTCGTGCCATTGATTCACTCAAGAAAGTAGTTGGCAAAAATGATGATGAGAATGTTGGTATCAACATCGTTCGTAAATCATTGGAAGCACCAGTACGTGTAATTGCTGAAAATGCAGGTCAGGAAGGCAGTGTAGTTTTCCAGGCAGTTGCAGCTGGCAAAGGAGCTTACGGCTACAATGCACGCACAGGCAAATACGAAGATTTGAAGAAAGCAGGGGTAATCGATCCTGCAAAAGTTACTCGTGTAGCACTTGAAAATGCTGCTTCTATTGCTGGAATGTTATTGATGACAGAATGTGTTATCAACGATAAGCCAGAGCCAGAAGCTCCTCATGCTCATATGCCTCCAGGTGGTGGCATGCCAGGCATGATGTAATCTTGACGAACTCGTTTTTTGAGATAAATACAAAGCCCTTCCGTTTTTGCGGGAGGGCTTTTTTGATTGAAGATTACATGAATGCAAATTGAAGAATTGGCGGCATTCATCGTTTGGACGACCGTGCATAGTATCTCCAAGGATAGAAGCCTTTGTTTACAGCATTCTTCACTTTTTACTAATAGCATGACTTAGCATTTTGTACTGTTCACCAAATCAAAAATCTTAAATCATGTAATCTTCATTCTCCAATCAAATAATATTTCCTTAGAGGCTTTTATCCAACCCTCCCACCTTCTCTCAATTCTGTCTATTTTTATTCCTGATAAATCACTTGGCGGAAACTAAAACCAGCCTTCCAAAAAATAACTCACATTGCATATCGTACGCCGGATAGGCAAAATACTGATCTACTCGTTTTTGGCTTTGCTGCTCCTATTTGGCATTCTTGCATTGGCAGTACAGTATCCATCTGTGCAAACTTGGTTAACACAAAAAGCATCAGATACTTTATCAGAGGAATTGGGCGCCGATGTAAGGGTAGGTGGGGTGGATATTGATTTCTTTAAGACAGCTGTTTTAGAAGAAGTATTTATTGCAGATCAGAAAGGAGACACTTTATTTCATGCGGGATATTTGGGTGTTGATATAGGTGTATTTGAATTATTTGAATCAGAAATTTTCCTGAATAAAATAACATTGAAAAATGCCTATGTCAATCTTTATCAAGAACAGACCGACAGCATTTTCAACTACCAATTTTTAATCGACAATTTTGCTGGAAATTCAACTGCTGATTCGACAAGCAAGGAGCCTTTCAAATTTGGAATTGGAAAGTTGGATTTGATGCATCTGCGGTTTGATATGCGGGATAAAAATGTTGGCCGCTATATATTGAACGCCAAAATCCATGAAATAAAAATTGATGCTGACGAACTCGATTTTGAATTGCAAAAAATTGTACTCGATAAAGTGGCATTGCGAAATTCTGAAATTACTTTTTTGCAATTACAAAAAGATACTTCCAGTTATATTGAGCCAACTAACAATACAGAATTAACCTTTCCTGGAATTGGCTGGACAATTAGTTCGGATAAAATACGATTACAAAATAACCGAATAGTTTATTTCGACAATAATGCTCCAATTGTTGAAAATGCAGTTGATTTCAGCCATATCGAATTGAAAGAACTGAATGTTTCAATAAATGATTTTAACTATTCGGATGCTGGAATTTTAAGTAAAATAAAAGAAATTTCTTTTAATGATAAAAGTGGATTTACATTAAAAGAATTAATGGGAAATTTAACCATCTTGCCAGACGGTATCTCAATAGAAGAACTTATCATAAATACACCTACGAGTCATTTAGAGAATAGTACGGAACTGGCATTTAACGATTTCAATGACTTGTCGGAATTTTTAGAAAAAGTAAAAATAGAATCGCAGTTTAAAAATTGCAATTTGGCATATCAAGACCTTTTGTTATTGGCGCCTATTTTATCCGAAATTCCAAATTTTCGTTTCCCTCCTGAGGGCTCTGATCAAAAATTAGAATCAATTATTTTTTTAGAAGGCGCTCTCAAGTTTCAGCATGAAAAACTGAGTATAGACGATTTGACATTAAAATTGGATCAAGCAACTTCATTGCGTTTTTCAGGCAATATTGAAAGTTTGACAACAGATCCTTTTTATGATTTGCAAATTGCAAATTTAAGTACGTCCTATTCCAGCTTAATCAACTGGACACAAGGGGTGGAACTGCCAGCAAACCTGAATACATTCGGCAGGGTAACGCTTTCCGGAAATGTAGCTGGAAGCCTGGCAGACATTGAAGCAAGCAACTTGCTACTGACTACACAAGCTTCTACCCGATTTATTGGTAATTTGAAAATAGGAGGACTGCCAGACATAGATAGGGCTAATTTTAACCTGAAAATAAAAGACTTCGCCACCCACTCAAATGACTTGAAAGGATTTACAGAAAGTCCCTTGCCTCCCGAACTGGACTCAATAGGACTGATTCAATTTGCTGGAAATTTCAACGGAACGATCAGAAAATTTGATATTAATGGAGCATTTACATCAGAAGTAGGAAATGCATCCACAGACCTTAAAATGGACTTTAATTCAGATTATTCCAATGCAACCTATTCAGGTAATTTTTCTACAAATAATATAGACTTAGGAAAAATATTAGCGGATACCTCCCAATTCGGAATGGTCACATTGCAAGCTGTACTAAACGGCAACGGCCTCTCACTTGACAGCATTGATGTAATTTTAAATGGAAATGTAGAGTCGGCAGTTTTTAATAAATATGAATACAAAGAGCTGAAAGTAGATGGACATTTAATTCAACGTTTTTTTAATGGGAAAATGGCAATACAGGATGAAAATTTAGCTTTTGACCTGCAAGGTGAAATTAATCTCAACGACAGCCTGCCGGATATAGATGCAACTATTTTTATTGATACCGTAAATTTAAAGAACCTAAATTTTTACCAGGAGGGTGTTGGATTTAGTGGCCAGATAGATGTCAAAATTAAAGGTGATCATTTAGATAATTTAGAAGGCAAAACCACAATTTCTAATTTTGCCATTTCAAGTGATGAGAACGATTATTTTGATAAACAAATCGTGCTGGAAGCAAAGCAATTGCCAGAGGAAAAAAGAGCACTAATCCTCAATTCTGATTTCCTAAATGCAAAAGTGGAAGGGCGTTTTCATTTTGGGGATTTACCGAATTTGGTTTTGAATTATGTAAACGATTTTTTTCCTATTGAAGAATTGGCGCAATCACCTGATTCAACAGGAGGTAGGGAATTAATTGTTTCAGATCAGCAATTCGAATTCGATTTTCAATTAACCGATTTAGTTGGGCTCGTTGGTGTATTTGTGCCAGATTTAGAAGCGTTGGATTCTTCGGCTTTTATACGTGGCAATTTCGACAGTAAGGAAAAGGATTTGAATTTGGAAGCTGTTTTTCCAAGCCTTACTTATAATGGTTCAACGTTGGATTCATTAATCCTGAAAATGAATGGAAACAGAAAACGGCTTCGTTCAAACCTGGCAGTTAGAAACCTGAATCTAAATAATACTTTTTATGCTCCATATTTTGACCTGAATGCTCGTATGGGCGCAGACACCTTGCGCTTCGACCTGGCGGTACAGGATGAATCATTTAACGACCTTTTTAAATGGGGTGGAAAGTCAACAGAAATGCCAACTGATTATTTGTTGGTTATGGATAACCTGATGGTTTTGAACGAGGAGGATTGGTCTATTAATAGTGCCAATCAAATTGTTTTCAATGCTAATTCCTTTTTTATAAATGACTTGATATTTAAAAAAGATGTCCAATCTATTGCTGTAAAGAGTATAGGTGAAGCGCCTATAAACGACTTAGCACCAATTGAAGTCCGATTCAACAGCTTTGGCATAAACGAAATTTCAGACTTGCTCAACAATCCAAACCTTCGACTTTCTGGAGCTACCAATGGCGGATTTACGATTATCGAACCAAAGCAAAATCTACATTACAAAGCCGATTTAAGGGTCGATGATTTGGTGCTCAATGAGCAGCCCCTGGGCAATTTAACAGTTAATGCATCTCAGTCGCCCAGCGCTCAAATGATCAATATCCTGGCTAAATTGGAAGGTGAAAATGAATTGGTAGCCAATGGCGAATATGATATTGCTGCTAACCAATTTGATGTAAAAACCAATTTTGACAAACTCAGCCTTGTCATCATGGATCCATTTTTAACGGAAATAATGCAGGATTCAAAAGGATATTTATCTGGTAATTTCACTCTAAAAGGTACTCCGGAAAAACCTTCTCTCAATGGGGAAATCACGATGCATAATATTAGTACAGCGGTAGTTATGACCGGTGCTCGATACAACGTAGATGGGCGCACTATCAAAATATCTGATCGATCAATTGACTTTGGCAATCTGCAAATTTTTGATGCCAGTGGCCGAGAGGCGATGCTAAGCGGTCAGGTCAACCACCAATTTTTTGATAATATTAGTTTTGATCTGCGGGCGCAAACAGATGGCTTGAACGTGCTGAATACCAAGAAAAAGGATAATGCACTTTATTATGGGCGCCTATTTGCCAGTGCGGATGTACAGATCACAGGAACTCCCGATTTGCCAAAGCTAAAAGTCATCGCTACTACGCTTGATAGTTCTCTATTGCACGTTGAACCTTTGGTTTCAGAACTTGCAGTGGTACAAGAAGACTACGTAATTTTCGATAATCCCAACGAATATGAACCAGACAGCTTGAACCTGCTGGAACAACGCAAAAATGCAGCGAGAGGTGGTTTCGATTTGGATTTGACCCTTATTGTGACGCCAGCAGCAAAGCTCAACATCATTATTGATCCTTTGACAGGCGATGAACTTTTTTGTACGGGCAGCGGCAATTTTTCAATACTCATGAATCCAGCTGGCGACCTCGATATCACAGGGACTTACGTAATAGAAGATGGGCAGTATTCATTTGCTTATGAAGGGTTGGTGAAAAGGGACTTCGAAATCAAAAAGGGCAGTAGCCTTTCTTTCGCAGGCGACCCTTATGATGCCCGGTTCGACATCACAGCTGTGTATAAAACCAGATCGACGCCATACGAACTCATCAGTAACGAGTCAACCCTGGACGAAGCGACCTTAGCCAGTTCAAAGCGCAGAACAGATGTTGAAGTTTTGATGAATATAGATGGGGGCTTGACTGCTCCAGAAATTACCTTCGATATTAAATTGCCTAAAAGTCAGGGCAGTGCTGTAGACAATCTCGTAGCCCGTAAATTAAATGATTTGCGGGATGAACCGACCGAGTTGAACAAACAGGTATTTGGTTTGCTGTTCCTCAACAGTTTTATCCAATCGAAGACTGGTGCGGGCCTATCCAACGTGGGCGAAAATGCAGCTTTGAAAAGTGTGAGTAGCCTTATCAGCAGTCAACTGAACCGACTCGCTGGCAAGTTTGTCAAAGGCGTGGATTTGACGCTTGGGTTTGAGTCGTATAAAACAGGTGGACAGGAAGTCTCAACGGTGTCGGAGTTGCAAGTTGGTTTGTCGAAGCAACTGTTCAACGATCGCCTTACCATACAAGTAGGCGGTAATTTCAACCTTGAAAACAGCGAACAATCGGCCATACAGGAAGGTGGCTACTCTGCTATCGCTGGTGATTTTGTACTGGAATATAAACTGAACGACCGTGGAAATTACCTTTTGAAAGTCTTCCATAAAAGCGATTACAACGCTCTGCTCGGAGCGAACTCCAACAAGACTGGGGTAGGGGTGATTTTCAGGAAGAATTATTGAAAGTGTGTCCAAGTCTGGAGACTTGGACGAGCGTGGGTGATTTTCAGAAAGAATTATTGAGGAAAGTATTTAAATTAGCCATTATATTAATTCGCTGGTTTCAGTTTCCAAACTGAAACCAAATATCAATAACGCCTCTGGCGTGAACACACCAGAGGCGTTCCAAAAATAGAATGCCTACAACTCCTGCTATTAATATGAAAAAGAAGCTTCGTTATATTTTCATAGCCATTTTACTTATTGTAATTATTGTTCCATCTGTGGTTATAGGCCCTTACTTTTTTACTGTAGCGCATTTTAAGGCAAATCCTGAAAAAGGTTACCATGCTGATTTTTATCTTTATGTATCGCCCAAAGCCAGGCGTTTAGCAGAAGCCGGAAAAATTGCTACGTTGCTAATTCAGCCAAACAATTCTGGAAATTCTGACGACCCCGGAGTACACCGTAAAGATGCTTGGTGGATGGGATTTGGCCGCCACAATCTTGCCGATGATTTGGGTGTTGTGCTCCTCGTTCCTGCATTTGTACGTCCAAGTCAAGATTGGCATATATATACCCATGCTTTGGATCGGGATGTATTTACTACTGGTCGAGAAGACCTTTTTCGTATAGATCTTCAATTGCTTGCAATGATTGAAGATGCTCGCAAGACATTAGCAGCAGATGGATTGAATACAAACGAACAGTTTTTAATTCAAGGCTTTTCGGCAAGTGGGATGTTCGCCAATAGATTTGCCACATTGCACCCTAAAAGTGTTTTGGCAGTTGCTGCTGGATCTCCAGGAGGTTGGCCAATTGCACCAATTATGGACTATCAAGGTGAAAGCTTACTTTATCCAGCTGGTGTAGCTGATTTAAAGGAATTGACGGGAAATTCGTTTGACAGTATCAATTATCGAAAAATGCCTCAATTGGTTGTCATGGGTTCACTTGACGATAATGATGCTCTTGATTTTACTGATGGCTGGGAAAAAGAAAATGCCGATCGTGTAAAGCGACTTTTTGGACCTGATCCAGTCTCCCGGTGGCAAAAGGCTGAAGAAGTATATGAAATAGGAGCCGCTAAAGTTCGCTTTGAACTAGTAGAGGGAATTGGCCATGATCGTCGTGCTTTACAATATTTAACCACAGACTTTTTTACAAGCGTACTGGAAGATCAAGAGCATGCTCAAAGCGAGTAATGAATTCATAAATTCACAAAGCTGGTTTCCAAACTGAAACTTGCTCGGAGCGAACTCCAACAAGACTGGAGTGGGGGTGATTTTCAGAAAGAATTATTGAGTGTGCGTCCAAGTCTGGAGACTTGAACAAGCGGGGTAAATATATTTGATGAAATACTTTCCTCGCTAATAAAAGTTAAAAAAGACACTCATCTGAGTTAACTTATCGGCTATTAAATAAAATCAAATTATAAATGAGATCTTTTAAAATTTATTTAAAATTGATAATTCTGTTTGTAGCTCTATTTTTTATTTCTTCATGTAAAGATGCTAATGAATTAGCAGAAGAAATTGATTGCAAAATCTTAGTTTCTGGAGAAGTTACGGATGTTACAAATGGAGAACTATTGGATTCAATTGAAGTTATTTTGTGGCCTCTATTATATTCAGGACCTCCAATTGCCGGAGCTCCACCCTCACCTACAATTTTTGAATTCAGAGAAGGGCATACAGTTTTAGGAAAATACTCTTTTGATTTAACCTGTAGGCCAGATTATGAATTACACAGCATTAATTTTATTGACAATGCGAGAAACAGGTATTATAATCAAAGTTCTATAATTCATTTGAAAAATGTTGACTTACAATGGGATCGAAGGTTGTGTCCATTAGCCTATTTGTTATTAGATTTAGAGAATTTGAGTTCGGCTGATAGTCTTGTTTATAAATTTTCAGGGCAACAATGTGATAAACCTGATATTGATATCGATTTTTATACTTGGAGGAAATATGTCAACGATACCATTGAAGTTATTAAGATGCCGACATCAAGCGAATTAAATCTTAGAATAACAAGCTTCAAAAATGAGATGCAACAGAAAGATACTACAATCATTTTTTCCACTTTAAAAGGAGATACTACTGAAATCGAAATAAAATATTAGACTAGCCAATATTTGCAATTTGCTTTTGCACCCAATGATTCCAGTTTGAAAACTGAAATATTATATCAGAACGCCTCTGGCGTACATACGCCAGAGGCGTTCTTGATAGTGCGTCCAAGTCAGAGACTTGGACGAGCGGCGGCAGGTTGCTAAATAAACACTATATGAATAATGAACCGATAATCGATAAAGATTTTTTTACTGGCTGGAAAAACTATGTATTTCACGAAAAAGAAATCAAGTGGTCAGGCAAACCTCAGATTGAACCGTCAATAAGGTTTTTGGAACAAGATTATTATCATGACGTAATGACCGGAATTTCTTCGCCGGTTATGATTTACGTTCTCTTTCTTTTTTCAATTGCTTACGGATTATATGAACTTGGACTTTATTTTATTGCTTTTATTATTTCATTATTAGGAATTGCATTGCCTTTTCTTATTGAATATTTTCGCTATCAAACTCAACTTAAAACAGAATATGCCATTACCGATAAATATGTGCTATTTAAATTTCATAATGGATTTAAATTTAAAATTCATTCAATTCCTGTTGAAGATATTGTCAAAATTCATGTAACCAAAGAAAAAGATAATATTGGCACTATTGCGATAGTGACAAATGAAAAAGTAGATTTTGTTACATATAACGGTAGAACGGGAAAGAGGAGATACCATCCAACATTAGAATTTATAGAAAATTTCAATTCTGTTACCTCTCTTTTAAACCAACTTATTTCTCAAAACAAGGCGAGAAAACTGGTGTATAAAAAACCTACAGTTTCAGGTGAAAAGCTAAAACTGACAAAATTATTATTTGTAGTAGTTGTCAGTTTCATGTCTCTATATCTTACGGATTTTTTTATTCTACCTTCAAAATTAGTATCTGACCAGGGAGTTTCCAAATCACGAATTTATATTGAATCAGATAAAAGATCTACTGTGGATTTAGGGGGGCAATACAAAACCCAAAAGGGATATTCATTTAGTACAGATGCTTATTTTCCAGAAATAGGTAAGGGCGACCTTGAACTACAAATTAGCCCTATTTTCAAAATAGTAAATGGTGTGAATAATAATAATATGGATTATTCTGATAGGCTGAGTTCTTCTTTAAATCACTTAATAACAAGATATGCTTTCCTTTTTGTTTACTGTATTGTAGCCGGCGGATTTTTGACTATTTATAATAAAAATATTATTGATTCAGAATTATTTATGAAGGCTGTTTTGTCATCTTTAGGATTCTTAGGTTTGTTTTATTTGGTCTGGAAAAATCACAATTGAGAATTTGTTTTCTTTGAGTTTTCAATGTGCCTTTACTAAATATGCACATTTGTAAAAAAAAGAAATACAGTAAGGATTTAGATGAGATGTAGGGCTAATTAAAAAAAAGTTTCTTAGACAAATCCTGTGGAATTGGCCGACGGGATTAGCGGGTCACTTCAAGTGCCCCGCTAATTTGAACGAAATTACGGGGGCACTTGAAGTGACCCCGTATTACCTCCACGGGATTTGTCTAAGAACCAAAAAAAATAACAAGAAATTCAGGGTTAAACGGCGCAGAGCGCCAACCCCCTTGGTAGTAGAAAGAATGATAAAAAGATCAGCGGCGCAGAGCGACGCCCCACTATGTTTCTCGCTATGATAGGCAAAAGGGAGCGTCGCTCTGCGAAGCGATATGCTTCATTTTGCGGAAGCTACCAAGCGAAAAGCCGCTCTGCGCCTCCAATTCCTTATTCGCATTATTTCAAAACAAATATATTTGAAACACCAACTCACATCTTTTATTCTCCTTTTGCTCCTTGCCTCTTGCTCCATGACCAAGGGGTTAAAGGAAGGGCAACTGCTGCACGACAGTACCAAATTTCAATTTACCAGCAAAAAGAAGATTAAGAATGAAGGGAAGTTGGCAGGGGAACTTGCATATATAGCAAGGCCAAAACCTGCGACAGGACTGCAGAAGTTGCAAGTGGGAATTTATAATTCTGTCAATAAAAAAGGCAAGGAAAAAGGTTTTGGCAGATGGGTGCGACGAAAAATTGGAAAACCGCCAGTTTTGTATGATGAAACAACCATTGAGCGATCCAGACAGGTGATGGAAAAACATTTGCAGGACAACGGTTATTTTGGGTCGACTATCATAGCTGATACAATAGAAAAAGAAAAAAAGGTAAGTGTCAAATATGATGTAAGTTTATCTGGCCAGTATCATATCAATAAAATTATCCGGCCCGTGGATACATTGCCCATCACGCATTTGATGAAAGCAAATGAAAGTGCCACATTTTTAAAACCTGATCGACCGTATAGCCTTGCCAATCTCACATCAGAGCGTTCCCGCCTTGCCGACTTAGCCAATAACCATGGTTTTTATGAAGTGACCAAGGATAACTTTTATTATTTCGTGGACACAACTGCAGGTCCTTTACAAGCTGATATTTACTTGCGATTGAAACAGACGGGTGATAGTAGTATGTATCAATTGTATTATCTCGATAAGTCCTGGGTGTATCCTGACCATTCATTGGAACAGCGAAATTCAAGGTCATTGGCAAAAGATACTTTTGAATACAATATGCTACACATCGTCCAAAAGGAAATGGTGCTCCGGCCAACCGTATTGAATCGATTGGTTTGGCAGGATTCTATTAGTTTGTTTTCAAAAAAAGAGCAACAGCAAACAATCAATCGGCTGCTCAATCTGGGCATTTATAAATTTGCCAACATTCGATTTGAAAACAAGATAATACGAGATACGCACTACCTCGATCGCTATGTCTATCTGACTCCGGGGCTGATGCGTGATAAAGCGATGGAGTTTCAGGTGAACAGTCGTTCGGGAAATTTTTTGGGCACGGAGGTCAGTGCATCCTATTCCCATAAAAATGCATTTAAAGGGGCGGAGTTATTTAACATCAGCTTGTCAACTGGAATTGAAACTAATATTGGAGCAAATGCCGGATCAATCATAAATACTTTAAATGGAAGCCTGAATTCCAGCTTTCAACTGCCCGGGATTTATGCACCATTTTTGGATCGCAAGCGAGTTCGAGGAGAAGTGTTGCCCCGCACCGCATTTTCTCTTAGCGATGATTTTCAACAACGAGAAGGTTTTTTCACAATCAATTCATTCAATTTTTCGGCTGGCTATAATTGGAGAAAGACGAAATGGTCGCACGAGGTCGATCCGGTTTTTATCAATTTCATCAACTTGCTCAAAACCTCCAATGAACTGGACGACCTACTCAATGAGAACCGTCGTTTGCGCACAAGCTTTGAGAATGTGCTGGTGTTCGGCACCGGATACAAATTTTCCTATTCCAACCAAACAACGGCTGTTCGAGGACGCTATTTTTTTTACCGGGGTGGGGTAGAGGCAGCCGGAAACTTGCTGGAATTATTGGTTGGAAAGGGCAGCACCGATCAACCAGGCGAATTGCTGGGTATTCCGTTTTCCCAGTATTTTAAATGGGATAATGATTTCCGGCAATATTTTCCGCTTCGCAAAGGAATGATGGCAGGCCGGCTCAATTTTGGGGTGGCCTATCCTTATGGCAACGCAGATGTAATTCCATATATCAAACAATATTTTATTGGAGGTGCGAGTAGTGTCAGAGCATACCGGATTCGCACGCTTGGCCCCGGAAGTTACGTTACCAAAGTGGTTGATGACGGAAGCAATTTTGTGGATCAAACAGGTGACATCAAATTGGAAATGAATTTGGAGTACCGCTTTGATATTTTCAGCTATTTAAAAGGAGCGCTTTTTATGGATGCTGGGAATGTCTGGCTAATAGAAGGCGATGCTGATGAAAGCACACCGGAACCGGACGGCCTTTTTTATTTTGATTCTTTTTATAAAGAAATAGCGGTGGGAACTGGATTCGGACTGCGAATTGATTTTGATGTAGCTGTTATCCGTTTTGATTGGGCTTTCCCCGTTCGCCAGCCAGTTGAAACCAACGGTTCGCATTGGACTTTTTCTGAGATTGATTTTTTAAAAAGGAGTTGGCGCAGAGATAATATTGTATGGAATGTTGCGATTGGGTATCCGTTTTAAGGATGCGTTTGATTAACGATTAAAAGATCAACGATTTTTGATCTGAGATTTAAATCAAAAATCGTTAATCTCTAATCCTTTATTCGTTAATCGGACTACTTATTTCGCAACCAATTTTCCAGTAGTAATAATTTTACCTTCATCAATTATTTGATAAAAATATATTCCACTTTCAATATCGTTTCGTGTTATTTCAAATGATTTACCAGTAAAATATTCTGACATAATTAATTGACCCGATATATTTTTCAGTTTAAATTTAATTGGACTTGTTGATTCTGTATTTAATTCAACTATAAAGGAATTCGAAAAAGGATTGGGGAAGATTTTTGAAATAGGAGGATTAAATGAATTTATTGTTGAAGATACTATTTCGGTCGAAGGGATTGTGCTTTTGTAAATTACGTCATTATTGCAACTAACGTATAGGTAATCATTTACATCAACAAAGACATGCCTGATGTTAGAACTTGCAGGAATGCCCGATGAGATGTCAAGCCAAGAATGCCCATTGTCGCTGGAATATTTTAATTCATTAAAGTTGTAAAAAATAATGTGCCCTAATGAATTGGTTGTTAGTTCTTCAAATAAACCAGATTCTATTATTTCCATAAAATCAAATGATTGTGCATTGTCAACTGAAATTAAATAGTCAGTCCAGTCGAATGGGATGCTGACCCTAACAAAAACATTCCCTTGAATCGAAATATGGATAGGCTTATCAATCGAATATAAATAAGGAATTAAATCCGGAATAATTTCCCATTCATGGCCACCGTCTGTTGATTTATAAAGGTCATAAGAATTTGCAGAATAAATCTCTCCGTTTGGGTGCCATTGCAAGGGCTTAGTAATAAAAACAGAATCTAAAAATTCCCAAGTATTTCCTAAATCATCAGTTTTATATAATTCAATTCCGTCATTGATGAATAATTCATTATTTGGAGAGATACTCATATTCCAATCAAAACTTTCCTCATGTGAGAAAATAGGCGTCCAGTTTTCGCCAGTATCCGAAGACTTGTAAATAGTCCATCCCCACTTTCCAAATAAATTTCCAATATTGTCAACAATTAAATCAAATAGTAATAGTGAATCGCCATTTGTTAATTCTTCCCAAGTATTGCCATTGTCAATAGATTTTTGGTAGGAATGGTAAATTCCTATTTTAGAGTAAAGAATTCCATTTTGATCCTTAAATGAAGAATATGATTTTTCACCAGGCGGCCCACCCAGTGGCTCAAAATAAATTTGTGATTGGAGAATACACGGAAGAGTTAGAAACAAAAAAAGTTTCAGCAAATTTTTCATAGCTATCGAAATTGGTTTGATAGTGAGCTAAAGGTAACCAATTCCTTTGGGATAGAATAATGTATGATTTGATTAACGATTAAAAGATCAACGATTTTTGATCTGAGATTTATATCAAAAATCGTTAATCCTTAATCCTTTATTCGTTAATCAAAAAAGTGCCAATCAACAACACCCTCCGCCATCATAAAAGAAAGTAGACTCAGAAATGAAAATATCCTTTCTTCCAAGGCCAGCCAATGCGCCAGCAGTTTTATCACAAACTGCCAGGGGCTGATTTTGCAACATGATGTGCCCTTTCTCATCATCAAACATTTCCTCATTACCGTAATAAATGGCTGTTTTCCCTGTAAAAACACAAGGGCCATCGGCAGGCATCGGGTCCTTAATGGCACAAACTTCCACGCTTTCAATGTAGATCATCTCTTCTGTATCGTATTGGCCAGGAGCGAGGATTCGATACGGGCGCTTTGCTCTGATTTCAATAGTGCCAAAACCAATATCGGTTAGCATTTTTACATAATCCTTTAACGGAATCGAGCCGGAGAGGCACAATGCACGGAGACGTTCGTCGTCACGTAAATTCTGTGGCATATCCTGCTCGCAGATTGGGTCAGACATTACCAGCCTGCCATGAGGCTTGAGCACCCGATACATTTCAGCAAGGGCCTTTTTTAGCTCATCCATTTTGAAAATGTTGAACAGGCAATTTTGAGCAGCTACATCAATTGAATTGTCAGCAACAGGTAGGTCAAGTGCGTCGCCCTGGTGCAGTTCCACAAAATCAGCACTGAACCAAGGGTTCTTTTTTTCCGCTTCTACAAAATTTTCACGACATGCCTTCAGCATTTCAGGGACTACATCCACTCCGATAACGCCGCCTTTTTGTCGACTGAAATAGGCAAACTGTAAAAGCTCCATGCCACCGCCTACTCCGACGTACAATATTTTCGGATTGTTTGCCAAATCACGTGGATGCACCGTGCTGCCGCAACCATAATTCATTTCCAACATTTTGGAAGGAATATCAAGCCCGGGTAATTGCCAAACAGGCGTGGTGGTGCAGCAAAGCCCAACATCTGGAGTTAGTGCAGCTTGTTTATATACGTCAACGGTAGTATCGAGATATGCCATGTAATTAAGTAAAATGTAAAAAGTAAAATGTGTTAGAGCGTTTTATGAGTGCCATCGCATTGGCCATTGTGTCGGTTGCCAGTTTGTTTGCAGGTACACATGCCCATCGTTTTGGTGACTTCTTGTTTGAAAACTACAGGTGAAAACTCAGTTCCTTTGTGCGAACCGTCGCAGAAGGGTTGGTTGGAAGATTGGCCGCAGGCGCACCATGCGTAAGTTTTTCCTGCCTCCATTTCTAATCGGATCGGTGCTGTTCCAGCTTGTTTAGGTTTTGACATAGTTGAGTTTTGAGTTATTGAGTTTTGAGTTGAGTGGCAAAGCTAAAGTTTGAAGGGATATTAGACCGTTCGGTTCAGGACATTTTCGATTTCATCCAATCTTTTTTCTATCCCAACCTGTTGTTCTTCCAGCTTCTCAATTTGGGTCTCTTCTTTTTCGATCATTTCATCGAATCCTTCAAAATTTGCATCTATCTTTTCTTTTATGCCTGTGACATAGCTTTTGAGTTTAGTGGAAAGTTCTTCTTCCATTTGTTTTCTCCCTTTTGCAATTTCATTCTTGAAACCATTTATTATTTTCTTCCTTTTAGCGGTGGAAGAGAATCCGGCAAACAGCAACCCAACAGTAGTCAAAACCCCACCGGTAATATCGAATACAGCCATATTGGTAACAGTTGCGAGAATGACGCCGACTACCGCCAAGCCTCCGCCGGTAGCCATTGAACCAGTACCGGGTTGTTTATCGGGGAAAAGTCCGTCCGCTGTAAAGTTTTCTGGTCGGTTGAGGAATTTGGTGAAGGTTTCCTGTAATTCCTGCATCACATTGGCTCGCCGCTCGGCAATAGAGCTGAAAATATCGTGGTTGTTTTTCAGCACCGTTTCACTTTGGTGGATTTTCTGGTCAATCATTTTGGCCATCAATTGAATACTGTCAGCAAGATCGGCCACATTGTCGTTGAGCTTGGTTTGAAGTTCCAATTGCAGGTCACGGTCAAGATCAGAAGCGAGTTCTTCCAGCCATTCTTTTGGCCCTTGTTTTTTATTGAAAATGCTGGTGATACTCCTTTTTATCAAGGAAAAGAAAGACAGTCCCTCTGAAAGTTCTTCTTCTTTTTGGCGGGTGATGCGATCATATCCAGCCACCAGATTTTCCACCAACATGTCCACTTGCCGCAAGGATTTGTTTTCCTGTTTTTCAAGTGTTGTGGCTACTTCTTTTCTGAAAAATGTATCAGACTCCCATTGTTTCCTGCGGTCTGCCACACCTTTTGCGATACGCTGATTGAGATTTCTGGAAGTAGATATATTGTTTTGAAGTTTTAAAAACGGTGCTTTGCCTCCTGTAATATTGTCTTTTATGAATTCCCGCAGATGGGCATAACCGCTATCCTCCAATTTGCCTTCTTGCTCCAATAATGCAGATACTGCAAATACATGTGGGTTAGAAATTCCTTTTTTCAATGCATGATCCTGCACGCCTCCAATGTTCACTTTTAGATCCGCCTCGTTCATCAAATCCTTTTGTTGTAAAACAAAAATGACTTTGCGACGCCATTCATCATTGATAAAATCGAAAAAATCCCATGCTGATTGCCGGTATGGATTTTTTGCTTCAAACACAAAAACGATAAGGTCGCTGGCTGGGATAAAGCGCTCCGTGATTTCCTGATGGTGCTCGGCAATCGTGTTTGTACCGGGTGTGTCAACAATTGCGATTTCCTTTAAAATATCAACAGGCTGGGTAATTTTTTTCAAATGCGGATTGATGACTATCACCTCTTCTTTCTCACCCCAAACTACCTGCTGGATGGTGTCGGTCATGGGTTGTGGGGCAACTTTACACACTTCTTTACCAGTCGATAGCAGGGCATTGACAAAGCTGCTTTTTCCTGCCTTCACTTCACCAACAATCACAAACATAAATGGCTCATTGATTCTGTTCCGGAGTTCGCTGACTGTTTGGCTGAGCTCAGAGTGACCTATGCTGTGTGTGAGATCGTGCAGTTCCTTTACGATCTCATCAATCTGCGAGCGCAAGGTTTGGAGATTGTCATCGAGGATATGTGTATTCATATAATTTTAGCAGTTTCGCTTTTGACCAATTATCACAGCTAAGTCACTTTGGGTTCAGTTATTTTAAATCGAACCTAATAGGCAGTGTAAATTTCACTTGAGCGGGATTTCCATTTTTATCTATCCCGGGTTCGAATTTCGGTAATTGCCTCACCAGCCGAATTGCTTCTTTTGCACAGTCACCTCCAATGTCATTCTGATATTGGACTCCACTCACGCTACCATCTTTTGCTATAATAAAATCCACTTTTACCGTTCCTTCTATCTTGCCCCTACGCGCATCTTCTGGGTATTTTAAGTTCTTTTTTATGAATTTGCCAATTTGCTTGTCTGTACATTCCCTTTCTTCAGAAGGACTTGATCGTTTGCAACCTGGATATAAAGGCGGACGTGAAAGCATATTAATGGTTAAAGGCTCATTTTTATTGGTTGTGGGTTTTGTGGCTGGAAGCTGTCGCGGGGTGTTGTTTCCAGCATTTTCACTGGGCTTTGTAGTTCGTTCGATCTCTCCCGCATTCAATTCTTTCGTGCCTTTTAATCGATTGATTTTTTCATTCGCTTCATCTACGTATTTGCCATTTGGGTACAGGTTTGTGTATTCCTTGATCCGCTCCAATTCGCCTGATTCATTTGCTAAATCCCAGGTATTTCGTTCGAGGCTATCAAGTTTTGCGATCACGATAGGCTTTAATTCACTGTCAGGATTGTTTTTCAGGAAATCTTCCAAATCCGATTTTGACGATTCTTCATCTATTGCTATTGGTCCGGGGCCTATTGGATTTACGGTTCCGCCGCCACCATCTACTTGGTTCCAAATAGCCCAGGAGGCTACTATTAAAACAAGAAATGCTGACAAAACAGAAGTTATTTTCCTAAGCTTGGAACTTGTAGAAGTACGAGGCCCGAGTGTTGTGGGTTGGCCCGGTGTAGGCCGAAAGGATTTTACTTCAGCGGAGGGTTGTGGCGGTAACATTTCTGGAGGTGGCGGGATGGCATTATCATCGCTAACAGTCATTAAAACACCAGATTTTTGAAATTCACTTTCAATTCCTGCATCAATAGGTGCTGTGGTAATGATCTCTACTTTTTCTTCTAATACTACATTTCGCTTTCGCTCAACGCCATTGCGAATTTCGATAATGGATATTTTTAAAACCAACTCCTGCATCCCTCCTGATAATGGTTTTACAAAAAATAACCATTCGGAGTAAAGGTCTTTTTCCAAAAATTGGACAGTATCGTGGAGCGTTCTGATTTCAAAGGTATTTCCCATTGGATCAATCAGTTCCACACCCATCACGTCTGAAATACGGAGGTCTTTCAAAACATCATCATCCTGTATTTCCAGTCCTTCTGTAATAATGTTTCGATCAAAAGCCAATCGAACAATGCATTTGGACTCAACACCCAATTCCATCTGTTTGGGAATGCGGTACAGCACTTCCCCATTATAAATGTCAGGCTTTCCGTCAACCCCAATCCCATCTGATTTTGCCAGTTGATTTTCTTGTAGATTGTCAATAAAATTGAGCAGGTCTTTCCTTATTTTATTGACTTCGATAGCCGAATTTTCATTACTGATGACACCTTGCAGCAATTGACGCATCACTTCTTGGTACCGCCCTTCTAACAGAAGAAGGTCGTTATAAGCATCGGTTGATTGTGTGAGAGCAGCTTTTGCTGCGGGAAATGCTAAATCAATTCCTTGTGCAGCAATTTCCTTTAGCCTTGTTTTGATTGTTTCTAATGATTCCATGTTCTGTCTGAATGGGTGAACTTGCTTGTCCCTCCAAAATTACCTTCTTTAACCCGATTGACAAAAACTATTGGAAGATGCTTAATGGCTGGGTTCTACAATACATTGTTGAAGTACACTCTTGGATGCTCGACCACAGCATAGTAGCAAGTCGAGAATGGACAGGTTAGGCAAAAACCCAAGTCGGTCTTCAAATACCTGAGCATAATATTGAGGATTGAATTGTGGATCATGAAATTCAGATTTAGGATGAATTTTACCTCTGAAATCATCAATTTCCTTGGGAGGTTTGCGGTCGTAGTTTTGGGTGAGTTCTATGTTGATATTTATGTCAAGTGTTTTTACAAAATACATCAAAAGGTCAAAATTGAAATCCCACATGTACTCGTATCTCTTATTCATGAAAAATGGCTTGAGGTCATCAACATAGAATTTAAAATAAGGCGAGTTTCCGTAAGCGGACTTTATTGTCTTCCAGTGAATAGGTGCCCAGGGTTCGGTATATGCGATGTGGACATCTCGAATGGAAGTCTGATTGTTTTTGCCTTTTTTGAGAGGGATGGACAATCGCTTTGTGCCATTGACTGTTGCGATATGGCAGCGATTTCTATAGGAGGATTTAGAGTAGTTTTCTTGGGATTCAAGTAGCACTTTATCGTACAGCAGCATTTTTGTAAAATACTGAATCGAGGGCATGTACTGAAGCTCAAGTAATATTGTGTTGTTACTTGTCAAGTAAGGTGTTCAATTAATGAGAGGCAAAATAGCGGGGTAAAATTAACAGGTTTAAACTAATAGAAAAGTGGCCTGCTTAAATCTGTTGAATTATATTTTACAAATAACTCCCATCAAATGCTAAAGGCAGCATGTCTCCGCCTTTCTCAAAAATAAAAACAGGTCCCTCTTCTCCTTGTAAAATCACTTTGATTGGATGGCCATTCCTTTTTTCTGTTTCACAAATAACTTGTCTGCAACTGCCACAGGGCAAAGCAGGCCGGGATATTACTTGAATCGGATTTTTTACTGTGATGGCAACAGCAACAGCGTATGAATTTGGATACTGATTAGCGGCGGCAATCAAAGCCGAATGTTCCGCACATACACAGATTGGATAAGATGCGTTTTCATAATTAGTGCTGGTGACGGTCTCTCCATTAGAAAGAAATACAGCTGCGGCAACTTGAAATTTAGAGTACGGTGCATAAGCATTGGGCAGGATTGTTTTGGCCAATGCCAGTAATTTGCCTTCTTCTTCTGGCAATTCCGATTCGGAATTGTAGGAGTAGAAAGGTGTTTTGATTTCAAGTTTTTGCATGTAAATATGTTTTAGCTGAGGTCGTGTATTTTAAGACAAAGTTGAAGAAACTGATAGAATTAATATTGCAGAGCACTAAACCTCCTCAACCAATGAATAGCTGAATACAATACTTTTATGATCAAGCATTAAATCTGGCTGGTTTGATAGTAAATTTTGTCACTTCATCAATCTGCCAATTTTCTTACCAAACTGAAATTCAGTCTTTCACACCAATAAAGCAAGCCGAAGTCTCAATTCCTTTTTCTAAAAGTCAAATTTTTTCATTGATTGACTATATTCGCTGTTTGAGGGAAAAAGATAAGATGGCTGACAAAATAAAACCTATCAACAATAAATTGATGAATAATATTTTGATTCTTGGAGCTGGCCGTTCGGCCACATCTTTAATCAATTACGTACTTGATCAAATGTCCGGATCGGTTTTAGGACTGTTTTTTTCATAAATGCTCGCCGGGCCACCGGACAGAATGATGCCCTCCGGATTCAGGACCCTCACGTCTTCGGCTGAAATGCCGGGCGGTTCAATTTGACAGTACACGTGGAGCTCCCGCACCCTGCGGGCTATCAATTGATTGAACTGGGAGCCGAAATCGATGATCAGGATCATATTTTGCCTGCGGTAAATTTTTTGAAGAATGAAGATTGACAGTCTCGTAAAAAGTCGGATTGGTAAGCGACATTGCCCCTTTCGGGAAAAGGGTTTCGACACCGGCGGCGTTAAGAATTCCAAGCTGTTTGAGGAGCTGGCGACGAGTTCTTGGAATTTAGCCGCCGGGTTCGAAACCCCCGAAAGGGGCACCGGAGCGCGCCAATTTGACTTTTTACGAATCCATCAAGATTGAAAATTTAAGATTTATGGTATTTTGTCGGTTATAATTTTGCCTCCCATATTAAACAACACGCTGGTATCCAAAAATATTCAATCTTCAATTTTCAATGGCATGGGAAACGGATTGCGAAAACAGGCTGAATATGTTAGACACGGCTGCAAAAGTCAACCGCAAATTTCTAGTCGGGATCATGCCTAAATTATGCCAATCCGCCTGCGGCGGACTAAAAAGCCTAAAATTATGGTGGCAGCCAAAAAGTTTATCATACAAATTTATGAGGTGCAAGACCCCACAGAAGCGCGAACCCTGAACCCACACCAAAAGGAAATTAAGAAAATGTTTGAAAGTGGCGATCTGAAAAAAGGACTTAAGATTGAAATTGACGGTGAGCCGTATGCGGTTGTGCAGTTTGAGTTTACCAAGCCGGGCAAAGGTCAGTCCCTTTATAAATGCAAATTGAAAAATATGGTCACCGGTGTCCAGTTCGACAAGACCTTCCGGTCCGGTGAAAAGTTCAAGCAACCGGATCTGGACGAACACGAGATGGAGTACCTGTATTCAGATGGCGAGCATTACTGTTTCATGAACACCTCCACCTACGAGCAGGAATTTCTTACAGCCGAACAGGTCAGTGAGGCCATCAACTTTCTCAAAGAAAACACCGTCTGCAATATACTTTTGTACGAAGGCACTCCCATCGGAATAACCCTGCCGATTTTTGTAAATCTGAAGGTCGAAAAAACCGAAGCCTGGGCCAAAGGGGATACAGCCTCCGGCGATTCAAAGCCGGCAACCTTGGAAACCGGCCATACCATACAGGTGCCGCCGTTTATCGAAGAAGGCGAGCTGTTAAAAATCGATACCCGCACCGGAGCCTATGTGGAACGGGTTAAGGAAAAATAGGTGTCAGGTGTCAGAAAACGAAGGTCGGACGACAGAAGACAATGACAGAATATCGACGGCAGAATTCAGATGTGAGTTTTCGAACATTGAGGCTTTGCGCAGAAGCCGACCAGATTTCAGTGAAACCTCCGGCCGCTGAAGTATGGTCAGTCTCTGTGCCGACCATACTGGTAGTCGATGCGCTAATTCAGGCTGCATCCCGCTCATAGCGAACCCTTCCAGTTTCATGGCGTCCGGTCAATGATCCCCCAGAGGGCCAGATCTTCAATCCTTATCCAATCGTCTGTTTTCCGGTCTCTGTCATCTGCCCTCTATCCGCTGAAACCTGAATCCTGACACCTGACACCTGCGATACAGATATGGGAACGAGAATGAGGTCGTAGTAAAGAGCCGTATTATGGGTGAGTTTAGCCAGCCCACATCCACTGTCCGTGAATACCTCCAAGCGCTCGTCGAGTCCGAGCGCCTGGGCCACCAGGTTGTTTTCCGGACCGTTTTGCCGCCGTCCCCGGCCCGGTGGTCGGACATCGCTGCCACCTGCTCACCGGCCATCCGGCAAGCCCTGCAGGCCGCCGGGGTGCAAAATCTTTACCAGCACCAGGGCAGGGCCATAGACAAGATCCGGAACGGGGAAAATGTCATCGTGGCCACGCCGACGGCCAGCGGCAAATCCATGATTTATAACCTGCCGGTCCTGGAAAGATTTCAAACCCGCCGGAGCTCGAAAAGCCTATATCTATTCCCGCTCAAGGCCCTGGCCCAGGATCAACTGAAGGTGTTTGAAAAAATGGCGGCTTTTTTCGGAGACAAGCGACCGACGGCGGCCATCTATGACGGCGACACCTCCGCCTACCGGCGCAAGCGCATTCGCGAGGCGCCCCCCAATGTCATTCTAACCAATCCGGAAATGCTGCACCTGTCCTTTCTGGCCCACCACCGCCAATGGGCCGAATTTTTTAAAGATCTGCAAACCGTCGTGGTCGATGAGGTTCACACCTATCGTGGGGTGACGGGGTCCCACGTCGCCCAAATTTTCAGACGTTTCCACCGAATCTGCCGGCGCTACAACGCATCTCCGAGCTTTGTTTTCAGTTCCGCCACGGTGGCAGACCCTGCCCGCCTGGCCCGGCAGTTGACCGGTCAACCCGCCACCGCCGTCACCCGTTCCGGAGCTCCCCGGGGCAGCCGCCATCTGGTATTTGTCAATCCGGATGCCGGCCCGGCGCAGGCAGCCATCCTGCTGCTGAAAGCGGCCCTTCACCGGGGACTGCGGACCATTGTCTACACCCAATCGCGCAAGCTGACCGAATTGATAACCTTGTGGGCGGCAGGGCAATCCGGGGGTTGGGCCGAGCGTATCAGTGCTTACCGCGCCGGATTTCTGCCCGAAGAACGTCGGGAAATTGAAGCACGGCTTTCAAATGGCGATCTTCTGGCAGTGATTTCTACCAGTGCGCTCGAGCTGGGCATCGATATCGGCGATCTGGATCTGTGCATTCTGGTGGGATACCCCGGTTCGGTGGTGTCTACCTGGCAGCGGGGCGGCCGGGTAGGGCGCAGTGGACAGGATTCGGCCTTAATCCTGATCGCCGGTGAAGACGCCCTGGATCAGTTTTTTATGCGAAATCCCGGCGATTTCCTGAACAGACCGCCGGAATCCGCAGTGGTCAATCCGCATAATCCCCCCTATTTTAGCCCGGCACCTGGAATGTGCCGCGGCCGAGCTGCCCCTGAACACCAGTGAATCCTTGCTCAAAGACGAAAAGATCACAAAGATCATCGCCGAGCTCGAGACCACGGGACAGCAGCTGCGCAGCGCGGACGGCGAATTTTTGTATGCCCAAAGGAAAAAGCCCCACCGCGATGTGGAAAACCGGGGTTCCGGCAATCGATTCGAGATCATCAGCCGGACAGCCGGCAAAAGCAAAGGTGAAATCGATGAATTTCGCGCTTTTCGCGAAACCCATCCCGGTGCCGTATATTTGCATCGCGGTGATACCTATGTCGTTGACAGCCTTGATCTGAATGCCAGAATCATACGAGTATCCCGGGCGGATGTGAACTATTATACCCAGGTCAGGGGCTACAAGGAGACCGAGATTCTGGAAGTCATTGAACAAAAACCGGCCTGGGGAGCGCTGGCCGGCTATGTACGGCTCAAAGTGACCGATCAGGTCACCGGGTATGAAACCCGGCGCATCCACGGCAAAAACGTAATCAAGACAATTGATTTGGATCTTCCGCCCCAGGTTTTTGAAACCGAAGGCTTGTGGTTTCTAATTCCCCGGACCATTTATGATGCCGCCGAGTCAAAGCGGCTCGATTTTATGGGCGGCATCCATGCCATGGAGCATGCCGCCATCGGCATTTTCCCGCTTCTGGTGATGGCCGACCGCAATGATCTCGGCGGCTTTGCGACCCCCTATCATCCCGGGTTAAACAGTCCGGCCGTATTTATTTACGATGGGGTTGCCGGCGGAGCCGGATTGAACCGGGAGGCCTTCAAATGGGCGGACAGTTTGCTGGAAAACACCATGGCCGTCATTCAAGGGTGCGACTGTGATTCGGGGTGCCCGTCCTGCGTGCAATCTCCCAAATGCGGTTCCGGCAATCGTCCTCTTGATAAAACGACTGCCATTTTCATCATGGAGCAATTGAAGCAGAAAAACGCGTCAGCATCTGCCGGGAGCGGGGCCTTGCAGAATCATAAACATCCGCTTCCAAAAAAAAGGTGCCGACCAAAAAAATTGCGGACAATTCACTATGGTGTCTTCGACCTGGAGACCCAGAAATCCGCCGCCGAAGTCGGGGGCTGGCACCGGGC
Source organism: uncultured Saprospiraceae bacterium (assembly GCA_942490835.1). Taxonomy (GTDB): domain Bacteria; phylum Bacteroidota; class Bacteroidia; order Chitinophagales; family Saprospiraceae; genus UBA6168. The sequence continues at coordinate 229,389 of CALNYY010000097.1, forward strand.
GGATTTGATGAAAATCAGTTGCGCGGTTTTGTATGATTCAAAAACAGACCAAACCATTGATTTTTTGGAAAGCCAGATTCCCCGGTTTATCGAACACCTGCGGGCCTTCGATCTGGTTATCGGTTTTAACATCAAACGCTTCGATTACCAGGTCCTCAAAGGGTATACGGATTTTGATTTCATGCAGCTGACCAACCTGGACATCCTGGAAGCCGTGAAGAACCAGCTTGGCTTTCGTCTATCGCTGGATCATCTGGCTTCAGCCACCCTTGGCGCCCACAAGACCGCCGATGGCCTCCAGGCCCTTCGATGGTGGCAGCAGGGAAAAATCCTCGAAATTATTTCCTATTGCCGGCAGGATGTTAAAATTACCAGGGATCTGTATCGTTACGGCATCCACAAAGGATACCTGCTTTATACCAACTAAGCCCAACAGACCGTTCGAATACCGGTTAAATGGTAAGATGGGATCTCAGTAAATCCTCTAGTAAGAGCCGCCAAGCCGATAAATGTGCTCCATACCAGAGACATATTTTGAACTCCTGCTCTGCCGAAATGCAAACCGATTGGAGATGGCAGGAAAATAATCATCTGCTTCCGGGTCGTATTTAACTTCTACGATGACGTTAGCATTCTCTGCCGCCTGCTGTAAAAATTGACCTCTAAACGCACTGAATTTGCTGAACCAAAGTTTATGATCCAGCGTCAGGCGATATCTCTCATCTCGGGAACACCAGTATTTTCGTCGGTAACGGTTAACGAGCACAGGCTTCATAATAGATAGATAGCTGCTGATTTCTGAAGGCGGCCCGGAGCTTTGCAAAAGAGCTGAGATATCTTTCCGGCTCTCATTCTTGTATTGCGATACTGACATCGGTAGCTGTTCCTATTGGATAATTCCTTGCGATGCTATTACATCAACTGCCTGGTCGTTTTCGAATATGCGGGAGTTGGCGTCTCCGACGTATTTATTTTTGATGTTTTTCATCACCGTATTTCTAGCATATATTTGTGCGCCGCCAAATTCCGGCTTTTTTTGATAGACAGCAAAACCGATGTCGGAATCAAAAATCTGCAGACCATCGGCAAATGTCTCGGACAAATCTTTGCTCGCCAGAGCAATGGTCGCACGTGAAACCGATGCGTCAGAAACTTTCACAAGGCTCTCTTCGCCGATACTTAAACCCTTGTCACCGGCACCGTTGATTACTGTGTTCCGGATTTCGGCCTTGCTTCCCGCGAAATCCAAGCAATCATTTCCGCAGGATTCAAAGCGGGTATCGGAAATCGTCCCGACACCGAAATCGACATCCAGCGCATCGCCCGAACTCTTTATAAATAAGGAATTGCGGATGACAAATTTTGAGCGGATGATGTTGAGATGGTCCTCTGAATGGTTGTTTGTAAATTTTACATGATCGATTTCAATTTCCGATTCATAAAAAGTTACGGCACCGGTTAGATGCCAGATCTGGCCGGTGTTCGCGGCCAAAGTGTCAAAAATTACGTGGCTGAGCCTTGATGGATTCTCTGCAGATATGACGGCCAACCCCTGGCCGGTTCCGATTGAAAAAAAATTTCTTGCCGGATTTAAATTTACCCGGATGGCCGCAGCTAAATATAATGACCCAACTGTCCCAGATCCGTCAGCACCAGATCCGGATTCAGGTCTGCGCAGCGGGAGTCGTCGGGTCTCAGACGCAAAGACCGCCGGTCTCCCGCAAACAGGGCGGTTTGAAATCCAGTGGCGGCGGCGGGGTAAATATCGTTGAGCATGTCGTTGCCGACATAAAGCACGGAAACCGGACGAATACCTTTTGAGGACAGTTTTTCAGCAGCCATTTTAAACAGAGTGGGGGATGGTTTGGCCACTTCGTATTGGTAGGAGTAAAACAAAAGCCCGGGGTCAAAACCCAGACCCTCCGGGTCACGATCCAGAAACCAGTTGAATAGGGACGGGGTATAAAACTGGGCGTTGGAGATGATGCCCATGAGGATTTTCTTTTGCCGGCAGGCAGACAGCATCGATCCCAGATTGGGCATGGTCCAAACCGGATTGGCAATTAATTCAAACTCAACGGCAAACTTTTTGATGACTGCCTGATTTTCGATTTCCAGCACCTGGCGCCATATCTGCTCGATAATCACTTCCGGATAATCAACTCCGCTGTCACGAAGCACACCGTGGCGGACCTGGATGCTGTCATATAATTTATTTAAAATCCTCCGGGGGCGCTGGGGGATGGCGTATTTTGCCAGCAACCGGGTAACTTCTTCATGGGCCGGCGAGTTTCGTTGACCCGGGCTGATATCTCCTGCGGCACTTATAAACAGGGTGCCGTAAATATCAAACAGGATGCAGTTAATTTTGGCCCTGAGATCCCCCCGGGCTGATAAATCCGTCGGCAGCGGTGTCATGGGATGAAGATATTTTTTAATTAACTTTTTATTCACAATAGAATGCGCCTTTAAGATACATGCCCAATGAATTGCCTAAAATGCAACTTAGGCATTTGGCTTTACGGTTACTCAAGGTAGTCGCTCCATTTCAGCAGACTGAATCTTTCAAGATCCAGAAAGGCCGACACCAGGACGTTTTTATCGATGCGTTGTTTGACCGCCGTATTTGCCGCCCGGTCATATACTTCGCGCAATTTTCGGCTGTATTGCCGGCGGCTGTAAGTTCGTTGGATCGCAGCCCGGTTATGCCGGATTAAGCTGTCGGGGTCTGATACATCTCCGGGGTTGGCCAGAAAAGGATTCAGCTGCATCAGCGTATCCGACGTTTTGCGACCCCCCACCAGATCGGCAATGACTTTTCTTTGCGATCCCTCATCCAGCAGTCCGAAATCGATGTTACCGTCTTGAGTACAGGCATCGAAGGCTTGCCGGACGTCGGTGTCGGCGACACGATGGTTAAACAGACGGCAGGCGTGCTGCACCCAGTGGGTCCAATCTGTGCGAAATTGATCTAAACCGATCCAATCTACCGGTACGAGAAGCCGGGTGTAAAGGTGGTGCAGCCGAATGCCGTTTTTTTCGAAATCACGACTGATCTCAGGCAGCTTGCGACCCCAGAGCAACTTGCCGAAAAGCCAGGGTTCAAGAAAAGAAAAACCAAACCCTTCGGTAATGCTGGTGGTAACCAGGGAATCGGCCGACATGACATTGGTTTCAAAAGCATCGACCACCCCCCGGTCAAAGACCACCTTCAGATTTTTAGATTTTACAAAAGCTTTCCAGCCATGATAACTCCTGATGTCAGCCGGGCTGTTGGGCGGCAGGGTGATGGACAAGGGGCCGTCATTTTTAAAGAAAAGCGACAATAAAATCGCCTCTCCGATATTTTTTCGCCGAATCGCCCTGACGGGATACAAGGTCATGGACTGCCGGGGTTCGACCGGCGGGGGTGACAGCCGGTGTTGATCGACGCTATTGGCAAGCAGATGCAGTCCATTGGTTTTTAAGCCGGCATTGAGCAAAATATCGTAGTCCCGCCGGTTTATGACAGTGTAATGGCAATCAGCCGGATATTGTTCGACAAAATAGGGCTGGGGACGGCCGTCTTCGGCAAAATCATGAATTTGCAGCAGGAGGTTGGCACCTTTTTGCTGCAAAGATTTCAGCAGTTCCAAATACTGGTAGTTTTTGGCCAGGGTGGGGTTGTGGACATGCAGCAGGTCGCAGGAGCCGTTAAACCTTGAATGGATGACCCTCAGGATGGTCCGGGCCACGGTATCCGGTTCGTATCGATCTTGGTTCCGGCTGCTGTAACCAAGTTCGGGAATATGGACAAAGGGGGCGGGGAAGGACGACGGCGGTGGCTGTCCGGTAAGGACTAGAGTCGGCCACCCGTCCGGCATGGCAGCCAGCTGTTGTTTTAAAACCGTTGTGACCCCGCCGGTTTGCAAATGATAATGAATAAACACGACTTTCATGTTCGAGCTATATCATTTTTTTGGAAAAGAATCCACGGGCGGTCGATTCAGGGAAGATCAGCCAATGTCAAAGCAAATCCTAAACCATTAGTTTTTGACAGTCTCGTAAAAAGTCGGATTGGTAAGCGACATTGCCCCTTTCGGGAAAAGGGTTTCGACACCGGCGGCGTTAAGAATTCCAAGCTGTTTGAGGAGCTGGCGACGAGTTCTTGGAATTTAGCCGCCGGGATCGAAACCCCGAAAGGGGCACCGGAGCGCGCCAATTTGACTTTTTACGAATCCATCATTTTTTGGTGCTTGGAATTTTACTGACTTCCCGTAAGCAGCTAACTTTCTTAGATTCAGTCACTTACCTGTTTAAATGACGCCGTTCTGCCTATTCGGGGGATGCCTTAGGAGGGGCTGTATTTTTTTTGGGTGCCTTTTTCTTGGATTTGACCGACTTGCGTACAAAAAACTGCAGCCTGCAGGAACCGGTTTCGATAATATCACGATCGTGCAGAGGCATCTCATGGTTGACCTTCTTGGCATTCAATTTCGGCCGAGACATGCCGCCGATGTAGCTGAAGTAGAAGCCATCCGGTTTTCGGTTGATGGTTGCCGATGTGGGTCCAACCATGAAACCTTTAACGACAATATCCGAATCGGGATGTTTTCCTATTTTGGTGATCGATTTGCGGCACTTGTATTGACCCCTGCCGCCATCCAACACTCACAGGACAGCGATGGTATCATTTTTTTTTGCACTGACATCTTTCGGAGTGGACGGCTCCGGTGTGCTCTTATTTACCATGGATCGATATTTGCTTGTATCCATCACCATGGTCTTTTCAATTTCATCGGATTCGTCCTCGGGCACATCCTCCTCCTCGGAATAACAGAAGACGAGAGAATGTTTGCCGATGTTTATAATGTCCCCTTGTTTCAGCCAATGCGAGCCAACCTGTTTCTCATTAACGAATGATCCGTTTTTGCTCTGAAGGTCAATCAACACAAATCCGTCACCCACCGAATCTATCTTGGCATGATGACTGGATACCGCCAGGTTGTCGATGACGATATTATTCTTTTCTGCCGGCCGATGGTCAGAGAAACTGCCCTTTTGGAGCGGATAATTTCCGAGCGGTTTGTCTCTAAAATTTAATTCTAATATCGGCATATCGATTGTCTCGAATAATGCTTCGATGATTTTCTGCTGAACGCAGCCAGCAGGAGCCAATAACTGATTTAGATTTGATGTTTATCCATCAACCTGAAAAATATTCTTTTAGCCATTGCAACAATGCGGTTAAATTTCATTGGTGTGTTTTTAACCATTTTGACCTTCAGTACGATGGCCGTGATATTGTCATCGCCGCCGCGATCATTGGCCAGATCAACAAGTCTCTGACAGGCCGCATCAGACCCATTGCCGTCAACCAGTCGCTGGATCTCTTCCGGGGCTGCTTTGTCGCTCAGGCCATCGGAGCTGATCACCAGGATATCATCTTTAAAACATTGAATTTCATAAATATCTGCTTTTACAGATTCTTCTGTGCCCATGGCCCGGGTCAACACGTGTCTGAATTCCCTTCCCAGCTTGGCGGCATTTTCCGGGTTTAGGGCTGCCTGTTCAGCGAGCACGGTATGGGGAACTGACAGCAGCTTGACATTGCCGTCGCGTATGAGGTAAATCGGGCTATCACCAACATTGGCGGCAATGAGGGTACCATCGGTGAAATACACGGCCGAAACGGTTGAACCCATCCCGCGATAAGAGCTGTTGGCCCGGGCGGCTTCAAGAACGACGCTATTCGACACATAGATTCCGGAAAGAAGCCGGTTTGCTTCAAGGGAGAGGGCTTTGTCGCAATGAACAAGATTTTCGTCGGCAGCACTTTCCCGGCTGTTTTTGATATAATTTTCGATGGTGTCGACCACCAGCTTACTCGCGACCTCACCGGCCTGATGGCCTCCCATGCCGTCCGCGACCACATAAAGCCCCAGTGAATCCTCAAGAAACAGGGAATCTTCATTGGCTTTGCGCTTTTTACCCCTGTCAGTAATGCCGGCTGATTCAATTACGATCATATGATTTATTAGCTTGAAATTCAGACTATTGGTTTATATGCTAAAAGACCCTCGGCCTGGAAGTTTTGAGAAGATTGGCCATTGTATCCTGATGTCACTATCATATAACATTAAGCCGATAACCGTCAATAATTCAGTATTTTATAAATCTATCAAAGGCGTGAACCGGCCGGTGAATGTCAATTGAAAGTTTCGCAGACTCACCATGTTAGACCCATCAGCCCTTTATCAGAAATTTTATCCGATCTGCCATCCCCAAATGCGGTTGAGCCCGGCTATCAAAATTTTGCTTCGATATCAAATTCTTATATCGTCCATTTTGACAAAAACATAAATATTTTTTAACATATAACCGCCTGCCCTGTAACGGAGATATCATGCTGACCATTGGATTACTAAAAAACACGGTACAAAAGTATGCCTGGGGATCCACTACCGCCATACAGGAGCTTTTGGGAGAGAAGAATTTCTCCCCCGAGCCCGTGGCCGAGCTCTGGATGGGCGCCCATCCCAAAGCCCCATCCCTGGTCAATTACGAGGGCCAATGGATATCGTTACTGACTTAATCGCCCGAAATCCTGCAAGCTATTCTGGGCAACAAGGTCGCTAAAAAATTTCACAACCAGTTGCCGTATCTCTTCAAGGTACTCGCGGCGGCCAAGACCCCTTTCCATTCAGGCCCATCCCGGGACTGGAACTGGCTGTCAAAGGATTTGAAATCGAAAACAAGCAGGGAATCCTCGATCAATGCCGCCCACCGGAACTATAAAGATGCCAATCATAAACCGGAGTGCATTTGTGCCTTATCTGGGTTCTGGGTCTTGTATGGTTTTCG
>CALNYY010000098.1:0-41356 GCA_942490835.1 uncultured Saprospiraceae bacterium
ATTCATAATAAAACCAGAGGCTCCCAATTGGTGTGAACCTGGCGGCAGGCTCGGAACTGAAACTGTTGAATAATTATCCTGTTGACCAGCATACAACCAATACGGATGCTGCTCATCAACTTCAACTTGATATAACTCAGCAGTTGGCTGGTTAAATTGAGAAGACCAGCTTTTACCTCCATTATGGCTCACATTTGCGCCACCATCATTGGCCTGTACCATCAAATTTGGATTATCAGGATTGATCCACATATCATGATTGTCGCCATGCGGTGTACTGATTGTCTTCCATGTTGCACCCCCATCTATTGATTTATGAAAACGAAGTGTGTTCACATAAACTATGTTGGCATCTGTAGGATCGGCATCTACATTTAGAAAATAAAAAGGCCGGATCGTTAATGATGTGTTAGAGGAAACTTGCTTAAACGAGGTTCCTTGGTCGTCGGATCGATACAACCCACCCTTTCCATCAGGTGCTTCGATTAATGCATATAAAACCTTTGAATCAGCTCTACTAACTGCTAAATCAATTTTTCCAACTATATTGGTTGGAAGTCCATTTTCTAATTTGAGCCAGCTATCTCCCCCATCTTCGGATTTATAGATCCCATTTTCTTTTCCTCCAGAAATAATGGTCCAAGGCTTTCTTTCAGCCCTCCAAGCTGCTGCGTAAATTATTTTTGAATTGGTAGGCATAATTTCCAAGTCCGCAAATCCAGTTGTATCTGAAAGATGTAGAACCTTCTCCCAAGTTTTTCCTCCATTTTCTGTTCTGAAAACACCACGCTCTTTGTTCGCATTAAAAGCTTGCCCGATAGCTGCAACAAATACCCTATTGTGATCAGCAGGATCGATCTCAACAGCCCCTATATGTCCTGTTTTTTTAAGCCCAATGTTTTTCCATGTTTTTCCTGCGTCAATCGACTTATAGACTCCTTTTCCTGCAATAATATTACTTCGCAATCCATCAGTTCCGGTCCCTGCATAAATTATATTGGGGTCATTTTGGGCAACCCTTATAGCACCAATTGAAGGCGTTTCAAAAAATCCATCAGAAATATTTTTCCATGAAATTCCATAATCTTCCGTTTTCCAAATTCCACCTCCAGTGGCTCCCATATAAAACACATTAGGCTGCATATCAACTCCCGTTGCAGCTGTGACACGACCACCTCGATATGGGCCAACTTCTCGAAACTGTAGCGAGCTTAAATCAATTTGATCTTGTGAAAATAGTAGTGTAGCAAATAATGGAAACAAACAAGAAAGGAAGGTTTTGAACATAGATTTGAATTTTGAATCCGCCAAAATACAAAAAAGGTAAATGATGGTTGATTGCCAGCATTTATTAACAGTCTCTTTAACTCTCTTCTATTAAAACAGCGTTAATTGTGGATTCTTGATTTGTTCATGCAAGTCGAGGTTATAAGGCGGGATAATTTTTCCTTCAAAATACTTGCGCTTAGCTAATTTGAATTGATTACGGATGATCTCAGCAATATTCCCTTCACCGACCATTCGTTTTCCAAATCGGTTATCTTTCAGCTGTCCGCCATGACATTCTTTTATTTTGTTTAGCACTTTATCTGCTCTATCTGGAAATGCTTTTCTAAGCCAATCTTCAAAAATCACTGCCACATCTCCATTCAATCTAACCATCGTGTATGCCATGCTCATTGCACCTAATTTTGATGTCCACTCCGCCATCTTGAAAATCTCATGTTCATTCAGACCTGGAATAATTGGAGCAAACATAATATTTACTGGGATACCATTTTTTGATAGCTGTTCAACGGTATGAAGTCTTGCTTGAATGCTTGCAGTACGAGGTTCCAAAAATCTTCTAAGGTCTTCATTTAGTGTAGTAATTGAAATTGAGACATGGACAAGATTATTTTTAGCCATCTCTCTTAAAATGTCCAAGTCCCGCAGGATAAGGCTGTTTTTGGTGATGATTCCGACTGGATGCTTGTACTTCCAAAGTACCTCTAAAATTGATCGGGTAATTTCTAATTTCTTTTCAATAGGCTGATAACAATCTGTATTCCCCGAAAGCATGAGGGGTGAAGCTTTCCAATTTGGGTTTTTGATCTTCTTTTCAACCAGTATTGCTGCATCTTTTTTCACCAGAATCTTTTGTTCGAAATCTGTCCCTGCACTATACCCCCAAAAAGGATGTGTATTTCTTGCATAGCAATAAACACAGCCGTGCTCACAACCTTGATATGGATTCAGCGACCACTCCAATGGAATATCAGGGCTGGTCACTTTATTTAGCATTGTTTTAGGCTGGACAGTAATGTATTCAGTTTTTAGTGATTCACCCAGATCCAAATTTGAATTCGGATTAGAATCATATTCCAATTCTTGAAAAGGATTCGGTGTATTTATTTGAGCTCCCCTTCCTTTTATATATTGCGAATTAGCCATAAAACATTTTTTGTTTTACAAATGTACATGTTAAAACATTTTAAAACAAAATGAGGAGGGCATTATTATCCCTTGATAATAGCCTACACAATTCTTACATAAATAGGATGCTTCTACTATTTTTGGCGATTCAGTTAACAATTGCAATTTCAACATTTTGGCAATGAGTAAGCTAAAACGAAAAAAATTCATAAAAGGAATAGCCGCTGGCACGATTGCCTTACCATTTGTTATCAGAGGTTTAGGCGGAGGCAATTCTGCTCAATCACAATCTTCTCCAGGGATAATTAGCGGAAAAAAATATCAATGGCGAATGGTTACCACTTGGCCACCAAACTTTCCAGTAGTTGGCGAGGGCTGTGCATTATTTGCAAAATGGGTGAATGAAATGTCAGCTGGCAGAATGGAAATCAAAGTTTACGGAGGTGGAGAATTGGTGCCGGCACTTGAAACATTCGATGCTGTTAAAAGTAATGCCGCTGAATTAGGAAGCGGGGCATCCTATTATTGGGTCGGGAAGGCACCGGCAGCTGCATTTTTCACGACAGTCCCATTTGGAATGAACGCCCAGCAGGCAAATGCATGGATCATGTGTGGAGGAGGCCTTCAATTGTGGGAAGAACTTTATGCCGATTTTGGATTAATACCAATCCCAGGCGGTAACACAGGATTTCAAATGGGAGGCTGGTTCAATAAGGAGATAAATACAATGGCAGATTTTAATGGTCTAAAAATGAGGATGCCTGGACTTGGCGCTAAGGTAGTACAAAAAGCAGGGGGAACACCAGTCCTCCTTGCTGGAGGAGAAATATTTACTGGCCTTGAAAGAGGTGTGATAGATGCAACCGAATGGATAGGGCCTTACCACGATTATTTAATTGGTTTTCATCAAATTGCGAAGTATTATTATTCCCCGGGTTGGCACGAAACGGGGTCAGTTTTAGAAATTATTGTCAACAAGGAAAAATTTGAGGAGCTGCCAGCAGATTTACAGCAGATCATTCGAGCAGCATCTTATAGGGCTAACCACTGGATGCTTTCTGAATTTGAAACAAAAAATGCGGTGTATTTGGAAAAACTTCTGACAGAAGAAAACGTAGATGTAAGGCAATATCCCAAAGAGGTGCTTTCTCAGCTAAAAAAGATCACAAAAGAAGTGCTGGAAGAATTGGCAGATTCAGATCCATTTGCAAGAAAGGTTTATGATAGTTATAGTCAATTTATGAAACGTGCTGCTATCTGGGCCAATTCTTCGGAAAAGATATTTTACGATCAACTAATGGATAGTTGATGTTTTCAAACTACTTCATTATCAATCTTAAAGAAAAATAGTGCATAACAGTTTTATTTCAATAGTAGCAGTTATAGAAAATCAGGATCAGGCAAAATTGCTGAATGCCTACCTTAACAATCTGTTCAATGTCCTTGACAGCTCGTTTTCTGACTATGAAATAATTTTAGTCAACAATACATATATAAGGGATTTTAGCAATGAAATTGGTGCGCTCCAGCCTTCTTTGAAACAAAATATTTTCATGCTAAATCTCTCGTCACCAGTCAATAGAAATCATGCGATTGTTGCTGGCCTCGACAGATCGAATGGAGACTATACTGTAATTTTTGACATCAAATTTTATCAGAAACCTGAGTTGATAGAAGAGCTGTATTTAAAAAGTTCAGCTGGCAGCGACATTGTTTATTTGAAAGCAAAAAAGAGGCAAATAAAAAGTCAATACACGTTGTTTTACAAGCTTTTTTACTGGATTCTAAAAAAATATTCAGAACTTCAGATTGATGAAAAAGCGCATGATAGCCGCATCATTTCAAGGAGGGCCTTAAATTCTCTTTTAAGACTTAGAGAGAATCTCAGGTACATGAAAGCCATCTATTCCCTGATCGGGTACAGCACCGATTATATAGAAGTAACAGAAATATTGGTTGAGGATCATACAAATTTTGGTGACAAATTCAGGACCTCACTTGTAGCCATATCATCTTTTACAAATTTCCTACGGACATTATTGCTTTGGATTTTCCTTGTCTCTCTTGTTTTTATGGGTATTGTAATAGCGAACGCTGTAAAAGTGAAAATGACCAACATTGATTTATTTGGCACCTACCATGAGGCCATTCCTGGATGGACCTTTTTGGTAGTTTTGACTTCCATATTCTTCGCTATCACCTGCTTAATGCTATACATTATGTCAATTTACTTGGCAAATATCTACCAGGAGATAAAGCACAGACCTATGTATATTTTAGAGAGTGTCAAAAGGTTTTCATAAGAGGTTGTATTAAAATTGGTACTTATTTGACATTTTTAACTCCAATTATTCAACTTGCTAAAATAATATATAACAAACCCACTACATTTGCGTATATCTCCAATCATCAGATTTAAATAGTCCTCAAAAAGTAACCATTTGTAAAGAATTGCGTCAAGATTATAAAAGAATTGGATGGGAGTAAATTCCGATAGCAAAACAAATTGGATAGGAGAATTTGAAGTTATTGGCGGGGAATCACCTGAAGCTAAAATTTCTGTTAACCTAATTGAGCCGAAAAGGCTCTCGATAATAATCCTGAACATTTCTGGGCAATCAATGCTACAGAAAGAATTGGATGGTATTCAAGGCCAAAATGAGGTCATTTTTGATGTCTCAAAATTCAAGTCTGGCGAATACAATGCATGGATCGAATGTGACGGCCAAACTTTCATACGACAGATCAAAATCCAATCTAATGGAATTGGGAAAAAATTTAAGTTAGCTGGTCTGATCAAATCCATCTTCTCTTAGTCTCACCATATCATACCCTTATTTTCGAATCCACAATATTTTTTTTGTCCCCTACCAACCGTGAGCAAAATGGCAGCGTCTTTGCAAAGTAAGATTTCATAATGACAAAAGATATTTAATCATTATTTCATAAAAAGTAGTATTTTGCTGCAACATGATTAGCACAATGTTGTTCAGATAAATAAGAATATAAAGATTTAAAGTTTCATACAATTAGTGAGAGTAAATGACGTAGTGGCTGCCCAATATTGGGCAGCCACCTTTTTTTTTCAAATAAGGCAGTTATTTTTGTCCTGTGAAAAAGACCATTCTTCTATACGGCTTAATGCTCGCTATTTTAACTGGAATCCTCCAATTCGTAGAGTATCGATTCTTTGTCCATGATCTTTCAACGGAAGTTTATATAGGCGTGATTGCAGTATTTTTCACAGTACTTGGAATATGGGTAGGCCTAAAATTGACGAAAGGCAAACGATCTTTTCAACCTCAGAAAGCAATTGATACCCAAATTGACATTGGCCTTCTTTTGAATAAACATGGAATCAGCCAAAGGGAATTTGAAGTGCTGACTTTAATTGCAAAGGGGCAATCCAATAAGGAAATTGCAGATTCCCTATTTCTTTCCACCAATACGGTTAAAACCCACTCTTCTAATATCTTCGCTAAACTTGATGTAAAACGGCGAACCCAAGCCGTTCAAAGAGCCGTCGAAATTGGCCTGCTTAACGAAGAATCTCTATCCAACTGAATATCAATACTTTAAGAGAGTAGTACTTTTGGGTGAAATTTACACCTTTCGTTAGTTTAGTACTTTTTGGTGATGCAAAATGCGAGCAATCCCAGTTGATTTGCATCATTGTTTAACAAAAAAATATTTTATCATGAAAAAGCACATTCTTACATTCGGATCAATAGCAGGTGTTATTGTATTGGTCTTAATGCTCGCTTCACAATCATTTATGACTAATACTGAAGGAGATTTCAATTTCAAATTGGGAGAAACAATGGGATATATTTCCATGATCGTTTCTCTTTCTATGATCTACTTTGGGACCAAGTCTTATAGAGATCAACAATTAGCAGGAGTCATCACTTTTGGGCATGCAATGAAAGTTGGCTTATTAATAACATTGGTTGCTTCCGTATTTTATGTGGTTGGATGGATGATATACTTTCATACCTCCGAAACAGCGGGACAGTTCATGGAGCAATATACTGAGTATTTACTTGAAACAATGGCTGAAAAAGGATCGACCCAAGCTGAAATTGAAGATGCAAGAAAACAGTATGAAGACTTTGGTGAAATGTATAAGAATCCTTTAATTATGGCTGGCGTAACACTGCTTGAAATATTCCCTGTCGGATTAGGAATCTCATTACTGAGTTCTTTTTTCCTAAAAACTAAAGGCAGTTAATTGAATCTTTAATCCTTAATTGTAAAAAAATATGAAAAGAGTAATAGGACTTGGCGGCATCTTTTTTAAGTGCAAAGACAATGAATCTGTAAAGGAATGGTATTCAAAACATCTAGGAATTCCTGTCGAACCTTGGGGTGCTGTTTTTCCATGGAGGCGTCACGACAAGCCATCAGAAGAAACGTATTCAGCTTGGAGCCCTTTTAAAAATGATACCACCTATTTTGCACCAAGCAAACATGACTATATGATTAACTATCAGGTCGAAAATTTGCACGAATTATTGGAAACCCTGAAAGTAGAAGGAGTAGAAGTCATAAATAAAACGGAAGATTCTGAATTTGGAAAGTTCGGATGGATCATCGATCCGGAAGGCCGCAAAATTGAACTGTGGGAACCACCAAAGCAAAATACCTGATTCCCAAGATAAATTTGAAGACATATCCGTCTTTTCCTGAAAAGGAAAGGCGGATATTTTTTTGTGCGACCTCTTGGAAACTTTTAATACATTGAAAGTTTCCTATGTTTGCTGCTCATTTGATAAAGCAATAAGTTTTGCATGGATTTGAAACTCGAAATAATTAATAAAGCAGAAGAACTTTTTCTAAAATATGGGATCAAAAGTGTCTCAATGGATGACTTAAGCCGTGAACTTGGCATTTCAAAAAAAACCTTATACACTCATTTCGCCAACAAAAATGAACTGGTTGAAACAGTCATCGAATCTCATGTGGAAAGAGAACAGGTTTTCATTAAAGAAACCATCGATTCCTCTGTTGACGCACTTGATGAACTCAAAAAAATCAGCGCTTTTGCTTTAAAAGACATCGAGGAAGTTTCACCAAGTACAGTTTACGATCTCCAAAAATATTACAGGAAATCCTTTGATATATTAATGAATGACCACACTGCTTTCATAATCAAGTGTTTCACTCAAAACATAATCAAAGGCATCGCAGAAGGGCTTTATAGGGAAAATATCAACCCTTTGTTAGCTGCTAAAATATATGCCAAATCTAGCCTTTTTATTTTAGATGAACTTTCAGTAGCCAATATCGATAAACGAGGAATGATTGAGGAAATGTACAACTATCATGTACATGCAATCGCCACTTCCAAGGGAATTAATTTATGGAGAAAATACAGTAAACCGACTGTTCATGCCGAAATCGAATGACGTATGATTGCACATATCAAGCCCGAAATATGAATAGTAAATCTGTTAAACGCTTGCCATTTATTCTTTTATTTCTTTTTATAAATCTTGCTGTCTACAGCCAGGTTGCATTGGATTTAAAATCTGCATTAAGACATACCATTGAGCATCATCCCAATGTAGAAAAAGCTGACATTGATATTCAGATTGGGCAGCAAACACTCAGAGAAGCTATCAGCAGTGGACTTCCTCAAATCAATGCCAGTGCAACTATCTTGAACAATTTGGCACTTAGAACCAGTCTCATTCCTGCCGAATTTGTGGGTGGACAACCCGGTGATTTTGCACAACTACAGTTTGGCACAAACTGGAACGCAAATGCAGGCATCCAATTAAATCAAATGCTTTTCGATCGTCAATGGCTTTTAGCTTTGGAGGGTACGAAGAAGTTGAATGATTTTTATACCATAAATAAAGAATACAGCAAAGAAGAGGTTATACACCAAACTGCCAAACTATACTATGTTGTCCAGCTTACTGCAATTGAAAAGGGCATCCTTGACGCCAACCTTGAGCAGATAAACGGACTGCTTACTGTCACCAAAAAACAATTTGAAAACGGTTTTGCAAAAAAGATAGATTACGATCGACTGCTGGTTCAGCAATCAAATCTACAAACTCAAATTACGAACCTGGAACTGACACTTGAGCAAACTTTAAGGGCATTGAAATTTGCAATGCAAATGCCGCTTGACACTGAATTGGTGCTGTTGGACACAATTTCAGAATCTACTTTTAATGAAACAGATCAATTAACGGTCAATGCATTGTATAACCAACGCCCTTTGCTGCATCTGTTTAATGTTCAAAAAGATCTGTACAGTTTGGACTTCCGTCGTTGGAAATCGGGATATTTTCCAAGTGTAAGTCTTTTTGGAAGCTATAATTATGAATGGCAAGCCAACAACTTTAGCAGTTTCACGGATGGCAAACGCTGGACAGACTTTTCCCAAATGGGTATGTATTTTAAATTTCCAATATTCGATGGCATGTTCAAAGACAGTAAAATGCAAACTGCCCAGCTTAATATGCTTAAAGTAAATGCCGACATCAGATATACTTCCCTTGCCTACCAGCTTCAACATCAAGATGCACTTACAGCTTTACAATTAAATAAGAACAATTTCCAAGCTGTGAAAGAAAATAAGAAAGTCGCAGAAGAGGTGTTTAGAATAGCATCGAAGAGATTTAAAGAAGGTCTGGCTCCAATTACAGAGCTACTCTCAGCAGAAACAGCAATGCGTGAAGCCCAAACCAATTATTTCAAAACTTTAGCCCAAATTAAATTAGCTGAAATCGACCTACTGCATGCCAATGGTAAGCTGATCGATTTGGCAGAATAATAATTTGGAAACCCTATTTGAAAAACTCCTGAAGAATGAAGAAACTTATCAAAGCCCTTATCTGGATCATGGTAGTTGGTGGATTGAGCTACCTCGGATATAAGCAGCTCGAAAAAAATAAAGCCAAGATTGAACAGGAAGCCAAAATGACGCAAGAGCGAAATTCCATTATTCCAGTTGTAACAGGAATTGTTGGCACAGCAATGTGGGAAGGGAAATATGAATCAATTGGAACATTTTCCCCTTACAAACAAGTGGTTGTTATGAGTGAAGCGGCTGGTAAAGTAACACAGCTTGGCTTTTCAAATGGAGATTATGTAAAAAAGGGAGCGACTCTCCTATCTGTTGATAATGACCTTTTAAAGATTCAGTTGAAAACAGCAAATAACAATCTTCAAAAAGCACAATCAGATTATAAAAGATTAGCCAATCTCCTTGGAGATGGCGGTATTACCCAACAGCAATTGGATGATGCGAAGTTGGCAATAGATAATCTTGACACTCAGGTTGAATCTATTGAGAAACAAATTTCAATGACAGAAGTCAAGGCTCCAATTTCCGGAGTCATTTCAAATAAAATGATCGAACAGGGATCACTTGTTGCTCCATCCATGCAGATTTGCTCCATCACGAATATCGACAGGTTGAAGCTGCAAGTTTATTTGACCGAAGAGCAGGTTATCGATGTCAAAAAAGGACAAAAAGTATCACTCAGGGCAGATATTTTGCCTGATCAAATTATTGAAGGGAAAATAGTTTTCATCGATGTAAACGCTGGGATGGCTAAGAGATATTTGGTCGAAATCGAAATAGTCAATTCAAATCAAAATCTCAAAGCAGGTATGACAGGTACCGCATATTTCGATGGTGGTGCTAATCGGGAACTATTGGCAGTACCAAGAGAAAGCATTGTTGGAAATTTACAAGATGCAAAGATTTATGTGGTCGAAGAAGAAAAAGCAGTTCTGCGATCCATACAGACGGGAAATATTTTTGGTGACTGGGTTCAAGTGAGAAATGGGCTTAGTGCTGGAGAAAAGATAGTTCTCTCGGGTCAAATCAATTTAGAAGACGGAATGGATATAACTGTTGCAAACAAGGAATGACGTCAACTTTACTCAAGTTAACTGAAGTGAAGAAAAGCCGAAAAAATAAATCACCAACAAAACATGTCAATTACTGAAATATCGATTAGACGTCCCTCCTTGATTATTGTTGTTTTCACTGTGCTCACGCTTGCAGGGATTTATAGTTATACAAAGTTAGGCTATGAGATGATCCCAAAATTCAGCATGCCATTCATCATCGTTAATACCGTATATCCAGGAGCGAGTCCAGCTGAAGTTGAAAATTCGGTCACCAAAATTATTGAAGAATCTGTTTCAAACATGGAGAATGTTGTTTCGATCAGGAGCAACTCATTAGAAAGTCTATCTTTTATATTTATTGAGCTGAAGGATGGAACAAACATTGATTTTGCACTTCAAGATGCTCAGCGAAATATAAATGCTAGGGCAAGGTTACTACCCGAAACAGCAGAAGCACCCTCCGTTACAAAATTTGCTTCCGATGAATTTCCCATCGTTAGTCTCGGTGTGACTTCAAATGCCTCCTCTACTGAATTCTATGATATAATAATGGATCAGGTTAAGCCAACAATATCGAGTGTTGCAGGAGTTGGCGAAGTAAGGGTTATCGGGGGACAGGAAAGGGAAATTAGAATTAATGTAAATCGCCAAGCGCTGGAATCAAGAGGGTTGAGCATTCTCCAAATTATTCAGGCAGTTAAGACAGCGAACTTGGATTTCCCAACTGGAAAATTGGAAAATGAAAACGAACAAGTCATCATCAGGCTTTCTGGGAAATTTAGCAATCTAAATGAATTGCAAGAGTTGACAATAGCAAACGATATACAATCTGGTGCAGCCATTAAGCTTGGAGAAATCGCTGAAGTCATTGATGGTAAAAAGGATCGAACCACAATCAGTCGAACGGATGGGAAAAGTGGCATTGGTCTCCAAATACTCAAATCAACAGATGCCAATGCCGTTGCAGTAGCCGACGGTGTGATCGCCAAATTAGATGGATTAAAGACCCAATTTAGTGATATAGAACTTGATTTTGCGGTAGCAAATAACCAGACAGATTTTACCAAAGAAGCAGTAAATGCGGTAGTTCATGACCTCACTCTGGCCATTATTTTGGTAGCTATTGTGATGCTTTTTTTCTTGCATTCTATCAGGAATGCAATCATAGTAATGCTTGCCATTCCGACCTCACTTGTAGCAACACTCATCATGATGTATGCATTCGGATTTACGCTAAACATGATGACTTTGCTTGCTATGTCATTAGTGGTAGGTATTTTGGTGGATGACAGTATTGTTGTTCTGGAAAATATATATCGGCATCTTGAAAAAGGTGAGAGCCGGTGGCGAGCGGCATTATTGGGAAGAAATGAAATTGCTTTTACAGCTATATCGATTACCCTCGTAGATGTAGTTGTATTTTTCCCAATCGCTTTGGCTGAAGGAACTGTTGGTAAAATCATGGGACAATTTGCATTGGTTGTGACTTTCTCTACGCTAATGTCGCTCTTCGTGTCCTTCACGCTTACACCAATGCTTGCCAGCCGATTTTCAAGGTTGGAGAAATTTAAGGAAAAATCATTCGCAGGATACATTTTCAACGGCTTTGAGCGGATTTTGACAAGAGTGAACAATTGGTATGCAAGACAAATTGAAAGACTGTTGAGACCCATAAAGATCCCTTATCGAGCAACTTATATTTCAAAATTGAAAGCAATTGAAGTAGAAACCGGGGTCAAGAAAAAAGAACACTTCAACTTCTATGGAAATGCTATTTTGGTACTCACCCTCACAACAGTTATTTTCTTCTCCTCTTTTTTATTATTGACAAATGGATATATAGGAAGCTCTTTTGTGACTCATGGTGATAGAGGTGAGTTTATTATAAAACTTGAATTACCAAAAGATGCAACTCTTAAAGAAACCAATTTAGCGACATTGAAAGCAGAAACGTTTTTAGCGGAACAGCCTGAAATTACAGGTGTTTTTACAACAGTTGGTTTTTCGAGTGGGATGGTAAATAGCCGTGAAACGCCCTATATGAGTGAGTTGGGTATCAAGTTGGTGCCTAAAGAACAACGAGAGTTAGTAGCCGATCATTATGCTCAAAAAATTAGAGATGGACTCGAAATGAGGTTGCCAGGAGTAAAAGTTATTTCTGCTCCCGTGAGCTTTTTTGGAGGCGCTGATCAAGACCCAATTGTTGTTTTTATCAGTGGTGCTGATCAAAACCAAATGATGGAGTATGCTGAAAAGGTGGTAAAGGAAGTAAAACAAATTCCCGGGACATTGGATGCCAAGCTTTCAATAGAAGAAGGTACTCCTGAAATCAGAGTAAGTACAGACAGAGAACGAATGGCGAATTTTGGTATCAGCATGGAAATGGTCGGAGGAACGATGCAAGCGGCTTTCAATGGCAACACAGATGCGCAATTCAGAACTCCCAGAAAAGAATACGACATCAATATCAAGATGGATGATTTCAACAGCAACAGCGCTGAAGATATTGCCAATCTGTCCATTCTCAACAATCGAGGGCAATTGATTCATTTAAATCAATTTGCCCAAATTCAACAAACAACTGGCCCCAATCAACTTGAACGTAAAAACAGATTGCCTTCTGTCACAATTACGTCCAAGGTTCTTGGCAGACCAAGCGGAGAAGTTGGATTTGACATCAAAGAACTTTTTGAATTAAAAATGCCGCCACCAAAAGGCATTTCAATAACGTACGATGGAGACATTCGCCAGCAAGAGGAGGGATTTGGAAGCTTAGGTTTGGCATTTATCGCCAGTATTATTTTAGTGTACCTTATTCTTGTCGCCCTGTACGATAGTTGGGTACATCCATTTACAGTTATTTTCTCTATTCCGGTTGCAATTGTTGGAGCTTTATTAGGACTTGCACTCTCAATGAGTCTTTTAGATATATTCTCCATTGTTGGAATTATTATGTTGGTGGGCTTGGTAGCAAAGAATGCTATTCTATTGGTTGATTTTGCCAATCAGGCAAAATCGGAAGGAATGAATACAAAACAAGCCTTGACCGAAGCTGGGAGAACTCGGTTAAGACCAATCCTTATGACCACGCTTTCGATGGCTATTGGATTTTTGCCAATTGCATTAGCGCAAGGAGCTGCAGCCGAATGGAAGAATGGGCTTGCCTGGGCATTGATCGGAGGTTTGCTCAGCTCTATGATTTTAACCCTTGTCGTTGTCCCAATAGTGTATCTATTTGTAGATGGATTAAAAGAGCGAGTGCTTGGTTTAGTTGGAGTTAGTACAACAAATTCAGATAACTTTGCTCCTAAAACGGCTCAAGATCAGTTATCTGCGATGGAAGAATTTTCAAAATTTTTAGAAGACTAATATAGGATGCCTATATTCCTGTCTGAATAAATATAAAATATTGATGCATATAATTTAGGAAATATTGTGAACACATGTATTTTGCACACGTTATTATCAAAAAAACAATCCCGAAAAAAAAACTATATTTAAACCATAATTTCTTGCAACAAACATTCTTTTCAAAATATATTTGCCCGCATAACCTCGTTTAATCAACCTCACTATTCATAATTTCATTAGACTTTGTAATATTGGAAAGTATTTCAACAAATTATAAGGTTAATAAATTAAAGCTGGTATGACACCAACCACCAAGCCAAGGGTCGTCAAAGATTATGACAAATTAGATCCTCTTATTCAAGAACAAATAAAATTGACTTATCCAAATGGGTTTTCTAATTTTTTGATCAAATTCAAAAATAAAGAGGGTAATATGGTAAGTGCTCTGCCATTTGAGGCGGAAGAAAAATATTATCTCGTTAGAATGACGGTGACTGAAGCCAGAGCCATTATCGAAAACGATGATGACTATGATGACATGGGTTATCTAAAAGACGATGTAAAAGAGGAGTATGAAGAAAAATATTCTGATCTCGAAGATTTAGGTGAAGATGTTGTCGATCCTTCTACAGAAGATGATGACGTATGATTTCCAAAATATATCATGATACTGAAGTAAAAGGGGAGCAATTATGCTCCTCTTTTACTTTGTATATTTTTCCATTTTTTTTGCCTAATTCTTCCCATGTACGACATGAAGGGCCTGTACAAAAGCAGGAATAACATTTTGAACATTTTCCCTACTCGCCATGTAAATTTTCAATTCTCGTTCGTTTTTAGAAACGGTCTTGTTGTCTTCAATGATTTCTACCCCTTCGAGCCCGTCGATTACTGCAACTGCAAACCCTGGCAACTCATCAGCATTTTGGTCTGGGATTAAACGCATTCCTCCATTTTCAGGATTTAAATTTTTGAGATTGACTTTCGTGTCAGTCACTTTTCCATCCAATTCTCTTCGAATCAATATTGTAAATTTTTCATCTACAAATACAGTAACTTTTCCTAGAGCTGGATTAAGGTTTCGAGAAATTTGAAACTCTTTTTGCATGACCCCCAAAGAGTGGTTTACCCGACCAAAGATGTCTCCTTCATCAAGTGCATTGGCTTTCAACTCTTCTAAACTACCCGAAAACTGGCCATCAGCTTCTGGAACTGGAGTTGCATTTTCAGTTGAAGGGCTTGGTTCACTCCCACACCCATAAAAAGCTAATAACGTGATAATTAATGCGGTAAACAAGAAATATTTAGACATGATTTAATAATGATTTTTGGATAAATAAATTCAAAAAAGTCCTTTTATATTTTCACTATTTTCTTCCAAGCTAATCCTTCATTTACTATGATCTGCATCCAGTAAATCCCTGCTGGTAGAGTAGAAATATCTAATCTTTCAATTTGTTGAACATGCTCAATTATTTGGTTAGAAACAGTCATGCCGGCTAAATTGCTGATTTTGAAGGCACCTTTTCCAATTACGCTTTCAGGAAATTGGATTGTCAATATACCCGAAGTTGGGTTGGGATAAATATTTATCGTTTGTTCTAATTTTACATCGTTCAAATTATTAGCATTACCTACTTCAATTGGACCTAATAGCATACTGCACCCATTTGCATCTGTTATCAATAAATCATAAGTTCCAGGTAAAACTTGGAATGGATCAAAATTCTGTAGCTGTATTCCATTTTCAAACCAGGTCACTTGATAGGGCATTGTACCGCCAGTCGTCATCCATTCGATAATTCCATTTGCAAGTCCACCCGATGCTGGCGTAATGGCAAGAATTTCAACCAATAAATTACTTTCAACAGTTACCGTAAAAGTACAATTAGCAGTATTGCCACTTCCATCTACTGCCTCCCAAGTTACTTCTGAATTTCCAAGAGGAAATACCTCACCACTCCCCTGCCCTTCTAGCAAATACATATCTGCAATACCGCAATTGTCTATGGCAATTGGCGCATCATAAATCACCGGCCCGCAATCTGTTGTTGTGATATTTGATGGGCAAGTAATTATTGGTAATCCATTATCTACAACTGTTATATTTATGGTTTGAGAAGTAGTATTTCCAGCTTCATCAGTAGCTGTTATTTCAACTTGATTATCTCCAATATTTGAACAGTCAAACTGGTTTTGAGAAGCAACAATGTCTATCTGGCCACAATTGTCAAAACTACCATTATCGATTAGCCCTACATCAAAATCAAGAGGCCCGCTTTGTAATTCAAGTGTTACCGTTTGCTGGATACTGAGTGACGGTGGAATTTCATCCTCGTCTGTTAAAACAATCCATCCACTTACCGTACAGCCATTTGCATCTGTTACTGTCACGAAATAATTCTCGGCAACAAGATTCTCTGCTGTCATATTTGTCTGTCCATTTGACCAATTATACTGCAATGGTGGAGTGCTACCCAGAACGGAAGCGACTGTTGCTGTACCATCATTAAGCATAGGACAACTTGCATTAGTTATGGACATCTGAATACTCAATGCGCAATCTGAAGCCTCAACTTCAACCGAAGCCATAGAAGTGCATCCATTCATATCAGTAACAGTTACAGCATAATTTCCTGGCGAGAGATTAGATATTTCAGAAGAAGTAGCTCCATTGCTCCAATTATATTCATAAACTCCTACTGGAAATGGCGTTCCTCCAGCTGCTACAACAGTAGCAGTACCATTATTTCCACCGACTGTAGTTTCTGGTGTCGAGGTGATATTCAAATTCAACGCAGGTGGCTCTCCAATATTTGTACTCAATTCTGAAGAGCATCCAGCAGCATCGGTCACTGTTACTGTATATTCACCCGGAGCGAGGTCTTGCACAAAAATTGCTGCTTCGCCTGTACTCCATATGATTGTCAATGGTTGGGTTTCTCCATTAACAATTAAGTTCGCTGTCCCGTTTTCATCACCAAAACAGGTAACATCTGTCCATGAAACAGAAGCATCAAAGTTTTCACAAGAAAAAGATTGAATGGAAACCAATCCAATGTCCTGACAACCATTTGAATCTGTGACAGTAACACCATAAAATCCAGGTGCAAGGTTTTGTACAGTTTGAGTTGTTGCTCCATTGCTCCACATAAAGCTATAACTAAGCGTACCACCTATTGCATTTGCAGATGCCGTTCCGTCATTTGCATTTAAACCAGTTTCGTTTGTATGGGTAGTACTGATCATCAATTCATCCGGCTCAATAATAGTTACTGTGTCAATACTTGGACAGCCATTTAAATCAGTGACAGTAACAGTGTGCATTCCGGCGGGCAAGGTAATCGTCAGTTGAGAAGTTGCTCCATTGCTCCACAAAAAGGAATAGGGTTCAGCTCCTAAAAACCCATTAGCAAGAGCAGATCCATCACTTTCGCCATGGCAAGATACTTCCCATGTAGAGGTTGAAATGAAAAAGTCTGTGCAAACCGACCCTACCTCAACGACAGCTGTTGAAATACAACCATTGGCATCTTCAACATCAACTGAGTACGTTCCCTCTATCAAATTATTGATCGTATGCATTGGAAAGCTGCTTGTCGCATTTACACCATTACTCCAATTAAAAATGAAGGGAGCAACACCTCCATTTATTGAGACAGTTGCTGTGCCATTTCCAGCATTGTAAAAAGAAACATCAGTCGAAGTTATTTGAAGATCTGGGCCATCTGAGCCAGTTATTTCTTCCGTTGAAACAATTTGACAGCCAAATCCATCTGTAATTGTTACAGTTACTTCTCCTGCACAGGCTTCTGTGATGAATGATTCATTGTAATTAGAAGGATAACCTTCCCATTGATAGTTAAGATTTCCATTGTTTATTGGAACTGAAACACTAGCTGCACCAGTGCAGACTCCCTGAGGATTATTACATCCATCTGGCGTGATGTCCCATTCGGCAGCCAATAATCCGCAATTTACACCCACACGAATATTATCAATGAAAAGTCTGTTTCCCCAACTTGAAAGATTTAGAAAAGCAATCGCCACATCGTCCATGCCATCATAACTGCTCAAGTCCACTCCATCAGTTCTCCATTGTAATGACGTTGGAGTAAAAATATCTTGGGTTGCAGGAGCTGTAGCTAATGAGTTGCCACCATTGACATAGACAATTTGGTTAAAATTTTGGGTGCAGTCCGTTGAGATAAGCACGATCAACGTATCATGCTGAATGCTACTATAAGGTGCAT
Organism: uncultured Saprospiraceae bacterium; assembly: GCA_942490835.1. Lineage (GTDB taxonomy): Bacteria > Bacteroidota > Bacteroidia > Chitinophagales > Saprospiraceae > UBA6168. The sequence continues at coordinate 17,898 of CALNYY010000098.1, forward strand.
ATGCTACATCAAAATAAAGTGCAGCTCCAGTAATATCTGAGAAATCAAAATGACGGGAAATCAACGCATCTAATGTTCCACCAGGATTATTCAATAAATCTCCAGCTCTATTATTGAACACAAAACAGTCTTCGCCAAATCCATAACCTGAAACTTCATCTGTGACTTCCCAGGCAAAATCATCTCCAGAAAGATTGAATTGAAAAGTACCAAGATCTGTTGGAAAATCAGTCTCACCTTCTGCTGTTTCAACCATGGGCGGATCAAAAGCAAAGTAGGTAAACATGCCAACTGAAAGTGTATCGTTACTAATTCTATTGTCGCTTACAGCGTTAGGCATTTCAGTATAACAATTAAAAAAATAGCCGCCATCCGGCGGAGAAAAAGCAGGTAGTTCAACATCTGTTAATTCCCCCGGAAATAGATTTCCATTCCATGAATAACTTGTGACAGAGCCATTATTGACTTGATATTTTATCGTAACAGAATTAAGGTCGGCTGAACCAAAATTCCTGAGTGTAACAGTTGGAGTAAGCGAATCTGGTGTGCAATTGATATTTTCCGGAGAGATCAATCTGGTAATCCCAGCATCATTGAATGGAATAAAAACTTGATCAGGCGCATTATCAACCAACCCTTCCCTACTTCCATAACCAAATCCTGTTGATGTTCCATCCAAAACAGACCTCATCACATTAATTTGGCCTTGCGTAAATGAGGTATAACAATTCTCAGTAGTATAGTCCATGTAATTCACATAGAGATGCTCTGATCCACAAGAAGTTGGTCCAATTGGAAAATTGTCATCACAGTCGAGCGTGACATAGGCATTGGTTGCATCATCAATATTGGGTGTGTCAGCAATGCTATCATCACTACTACATGAGCTACCATTGAATGTATGGGGCAATCCTAAATAGTGCCCAGTTTCATGACTTAGCGCCCTATAGCCAGAAGCACCATTACCAGGACCTCCAAACCAGTTATAATCTACTACGGGTCCATCTCGATCCGTACCTATTTGTGAGGTTAATGGATAATTTGAATAGCCTACTACTCCGCCGGAAGAAGTAGTTCCTGGAATAGAGACCACGTAAATATTCATATATTTTTCAGGATCCCAATTAACCATTGGTTTTATTTCCGAATTGATATTATTGTTGTTCCAAGAAGGTCCAGTTACCGGGATATTGTTCCGAGTAATTCCATTAGTGGGGTTGCCCATTGGATCCGTTTCAGCCAACAAAAATTGAATATTCGGTGTGCCTGCTAACCCAGTCCATTGTGCTGGTGTGTCATAAAATTTTTCATTCAAGGAACAATAATCTTCATTCAATACAGCCAGCTGTGCTGCTATTCTATCGTCAGAAATATTTGATCCCTGACCTTCTGGCTCGCCAGAATGGATTACATGCACGACCACAGAAACTGTGATCAATGGTTCGAGTGCATTTCTTTCTTGGGATGAAAGATTTGGAATGGCCTCTTCCAAGAACCATCTGCATTCCTCCTCAATTTGAGGCTCAGCCTGTCGTTGCATTTCGAGGATTTCATCAAATCCACAACTAGGAGAATTTGGTGAAATATCTTGGGAAAGCAGCTGGGAAACCAAAAAAGTAGATAGGAAAATGCAGGTTGTAATTCGGTAAATGAACACTTTCATTCATGGGAAATTTAAGTTCAACAATCAGACGTGCAAGTTATGACTTTTAAGAATTGAATAGGCTGAGGCCAATGTTGAAAAATTTTGGCTATTAATATTAATCCGTAATTCAATCTATCCAGACAAACTGACACCCCCAAATCAAATTGTTTAAATTTCAACCCGATCTATTGAATATCAGTTATTAACATATTGCAAATTTTTAGCCAAAGTGAATTTTATCAAAATCAATTTCGAGTAGAAATCAAACATGAGTCATCCCAAATTTTTTTCATAATTAATTGATTTCTGATGCTTATGGTTCGGCCTTATTTGATTTGGCGTTAAGAAAATGGGATTGCAGCATTGGCAAGAAAGCGATCAGCGAGCGACGAAGGAGCGGCTCTGGTCGCGAGCGGGAGGGAAATCCAATTTTTAGCCAAAACAAATACAGCCTTGATTTTTTTTGCTCCTTTTTTTATCAAGAAAAAAAGGAGATACTTAATCATCTGACAATCAGTCTATTTGTTACTTTTTCTTGATAAAAAGTAACCAAAAATCAAGACAAAACAAATGCAAGCGCACCGTGCCGCCCCCGCACCCACCTGTTTTGTCACTCCCAACCCGCAATTCTTTTGGATAAAATTTGGGATGACTCTTGTTTGGTATTAGCCTACCACAATATTTATCATTCGTTTCGGAACTACAATTATTTTCCTGACCGATTTTCCATCGATCCATTTTTGCACTGATTCTAACTCCAAGGCCATTTTCTCCAAATCCTCTTTTGATGCATCTGCCGGGAATTCAATCAGGTCACGTTTTTTACCGTTGATGCTGATTGGATATGGAATGGAGTCTTCTACCAAATAGGAAGCATCAAATACTGGATATTCTGCCAAACAAACAGTTTCTGAATTACCCAATCGATGCCATAAATCTTCCGCAATATGTGGTGCAAATGGAGAGAGCAATTTTACCAATGGCTCCAAAACAGCTTTCTTATTGCAATTCAAGCTTCTCAATTCATTGACACAAATCATAAATCCACTCACGCAAGTATTAAATGAGAACCGCTCAATATCTTCCTTGATTTTTTTGATGCAAGTATGTAATGCTTTCATTTCAGCTTTAGATGGCACATCATCACTCACTGCAAAATTTCCATCACCATCAAAAAACATACTCCAAAGTTTCCGTAGGAATTTTGACACGCCATCAATTCCCTTTGTATCCCATGGCTTGGCTTGATCAATTGGCCCGAGGAACATTTCATACATTCGGAAAGTGTCAGCACCGTATTGTTCTACAACGACGTCCGGATTTATTACATTATACCATCGTTTTGACATTTTACCCACTTCTGAAAAAGTAAAGAGTTTACTTCCGTCAGCATCACCTTTTGGAGTAAAAACACCTTTATGAAAAATACCTTTTGAACATTCAAAAATAGCATCAGCATATTCAGGTCTCCATTTCAAAAATTTATTGATCGCATCAATCGTAAGATGGGATTCGGGTGAGCCATAATTGACTACATAATCAACTAAAACAGGTATTTGTACATAATCAGTAATGCCCGATTGCTTGGCCAGCTTAGCGCAAATAAACTTGCTGTGGCCATTCTCTTTTTCTTTTAATAAATAAATATTTTCGATTACCCCCTGGATCATCCCCTGATTCAATAATTTCTTATAAGGCTCTTTTGTTGGCACTAAACCTTTGTCATAGAGGAATTTATGCCAAAAACGACTGTACATCAAATGACCGACTGCATGTTCTGTTCCACCAACATATAAGTCCACATCCTGCCAATAATTCAAGGCTTCCTGACAGGCAAACTCATTATCGTTATTAGCATCCATATATCGAAGAAAATACCAAGATGAACCTGCAAAACCAGGCATCGTATCAGTCTCTCTTTTCCAACCATTCGGCAAGTTCACCCAATCCTCCACTCGTGCAAGTGGAGATTTATTTCCAGAAGCTGGTTTGAAATCTTCAGAATCTGGAAGCTCCAATGGCAGCTCATTTTCAGGTAAGGCATGGGCAATTCCATTTTCATCATAAACAATCGGAAATGGTTCGCCCCAATAACGCTGGCGACTGTATATGGCATCTCGCAACTTGAAATTGATCTGCCGCTTTCCAATTCCTTTCTCCTCCATTTTTTGCAAAATGGCTTGTATCGCATCCAAGACCTCCATCCCGTTCAAAAAATCGGAATTGATCATTTTGCCAACCTTATCTTCTATAGTAGCACCATCGTGCATACTCTTGTCAATGATCTCGATAATATCCAAACCAAACTTTTCAGCAAATCGTCGATCCCTTTCATCATCTGCAGGCACTGCCATGATCGCCCCAGTTCCGTAATCTTTCAAAACATATTCAGCGATCCAAATAGGCACTTTGGCACCATTAAAAGGATTGGCAGCATAAGCTCCTGTAAATGCCCCAGAAACTTCTTTTGTCTCCGCCATTCTGTCTCGCTCTGAACGGGTATTTACGTAAGCCAAATAATCGGCAATTTCCTTTTCCTGTGCGGGTGTTGTTATTTGCTTGACCAAATCGTGTTCTGGAGCAAGCACCATAAAGGTTGCGCCAAAAATCGTATCAGGCCGAGTGGTAAATATTTCTATTTGCCCATCTCCATTTTCAAGATTGAAAAACATTTGAGCCCCTTCGGAACGTCCAATCCAATTGCCCTGCATCTTTTTCATGGCATCAGAAAAATCAACATCATTCAAGTCATTCAACAACCTTTCTGCATATGCTGTAATTCTAAGCGACCACTGCAACATTGGTTTACGTTCAACAGGATAGCCACCTCGTTCGCTCACACCATCTTTTACTTCGTCATTTGCCAAGACCGTCCCCAAATCTTCGCACCACCAGACATAGGTAGTTTTTCGATATGCCAAGCGATAGTTCATCAAAACATCACTTTGCCCTTTGGCATCCATCGCTGCCCACTCCTCTTTTGAGAAATTTTCATCCTGTGAATTAGCAGCATCTATATCATTTCCTTTTTTATTAAAAATGGCAATCAACTCCTCAATAGGGCGAGCCTTTTTAGTAGTGTTGTCATACCAATGATTGAACAGTTGAAGGAAAATCCACTGTGTCCATTTATAATAATTTGGATCACAAGTTTGCACCTCCCGACTCCAATCAAAACTAAAACCGAGATTATCCAATTGAGCCCGATATCGGGAGATGTTTTCAGCAGTAGATTTTGCAGGATGCACACCTGTCTGAATAGCATATTGTTCAGCAGGTAAACCGAAAGCATCGTACCCCATAGGATGGAGCACATTGAAACCATTCATTCTTTTGAATCGTGCATAAATATCGGAGGCTATGTATCCGAGCGGATGCCCCACATGCAATCCCGAACCTGAAGGGTAAGGGAACATGTCCAAAACATAATATTTGGGTTTATCACTTTGATTGGAAACTTTGTAGACTTGATTCTCCTCCCACCACTGTTTCCACTTTTTCTCAATTTCACGAGGCTTGTAATCCATTATATTAAATTCTGTGGCCATGAGATAATGGACAAGTTTTTGTTCATTACTTATCACAGCCATTGCTGTAATTGAAATTTAGGTTGCGAAGAAAGGGGATTTTACGCAAAAGCGAAAGCGCCGTTGCATCAAAGCTTAAAGAATGATACTTAAATTCATTATGAAGAATGTTGATTTGAAAACATTGGAATCAGAACAATTATTTATTCTGGTTTCAGGCGAGGTGCAGACGAAATTTTCAAGTTAAATTTTGACCTTTTTCGCAATTTATGAACATCTTTAAAAGAAATCAGTTGCTATAGGTATTGTTATTTGACGGTATATAGAAATTTTCTTTAAATTTGCACCCTAATCTAATTCACTCACCCATTCAGCCAGTTATTCTCTGGACCAATTTGACGGACATCATTTTGTAAATTTTTAACCGATTATTCAATTTATCTAAAGTGTACTTTGGATATGTTCAAATGCGCATCCCAAACAAAAAATTTAATCAAAATGTCCATTCCATGAGCTTGCGTATCAATACCATCTACATTGGTTGTTTTAAGGCTCTTAGACCAATAGTACTCCTTTTATTTTCCATCTCACTTTTTGCAAACGAAAGCCGAGAGCTAACGCTCACATGTCCTGACGATCTAGAAATAAACCTAAGTGCTGGTCAATGTGGACTGAATGTATCATTTGACACATTAACCTGGCAAAGCACCGAAGAACTTTCCGATACAATATATTTCCCTCCTTCAGGTTCTTTTTTAAATATTGGAACGACTACAGTTACGTTGGCGGCGACTACAATAAATGGCGAATTACAAACTTGCACGTTCAATGTTACTTTAAATGAATTTTTCCCACCTTTCATTAATTGCCTTACTAATGTTGAGCTTTCATTGGATGGTCTTTGTGAAAGAGAAGTCAATGCAGCAGAGTTACTTGACGGTAGTTCGGTGGGTTGTGTTGATAATTTCCAAGTTATTAAAATTGATGGCGGAGGAAACATTCTTTCTCCCGAAATAAGTGCGGAGGAAATCGGCCAGACTTTCACTTTTGTAGTCCAGCATATTTCAAATGGATTGCAATGTTCAACTGAAGCGACTATTGTAGGCGGAACTCCCCCATCGATTACATGCCCACCAGATATTACAATAGTTTGTAACACTCCACTTATTCCAGAGTTAGTTGGAGCACCTGATACAATAGGCTGTTATAATGATTTAAGTATTGACTATTTCGATATTACTGCTTCTACGCTTTGCCCAGATTCTATAGGTTTTCAAAAAACACGATACTGGGTTTCTACCGATCCATTTGGGAAAAAGGATACCTGTGTACAGATAATAACCGCAATGCGCTATAATGTTGGAATGGTTGAGTTTCCGCCAAATTTTGATGGAACAGACAATCCACCACTTGCCTGTTCAAATGACGGTACATGGCAGAATGTAGCCTCCACTGACGTAACAGGAGTTCCATTGTTCATGGGCAATCCTGCAAACACCAATGAAGAATGTGATATTACATCTAACTATCAAGATATAGCTGTTCAGGTCTGCGGAGCAACTTATGACATTGCAAGAGTTTGGACGGTCATCAATATTTGCGATCCAGCGGCCACTGTAAAAGACACGCAGTATATAAAAGTGACCGACACCATATCTCCTTTATTTTCAGTGCCTGATACAATTTTTGCAAGTTCATCTACTGAATGTTTCGATTCTGTTTTCATTTCAGGGGCATTTGACATAGAAGAATGCTCTACCTACGAAGTCACCATTTTTACACAATGGGATACAATTTATGCTAATGGTGGTTGGTCTATTATTGATTCGGGTACTGTAACAGGAAACTATCCTATATTTTACACCATCAATGATGCATGCAATAACTCTGCATTTGCATTTAGTCAGGTATTAATACAAGAAAGCACCTTAGCTAAATGTCCAGCAGGAACTTCAATTAATTGTGATTATTATTTTGATGTAATAGCACCTGCAATAGCGCTTGGGGATTTGGACACTTTGGCTACCTTAGGCGTACCCGAATTTCCAGGAAATTGCAGCTTTGGATACACAGAAACAGATTCTGTTTCAGTTGATGGATGCGGTAAGGGTGTTGTGGTAAGAACACTTACTTCAAATGCTGCCATTCCAGAAATTTGCATCCAAGTTGTCACAGTAAATCATACTTCTAATTTCGAAGCCATATTCCCGTCTGACACTTCTATTTGTATTCCTCCAAATATGGCCAATCTCGACAATCCTCAAATTTTAGATTTCAACTGCGAGAATGTTGAAGTTAGTCATGACGATGAAATCATAGTTGATGGCCCATTAGGATGTTATACGATCAAACGAAAATGGATTTTGACAGATGATTGCAGTTATACAGGTATAAACAATAGCGATGATAATCAGACGGGAGATAATCGATTCATGGATGGTGGAGATGGTATAATTGAATACGTCCAAACGATTATAGTCAATTCAACAGGTGATCCAGTTTTTCCAGATGGGTGCGAGATACCAGATTTATATCTTCTATCTAATAGTTGTGATTTAACGATCACGGTTCCAGCACCAGAAATTAATGGATGCAGGAATATTGACTATAAAGTTTTCGGTAATCTGGGGTTGGTAATGGGCGTAGATGTTACAATAGGATTAGGCACATACAATGTATCCTATACTGCCGAAGATGATTGTGGTAATATTGGCGTTTGCCAGACTCAGTTTTCAGTTATTGATACAATACCGCCTGAGGCAAATTGTGAGGGAGCTGTCATCGTCGAATTGATGGTTTCTAATGAGCCTGGAGAGGATCCAAATGTCACTGTAAATGCAATTGATTTTGATAATAACAGTACCGACAATTGCAGCCAACAGCTGAATTTTTCATTTGATCCTAATGGACAAGTTTTAAGTCAGCTATTTACTTGTGAAAACATTGGAACTAATAATGTGACTATATATATCACCGATTTCTTTGGTAATCAAAACAGTTGTGAATCTATAGTTTTTGTTCAGGACAATGTTGAATGCGATTTATTGATACCTACAATCAGTGGCATTGTGTCAACCGAAGTGGGTGAAGGCATTCAAAGCGTAGAAGTTGCAATAGAAACTTCAAGTACTGGCACAACCACCATTCTAACAGGTTCAGATGGTTTATTTTCCACTCAAGTAGAATCTGGTGACAATGTTGAAATCACTCCAACCAAAAACATTAACCACAGCAACGGAGTCACTACTTTTGATGCAGTCATTATGACCCGCCACATTCTTGGTGTAGAACTGCTTCCCACCCCATATAAACTGATAGCGGCTGATATAAACAATTCAGGAACCGTGACCACTTTTGATATTGTGGAAATGCGGAAACTGATCTTGTTCATTTATGATAATTTTCCCAATAATTCATCCTGGCGTTTTGTACCTTCCGATTATAATTTCCTAGACCCTCAAAATCCTTGGCAAGAACCTTTTCCTGAATCCATTATGATTAATAATATTGAAGAGGATTTTCTCGACCTTGATTTTGTAGGGATAAAAATTGGGGATTTGAACAACAGTGCAAATCCAATGAATTAACAATTAACAAAACCGATCCATGAACTCTTCGAATTTTACATTACTTACCAAAAACTGGGTATATCTTTTTATACTGGTATGCTCATTCCTGCCCCGGCAATCATTTTGTGAAAACATTCCTGCCGAGGAGCAATTGACACTCACTTGTCCTCCTGATATAATAGTCGGTCCATTATTCGGTGAATGTGGTATTTATGTCAATTTTAATACACTGGTATGGAGCAGCAGCACCGGTGTTCAAAGTCATTCCTTTAATGTATTGCCTATCCATTTTTTCGAATACGGAAATACACCAGTGACATTGACGGTCATTGACACATTGGGCGATGAATCCTCTTGTACTTTTAATGTTACTGTAAATCCACCTCCATTTGTGTTTGAATGCCATCCTCAAGTCATTCTTGGATTTGATGGCGAGTGCGAAAGAGAGGTCACTGCTGTTGATTTAGTAGATGGGTTTAGAGCTTGTAATGAGCAGTATGACGTTTCAATTTTTGATAATAGCGGAAATGATCTTGGAAACACATTAGATACGGGGTTTGTCGGCCCTGCCTGGACATACCTTATCACCGATCTTTATACCGATAATACCTGTAGTGGGGTCATTGTTGTTGATGGAAATACAATGGATATTGAAATTACCTGTCCAGACCCTTTTACCATATATTGTCATGAGCCATACGATTCAACAGGCGTACCTTTCGTAAATGGCTGCTTTGATTATGATGACTATACCCATACTTATGTTGACAATAGAATAGATACCTACTGTGATGGAGATAATATAGCATTCAATGTATTTCGCATGTGGACCACAACCGATCCATTTGGGAATAGCGCCAGTTGTGAACAAGTTATCAATGCAACCAGAGTAGGATTGGATGACATCATTTTTCCATTAAATTTTGATGGAATTCAACAACCTGCTTTGCCATGCAGTCCTTCGCCTAATCTATCTGAAGCTGCTGATACGAGTATTACCGGTGTACCATCATTTAAGGGCATTGACCCGTCGACAGTTGCATGTGGAATTACATTTGTAATAACAGATGAAGAAACGAATGTTTGCGGTAATCATTATGAAATAGAAAGGACTTGGGAGGCTTATGACTACTGCGAAGATGAATCTGTATTTCATACACAAATCATCATATTAGAAGACAATACAGCTCCAATATTTTCTGTCCCTGATACTTTCTTTTTAAGTACAATTGCAGAATGCGGTACTTCCTATTTAATACCTGCCATCGATTTAGAGGATGAGTGTTCAAATTTTAATTTACTGATAGAGACACCATGGCAAACTCATGGAAACGACGATGTTATTTCTCAGTTTGCCAAAGTGCCAGGCACCTATAATATGAGTTATACAGCAACGGATGGTTGCGGGAATGTGTCAGTTGAGAATGCAGTCATATTAGTCACAGATGGTGTAATCGCCAGGTGCCCTGAAAATCCAACAATAACCGGTGATTATTACAAAGATAATTTAGAGGAACAGTTAAACATTGGTCATTTTGCAGTATTGGAGGAGTTTGGCGCTCCTGAATATTACACCAATTGCTCCTTTGACCCACTTATAGGCGTTCAAGTCAATGTCAGCAATTGCTATGAAGGTGAGTTAATACGGACATTTACAGTGAATGTAGAAGGTAATGATCACGTTTGTGTACAAACGATTACGGTTGAGCATGTTACTGATTTAAATATTGAAACAATACCTGAAATTGACTTCCACTGTGATGGCGATATGATCATTGTTGATGATCCAGTTATTGAAAACGTAACCATCGAAGACGTGTCTATAACTTTTTCCGACATCACCTTAAACGATCCAACGGCCTGCTATAAACTTGTAAGGACTTGGAATATTTCAAATGCCTGTGATCCAGCATTTGGTCTTTCTATAAACCAAGAAATTAACGTTTATGATACCATTAGTCCTGTATTCACAAATGGTTGCCAAGTTCCAGATGTTTGTATCACTGGAGAGAATTGTTTTGCAGATATTAGCTTTCAATTACCTGAAACTGATGACTGTTCTGAGCCTATCACTATTGAAAAAAGTATATTTATTAATGGCGCTTGGCTTTCGGCACCAGCTGCATTTAATGATGCAATCCTTGGGGAATATGATATAAGGTTTGTAGCAACCGATCGTTGTTTCAATAAAACAACCTGTACTTCGACTGTAACTGTCGTGGATTGTCAGCCCCCCGTAGCTAATTGTGAGGATGTTGTTTTGGCTAATATCCAGATTCCTACTCCTCCAGCTACGGTTGGATTTGTGACTGTCTCTGTCAGCGAATTAAACAATTTGAGCTATGATAATTGCACTGGAGTTTTGGGTTATTCATTCGCTGAAACATTTACGAGTGTAAATCAAAACTTCACGTGTAGCGATTTAGGAATAAACCCAACTGTGCTTTGGGTTACGGATGATTTTGGGAATAAGGATTCTTGTACTGCAAATGTGGTTATCATAGATGATTTTGATGTTTGCGATACAGGAGATCCGTTTTTAGGAGGGACAATCTCTACTGAGTATGGCGATGGGATAAGTAATGTTGTAGTTAGTTTTTCTGATGGTACTTCCAACACAACAGATATGGTTGGTGCCTATTTAATTCCCATATCATCCGACCCCCTATCCATTACTCCAATAAAAAATGAAGATCATGACAATGGGGTAACAACCTTTGATTTGGTCGTTTTGACTCGCCATATTCTCGGAATAGCCCCATTAGATAGTCCGTATAAAATAATAGCCGCTGATGCCAATAATTCAAATTCAGTTACCACTTTTGATGCTGTAGAAATCAGACGCTTGATTCTTGGCATATATGATGAGTTCCCTGACATTACTTCATGGAGGTTTGTACCTTCTGATTATGATTTCGTTGATCCAACAAACCCATTTAGTCCAGTTTTCCCTGAAGTAATAAATATCAATAGCAATCCACCTGCTAATGAAAACTATGATTTCATAGGTATGAAGATTGGAGACCTCAACGGAAGCGCAAATACAGATGTTAATGGAAATCTTGATGAACGTAATGAAAATGAGACTTTTCGGCTAGGCGCAACAGATATTTCCATTCAGCCTAATCAAATAGTTGAAATACCTGTTTTTATGAATCAACCTGACATATTGGGTTTACAGTTTCAAATAGCTTTTGATGAAGGAGCTTTAGAATTGGTGGACTTAAAAGAAGGGATTTTAAGAAACGAGAACATTAGCATTTCTAATGGATTGGTGAAAACATCCTGGAATACAGGAATTTCATTGGATCTAATCGAACAGGAGCCTTTGTTTACTTTGATATGCAAGTCAAATACAATTGGAAGTACCAGCAATTTCATTTGGTTATCTCAATCGGAAATGCTGAATGAGGGGTATTCAGCCGGACTCGAAATTCATCCAATACAATTGGAATTTACAAACGAACAGAGAGAATTCGATCAATTTCAGCTTTTATCAAACAGGCCCAATCCATTTTCTGAAAAAACTATTCTTAGTTTCAATCTACCGGATCACGGAAAAGTCCACTTCACATTTTATACAACAACTGGTAAGGTATTGTCCAAAAAATCTGGCCAATTCCAAAGCGGTTCGAATGAAGTTGAAGTTCATGCAAGTGAATTAAATCAAAAGGGAGTAATACTTTATAAAATGGAAACTCCTTTTGGCTCACAGCAAGGCAAACTTGTGGTTTTGTAGTTTTTCTCCATTTGATATCATACAAGAAAGGCAGCCCTTGGATAAGGGCTGCCTTTCTTGTATTTGGCCAATAATTGACTTCATTTTGATTATATTTGCGCGCTTTAGGCGATAGGCTTCAAAGAGCTATTTGCCTATTAGTTTTTAATAAAATAATTCAACCAACATGTTTGATAGTTTATCAGATCGTCTTGACTTAGCATTCAAATCACTGACAGGAGAGAGAAAGATTACTGAACTCAATATAGCTGAAAGTGTAAAAGAAATTCGAAGGGCACTTGTCGCAGCTGATGTAAATTATGCCATAGCAAAACAGTTTACAGAGAAAATAAAGGAAAAAGCGCTGGGAGCGGATAACGTCCTTAAAGCGGTGAAGCCAGGGCAATTGATGGTAAAAATTGTTCAGGATGAGTTGACTGAATTAATGGGAGGACAGTCTGCTGGAATTAACCTTAGTGGGAAACCTTCTGTCATTCTCATTTCAGGTCTTCAAGGTTCTGGAAAAACTACCTTCTCTGGAAAGCTTGCCCATTTTCTAAAAACCAAAAAGAATAAAAAGCCATTATTAGTTGCTTGTGATGTTTATCGCCCTGCGGCCATAGATCAGATAACGGTATTGGGAGAACAAATAAATGTACCTGTTTTCAAAGATCCTGAAAACAAGAATCCGGTTGAAATTGCACTTTCCAGTATTTCACATGCTAAAGATCATGGTTTTGATGTAGTGATCGTTGATACAGCGGGTCGCCTCGCAGTCGATGAAGTGATGATGACCGAAATTACAGATTTGAAAGAGTCGCTTTCTCCGAATGAAACGCTTTTTGTTGTTGATTCAATGACAGGTCAAGACGCCGTTAATACTGCCAAAACTTTCAATGATAAGTTGAATTTTGATGGGGTTGTATTAACAAAATTAGATGGTGATACAAGAGGTGGTGCAGCGCTATCCATTAAATATACAGTTGGCAAACCAATCAAATTTGTCAGCATGGGAGAGAAGATGGAAACGTTGGATGTCTTCTACCCGGATAGGATGTCACAAAGGATTTTGGGGATGGGTGACATTGTTTCTTTGGTAGAGAAAGCACAAGAGCAATTTGATGAAGAAGAAGCAAAGCGTCTTGAAAAAAAGATACGGAAAAACAAGTTTGACTTTAATGACTTCCTAAGTCAGATAAAACAGATTAGGAAAATGGGTGACATGAAATCGCTCATGAGTATGATTCCTGGAATCGGCAAACAACTGAAAGATGTTGATTTTGATGACAATGCACTGAACAAGGTCGAGGCTATTATTTTTTCTATGACTCCAGATGAAAGAGCTAAGCCAGAGTTATTGAACATGAGCCGGAAAAAAAGAATTTCGAGAGGATGTGGGCAGGACCTGAACCAGATCAATTTGTTCATTCGTCAGTTTGACCAGATGAAAAAGATGATGAACAAAATGACTAAAATGCAGGGAATGGCTGGCGCAGGTGGAGCAATGCCTGGTAAAATGAAGAGAAGAGGATTTAGGCGGTAAACTATAAATCAACGATTCATTTCTTGTTTCAACAACTCTGTTTTCAGCTGATTCAAATCAATCGGCACAACACCAACTTTTTCAACGATTTGCCCTCCAGCCAGGTTTGCCAATTCAGCCATTTCAGTTAAAGTGGCCCCATTTGCCAAAGCTAATGAAACTATCGCAATTACAGCATCTCCTGCACCACACACATCTGCAACATTTCTTTTTTGTGTAGGTAGAAAAATAGATTCATTCTTATCCTGCGCAAAAATGCCATTTTCAGAAAGTGTAATTAAAGTGCGTTTGTTATGAAGTCGTTTTGAGAGGTAATCACTCCCCTTTTTTAGATTCACTTTTTTAGATTCTCCAATAGAGAATGGTAAAGCCTCTTTTATTTCTTTTAAATTGGGTTTGAACAAGTCTACCCCATCAAATTCCCAAAAATGCTTAGCCTTAGGGTCTACAGTAACGAAAATGTCACTGTTTTTAGCTAATTCAATAATCGAAGAAATTACATTTTTAGTTAATACCCCTTTGTTGTAATCCTGTAAAATGATAACATTAGGATTCCTGCATGCTATTATTTCTTTTACATTCTCAATTATCTTTTCTTGCTCTTGCACCTCACAATCCGATGTCAATTCAGAATCTAGTCTCAAAAGGTGCTGGCCTTCTGCAATAAACCTGGTTTTAACAGTTGTCGGGCGATTATTCGTTTGGACCATCCACTGGGACACAAGACCCGATTCCTCCATAAGTCTGAAAAGTTTGTTTCCCCCTTCATCGGTTCCAACTACCCCGCAAAGAAATGTTTCTGCACCAAGCGCCATAGTATTCAAAGCCACATTCGCAGCCCCTCCTAGTCTGGTTAGCTCCTTTTGCCAAGATAAAACTGGTACTGGGGCTTCTGGAGAGACACGTTCTACTTTTCCAAAAACATACTTATCTAGCATTACATCACCTACCACTAATACTTGGAGGGATTGAAATCCATTTATGATCGGTATATCATTCATACTCAAAAAGGGCAAAAAAAAAGCCGACTTCCAATACAGGAAGCCAGCTTATTTAACCCCAAAAAACCAAATCTTTAAGCAAAATTGCTTGTATATTTTTCTATTCTTTTTATTAGAAGAACTACTAATTATTAAAAGAGTTGCTGCAAAGAAAACAATTTGTCAACAATCTAGCAAGGAAGCAGTGAAAAAAAACAGCTCCACAGCAAGAAAATACATTTTCACACCTACAATTCCTTGAAAATGAAGGGTATCGCAAAATAAAAACTTTAAGTATTCTAGAATTACAACGCAATGGCCGATTTTTGGCGGTAGCAATGGTATTTTTCAAGATGCTATGAAATTTACTACTTTAGGTGCTGAATGAACAAAAACATGACAACTTGAATTCATCCAAATTAATTACGGTTTTCACGCTACTTATACTTATTCCCTTTTCATCTGCAAGAGATAAAAACAGTAAGGTTATTCCAAATGCTAATCCTAAGAATATAATTTTACTGATTGGAGATGGAATGGGTCTATCCCAAATATCAGGAGCCTTGTATAACCAGGGCAATAAGCTAAGTCTTGAACAATTTCCTATCATCGGATTTCAGAAAACATTCTCTAAAAGTAATCTTATTACTGACTCTGCCGCATCGGCCACTGCTATGGCAACAGGAGTGAAGACAAACAACAATGCTATTGGTGTTGATGCCGACGAAATGCCTGTTAAATCAATATTGGAGGAATGTGAAGAAAAAGGACTCGCAACTGGACTTATCGCTACTTCTAGCATTGTCCATGCAACTCCTGCCTCATTTATTGCCCATCAAAAATCAAGAAATTTATACGAACAGATTGCAGAAGATTTTCTAAAAACTGATATAGATCTGATTATCGGAGGAGGAAAACAATATTTTGACCGGAGAAAATGCGATGACCGTAACTTAGTCAAGGAGCTTTCCAATAAAAACTATCTTATCTATAATTACTTCGATCATGAAATATATCAGGTAAAACCAGATCCTGAACGAAATCTTGCTTTTTTTACAGCCGACAATCAGCCGTTGCCAGCTTCACAAGGTAGAGCGTATTTGCCCTTTGCTTCTTCAATTGCGCTTGAATATCTTCAAAAAAGAAGCGATAAAGGATTTTTTATCATGATTGAAGGATCTCAAATTGATTGGTCGTGCCATGCTAATCAAGCAATACCTCTCTTAGCTGAGTTAGAAGATTTTGACAAAACAATATCAAAGGCAATTGAATTTGCTAAAAAAGATGGAGAGACCTTAGTTATAGTAACAGCTGACCACGAAACAGGTGGGTTTTCAATTTTACCCAATTCGAAAATGAAAAAATTAGAAACTTCTTTCACCACCAATGGCCACACTGCATCGATGGTACCTGTTTTTGCTTACGGGCCACAATCTCAGCTATTTGAGGGTATATATGATAATACAGAGATTTATTACAAAATGAAAAAGGCTTTGGGCCTCTGATTTGATTTTTGCTAATGATTGGATAACTTTAGGTTTACTTTTAGTAGCTATTTTAGCATACATTTTTTGACTTCAAAACCATCAATTTATTATGAGAGTACTATCTATTTTATCAATTCCACTTTTTCTGATTCCTTCCTTAGTTATTGCTCAATGTACTGGGCTTCAAATAATCGGTTTTAATTCAGATAATCCAGATCAAATTTTTGTGCAAGCAACAAGCAATATTGCAGGAAATACAGTTTATTATCTGACAGACAATGAATGGGATGGGTCAGAATTCAGTGGTGGAGAACAAAGAATCACATGGACTGCCCCGAGTGGAGGAGTTGCCTCTGGAAGTACAATACTCCTTGAGTCAAGTTCAGCAACCTGTGGAACAATGGGTTCAACAACATTTCCAATACTAGGCAATGGGACCGATGAAATTTATATAACAAGCGTTGATCCGGTGGGGACTGTTCCTGCTTCAGATATTTGCTTTGCTGTAGTTTTTGGAGGAAGTGGGACGATGCCAGTCGGAAAATCAGTTGACCTTGGAACTACAGATAATTCTGAATATGGATCTGGAGATATTACCAATCCGGCTAATTGGACAAATAGTAATGATCCATTTGCCTTTTCGGGAAGTTGTACACTTTTACCTGTTGAACTACTATACTTCAATGTGACCACTTCTAACAGCTTTTCTAATTTAAGATGGTCTACACTCTCCGAAACTAACAACTCTCATTTTGAGATAGAACATAAGACTTCCAATTCTATATTTAGAAAAATTGGTGAAGTCGCTGGCAATGGAACTACACTGGACTGGAACGATTATTCTTTCACCCACTCGCCTTCTCCAGGCATCAATTACTACCGTCTTAAACAAGTGGACTTTGACGGCACTTATAGCTATAGTGAGGTCATTTCTATGGACAATTCAAGTAAAAGTAAATTATCATTATATCCTACTGTGGTTACTGAAAGGTTGACCATAACCAATTTGGAGAATGATGGAATCCAACAAGTTAACTTCTTCGACATTTCTGGTAAAAAGGTAAAGGAGTTTAACTTGGAGCCTGGTCAATTTAATTACGATTTCGATGTTTCCAGCTTACCATCTGGACATTATTTTTTAAATCTAAAAAATGATCATGAGACGACTACATTGCGATTCATAAAACATTAATCCAATTTTGTATTCGAAATTCAAGTTGTCTGCATGTACTTTTGCAGACGTTTAAAGTCAAAAGTATCTTGCTATTTTGTTAAAGGATACTTTGGCTTTGAGTCATACGTTTTAGGCAAAAAATAATCAATGGCGTTCAAAATCATACACTTGAAATCTATTCTTCTTTTTTCTGCGATTCTTCTGTTTACCCAAATTTCATATTCCCAAAAATATAGTAATGAGTTTCTGTCAATTGGCATAGGGGCTCGAGCACAAGGAATGGGGAACGCAGTTGTAGCAAGTATTAATGATGTAACGGCAAGTTATTGGAATCCTGCAGGCCTTGCCAATTTCCAGGACGGCAACAGGCTACAAATTGGAGCAATGCATTCTGAGTGGTTTGCAGGTGTTGGCAAGTTTGACTACCTCGGTTTCACCCTTCCTACTGCAAATTCCAACCGGAAGATTGGTCTTTCCCTAATCCGGTTTGGAATCGATGACATTCCAAATACATTAAGTTTGTTTGAGGACGATGGCACGGTAAATTATGACAATATTGTATCTTTCTCAGCTGCTGATTATGCTTTTTTAGGGAGTTACGCACAAAAATTAAAGTCGAAGGAAGGCAGCAACCTGTTTGTTGGAGGAAATGTAAAAATAGTGAGAAGAGTAATTGGATCTTTCGCCAATTCTTGGGGGTTTGGGATAGACCTCGGGGCTCAATACCAAATCGGTCAACTCAAACTTGGATTAGTGGGACGTGACATCACCTCCACATTCAACGCTTGGCATGTCACATTTACAGATAGTGAAAAAGATGTTTTATTGGCTACAGGAAATGAATTGCCAGATATAAACTCGCTTGAAGTAACCAAACCTCAATTCCTTTTTGGAATTGCCTATTCTTTCAATTTCAACAAATTTGCGTTCACCCCTGAAATGAACTTGCTCGCTACAACTGATGGAAAAAGAAATACGCTGATTTCTGGAGACCCCATCAGCTTGGATCCAACCGTTGGTGCTGAATTGAACTATAATGATTTCTTATTCCTCCGTGCGGGCATTGGCCAGTTCCAAAAAGAACGAGACTTTGACGGTAGCGACTATTATATCTCAAGACCTTCAGTTGGAATTGGGCTTCAGATTTACAGTATAAGGGTTGACTATGCTTTTACTGATCTTGGTGATTCACAAGACAGGTATTCTCATGTAATTTCACTTCAACTTGACCTCAAACCAAAAGAGAAGTTTAGGGATTAACCGTTTTCCGGCAGACGACCATGGAAACGAAGCAAATGATTGGGAGCGGACTGATTGAAAATTTCAAGAATAATCGTCTTCTTTTTCCTTCCGTCCATAGGGAACAATATTTTGATTGGATTGTGAACATATCCATTGTCCTCAAACATTAAAATTTGCTTGTTCCTCGTTGGCAGCTTAAACATTAATAATTCTTCCGCATCTGCTGGAATAGGTAAATCTTGAAATCCTTCTTCAATCAAAAAACTTTTCAGCATTTCATAACTATTTGCAATGGAAGCTCCAGCAAAAGCAGTTCGATACACTACCCCATTGCTAATACCTCCTAAGTAATCTGATCCGTTTTCTGGAAACTCCTCCTTTATTGGCATTCCTATCTGTATTTGTAACAAAATTAACCTTCTTATTCAATTTGTAATCGCAAAAGAAACATTCATTTTTCTTGTAAAATCCAATTAATTTTTAGATTTCCGGTTCAGGCACAATGATGTTTCCAAAAACTATTGTACATTAATAGCTGAAATGGTTATCACTAAAAATTAAAATCTCTTGCCCTATGATGAACGAAAGGCTTTCCACCATTATGACAAAAAATGTCATTACTGTCAAAGCAGATGATTCTTTAAATGTGGTAAAGGAGCTCCTCTTTGAAAAACACTTCCATCACCTTCCAGTAGTTGACGATGAAAATCGACTTGTCGGTATATTAACTTCTTGGGACTTAATCAAAAAAAATATAAAATTCGAAGATTATGGTGGCTTAAAAGTCTCAGATATCATGACACCAAAAGTAGTTACATTAGGGCCTAAAGAACTGATAGGTGCTGCGGCAATGATTTTTCTAAAGCACTTATTTCATGGACTTCCAATTGTGGATGATAACAAGAAGTTGGTGGGCATTGTTACTACTCACGATATTCTTAAATATGAATTCAAAAAAGAATATCCAGATGACGCATTTGTTAAAGAAACAAATTGGATAAAAAGTTAGGAAATACAATCCTTCTTAACAGGAATTCCAAATTAGACTTTGGGATTCCTGTATATTCATACAAAATCCATCACATCATTATTTTTTGGACTATCCAGTCTTTTGTTTGCCCCAATCGTTGCAGCTACTGTCCCTAGGGGAAGAGCAAATAGAAACCCAACTACGCTCAAGAATAACAACATAAATACAATTCCATTTCCCACTGCATAGCCTCTGTTCTGTTTTACGAATCGAACACTGTCGGAATAATTTTTATGGCGCTCCAGCGTGAAATCCAGATTACCAAATCCAGCATAATAGGACTGAATTAAGAAAATAAGAATGGTTGTAAAGGGAGTGAACACCGGGATCAATCCAATTATTAATAGAAATATTGTAGCCGAAACCTCTCTTATTATATTTCGAATAGCGATCCTCAACCCTCGAATTAAATCTGAGAATATCTTATTGATCGAAAGATTGCTTCTGTTAGGTTTCCCATTTAATTGGTTCTCAACTTTTTCTGATAACAAACTCATAAAAGGCGCCAATAAAACCATTAGAAGTTGTTTATAAACAATGGCACCAAATGCAAGCATTAAAAACAATCCAAAAAATTGAGCAATCTTAACAACAGTGTCATAGCCCCATTCCCACTTCCAAAAACCTACTAATAATTCTCCAAAGTTGTCAGAAAGCCCCCAGGCGGTTGTGGCAACAGCCGCTCCTATAATGACACTCAATATTCCTGGTAGCAAAATATATCCCCACAGGCCATTTTTTGATATATGACTGATGGCTTTTCCATAGTCAGCAATTCCTGATGAAATGTTATTCATTTATGATGAGTTTGTTTAAAAATTTCAATTCAGTAGCAATATAATTTGTAAATCTTTCACCATTCAGTAATTCTCTATAATCAAGCTATTATTTTCGACTTTTCAAAAAAAAATGCTGATTGGGCATTTGGCTCAATCAGCATTTTACATTTATTATCAAAAGTGATATTACTCAGTTGGCTTTCTTTTTCTTCTTGTTTTAAATAATTCGACAACTTCTTTTTCAGTCATGAAATTTAAGTCCTGAAATGTCGTACTGACAAACTTCTTAATGTCCTGATAATCCTTTCCACGTTTATCCGTATAATGCTTAAGCAGCTTCTTCACGTAGCGCATTGAAATGCCTTTCACGTCTTGATTAAATTTCTCATTAGAGAATATCTTAACGTAAACAGTATAAATTTTAGCCAAGTTGAATAATTCCTGATAATCCGTGACTTCTATATTATTCAGCAATTTGGAGAAATAATTAAAGATGCTTCTTCTCACACATTCATTGATTAATGAACGTCCTTCATGTTGGTTATAGAATGCTTTTACAGCTTCCATAGCTTCTTCATTTACATAACCTACACTATGAACCGTGTCCATGAGTTCATAATATTTCGTCAAATCATCTTTAATGTCCTTGTCAATTATTGATGAAACCCTTCCATCCACAGTTCCATCAAGATCAACACGGTTGCTTCTATGGAATTCTAAGATCAATTCGAACCATTTTTCTAAAAATGCATCGTGCTTCGTTCTAGTCTCATTGAAATGTTTAGCCAAATATTCATGATC
Organism: uncultured Saprospiraceae bacterium; assembly: GCA_942490835.1. Lineage (GTDB taxonomy): Bacteria > Bacteroidota > Bacteroidia > Chitinophagales > Saprospiraceae > UBA6168. The sequence goes on from CALNYY010000098.1 coordinate 39,393, forward strand.
TTTCCCATCAAAATTGAAAAAGAGAGCTGTAACACCCATAATTTCCAAATGCTCGTTGTGCCCTTTAAAATCTTCATTGCCAATAAAATCTTTCAAAAAAGGAATCAAACTGGCATTGTCAAGATTCTTTTCAATCCTGTAAATCAAAAACTCTTTAAGTGAAGACCACAGCACTTTCAACTCTCCAAGATTGACAGGGAAATCAGCAGTCATATAATTAAAGCTGTTGAATTGGCGCTTATAGATAGTGTAACCGCTAATAATTCCCTTTAAAGTACGATACTTATCAAGTTTTTGACTTTGCAAAAAGTAGCGAATCCTTTTATTTTCAATCGGTGCAAAAAGATTAGTGATCCATATATCACTGCTCAATGCAAATCCAACTTGGATACTCTGGCCAATTCTTTTTTTAAGATTCTCAAAGTTTGGGGAATTACAGATCGCCATCAAAACTTCTTTAAAATGATCTTGCGGCAGCACATATTTGTACTGACTATTCAGTTCACCCCTTAACACGGAATAACCTAACATTCTTGGAAGAAACAATCCCTCAAAATCATCTTCCATTAATCGCTTTTCCAAACTTATTATTTGCAGAGGGTTTTCTGACGCCACTCGATCATAAATTTGATGGATGAGCGGTTCAAAATTTGCCTTTAATTGTTCGTATGATTCTTCCTCCTCTTCTTGAAGGTAGTTGGCCAATTCTTCTGAAGCCTGAATGCTTTTAGCCAATTTATCTAAATCTGCGAGGTAGGTTTTGTCTAATGCTAACATAGTCTATTATTTTGAAAAGAACCTGGCTGAGCAATTAAGCTCGGCCAGGTTCTCTTTTAGTACTTTTCCAATCTTGAAGGTGGCAAAGATATGATTTGAAAGCGTTATACCAAAGGATTTCTATCGGTTAAATAGTCCTTTTTTGGTTTGAAAGAAATGCACAGACTATTCCAGTTGCAACTGCAGCATTTAAAGATTCAGCCCCTCCCTCAGGGTGACGTGGAATTGAAATTTGATTTGTCAAAATTCCTATCGATTCCTCTGAAATTCCTCTACTCTCATTTCCGATAACAAGAATTGCCGGGATAGATAGGCCTGTATTAAAAAGAGATTCACCATTAATTGTGGTTCCAATTACTGGAATTGTTGGGTTCATTTCCTTCAAATCATTCAATGAAATTGTCTCCGTTTTCACTCTCAAAAATGCTCCCATCGAAGCCTGTATTACTTTAGGGTTGTAAAATTCTACGCACTGATTAGAACACAAAACCCATTTTACACCAAACCAATCAGCAATTCGAAGGATGGTACCAAAATTCCCTGGATCTCGAATATCTTCGAGGTATAAGCTTAATCCGTTTTTTAATGATTCAATTGTTAACGGATTCGATTTGGCTTTGAGCGTGATGAGCACTTGATTCGGCGATTTTAAAAGAGAAATCCTTTCAAGTTCTTTTGTTGAGATCTCAAAAATTTTAGAACTGAATTTATCAAAAAGATGATTATTTGTATCCAACCAACTACTCAAAGCGTATATCCCCTCTATTTCATAAGTATCTGTATTTAATACTTCGCCTGCCAATTTTACTCCTTCCACAATGAAAATACCATACTTTTGGCGGTATTTGAGTTGATGTAAAGATTTCAGGTATTTTAATTCGCTTTGACTCAACATGTAGCATTAATTTCAGTTAAAAGCTTGTCTATACCGATTCCGAAATGTTACCGATGCAAGATCGGCATGTGGATTTGGGAAAAATTAAAGCATTTCTCCATCGGTATATCCTCAAAACCATTGGTTGCAGAAAATCAAATTCCCAAACCACTTCGTTTTGAGTCTAAATTGTAAAGAAACAAAAAAGCTTACTTTCGAGTATCTCAACAACAGGCATTGAATGTCCCAAAATTGTAAATATAGTTTCTCTCCTAAATATAACTTCCTTTCTCTCTTGAAAGGGGCAAAATCG
>CALNYY010000099.1:0-4562 GCA_942490835.1 uncultured Saprospiraceae bacterium
TTGAGATTGACGTAATTGTTGTTCAATTTTCAAGTCATCGGTGATGTCCCTTGCAATACCGATGACTGATAGGTCGTCTAACGGAATTTTACTTAGCTTAGCAAATCGAAAGCTGTTATCTGGTCTGTGATAGGTCACTGTCCCTAACTCCTCAGCTTTATCAGATTCTTTGATTCTTTTAAGGCGGTCATGAGAATCATGCGGCGTAATGTCCTGTGTGGTCAGCTGTTTTAATTCCTCCAATGTCCGACCCGTCAGAACAGAGGCAGCATAATTGGCATCAAGATAAATACCAGTGCTTTTTTCTACTATAAAAATGGCATCATTTGATTTTTCAAAAAGAGTTCTATATTTTTTTTCACTCTTCCATAATGCAAGTTCAGCCCCCTTTAGGGCTGTAATATCAAGGACTGCAAAAGTGACCCCTTTAGTAGAATCACCTCTATCTAATGGGGTTGAACTGATCAATACGTTGATGATGCACTCATCCTTTCTTTTCCAGCATGTCTCCACAATGCCGGTGCCGTGATCTTGAAGTTGTTTGTACACCCTTCGTCCGACTTGTTCATAGTCATCTTCACTCTGATAGAGCATTCTGGCATTTTGAGTAATAAGTTCCTCTTCAGTGTAGCCAGTCATTTTACATATTTGCTCATTAATCTGTATCAATTTCCGATCTATGGATACTCCAATCCCAATTGGCGCTGCTCTAAAGATGCTGCGCAAATACTGCTCACTCTCACGTAAAGACACTTCTGTTTTTTTCCGTTTTGAGATAGCTTCATGAAGATCTGTCACCATGAAATTCATAGATTCTTCAAGAACTTTAATTTCGTTCCGCCTGAATGTCTTAGTATCTATAGAAAATGATCCCAGATTATTTAACGAAATATTTTCCGTAGCGTTTGTCAGAATTCCTAACGGCTTACGTAAGTATCGATTAACCACCCACAGGAGTGCCATGGAAAAAGTGAGCAGCGTTAGCACAACATTGATCGACAACATGGCAACCTGTAACTTCATCCGCCGGTAAATCACGGAGCTGTTAGAGTAAATAGTTGCCTGCCCCAATAATAGATTTTCACCGTCAAGATCATATGTAATCGAAAATTGACGCTCAAACATTTCAAGGTTATATAATCCATCATCATGAATAGCTTTTTCTTCATCGCTGCATCCAAAGAGGTTGACATGTAGACCGACTTTACCCATTTTGTTTAGGTCAGTTACAATTCCCCCAATCGCAATTGTAGCCCTTTCAGAATTAGTGACCTTAACTCCAACAAGGGTGGGAATTTTCAGCATACCTTCGACGGAAGCTTTCAATGCCAGCTCGTCAAGTCCCCAAAGACTAACCGCCAATCCATTCTTAAAAGCTTGCTCGATATCTCCAAGATCCTGGATGATGTTTTCTTTTTGATACTTGTATTCCATCAAGACATGACTCACTGTAACTGTTATGGCAACCAATAGGTAAAGGCCAAGTATTACCAACAGCATCCTGGTTGCAATAGAGTCCCTTAAGGATATCTTTGTACCAGTACCCATTAGTCGTCGCTTCTCTTGATTCGTATTCCCTTCATGGCTTCCTTCCACAGTAATGCCAACCCGTTTCGATCTCTTTTCGAATAAGTGTATTGCAAAATTCTATTCTGGCGGAAAAAATTTGGAATGCCAACGTGTAAGCGTTCCTTTTCTTCCGGTGTCAATCTATTGCTGATGTTTGTGATTATCGGGGTGAGTGACATATGGCGCATAATATGTTCTACTTGATAATCAATAGAGAGTAAGCCGTTGATATACTCCTCAGCTATTTTCTTAAGAAATGGTTTGTCTTCCAAAGCCCACGTGATAGCATAATTATCGATCCAACATGGCGTTCCTTCAGTTGGCTCAGCCACCTTCCATTGTCCGCCTCTCTTATTAAGCGGAGCTAATGAATCACCCCATGATGTTGCTATGGTCAAGTTCGCAAGGTCATCGGGTTTATCCACACCAATCCAGAAAGAATGTGCGTTGACAGCCAGTTGCCTCAATTTTTCCCTGAATTTTTTGTTGTTTAATGTATCAAAACTGCTGATGGATTCTCTCGAATATCCCATAGCCAGGGCTGTAATGTTGGCATTATATATGTATTCATTTGCCCCAATGACATACTTACCCCTCAAACTGGGATTCCAGAATATATTCCAACTGTGTGGTTCATTTTTCAACAAAGTTGCGTTAAATACAAGCCCATAGGGCCCTTGACTGACCGGCGACGCATATACCTCTCCACCGCTGTACAAATATTCCGCATTCTTGAGGGTTGGAATCACATGCTTAAAATTCGGTATGTTCTTCAAGTTAAGTGGCAGGAGAAGGTTGTTTTTAATATACTTAAAGCGTTCATCCTTGAAATGGTGATGTGTCATCATAACCATATCAATACTCTTTCTTCTTACCGAGTTATAGAAATCATCAGAGCCTACAACGTATTTAATTTCCAATTTTACGTTGCGTTTATATACAGTTTTAATTCGTTTTTCAAATGCCAAGACGTGTTGTTTTGGCGCATGCCCTTCCCATATCAACAACCTTAAAACGTCTTCCTCTCCGAAGGCGGATAAAGGAAATATCAATAAAAGTGCAAACCATAGAAACTTTAAGGCCATTAAAAAAACACCTTTTAAAAAGCAATATACTATGTAAAAATTCTTATAAGCCTTGTCTTGATTATTTCTCTAATATTAAAAACTGAAACAACTAATTCATCCTTTGACATGATTTATAAAACTTTGCTTGATAAAGCTAACCGTTCTCTTAATTTATGGAAACATAAAATCATGTAGAAATCTGTATGAATTTTATTCTGACATTTAAATCAAAACTCGGCAAATTACTTCTCATAAAATACAATATCCCATTTTTTTAATCAGATAGAATGCTTGCCATAGTCTGTACACTCCCCAAACCATAAAATCACCAGAACCCATTTGGTATTCCAGTCAATTCAATTAAAATGACGATACAATAAAATGAGATTCATTGCAAATCCAGTTTTATTCTAAGATTTTTCGACTTTCATGGCCTCATTGAACAGGACGAATATGGCTTCTTCCAAACCATCCATTCCCTATTTATTTATTATTCAAAAATTGGCTGAATTCCTATGTTTTGATTTTGCTGGGTCATGCTTATTCCTTTCTTTGGATTTTGTCGTTTAAAAAAAGGAATAAGCATGACCCAGAAGTTTCACCCCCCCCACGATCAAACAATCATGGGTTTTTACTGAAAATGAATTTACAGAAGGCCTTTTACACTATTGTTCTTGGTTGACTCATCACTGACTATGCCATATGTGCGTATGCAATGTCATTAACTTAGCGGACAGATTTATAGCAAAAATTAAACCCTTTCTTCTTATTAAAATCCCGGGGGTATTTTCTTCCCGGCCTTACAGGCTCAATCGTTTTAACAATAATTTCGTGCAAATCATGAATCAATAACAGAACCTGTTCTGCCGTGCGGATAAAAAATAGAGGAATGGCATCTTTAACTTTCGATAGTGTTTGTGCAAAATTCATTTTATATTTGTATCTGGCTTTGCGTGTTTTGTGTTCTATGGCACTTCGAGTTGGAAAGGCCAATACTGAAGTGAGATTTTTAGTAAATACTTTTGCATGGAAGTCCTGATAAATTGAAAGAACAGATTTGCCAGAAAAATTCTCAATTTCGACCCATTGTTTCATTGTTTTGTAATCTTCTTCAACAGGCCATCTCAAGTGATAAAGTTCAGCAAACAATTCATGAGGGTAAAGCTTTTTGTCAAGGAGCGAGGTGATGAGTATCTCGGCTTCCCCTGTATCTAATTCAACCCTTATCAGCCTTAATATCAAAGGCTTTGTATCAAGTCCCATTTCATTACAATGTTTGTCGGAGTGTTGGGATTTTCGCAATAATATAATTTTTTCTTTTTCACCGGAATCAAGAAACTGTTGATTGATCTTCCATCGTTGACGGTGGCTTCTGGCACAAAAATTTGCACCAAGGGAAAGAATAAGATTGAAAAGCCAGTATGCCGGATACCCTCTATCCAAAAGTACAAGGTCATCCTCCAGAAGATTTAAGAAATGAGTAGCTGCCAGTTGCCTTTCTCCTATATTCTTAGGGCTGATAATGGCATCAACAGTAATCTGATTTAAGGGGTCAAACATTTGTGAAACTCTGGCTTTTGGGCAGGTGCCTCCATGGGAGGGGTGCCAGGCTCCAAAATGGTCCTCAATCGCTTCAAGTCTTGGCAATTGTGCAGTGGTTCCGTCAACTGCCAAGAAGGTTAAAACCATGCCATTTCAAAGGACAAAAAATTTTCGTAAAAAATGATCAACTCAAATGCAAATTCAATTCAATAAATGCTTCGTATTTGAGTTTCATACTTGCTTTGGATAATGCAGCTTTTGTTACAATACGTTTTGCGATATCAAAACGGTTTATAGCCTTAAAAAAATGATCAAGCTCATCCTGATATGACCCTTTAATAAGATTTATGAGAAAGAATAATAATGTTGAAAATGGGAGTTTTC
>CALNYY010000100.1:0-40020 GCA_942490835.1 uncultured Saprospiraceae bacterium
TGCATTGCCGCTAGGTCTGGTAATGAACCATGGAACTTATGGTGTGCAAGTAGATCAACCACCTCTAATTCCCACAACAGCCCCGAGCAATCCTATGACAGCAAGACAGACCATCAGCCCCATAAGAGCAAACTTCTTTCTCTTAATCCCTTCATAAGAGTCATACCACATTGGAGGATTTAGAAGATTTATGCTTTTTATCTCTTTTTCCTTATGACGATCCCAAGCAATAGACTTAACAGAAATATCATACTCTCCATCTTGACTAATAAGATAAGGTTGCCCCCATCCATCTTTTAAGAGCTTATTAGCATCTGTAACAAGGCCTGTGCGCTTGAGGTACTTTGGATTATCTACGATATCTTCTGTAGAAACACCACTTGCTATTTCCATTTGAAGAATGTCTTTTAGTTTTGCAATTCCCTGTTCTGATCTAAATGCCTTCCCTTCCTTGCTACCCTTTACATTATAACCAATAACGCTCCCTATTAAGCCAATAAGGAAAATAACGATCATGATCTCTAAAAGAGTGATAGGCTTCCTCTGTTTGGTGTCGTATATTGTGCATATCTACAACATCCTTTTTCTTGTTACGATGATACAAAAGAGCTTACATCTGTTAGAGGTAGTAGTATAGAAAGTACTACCAATCCAACAACGGCTCCTAAAAATAATAAAACTGCAGGCTGTAAACGTTGTAAGTTGCAGCAGGTTTGTCCAGTTCTTCTTCATAAATCTCTGCCATATTCCGCATCATTAGATTCATACCCTAACTCTCTCCTATTGTCAGCATACGAATAACAAGTGAGGGTACAAAAGGAGCCTCTGCAAAAGTTCACTTCATTTTTCCTCCTACAACTTTTAGCTCTGTCTCTGAAATAAGCTCTGCTAAGGCGCCATTATTAACTGCTTTTTTAGCAAAATGCAGCGACTGCACAAGAGGTACACCGCCGCCTAGCAGCATATTCATAGAACGAAAAAAACGCATTAAAGCAGACTGAGTGATGATCTTCTTTACATAGGGAAGGTATAATGGATATTTTAGATGGAGGTGATGGATTGATAAACCCAACAGGCCTTGTTTTAGATGTTCCAAATGGAAAATTGTATTGGGCAGATAGAAGCCACCGCACCATCAAATCGTGCCAAACCTGGATGGCACAAGTATTCAAGAATTGTCAAATAATCCAAATGATGGGCTCGATTTTACCGGAAGGAATTGCTTTGGATCTGAGTAATAATAAAATGTACTGGGCTGACAGAGGCGCAGCTAAAATCCAACGGTCAGACATCAATGGAAATAATCTGGAAACGATAGTAGATGGAAGTCATGGTTTTTTAATTTTCCCTTGGCGAGTGGTTTTTGGATTTGGTAAACAATAAAATATACTGGACAGACTTTGGAACATCAAAAAATTCAGCGTTCGGATTTAGATGGTTCAAACATTGAAGACGTGGTTTCTTCAGGTATTGGAAATATAGGTGATATCGCTTTAAACATACAAGCTCTGCTTCCGATTTCTTTAATGAACTTCACTGCCAATGCTCAAAATCAAACTACGCTTCTCTTCATTGGCAAACTGCCTCCGAGCAAAATAACAAAGGTTTCCACGTCGAAAGAAGCACTTATGGAAGAGAGTGGAACACCTTAGGTTTCGTAGCAGGTAATGGGACTACCTTCGACGTTTCTAACTACACTTATGCAGATGAAGCACCAAAAAATGGCATAAACTACTATCGTCTAAAACAAGAAGATCATAATGGCAGAATTGAATATTCCGTTGTACGGACAGTATATTTTGGCAAGGATGAGGAAAGTGTAGTTGTTTATCCTAATCCATTCCAAGACTATATAGTCATTAAAAATGGACAAGGAAAAGCAACAATTTTTAATATAATAGGGGAACCAATAAAACAGTTAATAATTAGTTCTGTAAAATCTACTATCAACACAGCAGACCTTGTGAGTGGTAGTTATCTATTGGTGATTGAACAAGAGAATGGTAAGCGATCAAGTTTTAAAATAGTGAACTAAAAATCCTTTTCTCGAATGTGACAATGAATTAAGTTTAGACCTTGACGCAATCGCCAATCAAAACATATAAGTGTCGGCAATAAAAGGACATTCTTGTGCTGATTACCAAAATTTAACAAGCACTTTTTCAAATTTTAAACAGCGAATCAAGGCTGTAGGAATTTTTCGTATTGTTTACATTTATACATTGAAAAGCCCGCTTGGATTTTTAAGCCTGATGCTCAGAATGGATTGAACCAGGCTTAAAAATCTCTACGTTCCTCCGAGCTTTTCAATCCTTTCACTTATGGCTGGTACTCATAAGTACAGCTTCTTTTTTAGCCATCCTGCTTTTCAGTTCATCTGCCTCCATCATGAGCTGTTTCTTGAGTTCATCAATCTCTGTACTTTGTGCTATGCTCTCTGCTCTCAATTCATCATTTTCATTTTTCAAAGCCCTAATCGCTTCTACATACATCGCATTATAAGTGCTATATGCTGTTTGCAGATTACCAAGGTTATCTACGTCTACCAGTTCGGGGAAGACTTGTTGGATGTTCTTGGCGGTGAAGCCGTACATGGTGCCTTCGGGGCGCTGGCTACCTGTTATGTCGTCATTCCATTCATAGATGATGCCCTGGAGGGAAGGCATTTTATGTGGCTATTCATGAATGACATAAGATGTATGCATAAAGCGTACGATTTACCTTATAAGCGTTTTATTGGAACAGTCAAATTAATAGGAGGATGAAAATTGACGTAAGAAACCGGAATGTAATTTAGGCGAATGTTCCTATATATCTTGATCAAATATTGTCAACTTGATGAATATCTTTACACTTCATATTTATGAAATATTTCCTTCAACTTTCATACAAAGGCACCAAATACAATGGCTGGCAAAAGCAGCCAAATTTTTCAAGTATACAGGGTGAAATAGAAAGTGCCCTTGTTAAAATGTTAGGCAAAAAAGTGAACTGCATTGGCTGCGGCAGAACTGATTCAGGCGTTCATGCCCACCAATATTATTGCCACATAGTTTGGAATGATGAATTAGATTTTGATCTTGTTTTCAGGCTGAACAAAATGTTGCCTGATGATATTTCCGTTAAATCATTTTTCAGTGTACCTCCAAAAGTTCATGCACAGCATTCAGCATTTCGCCGAACATACACCTACTTTATTCACCATGAAAAGAACCCGCATCTAAATGAGCTAAGTGCATTATATGATAATTCAGGACTGGAATATGAGAGAATGGAAAAGGCTATTGAAATCATACGAAATCAAATTGATTTTTATCCTTTTTGTAAAAACCCTGCATCCTATAAGTCAACAATTTGCGAACTCAGTAAGATTGCAATTAAAAGGTCAGCGAATAAGGATCAATTAGCTATTCAGTTTACTTCCGATAGATTCCTAAGAGGAATGGTAAGGATTCTTGTAGCAAATATTATGGAAGTTGGGTATGGACGAATGAGTGTAGATGAATTGGCAGCGTGTTTTGCAAAAGCTGTTCGACCTAAATATTTTAGAGAGGCCTATCCACAGGGACTGTATCTAACCAAGGTTGAATATCCATTTTTTGAAAATACAGATCCACCCTTATTTATTGGCAATATTTCATCTTCATTTGAAAAATAAAATACCCCAACCACTATGAAAAGTGATTGGGGTATTCCAGTATCAACAATGCCTAATCAGCCAAGAATTTCTTTTGCCTTTGTAAAAGGCTGGCTATAAAGTCTTTCACCTGTGGCAGAATGGAATGCGTTTGCAATTGCACCGCCTGCTGGGGGTAGGGTAGGCTCACCAAGGCCAGTTGGATCATTTTTACTTTCGACAAAATGAACGTCAACATTTGGAGCCTCAGACATCCGAATCATTCGATAATTGTTGAAATTTGTTTGTTTAGTTCTGCCGCTTTCAAATTCAAAATCTCCATACATGGCATGTCCGATTCCGTCAATGACACCGCCTTCCGCTTGATTAGTGGCGGCAATTGGATTTACAACGATTCCACAATCAATGGCACAAGTCATTTTCTTCACTTTTGGGCTGCCATTTTCAACAACAACTTCCGCTACTTCGGCAACATAGGTATTGTGTGAATAGTAAGCGCTGAAACCGAGATGGCTGCCATTTGCAGCGTTCCCCCAGCCAGATTTTTCAGCGGCCAATTTTATTACCCCAACAAATTTGTCCACATCATAGTCCAATTCTCCTTCTGGATTATTCTTGGCTCTGTCAAAAAGATCAAGCCTGAACTGAACAGCATCTACTCCTATTGTTTTTGCAACTTCATCCAAGAATGCCTGCTCTGCATAAGCCAGAAAATTAGTTACAGGAGCTCGCCAAGCACCCGTCGTGATGTTGCTTTCCAGATTGTGCGACTCCACCAAATAGTTTTCAATAGCTGCAGCAGGAAAATTTTTCTCTCGTGTTGAATTACCCATATTGACACCAACCCCCGTTAGATGATAGCCTGTCATTTTACCATCTTTAATGGATGCTCTAAATTTATATTTAGATGCTGGTCGGTAGGTGCCGGCAGTCATATCATCCTCTCTTGAAAAGACAACTTGAACAGGCGTTTTTGCCAAGCTTGAAATTTCGGCAGCTTCCAATGTGAAATCGCCATAAAGCCTTCTCCCAAAACCTCCACCCATTCTCGTCATTTCAATGGAAACTTCACTTTCTTCTCTTTTTAAAAGCTCGGCAACTCTTCGACGTGTCCACTCCGGAGTTTGTATAGGCCCGATCAATTCAATTTTTTCGTCTGTAACATTTGCATAAAAATTCATGGGTTCCATACAGTTATGCGGTAAAAATGGAGCTTCATAAACTCTTTCTATAATCTCATCCGCTTCTGCAAAGGCCATTTTTACATCCCCATCTTTACGTTTCGGTTCTTTTGAAGGAGTATCCAATAATTTTAGCATTTCTTCATTGTGATAGGTCGTGTCTTCCAATCTACCATCGTCTTCCCATTCCGCTATCAATGCCTTTTGACCTTTCATAGCTGCCCATGTAGAATTTGCCAACACTGCTATTTTATCGCCAAACTGAACGACATCTGAAACTCCGCTAACTGCTTTCGCAGCAGTATCATCAATAGACTTCAGTTTTTGACCAAATGATGGTGGTCGCAGCACAACTGCGTATTTCATCCCTTCTCTTTTCAGGTCGAGACCGAATAAAGGTTTACCTGTAATGATGTTTTCTAAATCTACGTTTTTTGTGTCTTTTCCAATTATCTTAAAATCTTTTGGATCTTTTAATTGGATCTCTTCTGGCACTTCGAGTTGGGCTGCAGCACTTGCAATTTCACCAAATGAAATGGTTTCGCCTTTTGCATTTGAAATAACCCCATCACTTACCGAGCATTCTGAAGGGTCAACTTGCCATTGAGCAGCAGCAGCATTTACCAACATTTGTCTTGCAGTGGCACCGGCCATTCGCAGGCTTGGCCAGCCATGCCGTATCGATTGACTACCGCCAGCTACTTGTCTTTCAAAATAAACTGTATTTAATGGTGCTTGCTCTACAACCACGTTCTTCCAGGCGACATCTAACTCCTCGGCAACAATCATCGGCATAGAAGTTTTAATGTTTTGGCCGATTTCCGGATTTGGAGACATAATGGTAACAAGCCCTGTGTCGCCAATTCTCAAAAAAGCATTGATATTGAACCATTCATTTGGGATAGCGACTACTTCTTCCGCAGCAGGTTGGCACCCTGCAAGCCAGCTAAATCCTATTACCATTCCTCCACCAGCGGCTACTGAAGTTTTTAGAAATGATCTCCTATTATATTGCGTTCTTATTAAAGTCATTTTGTAAAAATTTGAATTTGGAAAAATTAATCTACAGCTAAAAGGATTAGCTATTCGATGCTGCAGTTTTGATGGCTGCCTTGATGCGGAGATAAGTGCCACATCTACATAAGTTTCCGTGCATCTCAGAATCTATATCTGAATCACTTGGATTGGAGTTGTTATTGAGTAGGGATGCTGCTTGCATTATTTGGCCAGCTTGGCAATAGCCGCATTGAGGGACATCGTGTTCTCTCCAAGCATTTAGGATAGGCTTTGCCTTTTTTGTTTCTGAAAAACCTTCTATTGTAGTGATTTTTTTACTATCAATACTTGAAATGGGAAGCGAGCATGACCGGGCGGCCTTACCATCGATATGAATAGTGCAGGCCCCACATTGTGAAATCCCACAGCCGTATTTTGTGCCCACCAGATTTAATTCATCCCGTAGAACCCAAAGGATAGGCGTGTCGGGGTCAACATCAACTTGGTGATTAGTGCCATTAACGGAAAGTGTAAAATTTGCCATATTGTTTTGATTGAAATTTAATAGTCGAATAATATAAAATGACAATAAAGTCTTTCAGAAGTGGCTCTAAGATATAAAGGAAAGTTCTAATTAAAAATATGGAAACGAATAATTCCCCTTGATCTAATTGATGAAAAACATAATGGCAGAAGAGATTAACGTGAGGCCAATACCACAAAGGAAAATATTGAAAGCTCTCCTAATCCAGGTCATTTTGCTGCCAAGCCTTCTACCAATAAAATACAAATCTTGCATGAGATGGTGCTTCAGGTTTTCGTTGTCATCGATAGTCTCATCCATAAACTTATAGAAGTCTTCCGGTTCCATTTTGTAAAAATTGCCAAAGAAAAATGGACTATGCTTTTCCTTTGGCTCATTCTCATCCCTTAAATTATCGAATCGAGTAGGTTTTAAAACCACAGTAGATATGTAGATAGTAGAGAAACAGGTTGCAGCAAGAATAATTAATGGGATATAGTAATGACTATCAATGATGAAGTCCATATTAGCCATTACAGAAGGTATCAAAAAAGTGATCATGATGGCATTCAAACTCAAAAGCACATTCGCTTTGTTGTCTGCAATATGGGTAAGATCAATATTGTTTCTTTGAGTTGTACGAATGATGTTTATCGTATCTTTAGATAGCTTTTCTTTCTTCTTAATTTCTTCCATAAATAATTAGCTGGTGTTGACTGTTGGCAAAAGTCATTATTTTTAAGCCATTCCTTGCATTTTACGATACTAAAATCACTGTTATCGAACGGAATCTTTATGAAAGTTAAAGCAGAACAATTACCTGAACTTCGTTTTCAGACGCTTGCAAAAAAAGGTTATGAATTTGAAATCATTTCAAACAAAGCATTTTTCAAAGGGAAAACGGATAAGGATCCATCGTTTAAACCCCACAGAATAGCTTATTACGGAATTGTTTTTACCCTAAAAGGAGAGGGCTTTCATTTCATTGACTTCAAGCGGATTCCCTATAAAAGAGGAACCATTTTTTTCCTATCAAAAGATCAGGTTCATGGATTTGAATGGAATGAAAACAGGGCCGCATTCTTGATTACATTTACGGAGGATTTTGTGGAAGCCAACTTAATGGGGTCGAAGTTTTTTCAATCATTGGGATTATTTAATTACCGTTTAAACAACCCTGTATTACAAGCTGATGAAACCAAACTTATTGAACTCGAAGAATTGGTGCTGATGATGGTTGAGGAGCATTCTAACCCGGAGGATTCTTTTTCTGGCGAAGTAATAAGGTCACTGCTTAGAGTGTTTCTTGGAAAATGTGAAAGAGCCTGGCGCTTGAATCAAAATGAAGTCGAAGAGCATTTTTATCAAGGAGAATTCAATCGATTCAAGCGTTTGATCGAAAACGAAATTCTGCGGACAAGACAGGTGTCCTATTATGCGGACAAATTGGGATATTCAACAAAAAAACTGAACAGGGTAACCAAAGCAATTGTGGGACTACATGCGAAAGGATGTATTGGGCAACAGTTCATACTTGAGATAAAGCGATTTTTGATCAATACCTCTTTAAGTGTCAAAGAGATTTCCTACAAGTGCAATTTTGAAGACCCCACCAATTTTGTTAAATTTTTTAAAGCACAAACAGGCATGACACCTCTTGGTTTCAGGCGACAATTTTTCAAACAAATTCAGTGATGTGGGCTTCAAATAGGAATGTTCTCAACGATTTCTAAGCCGTATCCAATCAGCCCAACTCGTTTTCTTGGATTGTTTGTGAGCAGCCTTATTTTGCGAATTCCTAAATCGTGAATTATTTGCGATCCTATTCCGATGTCTTTTTGCTCGGTTTCTAAAAACCGTTTCATAAATGGATTTAATTGCTCTCCTTTTTCTTGCTGCTCCTTCATAGCATTGATGGTGTTGAGCATCAAACCCGGCTCTTCTTCATGCCGTAATAGCACCAGAGCGCCTTTTCCATCTTTTGCAATTTTTTCCAGTGTTCTATAAAAATTCGTGGAGGTATGTTTCATCAAAATAGCGAACAATTCACCAGTATTTGAACTTGCATGAACTCGTGTCAAAACAGGTTCGTCTTTTTCCCATTCACCTTTTTTTACAACCAAATGCTGTAGATTGGTATTAGTTTCTTTGTAGCAGATAAGGTCAAATTTTCCAAATGGGCTATCAATTTCAATACTTGACTCTCTTTTTATCAGACTTTCCATCTGCATTCTATATGCAACTAAGTCTTTGATTGAAATGAGCTTAAGATTAAATTTGGAAGCAATTTCCGCAAGCTGAGGAAGCCTTGCCATAGTGCCATCTTCATTTAAAATTTCCACTAATACTCCGGCGGGATAATAACCGGCAAGCATGGCAAGATCAACGGCAGCTTCGGTATGACCAGTACGCCTTAGCACACCTCCAGACTTTGCGATTAGTGGGAAAATATGACCTGGCCTTGCATAGCTTTCTGATTTAGTTTCTGCCTCTGTTAAAGCCTTTATCCCAGTGGCTCGGTCATATGCAGAAATGCCTGTGCTACAACCTTTTAACTTATAATCTATAGAAACTGTAAATGCAGTACCATGCAAATCGGTATTCTCTGAAACCATCATTTCCAGTTTCAATTCATTTGCCCTTTTTTCTGTTATCGGGGAACAAATCAAGCCTCTGCCATTGGTGGCCATGAAATTTATTATTTCAGGGGTCACACACTCCGCTGCACAAATAAAGTCGCCTTCATTTTCCCGGTCTTCATCATCAACTACAATAATAATCTCACCTCTTTTTATAGAAGCAATGGCTTCTTCTATACTGGAGAGCTTAATTTCATCAACTGGTTTAACTTGTGCTGTTGCAGTCATATTTAGAAATGTAGGTTTTAATTAATTCTTGCAAAATTAGGTTTGCAGAATGGATTTTCGGAAGTAAACAGCTGTAACAATGGATAGATTAAAAAAAGAAATAGAAAAATAATTATTCAATCTCCGATTTCAATTTCTCGTGACTTATCCGTGATCCATTCGCTCCAAGAACCGGGATAAATTTTCGGCTCTTTCATTCCTATATAGTTTAAGGCCAGTAAATTATGGCAAGCAGTTACGCCAGATCCACAATAAAAAACCGTTTTTTCAATTGGGTGATCACCAAGCTTTTCCTTGAACCTTTGCTCTAATTCCTTCTTGTTAAGCATATTCCCTGCTGCATCAACATTTTCTATAAATGGTACAGATACAGCACCTGGAATATGCCCAGCGATTGGATCAATGGTTTCATTTTCTCCTCTGTATCGATCTGCTGTTCGGGAATCGCATACGAGCCATTCATTGTTCTTTGCAATCGATTTTATAAATTCAGCATTGACAACCAATTGATCATTGTTCTTTGAGAGAAAGGCTTTGATTTGATTTTTAGGTACTTCATTTGTAACAGGATATTTTAATCCATTCCATGCTTTCCAACCACCATCTAACACAGCAACCTTTTCGTGACCCAGCCATTTTAGCAAAAACCAAAGCCTTGCTGCAATTCCTCCATGGGAATGATCATAGGCTATTACTTGCGTATTATTATCAATACCCCATTTGGAGACCATTTCAACAAAATGCTCCTTTTCGGGCATAGGATGTCTACCTGTTTTGCCAGGAATTATTTCACCGGATAAATCTTCATCAAGGTGAGCATAATGGCTTTTAGGGATGTGAGATTTGTTGTATTCAATTCTACCTGATTCAGTGTTGGACAAGGAAAATCTACAATCAATTATGACAAGATTTTCAGCAAACAAAGATGCTTTGAGATTTTCTGCTGAAATGATAGATGTATAAAAGAAATCCATTTTGGTAGATATAAGAGAGGGTAAGTAGGAAAGACAATAGATTTTAGACGAAAGACATTAGATAAATGATTGGAATACAACATTTTGCCTAAAGTCTATTATCTGATTTCTAAAGTCTTATTACCTATTATTCTTCCAATTCAACTAATGCTCGACTAGATACCTTATTCCAGACAATTGCCTTTTCCAATTTGTAATGAATCAATCTATTATGGTAAAAATATAACAGGTTAAAATCTTGACTAATCAGGTGGCCATCTTTGTTAAATTTCAATGTCTTTTCAGGATGATAAATGCCTATGTTCCTAACGCCGTCTCTTATTAAGGCATCAATATCCCAATGGATTTCTTCAGAAAGTTTAATCCGGCCCTGTTCATTCATGTCAAATAGTTTTTTTCGCAATTGTTCAACCACATCTTGCATTTTTTCCAGCGGGAATACATAGTCCTCAGGAGGAAGTCTCAGCAACCCGTATAGATCAAGTTTTGGGTTCTCGTGTTTCAATATGCTAAATGCAGCAAATGCCACCAGATGGCTGGTCAGCACTATATTTTCCTTGAAGTATCGCTCGACAATGCGCTCTGAAAGTATCCTTGTATATTCTGATTCTCTTTGCAAATCCTCAACTACTTCGCCATTTGAAAGAAAGTATTCCTTAACGTCTATTGTATTTCCAAAGCGGTCGTAACTGATCCCCTCATTGTCCACAAAGTTTCCCAAAACATCCATGGGTTTTCCAAATGACAATGTAATTCTCGAAGGTTGTGAGAAGAAATTCCAAGCAAATTTCAATAGCTTTCGCAAACTGTAAAATTCATCTCTGGACTTGATATATCGTTCTTTCCCTGTACGCTTTAAATGCTGTTCTATTAAAAATTTTGCTTCTAACACAACATGGTAGCTCAAAATAAGTGGGACAATAAACACTTTCTTAGGCTCTTCTTTTTGGTATAATGCTCTTTGCGCTTCCATAGCTGTTCCCAATAGTCCAAGCTTCAATTTGTTCTCCAATTCACCACTGCGGCTTCTTGTTCCGCCAGGAAAAAACAAGCTGTTAGTTCCTCTCTGTATGGAGAGATTGGACATCTCTTTGAGCGTTTCGAGATAGATAGGATTCTTTTTTCTTCTATCTACTCGATATGCGCCTAATCTATTCATAAAATAGGCTGTATATCCGGTATTGTACAAGTTAAGCCCTGCACCATATGAAAAAGAAGGGAGACCTAATATTGAATCCAAGGTATATCCAATTAAAATTGAATCGAGATTGCTCGAATGGGTAGGCACGATTACAACTGTACCTTTATGAATGAGCTGCCTGATCTTCTCGATATCTCCTTTTGCCAGCAATCTTTCATTCACCCTGTATTTTGTTCCAAAAATACGCTTCATATTACGTCCCGCTGCTGCATTTAAAAGACGACGGAAAAATGCTTTCAAAAATTTTCTGGCAAATAGAAATGTCGATTTCTTAAAGGTGCCAACGATCTCTTCAGAATATCGGTGGATAATTGTTTTCAGGGTTTCTTCGTTGGTTGATTTTGCTTCGTCCTCCTTTAATGACGTTGAGTTCAAAAGTTTTTTTCTTATTTTTTTCCAAAACAAACGTTCATTTGGCGGGTCAACTTTCCATGGTTCTTCATTGATTCTAATCCTTTCTAAATAAACTGTTTTGGCGATAATGTCTGGAACATCGTCGCCATATATCTTGAGCAATTTGTTATAAGTTGAATTGTCAATTTCCTCAACAAAATTCTTGCGATCGGCTAACAACTGATGTATAGGCCAGTCAGTAATTTCTGGTATCACATGAGGGTATATCTTGGCGTTTTCCTCCATGAAGGTGCTGATTTATTCGAGTTTTTTTTAAACGGTTAATGATTGGGCAACCTCTCTGATGAAGCTCAGGATTTCCTCTCTTCCTATCTTTTTTTCAGAAGAAGTGTAAAACTGTTGAGGAAGCTCATTCCAGGATTCAAGCAAAGTGTTTTGAATGGTAGTTATGTTTAAATTTTGCTGTCCTTTGCTCATCTTGTCTATTTTAGTATAGACTATAACAAATGGAATAGCATTGCTACCCAGCCATGCCATAAACTCTATGTCTTTCTTTTGAGGTGGTACGTTACTGTCGATCAATACAAATGTACATGCCAATGAAATCCTTTTTTCCAAATAGCTATATATCATATCCTTAAAGGATTTTATCATCCCTTTCGACCTGACTGCATAACCATAACCTGGTAAATCCACTAATATCCAATTAGACTCGACAGAAAAGAAATTGAGTGAGGCTGTCTTTCCTGGCTTTTTAGACACATGTGCCAGTTTGTCATTATTGCACAACATATTTATCAAAGAAGATTTCCCGACGTTGGACCTTCCAATGAAAGCGAACTCTGGCAATTTGGCTTTTGGGCATTTGGCTAGAGTTGGAAAACTCCCTATAAATGTTACTTCTACTCCCATATCAATTATACTTTCTTCAAACTGAATTTAAAAATGTCGGCAAAGGTAAAAATAACTATTGGCCAATTCCCTCGTTGAACCATCATATACCTATTGCTATGGTTAAAGCGAGGTTAAATACTATTGGATTGATTCTTTGATATACTAAAATTATAGGAAATAGCCGTTTATACATAAATCACTAAAAACAGCTAAATATGAAAAAGCATTTTGTTTGGATGGCCGCATTGATACTATTGCCATTACTTGGTCAAAGTCAAAATAAGTTTGGAATTAGGGCAGGGCTCAGCACACCAAATCTTGATAAAGAAACTGTACAACAAAATGGATTGACAGTCGCAATCAAAGATGCCAAATATGGATTCCACATTGGTTTGTTTTCAAGATTTTATTTAGGTGAAAAATTGTACTTGCAACCTGAGGCTCTGTTCAATTCTTCAAAAGTTGATTTTGATGTTTCTGATTTTGGCCAAGGCCTAATGAATACGGTGCTTGAAGAATCATATCAAAATCTTGACATTCCACTGATGCTCGGATATAAAATAGGTCCGTTGAGATTGGAAGGCGGTCCGGTTGGACATATTCATATTGCCAGCAAATCAGAATTGGAGGAAGAGGTCACATTTTACACACAACGTTTTCAGAATTTCAATATGGGCTATCAGGCAGGCCTTGGGCTTGACATTTGGCAGTTTGTGTTAGATGTTCGTTACGAAGGTAATTTTGAAAATTTTGGTGAACATATGACCGTTAGCGGACAGCAAATTAGATTCTCTCAAAACCCTTCAAGGTGGGTAATGACCTTAGGGTTTGCTTTTTAAAGCATTTATATTCTTTATGTATTGATTATAGGCAAACATCCGCTGGCTGTTTGCCTATAATCATTTTTGATAGCGTTTAATTATTTCAAGTTTCCATACAACCTTATGATCTTGTATTGTCACTTTTGAATAGTAAAAAAGAAACCGGATAAATGAATTCTCCAATCGGGAACACCGAGAATGAATTAGTACAAGCTTGCCTGGCGAATAATCGGCTCGCACAGAAAAACCTATACGACAAGTATAAAAAAGCTATGTATTCCTTGTGTTATAGGATTACTGGCGATTTTGAGGCAGCCAACGATGTGCTCCAAGATGCTTTTGTAAAGGTATTTCGTGGACTTCCTTCCTTTCGAGCTGAAAGCACTTTAGGGGCTTGGATCAAGACAATTGTAGTAAGGACGGCATACAGTTATTTGAGGAAAGAAAAAATGTTCATGGAAGATTTGGACAATCTGTCTAATCCTCCCAAAATTGATTGGGGGCATTACCTTGATACTGAATATCTTGAAAAGGCAATCCTTTCGTTGCCAGAAGGGTATAGGATGGTTTTTGTGCTGGTTGAAATTGAAGGATTCACACATAAGGATGTAGCTCGTATACTTGGAATTTCTGAAGGAACTTCTAAATCTCAACTATTTTATTCTAAAAAAAGACTGCGTGAAATTTTAACAAGATAATTGTTCAATCAGGTTTATGATGAATGAAATAAATAAAAAAACATTGATCGAAGCTTTGTCTTCCTTAAAGGAATACAATCCACCAGATGCTATTTGGGAACGGATAGATTTGGATATGGAGCTGAGTAATGACAGGCTTTTGCAAAAGGATCAAATGTTTGATTTGCCAGAATATAACCCACCAAGTCAGGTTTGGGAAAATATCAGTTCTGAACTAAATCAAAGCTCCAAACCAAAAGCTAAAATTGTTTCGATCGGATGGTATAAACCTTTAGCTATAGCCGCTTCTTTAGCGGTGTTGGTAGTTGCTTATTTAGCTGTTCAAAATTTAAATGATCATAGTGCAAGTGAAGTTTCTTATAAAATTAGTTATTCGAAAGAGACAGTCGAGGAAAGGTTGTTTGTGAAGGACTGGAAAGACGATGAGGATTCATTTGAGCAGTACAAGGTGCTCTGCGATGCCAAACAATATGTCTGTGAACAACCAGAATTTCAACTACTCCAGCGAGAATTTGATGAATTGACAGAAGCCATATCTGATTTGGAATATGCGATGGGTGATTTTGGAGCGAATGCAATTTTAGTGACTCAGATTAAAGAAATAGAACTTGAGCGCACAGGCTTATTTAAAAAAATGATGGTCATGTTAATTTGATTTGTGGCCTTGTTGTTCAAAGATTTACAGAAAAAGAATATTATTATGAAGTTCCCAATTTCAATCCTATTACTCATGTTTTCAGGCTATGCCAGTGGGCAAGTTGCTTTGCAGGTAGTTACCAAAACAATTGAGAAAACGATGCCCTATAAAAATGGGTACGAAGTAAACATTGAAGGTGAAAAAGCGGAAATTAAAGTAGAAACTTGGGATCGGAATGAAGTAAGGGTTTTGACAGAGCTGATTGCAAAAAATACCGATCGAGCTATTGCAGAAAAAGACCTCGATTTAATGGAATATTCTGCTGAGCAACATGGAACAAATATTTACTTTAGAAACTACATTTCCAAAAAAGGAGAAAAACCTACTTCTGAACTGAAGGCAATTTATACCATCACTCTTCCGGCAGATTGTCCTGTTTATCTGAAGAATAACTTTGGATTGACGAATGTGAGCAATCTTACTAATTCATTGAGAATTCACAGCGAGTTTTCAAAAGTTTTATTAGAGAATTTAAGAGGTGAGATTGGTGTGAACTCAAGATTTGGAGATATTACCGGAAGAAATATTGATGGGAATGTAAGTTTTACAACTCGCAGATCTGATATAACTCTTCACGACATAAAAGGAACTTGGAATATCAATTCGCAGTATGGAATCATGAAATTTTTCACGAATCCAAGCCCCGAATTATTGACAATGAATATTAACGCTGAAAAATCTGACGTCTATTTCTTTGACCCTCAACCGAACTATTATGGTTATACATTAACTGCTCATTATGGAAATATTTCCGTTCCTACTGATTTGAAATTCAATTATTTAGAAAATACAGATCAATTGAAAAAGGCAATATTTTCTTCTCAAATGGGCCAGTCAAACATCTCGATCAAAATATCATTTGGAGACATAACCATTAAGAATCCTTGATACAAGATTTAATAAATTAATTAACTGGTTGAAAATAAGACAGGGTGTGACTGAATAGTTGCGCCCTTGTTTTTTTAGTGAAAATTAAAACCGTTCTTTTTAATATTTTTGCCCAAATCAAAACCAAAATACTATGGCCAACAAAGCTGGCGAGATAAATATATTTAAGCCCTATCTCTTGGGGAATGCTGGATATAAAGGAGGCAAAACACTTGGCGAAATAAAGACAAAAGCCAAGAAAATATACAAATTATCTTCCAATGAAAACCTGCTGGGCACTTCTCCAAAAGCTCAAAAAGCATTGTTGGATTCTGTAAATGACCTCAATCAATACCCAGATAGAACGACACAAAGGTTGCAAAGTGCATTAGATAAGTTTTATAAGGGTGCTCTAAGTTCTGACCATTTTATTGCTGCCAACTCAGGATCGGAAATCATTGAACATATCATTCGTGCATTCTTGGGAGAAGGATTGGAATGTATAGTTTCTAATCCGTGCTTTATGCCTTATATAATGTTTTCAGAATGGCAAGGGGCAAAAATCGTAGATGTTCCGCTTTCAGCGCAAGATTATAGCTTGGATGTCGATGGCATTTTAAAAGCAGTTAATGCCAAGACTCGCCTTGTTTTTATCACCTCTCCTAATAATCCAACGGGTACCTACATTCCAAAAACAGACATAGACAAATTGATTGATGGATTGCCCGATCACGTGGTGCTTGTATTGGATGAAGTCTATTATCATTTTGCAGAAGCGGATGATTATACAACAGCTATGCAATATGTCCAAACCGGGAAAAAAGTGATTGCTGTCAACAGTTTTTCAAAGACATATGGAATGGCCTCACTAAGGGTTGGGTATGGATATTCTACCCCTGAAATTGCAGGATATATTAGAAGACTGAGCCGACCTTTCCTCCTAAATAAAATTGCGATGAACACTGCAATTGCAGCACTGAGTGATAAGAAATTTGTCAAAAAAACAACCTCGCTTGTAAAAAAGGAACGGCAATGGATTTATAAGCAATTAGATAAATTAGGTATAGAATATTGGGAATCTCAAGCCAATTTTGTGATGATCAAACCTAACATAGATGAATTTGAATTTGAGGAGAAAATGCTATTGGAAGGAGTGATGGTACGCCCTGTTGGTAGTTTTGGTGCACCAGGCTGCATTAGAGTAACGGTCGGCTATAGGAAAGCTAACAAAGCTTTTATAAAAGCAATAAGAAAAGTTCTTGGATTAAAATGAAAGTTTATTTGTTGATTTGAATCGTTCCTTTGAAAACATTTACTGCTGGGCCACACAACCAGATATTGTGATAATTATCCGAACCAGGTTCAAGTTTTACTTTTAGATCTCCACCTTTAGTTTTCACTGCAATTTCAGATCCGATCATTTTTCCCTGACTCAAATGCCATGCAATCGCAGCAGCCGTTACGCCTGTTCCACAAGATAGAGTTTCATCCTCCACGCCTCTTTCATAAGTTGCTACTTCGATTCCGTCCATTACCCTTTCAACAAAATTTACATTGATCCCCTCCTTTCTGAATCTATCATTGTATCGGATGACCTCTCCACTTTCAACCACATTGATGTCGGTTAAATCTTCAACAAAAATGACATAATGAGGAGAACCAGTATTTAGCACAAAATAATCTTCCCCGATTTCAATGTTGTTTACATCTGACATTTTTAGACTGACAATTCCTTTATTGTTGATCTCTGCAATATGGGCTCCATCAATAGCCATGAAATTGCAAGTTGAATTGATTATTCCTAAGAATTTTGCGAAGGCAACAATACATCTTCCTCCATTGCCACACATGGTGCTTTCTTTTCCATCTGCATTGAAATAAACCATCTCAAAGTCATAGCCATCTAAGTTTTGCAATAAAATAAGCCCATCGGCTCCGATCCCAAATTTTCGATCGCACAACGATTGGATTATTTGAGTGTCATTTCTATTGAGGAATTGATTATCTCTTTGGTCAATCATCACAAAATCGTTTCCGGTGCCTTGGTACTTGTAAAATGAGATTTCCTTCATGAATTTGATGAAATTTTGGTGTAAAATTAGCAGAGATTAACCGAAGATTGGAATTGAACAAACAACCGGGCGGTAAATGCGTTATTTTGTTCGTTCAAGAGTTTTTATTTGGTAAATACTGAAAAATGAGATAATCCGTTTTGATTTACCAACTCAAAACATCAATTTGCACTTCCCACTTAATTTTGGACTCTATGAAAAAAATGCTTCCTATTCTTGCTTCTTCTTTGTTTAGTGCCTTATTGGCTGTTGTTTTATACAAACAGTTTGAAGAACCAAAGATCATTTATGCTGATGGTGCTGTTGTGCCAGCCACATACACGAATTATGAAGGCTCCTCTCCATTTTCCAGCAATTTTCAAAGAACATTTATTTCTTCTGCTCCAACAGATTTTACATCAGCCGCTTCTATAGTAACACCAGCAGTTGTCAATATACGAGCTATCGAAAGCTCAAATTACTCTTGGTGGGGTTCAGGATCGTATGGAGCTTCATCAGGTTCGGGTGTAATTGTTTCCTCAGATGGGTTTATTGTGACAAATAATCATGTAATTGAAGATGGGAATAAATATGAAGTAACACTGAATGACAGGCGAGAATATGAGGCAAAATTAATTGCAAATGATCCTTCAACAGATCTTGCTTTGTTGAAAATTGATGCAGTAGATTTACCACATTTAATGTTTGGTAATTCTGATTCTTTAAATGTTGGGGAATGGGTGATGGCAGTTGGAAACCCTTTTAACCTTGAATCAACTGTTACCGCAGGAATAGTGAGCGCAAAAGGAAGGAGTATTGACATCTTAGAGGGAGAATATACGATTGAATCCTTTATCCAAACTGACGCTGCTGTAAATCCTGGAAATAGTGGTGGTGCGCTTGTTAACACAAATGGAGAACTAGTAGGGATCAATACCGCAATCATTACTCGATCTGGAAAATATGAAGGGTATTCGTTTGCTATTCCCTCTACACTTGTTCAAAAAGTCATAAAGGACCTAAGAGATTTTGGAGAAGTTAAAAGAGGGTTATTAGGAATCAGGATTGGCCCAGTGAATGATCAAAATGCAAAAGACCTTGGACTACCAAAAGTGGAAGGAGTTTACATTAGCAGCGTAACATCTGATGGTGGTGCTGAGGATGCGGGCCTTAGAAGTGGGGATGTAATCGTAGGCATCGACAAAGTGAAAATCAGAACTATCCCTGAATTGCAAGAACAAGTCGGAAGGTTACATCCTGGAGCGACCATTAATGTTGAATATATCAGGGAAGGTAAAAGGCATCGAGCAAATGTGACGCTAAAAGATAAATATCAGACAACTACATTCGCCAGTACTCGAAGTGCAAAAAATTTATTGGAAAGGCATGGGATTGAATTGAGAGATTTATCAACAGATGAAAAAAGAAGGCTTCGTGTTTCTGGTGTTTATGTTGAAACAATTGAAGTGGGAAGTGTAGTCGAGAAAACAGAGATGGATCCTGGCTACATCATTACTAAGGTAGGTGGAACTCGAGTGTCCTCTGTTCAGGAAGTGATCAGTGAATTGAAGAAAAATGTTGGAAACAAAGTGTATCTTGAAGGTTTCTACGAAGATTATCCTGGAGAATACTACTATACTTTTGGTGTAAAATAGTAATGCCATCTCTGAAAAAAGTCCAATGTGAATACCGCATTGGACTTTTTTTTTGCCGATATTTTTAGACAATGATTACCTTTCCGATTCAGAATATCTAAACAATATAATGGATATAGAAAAAAACAAGAACGAGGATTCAATGAAGTTGCTCCTTTCGAAACTTAATCATCGATTGGTTAAAATTCGATTAGGAGGAGGAACTAAAAAAATTGAGAAACACCAGGCGAGAGGCAAAATGACTGCAAGGGAACGAATTAATGCATTAGTGGATGAAGGAGATGATTGGTTAGAAGTCGGTGAATTTGCTGGCTATGGTATGTATGAAGAACATGGTGGCTGTCCAGCAGGAGGTGTAGTGGTTGGGCTTGGACATGTTTGTAATCGAATATGCGTAATTGTTGCAAATGATGCGACTGTAAAGGCAGGTGCTTGGTTTCCTATTACTGGAAAGAAAAACCTTCGAGCTCAGGAAATATCTATCGAAAATAGGCTTCCAATAATTTATCTTGTCGACAGTGCCGGCGTTTATTTGCCGATGCAAGATGAAATTTTTCCAGACAAAGAACATTTCGGGAGGATCTTTCGAAACAATGCAAAAATGTCAGCGATGGGAATCACTCAAATTGCTGCAATCATGGGTAGTTGTGTTGCAGGAGGAGCCTATCTACCAATAATGTCAGATGAGTCATTAATCGTTGATGGTACTGGTAGTATTTTCCTTGCTGGACCATATCTTGTAAAAGCTGCAATTGGTGAAACTGTTGATAAAGAAACATTAGGCGGAGCAACAACACAAACAGAATTGTCAGGTGTTTGTGATTATAAAGTAAAAGACGATCAAACCTGTATAGATACGATCAGAACATTGGTAGATAAAATAGGAGATAATGAAAAAGCTGGATTTAGCCGTTCTGATTCAATTGCACCAAAATCCCCAGCATCTGAACTTTACCAAATAAAACCAGCCGATCCTTCTAAGCCATATAATATGGTAGAGTTATTAAAATGTTTAGTCGATGACTCTGAGTTAACATTTTATAAAGAAGATTATGGTAAAACAATTATCTGCGCTTATGCAAGAATTGATGGATGGTCAGTAGGAATTGTTGCCAACGGAAGGGAAGTCGTGAAATCTGCAAAGGGAGAAATGCAGTTTGGTGGGGTTATTTATTCTGATTCAGCAGATAAGGCAACACGGTTTATCATGAATTGCAACCAGAAGAAAATACCATTAGTGTTTTTACACGATGTCTCGGGCTTCATGGTTGGCAGTAGATCGGAGCATGGAGGAATTATTAAAGATGGTGCAAAAATGGTCAATGCTGTTTCAAATTCAACAGTGCCCAAATTCAGTATCGTTGTCGGAAATTCATACGGAGCTGGAAACTATGCAATGTGCGGGAAGGCTTATGACCCAAGATTGATTGTTGCATGGCCTACAGCAAAAATTGCTGTAATGGGAGGTGCTCAGGCTGCTAAAACGCTATTGCAAATCCAGGTGTCGAGTATGAAAGCAAAAGGAGAAGTCCTGTCTCCAGAAGATGAAAAGGAGATGTTCGAAAAAATAAAAAACAAATACGACGAACAAACTACAGCCTATTATGCTGCATCTCGTCTCTGGGTTGATGCGATTATCGACCCAATAAAAACAAGAAGTTGGATTTCTTTAGGAATTGAAATGGCAAACCATTCTCCGATTGAGAAGTTTAATGTTGGTGTCATTCAAACTTAATTTAAGTTATTTTATTTATGGCGGAAAAGAAGTCCTTGAAAGGATGGCTGAAAAAAATTGGCGTAGCAGGCTTTTTGTTTTTTTTGATCAAAGGCCTTGTTTGGATTTTTATACTCTTTCAAACTGGAAAATGCGCTTTAGAATAGAACAATACCAAATAATTATTGCTCTTGTGGTTTCCACAGTATATGGTACTTGCCTAAGTGCCCAACAAAATGGTATAGGATTAAATGAAAAGCAATTTTATCATAGTTACACGATGGAGAACTTTAAACCTCTATTCAATATAGTTGAAACTAATTTCATCAAAAAAGAAATTAGAGCGGAAAACTTATTTGTTCCGCCTATACGCCCTTCCGTTTTTATTGATTCCTATAATTATAATGATCTTGCCTTGTTCTGCAAATTAGATGTAAAATTGGAAAAAGCTGCCCGATTCCCATTGAAGTTTAGGTTGGGAGAAGTGCAATATGTAGATCAGCTGGAAGGCAAATATTAGATTAAGTCAAAGAGACTATTGACACCAAATACCCTGCTTTTGTTGAATCCTTCTGCATATTCTGCCGAAATTGATCTTCCGAAAGACCTGCCTTTTGCTCGCATAAATTCCATGAAATCTTTTCCCGAAATAGGAGTGGCTGGTTCGTTATTGAATTCATTATTTTTTGGCAAATAGAACTGGGAACTGTAAGTTAAAATGAGTTCCATTTTTTTCTCGAAATAGGAAGAAATGTCGACAACAAAATCAGGTGTAAGGTTACTATCTTGGATATAATGATAAACGGCTTTTGGTCTCCAATGCAATTGGTTTTCACCTTCATCACTTTTAGTCTCAATTTTAAGTAAGCCCGAATAATAACAAGCATCAGCTGTTAATTTGGCAGCTCTGCCATGATCTGGATGTCGATCTTCCAAAGCATTCGCAAGTACAATTTCAGGCTGACACCATCTGATGATCTTAATAATTTTTAACAGGTTTTCTTTACTATAAGTGAAAAAGCCATCTCCAATATCGAGGTTCTTGCGAAATTTTGCTCCCATTTTATTGCCAGACAAAGCTGCTTCCGAATCTCTGATTTCAGGTGTGCCTCTGGATCCAAGTTCACCTCTGGTTAAGTCAAGTAAACCTACTGTTTTCCCAAGATCAATATGTTTCAGCAATGTGCCAGATGCACTTAATTCCACATCGTCTGGATGAACTCCAATGGCCAATATGTCAACTTTCATAAATTGGTCTTTTTGAAATAAGTTGAATTACTCCTGTACTAAAATTATGGAAGCCAATGGCAAAAGGTTGGCGCTTTTAGAGCTGATTGTTCCCATTCCATCCAAGTTTATCTGATAATTATGACAAACAATTTTCCACTCACCAGCTGGAATATCTATACGCTTTCCAACTTTATTTCCATTATGAACCACAAGCACTTTTTTCCAAGAATCACCCACTGCTTCACCATTAATTTCATAACCTATGATATTTTCATTCCTATGGTCTACAAATCGGAGATGTTGTCTAATCAGGTTAGCACTTCCAATTTTAAATACAGGATGTTCTTTTTTTAATCGTATCAATTGTCGATAATATTGGAAAAGGTCATTGTATTTCTTTTTATTCCTCCAGTCAATTTGATTGATATGATCAGGAGATTTATAAGAGTTTTCAACTCCAGATTTAGACCGGACAAACTCTTCTCCAGCATGAAGAAATGGAATTCCCTGTGAAGTAAAAACAAGAGTTTGTGCCAATTTATTCATCTTCAATAAGTCCTCATCGGACATCCCTCGACAAGACAATTTTAGGCGATCCCAAAGTGTATGATTGTCATGACAGGACACATAGTTTATACATTGTGTTGGATCATTTGCCCAGGGTATTTTTGCATAATTAACAAGGTCGTAATTAATTTGGTCATGTTGGATCGCCCCTACTATTCCAAACTTTACACTTTCTTTTACCTCATCATTTCCGCTTATAAATCCTGTTCCATTTTTCATGAACACAGGCCCTTTGACACCATCTCTGAATTCATCACTAAATGCAGATACATTTGAGAGCTTCATCATGTTATTTTTCAGTGCCCTTTCACTTTCGTCTAACGGGCTTGTACCTGCCGCCCAGCCTTCACCATAGACTATAATAGAAGGATCTATCTTTTTAAGTTCTGTCGTAACTTGGTTCATAGTTTCAGTGTCGTGTATCCCCATTAAATCAACCCTGAATCCGTCGATATGATATTCTTTTGCCCAATATTTCATTGATTCAATCATGAACTTTCTCATCATTGGCCGTTCTGTTGCAGTTTCATTGCCACAACCTGAAGCATCAGCCCAATAGGGCCCATTCCAACGATAATAATAGTAGGGAACAGTTTTATTAAATGAAGATTCTTCCGTTGGACCTGTGTGATTGTAGACTACATCCATGATTACACGAATTCCATTTTCATGAAATTTTTTGATGAGTTCTTTGAATTCTCTGATTCGTACTCTCCCATCGTAGGGGTCAGTAGAATAAGTGCCTTCCGGCACATTATAATTGAGTGGATCGTATCCCCAATTATAAAAATCCAACATATGGGCAGCCTCATCAAGAGATGCAAAATCGAAGACGGGCAATAAATGGACATGCGTAACTCCGAGCTCTTTTAAATGGTCAATTCCCGAACTCAATCCATCAGGTGTTAAAGTGCCAGTTTCAGCAAGCCCCAAAAATTTACCTTTTTTCTCAATCCCCGAACCTTCATGCACGGTCATATCTCGGATATGTAATTCATAAATAACGGCATCAGAAATAGAGTTAAATGGAGGTTTGACATCTTCGTCCCATCCATCTGGGTTTGTTTTTTCAAGATCCACAATCATCGCCCGTTTACCGTTGACTCCAGTAGCTATTGCATATGGGTCTACTGTTTCCGTAAGTAAAGAGTCACCAAGGTGAACCTGATAAGTGTAAAAAAGTCCTTCATTTTTACCTTTCACTTTAATTGACCAAACACCATTCGGTTCCTTCTTCATTTGGTGGGTGGCCAATCTTTTACCACCTTCTCCAGCATCGAATAAATGTAAGCTTACTGCAGTTGCAGGTGGCGACCAAACTTTAAATGTTGATTTCTTTTTGGCATATGTAAGCCCAAGGTCATCTCCATTGTAAACAGGGTAATTGTTCAATTTGTCAATGGCTTCATCCACAAGAGATTGTACCATTTTTTGCAAACTGTCTTTTGTGTCCTGATTTATATCCAGTTCGCTTTGAAAGTCAAGGTCTATGATTTGAGCATTCATTTTTGAGAATCCTAAGATTAGAATAAGAAGGAGAAGAACGGTTTTGAGTTTCATGAAATTGATATAAAATTTATAAAGCGGCAAAATTATGAATCTGTTTAAACTAAAATACGAGTGGATTTGGATTTGGTTTAACTTGAATTATTCGGATTAAAATTGGCTAAAGATTGCTTCTGTCAGTTTTCTGGATGGCAATTATATCAGTATCTGCAATAAACCTTTACGCATCAGTAGTTTATAAATTTTATTGGATCGATTTTAATATGTAATAAGCTTGCAGGCCTCAAGCTTTTAAGCTACTTTTGCGCCCGTTTTGAAAAAATGATTTTTATCAAGTTAGTTGATTGTTCATTTTACAAATTGAACATTACTAAAAACTATCTTGAAAACTTTTGAAAGCTAAACATGGAATTAAGAAATATTGCTATCATAGCCCACGTTGACCACGGAAAAACAACATTGGTCGACAAAATGCTTCACGCAGGAAAATTATTCGGTGAGCATGAAACCCCAGGAGAACTTATCATGGACAATAATGACCTGGAACGTGAAAGGGGCATTACTATTCTTGCTAAGAATGCTGCTTTTTGGTACAAGGGTACAAAAATCAATGTTATCGATACACCTGGTCACTCCGATTTTGGAGGAGAAGTAGAGCGAGTGCTCAACATGGCCGATGGTGTTCTTTTATTAGTGGATGCATTTGAAGGCCCTATGCCACAAACTCGATTTGTAACGCAAAAGGCACTCGAATTAGGTTTGAAACCTGTTTTGGTCATCAACAAAGTTGACAAGGAAAATTGCACACCTGACGAAGTCCAAGATGCAGTTTTCGATTTGATGTTCAACCTTGGCGCCACAGAAGATCAGCTGGATTTTCCAACCGTTTATGGATCTGCAAAGAATGGATGGATGGGCTCTGATTGGAAAACGCCAACAGATGATATAACCATTTTATTGGACGCTATCATTGAGCATATTCCAACTCCAAAAGTTAATGAAGGTACAACCCAATTATTGGTCACTTCACTTGATTATTCAAACTATATAGGCAGAATTGCCATAGGTAGACTTCATAGGGGGACTTTAAAATCAGGGCAGCAGATTGCCTTGATTAAGAAAGATGGGACTATTCAAAAACATTCTGTAAAAGGACTTTTTCTATTTGAAGGAATGACCAAATCAAAAGTTGACGAAGTACAGGCAGGAGATATCTGTGCCATTCAAGGAGTCGACGGATTTGATATTGGAGATACAATCGCTGACCTTGAGGCGCCGGAGGCTTTACCTACAATCAATATTGATGAGCCCACAATGAGTATGTTGTTTGCTATCAATGATTCTCCATTTTTTGGACAAGAGGGAAAATTTGTAACCTCACGTCACATAAATGACCGCTTAGAAAAAGAGCTAGAGAAAAATTTAGCACTTAGAGTCCGCAATACTGAAAATAATGATGCCTGGAGAGTTTATGGCAGGGGAGTACTCCACCTGTCTGTATTGATTGAAACGATGAGAAGAGAAGGATATGAGTTGCAGATTGGACAACCACAGGTCATCACAAAGCGGATTGATGGTGTTTTGCACGAACCAGTTGAAGAATTGACAATTGATATTCCGGAACCACTTTCTGGAACTGCCATTGATATGGTGACTCGCCGTAAAGGAATCATGAATTCAATGGAGCCAAAAGGAGATCGAGTCGTATTGCGATTTGAAATCCCATCACGGGGAATCATTGGCATGCGGGGCAACTTGTTGACGGCTACTGCAGGTGAGGCTATTATGACACACCGTTTTATTGAATTTCAGCCACATAAAGGAGATCTGCCAAAACGCCAGAATGGTTCAATGATCGCTATGGAGACTGGAAAAGCGATTCCTTATTCTATTTTCAATTTGCAAGAAAGGGGAGCTTTTTTCATCGAGGCAAATGAGGACGTTTATGAAGGTCAGGTTTTAGGCGAAAATACTCGTCCTGGTGATATGACCGTGAATGTTACTAAGACCAAAAAATTGACAAATATTCGTTCTGCGGGAGCGGATGATAAAGTGAAATTGGTGCCACCAAAGAAATTTACTTTAGAAGAAGCTTTAGAATATATTATGGGTGATGAGTATGTGGAGGTTACGCCTAAATCAATTCGATTGAGAAAGGTTTTCCTCAAAGAGCATGAAAGAAAAAGAGCTTCAAAAACCGTTGAAGTAGAATTGGTCTGATAAAAAAGAAGAGCCATCGAATTAATACTCGATGGCTCTTTTCTATTAAATCCCAATGTAGTTTTGTGGGGATACGGCCTTAAGTTCTGACTTTATCTGCTGTTGAATTTCCAGAGAATCTATAAAATCATGGATGTCATTTTTACTAACGATGGCTTTCCCTCTTGTTAAAGATTTAAGAGCCTCGTATGGCTGCGGATAGCCCTCCCTTCTCAATATATTTTGAATTGCTTCTGCAACAACCATCCAGTTATTTTCAAGGTCATCCTCCAATTTTTGCTCATTCAATAAAAGTTTTCCTAACCCTTTTTCAATAGATTTAAATGCTATAATGGTGTGTCCAACTGGAACTCCAATATTCCTTAGAACAGTACTATCTGTTAAGTCTCTCTGCAATCTGGATATGGGGAGTTTCTCAGCCAAATGGCCAAATATTGCGTTAGCAATTCCAAGGTTGCCTTCTGCATTTTCAAAATCGATAGGATTGACTTTATGGGGCATGGCCGAAGAACCAATTTCGCCTTTCACCACCTTTTGTTTAAAGTACTCCATCGAAATGTATGTCCAAATATCTCTGCACAAATCAATTAATATAGTATTGATTCTTGAAAGAGCATGAAAGGTAGCGGCGAGATTATCGTAATGTTCTATTTGGGTCGTTGTCTGAGACCGTTCTAGGCCGAGGTAATCATTCACAAAATTATTTGCGAAAGCTACCCAATCAATATCGGGATAGGAAACAATATGCGCATTTAGGTTTCCAGTAGCACCGCCAAATTTAGCTGAGAATGGGATAGATTTCAATTGTTCAATTTGAATATCAAGTCGTTCCGAAAATACTTTTATCTCTTTTCCCAGTTTAGTAGGGGAGGCGGGTTGACCATGTGTTCTTGCCAGCATTGGGATGTTTTTCCATTCTTCACTAAGCTGAAATAAAATCGAATTTAGATCAGAAAGCATTGGCAAATAAACATCTGAAAGAGAGTCTGAAAAAAGGAGTGGGGTAGCTGTATTGTTGATATCTTGGGATGTGAGACCGAAATGGATAAATTCTTTAAATTCACTAATTCCTATTTCTTCAAATTTATCTTTTAAAAAGTATTCAACTGCTTTTACATCGTGATTCGTGGTTTTTTCTATTTCTTTGATCCTTTCTGCGTCTTTCAAACTAAACGAGTCAACAATTGAATCCAATTCTTTGAAAAGATTATTATCAAAACCTGATAACTGTGGAAGTGGGATTTCACAAAGTGCTTGGAAATACTTGACTTCCACCAACACTCTGTATTTTATCAATGCAAATTCGGAAAAGTATTCAGTTAGGTCGTTTGTTTTGCCGGCATATCGACCGTCGATAGGAGAAATAGCTTTGAGCATTTAAATGAGTTGATGTTTGAAAAATTTGAGAACTGTGGAAGGCAGCAAAGATAAAGATGCTGTAAGGAAGACTGGACAGAAAAGCAGTTTGAATTTGGATAAAATAAAAAGTGCCATCAAAATGATGGCACAACAACATAACCATGAAAATAATTAACCAAACTTTATTCTTTGAATTCTTATGAGGTGTTTTTTGAGAAAAATGTACTTTGCAAGAAAGCCATTTTTTAGGGAAGAAGTTTTTGGTCAATCATTCAGTGTAGTGTTTCGTGTGAGGGCTGCAAACTGAATTAAAATCTGCTTAATTTGCCGAACAACACTTTAAAACCATTTTTAAATTAAAAACATCTATATGTTTAACAAGTACTATACCAAAATGAAACAAAGTATATTATTCTGGATATTTTCAATTATTTTAATATCTCAGGCTTGTAAGGATAAGCCAGCAGAGCCACCTTATACTATAACTCAAAGTTTAATATCTGATAGTTGCATGGTAGTAGCCGAGCACCCATTAGCATCAAAAGTTGGACTTGAAATTCTTAAGGCTGGGGGCAATGCGATCGATGCTGCAATAGCTTCACAATTTGCTTTAGCGGTTGTTTATCCTCGTGCTGGCAATATTGGAGGAGGAGGTTTCATGGTAATTCGAATGGCAGATGGCGAAACTGCTGCTTTGGATTATCGGGAGAAAGCACCTACGGCTTCATCTCGAGATATGTACCTTGATAGCACAGGTGCGGTCATTGAACATTTGAGTAAGGAGGGACACTTGTCGGTGGGAGTTCCAGGGACAGTGGCTGGCATGGAAGCAGCATTTACAAAATATAGCAAATTGAAAAATTGGGAAACACTAATAGAACCAGCTATCAAATTAGCCGAAGAAGGATTTCGCATTACCATGCCTGAAGCGGAGCGATTCAATTCATTTAAAGAGGCTTTTTTGAAACACAATAGCGCAAGCATTCCATTTGTGAAGTCAGATTTATGGGCGATGGGTGATTTCTTAATTCAACCAGAACTTGCCAAGACTTTGATAAGAATAAAGGAACAAGGATCGAAAGGGTTTTATGAAGGTGAAACTGCCAACTTTATTGTTGAAGAAATGAAACAAGGAGATGGATTGATAACCATAGATGATCTTAAAAATTACAATGCGGTATGGAGAGCGCCTATCATCACTGATTATAAAAACTATAGAATCATAACAATGCCTCCTTCCTCAAGTGGCGGTGTCGCCCTTTCTCAGTTGATGGAAATGGTTGAGCCTTTCCCTCTAAATAAAATGGGCTTTCAATCAGCAGAGACAGTACATTTAATGGTAGAAGCAGAGCGAAGAGTTTATGCTGACCGATCAAAATATCTGGGTGATAGTGATTTTTATCCAGTTCCTATAGATTCATTATTAGACCAAAAATATATCAGTTCTCGAATGCAGGATTTTAATCCGGAACTGGCTCATAAAAGTGAAGTAATTGGTTCCGGCAATTTCAAAGATGTAGAAAGCTTTGAAACTACCCATACCTCTATTATTGATAATGAAGGAAATGCTGTATCAGTTACCACAACATTGAATTTGAATTATGGGTCAAAAGTAGTTGTAGATGGAGCAGGATTCTTTTTAAATGATGAAATGGATGATTTTAGTGCTAAACCTGGTGTTCCGAATTTCTTTGGCCTAATTGGGGCTGAGGCTAATGCAATTGCGCCAAATAAAAGAATGCTTAGCTCCATGACTCCAACGATCTTAGAAAAGGATGGTGAGTTATTTTTGGTATTAGGAGCGCCAGGAGGGTCAACAATTATCACAGCTGTTTTCCAGACAATTTTAAATGTAATTGAATTTGAGCAAGGATTAGATGAGGCAGTTGCTGCTCCAAGGTTTCATCACCAATGGTTGCCGGATGAAATTAAGGTTGAGCCAAATGCTATTGATACAACGGAGCGAAAAAGGCTACGGGAAATGGGGCATTCCTTAAAAGGGGTAAACCGAATGGCACTTATCAAAGCAGTGCAAGTCTTACCCGATGGGAAGTTGCATGGGGTCGGTGACCCAAGAAATATTGATGATCATGCAGAAGGGTATTGATCCATACAGGATTTAAGTAAAATATTTAAGCGTTTGAACCTTACACCCAGTAAAAGGGTTTAATAGTCGAATGCTGCATTTTAGCCTACCTAGTAAAAAACATCTCTTGTGTATTTTTCGGAGAGAATGTTCATAAATTTTCAATCAAATAGAATTACCTTATTTTTAAACCAACTTAATTTAAATGCCTTGAAACACAAACAACAGGGGCATCCTAAAGTATTAGATATTATTAATGAAAAAGAAAAAATTTAAAACCCAAACCAAAAAACTGACATCAGTACAATTACAGAAAGCAGTATTATATCTGCTCAATCAGAATCCAACCAAACGCTTTAATCCAAAGCAGATTTCCAATAAATTAAGGTTGAAAAACAGCAAAGATGCCATTGTGGATGCATTAAACTATTTGGTGAAAACCAATAAAGTAATAGCATTCGAAGGATATAAATTTAAAGCGAAATCAAATCGTCGTCCAATTGGGCCAAAAGGGACTGCTACAGGCCGAGTAGATAGTACCCGAACGGGCGCCGCTTATATAGAAATAGAAGGAAAAGAAAACGACATTTTTGTTTCTGCTAAAAACCTTGGTACAGCAATGCATGGAGATTTAGTAGAGATTCGATACTGGATTCCAAGAGGCCGAAGAAAGCCAGAAGGCCAAGTAGTCAATGTTTTAGAACGAGCCACAGACCAACTCGTTGGCGAAATATGGATGCATAAATTAAATGCCTTTGTCGTACCATCTCGTATAGATGCCAATATGGAAGTCTATATTGATCTTGAGGAAACAAAGGGCGCAGAAAACAGGGATAGGGTAGTAGTGCAAATTACCCAATGGCCAAAACACTCAGGAGCCAAGGCAAAAGGTAGAGTAACGGCAGTGCTTGGCACGGAGGGCAGTGATCTTGAGATGAATACGATCCTCATAAATGCAGGATTTGACCTTGTACATAGCGATGCTTGTATAGAAGAAGCTGAAAGCTATTCAGAGGTCATTTCGAATGAGGAAATTCAAAAGCGACGTGATTTTCGTAAAACCGCAACTTTTACAATAGATCCTGTGGACGCAAAAGATTTCGATGACGCCATTTCTATCGAATTTTTGGAAAATGGAAATTGTGAAATTGGGGTGCACATTGCTGATGTTACTCATTTTGTTAAACCAGGTTCTTCGTTGGACAAGGAGGCATATGAAAGATCGACTTCTGTTTATTTGGTTGATCGAGTATTGCCGATGCTTCCTGAACGACTCTCCAATAATCTATGCTCACTTAGGCCAAATGAAGATCGACTTACCTTTTCTGCAACTTTCGAATTTGATAACAATAAAAAAGTTGTTAATCGCTGGTTTGGCAAAGGGATTATACATTCTGACAGACGATTTTCCTATGAAGAGGCGCAAACGGTAATGGATGAAGATAAAGGCGATTATCACAAAGAGTTGCAACTGGTAAATAATATCGCTAAACAAATGAGGAAAGCACGATTTAAAAATGGTGCTATTGATTTTGACATGGAAGAGGTACGATTCAGGTTGGATGAACAAGGAGTTCCAATTGAAGTTTATGTGAAAGAGCGGAAAGAAGCGCACATGCTGGTGGAGGAATTTATGTTGTTAGCAAACAGAGAGGTGTCCACCTACATTAATAAAAAAGCAGAAGGCCAATCCGAAATTCCTTTTATTTATCGAGTCCACGACTATCCAAACCCTGACAAGGTTGCTGAGTTGGCCTTGTTTGCTAAAGAACTTGGGTTTGAAATGAAAATTGGCTCTCCAAAAGAAGTGGCAAAGTCATTCAATAAACTTGTCAAAGAAGCAGCATCTGATCCGGCGCTCCATTTACTCCAGCCTTTAGCTGTGAGGACAATGGCCAAAGCTGAGTATTCTCCAAATAATATAGGCCATTATGGGTTGGCATTCAGCTACTATTCCCATTTCACATCTCCAATTCGAAGGTATTCAGATGTATTGGCACATCGGATTTTAGAAAAAAATCTTGGCTCTGAATTTTATCGAGTGGATAAATCTGAATTAGAGCAAATGTGCAAGCATATTTCAGCGCAGGAACGAAAAGCTATGGAAGCTGAGCGAGAAAGCATTAAATACAAACAAGTTGAGTTTATCGAGAAACATGTAGGAGAAGTTTTTCCAGGGCTTATTTCTGGGATTATAGATAGGGGGTTCTTTGTAGAACTTCTTGGAAACAAATGCGAAGGAATGGTTGGATTCAATATGATGACCGAGTCATATGATATTGACGATAGCAGGCTTTTTGCAAAAGGTTCAAAAACAGGGAAGACATTGAAGATGGGGGATAAAGTAATGGTGAAAATTCTACGTGCTGATCTTGCCAAGCGGCAAATTGACATGGAATTGGTGGAAAGTTAATTCCTGTCTCAGAAATATATAAAAAAAGCCGTTGACAAATAAAAAGTCAACGGCTTAAGTTTGGTAGCCCGTACGGGAATTGAACCCGTGTTTCCGCCGTGAAAGGGCAGCGTCCTAACCCCTAGACGAACGGGCCAAACTGTCATAATTAATCGCTTTGATTGCCTCTGTAGGCGAAAGCGGGTGCAAATATAAAGTCTCCAATTAATTTTCCAACCTCCGATTAATTTTTTTTTTTGAAACAATCAGAAAAGTAGAAACAGTTCCTTGTTTTATTACTTTTGCAGCGCAAAATAAAATCCATTTTCTACAAGAGAAATTGGAGCAATGAGCTAAACTAAACTTTAACGACTCATTGAAAATCACTTCAAAAATTAAATATTATTATGCCACCTATCAGAATTGCCATTAATGGATTTGGCCGTATTGGAAGACTAACTATGAGAAACCTCCTTGATAACAATGAGGTTGAAATAGTTGCCATCAATGACCTGACTGACAATCAAACACTTGCCCACCTTTTTAAGTATGATACAATGCACGGCATCTTTGATGGAGAGGTCAGCGCTGATGACGATTCATTGTATATCAAAGGAAAGAAAATCCAATGTTCAGCTGTAAGAAATCCTGCGGAATTGCCTTGGAAGGAATTGAACGTGGATGTAGTGCTTGAATGCACAGGGATTTTCTTGTCTCGTGAAAAAGCCTCCATGCACCTGCAAGCCGGCGCCCGTAAGGTTGTCCTTTCTGCCCCACCAAAAGGTGATGATGTTCCAACTTTTGTAATCGGTGCCAATCACAATGACATCAAAAGTGAGGATACCATTGTTTCAAATGCATCTTGTACAACCAATTGCCTAACGCCACTTATTATGGTATTGGACAAAGCATTTGGTGTTTCACAATTTGTGATGACAACAATTCATGCCTATACATCTGATCAAAATATCCAAGATGGACCTCATAAAGATTTAAGAAGAGCTCGTGCAGCTGCTCAAAATATTATCCCAACGTCAACTGGTGCTGCAAAAGCAGTTACATTGGTTGTACCTCATTTAAAAGGGAAATTTGCAGCCCAAGCAGTTAGAGTACCAACTGCAACCGGCTCATTGACAGATTTGACCTGCGTATTAAACGCATCACCATCGGCTGAAGAAATTAATGCTGCATTTAATAGTGCTTCAAATAATGGCTGGAAAGGGGTCTTGGAATACACCGAGGATCCAATTGTTTCAAGTGATATTGTAAGAAATCCACATTCTTGTATCTTTGATTCGCAACTTACCCAGGCAAACGGTAACTTGTGCCGTGTAGTCGGTTGGTATGATAACGAAGCAGGCTATTCTGCTCGATTGGCTGACCTGGCTGTAATGGTAGCAAATAAATAAAGATTGAATTAGTATGAAAGAAAGACACTATCCGGCATATCTGCTGAGGTAGTGTCTTTTTTTTAATGAATTCTGCCAAGGCTACAACTTCATTTCAAAAAAGTAAATAATGGATATCAATTTTCAAGGTAAGAAAGTATTGATTAGAGTTGACTTCAATGTGCCACTCGACAACCAATACAATATAACGGATGATACCCGAATCGTTAACGCACTTCCAACAATCAATCATGTCCTGAAAAATGGAGGAGCTGTCATTCTTATGTCCCATTTGGGCAGGCCTCTGAAAAAGCTCATGGAAAACGGAAATATAGATGTCCAGCAATTCACATTGAATCATCTTGTGACCCACTTATCCAGCCTTTTAGGAGTTGATGTAAAATTTTCAAAAGAAGTTGTTGGCCCAGCAGCACAAAAGATGACGAGTTCTCTCAATATGGGGGAGGTTTTATTGTTAGAAAATACCCGATTTGAAAAAGGAGAAGAAAAAGGTGATGATGCTTTAGCAAAAGCCATGTCTGAGCTCGGAGATATTTATATAAACGATGCATTTGGAACGGCACATAGAGCACATGCTTCAACAACAATTGTTGCTGAGTATTTTGATAATGATGCTCGATGTTTTGGGTTTTTGATGAAAAATGAAATTGAAAATGCAAGTAAGGTATTGGATAAACCAGAACGCCCGTTCACAGCAATAACTGGGGGCGCTAAAGTTTCGGATAAAATATTATTATTGGAAAGGTTTCTTGATCTTGTTGACAATATCATAATTGGTGGAGGGATGGCTTATACCTTTGCAAAAGCAAAAGGTGGACAGATCGGGAATTCTTTGGTAGAAGAAGATCGATTAGAGCTGGCTAAAGAATTATTGGAAAGAGCTGAAGAAAAAGGAGTGAAAATTTACTTGCCAGTCGATAGTTTAGCCGCTGATAAATTTGCTAATGATGCCAACGTACAGGAAGTTTCAAGTTATGAAATTCCTGATGGTTTCATGGGGCTTGACATTGGCTCAAAAGCTATTGAAGAATTCAAGCAAGTAATTAAAAATTCAAAAACCATTATATGGAATGGCCCGATGGGGGTTTTTGAAATGCCAACTTTTTCAAATGGCACCAAATCAATAGCTACAGCTGTGGCTGACTCGACAAAAGCTGGCGCATTTTCCTTAGTTGGCGGAGGTGATAGCGTGGCTGCTGTAAATCAAATGGGACTTTCTTCAGAAGTGAGTTTTGTGTCGACTGGCGGAGGAGCAATGCTTGAAATGTTGGAAGGAAAGGAATTGCCGGGTATTAAGGCAATTAAAGGTTGATTAGAAAATTAGCCTTTCTTCTTTTTCTTATAAAAAATAAAGAGTCCTATGAGGCAAGCAGATAACAAGTAGGGCCACCAGTTACCACCATCTTCAATTGGCTCCATATTGCCAACAGGGACAAAGGCTGCCCAAAACAATGGATGCGTTCTGTTGCTCCCTTTATTATTTTTGATATAGCTAAGCTTTGAGTTTCTTAAAGCAATATCTTTGGACTGCCTGCTTTTCAGGTTCTTATAGAAATCAACCATTATGTTGGCGGATGCATTATCGTCAATGCTCCAGAGAGTTGTTACAATACTTGCTGCTCCTGCAAATGAAAATCCTCTTGCCAAGCTAATAATACCTTCACCACGTTGCAATTCACCAATACCAGTTTCACATGCACTTAAAACGACCATTGAAGCAGGTATTTTCATGTCATATAAATTCTTTACAAAAAGAAGTTCATTTTCAATGCTATCTGCTGTTTGATAGAAAGCGAGATAGGAATACTCACCGTTTCTGTCATCTGATTTACCATGGGTTGCTAGATGTATTATTCCAGCTTTAGTTGCTTTTTCTAAAAAGATTGCTTCAGTCGCAAGGCTATCTGTGTAGAGCTGTCCACCCATGATTTCATGGATTGATTTTGCCTCTTTTATATTGAAACGCAATTGCCCCAATACTGCACGCCACGGATCATCGCTTCTGTTAACATTTAGAGTATCACCGTAGTAAGTTGGAGCAAATGCAATAAATGGGCTTTTTCGATGGTGGCCACGGGTCATATCATCCAATAGGGTAGTGGAGTAACAATAACTGATACTGTAATTCTTGATTAAGTAGTCAAAATTGTCAAAGTCATTATAGGTGTCAGTAGGATTTTCCAAAAGGGCATCGAAAGGTAAATAGCCAAGTACACCGCCTGGAATAATAAGAATTGACTCAGTCTTCAAATATTGTTTTATTGGTTCAAAAACCAGCTGATATAGTTCGTGGCCCAGGTTTGCAAGCTTTTGATTTAAGTATGCAGATTGTTGGTTTGCAGGATTGTAGCTATAGATGCTGTTGCGAAATTCTTCTACCCAAACCTCTAGGGGGAAGTCTTTATTGATCTGAACCAATTCAAATTGATTCTTTGAAATAACAAATACAAATAAGTTATTTTCTCCAACAAAGTAGGAAAGCAAAGTTTGATCTGGCCTCAGCAACTGTTTTTGTATTTTCTCTATATCAATTTCCTTTTGCTCATACTTTAGTCGGAAATAATCCTCGTAATTTTTCTTGATTTCTGATAACAACTTACGTTGCTGATTTTGTAGCTCGAAAATCCTTTTGTTTATTTTTTCAACTGCTCTAAAGTCGGTAGTGGGTTTCTTTAGCCGTTCCTCGAATAACTTCTTTTCCTCAAATGATAAGCTTCTTTTTAGTTGGCTCTCCTTTTTGAT
This sequence comes from uncultured Saprospiraceae bacterium, assembly GCA_942490835.1. GTDB lineage: Bacteria > Bacteroidota > Bacteroidia > Chitinophagales > Saprospiraceae > UBA6168. The sequence goes on from CALNYY010000100.1 coordinate 36,642, forward strand.
GAGACTATCTGGAATACCAGCAAATGTTTCCGCCTCTACGGATTGTATCGACTCTACAAGTAATATGGCATTGCTTTGTTCTGCTATTTGAAAAGCTTCAGTTAGGTAACTAATCGTTCCAGATAATTGATGGAGCTTATATTTTACAAGAATCGCATCTTCATAGACAAGATAATAATTGTCAAGTAAAGCTAATTTACTACCAGGTTGCTCCAAAGTTGTTTTAATGTGATTGATAAGTGATATGGAGCGGTCATTTATTTCATCTGCTTTTTTTAAAAAAGATAGGTCTTTTGTGTGGTCGAATTGGGCTTTCAAATTATTTGACCATGTATGCAGTATGTTTAATAAATAAATTGCTGAGCTGGATCTGTCAAAAAAATCAACATCTTCATTAAAATCATAATTGATTGATTTTAAGGCATTTTGGATGTTTTCGTTTTGGCAATCTATATCCAGTTTACAAGTTGAAGCTAATAACCGGAAGCAATCTGCTACATCGGGATGATTGTTCCCAAAAACATTTAACCTAATTTTTAAGGCCTTTAGAAAATACTCTTCCGCCTTGTCAAACTCATTTTTGGCTAAATGAACTTTTCCAATTCTTGCATAGGTACTAGCAATGTTTGGGTCAAGACTATTCAATTTATTGCTGAATGCATCTAATGCTTTTTTGTATTGGAGCAGTGCTTCATCCAAATTATTCATCTTTTCATAATAAGCTCCCAAACCATTTCGAATATCTGAAATTTCAGCAGGTGAAACTTCATTAATCCTTTGAAAAACTGAAAGACTTTTGTTCAACTCAATCAGTGCTTGGTCAAAATACTTTTTTTCTAGGTAACAGTTTCCAATATAAAGCCTTGTCCTTGCAACTTTAAGGTTGATTTCTCCAAAATTAGATTGTCTTATTTCCAAAGCTCTTTTAAAGTAAGAAAGTGCAGCATCCAGATCCCCTTTTTCCTGAAGTAGAAGTCCGAGGTTCGAATAGATATTCGCTATTTCAGGATGGTTAGTATATCCGTATCGCTCATAAATTTTCAAGCAACGGGAAAAAAATTTAAACGCATTTCTACTATCTCCCTTAGCGTTGTAAACGACACCTTTATTATTATAGACCGTTGCAAAATAGAGTGAGTTTTGCTCTAAGAGGCTATCAAGTATTTGTTCTGCAGTATCTAAATGTAGGAGAGCTTTCTCATAATCATTGAGGCTGTAAAGAAGGGTTCCAATATTTTCATGATTATCAGCTGTTGCCGTATGAAATAGTCCATTCTCCTGGAGGTTGTATGTTAATGCCTTACTGTATGTTTTAATAGCATCTGTTGAATTTCCAAGTCCTTGTTGAGAAATTCCAATATTGTTATAATAATCGCCAACCTTATTTGAACCATTGATTAACCCAATGCTCAGTGCTTTTTGAAAGAATTTTAAGGATGCTTGATAATCTTGAAGAGCGTAATGATAAGCACCCAATCCGTTGTATGCATTTGCTAACTCAGGATGAGTTGATTCTAATTTGGACTCTGCAACAGAAACTGCTTTATTTTGGTATTTTAGGCTTTCTGGATATTTGCCCCATTTTCTATATAAATACCCAAGAGATCGAAACGTCGAAACAAGCTTGCCATAAGAGACTTGAGGCTGGGCCTGAAGGAGGTTCAGTGCCTTTTTGGTGAAAACTATTGCATTTTTGTAGTCGGCAAGTTGGCTAAGGCTGTCCGCAGCAGTTTCATATTTGTCAACTATTATTAAATCGGCATTTTGGCTCGATGCAAAAAACCAGGCAAGTGAAAAAAACAATAGGGTGAAAAATTTATTCATTATATGCTTTCAGCTATATCGCAAATGTTGCCAAAATCATTGATTTAATAGCATTATTGTTCAACAATTTGAAACAGAAGATAAAGAAAGAATATTGTTGGAAAAGTCACAATGTAAAAAATTCAAACTAAATAAATGAAAAAGAACATATTTCTAAACGGATTTATGAGCCCAATTGGGAAAGCTTTAGCCGCTAAGTTTAAAAGTAACGGATATTATGTTTACGGAGGCGACATTAGTGAAGATTATGAAGGAGTATGTGACCGGTCATTGCGTTTTGATATTAATCAGTTTGTAACAGATGCAGCATACAGGATTCGATTCTCTCAGATATTCGAAGAATTGATGCTAAGCGTTGATGTATTAATAAATACAGGCACAGACATTAAATTGTCAACATTAGAAAGGATTGACCTTGGAAATTGGCAAGAAGCCTTAAACGTTAGTCTCACTGGCCCCTTATTGCTATGCAAATTGCTGCTTCAAAAGTTGGAATCTAAGAGTGGATCTATAATTAATATTTCGAGAATAGGCGATAGTCACCAAGGAATTGGAGGAAACATCCTTTATAGTGCATTAAATGGATTTGCGACTGGTGTCAATTATGAACTTCAAGGAAAAGTAGGCGTGTATACAATAAGTATTTGCAGGAAACATGAAGAGAAAGGGGAGAATGATTTTGAACGAGTCAGCGGGTTGGCTTATTTTCTTGCTTCAGATATGTCAAAAATGCTTGACGGGACTAACTTCGAAGTCAAAATTCCTTAAATTTTGTAGCTCTGGTAATATATTTTTTTAAAAATTATGTAAAAATAAATATGTAAGCCTTTGTATTAAAGTTATTTTAAAGGTGTCTTCTCCATAAAGTATAAGTCAGTGGTTTTCAATTGAAATATATTCTTCAGAAAAATTTTATATTTCATCTTTAGGTTTCTAAATTTGCTTCCGAACAAACATTCCCATTGAATATGGTCTTACACGTACCAACCGAAACACTTTCACGAAACAAACGTGCTGCTGTGATAAAAGCGATAATCGTAGAGGACGAGATAAGGAGCATGAATAATCTCAAGAACTTGCTTTCCAAGCATTGTCCGGAAGTAGAGGTTATTGGCGATGCAGTCAGTGTTGAGGAAAGCCTTGAATTGTTTGACGACCCTTCCTTTAAGCCAGATCTGGCTTTTTTAGATATCAGCCTACCTGATGGCCTTGTTTTTCAAATGTTAAACCAGTTAAGGCCGCTTGATTTTGAAATTATATTTATTACTGCATTTAATGAACATGCGATCAAAAATCTTGATACTATGAAGGAGGCTACTAACAAAAGTAAAGGCAACAAAGGCCTAAACAATCTTGAGAACTTCAACCAAATTCAGAAAAGTAAAAATGTCTGAATATTTTGGAGGCTCAGATAATCGAAGATATGACGGCTAAAAAACGAGGGTTTATTAGCAGAATGTTTGGACCAAAGCCTTGCGATGGGGATTTACCTCATTAAATACAGGTAACCTGTTAACAATTTTTACGTTCTGCTAATATTCATTAGCCAGAGTCG
>CALNYY010000101.1:0-4210 GCA_942490835.1 uncultured Saprospiraceae bacterium
GGAGTAGCTCTAATCAAAAATTCGAATCGAATTTTCATGCCGCTCTACAAGAATTACAAAACAGGTTGAGATCGTTTTTCATTCCAATGTTATTTCTATCTTAAAATGGCGGCGGAACTCAAGAGGAAACTAAATTTGAGGAGTGTTGAGGCGTCGCTTTTCGATTGATGGGGTTGATATCTGCAGCAAATCAGGGCAAACGAATTTTCAAGGTAACTGATATGGTTTTGCCGCTATCATGTTCCTATTTGGCCTTGTTTTTCCGTCTATCAATGCAATTGTCTTTCAGCGCTATGCAACCCCGAAATAACATTTTTGTGAAAAAGTGGCTATCTGCCGTTATCGTTGAATTCTCCCAACCTGTAGGCATGGGAAGATAACACACGAAGCGGTGGGGGCCGTTTTCGTGGGATAGCCATAGCGTACTTGTCTGGAATTTAGGCTTTTTGATTTACCTCCATAGAGGCATTTTCCGAAGTTGGTATTATCGAGTTTGTGTGGAGGCGGCCAGGAGATCCTGGCCTTTCTGGATACCTTCAGGTATTTTCCCACAGAGGCGTGTGCCCTTCAATTTTTCATTCTGTTAGCTTAGAAACATCATACATTCATCTGGGCACAGATAAATTAAAAATTTGCGGAAAATTCATTTCATCACTCTTGAATAAGCACCCCAATGTTAGGATTAACTCTACTTGGGAACCATATGGCCTGCAAAGGTTTACACGGCATTTTTACTGTTACGGACGGTGAAGTTGTCCGTTCTCAATTCGCTAAATAATTGGATCGTAGACCAATTCCAAGGGTCACTGCATATGGGGGCGGCTGAATTTCAAGCTCATTGCAGATTACATTGGGAAAAAGAATCTATCACAGAAATGTGGCGACCAGAGATATATTGAGATCATCTCCAGCTCGATCAAATTAAAGATATCATAGCTTTTCTGATCCGGCAAATTTTGCAGATCAGGTATCTGTAACGCCTGCCTCAGGAGGCGGAAGGGGCGAAGCTCTTGGAGATCCCTTGCAGACAAATGTTCGCAACTTATTTTGCTGCGATCTCTACGACTTCTATTATGGCTCCATACATGTAAACGCTCATTGCATCCATTCTTAACCGGGCTGTAACTTTCACTTTTAAACCATCCTTCCTGAATGATTCGGAAAGATTGATAGGATTATATTTTCTGCCGTCGTCACCATCGATTGCATAGAATCCGCCCTCTATGTTCTTACGCACAATGGTTCCTTGTATCTCAAAAGTATCGGAATCGGGAATCGTTGGGCTCTGTAAAGAGGGTGACTCATTGGTCTTGGCTATGTCTGGCTCAGATATATTTGGTTCAGCCTTTGGGATAGCTTTTTCTGAGTCTGACTTGCCTTTGCAGTCGATAAGAACCACACTACACAGAAGAATGAATACGGCAGCAATGACTTGTCTCATGCTTAGATCCTTGATTGCGAACGTCCGCAATCACCAGCGTGCAGGGGAAACATGCGGTCGATGATGGCAATTATACACATTAATGTCGTAAAACCTTAAACCGCACGACCCTGCAAGTATGGGTGAATTGCGTTTGTTATGTGCCCTACAATTAGTTTAGCGCTTTTACCAAAGCTTCAGCAACAGCAGCTGACGAACCAGGGTTTTGCCCTGTTATAATCAAACCATCAACAATGGCAAACGAATTCCAGTCTTCAACTTTTTGGTAAAGTCCGCCCATTGCAATTAGCTGATCTTCGACCAAATAGGGCACGACATCCGTTAATTCCACTGCGGCTTCTTCGGAGTTACTAAAACCAGTAACTTTTTTACCTTTGACCAACGGATCACCATTTTGGTCCTTAGCCTTTAACAACACCGCAGGTGCATGACACACGGTCGCTACAGGTTTCCCAGCAGCAATAAATTCTTCAATCAGCGCAATTGAATCTTTGTCATTATGCAGGTCCCATAGTGGACCATGCCCACCGGGATAAAATACCGCATCAAAATCTTCAACTTTCATTTCTGCTAATTTAGCAGTGTTCGCCAGTTCATTCTGAGCAGCCTGGTCATCGTCAAGTCGGCGAGTATCATCGGTCTGAAAATCAGGTTCATTACTTTTCGGATCAAGCGGCGGTTGACCGCCAAGCGGTGAGGCTATCGTAACTTGCACACCCGCATCTATTAAGTGGTAATAAGGGCTGGCAAATTCCTCCAACCAAAAGCCTGTTTTTTTGCCAGTATCACCCAGTTGCTCGTGTGAGGTTAAAACAATGAGTACTTTCATTATATAGCTCCTTTTAGGATTTGTTTTCTGTCGCTGTAAAGTAAGTTGGTTAGTAGATTTTACAAGAGATGATTTCACATAACATTATAATTATATCGTCGGCTCACTTTTGTTCCAGCAGTTTTAAAATGGATAAAAACACTACTTAACAACCTGTTTGGACATGGTATATCATCTTGAAATTGGCGTGGGCTCTTTATTATTCATAACCGATTCGGTGTGATTCTCGGCTGTCTGTTACAGGATGTTTAGTTACGGGGAGTACGTGGCTCACGGTAGACAGTTAAATTGCATATATATTGAGATTATCCCATCAATCTGGTAACTATAAAAAGCATTGATTACACACCATAATTGCACTAAAAATTCTCACGTCAGAAACAAAACTTTGGCCAATGATTGATTAGATCAAGTTCTGCTTGGAGTAGATTAGTTTAGATTGTAATCATGGCCGCTCTGACCGTATTTCGGATATGTGGCCACCGATCATGGTTATAAAGTAATAATAGCCACCACCTACGGGGCCGTAAATCCACTCTTCGATGATCAGCTCACGCCTATTCTTTATGTCAATGGTATAACCCATGTGGACCCTGGAAACCGGTTCACCACACTTTTTCACAACGACAAAGGCACTATCGTTAATTTTAACGAAATCGTTACCGCAACGCATGGTATCCGCTACCGATGTTTCTACGCCCCAACTGAACAAGATGCCTGCTATCAATACAATGGTCGCAATCCGCATAGCACTTCCCTTCTATTGGAACGATGTGGTTTTTCGTTCGTTATTCAAGCGGGTTGCCGAACCTATTTGACTGAATGGCCTGTCCAGAAGGAAAACTTAAGTGCCGCAACCGAAGATGACTCTTAGTTCGAGTTGCAAGCTATTATCAGGCATGGCACATCTCGGATGATACAAAATTTAAGCCTACAATCGTGGAATATCATTTCGAGCCGATTGAACTATTAGCCGCTGGTACAAATACTGGATATCGCAATATTCGCATTGATGTGGGGAAGGAGTGGATACCGTTTATGAAGGTCTATACTTAAAATTAGGATGAAATAGTTGTAATGGTCAAGAGCCAAATCAAAATCTGTTAATAGCAAGTCCTATTTTTTTAGGGCATGACATGGGAACATTCACAAGTATGATTAAAATGGTAAGGCTTAACTATACCACAAGAGATGGGAATCGGCCAGGAGGCCACTATTATGGTGATTGCATGCCAATCTTTCTATACTTAATTTGAATTTTGCTGATGGTGATTTATTGAAAGCATCTTGCTAATTGGGATTATAGCTTTTTTAGCTGATATTTTGTGGTCATCTTCAACTTACCACATGATCGATTAAAATGATTTGATTCAACCAGCAGCCTCCCAGACAACAGGCTGTTTCATTTTGTACCATTTTTCCGCCAATGGACCAAACCCATTTCTTCTATTAACCCCTTAGAAATAACGACACTGCCACGTTTGCTGACGAAGGCCTCTTTTGCAGGTGCAGACTTGGTAGAAGCACGGCTTGTCTTTATTTCAGGAGCCTTTCCAGCTTTCATCAATGCACTAAGATAATGGTTTTTGAATTGAGCAGCGGTCTTGAATGCAAATACCTTCATTATCTCTGCCTGGTGTTTTCCGCTCTCAATCAATTTAAGCAGTTTTGTGTAATCAACTTTTTTCTTTGCTGTGATCTTCTTCGCAGCTGGTTCTTTCGCAACCGCTTCTTTTGCCACTGTTTTTTTTGCAGCCGTTTTCTTCGCTGCGGGTTCCTTCACTGCCTTTTTCTTTGCAGCTGGATTTCTTGCAGTCGCCATGAACCCTCCACCAGTCCACAAATGTATAAATGGGATTTTTAGCCGTAAATTGAAAAAAAAAAAAGACAACATCAAATCCTGCTTATTCCATATACTAAAACCTGATGAAAATGATTAA
>CALNYY010000102.1:0-3565 GCA_942490835.1 uncultured Saprospiraceae bacterium
ATAGAGGGGATAGCGAAGCTCCTCTGATCCGATGCCTATTTTATACATTTTTAACCAATATTCAATTGCACCACCCTTGACATCGACCCCAAGAGCCGCCAGCCAGGTTGAATCAAGAAGCAAAAGCCCGTAAATCATGGCTGCGAAGGCGCCAAAGAGGGCTAGAAATTTAGATACTTTTTTGGGGACGGCATTAAGCAGAATGTCGACCCCGAGATGGAGTCCTGTTTTTATACCATAGCCCATTCCGAGCAATATCAACCAGGAGAAGGCGACGGTATTATACTCAAGCGCAGCGGCCCAGCCTGTATTGAACCCATATCGTGCGATAACCTGACCAAAAGAGACCAGCATGATTGAGGTGATGATGAAAACGAGTAGATTCTCTTCAGCTTTAGCTACAAACCGAGGAAACAGTTTCTCAGCCTCCCCAAATAACAAGGATGAGAATTAACAGGCACACATGCGGCCAGTGAGCCATGAGACCCTCCTATATACCGAAAAGAAAGGAGTGAGATAAGGCCGTCACCTGACGATGACGGCCTTATTGGTAAAACTTTCAGCTTAAGATTTGGCAGCAGCTTCGATCAAATCGACACCAATTCCTTCTTCAAATTGTTTCCAGACTGGCTTCATTGCATCAACCCACTCTTGGCGCTGCTCCGGAGTGAGCTCATTAATTTTACCGCCTGATTTGAGGATGTTTTTCTCTGTTAGTTGCTTCGGCCTTCTTAACATTTTCATTGGCTTCCTGGGTAACCTCATCACAGATTTTCAGGAATTGCTCACGAACCTCTGGTTTAAGGCTGTCAAGGAACTCATTGGAGGTCATAAACAGATAGGCAAGTGCCTGATGACTTGTCTCAGTGGTACTGTCCTGGACCTCAAAAAATTTCTTTGTGTAGATATTTGACCAGGTGTTTTCCTGACCATCGACAACACCAGTCTGCAAGGCGCCATAAACTTCGGCAAAGGCCATCGGTTGCGGTGACGCACCCATTGCAGAAATCATCGCTTTTGCGACATCAGAGGTCTGGACACGAAACTTGAGTCCATTGGCGTCTGAAGGAACCAGGAGGGTTTTATTGGCTGAAAAATATTTCATACCGGACATCCAGTATCCAAGACCGACAAAGCCGACATCACTCATTGAATTCAACAACTCTTTTCCAGCTGCAGAATTTGTAAACCTGATGGTTTGATCCATATCTTTAAAAAGAAACGGCAGATCAAAAATACCTAACTTGGGCGTATATGAACCAAACTTTGAAAGTGAAGGGGCCAGCAGCTGAACATCACCGAGTAACAGGGCTTCCAGCTCCTTGCTGTCTCCAAAAAGAGTTGAGTTGGGATACACTTCAACGCACATCGTTCCATTCATATCCTTGTTGACTCGTTCGGCCAGGTTATTTGCTGCAACGACTTTCGGGTGAGTCGTTCCACCAGTTACATGACTGAATTTGACAACGATCTCGCCGCTGTCACATTTAGCTGATGCCGAACTGGCAATGAAGCTCAGAGCCAATACAGAAAAAGAGGCGGCAACTACTTTGAAACTTAATTTGTTCATAAGAAAGATCTCCACTTTTTTTTTGTAGTATTGTTTTGCTCTCGAGCATGACCCAGAGTGCAAAACTGTATAAACCAATCGTGTCTTTCAACAAAGTGAAACAAGCAAGACAACTGTTGTGACCACTTGTCACTGAACGATCCTTATCGTAGCCGATCAATGCTATAGAGGCAACTTTTTCTTTACATCCCAAATGATTGTCCTGGATATTTTCGACAGCTAAAACAGACTACCTGCGTCCGGACGATATCCGACTTTGACAAGTGACGTCCGTGCTATCTTCAGATTCCAGGAGCTTCGCATCTGGAGAAAGTGTTTGTCATATCACACTAAAAACCGTTGTTGAACTACTATATCACTGATAGCTATCTGATATATTTCGCACAATGATACATTGTAGTAGTCCCTTCCACAAGAAAATTTAATCATTAAATTGTTGATTGGGGGATAACAAACACTCCTGCCCTGGTTAAACGGTCAGCAGGAGTTCAAAAGATGATCGCCAGGAAGGTCTTGATTATCTGGTTTCAATATTCAATGATCTGAGATGATTTTTGACATCTGCTATTTCAACTTCCTTTCTGTGGAATATACCAGCGGCAAGAGCTGCATCAACATCGGTTTCTCTAAATACCTCAGCAAAATGCTCAGGTATGCCTGCTCCACTGGATGCGATAACGGGAATAGTCACACGTTTTTTGACGTGATTTATCAGTTCCAGATCAAAACCACTGTTGGTCCCGTCTCTATCTATGCAGTTCAATAAAATTTCGCCTGCGCCGAGTTTCTCACATATGGTAACGAGCTGAATGACATCAATGTCACGCCCTTCTCTGCCGCCTTTTACGGTACACTGATACCAGCAGAATTCTTCACCATCAGGGCCTGTTTTCGTTGTCGTAATGGTATTGTGAGATGTGTCCTCGGACGACTTCACGTAAACGCGCCTCGGGTCCACATAGAGACAACAACTGGGCAGAAACATTCATATTATAATTAGGGACATAGTGTGGTAACTGAAATTGATCATCGATGGATAATTTTCGCATCGTATCCCATTTAGTAATATCGTTTATTTCGTTATCGACAATATTGTATTGAATACAATTATTAACATACCGTACTTTAAACTTAATTTCAAATAATAAATTTGGGTTACCAGGCAGATATTTAACAGTAAATTCGGTTTTTGCGGAATCTAATACAAATATAATATATTCTTGACGTTCACCAAGTAAATGAATAGCTATTTGCATAATCATTATATATTAGGCCAATTTTCTTTTCATTAATGGAAACACTTTAGGTACATTAGCTGTCGGTGTTCAATATTAAAACAATATACGATTGATGCCATTGTTATAATTATATAAATATTAAGTACTATTGTATAATATATAATCCTATCAAAGATAAAAATATATATAATATAATGGCTGTTCAACTATCTCCAACATATGATGATGTGCTAATAAGACCACAATATAGTGATATTGAAAGCCGCAGTGCAATATCGCTTAGGTCAAGATTAATTCGAAATATACATTTAAACTTGCCGATAGTGTCATCCAATATGAATACGGTAACTGAGGGTAATATGGCAATAGCAATGGCATTAAATGTGGGTGTCGGTATTATACATAGATATTGTACAATTGATCAGCAAGTTGAAATGGTGAAAAGGTCAAAAGATATACGAATTTTGTAATAACAAATCCATATACAGTATCATGTCAAACGAAATTATCGGATTTGACTGATAGAATAATTCCACAAACAGGTGTAAGTTGTTTTCCAGTAATTGATAATGAAGGCAAACTACTTGGAATGATTACTAAGACTGAATATGAATCGATAGATAGGGAATTAGATCATAATACGTATAGAAATTGTATTGTTGGAAACATCATGGTAGAAAGGAGTGGATTAGTTACATCAAGATATGATACAACAATAACACGGGAAGAAGCAATGTGTATTATGAAAGAGAATCGA
>CALNYY010000103.1:0-192871 GCA_942490835.1 uncultured Saprospiraceae bacterium
CGATCAGCGGCACCAGCGCCGGGGCCATGAATGCGGTGGTACTGGCCGACGGACTAATGGTCGGAGGAAAAACGGGCGCTCGCAATGCGCTGCGTCAGTTCTGGAAAGCAGTCAATCAGGCAGCCGCTTTCAGCCCCATGCGGCGCACGCCAATAGATACATTGACCGGCAACTGGAACTTGGACTACTCCGCGGGGTACCTGTTTTTCGATATCTTCAGCAGAATGGCGTCGCCGTACCAACTCAATCCACTAAACTTGAACCCCTTGCGGGACTTGCTGGCAGACCAGGTTGATTTCGATGGTGCGCAGCTGTGACAAACTGGAAGCTGCTTATCAGCGCCACCAGTGTGCGAAACGGTCAGGTCAAGGTGTTTGAGCGCAGCAGCTTGACAGTGGACGCCGTCATGGCTTCCGCCGGTCTGCCACAGATCTTTCAAGCCGTGAAAGTGGACGGCGAAGATTACTGGGACGGCGGGTATGCCGGCAATCCGGTTCTCTACCCATTCGCCTATCACAGTGACTCGCAAGACATCGTCATCGTGCAGATCAATCCTCTGAATTGTCAGGAAACACCCTGTGCGGCCCGTGACATCCTCAACAGGATCAATGAAATTACATTCAACGCGAGCTTGTTGCATGAGCTCAGGGCCATCGATTTTGTCGCAAGAATGCTGGATGAAGGCAGCCTGGACCCAGAACGGTATCGCAAGATGCTGGTTCATATCATCGCCGACGAAAAGGGTTTTCAGAACCTGAATGCGTCCAGCAAAATGAACACCGAGTGGGAGTTTCTCGACCATCTTCACAATTTGGGTCGCAGAGCAGCTGAGGATTGGCTGGAAGTCAACTTTGGACGGCTCGGGGAAAGTTCATCTGTAAACGTCCGCGGATTGCTGCACGGGTGCTCCCGAAACTGAATTTACACCTTCGATTTAACACGAAAAATAGACTGTAATTCGGAAAAAAGGTGGGCACCTCCGCCCGGATGAACGGTTTCGAAAGACGACTGAAACCCGCCGCCAACGGGCTCTAAGCCCGGACCAGGCCCGTCTTCAAATAATGAGTTCGGATGTAGCTTGAAGGTCGTGCCTTCCAAGCGGCATCGGCATAGGGTCCGGTCTAAGACCCCGCAAACGGCTCAGACAGTCAGCCGCTATTCTCAACCGCTCATCCGGGCTCCGGCGCGTCATTTTTATGCACCGTGGTGGCCTTAGAGCCATGAGTGTTTAGTATGATCAAAGGGAAGGTAAAATAGGGCGCCACTGCTTCTTGAATCCGAGCATCGAAAGGTAAATGCAGCTGTCCGGATAGGCCTGGTGCAGCGTTTGTAGATTCGATTCCGGGTCGTATTCTGTGGCCTTTTCATCGCCGGTTTTCCGGACACTCCTGAACAGCAGTTCCAAATTCTTCGACATCCACGCCTCGATCACAACCGGTATCCCATAACCGAACAATGCGTCGATATTCGGATCTTTTCCGATGACGGGTTGCGTGATGACAAAATGCGCCCCGGCGGTTATTTTTCCAGTCAACCGATTTAATTCGAATGGCATCGGACTGTACTGATTATACGCACAACCGGTCGTAAACTTTCCCTGGTATTCCGTGTTGATGTAGCGAAGAAGATCGATAGAAGTGGCCACGTTCTTCGATCCGCCAATACTTTTAGCCTCGAGCTTGGGCAGCTTGGGACCGCCGTCGCCCCTGACAACGAGCAAATTTTTCACGCCGAGATTCGCAGCTTTCATCAACAGCCGATCGAGTTCTGCTTTTGTGTGAAACGTGTTTAAATTCATCACGGTCTTTTCCGCTTCCACGGGTAGACCGAGCTGTTCGATCATTTCCAGCAGGCTGAATCCGGGTTGTCCCATCGGATTATCCGGAACAGAAAGCCCTAAGCCGCAATCGAGAACACGGTAGTACCTTTCGGCAAACAGGTTGATGTTGCCTTTAGCTTCGACCGGATCGGTCCGTTTCGGCGTTAGAATTTCGACAAGTATAAGCGCTGGTAAACATCCTCACCTCCTTAAGAGTGAACATCGGTTCTTGGCCGCAGCGTATGTAAATCTACGGTACCTTAATATGAAAAAAATTAACTTCAAGCAATAGCCCCGCCGCATCCGAAACAGATTGGTTCAGAGCTTTAACGGCTATCATCCAAGTAAACGTCATCCAACCATTGTTGACGACCAAGAATTTCGATTCTATTTTTTTATATATAAACGCTCATGGTCCTGGGCCACCACGGTGCATGAAAATGATGCGCCGGAGCCCGGATAAGCGGCTGAGAACTGCGGGAGGACGAGGGGCTTAGAGCGGACCCTATGCCGATACCGCATGAAAGGAACACTTTGGGGACAAACCCGACATCCTTATTTTAAGACGGGCCTGGTCCGGGCTTAGAACCCTTAGCGGCGAGTTTCAGCCGCCTTTCGCAACCGCTTATCCGGGCGGAGGTGCCCACCTTTTTACCGTATACATTCTATTTTCGTACTTAACGCTCCTGGCCCTTTGGGCCGCCACGGTGCGTGATAATTCTATTTTTGTGTTAAATCGCTTGACCATGAAGGGACGATTAGGTCGGAAACCTTTAGATGTTTTGGTGAAGCCATGGCGGGATACCTCTATTTGGCGACCTCGATAGGACTTTTCATTATCACGCAGGCAAATGGCAATTGGAATATTATCGGGCACACCCTGACCGATAAATCTCTGACCGGTGTCGTCGCATCCAAGGGCGTTATACTGGCCGGAACCGCTGAAGGAATCTGGCGTTCTTCCGATAACGGCCGATCCTGGAGCGAGGCCAACGAGGCCCTCGCCATCCGGCATGTACGCTGGATGGCCGGTTCAGCGGATGCTCCTTCGTTCATTCTCGTTGGCACCGAACCCGCGGGTATTTTCGTGTCACGAGATAGTGGTAAAACCTGGCACCAAAGCGCGGAGGTCGTTGAACTGCGCGATAAAAACGGATGGTTCCTGCCGTATTCGCCGGAAGCGGGCTGCGTGCGGGGCTTTGCCATCGCCGAATCCGGCCCACATAAGGCCCGGGTCTATGCGGCCGTCGAAGTGGGCGGTGTTTTGATTTCCGACGATGACGGCCAAAAATGGCATCTGGCAGAAGGCAGCGATGGGAAACCGGATTTGAACCGTGAACCGGGCGTAATGATACATCCGGATGTGCATTCCATATCTGTTCATCCTTCTTCATCCGACCTCGTCACCGCGGCCACGGGCGGAGGGCTCTATCGTTCAATCGACGGCGGCATAACCTGGAAATGCATCTACCGTTGTTACATCCGTGCGGCGTGGGTCGATCTGCAAGATGCCCGACACATCATCGCGGGACCGGCTGACGGTGTATCGAGAAATGGAAGAATCGAGGAAACCATTGATGATGGGCAGAGCTGGCAGCCGGCATCTGTCGGCATGAATGGTCCTTGGCCGCGACACATGGTGGAACGCTTTTACCATCACGATAAAAACCTGTTCGCAATTTTGTCGAACGGTGAGCTTTGGACAAGGCCATCCGGGCAGACCGCATGGCAGCGCATACTTCCTGAGGTATCTGGTATCCAGGCCATGGCGGCGAACAATTGACCTGACGCGTCTCGGTTGTGTTTGCCACCGGCCGTGCGCATCACATGGGACGAACGATAGGAGGCCGTTCGGGTCGCAAAAGAAAAAGAGTAGACCGGAATCGACATATATCCCTACCTGTGGTGAGCCGATGGATGACGCGTCTTTTCATCAAATTCTCGATCACTTCAACCTTTCGCGGAAAGGGTACCGCAAGGTCAGAAAAGGGGTAAAAAAGAGGCTTTCGCATCACATGCAGATACTGGGTTGCAAGAGCGTCAGAGAATATATGGCCGCAGTGCCCCGGGCGCCCGAGATCGAGAATGAGTGCCGGATGCACCTTACAGTGTCGATCAGCCGGTTTTTCAGGGACAGACACCTCTGGGAATCGCTCGAAAACGTGGAATTGCCTGATTTGATTTCCGCGTGCGGGAGTATTTTTCGGGTCTGGTCATGCGGGTGCGCGAGAGGCGAAGAGGCTTACAGTTTCAGAATTCTATGGGACCGATTGCGCAGCGCCCCCCCACTTCACCGCCACTCGTGTTGTGGGCGACCGACATCAATCCGGCCTACATCGAAATGGCAAAACTAGGGGTCTACGGGATTTCGAGCCTCAAGGAACTGCCGCGGGGGGACATCGACCGATATTTCGACCAGGTGACCGGAAAACAGCGCTATGTCGTCAAACCATTTCTCAAAGAGGGGATCAGGTTCGATCACAACGACATCACGAAACGTCAGCCTCCCGCCACCCAGTTTGAAATGGTTTTTCTCAGGAACAATTTGCTGACGTATTACCGGACCCCTGAAAAGGAAAAAGCGTTGGAAAAGATCCTTCAGGCTCTGGTACCCGGCGGTATGTTGATAACCGGTTCTCACGAGAAACTTCCCGCGGGTTTCGGCCATATGAAGACCTCTGCGGATCATCCCTGGATATTTTCCAAGCCGCAGACAGCTCAGGGAGGTATGTAAAGGGTCGATACGTATTGTAACTAAATCAATGTCTGCTACTCACTAATTTTAGACTAATCGAGCATTTCTAATTCATAAAAAGTAAGCGTTTACAGGGTGCCGCAGATGCAAGACGTCGGGCGCACAGACGTACTTTTGTACTTCAAGTACCCGACAACAAAGCAGATGCGGTGCCCTGTGAACGCTTACGGCGATTTACCTTCGTGAAGCAAGGTAATGATAATGAAACCGTTTGCCATCCTCATTTTAGCTGTCCTGCCGCTTCTTTCGGGATGTTATACCACTCCCGGCTATTACGGCGGTAGTTACGGCTACGCGCCCGGGCCTTCATACTATTTAGGGTTTGGATATCCTTACGTCTACAAGCATCACTACTACCGCTACGGCGATGTTCGCCCCTATAAACACCCGACTCACAAAGGTTATTTACCGCGTCATCGTTTCCATCGACCAAACCTCAATCCTCGCCATCACTTCGATCGAACAATCCGAAAATACCGCGGCAACCATCATCACGGGTTCAAACAACGCTCTTTTAATCGTGATCACTATCGCGGTTCCGGGCAGCGTTTCAAACGAGGTCATCATAGTACCAGGCAGAATATCAGGGGAAACCATCGCGGCACCGGCCGCAGTTTCGGACGGGGAACCTCATTCAGCCGCGGATTCCGAAGATGAGTGTTTTGGCCCCAGCCAAGCGTCGTTGATTATGTGAACTTCATGTCGGCTGACGACCAAGATCGTGTTCTTGCCGTCAACTACCGGCAAAACAATGACCGGCTCGTTCAAATCAAGATCGATATAGTCAAATTCGATATATCTTCAATAGCGGCACAAGCCGCACCCTTCCATTTGCTAATTGCCCTTAGGTAAACACCTGGCTTTGCCGGGAGACTCACCAGAGTTTGACCTTATGAAGCGGGAACAAATGAAAGCTCCTCCAGATGTGAACCGCTCAAATCCACAAAGGAGAGGCTTTCATGAACAACGTTGCAAGTTTAAACCACAGATGATGGGAATGCAAATACCATGTGGTCTGGATTCCGAAATACCGGAGAAAGAGTCTGTATGGACAGCTGGGCCAATACCTCGGCCAGATTTTCATGGACCTGGCTCGAACGCGAGTGCGAGGTTCTGAAGGGCATATGATGACAGACCATGTGCACATGCTCATCTCAATCCTCCCAAGTATGCAGTGTCGCAGGTGATTGGTTCTTAAATGGAAAAGTGCTATTCACATTGCACGCAACTATCTGGGACGTCGGCAGGAACTTCACCAGGTCAGCAGTTTAAGGGCCAGAGGTTACCATGTTTCCAGTGTGGGTCGTGATGAACAGATGGTCCGGGAGTACATCAAGGCAAAGAGAAAAGAAGATCGTCTGTTAGAGACTCAACTGAGTTTGTTTAAATAACCAGCGCCGCCACCTTTGAGGTGGCCCATTGACCAACCGCTTTGAGCGGTTCACATTTTCAAGCCTCCGGCTCCTGCCGGAGGTTAGACTCCGCAGGAAGCTATTCGTTTTTTCGGGTATGGTCCCTTTAAATGCAAATCCGAAAAAAGCCGATATAACGTTGCCTCATTGATTCGCCGCCAGTTGCCAGAATTTTTTACTAATAATGGTTGCCATTCACCTGCACCCGAGATTATGTGTACGTGCCAACAAATCCTTCCCATTTTAGCAAGGTTTCGCAGCTTTAATTATTGCCACATTTAAAAATTGTCATATGTTGTGAATAAGCCTTTAAGCGATTGGTCTTTTTAAAGTCTCGCAAAGAGCTCAGGCGGAGCTTGAAATCCAGAACGAAGAGCTCAATCGGGCTCAGCAGGTCATCTCTCGAGCTGCACCGCGAATACCAAGACCCTTTATGAATTTGCGCCCTGTGGGTGTGTGACGTTGAACGTGAAAGGGGGATTATTACCCGCATTAATCTTGCGGGTGTTAGCTTCTCTGGGAAGCGAAAGGCAGACCCTTCTGCATATTCTGGATTCTCTGAGTGCATTGCTTCAGGCTGGGAAGAAGCCTATTGGAAAGTCCGAAAAAGTGCCGCGGAGACCGGTGAAAAAACAGAGCACGGAACTGCTGCTTAAAAGTGAACACGATCCCCATTTTGGTCCGAGCCGAGATCCTAGCCGACCGGAACGAATCCGGAAGGAGTGGACCAGTGGCGGATGGTGTTGGTGGATATCACCGATAAGAAGGCGGCTGAACGAGCCTTGAAGGATAGCGAGGAGCGTTTCCGGGAGCTGTTTGAAAATGTGCCCGTTGCCTATCAGTTACTGGACTTTCAGGGCAATCTCATTGCAGTCAACGAGACTTGGATTTCTATGTTGGGGTACTTCCAAAGAAGAAATCATCGGCAGAAACTTTATAGAGTTCCTTCAACCGGACTGGAAAGATCATTTCAACGAGATACTTTGCTCTGCTTTAAAGCGGTTGGGGAGAGCCCGGGCGCTGAGCTTGTCATGCGTAAAAGAAGCGGGGCGGGACATCCTTGCTTTGCTTCAGTGTAAAATCGACGAAAATGCCAGGGATGAAGACCACACAGCTCCACTGCGTTTTCTACGATATAACCGAGCAACGCAAAGCTGAAGAAGACAAAAAAATGATCGAAGATCAGCTCAGACAAACTCAAAAAATGAAGGCCATTGGCACACTTGCCGGCGGTATTGCACATGATTTCAACAACCTTTTGATGGCTATTCAAGGAAGGGAGTCTCCCTCGTCCTAGTTGATCTTGAGCCTTTTCACCTGCGAGAGCATTTAGGAGCTATCGGGGAGAGCATTCGAAGTGCCGCGAGTCTCACCGAGCCAATTGCTGGGATTTGCACGTGGTGGCAAGTATGAGGTCAAACCGGTTGATATCAATGAGCTGGTGGCTACCAGCTCGGCTATATTCGGCCGAACCTGCGAAGATCCGGATTCACACCAAGGCGCAGCCGGCACCGATGGTGGTTGATGCCGACCGGCGGCAGACCGAGCAGGTGCTGCTGAATATGTTCGTTAATGCGTGGCATGCAATGCCTGATGCGGCAGCTGGCTATACTCGAAACATCGACTGTCGACCTGGACGAGGCATCCTGTGCACCGCACCAGGTTGATCCGGGAGGCTATGTCAAGATTGCGGTGACCGACACGGGGATCGGCATGGATGAGACCACCCGCGAGCAGATCTTCGATCCGTTTTACCACGAAGGAGAAAGGCCATGGCATCGGCCTGGGATTGGCGTCTGCTTATGGCATCATCAAGAACCACGGTGGCCTCATTACGGTTTCGAGCGAAGTGGGTCATGGGAAGCACGTTTAATATATTTTTGCCGGTATCCGAAAAGGTCCCTTATGCGGATATTTCGACTCAAGAAAATCTGGTCAAGGGTCCGGAAACCGTTCTGCTGGTCGATGATGAAGTTAAGAGTTATCGAGGCGGCCAAGCCTATGCTGGAATTTATGGGGATACCAGGTCATTTCAGCCCAGAGCGGTGAGCAAGCGGTGGATGCGTTACGGCGAAAGACCGACCAAATCGATCTGGTGATCCTTGATTTGATCATGCCGGGAATGGACGGCGGCAAGGTATTCGACCGTATTCGGGAAATAAAACCGGCTATGCGTGTCATTCTGTCAAGTGGGTATGCTATCAGCGGTCCGGTTGAAGAGATCATACAAAGGGGGTGCAGCGGGTTTCATCCAAAAACCGTATGCTATTTCAAAGCTGTCTCAAATAGTCCGAAAATATTGGATGAGGCAAAACAACTTTAACCCGAACCTGAAACAACTCTTCTGAAAGCGGGGCGATAACGAGCATGCCGAGCAGCAGTACCAACAGTTTCATGAAACGGTATTTCGGCGGGAATACCGTCATTCAGGAGGCGCTTTTGCTGGCATAGTCACCTGGGCTGTAATAATGGGTTTATGCTCGACTCAATAAGACTTAAGGTGGCTGTGTCCACCACCAGGCCGGCAGTATTCCGCACGTTGTCAAAATTTATTTCCATTTAGAAGGGTATTCATAAGCCCTGCATAGGCCCGCAGGGGTGAGACGACGTTGAGCGCCATCTGCATACGCCGGTCAATTGGCACCATTCGAACTGCGCACGGCATACAGGCGTGACAGTGGAACCCCACTTACCCCATGCACGAAAACGTTCAGCAACACCGTAAGCACAATGACCGACAGGATCCACTCCCTGCCCCGCCAGCCCCAGCTCGTAGACCACCATCAACAGGTACAGCACTGAGAGGCAATCCCACGCGATCCGAACCAGCCGATAAGGCCGACCGACTACCAATCCAGTCTAGTTCCCATGAGGCAGATGCAAACCGGCAGCATGCGGATGGCTGTCAGGCTCAGGATGGCGTACAGCCATGCCTGTGCGTCCCAATAGCCTGCTGCAGACGGCACCGCTACCAGCCCGAATATAAGGAAAAGGAACAGCGCGAACTGCTGGCCTTCCGCCTTCCCGAATTCCTGGATGTCTTCACGCACGATCGGCGTGTGAGTGCCCAACATCAAACCGCCGGCTAATGCGGCGATGAACCCGTTGCTGCATGGAAGATTTCAGCCAGAGCATAAGCTAAAACACGCCAGAGACCATGCGGCCAATCGTTGAAATGTTGAGTTCATCCACCTCGGCCTTGGACGCCTGGTCGACCAGTCGGCCCCCCAGCCATCCCACCAGCGCACTCAGAAGCGGTGTACGAAAAGAAACTGTTTCAGCGTGAACATGACCCAATACTGAGCGTCCAATCCTCCGTGCTGCGGCAGACGAAAGCACGGCAATGCAAGCCAGGATGGGTGCAAATGCGATGCCGTCAGCTGAGCCCGCTTTCGACATTGATCGCTTTTTTAATTTTTTCCGGGACAGCACAGGGTTTTTGGAGGAGCGGCTGGCCCAATGCGGCATCCGTCGGCGATAGAATGAACGCCATCAGGGCCAGTGCCCATGGATTCACATAGCCGAAATGCGGCACGGCCGTTAACAGTCCTAATCCCATGGTCAGCGGCAGCCTGATCAACAGCAGTCGAAACAGCACCCCTTTTTCTCGAATCAACGAGTGCAGATTTATGGCGGACGGCATCGACCATGTGCCGAGACGAGAGTAATTTCCGCCAGGACCCTGTTCAGCGGGGCATTGATTCCTACTTTCTGGAAACGAGTCCGATCGGGCCGGTGGCCATACCGACCGTGACAAACACCATTGCCGCCGAAATTGGTGATCGCTCCGAAGCACGGGAAAACAGCCCGAACCCGAAGATCCACAGGGCGGCAAATATGAAAGACGGGATAGTCATGCAGTATGGAAAGCACACCCCTTCCGAAGGATTGAAACTGGAAATCGAGACCGTGCTTGCCAGGATCGGCAAAACTCAAAACCTGTCGGTTCAATTATTTTCTGTGATGTGTCGAATATTCTGCGAGATCCTTTGGTCGTTTTCATTGGTTACATCCTTTCTCGCATCGTCGACAAGTTATTTTTAGTGGTCACGGTAAGAAATAATTCCACACTATTGCGTAATTTTGGCGTACTTGATAAGAAACCCACGCCAGTTGAGTTGCAAGCGCAGCAGAGACAAATTTTGACTACAGCGCGGCCATCGTCGAACTTGACTGACGTGACGTCCTCCCTCAAATTGTTCACATCGGATCGAATGCACTGTCTTCGACGGTTTCACGAGCGGCCGGCTTCCTCACCGAAGGGCCGCTGTTGTTACGTGTGGGGGCGACCTACCGCTGGTGCAGGAAGCTGCCGCTGTACCCAGGCCCGACCCGGTCGGCAACCAC
Organism: uncultured Saprospiraceae bacterium; assembly: GCA_942490835.1. GTDB lineage: Bacteria > Bacteroidota > Bacteroidia > Chitinophagales > Saprospiraceae > UBA6168. The sequence continues at coordinate 10,334 of CALNYY010000103.1, forward strand.
AGGTTATGCCGAGAGGCAATCTGAAACGAACCTGCTTTCCGAACTGGAAGAGGAGCTGTAATTCGAGAAGCTGCTGATCGAAATCTCCACCCACTTTGTCAACCTGCCGGCCGACAAGATAGACGGTGAGATTGAAGACGCTCAACGCCGTATCTGCGAGTGCATTGCTGACATTTCTGCGCTGTGGCAGGTGCTGGGCGAGATTCCGCGGAACTATGTGCTGACCTACACCATCGGCAAGCAGCCCCTGGAAGACCCGCCGTTACCTGAGCGGATGACTGCCGACGAGTATTTTCCCCGGTGCTTGAGCATGTCGAGGCCGGAGAGGTTATCGCCGTTTTACGGAGGAATTGCCGGTAGAGGGCACCGCGATCAGGAAGTCTGGCGCCATTACGGGATCAAGTCCTCTTTAGTTATCCCAATTTCGTGGAGAGAATCGCCTATTTGTGCAATTAGCTTCCACACGATGAAGGCGGAACGCTCCTGGCCGGAACTCATCGTAAAACAGCTCGTTGGTCGCACAAATATCCGCCAACGCGCTCGCCTCGAAAGTACGCGGACGCTGAGTTGCGCAAGAGCGAAGCCCGCTTGAGTTTAGCGACCGATGCCGCGGGGGTGGGCTTATGATCATGCAGATTGCTTCCGGCTGCATGAAGTCACCTCAAAACCCGGAGCTATTTCAGTCTGCTCCGGATGAAAAGCCAACTATGAAACGTTCTGGCAAGCCATTCAGTATCCAGAGGATTTTTAGCGTGGGTCGATCAGGTAGTGCAGCAGGCCCTCCAACTGACGGAAAATTTGAGATCGATTACCGGATTGTCCTTCCCGATGAAAAGCACCTGATGGATAGCCGCAAGTGGGCAACGATTTCGAAATCAACTGCGTGAACTGGATCGATGCGAAGGCAATCCGGATCGATATCAGCGAGCGCAAGGGCATGGAAGGTGAACTCAACAAGCGGCTGAAAGAAATCAAAGAACTGAAGCAACGACTCGAAATGAGAGACCACCTTCGCAAGAACTCAGGAGCAAAAGGCCTGATGCTAAAAATCGTGTAGCGCAAGGCATAAGGTCAGTTTTATATGCGGGCTAATCAGGTCGCTTCCACCGATGCCACCGTTCCGGAGGACTTTACCGCCACCGGCGGTTTCTGGCATTCATCCGTCTCTCAGGCGGCGAAACTGAAGATATCCCGCTGCTGGCCCGTTACTTCACGGAAAAATATGCCGGCAAGATGGACAAACCGATCGAGAGTGTCCCCAAAGCCACGATAAAGACGTTCCAGGCGTATAACTGGCCGGGCAACAGAGAACTGGAGCACGTCATCGAACGCGCCGTGTTTATCACTTCCTGGCCGGAACCTCGCTATAAATTTGACCGACCAATCCGATACCGTCTCTACCTATGAGATTCAAATGACGAACCTTTAAAGACCTGGCCGCCACGGAATATGAGCATATCCTGAAAGTTCTCCAAGAGACCGGCTGGAGGATCGAGGGGCCGTCCGGGGCCGCCGTGATCCTGAAATCTACCCGAGTACCCTGCGCTCCCGGATCAAGAAACTGGGTATCCGCCACCCGGCATAAAACGCTTTTTACTAAACCCGCCCACCGCGATATGCCGCAGTTCCGGCCAACATCGTGGGACAAGCCATCCCCCATCGCATTTAGGAATGAATCTATCGAGGTCACGGGTCTCATAACCATCTGAAATATAAGCACGGCCATCAGGGTCTGTTCCCCATAAGTAACCACGGCTATCTTTTAAAAGGATTCTGAAATCAGATTTGAAATTGAGGAAAGAAGTCTGGGCAGAAAGAAACAATGGAGCGCCAATAAATAAAATCAGACAAGCCAAACCGGCAAGCTGAATGTTTCCAAACAAATGGGTGCTTTGATGTAGATTTCTTTTGGTAATGCCGTGCATCAGGGGCTGGGTGATGAAAAATTATTGGACAAGATAGTGAATAGTTCTGAGCAAACCGCAAAAGCAACATAATTGGGAACATTGGCAACAATGGGTGGAATATTAGAAAGCAGGGTAAAGCAAATTTGTGGTGTAAACAATCACTTTTATTAAACCTTAAAAATTGCATTATGAAAAAATTTTACAAGACTCTTTTTCTTGTTGTCCTGGTCTCTTTCACAAAAAATATAAATGCACAATGGATGCAGTCCCTTGATTTTAATCTTCCTGCTGGATGGGCAGTATCAAGTATTTCAATTGTTGATACAGATACAGTTTGGGCTTCCGTAATAAATTGGAATAGCTTTTCAAGTGACCCAAAAGTATTCAGGACTACAGATGGAGGCGAAACTTGGGATGAATATTCTGTGACAGGAGTAACCACAAAATGGATAACTACGATAGTAGCCATAAATGGTGAAACAGCCTTGGTCACAACTAACGATATGAATCCCTGGCAAGGCCCAGACGGATCAAAAGGAATTTATAAAACGAATAATGGTGGCCAATCTTGGGAGCTTGTGTTTGACCACAACGCTGGGGGGTATCTCATGCATTTTTTTGATGCTCAAAATGGTGTGTGCATTAACCAAAAAGACATTGCCTATACTGAAAATGGCGGTGATACATGGACTTTAATAGATGAGGCTAATGCCCCCAACTTGGACCAAGGTGAAATAGCAGGAGGGTTTAATTCAACTTCGGCAAGTTCGCTTCCGGCAATAGGAGACATTATATGGATGGGTACTGATAAAGGTAGAATTTGTAAAAGTACTGATCGTGGAAAAACTTGGGTGGTCTTTGATACTGAACTGGGTACTAATCAATTAATTAATGCGATTGCTTTCTCCGATTCTGATAATGGATTTGTAAGCTATAGTACTGATCCATTTAATGAGTATAAACTTGCGAGAACAACCGATGGTGGTCAAAGTTGGTTGCCAGATACTATCCCTCCAAATATTGATCTTATGGAAATCATTCACGTTCCTTTGACAGAAAGCACCTTTATTGGAGCTTCAATATTTAACAATCAGACAACCTTTCTTTCTGATTATGGAAGTACATGGGTGGTCGTAAACGATTCTATATCAATTTCAGCAATGACTTTTTCGGATATTGACTTTGGATGGTCGGGCGATGGTAATATAAGTCCAGATAATAATCCTTATATTTATAAATGGGATTATCAAGTGAGCACGATTGATGTGGTTTCAAAATTAAAAGACATTTCAGTGTTTCCTATTCCATTTGAAACTGAGATGACTATTCAATCAGAGGACTTGCTTATTCTAAGGGTTTCCATTTACGATGTTAATGGTAAAATATTTAAAGTTCAACATGAGCCAGGGACGAGCATTGTTCAAGTATCAATGCCAGACTTGCCAAAAGGTATTTATTTTATTGACATAAAAACAAAGGAAGGAAGATTAGTGAAAAAATTGGTCAAGCAATGAATTGAATAAAACCCATTGAGGTAAATTGATAAGTTTTCTTATCTTCCTGTTGTACCTTATTTTATGGAAACTGGAATTGGGCAGCAGGCATTTTCAAAATGCCTGCTGCCTTTCAAGCCATAGCCACCCACCACAAAAGATGCGTTGGTCAACATTTTTTATTTTATTCCTTATTGGTATCAAGCCACAATTATTGCCAGCCCAATCGGCAGCCATATCCTCTCATCAAACCACTAATGAAATATTCGAATTCATAAAAAATGGCCAACTCGCTGAAGACCTGCAATTTAAATTTCAGGATAGCCGTGGATTTATCTGGGGGTCAGATGAAAATTTTTCCCCTATGCGGTTTGATGGGGACCGGATAGAGGTTTTCTTCCATGACCCACAAGATACTTCTACGGTTTCAGACGGCTCTTTATGGGGGGATCGTTCAAAGTATTTTGAAGATAGCATGGGCCGGATTTGGATTATATATTCAACCGGCGAAAACCTTGACTGCTATGACCCCAAAACTGAAAAATTTCAAAGGTTCCGCTCTCGCTTGAGAAGTGCATCGGGTAAAGATGTTACAGGATTTATTAGAGATGTTTTTGAAGATAGTCAACAAAATATCTGGATAGGTTCAGGTCTTGGAGTTTTTAATTATCTCCCTCAACAAGATTCACTTAGGTGTTTTCCTCTTCCTGGAAATGTTACTGTGATTTTTGAAGACTGGAATAAAAACATCTGGCTGAGTTATTATAAAGATTATGGCAAGCATACATTAGGTAGGGTGAATCTTGAAGTTGGTTATATCGAGGAATGGATAGATTACCCTATTAAAATGGATGTTTTTCCTCAATCCATTCATAGTCATTTTAAATGTCATGGGGATTCGACCATAATGCTACTTATTGAAAAAAAAATATTTCAATTTAATCCCGAAAAACGAACAGTATCAAATCTTCACAATAAAATATTTAATGAGGCTGAAAATATTACAGCATGGTGGGGCATGAAAGAAAGCTTGCTGATGGGGGTAGAATCTGGACGATTATTTGAATATTTTCCGAAGCATCAAATTTTGAATGAAACAGTTAATTTTAATAATAAAAGAAAAGGGAAAAATTCGAATTACCCATTCAATTTATTTCAATCCAAAGAGGGCGTTACCTGGTGTAAAATTGTGGTAGATGACATTGAGACACCTACTGTTAAATTTTACCCAAGCCTTTTATCAATTCAAAAAAAAACCATTCCAGATCGTATAAAAACGTGGAATGAAAATGATTATATTTTTAATTTTAATGGACAGGTATACTTTTTTTTTCCAGCAGAAATAAAACCTGTTCACCCAACCGGAAAAGAACTTTCCAGCTTTGATTTATTGTTTCAAGGCGTTCCTCGTTCACCTGAAAATCATTACATTTTTGAAACGGATCGTGATGGAAGCTTATGGATGTTAATGTGGGAAGGAGGAATTACTGCTTACATCAGAAAAATTGATAGGAAGGGCAATCTTGTTTTTTCTCATGATAGTAATGAAGAAAGTAAAACAGGTAAATATCCAGGAGGTATTCCTGTAGAACTAAAATTTGATTTGAATGGCAAACTTTGGATTGGAACTCATGGATTGGGACTAATCAATTTCAATCCCGATACTCGATCTTTCCGAATATATGGTGATGAAATCCACAAACAAAGAAAAAATGCCAATGCCATTTTGGTAGACCGAGAAAATAACATTTGGTGTGGTACAGGCCCTATTCTTAGTATGCTAAATCAAAGTACTAGTAAATGGACGCATTTCGGAAAAGAGAATAACACAAGGACTGGGTATATCACAGCCATATTTGAAGATTCTTTAGGAGAAATATGGGTAGGCTCATTTAGTGGTTTGAGCAAGCTAAATAAAAAACAAGCGTCGTTCAAAGTTTATGGTAAATCAGAAGGTATTGAGCGAGGAGGTGTATATAATATTTTTGAAGATCACTTAAATCAAATGTGGTTAACAAAAGATAAAACGCTGTGCCTGTATGATAGGCAAAAGGACAAATTCATTCCTTTTGGCAAGGAGGAAGGAGTGGATATAACCGAAATAGATCATTTTAACGAATATAAGATAGATGAAGATGGTTACATATTTATTCCATCCAGCGCAGAAGAGGTTTATTTCTTCAAACCCGAAAAAATGGATGTTCAATCTCAATTGCCAAACATCCATTTTACTGATTTTCATCTATTCCATTCTAAAGTTACTCCCAGTTTGGATGGAGGTATTTTAGAAAAAGGGCTTGATTTCACAACCCATATTGAGTTGCCATATGCACAAAACGATTTTACCATTCTTTTTACGGCACCTGATTTTGTACATCCTGATAAATTGGAATTCAGTGTGCGAATGAAGGGCTTTAATGATGAATGGCAAAATTTGGGAAATAAAAGGGAAGCCAGATACACAAACCTATCTCCTAGCGATTATACTTTTGAAGTTAAGGTGAGTAACCATTTTGGATTTGAAAGCGAAATTCCACGTAGTGTCAATATCTCCATCCTCCCGCCTTGGTACCTAACCTGGTGGGCACATATCCTCTGGGGTGCTCTCATTCTGGGCAGCATTTACTGGCTATACCAATTCCAACTAAACCGCAAACTCGCCGAATCTGAAGCCCTCCGCCTCAAGGAACTCGATCTTGCCAAATCCCAACTTTATACCAACATAACACATGAATTCCGCACACCACTGACCATCATCCTCGGCATGGCTGAGCAGGTAAAATCCGACCCCAATAATTGGTTCAGTGAAGGCTTGAAATTGATTCGCCGCAACGGCAAGCAATTGCTCAACCTTGTTAATCAACTTTTAGATTTGTCGAAACTGGAGTCAGGTCATATGCAACTGCACTACAAGCAGGGTAATATCATAAGCTATTTGAAATACATAGTTGAGTCCTTCCACTCATATGCTGACAATAAAGATATCCGGCTTCATTTTTTTGACAATCAGGATGAACTTATCATGGATTATGATGAGGAAAAATTGCAGCGCATTGTTTCCAATTTAATCACCAATGCCATCAAATACACGCCGGAAGGTGGAGATGTTTATTTGCGGGCTGAGGCCAGGTACAATGAGTCGGGAGTCAAGGTACTGAAGGGTAAAGGGAATTCACTCATTCATTCCTCCAATCATTTACTCATTTTTTCAGTAAAAGATAACGGGCCCGGCATTTCCGCCGAACACCTGCCCCTTATCTTTGACCGCTTCTACCAAGCAGACGATTCGAATACACGACGGGGAGAAGGCACGGGAATTGGGCTGGCACTGACCCGGGAACTGGTCAGGGCAATGGGTGGCAGTATCGAAGTGGAAAGCGAAGAAGGAATCGGTACCACCTTTACGGTCCAATTGCCCATCACCAGAACGGCACAGCCATACCAGCCGTCAGCGGCAGCCACTTCGGTTATGGCTTCTGACCTATCGGAATTAGGAGAAGTAAAAGAAGTAGAGGAGAGTAGTACAGTTCAACAAAGTGACCGCCCGATGGTCCTCCTGATCGAAGACAATACAGATGTGATCACCTATCTGACCTCTTTCCTCTCTAACGGCTATCAACTCATCACTGCCAAAGACGGACAGGCGGGGATTGAAATGGCCCTGGAACACATCCCCGACCTTATCGTCAGCGATGTGATGATGCCCGAAAAAGATGGATTTGAGGTCTGCTCGACACTAAAATCAGATGAGCGAACCAGCCATGTCCCAATCATCTTGCTTACTGCCAAGTCAGACCATTCCTCGAGAATAACTGGTTTAAAATATGGTGCGGATGCCTATCTCGCCAAGCCCTTTAGCAAAGAAGAATTGATGGTTCGAATTGAAAAGCTGATTGCCCTTCGGCAAGAATTGCAGTTGCGTTTTCAGAAACCGGGCAGTCTCCGTGAAGTGATGAGTTCCAGTGCCCTTCATCCCAACGAAATTTTTCTGCAAAAAATCATTAAGATCGTTGAGGCAAATTACTCTAACGAGGACTTTGGGATGCATGACTTGTGCAATTCGGTTCACATGAGCCGTTCACACTTGTTTCGAAAATTGAAAGCGATAACTGGAAAGTCCATTACCGTATTTATTCGCTCCCTTAGGTTGGAAAAAGCTAAAGAACTTTTGGAAACGACAGATATGAATATAACAGAAATAACTTATGCTGTCGGCTTCAATAGTCTCAAATATTTTTCAAGGATATTCAAAGAGGAGTTTGGAATGGCGCCGAGCGAGGTGCGGAAGTAAATCTATAAAAAATTCACTGCCCAATTATCTTGTCCGATTCAACAAACACAATTTTAAATCCTTTGTATTCATTAGGAATATCCTGCTTTAACTCTTTTTGAGGATTGGAAAGGACGATAATAATGCAATCATTACCATCTGCTGAACCCTGCCCAACTGCTTCTACACCTTCAATTTCTATCCAATGATTTACTTCTTTTAATGCATCTTCTATTTTCATAAATTCTTGCTTTGAATGCGATTCATTAGTGCTGCAATTGAATAGCATAGTTAGGGCAAAAGTTAAAAATATTAATCTTAAACGCATAAAGCATTTAATTGATGGCCGTCCGTAAAGGTGATAAATACTGAATTAATCTACATTTTACGAACGGCCAAAAATTAACTATTGACTACAAAAACTTAACTCTCAACATATTCATGGCAGCTCCTATATAATTGCAGATGGTCACTACACTAGAGCCAGCAAATAATAACCCTACAGCATTATTATTCATGTCCATGACCAGGCTGCCGCTATCACCACCATTGCTCATGTCGGTTGTCATGATCTGTCTGTAAAACCGAGCAACCCGACCTCCTGAATATCCAACATTTACAGTGACATTTATTCCTATCACCCTTCCCGTTGAATGGCCAGTCGTTCTGCCAGTTTTCTGAACGGTCATTCCGAGCGATGGCATGATGATGTTTGAAACATACCCTTTCCAGTAAATCTCCCGATCTAAATCTTCCAATGAAAAGACCTCTGCAATTGCAGCATCTACAATATTGGGAATTGGGGAAGGGAGAAAGTGAATAGGGATAAATCGAGAAAGCCTGCCAATCGTATCTGAAGGTGTTCCGCCATCAATCCTGCCTGGCTGGTATATCGGGTCTCCTACAAAACCACTATTTGAATTGGCCAGTACATGGTTGTTGCTAAGTATGTAGTAACGGGTATGTTGGCCAATGGCAGGATTTCTATCAACTACTGCAACCCCAAGCGTTCCTGCGGTAACATCTGGGTGACCTACACTGAATCCACCTTTTGCAGGTCTTATTCTATCGTTAAGTGTTGGAGAACTTTGGGCATAAATCTGACCTACTTCAACAACATCTGTTTTGAATTTGCCGATTTCGGCTGGAATGATGTCATCAGCACTCAACAGCGATTTATCCAGCTTGCTTTCTACATAAAAAGTAAGACTTGGATCGCCTGTATCATTGCCATTTTTTTCTTTGTGGGCAATCCCGATGGCAGCAACATTGGCTTTTTGAAGCAGGGAATTTTGTTCTTTTTCTTGGAGATTGTAAATGGATTTATAGTCTCCCTTTAATTCGAGTGAATACATAATCATTTGGTTTTGTCAAACGAGGAATTAATTATCAATGCATGGCAAGCCACGTATCGATATTGTTGTGTCTCGTGTTGAAGTGATAAAGAAGGGAAAAACAGGCTCCAAAAAATAGGAGCCTGAGAGGAATGGGTGTATCAGTGACGATACCAATGGCAGCGGGTCCACCACCACCAACAGCAGCGATAATAAGGGTAATAGCGGCGCCACCACCAGCACCAAATTGGACGCCAAGGGTACCAAATGTGCCATGGTAGGAAAGGATGAGGAAGAATAATACGGTTGACCTGTAGGTTGTCCAGGTCTTCCTCGGTTAATTCAAGTCCAACTTGCCTGGAAATTTTGAGAACATCAAGCTCGCTGACGCCAGCTTTCATTTGGCTTTCAACTTCCGCTGCCATTTTTGCGAAAATCCCATTAGCATGTTCATTGGCTTTTACCAATGGGTCACCTTTACGGTTTAAACTTTTTTCTTGTGACATAATTTTTGTTTTTAATTTAACTAATATTCAAAATTCGGAGCTTTTAATTACATCAGTTGGTCGTTATGTTCCAATTGTTTTTACATATGTTCCAAATGTTTTTTTTGACTTTCTCCATGCAGTTGGGCACGTGCCAAAAATTTCTTTAAACTTTTTTGTAAAATAACTTTGGTTGCCAAATCCGACCTCTAATGCAACTTGATAAATATTCCACTCTGGATGTTGCAATAAAATTTCAGCCGCTTTATTCAACCGAAAATGCCTTATGTATTCAGTGGTGGACATTCCTGCCGTGCGGCTTAATTTTCTATGCAAATCTGTTCTACTCATCCCCGCCAGACGAGTGAGTTTCTGCACAGTTAGTGTTTCATCTGATATATAGTGTGAGAGGATAGGATTAAGAATATTTAAAATTGTTGGTTTTTTGCGGCTAAAATGTAGCTGAGTTAAATAATTAGTTTTTTGAAATAAATAAGCTGAATTAAGTTCTTTATTTAAATTGATTTCAGGAGCGGATATAAAAGTTTGAGGAATCATGGCAGTGGAGTATTTGATGATTATTTTCTATTTTTTCAATACTATAATTAGGGTGTACAATCTCAGGCCAACGGAAGTTGTTTTCCGTTGACTGAGACTGTGAAATGAGGTTTGACTTATTGGGAATTTAAAATGAAAGTGAGCTGATTCGATGGTGGCTATTATTCATTAACGGGATCGTCGGTCGCATTAACTTGATGGCATGGACTAAACGATAATTGACATGCAGCTCCACAGCCATCTGAATAGAAAGTAAATGTGTTAGTTGTAAAGTCAAAATCCAAGTACGCTTGCCGGGAACCTCCAGCAGTATAGATATCAAGTGTGTTTTGATCCCTTCTTTGAACTGTGATAGATGAATCACAAGTGTCTGCAATTACTTTTCTAAAATAAATGTCGTATGCAAATTTGAACTGAGCATCACTGGTGCCATTTATATTGGCTAAGAAAATCTGCCTGGAGCTTCCTCCTGCAGGTATTGACCAGGAGCTTCCATTCAATAAAGTTGTAGGACTGGTGATAGAATCATCACAATCACAATCTGACATACCTTGCCAAACTGTGCCTCCTGGCGACATCACAACGACTTCACCTATAATCCAATCTAACGAACTCATCCAAACAATAGAAGTGCTGCAAGGGCTAAATAAAGTTTCAGAACACGCAGGTGTGACGATTGCTTTGTATTTAGTATCGGGGTTAAGGCCTTCTACTAAATGTGAAGTATCTGGTACTGAGATGAAGGTGTCCAACACTACATTGTTAGACAGGACTTCCCTCACTTCCAACTTGTAACCCTTAGCATTTGGAACTGATGACCAACTGACTATTGCAGAATACCCCTCTTGAGGTTCTACGTTTATGGAACTCGGAGCTGGGAGGTCGCAGGAAGACTTTTTGCAACATTTGAGGCTGCAAATTATACAGCAAATAAGTAAAGCAAGAGTGAAAGGAAATAAGAGTTTTTGTTTCATGATCCGTGAATTTAATAATGGTGGTAGATGATATTTTCCAGTAAAAGTGGTATAATTGATAACAGCGTATTTGCATTTATACTTTTACTGACGGAACAAATTTCGATGAAACAAATAATATAGTTATGTTAGATTTTTTTAAGGTTTTTCCACTTTTGAACGATTAAGAACACCTAAACCTATGTATAATACTAAGTTGATTAAACTGCTTTCAGCTTTTAAAGCCAATGAAATTTACCGATTAGGCCAGTTTGTAGAATCCTCATTATTCACACATGGAAGAAGGCCTCAGATGGTAAAAGCATTGGTGAAGCATATAATATCTTTTTATCCCCAGTTCGAAAAAGATAATATATCTAAATATGAGGTCTATCAAACAGTGTTTCCTGATGAAGAATTTAATAAAAGCAAACTGGATAAGCTTTCAACAGAGGCAGTAGCAGTTGTCCAAGAGTTTATTGCTTTATTTTGTTCTGACGTAGTGGAAGAACCCAAAAAGTGGTTAAATCAAGCAAGATTTTATAAAGATAGAGGGATGGATAGCGAATTTCGATCAGCTTTAAAAAAATATGTTGATTTATTAGAGAAAATGCCTAAAGATCAAAAATATTTTTTGGGCAAATTTAATGCAGAGTACGAATATGCTTTATACCAATCGGATCATAACAATAAAAAGGATGATGTAAATTTGACTGCCTTGATTAAGAGTTTAGACCTATTTTATATTTCCCATAAGCTTGAATTTTGTTCGCATTTACTATCTCAAAATTTTAATACATCTTTAGAAATGCAACAATCAACATTATTGCTGGAGGAAATATTGAAGGTAGTAAGAAGCAATTATTTAGATGTTCCTTTATTGTCAACTTATTACTACACCTGTTCATTATTATTGCAAGAACCAATAGATGATTATAAGAGTTTTGACCTGCTAAACAAAGATTTAAAAGAACATGGAAAATTAATTTCTAATCAAGAATTAAGTACGATTCATTATTATATGAGGAGTTTTCTTGCAAATCGATATATAAATGGTGATGAACCGGCTTTAAAGAAATTATTTTTATTTATTAAGGAACATGTAAATGAAAAAACTATTTATCAAGATGGCGAATATATCTTAGCCAGCACACTTCAAAACGCCATTACTGTTGCCCTTAAATTAAATGAAACAAGCTGGGCGATGAATTTTTTAACCCAGCATAAAGACCGTATAAAAGGTGCAGATGATGCTAAATCTATTTACCAATTTAATCTGGCCAATATCCTATTTCATCAATGCAAATATCAAGAAGCCCAACGTCAACTTGAAAAATTTCATTTTCGAGAAATGTTCTACAACCTCGCTGCCCGTCGGTTGGGAATAAAATTAGACTATGAAACCAAGTTGTCGCTTGATGTATTTGAGTATCGATTAAAAGCATTAAAGAGCTTTGTATTTGAACAAAAGAAAATCCTACCCAAAGATAAATTCGACTCTAATAACAACTTTGTAAAACTTTTAATGCAGGTTTTTACGATACTCCAAGAAGATTACAGCCGGTCATTTATGAGCCTTGAACCAAAAGCAGCACGTGGTAAGCGAATAGGTGAGTTAACTCAAAAAGTTAGAACCGAAAAAACCATTGCCGAAAGGGAATGGTTGTTGGAAAAACTTGAAGAATTGAAATCTTGATAAATTGCTTGCCTAAAACTATGTCAAAGAGCTGATGCAAAGGTCAAAACTCCAACGCCATGTATTTCATCCATATGTTCCATTATTTGCAACATATGTGCAAGCATTTGGAACATAAGTGAAAGTAGCCCCAACTTATTTCTCCGACCTTTATATCCTATTTCATTTCACTCCTTAGTTTAAATTGAAAACCCACCAGCAGCCTCTTAGATTTTCATTCACCATCTAAACTCAAAATCATGGAAAACAAAAAGTTATTATTGTCTCTTTTAATTGCTGTCTGCTTTTCAACCATTGCATTAGCACAGCAAGAATTTACGGTTATCCGGTTAGCCAACACATCGGATCTCGGTGTCACCAATTTCGAACCTAACGATTATACCTATGATTTCGTAGCTCCTATTGAAACGAGTGTGCTATGTAACAATGGATATCAAAATACATTGCCTCCGGGAGAAACACTCAATGAAAGTTCATTTTGTGGAAATATAAATGACTACACACCCGATAACAGCAATCGTTATTTTATGTCCTTTTTTGGACCACGGATGAGAGCCAATGATGGGAAGGTGGATGCCTTGTACGATTTCCATAGAGGGGCAGATATTGTTGATGGAAAAATTCCAAAAGGTACTGATACATTGCCAGATGTAAAGTGCATGTGTGATGGAACTATTTACGAAATTGTGGATGGATCGGATGCTGCTATGGAGCTAACAGAAGAAGGGAGGTATGTCACGGTGAAGTGTAATGCTCAATTTAAAGGAGGCATAGGTTTTAGGCAAAACATTTATATCGCATACCGACACTTGAGTCAGGTAAAATCATCCTTAGTAGAAGGTGGTACAATTGCAAAAGGTGATTTGATCGGTAAAATGGGAAGCAGTGGAGCAACTTCTAATAATCACTTACACCTAAGTGCGCAAAGGAAATTACTTCGTCAGGATGAGCTGGTAAATGTACATCCTATGAGGCTTTTTAATCCGACGCATAATCCACATATTTTGAAGCAACTTGGCACATGGCCTCGGAGGGCAAATGCGGAAGATAAAGTGAATATATTTCTGTTAGAAAGCCAGGGGTTTGGTCCTTCACAAGGTTTTGAAGGGACAGCAACCGTTCGAATAGCTGTACCATACAACAAGGCAAGTATCAGAGCCATCGTCATTAAGAAAAATACTTTTACTGCGGTGTTGGACTTTGAAGAAATAAGTAGAATTAGGGATGGAAATATACCCTGGCTGGACGATAATACGGTTGGTGATTTAGAGTTGAATGTTTTTCCATTTAATCGGTACCAATCAGCATATGACCGCTTTGATAAAATCCTTACAGCACTTGGAAACGAGACGCATACTGGCAATGACCATCCCATACCCAACGAGGGAATTTTTACCACACCTGCTTTTGTGCTGGATATCAAGATCAACAACTTGCCCATGTTCCGAAATAACATTTCCAATCTGGAAGTCTATGTACTGGATATATGGGGGAATGGAGTAAAAGGAACGCTTCAATAATCAGGAGCAATTTGTTTAAGCAGTATGGCATTTCAACATATAGGAGCTATGATTTTATTTAGCTAAATCTCCTTCGACGCAACATATGTTCAAGTATTTGGAACATAAGTGAAAGAGTTTGTCCAGTTTTTTCACCATCTTTGGACTACTAACCCAGCAAATTGGAAAGGATGTCTCTAACTAAAATCGCTACCGCTCTAGTGCAAGGCTAATATTTTCCTTGTTGCTTCATTCCTGCCACAATATCGCTGCATCGATATTCATTATTCACTCTTGTCTGCCGATGAGGCAGGTACAAAATTTACCTTATGAAAAGTATCACTTTGACAATCCTCTTCTCGTTTGTTTTTTCATTGAGTTCGATCTTCTCTCAAACAAAATCCCAAGATTTCTCCAATTGGGACGAACTGCCCCCTGAGTTCACCAATCAATACATCGAGCGGACTTTTGTGCCGCATGTTCCGGATGTTAGTAATAGGGACAGTACTAATTGGTCCGAAGCTGTTGATCAGGTGTGGGGTACTGGCCCTTCAACTGAGCAAAAGTTGTTGGTATTCAATCAATATTGGCAAACCATCGACAAGCACTTTGCCTGCTTCCAGGGTATTGAGGACAAATGGCAGGAACTGCGTGATCTTTATTTACCGGAAATCGAGCAGGGTGTGAGCCGTGGAAGATTTGCTGCTATTATGGATCAGCTGTCATTATCGCTCCGGGAACCACATACCCATCCGAGGGATCAGTTTTTACATAATACCACCTTGCTTGTGCCCGGTGTTCCACTTATGGTTGTTGGGGGATGGGGGAACAACAACCATTTTGGGGCTGGACTTACTCCGTTGGAAGACAATACCCTTTTGGTATATGATGTATGGACCAGTCACCCAATAAATAATACTCATCCATTAGAATTAGAGTTGGGAGACAGGGTTTTGGGTTACGATGGAGTCATGTGGAAAGATTGTTACCCACAATTGCTGGAAGCCGAAATACCAATCACTGGTCGATGGTGGGGCGGATCACCTTCTTCATTCCACCATTCTTTCATGATGGCCGCTGGCTTGAACTGGCATCTTTTCGACACTATAGATATTGTTAGGTATGAAACCGGAGATACGGTGCATTTGCCAACTTCCTTATTGCAAAATGCAAACATGAACCTATACTGTTCTGAACAAATGGACATTCCCGGCGTGCCCAAACCAAACATCAATGCCCAGGAAGCAATGGACTTTGGTACGATGCAAGAAGGAGATAAGACCATCGGATATATTTATGGATGGATTTGGGAGTGGAATGCGCATGCTGAGTTTTTGGAAGCTGTGGAGGCTTTATGGGATACGGATGCGCTGATCATAGACTTTAGGATGAACTTTGGAGGGAATATGTTCTTGAGTGATGGAGCGCTTGAACTTTTATTTGATGAATATACACCTACTGTTGGTGGTGCTTATCGCTGTGATCTGGAAGATCATCTTGGGCTTTGTGATTTAAATAGTTCCACAAACTATGGAATAGGAAGCGCCCCCGATGGATACAATAAACCAATTGCCATGCTGGTTGGGCCTGGAGCTCTTAGTTCCGGTGATCAGGTAGCCTTGCGGATGCAGTACCATCCAATGGTTCGAACTTTTGGCAAATCCACTTCAACTGCATTCAATGGTCCAACAGCTATCGCATTTGCTGGTAATCAATGGAATGGCAGGGTTGCATTTACTGAATTCTTTGAATTGTCAGATCCTACAGACTATCTCACCCATAATGAATTTCATGTCGATGAACACGTCTGGCACACGCCTGAAGCCGTGGCCAATGGGGATGACAATGTGGTGAATACAGCCATTGACTGGATATGTGAAGTGATATCAACGGAGGAATACATCTCGGAACGGGCAAGGCTAAAAATTTACCCAAACCCTGCCACTGATAACCTTTTTATTCAATTAAATGATAACAACCACTTGCCCCTGAATGTCACTTTGTATGACGCTCAGGGCAAGTTTGTTAAGTCAATTGCATTGTCTGAAAGTAGTCAGGTAAACGTACAGGATTTGCCAGCGGGAATTTATCTGATGAAGGCAATAGCTGAGGGCCGGGTCTATGTTGAGAAATTCGTGAAGGATTGAGAAGCCTGACTAAAGGGAGGGATTCTTAAGCCTGACTTTCTCAAGATCAATAAGGATTAATAATCCCTCGTTCCACGGGCTTTTCAATCCTTAGGATAGTGAATTGAAAACGCAAACTATTTGTCAATGATTCTCACAAAATTTCAAATACCTTGATTATGAAAATAACAGTACATTTTGTTCTAATAGTATTTTTTGCAACTCCATATCTGCAATCCCAAACTGCACCAAATGGACATTTCTGCGCTACAAACTTCAGGGCGCAAACGCCCTACCATAAAGCAGCTAATTTAAAAACCGATTTTCCCAAATCGAATACGACCCTTTACATTCCAGTTACAGCCAATTTCATTGGTACGGATAGTGGGACTGGATACTATCTTCTTGAAGACTTTTTAGAAGAACTCTGCAAATTAAATACTGATTTTGCCCCTCATGATTTCCATTTTTATCTGGAAAATATAGTTTACATCAACAGGTCAGAATTTTATCAAATGGATCCTGACACTTTTGTTTTTGAGCAACCGATGTACCAGTTCATTGAAAACCATAATACGCTCAATACCATGAATGTTTACATTGTCAGGCAGGCTGGAGGATGGTCATTTGTTACTTGGGATGAAATAGAAGAAGTAGACTATAGTGTTTACCCGCCCATCAATATTTATTCTCAGAACCAATGTGTCGTGCTGGACAGAGACCATTTAAATCAATCGAATACGTTCACTCATGAGGTGGGGCATTACTTTGCGCTTTGGCATACCTTCTGGGGAGATTGGGATACGTTTGCAATTATTGGTACTCCCACTGTTTGGAATTATGAGGTAATTGAAATAGTAAGCGATACGATTTACACCGTTGTCCCGTGGTTAGTTGAAAGGGTTGATGGGATTGAATGCGATATTTCCGGTGACCTAATTTGTGATACGCCTCCTGATTATCTGGGTGGCTTTTTTTGTAATGCCAATCAGGAAAGTAACATTGTCCAGACCGACCCTGTGGATTCTACATTCCGCTCAAATGGTTCCTACTACATGTCTTACAGTAATGATGGTTGCCAGGATAAATTTAGTCCGATGCAAGTAGATGTTATGCGGAATGTTGCCCAAGGGGGAAGAAATTATTTGCTATATGACCAGACAGCACCTACAGATTATACGATTGATGATCTGAGTTTAATATTTCCGCCAGACGGGGCAGAGGTTGCTACCTCTGACTTTATATCTTTTGAATGGGAAATGCCAGGAATAGACTTTTATATTCTTGATATTGGCAGGAAGCAAAACAATCTTCATATTCCATTAGAATCCAATATTTTGTTAAATGAAAACCAATACGAATTCGAAATACAGAACCCTGTCTGGGAATATTATTGGATTGTCAGAGGTGTGAGCAAATACCATCCATGTGAAATGTGGGCGGATACAAGCTATTTTACAATAGGCTCTGTATCTACATTTGAAAGTATTCAAACTGAAAGGTTGGAGCTGTATCCAAATCCAGCCACCAATCAATTGTACCTGCACTTCAACGACCCTTTGATGAATGATAGGCCAATGGAGGCTGAAATTTTGGATGCGAATGGGAAAGTGATTGATCGTCAAATAGTATCAGCCAAGAAAATCTCAGTTGATGAGTTAGCCCAAGGACTTTATATCCTCAAAATATCAGATGGCGAACGAGTGTATATTGAGAAATTCATCAAGGATTGAGAAGCCTGACCATAGGGAGGGATTTTCAATCCTTATTAGGTTTTACGAATCGCCATGCGGAAACTATTTATTCACCCAATATTCCTAATCATGAAAAACATCAACCTATCGATCTTATTTCTTCTTTTAGCATCCATCACTTTTGGCCAGAAGCCAATTCTCAATAATTATCCGCCAGACTCATACATGCCGGGCAGAGTCATCTTTAAGCTGTTGCCGGAACATCGTGCGGCACTCGCTGTGGAAGGCGACCAGACAAAAAGCTACCGTCTTACAAATGCTGGCTGGGAGAACATCTGTGCTGCTCAAGGTGATTATGCGGTCAAACTCCTCTTCCCGCACCATTTTGGGAGGAAAGCCAAAACGGTTGACCTTTCTTTGATCGGAGAGTTGATTTTTGAAGAACCTGTGAATGTGCCGTTCCTCTGCCACCAATTATCGAGGACTGGCTTGTTCGAGTATGTGGAGCCAAGGATGGTTCATACTACTTCTGGAATTGTACCTGAATCATGTTCGGATAAACCCGAGAGTGATTTGGCAATGTTCTATGAGCCAAATGATTCACTTGTCAACCAACAGTGGCATTTGGAAATTATTAAAGCATACGATGCCTGGGATATTGAAAAAGGCGACACATCCATTATGATTGGGATAGTAGACACGGGCGTTGATACTTCCCATGAAGATTTGATTGACAATATTGCTTTGAATCATGCTGACTCTATCAATGGAATAGACGACGACCAAAATGGATTTGTGGATGACTATTACGGGTGGGATTTTTATTACAGCGATAATGACCCAAAACCTTATAATTATCATGGAACTGCGGCTGCCGGAGCAGCAGCTGCTACAACTGACAATAGCATAGGAATAGCATCGCCTGGGTTCAATAGCAAAGTGGTCGCCATAAAGTGTTCGGAGGATGCTAATAATCTGGGTATTGGATATGGTTATGAAGGAATGGTCTATGCCGCCGAGCGGGGAGCAAAGGTTATAAACTGTTCTTGGGGAGGTTTCTTTTTTGATTATTTGGGGGTTGATATAGTTGAGTACATAACCCTTGATAGGAATAGCTTGGTAATCAGTATTGCCCATAATTATGACAATGAAGAACTACTGTACCCAGGCAGTTTACCTTACGTTTTGAACGTAGCCGCAACTAACTCAATAGATAAAAAAGAAGGCTATTCGAGTTATAGTCGTTTAGTTGATATTTCTGCTCCTTCAACTATTTGGTCAACAGAATTCAACACGAATGGCTATAAACCAAACTATTCTGGGACATCCTTCGCAGCTCCTTTAGTGTCAGGAGCTGCAGCCCTTTTAGCAGCATACGATACAACTTTAACTGCCCTTCAAATCGGTGAACGCCTTCGTGTCACTTCAGACTTTATAGATGATGTGAATCCTGATTATACTGAAAAACTGGGTAAAGGCAGACTTAATATGTACCGTGCTTTGACAGAAACACAGAGCCCGTCAGTGCGCTTTGAAGATGAATTGTTTACAGATAATAGATATGACATTTTTGCCATAGGCGATACCATCAGCTTGAGTGGTACATTTATCAATTACCTGGCGAATGTTACCGATTTGGAAGTTACACTTTCTGCTCCAGGGCAGGACATTGAAATCATAAAAGGTTCATTGACGATTGGGTCTTTGTCAACTATGGAGAAGGTGGACAATCATGATGATCCCTTTCTTTTTGTTATCGGGCCAGGTGTCGCTACTGATGAAGATATCGAAATCAGGCTTGGTTTCGAGGCCCCTAGTTACAGTGACTATCAATGGCTTTTCACCACAATCAATCGTACCAGTATTGACATTGATAATGGAGTATTGGCTACGACCGTCAACTCTAATGGACGAATTGGGTACCATCGTGGGTATGGAGATGGGCTTGGGTTGATTTATCAAGACAATTTTCAGGTTAGTGGGTCTTTTGGTTTGATGTTGGGCCATTCTATCTTCCGCGTATCGGATGCAGCCCTTGATAACTGGAATAGCCCAAATATTTTTTCCAATGATTATAAAATTGTGGATTTGGTTGATGAATCACCTTTCCCATTTGCAGATATTTCACTTTCCTGTGCATATGATGATAGTGGAGCATGGCCGCCTTCTGCCCGTTTGGAGCTAGTGGTTAACAACAATGTGTTCACCAATATGGGTGACCATTTTATTATCACGGAATATGAGGTGACCAATAACAGTGCTAATATTTATGAGGATTTTCAAATTGGCCTTTGGGGCTTAACCGATTTATACCCCTACTGGAAGAACCGTGCGGAGCAGGATTCTTCCCTTCAGCTAGGCTATGCCTACCATGCAACGGAGGAGTCTCCTTATATAGGCATGCAGTTGCTTGGTCAGACGCCCTATAATTTATATGTCATTGAATACACGGATTCTGTCGGGTACGACGGAGTAGATTTATTGGATGGTTATTTCAGCACCCAAGAGAAATACATCACCATGTCAGAACACCGGCCCTCTGGTGGCTTTCTTGCTGATGAAGGAGGGGATGTTGACATGGTAGTAAGTACCGGTCCATTTGTGTTTGCACCAGGTGAATCGCTAAAAGCAACATTTGCCATACTCGTCGCCGATAGCCTTGAAGCTTTGAAATTGGCTGCACAAGATGCTATTGACACCTATGAAAGTATTGTGGGAACGGAAACAATCTTAAGTGAAAAAACAAATTCGCTGAAAATTTACCCGAACCCAGCTGGGGATCAAGTCATCGTTAAAATGCCGATAGTTGGAACACGTGATAAAGCCTCAATATCACTATTTGATCTATCCGGTAAAATGATTTCCCAATTTATCACAGCAAAAGGAGATTCCTCAACAACGTTACTGACCAGCCATTTGCCAAAGGGCATGTACCTGTTACAGTTGCGGACAGCTGAAGGTGTATGGACAGGGAAATTCGTGAAGGATTGAGAAGCCTGACTGAAAGGAGGGATTCTTAAGCCTGAACACCTGCTCGGGGGTGAATACAGGCTTAAAAATCCCTCGTTCCTCAGGCTTTTCAATCCTTTTAGGTTTTCGATCGGATATAAGGTAGATCAATCTTTTTCTTAAATTCACTCAGCCAATAAAATAAGATTTGAAACAACCTGTACGAAGATTAAATAGGAAACTTCATTCATTTTACCAATATGTAGTTAGCCTTGGCTGGCTTTGTGTTCCACTACTATGTTTCTCCCAAAACCAATTCATTACATTCTCTGAAAAGACATGGGGTCAAAATCCAGAAAACCTTGCATATGTCGCTGCAAAAGATGATTGGGGGTTCATGTGGTTTGGCACAGCGGATGGGTTGGTTAGATGGGACGGGCTGGAAGCCAAAATCTGGAAACACGACCCTGAAGATTCCACTTCTTTACGATCCTACAGTATAATTTCCAAAGGAATGTTTTGGCACAAAGAGGAGCAAACTCTTTGGATTCCCAATGCAGGTGCATTGAGCATTTTTAACCCTTTCACTGAAACATTTACCCATTGCCTGCCCATCGAAGGTGATTCCGCTTCATTCCCACAAGAAGGTGCAAATTCCATTTTATATGACCGGCAGGGGCAAATATGGATAGGTACAGGCGTTGGTGTAGTGCGATTTACGGGCGATAAAAACCATCGGACTTTTGAAACAATCAGAAGTGATAAATTGGGAAAAATCCTCTTTCAAGGCATCCATGGTTTAAAACAAGATATTTACAATGACAGCATCCTCTGGATGGGTACCCAAAGAAGCGGGTTGATAAAATTCAATAAATACTCATATGAAGCTAAGTTGTACCACAAAGAGACAAAAGGTATGTTGGATTTGGTGCGTTATGTTATTCCACATCCAAATGGTTTTTTGTATTTGAAAAGTTGGGCTAAAGGAAGAGTCATTTTTGATCCCGAAAAAGAAATAGTGATCGAAGATTTTGCACACAGGGAATTTCATGAAAGCCCATTCAGAAACCAAAGCATCCGGCTTATACCCAGCGAGAGAAATGAGGAACGTATCTGGTATAATAGGCCTCATGGCCAAGGGCTTTATGTGATGAACCCAGCCGATTTTTCTTTTCAATTTATACGTAAAAAAACAGGAATGGGAGGTAAAGATTTATCTATCAGACCCTTGTTCATTGAAGAAAACCGAACCATTTGGTTTGGAACGGATGAAGGCGTTTTCAAAGAGCATGTGAACCCCCTTTTTGTTGAAAATTTTTTTTACGACCTTCCTCACAACTGGCAGTCATCTAAAAATTATATTTACAAAGTGCCGATCTGCAAAGGATCTTTTCATCCTTGGAGCAATCAAATTGTGTTACCGATCATGGATGAAAAAGGGCTGTATGTCTTTAATTTAACCACTTATCAGTTGGGTTATTTTGCCTATCCGTATGCAGCACAAGAAGAGGTTTTTCATGTGAAGGCGCTAGAGATGATGAAAGAAAATTTGGGTTTGGCTACCGTGAATGAAAAGCTATTCCGTATTGATTTCAATCAACAACGTTTGCAGGAAATAAAGCTGCCAGTCCGCTCCCGTTTTGTGCACCAAGACAGAAATGGGGTTGTTTGGCTTTTGACGGAAGACAACACGTTATTTACAATTGACTTATCAACTGAAAAGCTCAAAAAAGTAAACCTTGGAAAAGGTGAAAAATTACCCGAACTTTCAAAAAGACTTTTCTCGGATAAGGCTGGAAATATCTGGATTGACTACCATTTGGACAAGTTAGGTGTGTACCTGCCACAACATAAAGACTATTACCTCATTGAGGGAAAAGAAAACAGCTACTTCCGCCCTGCTGGTTTTTCTGAAGATAAAACAGGCCGGATTTATACCAATAACTACCACTCAAAAGGATCAAATTTTGGTTATCTCGATCCTCACAATCCTGAAAATGGTATTCATCTGGTAGAGTGGATGAAAGATATTACAATTTCCCTTTCTAATAAAGATATAGAATTTGACCATCGAGGAAGATTGTGGACGACGACTTCTGCAGGGTTAGAGGTAGTTGATTTTGAAAAAAAGACCTGTTTGCTTTTAAATAACTCCAATGGGGTTATCACGTGGGATGGTTTTACACATGGAAACCCTTGCCAAGCCAGTTTTCTTACGAAATTAGGAGATGAAAGAATGGCAATAATTTATCCAGGGGGTATTGGATTGTTTCATCCTGATAGTTTACTCAAAAGCAGAGAAGAAAACCTTACCCTTCCTAAGCCTTATCTAAGTGTCGTTAATGTAGGGGGGCATCCTTTAAAAATGGATACGGCAATAGTTTTTAAAAAGCATTTGGTATTGCCATATCTTCAAAATAATATTTCTTTCAGCTACTCTGCAATTGACCACAGCGATTATTATATCCTTAATTTCATGCATCAATTAGTAGGTGTAGATGAAGATTGGATTCCTTCTAAAAACCATTATGCCTCTTACTCCAATTTACAGCCGGGACAGTTTTCATTTAATGTCAAAGTACAAAGGGGCAATGAATTACCTGCCGAATTTCTAACGTTTACCTTTACTATACTTCCACCCTGGTACCGTACCTGGTGGGCATGGTGTCTCTGGATTTTTATTGTCCTTTCTACTTTATATGCCATTTATAATTTTCAAGTTGCCCGCCATCTTGCCCAAGCAGAAGCACAACATTTTAAAGAACTGGATGCCGTAAAAAATCATATGTACACCAATATTACCCATGAGTTCCGCACACCGCTTACCATTATACTCGGCATGGCCGACCAGATAAAAAGGGATCCGAAAAATTGGCTTAAAGAAGGAGTACGACTGATACGTCGCAACGGCCAACATTTGTTGGAATTAATCAATCAAATGCTTGAACTTTCGAAAATCGAGTCAGGTCACATGCCCTTGAATATGATTCAGGGAGATGTTATCAGCTACTTGCATTATCTCTCAGAATCGCTCCATTCCTATGCTGACAGCAAGGATATCCGTCTTCATTTCCTTTCTGACATCGCAGAATTGCCAATGGACTACGATCCAGAAAAACTGCAACAGATAATCATCAATCTGTTATCCAATGCCATTAAATTCACACCCTCAGGAGGTGATGTTTACTTGCAAACGAGTCTGACGGATGGCTTGGAAAAACAATTAATGATCATTGTCAAAGATACAGGTTCCGGTATTTCAAAGGAACATCTGCCCTATGTGTTCGACCGGTTTTATCAAATAAATGCAGGAGACAGGGAAGTGGGCGAAGGGTCCGGAATAGGCTTGGCGCTTACCAAAGAGCTGGTAAAGTTGATGGGTGGTACGATAAAGGTGGAAAGCAGTCGAAATGGACAACGTATTGATAGCGGAACTAAATTCACGATACACTTGCCCATAGTCCGTTCTGCAGCTTTTGGGGAAGTGTCAACGGTTCAGTTGGAAACACCTGTTTTAGCAGGAGCGGTATTGACCACCATGGAAAACAAGCTGGATACAGAAGTATACACAAAAGATCGTCCAATGGTGCTTTTGATAGAAGACAATCAGGATGTCGTCACCTATTTAAATTCCTTCCTTTCAAGTGAATATCAGATACATATTGCCATTAATGGAGCAGAAGGAATTGAGCAGGCGATCGAGTTGATTCCCGATTTGATTGTCAGCGATGTGATGATGCCAAAAAAAGATGGTTTTGAGGTGTGCGAAGCCCTCAAGTCAGATGAGCGCACCAGCCATATCCCCATTATTTTATTGACTGCAAAAACTGACCATACTGCTAAACTGGAAGGATTGTCACTCGGTGCAGATGCCTATCTGGCAAAACCATTTAGCAGAGAAGAATTATTGGTCAGGATGGAAAAGCTGATCGAAATGAGAAGGAGCTTGCAAGAACGGTTTGGCAAAGATAGAAAATTGGAGAAATCCCAACCCTCCAACCCAGAAGAACTCTTTATCCAAAAACTCATTTCCATCATTGAGGATCACCTGTCGGATGAGCATTTCGGTATGCCGGAATTGTGCAAACAAATGGTGATGAGCCGCACACAGCTTTTCCGTAAATTGAAAGCCTTGACAGGTAAATCACCTACCCGTTTTATCCGAAGTATCCGATTGGCCAAAGGAAGAATCTTATTGGAAACGACAGACATGAATGTCTCCGAAATAGCCTATCAAATCGGGTTTGGGAGCGCTGCTTATTTTTCTCGGATGTTCGGGGAGGAATTTGGCTTGCCACCGAGTGAGGTGCGGGAATGATAACAAATACAGGTGTTTCGCACCATTTGTGTAACGATTTGCACCATTTGTATAACGCAGCCGCTTCCTTCTGCCTCCATTTTTGTGACGTACTTCACTCATCATTTTTTAATTAAATAAAACGTCATGAAAAAAAAACTTTTACTCTTCACCTTATTTATTTTAATTACCGTTTTAGGTCATGCTAAAGTGATTTATGTGGACAGTTCGGCAGTAGATGGAGCTGATACTGGAGAAACTTGGAGCGATGCTTTCACTGATCTGCAAGTTGCTATTGATTCAGCAGAGGAAAACGATGAGATTTGGGTAGCAGCAGCTACTTATAAGCCAAATACAACTTTTTCCATTGATGTAAATTTGAGACTATATGGTGGCTTTATAGCTGGTGGCGAAGATTGGGATAGCCGAAATCCTGAGTTAAACCTGACCATTCTTTCTGGCGATTTACTTGGAAACGATGTGGATGATGATTTTGTGAGCTTCAAATCAGACAATGTTGAACATGTAATTAGTGTAAACTCAAATATTGATGCATCATCTGTCATCGATGGATTCATCGTGGAAGGGGGGCACGCAAATGGTCTCACATTACCTAAAAAATTTGGAGGAGGGATCAAATGTTTTGGAACACCAATTATTCAAAATTGTATTTTCAGACAGAATTATGCTTTAAGGGATGGGGGTGCTATTCATTATTCCGTCGATAGTGATACAGGCGCTTCCGTTGAAATAAAGGGTTGTGAATTTATTGGGAACTCAGCATATCAATTTGGAGGAGCATTGGATTTAATCCTTGTATCTGGGACAGATGGTGCGGTTGTTTCAATTGATAGTTGTGTGTTTCACAAAAACATAACTGAAACGCACAGTGGGGCTGCTATTTTGGCAAGACTTCAAAGTACAAACATGACCTTTGTCTTGTCTAATTCTACTTTTACGGAAAATGAAAATGTTCTTTTTGGTACAGCAACCATTGCCGGCGGACAAGGAGGCGGAGGCACTGCCACTATCAAAAACTGTTCTTTCAGAAAGAATTATTCAAATGAAAATGCAGCCTTAGATTTTGGTAGCGATACAGATGCAGGATATTTTAATTATGAAATATTCGATTGTGAGTTTATAGAAAACGAAGCCACCGATTTTGGTGGTGCATTAGATGTATGGATGGAATCTCCGGGCAAATTCAATATTGATAATTGCTTATTTTGGGGAAACTATGCAGGAAATCAAGCGGGGGCAATCGCAACTTATATGAATAGCCCCGATGTGAGTGCAGTGGTCAGCAATTGTATTTTGGAAAACAATCAAAGTCCAAGCGGAGCAGCAGTCGCAACTTTTCCATTTCAGTTTTCAGAAGAAAATAACGACAGTATCACATTTGTGAATTGCTTGTTTACTGGAAATGGAAAAGAAGATGATGAGGGAACGATAGTAACAAATGATGCTGGTCATGTTCTACTCCAGAATTGCACCCTTGCAGGGAATTTCGCAGGAGGCATCCGACTAAATGGGGAAGCCAAAATGTCCTTACAAAATACCATTCTGTACAATTCAGAAAATAATACAGAAAGTGCAGTCTTATCTGGCAATTCAACATTCACATCTTTTGGTGGGAATCTTATTCGGGATACTTCTTTGGCTGGACTGAATATGACTGATCAACATGAAAAGAATCCTGCATTTGTTGGATCAGGAGAATCCTGTGATGCTTTTCAGTTGAGCAGTATAAGCCCAGCAATCAACAAAGGAGTAGCACAGGAATTAAGCTCTGAACATGATTTATGCGGAAATGAACGCGTGCAAGATGATGGGATAGATATAGGAGCAATTGAAAGTCCACATCCCACTTCTTTGAGAGAAGTATTAGCTGGAAAACTTATTCTCTCGCCTAACCCCTCAACAGATTTTTTGAATATACAATTTCCTAATTATTTTAAAGACTCATCAGTGGTAAGCTTGTTTAATATAGAAGGACAATTAGTAAAGGAATACAAATTAACAGCAAATCAAAAAATTAATATTCAGGATTTAAGACCTGGGCTTTACACCCTTAAAACTGTCAATTCTTTTATAGCATATACAGGGAAATTTATCAAACATTAATTAAATGGGCATTGCCTGATTAGTTTATATATTGAAAGCAATGCCCATAAAATACTACCTTGTGTACTGTAATTTTCTATGATGTGTTTTAAAAAATGCCACTATATACCCCTTGCATTGATTGCTCTTGCTTTTACTTTAGCAGGACAGGGACAGCGTAATTCCATATTTGAGTATTACAATCACATAGAAAATCAGGAATTTCCGAGTTCAGATAGATATTCCCTTTTTTATCAAGATAATAACGGCTTCATTTGGGGAGCAGATTCAAATAGTAAATTAATTCGTTATGATGGATTTGAAGTGGAAACGTTTCACAGAAATCCATTGGATTCTTTTTCTCATTCTGGCTGTAGCTTTTGGGGATATACTGCTCGATTTCTTGAAGATATGGAAGGGCATTTATGGATTTTGTCATCGGAAAGTTGTTTGGAACGGTACGATCCTGCCACCGAACGATTTGTACAGTTTAAAGAGCGTCTACAGCAATTGGCTGGTGAAAAAAAAATTCAAAGACCCTTTAAATGCCTTTTTGAAGACTCCCGAAACAACATTTGGATTGCATCGAATTTGGGGGTTTTCAAATATGAAATTAAAAAAGACAAACTTAGTTTCTACCAAACTCCATTCCTGTCAACACTGGTCTTTGAAGATCAGAGTGGCAGTATCTGGATAAACATAGATCAGGATGGCGATAATCGCTATTTGGCAAGGTTGGATGAAAAAACAGGTGAACTTCATGATTCAATTAACCTGAAACTGCAATTTTCTCCTCTCGACTATTTCGGACGTCATGATGAGGCTGTAACCATAAAAGCTAAGAATGAAATTTTACTGTTGATAAAGTTCAATTTATTTCTTTTTGATCCAAAAGAAGGGAATATTAAAATGATTCCTAACTCTCCATTTTCATCAACTAATTATCCAACTGATCTTTTTGGAGGAGATGATTTTATACTAATTGGGACAAGACGGGAAGAACTTTACGAATGGTTGCCTGAATCTGAGGAGTTTATAAAAAACGATCAGATTGTTTCTACCATAGGTGAATATGCCTGGTTTATTTCTACCATTTTCCAAAGCCAGGATGGAACCGTTTGGATTGGAAAAGATGATGGGGTGTATAGGCTTTATCCTAAAAGGATTCAATTCCATAATTCAGTTATTCCTCCTGATGTGCCAGGCTACAGATTTGATTTGCAGTTTGCGAATTCGGCTTTGTTATTCCAAGGACAAGTTTATTATAATACGCGTACAGGACTGATTCCGATTAGAAAAACCAACAAGCTAATTCCTAAAATAGATCTGAAAATTGAAGGAGTAAAAGATTACTCTAATGTCATTCACAAATTTGATACAGATGAGCAGGGTGATCTTTGGATGGCAGCATTTTGGAATCAGGATGAAATAGGTTATTTCCACATTCGACAAATAGATCAAGATGGAAAAATACAAAAACACTTTACCTGTAATGGAAGTCAAGCTGGTTGCGAAATAGCCAATAACAGATTGGCATTTTTAGATGCTGATAATAAGGGAAAACTATGGGTAGGTACCAGAAAAAGTGTTGCCTGTTTTGATCCAGGAACAAATTCATTTTTGAATTATTTTCATAGCAATGATAAAAATTCTCCACTTTTTCAAAATACATTGAGGTGCATGTATGTCGACCGTGACAATGATTTGTGGATCGGGACTACAGATGAAGGATTGATGAAGTATAATATAACATCCAATGAGTGGGCATCAGTTGAGTTCGGTGCAAGCGGCAAGCGTGGCAATGAACATCATGTTTATTCAATTTATCAAGATAAGAAGGGCAACATTTGGGCAGGGACAAAATTAGCACTTGTTAGAATTGACAAGGCAACAGGTAAGTACAAAAGATATTTTGCAAATGATCATTTCTCATCGTATTGTATAGTTAAGATATTTGAGGATTACAAAAACAGTTTGTGGGTATTGACATATGGCGACCTCCTTGAAAGGTACGATTCAACTCAGGATTGCTTTTTACCATTTAGCCCATCAGATGGATTCATTTATTCTGCGTATTTTAATCAGGAAGTAATTCAAGATAATGATCATTTTATTTATCTTTTATCTGGTGATGAGGAAACGCCCTATTTTCATCCTGATAGTTTTCAGATAAATACGACGCTGCCAGATATTCATTTCAAGAAAGTATCATTTCAAGACTATAACATAAAGAGCGGTGAACCCACCAATATCATTCAGAAGTCTGTTGATCTCAGTGATGAAATCATTTTAAGTTATGAAAAGAATGATTTCTCAATTCATTACACTGCTATAGAATTTATTCATCCAAAGGATCTTATTTTCAAAACGAAAATGGAGGGGTACGCTGAATGGATAGATGTTGGCAATAGACGCGAAGCTACTTTTACAAACCTCGATCCTGGCAATTACACATTCAAAGTTAAAGTTCGAAATAATCATGGTTACTGGAGTGAAGCCAAGAATCTAACAATAACTATCCTCCCGCCCTGGTATCGAACCTGGTGGGCTTATGCGCTGTGGGGGGCAATTGTTGTCGGAGCAGGCTACTGGTTTTATCGCTTCCAACTCAATCGAAAATTAGCTGAATCAGAAGCGCTCCGCCTCAAAGAACTCGATCAAGCCAAGTCCCAATTATACACTAATATAACACACGAATTCCGTACGCCGCTGACTATCATTCTCGGAATGGCGGAGCAAGTGAAAGCCGATCCCAAAAATTGGTTCAGCGAGGGCATGCTACTGATTCGCAGAAATGGAAAACAATTGTTGGGACTGGTCAATCAGATGCTCGATTTGTCGAAATTGGAGTCAGGGCATATGGCTTTGAAAATGGTCAATGCGGACATTGTTGGATATTTGAATTACCTCACCAATTCATTTCATTCTTATGCAGATAGCAAGGATATCCGTATTCATTTTTCAACAGATGTGAAAGCATTGGAAATGGACTATGATCCTGAAAAATTGCAAAATGCTTTTTCCAATTTGGTGTCGAATGCGATCAAGTTTACACCGGCAGGAGGAGATGTTTATGTGCAATTGGCAAAGGCAAATGCCCAATTGAAAATAGGGGATAAGAAAGTAACGGTTTTGAAAAATACACCTAAAGCAGACTTGCCATTGGCCGACTGTCTGCTCATGACTGTTGAAGACAATGGGCCTGGAATAGCAGCAGAACACCTGCCACATATTTTCGACCGATTTTATCAGGTGGATGCCACAGCGACCCGAAGAGGAGAAGGTACGGGTATAGGATTGGCGCTAACCAGGGAATTGGTGAAATTGATGGGTGGTGAAATTGCTGTAGAAAGTGTACTGGATAATGGAACAAAATTTACCATACTCCTGCCAATCACACAATTGGCATCTAAAATAGAAGTTCCAAAAGAATCAGCGAATATTGCTGAAACCATTGCCCTACAAAAAGAAGTCACACCAAGTATAGAGGAAGTTCCTCAAAGCGACCAACCACTGGTATTGCTCATTGAAGACAATGCGGATGTCATCACCTATCTCACTTCTTTCCTTTCAAATGAATACCAAATTATCACTGCGATGAATGGCAAACAAGGTGTTGAAAAAGCCCTTGAGTTAATCCCTGACCTAATTGTCAGTGATGTCATGATGCCGGAGATGGATGGTTTCGAAGTTTGCCAGGTTTTGAAAAAAGACGAGCGAACGAGTCACATCCCGATCATTCTATTAACAGCCAAATCAGATTCAGCAGCCAAGCTGGAAGGGCTCACCCATGGTGCAGATGCTTATCTGGCGAAACCGTTCAACAAAGAGGAGTTGCTGGTGAGAATAGAAAAGCTGATTGAACTGCGGCGGCGCTTACAAGTACATTATGAAATGACTTCAGCGCTTTTAAAAATTGCTGAAAAACCCAAACCTACAGCTGAAGATTTATTTTTGAAAAGACTAATTGAAATAGTGGAAGAAAACCTCTCGGACGAGCATTTCGGCCTGCCTGACCTTTGCCGCAAGGCCAATCTGAGCCGCTCACAGCTTTTTAGAAAATTGAAAGCCCTGACTGGCAAGTCAACTACAAATTTCATCCGTTCCATTAGGTTGACCAAGGGGAGGCAGCTATTGGAAACGACAGGCATGACTGTTTCAGAAGTGACCTATGCTGTTGGTTTTGGCAACATCCCCTATTTTTCGAAAATGTTTAAGGAAGAGTTTGGCATGTCGCCGAGCGAGGTGTAGGGTAATTAATTAATCCAAAGTGCAAATAATGTACAGCGAATCCCGAGATTCGCAATAACGAACCCAAGTAGCCAGCGAATCTGGGGATTCGCTGTACATCTGTATTCAAATATCGAGTCATCACAACTTAGATTAATTACCTTTAATCCATTAATTCACAACTTAAAAACAAAAGCTATTATGAAGAAGCTTAATCTATTGCACTTCTGTAAAATTTCCATGAACCAGCTCAATCGACACCCATTTATCGGATTGAGTTTTTTTCTCTTGGTTGCGTTTGGAATATCCAGCTACAAGCCTGGAGCCGTTTCAGCTAATACCAAAGTTGGGATCATCAATTTAGATTATGTTGTTGCAAAGTCTCAGGCGGGAATTGAATTGGGGAATAAACTGGAAGCTTTTCAAGAAAGAATTCAAGCCGAAGGTGAAGTAATGGCGCAGGCAGCCAGGGACATCAGGCAAAGAGTAGCGGATGGTGCTACTTCATTATCAGAAGAAAAACTGGCTGAATTGCATAAGCAGTATGAAGACAAACAAATAGAAATCCGTCGCTTCCAAGATGACAAACAGCGGGAGGGACAAAAAATGCAAAACGAAGGCCTGAAAGAAATTGAAAAACAATTGGAGCCGGTTGTAAAAATGCTGGTAGAGCAAATGGGTATCGAAATCCTATTGAATAATACTCCTGGTATAGTGGTCTGGTCCGGTGAAACAGTTGATTATACTGATCAGCTTATTGAGCTTTTGAATAATTGATTTTGAATTTTTGAACAACTTCAACATTTCATCTATTGGTATTGAAATTATGTCGAATCAAAATCAACCAATTGAAAAGTTTGAATATTTTCGAACCTGTTTCAAAAAACTTCAACTGCTGACCGAAAATGAAATTCAACAAATGCTCTCTTTCTTTCATTCTGATTGCTGCCTTTTCTATTCCTGTTTTTTCACAAAACGGCCTCAAAGCCGATTTTTACGATGGCACCAATTTCGACCGAATGGTGGCTACCCGAATCATGCCCAATATTGATATGTACTGGAACGAAGTGCCTCCGGTGATGGGCATCAATCCACACGAATGTTCCATCCGTTGGACGGGTAAGTTGCGTGCCCCAAAAACTGGGACTTATACTTTTTCTGCCCGAGTGGATGATGGTATTCGGGTGTGGGTCGGCGATGTAAAGGTGATTGATGACTGGAAACTCAATGACGTTGGGATTTTCAATGGTAAAGTTCAATTGGAAGAAGGGCAACTGTACGACCTGAAAGTGGATTATTTCAATGCCTTGATAGAAGGGGAAGTTACCTTGCTTTGGAAAATTCCAGAAGCTGAAACAAGCCTGACGGACAGGCTTTATGGAAAAGAGGCAGTAGTTATTGAGCCGGAGTATTTTTCACATGAGGAAGTTGAAAGAACGGCCCTCATAGATGTAGCATTAAAAAAGGAAAGAGAATCTGAGAAAATAATCGAAGTTGCTCCGAAACCTGCGCCACCAATAGCTACTCCTAAGAAAAAGACAGTTTCAATAGACACGATTCAGCAGTACATTCCGAAAAATGTATTTTTTGAACAAGCGAAAACAACCATTCTTCCAACCTCCTTTCCAGCGTTGGATAGCTTAGCTGGTTTTCTAAAAAGGAATCCTATTTTGAAAGCCACTATTGAAGGCCACACAGATTATGCTGGCGATGCTTATAAAAATGTAATTCTTTCTCAAGATCGGGCAAATGCTGTTGCTGATTATTTAGTTGAAAAGGGAATAGAAAAAGAGCGCCTGACAGCCAATGGCTATGGCGGTTCAAAACCAATTTCTAAAAAAGACGGAAGAAAATATCATCCAGAAAACCGGAGAGTGGAGTTCATAATTGAATAAATATGTGTTTGTGTTTTATCATTTCCGGCAGGGGGCGAATTAATTCGCCCCCTGCCGGAAAGCACACTAAGAACCAACCGTCACGCCCTCCCATATTTCCCCTTATACGCACTCGGCGAGTGTCCTGTGTACCGTTTAAAAACAGCCCGGAAAGATTTATTGTCGTTGTAGCCCGTTTCAAAAACGATTTCGCCGATACTTTTTGGTGTAGTTTCCAATAACCGTTTCGCTGCTTCAATCCGAACCCGTTGGATGTATTCGATGGGTGTGTTGCCAGTGGCTTCCTTGAACCTACGAATGAAGTTGCGGCGGCTAAAAGCAAACCGTTCTGCAAGGTCATTTATGGCCATAGGTTCTGCATAATTTTTTTCTATAAAAGCCTGCACCTCACCAATCGATTTATCCACATGCGACTTTTGCATATTGAAAATGACGAATGGTTTTTGTGAATCCCGCCCCATGTCAATCTGGAAAATCTTGGCAGTCCAAACGGCTGCATCTTTGCCACAAAATTTCTCAATCAAATACAAAATGAGGTTAAGGGAAGAATAGGCGCCGCCGCTGGCATAAAAGCCGTTGTCGTCAGTAACAATATGTTCTGAAAGGAAATTAACTTGTGGGAAAAGTTTTCTGAAGGAAGGCTCAAAAGCCCAATGTGAGGTGCATTTCCTTCCGTCCAGCAGACCTGTAGCTGCCACCAAAAAAGCACCTGTACACATGCTGGCCAATTCAGTTTCATGTTGAATACGCTGATTTTTGATCCAGGCTATCAGTTCAAGATTTTCTTTGATGGGGGCTTCCATGTCTTCCGTGAAACCCGGTACTATGAGCAGATCAAATACCTTTTCCGTTTTTTTGAAATTCTCTGTTTTTGCAGCGAAAGTACCATCGTACATGCTTGATTCTTTTCTGTAGCCGATAAGCTGTACATCAAAAACAGGTTGTCTGCCATTTTGCCGGAGGAATAAATTGGCCTGTGTGAGCAGAAAATAAGCGCCAACGATAGCGCTAGGCATCACTTCTCCTCTGGGTACGAGTATGGCTGTATTTTTCATATTCTGTAATTTGCAAACTTCTCACTTGTCATTCAACTGCAAATTAGTCACTTGGCATGAATGCCCCCCTATGTTGGCAAAATTGCTGTCGCTCGCCCTGCTGCTGCTCAACTAATTTTGTCTTATTAATTCATGCAGTGCAAAGTGTTGAATTTGTTTTTGCATCTCTCAATTTATTGGGCCGGATCATCACCCAATCTTTTATGCTCATTCTGCTCAGCCAAAGGTTTTTTAAAGGTGCGGTAAGGTGCGACGCACCTTACCGCACCTTTAAAAAACCACAAGGAGCACGCAATGGCTTTGCCAAAAACAGAAACGCTGCTGCTCCGCAATTTATCAGATGTGAAAAGATGGGCAAGCCTAACATGCTAGCCGATTCATCTGCGTATCATCTATTAGTAAATCACCAATTTCAAAAATAATGAAAATATCATCCGTACTGTTATTTGTGTGCTACCTCTTCATCGGTGGTATAGCCTGGGGGCAAAACGATGCTTCATCTGTTGAGTTTTTTAATGAGCCTGTTGGGGATGCCCCCAGTTTTTATCAGTTGCAGTCTCATTTCCATAAATATGTTGATGACGGGGTATTGGCTGGTACTGTTATGCTTATGGCTAAAAATGACCAGATATACATGGATAAGTATGGTATGCAAAATATCGAGGAAAGCATTCCGATGTCCTTTGAAACCATTTTCCGACTTGCCTCCATGACCAAACCCATTACCAGCACGGCTGTAATGATGTTGGTTGAGGAAGGGAGATTGCAGTTGGACGATCCTGTTGGAAAATATATTCCTGCTTTCAAAAAGGCAAAAGTGTATAAAGCCGAAAACAAAACTGAAAAACTGGATACGCCAATCACGATTCGACATCTGATGTCTCACACGGGCGGCATTACAAGTGGTTTTGATCCTTCTCCCGCAGGTCAACTTTGTGCGAAAAAGATGAAAGAGAAAGGGCCTAAGAATTTAGAAGAATTGGTAATAGCGCTCACTGAAACCCCATTGGCTTTTCAGCCTGGGGAAGGATGGGCATATAGTTATAGTACTGATGTTTTGGCGTATGTAGTGGAGCAAGTTTCTGGACAGCCGATAGATGAGTTTTTTCAGGAACGGATATTTGATCCGTTGAAAATGGAAGATACCGGATTTCAGGTCTCAACTGAAAAGGTCGATCGCTTCTCTGTTCTGTATGCGACAGGTAAGGATGGAAAACTGGAGGTGGCCGATGCACCTGGAACAAGCCCTTTTACCAATGGCACTTATTTCCCTCGTGGAAATGGCGGCCTAACTTCCACTGCTGGTGATTATTTTCGGTTTGCACAAATGTTGCTCAATAAAGGTAGTTATGATGGTGTGCAAATACTCCAACCTGCATCAGTAGAGCTAATGACTCAAAACCATTTACCCAACCACCTTAAGTCCATCAGTATCGGTGGAAAATCATTTGAAGGACAAGCTTTTGGACTTGGACTTGGTGTATTGGTGGACAATCCACCGTTTGGTTCGGCTGGGGATTTTTATTGGCCAGGGGCGGCATTTACTTACTTTTTTGTAAATCCAGATAATGGAACAGTAGCTGTATTCATGACCCAACTTTCAGACATGACGAAAATGAATTTAATCTGGGAGTTTCATGACTTGGCAAGTAAAGTGTTTGAGGAAGGGTGAATTAATTAATGGTTCTTAGACAAATCCCGCGGAGGTATTACGGGGTCACTTCAAGTGCCCCTGTAATTTCGTTCAAATTAGCGGGGCACTTGAAGTGACCCGCTAATCTCTTCGGCCAATTCCACAGGATTTGTCTAAGAACATAATTAATTGAAGATTGAAGAATACATGAATGCAGATTGGAGAAGGAGTAGCGTTCACTTTTTGGCGATGGCGTGTCTTAGCCTTTTTGAACTGACAGCCAAATCTGCAATCATGTATTCATAACTCATAAATCCATGAAATAATCATCCTCATATATCAATTTCTCACCATTTCCAACAACCACCCACGCTCCGTTAACGGCTCTGTTTTTTCAATCTTTTCATACAGTTCTTCTCGTTCCTTTTTATCGAAAGGATTCATTTCCACCAATGCTTTTGTGAAGTTGATAACATTCAGGAAATTTTCTTTGTGATACCCAAATTTCCGTTGTCGGCGGATATAGGTTTTCATATTTCTGAGATGTGATTCCAGCGCCTCGAATTCGTCAGTTTCATAATATATTTTCATCTGTAAGGTCTTGGCCAGCAGGTTGTTGACGGGATGCCGGTAGTCTGATTTTTGCAACTGCAACATGGCTTCTTGATAGTTCTTGCGAGAGTATTCCAACCGGGCGAGGTTCATCGAAAAAGTGAGGCCACGATGTTGTTTTTCTAATGCTGTTTTATAGGTATGGATGAAATGTTCTACCCAGTCCAATTCATTCAAGCGAAGTGCAATAGCTGCAATATTATTGTATGCAAAACGGGATAGTATCCCATTTTCAAGTAACAACTGATTGTCCAGCCCCATCTGATAGAGATCAAGTACGGGACGGTCGTATTCCGGTCGGCTGGAATTGAGTTGGCGGATACCAAAATTAATGGCAAGCAACAATAAACTGCGCCGCTCATCTTCTGGGATTAATCCACCGAGATCGAAGAGCAACTTTTTAAAATGTTGGAAACTTGCTGCCCGAGTCTCTGCCGATTCGGAGGTGCTGCCAACGGTGAGGGCAAGGTAGCAATGGTAAAACAAGTTGATGCTCGGGAAATCTAATAGCCTTGGGTTTGTTTTCACCAAATGTAAAATCTCCTCCAGCAATTCGATCTTATAATCCGTTTTAAAAATTGTTTGATGCGAAAATGAAAAGCAAGCATGCCGCAGCTTGCGGGCTACGAAAACGGTGTCAATGGCATCGGACATTTCCTGCATGTTCAGGGTTGCTGGCTGGTTGTCCAGGGAAAGAAAACGGTACTGCTCCCATTCGATTCTGAATAGTTTTTCATAAAAATCAGCTGACCGCTGTTGCTGTCCGCCCAACTCCTTTTGCCATGACGACAAGTTGCGGAGGTATTGTTGTGGGAGCCCCCGTTTGCGGTAAGCTTGGGCGAGGTATTGCCGTTGCAAGTCTGGCTCCTCCGACATTTCCCGAAGGGATAAAAATTGTTCGGTCAGTTTCAATAAATTAGACAATGCCAGGCGCCAGCGCTGATCGTCGAATGGTTCGCCTGGCGCCATTTTAGTCCACGCTTCCGCAGGTGTTGGGATTGCGTTATTTTGCCTGCATTCGATAAAATAGGCCAACAACAAGGATAAATATGTCCTGCCCGTAAAGTATGGAGAAGCAATAAATTTGGCTAATAGCTTACATTCTGCGTTGCTGAGGCTGGAAAATACGATATGTAAAAACGTGTTTTTCAAAATTTAGAAATACAATTTAAAATTCAAAATCCTTTATTTTAAACAACTTTATTGATGTTTTGTAAAAATAAGGAATACAATCGAGCTTTTTTGTTTTTGCTTTAAAACGATGGAGTTTAAATATTTGTACCGTAAAAAATAGTCACCTTTAACTTTCCAAAGTAAAAACATGAGACTGATCTGTATCTCCATTTTTTCCCTTTTCCTTGCAGTAGGCGCTTCTGCCCAATGCACGACCTTTGCCGGCACCCCCGAAAATTCCTTCTGGGAAGTTTGTCAAGGTGAAGTCGTTACTTTCATCCCGCCATCCGATATGGTGAACGATGGAGACGATGTCTTTTTTTATACCATCCATCTTGGTTCGGAATGGGATGAAATCGTGGCGAGTGTATCACTGACCAACACCTTTTCATTTAGTGCAGGCCTTACCCCTGGAACACCTTATATCGTTACACTTGTTATGGCCACCCAACAAAACGGAGGTCAATGGATTATTGATGAAAACGATCCCTGCTTGTCATTTGCTCAGATGGGGACGCTGTTGGTCCACGAAACACCTGAACTGGAATGTATTGCTCAGGGCGTTGTTTGCGGTCAGCCGGAAATGCAGGTTGCATGTGATACGATCAATCCTAATTATACCTATTCTTGGTCTGGACCAAATGGGTTTACCTCAACAGAAGCTGAGCCTCCACTTCCTAATGATGGCACTTATTGTGTGACAGTGACTACGCCCATTGGATGCTCTTCAAATAATTGCTTTAAGTTCATTTTGGATACGACGATACCCGGATCAACTATTACACCGCCGGATCAAGAGCTTTGTCTAGATACTTTTTTTGTCAATGGTTTTTCTGTACCGCCAAATAGCTTTCAACAAGAATGGACGACCAGCGGTGGAAACATTCTGGAAACCTTTGGCAATTTTATCCGAGCCACGGGAGAAGGGGAGTATTGTGTCATTCATACCAACCTCGCTAATAATTGTGCGGATACGCTCTGTACCGATGTGGTCATTTTAGGCGACCCGCCGATAGCGGATGCTGGGCCTTCACAGTTCCTTTCATGTAATCAGGATACGGTTCAATTGGGAAGTCCAAATACAAGTACAGGACCTCAGTTTACGTATGAATGGACTTGTAATGGTTGCAGCGCCAGTAACCCTATCGCTCTGATACCTGATCCGAAGGTGTCTGAGACTGGAGGATTTACTTTGAAAGTTACCGACACCACGACTGGCTGTGTTGCTTATTCGACCACCTATATTGAAGATGAACTTTTCTTTGATTTTGGCTACGAGTATGGTGTTTGTGCAGGTGACAGTGCAGAGATCACTGTCGTCATTTTTTCGGACAATCCACCCTACAATGTTTATATCGGAGAAAATGGGGATACGCTCTTTGAATTCAATAACCTACAATCGACCAATATTTTCAAAATCCCAGTAGAACAAGAAACCATTTTTGAAATTTGGGCAACCGATGCATTGGGTTGTACCTCGCCTACTATTTATCCAATGCCCATCACGATTGATACGGTGGATATCAATTTTACTGTTGAAACGAATGGTTGTAACCCGGTCTCAATCACTGCTTCACATACCAGCAATGTTCCCAATCCAACGGTATTGATGAATTGGAGCACTGGAGAAATTGGGCCTACTATTTTGGTGACCAATTCAGGGGCGTATAGTGTGACTGTTTTAGATGGATACGGCTGTGAGTTTACGGATTCCATTTATGTTACAGTAGATTATTCGGGACTGTGTGCTTACATCGAAGGCACAGTTGTTTGGGACAATATAGAAAACTGTATGCTTGATACAGGCGAGCCTTTACTGGAAGGCTGGTTGGTGGAGGCTACTGATGGCACAAACACCTTTTATGGAACAACTGACGTTAATGGATATTATTTTATTCCCGTTGATCCAGGCGATTACTCCGTGACACTTTTGCCACCTAACCAGCAATGGGATGTTTGTGTAAATGACATTTCTGTATCGTTGCCCAACGCCGATGATACAGCCGTTGTAGACTTTCTTGCATTTAAATTGCCGACCTGTCCACTGCTCACCGTGGATATTTCGACTCCATTTTTGCGTCGTTGTTTTGGCGGGAATATTTACAATATCATTTATTGTAATGAAGGAACGGCCCCTGCAACTGATGCTTATGTGGTCATAGATTTTGATGATTTTCTGACTTTGGATTTTTCCACGCTGCCCTTTATTGATTTGGGAAATAATGTTTACCAATTCGAAATAGGCGATCTGGAAATAGGGGAGTGTGCCAGCTTCTGGACTTCCATGACCGTTAGCTGCAATGCTGTGATCGGGCAGACCCATTGCACGGAAGCACATATTTATCCTGACACCATGTGTTTGTCACCAGACCCGATGTGGTCGGGTGCAAGTCTCAAAGTAGAAGCTGTTTGTGATGATTCTGTGCGTTTCACTGTTACCAATATAGGCGAAAACCCGATGGTCAACCCACTGGAATACGTCGTGATAGAAGACATTGTGATGTACCTGCAGGCACCACCACCGAGCATCACTTTGGATGTGATGGAGTCTCATGAGCTTGTTGTACCAGCCAATGGCTCAACGTGGCGAATGGAAGTAATGCAAGAGCCATTTCACCCAGAACCGAGCTACCCAGTTATTGCCGTAGAAGGTTGTGGTGTAAATGCCAATGGAGGCTTTAGTACCGGAATCGTGAATTTATTCCCACTCGGCGACCCAGAGCCCTACCTTGATATTGATTGTACAGAAAATATTGGTGGGTGTGATCCGAATGGGAAATATGCTTATCCGACAGGCGTGAAAGACGAACATTTTATCGAACAAAACAAAGACATCGAGTACATCATCCGCTTCCAAAATACAGGGACAGATACTGCTTTCAATGTACTGATCAGGGATACGCTTTCGCCATTTTTGGATGTGGCCAGTGTGCGCCCGGGCGCATCCAGCCACCCGTATGATTTTGAAATTTATGGTCAGGGGATTCTGAGATTCACCTTTCCTAATATCCAATTACCGGACAGCACGGAAAATGAACCCGCATCCAATGGGTATGTCACGTTCCGGGTGTCCCAAAACCATGATGTTCCGTTAGGATCTGTCATTGAAAATAGCGCAGGTATTTATTTCGATTTCAATGAGCCTGTCATCACAAACACAGTCTTTCATACGATTGGCGAAGACTTTCTGGATGAGGTTAATGCGATCAATGCAATTGATTTAGAAAATGGACAGTTGAGAGTGTATCCAAATCCAATTGCTGGCGAGGCTATTTTTGAACTGCCAGCACAAAAATTATTGAATCCAACATTCGTTTTACAAGATGGCCTGGGAAGGGTGCTCCAATCGGAGCAGTTTACCGGAAATGTTTACCGCTTTGAACGGGAGCATCTTTTACCAGGCATTTATTTTTATTCTATCGAGAGCAATGATCGTTCGGTGTATACTGGTAAAATAGTGCTTGAATAAATAGCCTCTTAAATCGTCAATTAAAATATGTTGTTCAAGTCAGGAGACTTGAACGATCGGTTAAGTAGAAAGACTATAGACAATAGATTTTAGACGATAGATAAATGATTGTAATACAACGATTTGTCTATTGTCTATTGTCTAAAGTCTAAAGTCTCATTATTTACTGCTATTAATCCACTTCAAAAAATCGCTTCTCAAACACATATCTCTTACCGTAAAAATTATACAAGAAAATAATACCGTTCACCAGTATTTTAGCAAACCAATGGTAGGTTTCTAAAAAAGGCACTTTCATAAAAAGAGCAAAAAGTGTCGCATTCATCGCCCAGCCACCAGCTGATACCAACATCGCCAAAATGAATGTTTTTTTCAATCCCCTCGTCATTGAAAAAATATATTTTTTCTGGAGTCCAAAATTCACGACCACACCGACGGGGTAAGAAATAAAATTGGAGAGAGTTTTGGTCAGGCCGAATTGCAATAAAACAAAATATAGCGCATAATCAACTGCGGTAGCAGTAGCAGATGCGGTGGCGTATTTTGCTTTTAGGAGGAGGAGTTTTTTCAAAAATGCTTGTGGTTTATAATCTTGCAAATTTAGCATAAACAAGACGACCGAACCATAGCTGGCTCTACTCCCATGGCCCGCTTTGCGTCACATTTTTAAAAGTCGACCCATCAAGACGGAACAATCCACCGGATACCCCAAACCAAATCTTCCCGTTTTTATCTTCTAAAATGCTTTGAATGCCGTAGGTCATTATGTCTGCTCTATCTGTCTCGCTAAATAAAGTAAAAACTTGGCCGTCAAAGCGATAAGCACCTATGCCATTTGCACCAATCCAAATGTTTCCTGATCCATCTTTACTAATGGCGTAAATATCATTCTGGTGTAAGCCGTTAATTGCTGGATATTGTAAAAATGCGTCGCCATCATATCTGGTAAGTCCTCCCTCACCGATTCTTTTATCGGGATTTGGATGGTCTTTTTCTGTTACCCTGGACCCAAACCAAATATTGCCGTGGTCATCTTCCTGAATAACTTGGACATTATTGGATGCCAGGCCATCCTTTTTTGTGAAATGCGTGAAAGATTCAGCTGAAGGATCATATTTACAAACGCCATATCCGTCTCTGCCAATCCAAATGTTGCCTTGACTATCCTCCATGATTTCCGTGATCCAATCCATGGTCGTCTGGTAGTTCAACAAATCAACTTCCGGTATAGGTAGGGGGAAACTTGTAAAAGTATTGCCATCGAATTTGCACACGCCTCCCCAAGTGCCGACCCATAAGTCGCCTCGGCTATCGTATAGTAAATTGGAAACACGGAAATGGGGCAGGCCGTCTTTTTCGTTGAAATTGGTAAATGTTTTACCGTCAAACATGGATAGTCCGGAATGTGTAGCAATCCAAAAATTTCCTGCGTTGTCTTCTGCAAAACCCACAGCTGCATTATCCGCCAAACCGTCTTCTGTAGTTGAATAAGAAAGTTTTTTGCCATCATATCGGGCCGCACCTTTCGACATTGTGCCAAACCATAAATTCCCTTTTGAATCCTCAAATATTTCCACTACATATTGAGCTATTTGTGGGTCATTATCAATTGGGAATGCCAATCCAGATATATCGCTTTTCAATGCTTTGGAGTTCGGTTGCCCTGTGCAGGAACTGATAAAAGCCATAATGAAAATCAAAAAAAAAATGCGAGAGAACAGATAAATTTTCTTCATTGATAAAATCTTTTTTCAAATGTATAATGAAGCTTTTCTTTCTGCCTTTCCCAATTGTAAAAGAATGTAAAGGGGAGGTAAATGTTAGGGAAGGGTTTGTATTTGTGGGATTTTCAATTTTATTCTTCCATTTTTAACTTTCATTCAATAGCTCGTTACTGAATACCAAATATTAGGAAACCCACTTTTATCTATTGCTTTTACCCAACCTATTTTCTTGTTTTTTCTATGAATGTGCAATCTTCATCCGATTCAGATTTTATCAGTGGTGGGTGTTGTTCAGTGTATTCGACTTTTGCCCAATTTCCATTATTCTCCATTATTTTTAAATGTGTCAAATATGGCTTTTCCCAATCGTTACCAAGAACACATAGGATTTTAGTAGAGTTAATGGATGGATCGGCTCGTAAATTCAGGCAATTTTTTTCCAGATTGACTCCAATATTTGCCCAACCACAAAAGTCTTTATTTATAACTGAACCCTCACATTTAAAAAGTAGGTCTTTATATGTTTGAAATATTGCCCCGCTAACTTCTAATTCTTCCTTATTTAAGTATAAACCACCTTGAATAGTTTTCCACAAAACCTTTACGAATCTGGGGTTGCTGGATTCTTTGACTTTTATCATTTCGTTGCTATAATGTGCAATCCATTCTAAATCTGTAGAATTAAAATTTATATGCTTTCCATTGCAATCCTTTAGTCGTAAACCTGAATGGTAAGTTTCAAATTTGCCAAAATGTTTTCCAAGTGTGTCTCGGTATATGTTAATTTCAAATTCATCTGGAATCAGGTAGGCCCCAATCCCCCAATCTTCGTCTCCACCTCTTGGAATCATTACTCCACAAGGGTTCTCAATTGATGGTCTTACAAACCCAATAAGCCACATTGAAAAGAAAAGGACTTCCTTGATTTTCATATTTATTTAATTGGGTATAACTCATTGATATGCGCACCATATGCACATATACACTTATAAGATTTCAATCCAAGTTAGTGAAACAATCGTTTGTATTGTGCCTAAAATCATTGGTTTATGATTTTATTTTGCTGATTCGCTTGGCATGAATTATCATTATTTTCATACATGTTTACATCTAAATCGACACCTACAGTTTTGCGTTCAAAATCAATGAAACCATGAAACCATGAAACAATGGAATCATCTACTTCCTCAACTCCTCCTCAAAAAATGCCCTCACCTCCAGCCAGTTATTCACTCTGGTAAAGCGGGTTTCTTTAATATTATGAGTGGAGGTATATAGCAATCCTTTTCCTTTAAAAGTCACTAAATTATTGACATGGTCGTCGATCATGTAATCCGCCAGAATCATTGATTTGTTTCCACAAAAAACAAAATTTTTCCAGGAAATAAAAGGGAAATTATTTTGTAGCCAATCGTATTTGTCTTCTAAAGAATTTCGAAATTCCATGGCTGAAGTCACAATAATTATTTCATAATAATCATGCAGCCATTTCACTACTTCCTGACTATTTTCCATCACAGGTAAATCCCTAAAAAAACCTTTTTCAAAAAGAACTGAACGGATATGTTTGCCCCCTTCCATCTCATAAACTTTGCGCCCCCAAAATTCTTCTTTCGTTAGTTTCCTGCCAGTGGCCTCTTCAAA
Organism: uncultured Saprospiraceae bacterium; assembly: GCA_942490835.1. Taxonomy (GTDB): domain Bacteria; phylum Bacteroidota; class Bacteroidia; order Chitinophagales; family Saprospiraceae; genus UBA6168. Next base: position 55,133 of record CALNYY010000103.1, read on the forward strand.
AGAAGCTAAAAATTTAGGTGTCACATCAGCAATCACCTCATCCATATCAAGCGCTATCCTTTTTCTTTTTTCGGCCATTTTTTTTTGTTCTTGGTTCTAAGCTAAATTAACTGCCAACTGCCAACTGCCAACTGCCAACTGCCAACTGCCAACTGCCAACTGCCAACTATCCATTCGCCACATTCATAGCAAACCGAAAATCAAGCGTGCCAAAAGCTTTCACCCCTTCAGCAGCTTTTTTAAGGATTTCAGGAATTTGTTTGGCTTCTTCTTCTGAAAAAGGACTCAACACAAAATTGGCTTGCTGGCCTTTATGATAATCATTTCCTATACCTATGCGCAGGCGGGCGTAATTATTGCCACCAGTAAGTTGATCAATGTCTTTGAGTCCATTATGGCCACCGTCGCTGCCTTTGGCACGCATACGCTGCTTTCCAAATGGCAGGTTCAGATCATCTAAAACCACTAATAAATTTTCTTTTTTGATATTCTTTTTGGTGAGCCAGTGCCGAACCGCTTTTCCGCTGCGGTTCATGTAGGTAGATGGCTTGAGGAGGACAAAAGTGCGGCCTTTATGTTTGAATTCGGCTATATCGCCGAGTGTATCGTTTTTAAAGGTAATGTCAAATTCTTTCGCCAAATAATCCACCACGTCGAAGCCAATATTGTGGCGGGTGTTGTCGTATTCAGGATCCATGTTGCCAAGTCCTGCAATCAAGTATTTCATCGGATCAGGTTCGGGCCTTTCACTGCTGAAAAGTCCACCAGTGAAAATCCGCTTTAGTATATTTGAAAAAAAGCTCATATTGCTCTTGAAATTTTCGGGCTGCAAAGATAAGGAAACCGCCAATCCGCCAAACCTACATACCGTCAAATCAATTATTTGAAAAAACTGACCGACATATTGTATTCTTTTCCTTTTCAATTGCTGATCATGCATCTGCGCAGCAATCTCTTGCTCGTGCTGACCTGGGGCTTGTTGGCAATGACCATTACTGGGAATTTTGGCGGCAAGTTTGGATTGAAATATCTGTTTCTTTCACCTGAATATATGGGGAAAGTTGGGTTCTGGAGTTTTTTCTATGTCGGTATCGGATTCGGTGCGATGGTGATGAGCTGGAATTTGACCACCTATCTTTTAAGCGCTTACCGATTTTCTTTTCTGGCTTCGTTAGGGCGACCATTTACCAAATTTGCGCTCAACAATATGGTCATTCCATTATCTTTTATCCTGCTTTATTTTTATTGTTTGATTCAATTTGAGGTGAAATATGAATTTAAGGAATGGCAGGACATATTGGTGAATGGCCTGAGTTTTTTATCTGGGTTTATTACTTTGGTTTTAATGATTTCGCTTTATTTCAACTTTACCAATAAAGATATTTTTACCCTTTTAAAGCCAAAAGAAAAGAATGTCCGAGAAGGAAAAATGGCTCCGGATAAAGAAGATTTACCCATCCTGGAAGACATAAAACTCAATCGAAATCAGTGGCGGGTGGATACTTATTTAACGGAATCTTTTCGTCCTAGAATTGTGAGGAGTGTAGCGCATTACGATCCCGGTTTATTGATTCGAGTATTTCGGCAAAATCATTTGAATGCCCTGTTCGTGCAATTGTTCACATTTGTGATCCTTATTATGCTCGGTGCTTTTATGGACCGACCTGCTTTGCGGATTCCTACGGGCGGGTCTATTTTTTTATTGGCAAGTATAATGATGGCGATTGCTGGAGCTATTTCTTATTGGTTTAATAAATGGCGGATCACGGCGATTTTTGCTATTTTGTTTTTAATAAATATGCTTACGAAGGATGATTTTTTTCACCATAAAAATAAAGCTTACGGACTGGATTATAATGTAGCACCTGCTGTTTATCAGCCAGATAATTTGAGTCAGTATTGCACGCAAGAAATTGTTGATGCCGATAAAAAAGCGACCATATCTATTTTAGAAAATTGGAAAAAGAAAGCCAGTTTAAATAATTCAGAAAAACCCAAAATGCTATTTTATTGTGTGAGCGGAGGCGGATTAAAATCGGCAGCATGGTCAACGCTTATTATGCAAACCGCCGATAGTATTACCGCTGGAAAATTTATGGATAATACAGTACTGGTTTCCGGAGCCTCTGGTGGCATGATTGGTGCAACCTATTTTCGGGAATTATCCTTGCGGAAAAAACAAGGGGAAGATGTTGACCTCTATTGTCAAGATCATATTTACACGATTTCTCAGGATCTGCTTAATCCAATTTCATTTACCATTATTACCAACGACCTCTTTTTGCCTTGGGCCTCTTTTGAAGAAGGTGGACATCGATATAAAAAAGACAGAGGTTACATTTTTGAAAAAGCATTAAATGAAAATACAAATGCTGTACTTGCCAAAACAATTGGAGATTATACTGCTGTGGAGCAAAGTGCAGAAATTCCAATGGTTTTTATTACACCATCTATTGTGAATGATGGCCGGAGATTGGTTATTTCTTCTCAGCCTGTTTCCTATATGATGATAGAACCAATCGGTGTCGAAGTGCCGCATTCTATTCAGGTCGATGCAGTTGATTTTGGGCATTTATTTAAAAATCAAGGAGCGATGGATTTGCGGTTTACGACAGCATTACGAATGAATGCGACCTACCCATATGTGTTGCCGAATGTGACGCTGCCATCTGTGCCAAGTATTGAAGTTTTGGATGCTGGATTTCGGGATAATTTTGGTTTAAAATCAGCCACCCGTTTTGTCACCGTATTTAGGGATTGGATAAAAGAAAATACAAGTGGTGTTGTTTTCGTAATTGTTCGTGCATTTGATAGGGATCGAACGGTTGCCAATAAAGAAAATCAAGGTGTATTTGAAAATATGTTCAACCCGCTCGAAATTGCATTTAAAGTAATCAGTTTACAAGATTACGAACATGATAATGAGCTGGGATTTATTTATAATATGCTTGGTAAAGAACATGTTGATATTATTCGTTTTACTTACCACCCCAGCGAATTTCTAAAAGACTCACCTATTTCTTTTTATTTAACTGAAAGGGAAAGATTGGATATTTTAAATGGAATTAATTCGGAGGAAAGCAGGCAGAATTTAGAGAAATTGAAGGAGATGCTGGAGTGATTTTTTTTAATAAAAATTAAAATGATAATAAAAATTAAAAATTCCAGCCTGTGGGATATACAATTTTGTAAATATGTAAAATTGTATGTTTTCGATTTTACATTAATTATTTGTTTAAATATTCAGGGACAAATCTGACAAGATGTATCCAACTATTGTGTCCGAAAAATGTTAACTTAGCAAAATAAAATTCGAAAATGAGCAGTGCAATAGCCATAAAAAAGACCGAAAACCCATTGTTTGAACTCGTTCAGAATGAAGCCATTGTGTTTAAAAGTAGCATGCCCAAGGAGCGGTTTCGTCATTTTGTATTAAGAAACAGCGATCTGAAAATTGAGCGGGACAAAAACGGGATTATTACAATTCACCCCCTTATGACCTTTAACTCTGGCTTCGATGAAGGCGAAGCATTTTTCCATCTAAAATTATGGTCTAAAAAAGACAAAACAGGAAAAGCATTCAGTCCTTCAACTTCCTTTGACCTGCCCGATGGCTCTCAGTACAAGGCCGATGGTGCATGGATTTCCAACGAAAAAATAAGCCAACTCACTGAGGAAGAGCGGAGAAGCATAGCTTCCATCGTGCCGGATTTTGTGATGGAAGTTCGCTCTGAAACAGACCGTCTATCCAAATTAAAACACAAGATGAAAAGTGCTTGGATCGAAAACGGTGTCAAGCTGGCATGGCTCATCGATCCAAAAAACGAAAAGGTCTGGATTTATAGAAATACTGCCGATAAAGAAGAAGTCGTCGGTTTTGACAGTATACTCTCCGGCGAAGATGTCTTGCCCGGTTTTGAATTTGACCTAAATGAACTAAAAGAGTCATAAAAAAAATGCCAAGCAGCCTTCCTCCTGCTTGGCATTCGTCATTCGTCATTAATAATTCGTCATTAATCATTACCTCAAGGCTTGGCCTCCTCATCCACTTTCTTCACATATTTCTCCAGCCAGCTATCCATTTCCCAGGCCATGTGCATTACAGATTCCCGGGCACGGTAACCGTGGCTTTCGGCGGGGAGCATGACCAAACGAACAGTAGCGCCATGTCCTTTTAAAGCCGTAAACATTCGCTCGCTTTGCATCGGATAAGTCCCAGAATTATTGTCGGCCTCACCATGAATGAGTAGGATCGGTTCTTTTATTCTATCTGCAAAATTGAAAGGTGACATGCTATAATAGACATCGGGTGCTTCCCAATACGTGCGTTCTTCTGCCTGAAATCCGAACGGCGTCAGCGTGCGGTTATAGGCACCGCTTCTGGCAATACCTGCAGCAAAAAGGTCCGTGTGGGCCAATAAATTTGCCGTCATAAAAGCACCGTAGGAGTGCCCTCCAACTCCAATTTTATCTTTGGTGGTCACACCTAATTCCACCGCTTTATTACAGGCCGCTTCAGCATTTTGGCGGAGTTGTTTGACAAAAGTTTCATTGGGCTCTTCCTCTCCCTCACCGATGACGGGCATGGAAACGTTATTGAAAACGGCATATCCTCGTGATACCCAAAGAGTAGGGGATGCCCAACTGGTCCGTATGAATTCGTATGGCGATGAAGTTACCTGAGAAGCTGCTTCTGCACTTTTGTATTCCCTTGGATATGCCCACATGAGCATTGGAAGTGGACCATCTTTTTCTTTATCGTAGCCGGCAGGCAGATAGAGTGTTCCGGTCATGTCCACACCATCTTCCCGCTTAAATTTGATCATCTCTTTTGAAACACCTTTTAACGATTCGTATGGATTTGGGAAATTGGTGACCTGTGTGAGCTTGCCTGATTTTAAGTCTCTTTTGAAATAGTTAGGCTGCTCATAGTTTGACTCCCGGCGAGTCATGACAATACCGTTTTCAGCATCCATAAAGAATAATGGATATTCATAATAAGGAGCTTCAGAACGCCATAAACGCTCTGCTTCTTTGGTTTTTAAATTGTATTTATCCACAAAAGGGCGATTGCCTTCTGTTGAAGCACCTTGCCCTGTGAGGTATAGTGATTGGCCATTGTCAGCAGTCAATAAAACGCTTTGTCCATACTTGTTCATGGATGTTTCAAATCCACCGGGATCGCCATAACGATCCTCATAAGAGCGATCAAACAAAACTTCAGGTTGTGCCGATGGGTTATTGGGTTGCCAACGGCGGGTAACTTCACGGCGATCGGCTCTCCACCACTCATAGGCTATGGCCAGATCGCCAGTGCCCCAAGTGACACCGCCGTACCGCAAGTTGAAGGATATGGCCTCTTTTGGTTCACTTTTAAATGGAGCTTCAAGAAAATACATTTTATCCCTTACCTCAACTTCATTTTTTGGATCGCCACCATCCTGTGCTTCCACCCAATATATAGACGCTGGGCTGTCTCCCCGCCAATCGAAACTTCTTGGTCCGGACGCCACAGCATTGAACCCTTTCGGTAGGTTTTCCAAAGCTGGGTTATCAACCAATAGTCTTACAAGTGTGCCATTTGAGCTATAAATACCCGTTTCAGAAGAAAAGCGATAATAGGGTACGATGTAAGAAAATGGACGTTTGATTTGAGAAATCATCACATAGTTTCCATCTGGAGAAGGGCTCACACTCCTGTAAATGGCTTTTCCCATAAACTGCCTGCTATTGCCACTCTGCACATCTAATATCATTAATTCACTGGTGGTATAATATTCAAAAAGCAATTCATCAAAAGGATTGCGGAGCATATCTTGATAGGTGCGTACGGGTGCGGCTTCACCATCATTTGATTGCACAACAGGGCCGGATGGCATAGATGGTTCTTCTGGTTTTTCACCTCTGTTAGTATCAATCTTTCGATAAATCAATCGTTTTCCATCTGAGAACCAGCTAAAGGAAGATCCGGGTGAAGCATCATTGATTACTGCATCGGTCACTCGCTTAGCAACAGCTGACTCTACATTCACCAACCAAAGTTCAATGCCATTGCTCACGGTATTCAAAAATGCAAAATGCTTATTATCCGATGACCAGCTTACTGATCCGATGCGGGCATTATCAGGAATTCCTGCAATGGGTTTTTCTATAAGATCATTCAATGATTTAATGCGGATGCTTTTGAAATAGGAAGTGCGGCTGGGGCCATTGGTTACAGGATTGATCCGAAGACCAGCTATGCGAAGCTCTTCCTGGCTCACCTCCTCAATAGAAGGAAGACTTGGTCGATCCATCAATAATACCCATTCATCATTTGGACTGATGGACATGCCCGGGGTAGGGGCGGCATCAATAAGGTCTGCGATGGCTTTGGGCGGCATTTGATAGCCTGTTTTTTCCTGAGCGTAGGAATTATAAGAAATAAAAGTCATTAGAATAAAAATGGTAAACGTGCGCATTGTGATAGTGGTAAGTGATGAAATTTTTATGTGGTCGTAAAAGTATGATTTTCGCAAAAGTTAATTAGGAGTTGTTCTAGAATTTCCTAGTGCCTCTATGTACGGAACAAAAATTTAAATCACTTAAATAAACTGACCTTTCATCCCCCTGCCCCTTCATACATGAATCAGCTCGAATTTTGAAGAATCTAAAATTCGGTTTTTTTCGTAACTAATTGACATTCTGATTCTTTTGGTTCAGCCTTATTTGTTTTGGCATTAAGAAAATGGGATTGTGGAAGGCAAATAAAGCAATCAGCGAGCGATCCCGATGAATATCGGGAGAGCGGCACTGAATGTTCCAAAGGAATGCATGTGACATGAGGGAGGAGGAAATCCAATTTTTAGCCAAAAGAAATACAGCCAGTGCAGAAAACATATTCTTTCCCGCTGTGCCACCTCTGTACCCAGCTGTTTGATCTCTCCCGATCAGCAGGTACTTGATAATGGGTCTTTATATTTTAGGTTCGAAATAACGTCAGAATCAATATGATGAAAGCATTTGTGTTATAAAAAAGCATCCCGATTTTTCATTCTTGAAAAATCGGGATGCAATCTTGTTTGTATCATAAAATAAACAAGCAATTATTCCACCACCAGTCGTTTGACCTGCACAGGCTTCCCGCTGGTTTTCAGAACCACCATATAGATCCCCGGAGCAAGCGTTCCCCTTTCGAAGAGGTAGGTTGCCTGTCCTTCCACGGTTTGCTGCCCCATCATTTCCCGTCCGTGGATGTCCACGACCGATAGCTGGCCAGAGCCTGCATTTTCAGGGATTCGGACGCTGAATGTTCCAGAAGTAGGGTTGGGGAACAGCGACATGTCCTGCACGGAATTAAGGTCCCATGCACTTTCCTGCTGGCCGCCGCCCGTGAACGAAGGAGGAGCACAACCCGAGAGGATCTCTGACTGGCTGTTGCAGCCGGAAGCGTTGAAGAAAATGGTAATTGCCCCGGTGACCCCACCGTTGTTCAGGAGGTCATAAATGGCGCAGCAGTCTGTTAGTGCAAAGTTGTAGTAGATGGACAGCCCGCTGCCGACGGTGGCAAGGTTGTCCAGCCCGTCGAGTGAGGCGAGGCTGCCGTTCGCATAGATGAACACAAGCCCGGTCACCTCCTCCAACCCAATGAGGCTCGACAGGTCGGTGATCCCGCTGCCCATGATGGTCAGGTTTCCATCGATGATGGAATAGCATGCCAGCCAAGCATCCACTTCCGCCTGTGTGGTAAAGGTCACGTTGCCGGTCCAGGTCAGTCCGCTCCCCACGCCCTCGTCCACTTCCCCGTCACAGTCGTCGTCGATGCCGTTGCAGACCTCGGTGGCACCAGGGTTGACGTCAGGATCGGTGTCGTCACAGTCGTCTTCGCAGACCATGTAGCCGTCGCCGTCGGCATCTACCTCACCTGGCAGGAGCTGTCCGTCGCAGTCGTTGTCCAGCCCGTCGCAGGTCTCGGTTGCGCCCGGGTTGATGGCCGGGTCGTCGTCGTTGCAGTCTGTTCCTGCAAGCGGATTGGCAATGTACCCGGTCGGCTGTGTGCAGCTTGTCAGGGTGTTGCCGTCGGAGTAGCTGTCACCGTCGGCATCCTTGTACCAGGTAGTTTGAGGCATGCCTGCCGCAATAGATTTAGTATCTGTTTTTTCGCAAATTTCTGCAATGCCGAACACCTTCACCACGATGTTGTAAGTACCCGGGGTGAGGTTGTTGAAAGTGCCGCTTGCGGAGTAGTTCGCCCCACCGTCAACGGAGTATTTGACCTGACCGCCGAGTGCGGTGGCCATTATCACGATGCTGCCGTCGCCGGCACCGGCACAGCTTTCCGCTGTTGCCGTGCAGCTGACGATGGTCAGGTAGGGTTCAACAGTAACAGCCGCATCGCAGCTATTGCTGTTGCCGCAATCGTCGGTCCCGGTCACCGTTACGGTGTTCGCACCCTCATCGCCACAGCCGAACGAATTTGGCGAAGCCGAAAAAGTGACATTCCCGCAGTTGTCGGTAGAACCTGCGCCGAGGCCGTCGATCTCTGTCTGTGACAAAGCATAGGTGCCGCCGGCATTGGGCGTCACGGTCAATGTGCCGCAGGACATGGTCGGGCCTGTGGTGTCCTCTACAGTGATCACCTGGTCACAGCTGCTTGCCTGGCCGCATTCGTCGGTGGCGGTCCAGCTCCTGGTGATCGTCCATTCGTTGGCACAGCTGCCGGGCGTGGTGGCATCGGACTCGCCGATGGTGATATCGCCAACTGCGGAACAGTTGTCGGTGGCGGTTGCCGTTCCCGTTGCTGCGGAAGTGTGGTCGGCATCGCATTCTACCGTGATGTCACCCGGACAGGTGATCACAGGTGCGGTTGCGTCCTCGACGGTTACCACCTGGTCGCAGGAGCTGGATTTGCCGCATTCGTCGGTTGCCGTCCAGGTCCTCGTTATAATCGATCCGTTGGCGCATGCGCCCGGGGTTGTGGCATCGGACTCGCCGATGGTGATGTCGCCAACTGCGGAACAGTTGTCGGCGGCGGTTGCCGTTCCCATTGCTGCGGAAGTGTTGTCGCCGCTGCATTCCACCGTCACGTCTGCCGGGCAGGTGATGGCGGGTGCGGTGGTGTCCTCCACGGTTATCGTTTGGTCACAGGGCGTTGAATTGCCGCAAACGTCGGTGGCGGTCCATGTCCTGGTGATCGTCCATTCCTTGGCGCAGCTGCCGGGCGTGGTGGCATCGCTGCTCGATATGGCGACGGGCTGCGTGTCGCAGTTGTCCACTGCAGTTGCAGAGCCGGTGTTGGCAGGGGAATGGTCGGCATCGCATTCCACGGTCATATCTGCCGGGCAGGTGATGGCCGGCCCCGTGGTGTCTTCCACAGTGATAATCTGGTCGCAGGACTTGGTGTTTCCGTTCCCATCGTCAGCTGTCCATGTCCTTGTGATAATCCATTCGTTAGTGCATGAACCCGGTGTCGTGGCATCTGACTCCGAGATGGAGATATTTGCCACATCCGTGCAGTTGTCAGAAGCTGTAGCCACACCTGTCCAAATAGAGGAAAGGCTCTGGTCGCATTGCTTTGTCACGTTGGCAGGGCAGGTGATTCCAGGATCAAGGTTGTCCACGACGTTGAACGAGCAAGTTTCCGTATCAGAATTTCCGTTCCCATCATCAACCGAAAGCACCACAGTTTGCACACCTACGTCAGCACAAGTGTAGTTGGCCGATGGGCTGGACTCATTAGCAGCGCAGTTGTCGGTGGAACTTCCGTCGCCGATGTTGGCGGGGAGCGTTCCGGTGCCGTTGGCATCCAAGACCACGTCGGCTATAGTAGTTGGACAAATGGCCACTGGGGCCTCATTGTCGGTTACTTCAATCTGGTAACTGCAATCCTTCATGTTCCCTGCATCATCGGAAACTGTCCAGACAACCGTGGTGGTGCCTGGAGGGAACGCTGCCCCTTGCAAAGTGGCACTGTTTGAAAAGTCGTTGCTGACAACAGCAGTACAATTATCTGTTGCGGAGGTAGGGTCGAGTGCTGTGCCGGGCACCGTATAAGTGCATGTCCCGGCATCCGTTTGATATGGGTTGACGATGTCGGTGCTGCAATTGATGGCCGGAGCCGTATCGTCCACTAACGTGACCGTGATTGTACAGCTCCTGACAAAACCACCACAATCGACAGTTGAAAGTGTGACCGTGGTAGTGGAAGCATGGGGGCCATCAACAATGGAACCCGGTGCAGGGGTTTGCCAAATGGTTCCCCCTGGGCAGTTGTCGGTATATTGGACACCGCTCCTGTAATCCCCCAAAACCCCACTGCATGTGCCCGGCACCGAACTGGTCAGTACCGTTTGGTCAGGGCCACAATCGACGATGGCCTGGGGCTCATCATCTTTCACAATCACATCATAACTGCATTGCCCAGTATGGCCGGACTGGTCGGTGGCCGTCCAGACTACGGTCGTTGTCCCCTTTGGGAAAACAGCACCTTGGAGCGTACCTGTAGCGGTAAAATTATTGGTTACACTGACCACCGTACAATTATCATTTGTGGCAACCGCGTCCAGCGCCCAACCCGTGACGGTGTAGGTACATACCCCTGCATCCGTACCATAAGGGTTGAATACAGCTGCACAGGTAATGGTGGGGGCAATGTTGTCTTCCACAGTGACCAAAGCGGTGCAGGTATTTTCGTTGCCGTTGCCGTCGTTGGCCGTGACGGTGACAGCGACGGGGTTATTAATCCACACATCGGCGCAGCTGACGGAAGTCGGTGTCATACTGACAAAGTTGACCGTGCCGCAGAGGTCGGTCCCGCCGTCGAAAACGTCGTTTTCCGTGAGTGAATAGTTGCCGGAGGCGTCCAGTTGGACGGTGGGGTGTAGGCAGTTGGGCACGGGGCCGGTCACATCGTCATAGTCCACTTCGATGGAGACATCAAAATCGCAGCCGTTGCCGCTCACGGTAAAAAACAGTTGGTGCATCCCCTCGGTCAGGTCGGTGATGGTAAAGGTGTTGGGTGCATAATCCCCGGCCTTGTCGGTCAGGGCGAGGTCCTTGAACCATTCGGGGGATACGGTGAAGCTGCCGCCGCCGCCGACCATCAGGGCCGGGTCGATGGCACATTCCCCGCTGATGGGGGCGATGACGATTTCGTTGTTGACAAGGCCAGCGTTGGTAGTTGGGAAAGTACCTTGAATATCCTCGATGATGCCGTTGTTGGTGAAGTTGCCGGGCACGCTGGTATTGGCGGTGTTGATGTGGAATAGCCCGGCGTTGGTCATGGTGCCGAGGTTCTCCACTTTTTCGAAGAGGTAAATTTCGGCGCAGCTCTGGTTGTTGAAAGTGGCCCGGTTCTCAATGCCGTTGGAGCCAACGCTGGCAATGGCGCCGATGGTGATAGCAGCCTCATTGGTGAAGCTGCCGATATTATTGAAGATTCCACCGGAGGCTGAACGGTCTATGTTGATTTCACCCCCTGTTTCATTGGTAAAGTTGGAAGTGGAAGTATTGGAAACCCCATATCCTCCAATGGACTTGTTGGCGCCGATGTTGATTTTCCCGTGATTGGTAAAAATTGAAGCATAATTGGAAACCCCAGCACCGCCAGCATCATCGATGTTGATTTCCCCGTCTGCTTCATTGGCAAAATTGGCAGAGTCAGAATTATTGACCCCGTTGGTCCCAATGGCCTTATTGGCGCCGATGTTTATTTTCCCCTGATTTGTAAAGTTGGCGTTGCTATTATCATTGACAATCCCATTGTTGCCTGTATCATCGATGTTGATTTCACCGTCCATTCCATTGGTAAAATTGCTTCCGTTATAAATCCCATGGACTCCCATGGCCTTCATGGCGCCGATATTTATCTCTGCCCGATTGGTGAAATTCCCTCCATTTACAATCCCAGTTCCGCTAATATCGTCAATCTTGATTTCCCCACCCAGGTTGTTGTAGGTCGATGAATTGCTGAGACCATAAGCCCCCGCCGAGGCATTGGCGCCGATGGTGATGGCGGCCTTGTTCGTAAAGGTACCGGAATTGTTCTGGAGCCCAGTGTTCGTCGAGCGGTCAATGTGGATGTCCCCGCTAGGGTTGTTATCAAAGATCGAAGTATTATAAATGCCGTAAACCCCCAAGCTGGCGGCGTCGGCACCGATGGTGATGGCGGCCTCGTTGGTTAAAGTGCCGCCATTGTTATAGATGCCACTGGAAGCGAAGCGGTCGATTTTTAGTTCACCACTCAGGTTTTTAAAGGTGCTTCTGTTCTCAAGGGCATTGGCGCCGACACTGGCATTGGCGCCGATGGTGATGGCGGCCGAGTTCGTAAAGGTGTCGCCAGCGTTATAGAGCCCAGTGAGCAACGAATTGTCAATGTGGATGTCCCCGCCGTTTTCGTTGTAGAAAGTGCCATCGTTCCGTATCCCAGTAGACCCTACGCTGGCATTGGCGCCGATGGTGAGGCCGGCCTCGTTGGTGAAGGTGCCGTTTGGAGTGTTCAAGAGCCCAGTGTCCGTCGAAAGGTCAATGTGGATGTCTCCGTCGTTTTTGTTTTTGAAAGTGGCATTGTTCCGAATCCCGTGGGTCCCCACGCTGGCATTGGCGCCGATGGTGATAGTGGCCTCGTTGGTGAAGGTGCCGTTGATGCTGATATGGAGCCCAGCGAACGTCGAGTTGTCTATTCGAATGTCCCCGCCGTTTTGGTTGTAGAAAGTGCCTATGTTGAAAATCCCGTTTGACCCCACTGGGTCATTGGCACCGATGGTGATAGCGGCCTCGTTCGTGAAGGTGCCGGAATCGTTATAGATACCAATATTAGTCGAATTGTCAACCTTGATTTCCCCGCTGCTGTTGTTATCGAAAGTGGAAAAGTTCTGGATGCCGTAGTTCCCCACGCTGGCGGTGGCGCCGATGGTGATGGCGGCCGAGTTGGTGAAGGTGCCGGATAAGTTCCTAATCCCCGTGTTTGTCACATTGTCGATGTTCAGCTCACCGTCTGTGTTGCTGAAAGAGCCACTGTTATATATACCATATGACCCCACACCCGTGTTGGCCCCGATGGTGATGGTGGCCTCGTTGGTGAAAGTGCCGAGGTTATTGTAAATCCCGCTACTTGTCGAATTATCGATATTCAGCTCCCCGCCGGTGTTGTTGAAGGTAGCCCGGTTCTCGATGCCGTTGGGACCCACCGGGGCATTGGCGCCGATGTTGATGGTGGCCAAGTTGGTGAAGGTAAATTCGTTCAGGATACCGGCGTTTGCCGAATTGTCAACCTTGATTTCCCCGCCGGTATTGTTGTCAAAGAAACCGTTGTTCTCGATGCCATAGTCCCCCACGCTGGCACTGGCGCCACCGATGGTGATGGCCGCCGAATTGGTGAGGGTGTTGATGTTAACGATGCTAGCGTATGTTGAATTGTCGACCTTGATTTCCCCGGCGGTGTTTTTGAAAGTGCCATTGTTCCAGATGCCAGAGTTCCCCACGCTGGCACTGGCGCCACCTATGGTGAGGGCCGCCGAATTAGTGAAGGTGCCGGAATGGTTCCAAATGCTATAGTATGTTGAATTGTCGACCTTGATTTCCCCGGCGGTGTTGTTGAAAGTGCCATTGTTCCAGATACCGAGTTGTCCCGCGCTGGCAGTCGCCCCAATGATGATGTTACCGTTGTTGGTCACCGTGCCGAAATTGAACAGGGCGGAAGTATAATTGAGACCACCTACATAATTTGAAGCAAAGCCATTGATGGTCAGGCTGCCGCTCGCCGCCACTACAAGTGAGGAGTTTGTCTCCACCGCCACAGATTTTGCCACCGCTGCTGTGCTGATGATGGGGTCGTTGGTGGTCACATTGGGGATGGTGACATCGTCCGCTGCATCCGGCACACCTGCCGTCCAGTTGGTGGGCTCATCCCAAGCGGAACTGGTAGTGCCCGTCCAGGTCGTCTGGGCGGAGAGCAGGCTACTGAAAAACAGTAGCAGCAGGAAAGGAATTTGAAAGTAGGTTACCTTTTTCATGGTCTGATTTTTTTTGATAATTATATTTTTGGTTCATAGACGAATCCCGTGGTTTACCGGAAGCATACATTCAGATTCATTTAAAAAAGGGCGGAATACAGGTGTCGGACACTTTGAAAGTGTCCGACACCTGCGCTCCCCACAGGATTTGTCTATGAACCATATTTTTTAAGAAAATCCTGCTGCCAACCAATGCCCGTCGGCTGTGGCCGGGCAGCAGGGAGGTAACCAATCTCGGACAGAATCCAGGATTGGGCACCTTGTTTCTAGTATATTATAGATGGTCGCTTTTGAAATAAATAAACAAACTTTCCAACAAGCGCAGTTGGCAAGAGAGGTGGCCCCGCATTAATTTTAAATGCGTTTACCTTTATTATTCTTTTTTATCTGGTGCCTGTAAATCCAGACGGCGCACCCTCATTTCGTCTTCCCGGCTTAAGATAATGTCGTCATATTCTTCACCTAATTTTTTCCATCCATCTTCGCCGTATAGTTTGATGAAAGTCTCTTTCCAAGCGTCCCAGCTACCGGCGTCCAAATCTGCCCAGCTGTCAAACCAAGTGACAATCGCCCAATCCCGTCCCTGTCTATTTTGAAACTGATTCCTATACATAAAACTAGGCGTATTTGTACCCATAGCCTCATCTACTTTTCTGAACTGAGCTTGCATCTCTCTAAAAGCAGCGTTGTCCGCAACATCTAAAAAACGAACCCTGCAAAGTGGCTTTGTGGCATTTGAAATATCCTTCGGGTCATGAGACAATTCCTCAACGAGTCTCCAATATTCGAGGTTTTTTCCGCCGCCTTCACAATGTGATAATACAGCGTTCCAATCTTTATTATGCGCCTCACTGGATGGACGACCATCCAGTTGAGAAAATGTACAGGACCCCATGGCAAACAATAGGTCACCAGATCTGGGGCCGTTCAAGATAGAAAATATAAAATTCTCATAAGGCCCTTCTGCATGGTATAATTCGTTGTGTTTCGCAACTGCTTCTTCGAGTGCTTGTACGTGTCCCTCTTTGGGGGTCAGGGTGTGCGTCTCATACATGACATAATCCTGGCCGATGGCAAGGGTTGCCATAATTGCAAACAAGAAAACAAATAGATTTTTCATAATTTAAATTTTAGAGTTAATGATCGTTGTTTAAAAGCCCTCCGCATGGAGAATTACACGCTGATAAAATACCAACAAGTGAACTGGCAGTCCACATACACTTATCCAACATATCTATCTTCGACCCCATCAATTCGTCTGCTGGCAATCCGGTATTTTTCAGGCTGCTTACTTGTTTTCTCAAATAAGCCAGCCCTTCGTCCGGAGTAGGGCAAAGATGGGGGCAGGCGGCAAACAACGGTATGGACATATCATGCAAAGGCATGGATATTTCATGCAGAGCGAGAAAAACCAGACTTAAAAAATTGATTTCCAGCTATTTGTACAAATCTGTTGGCGGGTATCCAAATTCCTGAGAAAAAACCCGGGAGAAGTAAAGCGGATCGTTGAACCCCACCCTGTAGGCTACCTCGGAGACATTCAGCTCTCCTTTTTCCAATAAATCCTTTGCCCGGTGCAGGCGCAGGCTACGCAGGTAGGCCACACTGGATTTGCCTGTGAGGGCTTTCAGCTTGCGGAAAAGCTGGGACTGGCTGAGGCCCGCTTCCCGGCAGAGTTCGTTCACGCCAAATTCCGCCTCGGCCAAATTCGCTTCGATAATGCTGTTTATTTTAGTTAAAAAGGCATCTTCGATATGTACCTCTTTTTCTTCGGAGGGGGCAGGGAGGACAAACTGGGCATAACGAGCCTGTAATTTTTGGCGCAGTTCGACCAGTTTTTGCAGTCGGAGTTTCAGCTCTTTTTTATCAAATGGCTTGGCAAGATAGGCATCGGCCCCCCGCTCCAGCCCGGCGAGGCGGGATTCGGCATCGGCTTTGGCCGTGAGCAGGATGATGGGGATATGGCTGGTACGCTCGTCGTTCTTCAAAAAACGGGTGACGGCAAAGCCGTCTTTCACGGGCATCATCACGTCGCTGATGATGATATCGGGGATGAGTTCCACCGCTTTTTCGATGCCAATTTGCCCGTTCTCGGCTACGGTGATGTCGTACTCGTTTTGCAGGATGGTGCGGATGTAGGCGACGACTTCGGGGTTGTCTTCGATTACGAGGAGGGAGTTTTGTCCAAAGGACTCCTGACGGAGGGTTTTGAGTGGTGAGTTTTGAGTAGGGGGAGCAATTAATTCGTTAGTCCCTTCATCGAAGGATTTGGCCTTTTGCACCGGGTCGGACTCAAAACTCATAACTCCTAATTCAAAACTTTTCGCCAGCGGCAAGATGACCCTAAAAACGGTCCCCAAGCCCACTTCGCTCTCTACCTCTATTTCCCCGCCCATCAAATCCACCAATTCTTTGGTGAAGGCGAGGCCGATGCCCGAACCGGGTTCGCCCTTGCTCATGGCATTTTCAACCTGGAAATAACGCTCGAATATGCGGGGCAATTGATTGTCGGGGATGCCGATGCCCGTATCGGAAACGGAAATCACGGCAGACGGTGGACGGTGGACGGTTGACAGAGCGTCGCTGTCCATCTGCCGTCCACCTTCAACCGTCAACCGTAAGGTCACCTGCCCGCCCCGTGGCGTGAATTTGATGGCATTCGACAGCAGATTGGAAACGATGTGCTGTATTTTTTCTTCATCGAAATCCATTTCCAGACTGTCTATTTCCGGCTCGTAAGAAAGCTGGACCTTTTTATGGTCAGCGAGTGATTGGAAACTTTCCAGCAGGTACTGGAGGTAGTGGACGAGGTCGCCGGATTGGAGGTGGAGCTTTAATTTCCCTGCGTCCATCTTGCTGAAATCAAGCATTTGGTTGACAAGTCGCAGGAGGTTTTGGCCGCTCTGTTGAATCATTTTTTTGGCCACATTCGGTTTTTCAATTTCTTCCGACATGCCGAGGATGACGGTGAGCGGCGTGCGGAACTCGTGCGAGATGTTGGAGAAAAAGCGGGTCTTGGCCTGGTCGAGTTCCTCCAACTGATTGGCTTTAAGCATCTCTTTTTCCAGTTGGCTTTTCAGTTTTAGGCGGCGGGTTTCTCTTTTCCAAAAATACCATAACGTACCACCTGCAAGAAGTAGATAGGCCCCGTAAGCCCACCCCGTTTTCCACCAAGGTGGAAGGACTTTGATGAAAAGCCTTGCGGGCGTTTTGTCCCAAAAGCCGTTGGCATTGGCACTCCTGACCAGCAAGGTGTTGTCCCCGGCGGGCAAGCGGGTAAAAGATGCCTGGCGTATATCTTCGAGCTGAATCCACTCATTTTGGAAACCCTCCAATTTATATTCGATGGTAGTTTGCCTGGCCTTATGAAAAGTGATGGCCGCAAACTCAAAAGTTACAATATAGTCTTTGTCTGTAAGGAAGATCTGTTCTTTCAAGGAAATACCTTTTTCCTCAATCGGCTTGCCATCGGCCCGGTCGCTCCGGTAGCGGCTCATTTTTACAATGGCTGTGTTCGGCTGGGTGGTATCAATGCGGATGCTGTCGGGGTTGAAGGCAACGTAGCCTTGTTCGGTGGCCAGGTACATTTGGCCGGATACACTGCCAGCCGGGCTTAAACTGATGAACTTGGTTTTGGGCAGGCCGTCATCCGGACCAAAGTTTACGAAAGTTTCATTCATGGGGTCGAAACGGTAAAGCTCGTCATTGGCTGCGATCCAGATATATCCATTTTGGTCCAACTCCAAATCTTCGATCAGCTCATCCAGAAGTCCGTCCTTGATTCCATAATGTCGAAATTGTTCCGTGTTGGGATCGAACCGATACATACCACCTCCATAGGTGCCTAACCAAAGAATGCCATTTCGGTCTTCTAAGATGCACCGGACATAATTATTATTGAGCCAATTTTCTTTGCCTTGCTCTTTTTGGAAATTTTTGAAGGAACCATCTTTGGGGTCGTACACTATAAGACCAAGGGAATTTGAACCAAACCAAATCCGACCATCTTTGCTTTCGGTAATTGCCTGTAAATAACAGCCCATCGGTGAGGCAGGAGCTTTATTATTGCAATGAAAAAATTTTGGATTTCCTAAGTCATTTTCATCAATATAGGCTGCTGCTCCTCCCCAAAAGCCTGCCCAAAAATTACCTTTTCTATCGACCCACTCTGCCGAAGCAAGATTGGAACCAGGCTGGATTCCAACGCTCTGATAGGTTTCAAAAAAGGATTGCAATGTGCCTTGGTTGACATCCAGCCTTTTTACCCCGGCCACTGTGCTGAACCAAAAAATGCCGCCCGGTGCTTCACTGACTACAAGAGGAGGGTCTATGGCTTCCAGAGTCTTTTTAGTCAATGAAGGATATGTACCCTCGGGGGCCTCCAACTCTACCTGCTCGCCCAATAGCCAAAGCGCTCCTTTGGAGTCCTCAAAAGCCATATTCAATACCGGTGAAGATGAATTCTGTAAATATTTATACCATTTGAATTGTTTGGTTTTTGGATGGTAAACATAGATGCCGTAACCCCGGGAAATAAGCCAAATCGAACCCAGTCTGTCTATAAACATATTCTCGATCCCCTCCAAATTCCTCTCTGGAATTGCGCCGTTGTTTGGGGGAATGTATTCTAAAACCGATGTGGCCAGATTAAGGATGCCCAGGCCTTCTGATCGCGTACAGATCCAGAGTTGGTTGTCGCCATCAAGCTCAATGCTGGAGACATCCTTTCCTTCAAAACGGAATGGTTGGCCTTTCGGAGCACGATATGGAAGAAGGCACTGATCTGCATTGGATTGGATGAAAAGGCCCTGCTCTGTTGCCAGCCACAAATTACCATTACGGTCTTCCAATAAGTCATGTATACGGAATGTGGTATCAGCACTAATATATTGTTCATTACAGGGCAACCACCAGTTGCCAGCAGATCCGTTTGCCCCAACCTGATATAGTCCTCTTTTAGTACCTACCCAAACCGTGTTGTTTTTGTCTTCTAAAATACTATAGGTCCACAACCCCTTATACAAACTGTGTTTGGGATGGACAGGAAATGGATGGATAGAAAATGTATTCTCTTCTTTGGCTTTATACCGCAGTTCTCTTCCGTTCCCCAACCAGGTGCCGCCATCTTGGGTCAGGCCTATTTTATCAACGGCAAAGTCTAAATGGTGATGAATAAATTTTTCTGTAATTGGATCATATCTGTCGATTCCATAATTATCACGAATACCAATCAACAGCTGACCTGATTGATCTATTTCGAGGAAATAAATATTATTTCCCCCAATGCTATTGGTGTCAGCGGGATCGTGCAGAAAAGTTTTGAGCTTTTGACCATCATAACGTTGCAATCCATTTTGGGTACTGATCCAAATAAAACCTTGTTGATCCTGGACAATATCTGATGTATAATTGTGAGAAAGGCCATTTTCCACATTCAACTGGGTAAACTTGGCAACTGGAAAGCTCTGGGCAAGGAGTGAAGGTCCTGAGATAAAAAGGCTCAACCAAAACAGCGCACCGTAAATCTTATTTCGACAAGAACACTCGGACATGTAGTTTTACATTTTTGTTTGGGGTTTGAATAAACCTTGCCAAAGGTAGAAACTGACAGGCATTTTTCTCGCAAATTTAAATTGCCCGTTCACAGAATTGCCCATTGCTTGAAAAGTGAGAATGCCGAACCTTCGAGAAGAGGGTTCGGCATTTCGTTGAAAAAATAAACAATAATTTCAGCATCTATTCAATTACCAGCCTTTTTGCCAGTACCGCCTTTCCGCCGGTTTTCAAAACTACCATATAAATCCCCGGAGCAAGCGTTCCCCTTTCGAAAGGGTATGTTGCCCGTCCCTCCATGGTTTTTTGTCCCATCATTTCCCGTCCGTGGATGTCCACGACCGATAGCTGCCCTTTTCCAGTATTTTCAGGGATTCGGACGCTGAATGTGCCGGATGCTGGGTTGGGAAACAGCGACATGTCCTGCACGGAATTAAGGTCCCATGCACTTTCCTGCTGGCCGCCGCCCGTGAACGAAGGAGGAGCACAACCCGAGAGGATCTCTGACTGGCTGTTGCAGCCGGAAGCGTTGAAGAAAATGGTAATTGCCCCGGTGACCCCACCGTTGTTCAGGAGGTCATAAATGGCGCAGCAGTCTGTTAGTGCAAAGTTGTAGTAGATGGACAGCCCGCTGCCGACGGTGGCGAGGTTGTCCAGCCCGTCGAGGGAGGCAAGGCTGCCGTTCGCATAGATGAATACCAGCCCGGTCACTTCCTCCAGCCCAATGAGGCTGGATAGATCTGTGATGCCTGCTCCCATAATGGTGAGGCTGCCGTCGATGATGGAATAGCATGCCAGCCATGCATCGACCTCAGCCTGTGTGGTGAATGTCACGTTGCCGGTCCAGGTCAGTCCGCTTCCCACGCCCTCGTCTATTTCTCCGTCACAGTCGTCGTCGATTCCGTTGCAGATTTCCGTTGCGCCTGGGTTTACGTCTGGGTCGCTGTCGTCGCAGTCATTTTCACAGACCATGTAGCCGTCGCCGTCGGCATCTACCTCACCTGCAAGGAGCTGTCCGTCACAGTCGTTATCGAGTCCGTCACAGAGTTCAGGCGCACCCGGGTATACAGTTGCATTTCCATCATTGCAATCCGACAGAGCGGATTGAGTGGCAATGTAACCTGGAGGCTGCGAACAACTTGCTAGAGGAGTGACATTGTTGTCAGTAAAACCATCTCCGTCGGCATCGAGGTACCAGATAGGTGCTGGAGAACCTCCGTTTATAGTGACCGTTCCTGTTTTTTCACAATTGTTACTTGTTCCGAACACTTTGACGACCCAGTTGAATGTACCGGCCGAGAGGTTGTTGAACTGACCATTAAACTGAAAATTTACCCCACCATCAATTGAGTAACCGACCTGTCCACTTGCAGATTGAATGAGAAGGTTAATAGAGCCATCTGCCATTCCCTGGCAAGATTCATCGGCCTTATTGACCTGCACCTCATCAACGGTTAACTGAATCGATACCGGAAAACTACAGCCATTGCCATCCACCGTGAAATACAGGGTATTGACGCCGTTGTTTAGGTTATATAGACTGAGTTCATTTGCAGATTGGTCATAGTTGCCCGCTGGGTTGGACAAACTTTGGTCGAAATACCATTGAGACAGGGCAGTGAAACTGTTAGCGCCTCCTATTTGAAGGGCATTTCCAATAAAACAAAACCCATTGATCGGGGCGATGATAAGGTCGTTGTTAATGATGTTCGGTACCTCTGGCAGCTGGATAATTTCGATTATGCCATTGTTGGTGAAAGTGCCACTGTTGGCGTGCGATTCATTGGTGTTGATGCTAAGTAGGCCGGTATTGTTAATAATTCCTTCGTTATATATTCTTTTATAAAGATAAATCTCTGAACAGTCAAGGTTGTTAAAAACATTGCCGCCAAAATTGACAAACCCATAGTTTGCAATTAATCCATTTTGGTCGATATAAATCTGCCCTCCATTCTTGTTCGTTGCCGTATTTGTACCTTGACTCCAATACCCAATGCCTGAATTATCTATACTGATAGTACTACCGTCATTGATAAAAGTGGCAGAATGAAACAAGAAAATTCCTGTCCCTCCAATTGGCCCGGTCTGTCCAATGAGGATTTCTCCACCGTTTTTATTTTCAAATGTCAAGTCTTTGATGGCAATAGCGTCATGATTTGCATTGTCAATCTTGATGGTACTGCCATCATTGGTAAAATTGCTGGAGAATAAAATAATACCATCGCTCATGTTGCTTGATCCTAGCTGGCCTATGAGTACCTGTCCGTTGTTCTTGTTTTCGAATATACTACCAACCAATAGGAGGCCGTTGTTTAATGTATTATCAATTTTAATTGAACCACTATCATTGTTGAAAGTGCCACCGTTTTCCTCATAAAAGCCATGTGCCCCAATATTCCCAGCGTTCTGTCCGATGTTGATGGTGGCCGAATTGGTGAAATTTCCAGCATTATTGGATAGGCCATGGCTGCCTGTATTGTCTATTATGATGGAGCCGCTACTGTTCATAAAAGTGGCATTTCCGGTATATAGTCCCATTCGTCCAACTCCATTGACCTGGCCGATCAAAATTTGTCCATTGTTTTTATTCTCAAAAATGGAATTGGAAAGGTGAATTCCACTGAACAGAATTGCATTATCAATGTCGATCGTGCCGCCGTCGTTTGTGAAAGAGCCCCCTGGCTGATAGATGCCACTGTGTCCAATATTCCCCGCGTTCTTTCCAATATTGATGGTGGAACTGTTGGTAAAAATCCCGCCTGTATTATTGATCCCGTTGGTTCCTGTATTGTCAATCCTGATTTCAGCGTTGCTGCTATTGTCGATTTTGGCCACACCATACCAGGTTTGAATGCCGCTGCTGCCAATGTTCCCATCATTTTGGCCGATTAAACATAGCGCACCATTTTTGTTTTCAAATTCGCCACCACTCCACAATTCGAGGGCAAACCTTACTGCATTGTCGATCGTGATGGAGCTGGCATCGTTGATCAGCTTTGCACTATTCCCACAGGAGATGCCCTCCGAAGGCAACGTGCTGTTTTGACCAATCGCTACCTGACCGCCGTTCATATTTTTAAATTCGCTCTGGGAAGTGCAAAGTATTCCATCGTATGATGCACTGTTGATGCCGATATTGTCGATGTTAAGGATGCTGCTATTATTAGTAAAAGTGGAATTTCCAAGATAAAGCCCGTATCGTCCAATTCCATCGACTTGGCCGATAAAAATTTGTCCATTGTTTTTATTCTCAAAAATGGAATTGGAAAGGTGAATTCCACTAAACAGAATTGCATTATCAATGTCGATCGTGCCGCCATCATTTGTAAAAGTGCCTCCCGGTTGATAGATGCCACTGTGCCCAATATTCCCAGCATTCTTTCCGATGTTGATGGTGGAACTGTTGGTAAAGGTGCCGGAAGAATTTAAAATTCCCTGGAACTGAGTATTGTCAATGTTTATAGTACCACCAGTATTGGTAATGGTAGCGGCACCTCCATAACCATTAGAAATTCCATCCTTTGAAATATTGCCGACCCCTCCATTCTGACCGATGTCGATGATGCCAGTGTTTGTGAAATCCCCACCAACCCAATTACTGATGCCCCGTTCACCCACATTGTCAATGGTCAGGTGTCCATTATTGGAAAATACGGAGTAGTTGATAATCCCGTCATAGGTGATATTCCCAGGTCCGGCATTCTGACCGATATAAATGTTGTTGTCGTTAGTGAAATTGCCGCGATTGTCTATGGCTCGATTGCCTGCATTATCAATATTGATGTCTCCTTCATTGTTAACCGAGCCCTGATTGTAGATGCCATGTGAAGTGCTTGCGTCGATTGTCAAACTACTATTAACTTGGATGGTTAAATCTCCCTGGTTGTCCACTGATTTAGCAAGCGCTGCCGTGCTAATGATAACTGTAGCTCCACCAGGTATGATTACATGGACTGTGGCATCGGGCACTCCTGCTGTCCAATTCAGGGGGTTGTCCCATGCGGTATTGCCACCGCCACCATTCCATGTTGTCTGGGCGGTGAGAAAGCTCGTACAGAGTACCAGCAATAGGGTGAGTAATTGAAAATTGGTTACCTGTTTCATGTTGAAAGTTTTATGATTTATTTAGAAAATCTGTCGCCAGCCAATGCCCGTCAGCTATGGCTGGGCAACAGGGAGGTAACCAATCCCGGCTTTACGTCGGGATTGGTTACTCATTTGGTTTGTCAGAAATTTGATTGAGCGAATCTGTACATGGCAGATGGATTCCCCACAGGGGAATCCATCTGCCATGTAAGAATGTCCTGTGCTTCAAAGTTAAGGTTGGGGAAGCAGGGGGATGGCTGCCCTTTTCCGAACGGTAGGCAATACTTTCCGAGTGGTAGGGTTCAATTTCCGAGTGGTTTTGGTTCTCAAAAAACCCGAAGCCGTTTCACCACTTCATCCCGCAGGCGGCGGCTGATGGGTATCATCCTGTTACTGAATTTGAGGTATTCGTGGTTATCGGCGATGGCGTCGATATGGGTGAGGTTGACTACAAATGAGCGATTCTTTTTGACCTTTTTTCATCCTGGATTTAGCATACCTAGTTGACTGATTTTCTAAAGTGAGTTATGTATTTTAAAAAATCGGGATGATTTTCACAAGTAATTGATATCCAGTGACACGGCCTTTATTCCTGCCTGCCGGCAGGTGAGGTTTTTGTTGCTTTTTTATAAAGGAAAAATCAAATTCACAATAAAATGATAATCAGTTATACAAGTGCATCCCGATTTTTCATTCTTGAAAAATCGGGATGCACTGTGTTTCTATTATTAATTAAGCAAGAGTTTACTCGATGACGAGCCGCATTGCCTGAGCCGCCTTTCCGCTGGTTCTCAGTACCACCAAATAGATTCCCGGAGCAAGCATGCCCCTTTCGAATTGGTAGGTTGACTGTCCCTCCTCGGTTTGCTGTCCCATCATTTCCCTTCCGTGGATGTCCACAACCGAAAGCTGGCCAGTGCCTGCATTTTCAGGGATTCGGACGCTGAATGTGCCAGATGCCGGGTTGGGGAACAGCGACATGTCCTGCACGGAATTCATGTCCCATGCACCTGCCTGCTGGCCGCCTCCGGTGAACGAAGATGGTGCACAATCCGAAAGTATCTCAGCTTGGCTGTTGCAGCCGGAAGCGTTGAAGAATATCATGATGCTGCCCGTTACGCCGTTGTTGTTCAGCAGGTCGTAGATGGCGCAGCAATCTGCCAGTGCAAAGTTGTAATAGATGCTGAGCCCGTTTCCGACGGTAGCGAGGTTGTCCAGTCCGTCGAGTGAGGCAAGGCTGCCATTGGCATAGATGAACACGAGCCCTGTGACCTCTTCCAGTCCTATCAGGCTGGACAGGTCTGTGATGCTGCCGCCCATGATGGTGAGGTTCCCGTCGATGATGGAATAGCATGCCAGCCATGCGTCCACTTCCGCCTGGGTGGTGAAGGTCACGTTGCCGGTCCAGGTCAGTCCGCTCCCCACGCCCTCGTCCACTTCCCCGTCACAGTCGTCGTCGATGCCGTTGCATATTTCCGTTGCGCCCGGGTTGACGTCTGGATCGTTGTCGACACAGTCATTTTCACAGACCATGTATCCGTCACCGTCAGCATCAGTTTCACTCGCTGGTATGATTCCGTCACAGTCGTTGTCCAGTCCGTCACAGGTTTCGGTTGCCCCTGGGTTGATGGCCGGGTCGGCGTCATTGCAGTCGTTGCCTCCCAAAGGATTGGCAATGTAGTCAGTTGGCTGTGTGCAGCTTGTTATTGTGTTGCCGTCAGAGTAGTTGTCCCCGTCGGCATCCTTGTACCATAGCTGGGGACTGCCCCCGGCACTGACGGTCTTTGTATCGGTCTTTTCGCATATTTCTGCAATGCCGAACACCTTCACCACGATGTTGTAAGTACCCGGGGTGAGGTTGTTGAAAGTGCCGCTGGCGGAGTAGTTCGCCCCACCGTCAATGGAGTACTTCACCTGTCCGCCCAGTGCGGTGGCCGAGATATTGATGCTGCCGTCGCCAGCGCCCGCACAGGTTTCGCCTGTTGCCGTGCAGCTGACGATGGTCAGGTAGGGTTCAACAGTAACAGCCGCATCGCAGCTATTGCTGTTGCCGCAATCGTCGGTCCCGGTCACCGTTACGGTGTTCGCACCCTCATCGCCACAGTCGAACGAATTTGGCGTAGCCGAAAAAGTGACATTCCCACAGTTGTCGGTCGAGCCTGCGCCGAGGCCGTCTATTTCGGTTTGGCTCAATGCATATGTCCCGTCCGTGTTCGGCGTCACGGTCAATGTGCCGCAGGACATGGCAGGCCCTGTTGAGTCTTCCACGTTTATCGTCTGGTCACAGGAGCTGGACTGTCCGCACTCGTCGGTGGCGGTCCAGGTCCTTTTGATCGTCCATTCGTTGGCACAGCTGCCGGGCGTGGTGGCATCGGACTCGCCGATGGTGATATCGCCAACTGCGGAACAGTTGTCGGTGGCGGTTGCCGTTCCTGTTGCAGCGGAAGTGTTGCTGGCATCGCATTCCACCGTGATGTCACCCGGACAGGTGATCACAGGTGCGGTTGCGTCCTCTACGGTTACCACCTGGTCGCAGGAGCTGGATTTGCCGCATTCGTCGGTTGCCGTCCAGGTCCTCGTTTTAATCGACCCGTTGGCGCATGCGCCCGGGGTTGTGGCATCGGACTCGCCGATGGTGATATCGCCAACTGCAGAACAGTTGTCGGTGGCGAATGCCGTTCCCGTTGCTGCGGAAGTGTGGTCGCCGCTGCATTCCACCGTCACGTTGGCCGGGCAGGTGATGGTGGGTGCGGCGTTGTCCTCCACGGTTATCGTTTGGTCACAGGGCGTTGAATTGCCGCAAACGTCGGTGGCGGTCCATGTCCTGGTGATCGTCCATTCCTTGGCGCAGCTGCCGGGCGTGGTGGCATCACTGCTCGATATGGCGACGGGCTGTGTATCGCAGTTGTCCACTGCAGTGGCAGTTCCTGTGCTGGCAGGTGAATGGTCTGCATCGCACTCCACGGTCACATCTGCCGGGCAGGTGATGGCCGGCCCCGTGGTGTCGTCCACCGCGATGGTCTGGTCGCAGGAAACGGTGTTTCCGTTCCCGTCATCTGCTGTCCAGGTGCGGGTGATGGTGTACTTGTAGTAGGGGCAGCCGGGGGCGCCCTGTGTGCTTGCGTCGGACTCGGTGATGGCCGGGGGCATGGCACAATTGTCGGTGGCCGTGGCCACGCCCGTCCAGATAGAAGAGGTGCTTTCGTCGCATTCCTTGGTCACGTCCGCCGGGCAGGTGATCACGGGATCGATATTGTCCACAACATTGAAAAAGCAGGTTTCGGTGTCCGAGTTGCCGTTTCCGTCGTCGGCGGTTAGCGTGATGGACAGCTGGCCGATGTTTGAGCAGGTAAAGTTCAGAGACGGGCTGGTCTCTGTAGCAGAGCAGTTGTCGGTGGAGCTGCCGTCACCGATGTTGGCTGGAAGTGTGCCGTTGCCATTAGCATCCAATACCACATCGGGGATATTGGTTGGGCAGATAGCGACCGGAGCTTCATTGTCCACCACGTTGAAAGTGCAGTTAGCGGTAGAGCTATTCGTCCCGTCCGAAGCGGTCAGCATGACCATTTGCACGCCGATGTCGGCGCAGGTGAAACTGGCCGTAGGGCTGGTCTCCGTCGCTGAACAGTTGTCGGTGGAGCTTCCGTCGCCGATGTTGGCCGGGAGCGTTCCGTTTCCATTCGCATCCAGCTCCACATCGGGGATATTGGCCGGGCAGACGGCAATTGGCTTTTCGTTGTCCACGACGTTGAAAGTGCAGTTTTCGGTATCGCTGTTCGTCCCGTCGGAAGCGGTCAATACGACCGTTTGCATACCGATGTCGGCGCAGGTGAAACTGGCCGTAGGGCTGGTCTCCGTCGCTGAACAGTTGTCGGTGGAGCTGCCGTCGCCGATGTTGGCGAGGAGCGTTCCGTTTCCATTCGCATCCAGCACCACATCGGGGATATTGGCCGGGCAGACGGCAATTGGCTTTTCGTTGTCCACGACATTGAAAGTGCAGTTTTCGGTATCGCTGTTCGTCCCGTCGGAAGCGGTCAATACGACCGTTTGCATACCGATGTCGGCGCAGGTGAAACTGGCCGTAGGGCTGGTCTCCGTCGCTGAACAGTTGTCGGTGGAGCTGCCGTCGCCGATGTTGGCGGGGAGCGTTCCGTTTCCATTGGCATCAAGCACCACGTCGGGAATATTGGTTGGGCAGACGGCAATTGGCTTTTCGTTGTCCACGACATTGAAAAAGCAGACTTGGGTGTCTGAGTTTCCGTTTCCGTCGTCGGCTGTTAGCGGGACGAATTGCAGGCCGATGTGTGCGCAGGTAAAGTTCAGAGAAGGGCTGGTCTCCGTTACATTCCCACAGTTGTCGATGGATCTGCCATCACCGATGTTGGCGGGGAGCGTTCCGTTGCCGTCACTGCCGAGTTCCACGTCCGCAATGGCCGCTGGGCAGATGACCACAGGATCTTCGTTGTCTGTGAGATTTGGATCGTCAGTATCCACTAAACCGTCACAGTCATTGTCCTGACCATCACAAACTTCAGCGTTACCCGGGAAGTTGTTTGGGTCATTGTCGTTACAGTCGCCATCAGTAAGGTTCACACCGTCCATGTCTGCATCCTGGCAGTAGGTATTTACTTGTGGCTCACTGTCGCAACCGGTCTTGTTATTATTAATGGTTTTTGACC
This sequence comes from uncultured Saprospiraceae bacterium, assembly GCA_942490835.1. Taxonomy (GTDB): domain Bacteria; phylum Bacteroidota; class Bacteroidia; order Chitinophagales; family Saprospiraceae; genus UBA6168. Next base: position 83,442 of record CALNYY010000103.1, read on the forward strand.
CTTTTATGGCTCCTGGTGTATTGATGAGGTCATATATGCCGCAACAGTCAGCCAGTATGTCATTGGATTCGATTCTGAGGAACTTCCCCACAGAATTGATATTTGCGAGGCCGTCAAGGTTAGCCAGCATGTCATTGGATTCGATTCTGAGGAGCCCCTGCACAGAATTGATGTTTGCAAGTCCGTCAAGGTTAGTCAGCATATCGTTGTCAAGGACCCAGAGCCCCTGCTCCTCCACAGAATTGATGTTAACGAGTCCGTCAAGGTTAGCCAGCATGTCGTTGTTACTGATATAGATTGCACTCCCCACAGAATTGATGTTAACGAGGCCGTCAAGGTTAGCCAGATTGGGGTTGTCAGAGACCCAGAGATTTCCCCCCACAGAATTGATGTTAGCGAGGCCGTCAAGGTTAGCCAGATTGGGGTTGGATTTGATGTTGATACTCACCTCCACAGAATTGATATTAGCGAGGCCGTCAAGGTTAGCCAGCATGTCGTTGGATTCGATGCTGAGGGACAAAACAGAATTGATGTTAGCGAGGCCGTCAAGATTAGGCAGCTTGGGGTTGTTAACGACAGCGAGGTATCCCCCCACAGAATTGATGTTTGCGAGGCCGTCTAGGTTAGCCAGCATGTCGTTGGATTCGACCTTGAGGACCCCCCCCACAGAATTGATGTTTGCAAGGGCGTCAAGGTTAGCCAGCTTGGGGTTGTTATTGACGATGATGAAACCCACAGGATTGATGTTTTCGAGGCCGTCAAGATTAGGCAGGTTGGGGCAGTTAGCGACAACGAGACTCCCCACAGAAGTGATGTTTTCGAGGCCGTCAAGGTTAGTCAGTATGTCGTTGTAATTGACATTGAGTGTCCCTCCCACAGATTTGATGAATGAGAGGGCAGAGAGATCAGTAATGTCGTTCCCAGAAATAACAAAACTGCCATCGACTTTGGTGCATTTAAACCACGTCGGGAAATTATCAACTTCCGCCTGTGAATAAAGGTTGACATTATGAAGACACTGTGCCTGTATAAGAAAAGGTATAAATAGGCAAAATGCACCTATGCTAGTACATTTCAAAATTCTAAATAAGGCCTGTGTGGATAATAATAGATTAATATTGGTTACCTGTTTCATGTTTTAAGAGTTTCTGTTAAAAATATTTTTGAAAAAATCTGTCGCCAGCCAATGCCCGTCAGCTATGGCTGGGCAACAGGGTGGTAACCAATCCCGGCTTTACGTCGGGATTGGTTACTCATTTGGTTTGTCAGAAATTTTATTGAGTGAATCTGTACATGGTAGATGGATTTCCCTCGAGTGAATCCGAGCATGTCAGAATGTCTTGTGCTTCAAAGCTAATGCTAGGGAAGCAGGGGGATGGCTGCCCTTTTCCGAACGGTAGGTACTGCTTTCCGAATGGTTGTGTTCAATTTCCGAGTGGTTCTCAGACAACCCGGAGCCGTTTCACCACTTCATCTCGCAGGCGGCGGCTGATGGGTATCATCCTATTACTGAATTTGAGGTATTCGTGGTTATCGGCGATGGCGTCGATATGGGTGAGGTTGACAACGAATGAGCGGTGTACCCGCATGAATTCCAGTTTGGGCAACTGGGTCTCTATTTTGCTCAAAGGTGTTGCCAAAATATATTCCTTTTCGGAGGTGAGCAACTTGCAATAGGCACGGTCGGCTTCCACAAAGAGGATGTCTTTGATAAAGACTTTTACGAGTTCTTCCTTATAACGGATGAAGAGCCTATCGTTCAGAATGGAGATTTCGTTTGTTTCGGGTTCGTTATCGGAATGCGTTGAACTGCTTTGTTCTTCCTCTATCCGTTCCAATGTCAATTCAATGGCCCGTTGCAGATCATCCGGGTCGAAGGGCTTGGCAATGAAGCCATAAGGTTTGGTTGCCTTGGCCCGCTGGAAGGTCGCATTGTCTACATTGGAGGTCAGAAAAATGACCGGTATCTGGTAATTATCGAGGATGGCCTGGGCCGTTTCCACCCCATCCATTTCGCCTTTCAGTGCGATGTCCATCAGTACGATGTCGGGACGGGTGGACTCGATGTTCTTTAATGCGTCCTCGCCCCGAGGAGTGATGCCGCTCACCTCATATCCGAGGTTGGTCAACTGCAAGGAAATGTCCGCAGCGATGATCATTTCGTCTTCGACGATTAAGATTTTTGTCATATCAGTCATTTCGAAAAAATGTAAACAAGCTCTAAATTCAACAGACTACTTAAGTACTAAATCAAAATTAAAATGACAATCAAAATTAATAACATGGCTCATAAAGCTATTATAATCAGCTTGTTAACCGGAGTTAAGCTGTTTTTATTTACATTTTAATTTGAACAACTACTTACGCTGCCTTTCTGCTTTGCCTGAACCGGATCAATGTCGCCGTTCCTGCACTGTTTTGCTGTTCCAGTTCCCCTCCCAGCTGCATGGTCAAGAGCTTTACTAACTGCCCCCCAAACCCTGTTCCGGGCCCCATGGTGGCATCTGTCGGGGCAGTAAGTCCTACCCCGTTGTCGGCAATACGAAGGCAGAGATGTTTGTCTGGTTCGGGGATGAGGCTGATTTCGATTTTTCCATTTCGATCATCGGGAAAGGCGTATTTCAGGGAGTTAGTCATCAGTTCGTTCACGATAAGGCCGATGGGTATGGCAGTATCTACATCCAGTTCCAATTCTGGCATTTCCACGGCCAGCGAAACACCTGTGGCACGTTTGCCAAAACTCTTGAGCATGGCCTTGCCCATGGTCTCGAAATAACTCCGCATTTCCACGGCTGCAAGGTTTTCCCCTTGGTAAAGTTTCTGGTGGATGAGCGCCATGGAACGCACCCGGTTTTGGCTTTCTTTCACGGCCTCCAAGGCCGCTTCATCAATAATATTGGCGGATTGGAGCGTGAGCAGGCTAGAGATGGTTTGCAGGTTGTTTTTTACACGGTGATGGATTTCTTTGAGGAGTAATTCATTCTCCTGATTTTTAGCCAACAAAGCTTTGGCAATTTTTTTATTACGTCGCAAATAATAGAATAAGGTGCCCAGGAAAAGCAGCAATAAGCCAATGAACCCAGTTCCCAACAATTGGATACGGTCTTTCTGCTGAATGATAGTTGCCTGCTCGGCAAGAGCCTGGTCTTTTTTACCGGTTTCGTATTTGATAAGGGATTCTGATTCCAGGTTGGCTACTCGATTTTGCATTAAGGTGTCAAAAATAACAAATGCCGATTGTTGACTCTGGTAAGCTTTCTGGTAATCGCCGAGCTGATAATAGCAATCCGCAATCTGCTCATAGTAATCCTGCATCTTAGGTTTTCCTGCTTGGCCAAGTTCAATATATCCAGTAATCGAGGCTTCTAAATGGGGAAGGGCTTCCTCGTATTTGCCTTGCAAATAATAATTATATCCAATACCATAGCGGTAAGTTTTGGCAGCAGACCGCTCCGCCCCAATTTTCGCTTCGATGATCGCATAACTTTTCAAGTTATCATCCAGCGCTTGTTGATAGTTTTTTAGTTCTGACCATGCATCCCCCCGGTATCCATAGGCCCGGGCCAGGGTGAAGTCATCATCTATGTTATAGATGGTAATGGTCTCAATACATTTACTGGCGGCATGGATGGCTTTTTCCATTTCACCCGCATCTACGTAAGCCAGTACGAGTACCAACCAGGCCAAAGTACTATTTTCATAGTCCTTCGATTCTTCCGTATTTTTTACGGATTGCAGGCCATATTTAATGGCCAAATCAGGTTTCTTTTGATAGAGTAAAATGCTCGCCATTCGATGATAAGCGGTGCCCAGGCCTTTTTGATCATCCAAACTTTCATAAATGGCAATGGCATCAAATATCAGTTTTTCGGATCGTTTTAAGTCGTTTCCTTCTATGTACTCAAAGGCCAATTCCGAATAGGTGGCCGCAAGGTTCTTTTGATCGTTGGTAAGTTTATAATGGTCAATGGCTTTTTCACCATGATAAAATATGGAATCAATGGTAAACAGGACATGGAAAGCATGCCAGCGCATCAATAGCTGGTGGGCTTCCCCTTTGAGTTGATCATCATTCAGTTGGTAGGTCCGCTCCAAGATTTTCAGCGCACGTTGATGGAAATTTTCCGGATTATCAACATGGTTTTCATTCAGCCATACCAAGGCTGAATCAATAGGCAAGCCATTGAATCCATCCTGCTGGGCAAAAGATACCTGGGCAATAAAAAGCAAGAAGAAAATGTGATATCGTGCCGATTTCATTATAGCCATAGGATTATGGGTTTTCAGCCAAAGCTATTTTCGAAAGAGAAGTATTCAGCTTCGATTTCCAAAAAGGCGATGTGATTGCTTGCGATACTGTGGCTTTCAGCGGGGTCATATAATAAGGTTTTGAAATTCCGGTAATCAATACGCTGGAGGTCGTACAAGGTGCAAACCCTATTGAAACCCTGTTGGTTTTTGCCTACAGTCGTTATATAATTTTGAGAAACTCCATTGTCCACATTCAACTGGTGGAACGCGTCAACAGGAAGGCTCTGGGCAAAGCTTGAAGTTAGTAGGATAAAAATGCACAACCAAAACAGCGTACAGTAAATCTTATTTCGACAGGAACAAGCAGACATGCAGTTTTACATTTTTGTTCAGGATCTGAATAAACCTTGCCAAAGGTAGAAACTGTATTAGAGTCCTCTTAATTAAATTCAATTTGATGTACTCTTATAGGGTTTCGTCTAAATCAGTAATGCTTTGTGCTTCGGCAGGACAAGAGGATATTTTTCTTATTAAGAAATTGCGATGAATTGCATTAGAACTGCGGATAGTATTGTTTTTGTTTTAAAAATCAGGATAGTGATTCATCAAAGTTTAAAGAACCTTATTGGAGGATAGAATAAGGTGAAAAAATGAACGTAGGTGAATTCTTTCAGCATTTCTAAATTTGAGGCTCACCAAAACAATTACTTTAATGCGTAAGATCACAGCTGATTTTATATATCCGGTTAGCCAGCAACCTATTAAAAATGGAGTTGTAATAATTGACGATGAAGGAAAAATCCTTGCTGTTGAAAATAGGGAAGCCCACGACCCTGTCAGTCTTGAAGTTCATCAAGGAGTAATTGTGCCTGGCTTCATCAATACCCATTGCCACCTCGAACTGTCGCATATGAAAGGCATAGCACCAACAGGTACGGGACTCATTCCTTTTATTTCTACTGTCGTGAAATATCGTGATGTGCCGCAGGAACAGATTGACGAGGCTATTGCCAATGCCGATCAAGAAATGTGGGATGCTGGAATCGTAGCGGTGGGCGATATTTCCAATAAGGCTGACACGGCGGCTACCAAGTCAAAAAGCAAGATCCGGTATTACACCTTCGTGGAAATGTTCAATTTTCTGAACGACGACTGGGCTCAAAAAACATACGATGATTATTGGCAGGTATTTGAAAAGCAGAGCAGTGAAAATGGCAACCAGAAAAGTGCAGTTCCACATGCCCCTTACACTGTTTCCCCAAAACTATTTGAACTTATAAATAATGCTAATTCAAAACTGAAAACTGAAAACTCAAAACTAACCATCTCGATCCACAATCAGGAAACACCTCATGAGGACCAGTTATTCCTGACAAAAGAAGGCGCATTGCTTGATTTTTATAATGGATTTGGAATGAACATCGACCATTTTCAGCCCAATGGAAAACGAGCCATCTATTACGCTATGCAGCATATGGATCCTGCCCACCGAACACTTTTTGTCCATAACACCATGACTACTGCTGAAGATATTCAAGCTGCTCACGAATGGGGGAATGTCTTCTGGGCCACCTGCGCCAATGCAAATTTGTACATAGAAAACCGTATGCCTGACTACCGCCGGTTTATAGACAATGATGCAAAGATGACCATCGGGACGGACAGCCTGACGTCCAATTGGCAACTCTCTGTTTTGGAGGAAATGAAAACGATTGCCCGCTTCCAGTCTTATATCGATTTTGAAACACTATTAAAATGGGCCACCTTGAATGGTGCTGAGGCGCTTGGGTTTGATGATGAATTGGGCAGCATAGAAGTAGGAAAGACGCCAGGCTTGAATTTGCTCGATATGAATCAGAATTTGAAACTAAATTATTCTTCTACTGTGAAAAGGCTTATATAAATTGCCATTAGTAGAAAAAAAGAAACTAAAAAGAAACCTACTTTTTACTTTGTCCTTTTTACTTTTTACTTTTCCAAAATGGAATTTCAACAAAACAAACTTACCAAATGGCTCAATAAACTCCAGCGCGAAAGCTGGCAGCTGGAATTGGTCATTTCAGGTTTTTCAATCTTTTTAATGCTTGGTGCATGGGAAGGATTGACGGGTTTTGGAAGGGACATTGAAATCGCTTCACATGGACTTGGAAATGAAGAAGGCCTCTTAACTATCGGTTATTTTATTTTATTAGGAACCTGCCTTTTTATTCTAATCAACCTGGTTTTGCATGTTCTTTTAAGAGGTATCTGGATCAGCACAATTGGGCTTCGTTATGTTTCAGGCGACATAGATTTCGCTTCGCTTCGGCTTGCACCAAAATTCGATCGTCTACTGCAACGTAAAGTTGGCAGTTTTGATGAGTATATCCTCAAACTTGAAAAATTGTGCAGCGTCGTATTTGCCTTTACATTCCTCATCGTTTTCATGTTGATTTCAATTGGTATGTACATCGGGTTTGTGGTGTTGTTTATCAATGTAATTATTGATGCATTGATCAAGAATATTTCAGGTCAATTAGGTGAGGGGATAGAATTGACCATATTACTATTGTTGGTGTTTGGAGGAATCCTTTATCTGATCGATTTCCTTACTTTGGGCTATTTGAAAAGGGTGAAATGGCTGTCCTATATCTATATGCCTTTTTACCGGATTTTAAGTTTCATCACATTGTCTTTTCTGTACCGCCCTATTTATTATAATTTGATCGATAACAAATTTGGAAGGTGGGTCGGGTTCTTGATGGTACCATATGTGGCCATTGTGCTTTTAGGTTTTTTTCAAAAAATTCATTCCCATACCTGGTTTCCTGATAATCCAGGGGAGCTTGGCATGCTCAACAGATATTATGACGATCAACGGAAAGATTTTTCGTTGATCACTTCAGGTAGCCTTCCATCAAAGTTTGTGGACAACGGATATTTGCAATTATTCATTAATTATTTGCCAAAACAGGATAATCCAATTTTGGAAAAAAGATGCCCAGATTTTAAGCCATTTCATGAGCAAGGATTGGGAACTTCACTGCATTTTTCAGTGGAAGGAGTAGTCGTGGGATCAAATAGTAAAAATGCTGAAACAGCATTAACTTGTTTGTCAGGGTTGTATGAAATATCAATTGGAGATAGTTTGATGAGTGATGCCAGCTTTAAATTTCATCGCCATGTCAATTATAACGAATATGGGTTGGTGACCATGTTGGATGTGGACTATTTGCCGAGAGGCGAACATATAGTTGAAGTAAAAAAAATAGATAGGCGAGTTACAGCTGATACTGATACACTTGTTATGGCACCATTTTTCAAAATTCCATTTTGGAAAGAATAGAAAAGTCAATTGTTAAATAATACTCATTCATCATTATCCATTCCTGCCAAATTGACGCAAAAAATGCAGGGTATGTTTTTTGAAGCCCTGATCGAAAACCGTTTTGGTTATGAAACATAAAATCTATCGCTTCTTTTTATTTGTTGCCATTGCAATTATGGCAGCATTCACATTAGTGCCGCCAGCCCACCAGATTCCTGAAAGCAATCGCTTTGTGCCAGAAGTAGTTTATCAAAAACCACCAGTGGCAACCATTACACTTTCCTCAGCAGAGGCTATTGCAGCCAAAGGCGAAGAACTTTGTGTGCCAGTGACAGCAAAGGGGTTTGAGCAGATTTTGACGATGCAATACACGATGACATGGGATGCCAATGTGTTGAAATTTAAAGAGATAAGAAACTATGGCTTGGATGGAATGGATAACAGGAATTTTGGGACACATATTTTAGAGAAAGGAATCCTGACTTTTTCTTGGTATGATCAGGCTTTGCGCGGAGTGACCAAAGAGGATGGCTTCAAACTCTATGAATTGTGTTTTGATGCAATTGGTGATGCCGGAAGTGAAACACAGGTCGATTTTTCCAGTAAACCTACCGTCGTTGAAATATCCAACTCATCCAGCGTTTTCCTTGACCTGCGAACAGAAACAGGGAAAATTAGTATTGAATGATATTTGAGGGGTCAGGGGTCAGGAGTCAGGAGTCAGGTTCGAGGAGTCAGTGTTATTTCCTGAAACCTGACCCCTGATCCCTGACCCCTGAAACCTGACCCCTGAAACCTAAAAAATGAATAAATACACAGAAATAATACCTGGAGTTGGCATTGGCCAATTGAAATTTGGTCTTTCTCGAACAGAGGCTGAAGCATTGCTTGGCAAGCCCGATGAGGTGGAAAAATATTCGCATAGCAGTTTCCATGATGAGCCCACGGAGGCTTGGCATTATGACGAACTTGAGCTGTCTCTTGGCTTCGACGAATCGGATGATTGGAGGCTCGTAAATATTGCAACTACATCTGAACAGTGCCAAATAGATGGAAATAAGTTATTTGGGCATTCTCATTTGGCGCTGATGAACTTGCTTAAAAGCCTGGGTTTTGATGACCTTGAAGCAGAGGAAACGAAAGGTGGCCAAAAATTGGTGACTTCAGATGAGAAGGCGATCAATTTTTGGATAGAAAACGGCGAACTGACTGAAGTGCAGATCGGCCCTTTTTATAAAAATGAAGATACTGTGGCTTGGCCTGAGTGAATAGGATATACTAGTTTGAGGCATTAGATATTAGATGAGAGACATTAGACAAAAAATCACTTCTAAAATCTATTGTCTATTTTCTATTGTCTAATAAAATTGTTTATAATCTATTTAGCCAATTGCTAACGAACAAAAGCTATCTGCTTTTCTATGTCTGATTTTCCAAAAACATTAAAATAAATGAATTCCTTTTTTATTCAATTTACCCTGAAGTTCATATTGGTCATATTGATGGCCATTTCTTTTATCCAATGTGGCAGCGATTCAAGTGCAAGAGAAGAAGCTTTAGAGGAAGCAAAGGTTGATGCTGCCAATTCAAAAGAAACAGCTCCATTAGCTACTGAACCGACCCGGCCACCGGTTGTAGGTTCATTGCCTTTGGCTATCTCAAATGCTGCTGTAACTAAAGGCGAGGAAACTTGCCTTTCCGTTACCGCAACCCAGTTTTCCGATATCGTTTCAATGCAATACACCATGACCTGGGACCCTGCTATTTTAAAATTTAAAGAGGTTAAAGGCTTTGGCCTTCCTGGTATGAATGCCCAGAATTTTGGAGCTCGTGCAGCCGATAAAGGCATTTTGGCGTATTCATGGTTTGATGCAAATGTGCAGGGCATTTCTATAGCTGATGGAAAATCACTTTATGAAATTTGTTTTGAGGCAAACGGTGAAAGTGGCAGTTCCAGTAGCGTTCAATTTGCCGATACGCCCGTAGTTATAGAAATTTCCAACTCCAACAGCCAGTTTTTGGACATAGCGGCTAAGAATGGGACTGTGAAAATTGAGTAAGACTTCTTTTCTATTCACAATTCACTAATCGCTATTCACTGACCTATGATAAAACGTATTGTCAAAATGACCTTCCGACCAGAAGCCATTCCGGGTTTTTTGGCTGATTTTGAAAAAATAAAAAACAGGATAAGGGGATTTGAAGGTTGCCATCATTTGGAATTGTGGCGTGGCGTGGAGGGATCGAATATTCTATTCACGTATAGCTATTGGGACAATGAAGAAGCCCTCAACAACTACCGTCAGTCAGATCTATTTAAGGGAGTTTGGAATAATACAAAGACCTATTTTCAAGAAAGGGCTGAAGCCTGGAGTGTGGAAGTTGCTTCCAGAACTGAAGTGGATTAATGCAAATACCAAAAAGCAACAAACTGCGAAATAAACCCAGCAGCCAGCCCACCATAGATTTGTCCGGAAGAATGTGCATTTAATAGCATTCGAGCTGTGCATACGATTCCGGTCAAGATAATCACAATCATAACTACAAAGTTGGAACTGATTTCCAAAGGGCCAAACCACCAGCTATTCAGGGCAAATGTGTCGAAACTGAAGTAGATAGAATTGATGACTGCCAAACCTGTGAGCCCGCCCATACCCACCGCATGGGCGCTGATTTTTGTAAAATTATTGAAAAAGAATGCTGTAAATAAGCCAATGGTAGCACCCAAGGTAGCTACTGTCAGCGAAAATGGGATGGATTGGTTGTGTTTGAAATTGATGAACATCCACATATAAAATATGCCCGTAATGATATATGGACCGATGCGTTCCTTCCTGTTTTCCAGCGAGATGGACGAGACCATATTTAGCTGTCGCATAAGAAATAGCGCAAACGCTGGCATCACAAAAGTGGAGAGGAAAACCAGCAATACAAGCTTCCATTGATCGGAAATGCTGTACACACCAAATTGGTATGGATTTGCCAACAATAGAATCACCAGCATATAAGTGACCATCAATAGTGGATGGAAAAAAACAGAAACTATATTTGCTAAACTTTTAATGGCAATTATTTTTTAAAAACGGCGCAAGTTAGGGATTTTTGGGTTTAGCGTTTATTTGAACTATTTTTCCGGTGGAAGCTTATTTAATAAGTCCAATACATTAAACCGGATTTTACGGAAAACCACCAACATTCTATGTTTGAACTAGCAGGAATTATTTTTTTGGGAATATTGGCCCAGTGGGTAGCCTGGCGATTAAAAGTGCCTGCTATTTTGCCGCTGGTGCTTATTGGCTTGGTGGTTGGGCCTTTCTCTACCTTCTGGACAGAAAATGGCGATAAGCTGCTGGAACCCATGTATAGTGAAGAAACGGGTTCTGGGATTTTCCCAAATCAGTACCTTTTCCATTTCGTTTCCCTTGCCATTGGGATCATTCTATTTGAAGGTGGGTTGACGTTAAAACGCTCTGAGTTAAAGTCAATTGGCCAATCCGTGCTGCGTTTGATTTCGCTGGGGGCTTTGGTTACATTCGTCGGCGGTGCTATTGCGGCACATTACATCATGGACTTGGGTTGGGCTATTTCAATGCAGTTTTCAGCACTGATCATCGTGACAGGGCCTACGGTCATTGCGCCTATTCTGCGGAATGTGCCGCTGAATCGGAGTGTCGCCAATGTTCTTAAATGGGAAGGAATTCTTATAGATCCCATTGGTGCAACCGTTGCGGTATTGATGTTTGAGTTCATTCTTTCTGGTGGATCGGTGGGGGCATTTAGTGCGCATGCTTTAATTGAGTTTGTAAAAATTATTTTAATCGGATTGGCATTTGGGCTCATTTCAGCCTATGCACTTTATTTTTTCATTAAAAAAGAATTCATCCCTCATTACCTGCTCAATGTGGCTACGCTGGCATTTGTGCTCGGTGTTTTTGTGTTTTCTGATGTATTGGCGCATGAATCTGGTTTGCTTACCGTTGTTGTGATGGGCACTGTATTGGGAAATTTAGATGTGCCAAATTTTCGGGATGTCATACTCTTCAAAGAGTCTATCAGTATCTTGTTAATATCGATTTTATTCATTGTGTTGGCGGCACATATGGATATGGAAAGCCTGCTATTGGTATTCAATTGGCAATGCTTGTTGTTGTTTGGTTTGATCATATTAGTACTTCGTCCGCTGTCGGTTTTCCTGAGCACTCTCCGATCAGAATTAAACTTAAAAGAGAAACTCTTCATTTCCTGGATTGGGCCAAGAGGAATTGTAGCGGCGGGCATCGCTTCGCTTTTTGGCTTTAAATTGATGGAGCAGGGAGTGCCTGGGGCAGAATATATTACACCGCTAGTTTTCATGGTCGTATTGGGAACGGTTTTGCTGAATGCTTCAACAGCCAGGGTTATAGCAAAATGGTTTGGCGTATGCCAATCATCCTCTTCCGGTATTTTGATTGTTGGGGCAAATAAAGCTGCTCGGTTGATTGGGAAATACCTTCACGATAATAATAGACATGTAGTGGTGCTTGATACAAATGCAGAGAACATAAAAAAAGCTCAAAACCTGGGCATGGAGTCAATCGTTGGGAACGTATATGCTGATGATTTGGAGCAGTATATCGAACTTTTGGACGTGGGGTATTTACTCGCAATGACGAGCAGCCACGCTGTAAATGAATTTGCAACAAATAAATACAGAAGTATTTTTGGAGAGAATGGGACTTTCCGGTTGCTATCTCCAGAAGAGATGAGTCTGCCCAAAGAGAGCTTACCATCGCAGGGCATATTTTCCTATTCGGATGACTTCCTGAACCTGAATGAAATTGCACGTGATTTCCCGACCATCCATGAATACCCAATTGACTCTGTGGAACAATTGAGGCATTTGCAACAAAAGTTTTCATTGCAAGAGGAGCGTATGTCCCTTTTTGTAAAATACCCGGATGGTTTCATCGATATCATTCCAAACAACTTGGATCAGCTTACGATAGGTGAGGAACATTTCTTAGTTTATATCGGAAAAGAACTAGTAGAAATAGATGAGTTGGCTTTGGATAAGGAAGAATAAACTGTAAACCAATTTTATTTCCCCTTCCCCTGGATCAGTACCAGCACAGTATAAAACATGATCTTCAAGTCCAGCAGCAATGACATGTTTTCGATATAAAGAATGTCGAATTTCAATCGCTGGAGCATTTCGTCAACGTTGCTGGCATAGCCATATTTCACCTGTCCCCAGGATGTGATACCTGGCCGCACTTTTAACAATTGCCTATAGTGAGGCTCGTGTTCTACTATTTGATTGATGAAAAACTGGCGTTCAGGGCGAGGTCCCACCAGTGAAAGATCACCTATAATTACATTCCAGAAGTTTGGTAATTCATCTAGTCTGTACTTTCTCATCAACTGGCCAACTGGTGTAATACGAGGGTCGTTGTCACTTGCCAATTGAGGGCCATGTTTTTCTGCATCGATGTACATCGTGCGGAATTTAATCAGGTGAAATGGCCTACTGTTCAACCCAATTCGTTCCTGCTTGTAAAACACAGGTCCAGGTGAGGAGGACTTTACCCTAAAATATAAATAGGCATAAACAGGGGCAAAAAGCACCAGTACGACGCTGGAAACTACAATATCCATTAACCGTTTTAATACCCGCTCCCATTTGGGCATCAGTTCTTGCTTGATATGGATCAATGCAGCTCCCATCACCTCATTCATTCGCACTTTCCCCAGCATAATGTCATACATGTCAGGTACAATTCTGATATGCACCTTTTCCCCTAAATCAAAAAGGCGATTCAAAATAGGCTTTAAGCGTTCATGTTCTGTAGACTCCAAAGCAATGATTACATCTTCGATCCGGTTTGATTTAATGATCTCATTCAGCTTATTGGCTTTGCCTAAATATGGAATTGTCAGATCGTGATTTAGGGCATCATTCAAATATCCTGCAAAATGATATCCTACACCTTCCTTTCTACCTACCAATTCATTGAAAAGTTGAACGGCTCTTTTGCCCCCACCAATCATGAGGGTAGGATAGGAGACGATGCCTTTTTCAAGTTTTCCGTGCGCACGGGTTAGCAAAGCCATTCTGACGATTGCGGTTAAAGAAAAATGAAGCCCAAAAAGGACAGAAAAAGAGGTAAGGTAAGAAGTGTACAACCTCACAACATCATCCATCAAAAGCGTGATGAATAGAAAGCACACACCAATGAATGTGAGCACAAAAGTGCGAGCAAGTGTGGAAATTCTGGCGAGTCGGTATATATCCTTATAGTCATCAAATAAGGAATAAAACATGAACCAGCCAGTAGGAACGATGAATATTCCGTAAAAGAAATTCAGGTCGTTGAATGCCTCCCAGCTTGGTGGCACGCCTTCCAGGTATTTGCGCCAAAGGAAAAAAAGCGCCCAGGCAACCATCGCAGAGAGGAAGTCAGCAAAACGATATAAATAGGTGTCTCTTTGACGCATTAATTTGGTTGGCTGTTCGTATTTATTGCTCGGTATTTTGTTCTGAAAATTGAAGGCAAGTAGAAAGACTTTAGATTTTAGATATTAGGCGATAGATAAAATATTGTATTTCAGTCATTTACCTATTGCCTAATATCTGAATTCTAAAGTATCAATACTTAAATAATTAATTCTTTAGAAATGAATCAACTTAATATTGTCAAAATAAACATTCGCTTCTGTGAGTGAAAAACCTCCATTTTCAATAGGGATTCCTCCCCTGATAACAAAGACAAATTGGTTTTCATTGGAAGTAGCCAATAGGTTGGTCATGTTAAAATAGATCTTATTCCATTCTTCCCGGGCAAAAACACCAAATTCGAAATTTGGCGTTTCATCACCTAATGCATTGATTGCCAGAACGCCGAATTCCAGAGGGACATCGGTCTTGTAATTGACTTCCATAAATACTTTTCCAGCATCAATAGCATCTATTTCATACAATTGGTTTGAGGCTACTACAAATACATTATTGGCAGTGTCAAGGGTTATTTTCCCAGATTGGGCGCCCTCAAACACATCTTCAGTCGAGAGTTCGATGAAAGTATTGGGGTTGTTGTCTCGGTCTACTGAAAACTGATGACCATTGCCATCGAAATTCTCTATCAGGCGAAAATTAGCATTGGAGATATAGGAAGTCGTTGGGTTCACCGTAATTTCTTCCGTAGGGGATAAAGTAACGGGTGTCGTAAATCGCTCGTAAAAAGGGTATATTTCAAGAAAGAAGCTGTTTCCATTTGATTTGATGACTGGATCAATGGTTAAATCGAATTCGCCGGTTACAATTACGGGGACAGTTACGGGTAAATCAAGCATACCAAGAGCATGTGTTTGATTCGTGTTTTTGTCTGTCAGGAAAGCTCTTGCATTTGTGATTTTATGTGAAATGCTGCCATGGTAACTAGGGTCATTCGCTGTCATTTGAAAATTTTCAATTCGAATGTAAGCAGGAATAGGTTCTTCTTCACCTTCACAGCCACTAAACACAATCAACGACAATATGGCCCAAAGGAAGTAGTTAATTACTTTTTTCATTAAGAATAATTTTGTGGAAAGCTTAATATATACTTGGCCAATTTAGGTTTTGTGCGAATCATGCTTGTTGATATATAGGTTTATAATCAACCTTTATAAACTTTTTATCAACCTATTATCAACTTCCTTCATTTGCACAAACCCTATTATGGTACAGTATAATTGTATGTAAGCCTTCCAAATAGTTTTAGTTTCAATTCAGCAGATGAACGTTGGCAGAACGCCAATTTCATTGGCACGTTGCCTGACTGAACCGCAAAGTTGCAGAATCGGTCTGGCAGCTTCCAATTAAATAGTGGAAAAAAGAATGGCGTGGCGTTGTATGGGGCAATTTATCGGGAGTCAGGAGTCAGGTGTCAGGTGTCGGGAGTCAGGAGTCAGGTATCAGGTATCAGGTGTCAGGTGTCAGGTGGATAAATCGAGAAATACTAATGAAGGGGCAAAAACTCATTCAGAGTTTGTGAAGTTCAGGCACAAGAAAGCCGACTGCTGCTCCTACCGCATAGCCTACGATCACATCTGTAGGAAAGTGTTTGCCTGCCTTTACCCTCAGAAATGAAGTGACTGCTGGGAGTGTGACGGCTGCCGACCAAACGTATGGATTCCATTTTGACCCAGGATTATTGTCAGAATAAACTTTCGCAGCAAAAAAGGAGTAGGCCGCAGAATTGGATGCATGACCTGAAAAAAATGAATACCTGCCATTTTTTGCCATTTTCTTGTCTAATGGCGCATTCGGGTTATAAGTAAAAGGTCGACGCCGCTTGGCAGTACCTTTTAAAATATTCGTGATACCGTTATTGATTAGAATAACCTCTGCCATCATCGTACCAGCAGTTCCTATTTCATTTCTGGTGTTGTTGTCAAGTAGCAATGCAAATTGCCCATAAAATGCTGAATGGAGTGTAATATCGCTTATATGATGTGCTTTTGTGCTCCAATTTCTTGTGGTTGGCCGATCGAATGCATTTACGTTTAATGGATCAAGTAGGCTTATTTCTTTCTCTGTCATTGGCTCTACTTTCCCCATGAAGTAAAATCCGAGTCCAAAGGAAACCGCTCCGCCACCGAGCAGTGCGCCGTCTAATTTGCCATCCAATTTATGTGAAGCTTGAGTAAAAGCAGTTGTTTGTACAAAGCAGCAGCATGCTAATATTGCAAAAACAAACAGATTATTATAGGGCTTACCTTGGGTTGTATATAATTTCATTTAATATAGGAAATTGCAAATTTTAGGAATTGCCATTCATTCGTTTCTATGACATAATGGCCTACTGCTCAAATTTGAGGTTGTAAATGTAGGTTGCCAAAAAATTTTATCAAAACGGAATGCCTGGGGTTGCTAAATTTTGAAACAGCAAATACAATTCCTTTAAAAAAATACTCAGCATGCAGAGCAGTCCCAGGGGTTTGCTAATATTGTCCCTGAAATGAATACTACATGGAGGCCATTCCGACATTCAAGAAAAATTTAGAAACCGCCATTTCTTTAAAGCAGCAAATGTTGAGAGATCAGCAGTTGTTGGAAAAAGTAGGGGAAATGGCAGAATTGCTGGTTGCTTGCTACCGAGCAGGCGGCAAGGTATTGTTTTGTGGCAATGGCGGTAGTGCAGCTGATGCCCAGCACCTTGCATCTGAGCTATCAGGCAAATATTATTACGATCGGCCACCGCTTTTTGCCGCAGCCTTGCATGCCAATACTTCCCATCTCACAGCTGTTGCCAACGACTACTCCTATGAAGATGTTTATTCCCGTCTTACCGAAGCTATGGGAAGGCCGGGGGATGTACTGGTAGGGCTGTCTACTTCAGGCAATTCACCAAATGTGGTAAAGGCTTTAGAAAAAGCACGTGAGAAAGGAATGGTTACAATTGGATTAACAGGCTCTGGTTCAGGAATGATGAACAAGTATTGTGACTGCCTAGTTAAAGTCCCAACAAATGATACACCGAGAATACAGGAATGCCATATTTTAATTGGCCATACAGTTTGCGAGATTGTAGAAATAAGTTTGTTTCCCGAAGAAAAGACATGACATTAAATTCATCTGATTTAATTAAAATGAACAACACAAATAATATTTATTTTTTATTGTTATTCCTATTTATTTTTTCATGTAAAAATGAAGTAGAAAATAATAATACTGTTCAGGAAGAGGCTCTTTTTGAACGTATTCCCGCAGAATATTCTGGAGTAGATTTCGTGCAAACAATTACAGAAGAATATAGGTATAATTTTTCTGTTGATGCTAATATTTTTAATGGCGGTGGAGTAGCGATTTTAGATGTCAATAATGATGGATTACAGGATTTGTTTTTTACTTCTCGTTTACAGCCTTGTAAACTATATTTAAATAATGACGATTTTAAATTTGAGGATATTTCTGAGTCTTCAGGTATTGCTGATTTTATCGGAATTAAAACAGGTGTAACAGTTGTGGATATTAATGCAGATGGTTGGCAGGATGTTTATGTCTGCCGCACTTTCTTGTCGCCAATTCCAGAAAGGAAGAATTTATTATTTGTAAACAATAAAGACAATACATTTACAGAAAGCGCAGCGGAATATGGTTTAGATGACATTTCTCCAACCCAGCATGCGCATTTTTTCGATTATGATTTAGATGGCGATTTAGATTGTTATGTTTTAAATCATCCAGTCGATTATAAACAAATAAATAATATTGATTTCCAACCGACCAAGGAAATGCCGTATGCAGGCATGCGGCCCCCACTTGATGTATATGAATCCGATAAATTGTACAAAAACGAAAATGGAAAATTTGTGGATGTTAGTAAAAGTGCAGGAATAAATAACAGGGCATGGGGGCTGAGTTTAATGAGCGCCGATTTTAACAATGATGGCTACCCAGATATTTATGTTGCCAATGATTTTATCATGCCTGATTTTTTATATATCAATAACGGTGACGGTACATTTTCAGATAAAATCCACGATTATTTCCAGCATTTCACTAACCATGCAATGGGCATTGAAATTGCCGATTTAAATAATGATGGATTATTGGAAGTAGCTGCTTTGGATATGTTGGGTGAGACATGGGAACGCCGCCACAAGCAATTGACTACCATGCAGTTGGAACGATACAAGCAACTAATCCGGCAAGGATACGGCGACCAACAAATGCGGAACACTTTGCAATTAAATAATGGCGATGGTCACTTTAGTGAAATTGGTTGTTTGGCAGGAATGTATGACACAGAATGGAGTTGGGCGCCTCTGGCAGCTGATTTTGACAACGATGGTTGGAAAGATTTATTTATCACAAATGGTGTGCGCAGGGATTTAAATGATATTGATTTTTTCGTTTATACAGCTGACAGTATAAATAGAACAGGAGGAATTAGCGAAAGTAGGTTTAAAGAATTTGAAGACTTTTCAAATCTAATGCCGAGTGAAAAAATAAAGAACAGGATGTTTAGGAATAATGGGACTTTAGAATTGGAAGATGTGACGATGGAATGGGGATTTTCTGAACCAACTTTTTCTAATGGCGCTGCCTATGCTGATTTGGATAATGATGGAGATCTTGATTTGATTATCCAGAATATCGATGATGTGCCATTTATTTATAAAAATAAATCTTTTAAAAATAATTGGCTACAGATTAAATGCAAAGGAACAGATTTGAATCCAGAAGGGATAGGGGCGAAAATATATATTTATGAAAATGGTGATTTAATTGCTTTCCAAGAAATGTCTCCGGTTCGTGGATTTTATTCATCTGTCGAATCAATATTTCAAATTGGATTAAAGGACAATATTGTAGATAGGATTAAAATTATTTGGCCAAATAAAAAGCAGCAGGTAATTGAAAATGTTCCAGCTAATCAACGATTGGTGATAGATATAAAGAATGCCCTTGAAGTAGCTGCGGATGATAAAAATAAAGTTGCGAAATATTTTAATAAAATTGATCAAGATTTATTTAAACACAAAGAAAATCAATTTGAAGACTTCAATAGAGAACGATTGCTTCCACACCGTTATTCGAATTTAGGGCCGGCCTTGGCAATCGCTGATTTAAATGGAGATGGCAATGAAGATTTTTTTATTGGCGGTGCTTCGGGTCAAACTGGGGCTATTTTTTTACGAGATAAAAATGGTTCTTTTTCTAAATCAGGCCAGGTCGTATTTGAGGCAGATGCAAAACATGAAGATACAGGCGCTCTATTTTTCGATGCTGATAATGACGGGGATCAAGATTTATATGTAGTGAGCGGCGGGAATGAATGGCCGAAAGAAGATCCAAATTATCAGGATCGTTTGTATTTAAATGATGGAAAAGGACATTTTGAGAAGAGTTTCACCCTCCCATCTATTTTCAGCAGTGGTAAGGCTGTTGCTGCCCATGATATTGATGCGGATGGTGACCTTGATTTATTGGTTGGCGGGCGGGTAGTTCCTGGTCGTTTTCCTGAACGCCCACAAAGTATGGTTTTGAAAAATGGTAATGGACAATTTGTGGATGTCACAGAAGAGCTATTTCCGGAATTCAAAAATATAGGGATGGTTACAGACCTAAACTTTGCTGATATGACTGGAGACGGCAAAGATGATTTAGTCATTGTTGGAGAATGGATGCCTGTGATGATTTATGAAATCGGAGAAGGAAGATTTAAGCTCTCTCAAGAAATAGAAAACTCAAATGGTTGGTGGAATACAATGGAGACTGTCGACTTTGATGGCGATGGCGATGTAGATATTGTCGCTGGGAATCTTGGCCTTAATACACGATTTGAAGCACCATTGCATCTGTATGCCGCTGATTTTGATGAGAATGGAAGTATTGATCCAATTATTTGTGTGGAGGAAGGTGGCAGGCAGTTACCAGTCCCAATGAGGGATGATTTAATCAAGCAGCTGCCCTATTTAAAGAAGAAATTTGTGAGGAATACAAATTATGCTAAAGCGTCAATCCAAGAAGTTTTTTCTGTAGACCAATTAACGGAAGTAGAATATTATAGAGCAAATATTTTGGCAACATCCTTATTTGAAAATACGCTTGATGGGTTTAAGCGACGTAATCTTCCAAGCGCAGCGCAAATTTCTCCAGTTTATGGAATTTTGGCAAAAGACATCAATCGGGATGGGCATCTTGACCTCGTCCTGGTAGGAAATGATAGGGGGTTCGAAGTGCAGACAGGCCCATTGGATACGTCTTCAGGATGTGTGCTTTTAGGAAATGAAAAAGGTGGTTTCGAATTAATTCCCACATTAGAATCAGGAATGAAAGCTGTGCTGGAAGCGAGGGGAATAGGAGTAGCTTCAGGCGATACCGACGTGTACATAATACCAAATCAAAATGATGAATTGCTCATTTATACTGGATTTATTAAAAACGAATAATCTTTTGAAAGGAATGTTTGTATGAGAGGACTTAATGTAATAACTTAGCGGCGGCTAAGAGAGATTTATATTATCCCTTCTTAAAATCTTACAACTACACTTGCACCTTACAAATCACGAAACTTACAGTTCGATCCCAGCCGATTTAAATGCTTATTAATGAATTAATTTGAAACAATCAATTCATTAAGCACCTATCCCTTTTAATATCCAGAGTCGAAATTGACTTAAAGTAAGTCATTGAGTTTTAATATTATTTAATCATTAAATATTTAATCAGATGAAATTTAGGAACGTTTACCTATTATGCGGGGCTATTTGCTGTATGTTGGTGTTTAGCCAAAATGCAATTGGTCAAGACATCGTAAAAGATGTTGATATTACTTCTGAAAACGCAAAAGTCGAAATGACTGACGAAACTCCAAGTTCTTATTTTGTAGAAATAGGAGGCCCGAACAACTACTACCATAAACAAAGGGTGGATTATACAAATGAAATTTCACTTTCAAGCTTAAATGCAGAAGGAGAAAAGTTTGAAGATGGATTGTATTCTTTACAGATTACGCCCGTTTTTGAATTGACAGAAGAGCAGCGGAGTGATTTATCTGAAATGAGGATGAAGAATGATCAGGTGGGTATCGCTGCTTATAGAAAAGCTAATGGCTTGCCTGATGTTGTGGATAAGTTTGCTATGAACTTTAGAATTCAACAGGGCAAATATGTGATACCGACCCAACAAGAAGGTGAACTAAACTTGCCGACCATGTCCAGTAGTTGGGAACTGGATCACCCCTCATTGTATGCTTCAATCAATACTGTAGGACTAGATTTTCCCGACCATGCAACTGACAATTCTGCTCTAGCTGGAGTAGGACAGACATTTGCTACTGACGTAATGATACAAGGTAGTCTCTGTGTTGGAGTAGATTGTTCATCTTCAGAGAGTTTTGGTTTTGACACCATTCGTTTGAAAGAGAATAATCTGCGAATTAAATTTCAAGATACTAGTGTTTCTGCTAGTTTCCCTTCCAATGATTGGCAGATTACTGCCAATGATTCTTCGAATGGTGGTGCAAATAAGTTCTCTATTGACGACATTGATGGTGGAAGGACACCTTTTACCATAGAAGCGAGTGCACCTACTCATTCATTATATGTAGAAGCAGATGGGGATATTGGACTGGGCAATTCAAATCCAGTGGTCGAGTTGCATATTACAGACGGTGATTCTCCAACTATGCGGTTAGAACAAAATGGTTCTTCTGGGTTTACACAACAGACTTGGGATGTTGCGGGTAATGAGACTAATTTCTTTGTGAGGGATGTGACGAATTCATCTACTCTACCATTCAAAATTACACCGGGTGCACCTGATAACCTTTTGTATTTGAAAGGTGGTTCGCATGATAATATTGGTATCAGAACTACTAGTCCCAATTCGGGTGCTGTAATGCATTTTAATACAACTAATTCGATCCTTTTGCCACTTGGTACTGATGCCCAAAGGCCAGCACCAGTAGCAGGCATGTTGCGGGGGAATAGTACTTCTAATATTGTGGAGTATTATAATGGATCGAGTTGGTTGGATTTGACAGCAAGTGGCGGTGGTGGTAGTACTTTTTTAGCAGATGATGGGTCGGTAAGTTCTCCTTCGTATTCATTTACAAATGACTCCAATACCGGATTTTATCGTCCAACTGCAGATCAAGTAAACTTTAGTGCGAATGGGCAGAGGGCATTAGTGATAACTGCTAATGGTGTTCAAGCAAATGGAGGGTCAGCATCTGTGCCAAGTTGGTCTTATATTGGGGATACAAATACTGGTATATATCATCCATCTATGGGTAATGTGGCAATTACTACAGGAGGTACAGAACGATTGAGAGTTAATTCAAGTGGCAATGTCGGCATAGGCTGCACAAACCCAAGCTCCGCCCTCCACGTCAACGGCACTATATCAACTACAGCAGTAAGTGTAGCAACAAGCGTAGCCTGCTCCTCCGACCGCCGCTTCAAAAAGAACATTTCTCCTCTACAAAACAGCCTGGAAAAAGTACTCAACCTTCAAGGTGTAAACTACGATTGGAAAATCGATGAATTCCCAGACAAGCATTTCAATGAAGGACAACAGCTTGGGTTTATTGCTCAGGAGATTGAGGAGGTATTGCCATTGGTAGTGCAAACGGACAAAGAAGGCTATAAGTCAGTGGACTACTCACGCTTGACTCCTGTTTTAGTGGAAGCCATCAAAGAACAACAAACCATCATAGATGCACAGCAAGCAGAAATCAACTCCTTACAAAGCCAAGTAGCTTCTTTGGAAGAGCTGAAAGCACAGGTAGCAGCTTTGACACAGATGGTGATGAAGCAGAACGATGATTCAGTTAAATCTGTGAATCAAATAGGTGATGAATAATCCCGACATTTTAAAACCAAATTCTTCCATATTTTAAAATAGAATAAAATGAAAAATTTAAAATATACTATCTTTCTTTTATTGCAGGTTTTTGCCTTGCAATTAGTCATTGGACAGAGCCAAACAGATAATAATGGCCGTCCATTAGGAACTACACCTGACAAGCCGATTGTGGTCGATCAGCCAGTTCTGAAAAGTGGCGACAACCTCACTGAAATTGATGATGCAGATATTCCTGGTACATATTTCTTACATAGTGGCCAAGACGATGTGATCGTTGGTGATGAAAGCCCTGCAGACCTACTACTGAAAAGGCTCGAAAATCTGGAAACGGAACTCAATGAACTCCGTGTTTATAACGAGCAATTGGCAAAGGAAAATGAGAACATAAAGATGGAAATGTCCAATTGCTGCAGCGAGGCCGCTTCCAACTTGAATCTTGCCAGTTCTTATTTATTACAAAACTCACCTAATCCTTATACGGATGACACCAAAGTCCAATTTTTCATTTCTGATTCGGCCGATGATGCTGTCTTAGAAGTGAGAAATATTGATGGTGTGCTACTGAAATCATTTGACCTTGACCAAAGAGGCCTTGGTGAATTGAGATTGGATAGCAAGACGTATGCAAAAGGAACATTTGTGTACACACTTTCTGTCGATGGAAAAATCATCGACTCAAAAGTGATGATTCGACAATAAGATTTGTCCAAAAGATGGATGACTATGGGAAAGAATTGCTCAAGCCAGAGTGGTTCTTTCTCATGGGTAATTCATCGTATGTCTCTGAATTTTAGGTATTAATCTTATCTGGTGAAACCATTTTTTTACATAGTCCTCTCCTTCGTGTTTAATCCTTTTCTATATGAATTGGATGCTCAGGTATTTACTGAGCAGAGCATTGCTATGGGGATCGACCATGTTTACCGGGCAAGAGCATTGACTGGGGGAGGGGCTGCATTTTTTGATTTTGATAATGATGGAGATGAAGACTTATACGTAACCCGCGGTATGTCCAGAGATGAACTGTACGAAAACAAGGGGGACGGTACCTTCGCCAAGATCAATGGAGACATTGGTCTTTTTGCAACGGTGCAGTTTAATACCATGTCGGTGACAACCGGTGACATAGACAATGACGGTGACCGGGATATATTCGTCACTACCTGGGAAATGTACAACGGACCCCTAACGCCGTTAGGCCGCAACTTGCTATTCCTGAATGATGGCGACGGTACTTTCTCCGAAATAGGCCTGCAGGCAGGCCTGACAGAGGAGACTTTCTCCGAAGGAGCTATGTTTCTGGATTATAACACTGATGGATTTCTCGACATTTTTGTTTTCAACCATATTGAAAATGTGGCCTTTACTCAAGATTCAACAGGAACCCTCAACGGCTACGCACACGATTGCTTTCCCAATTATCTATATCGAAATAACGGCGACCTGACCTTCACTGAAATGTCAGAAGAACTTCAGGTCACGGGCAACAACGGCTGCACCATCGCCGGTGTATCTTCTGATTTTGACATGGATGGCGACGTGGACATTTATGTAGCCAACGATTTTGGTTATTGGCTGGAAGCCAATGTTTTATATGAAAATGATGGATTAGGAAACTTTACAGACATCAGTGCCGAAAGCGGAGCAGATGTTCAGGCTTTCGGTATGGGCATCGCTGCTGGCGACTTTGACCAAGACCTTGATTTCGATTATTATACTACAAGCATTGGCCGGAATATCCTAATTGAAAACAAAGACGGCATCTTCGAAGATATTACAGAAGCTGCTGGCGTGGAAAATGCCGAGGTAGAAGGTGAAGGAAATACAACTGGCTGGGGAACGGCTTTTCTTGATGTCGATAATGATGGACTACTCGACCTGTATGTGGCCAATGGCCGAATGTCCGCCATTGCGGCTTGGGCGACTGCCATGCAAGATCCAGACAAGCTTTACCTAAACAACGGCGACAAAACTTTTACCGATGTTTCAGAAGCGGCGGGTGTTGCCGATACAGATTACAATAGGGGCATGGCTTATTCCGATTTCGATCATGATGGGGACCTCGATATTTTTGTAGTTTCTTTGGAAGAGTTGGAATTTCACTCGAAATTTTACCTGAATGAAACAGAAAACGACAATCACTACATACAGCTGAAACTGGAAGGTGTCGAATCCAACCGGGATGCCTATGGCTCAAAAGTTTGGCTGTATGCCGGAGGTGAAACTTTCGTTCGGGAGATTTATGGTGGTGGCGATACCTACGCTTCGCAAAATACATCCATCGTGCATTTTGGTTTGGGTGAAATGGAGCAGATAGATTCCATTCGTATCGATTGGCCAAACGGGCACGTGGATCACGTTGACGCCCTATCTGTTGACACACTACATACTATTGTGGAATTTCAAGATGGTCCAAATGCAGTCGAAGACAAAGATCAGCAATTGGATGTGATCATCGCTCCAAATCCATTTACCGATAAACTGACAATTTCCTTTGAAAACCCTTTGCGATCAGCTGCTAAAGTGAAAATACTTAGCGCTGATGCGAGTGTGGTTTTGGAACAAAATATCCCTACTGGAAGTGACCGATTCACTTTAGACAGAAGTGAAGATTTAAATACCGGACTGTATTTTTTACAAATACATTTTGCCGACAAAGTAATAGTGAAAAAAGTAGTTAAAATTTGACAAATGACAATTCACCCAAACCTTCAATGGTGAGGGATCAAATAGGTTCTTATGATAAATTCTACACCTAATTACGAATACAAAAAGATGATCCAAATGGAAAATTCTACCATTTATAAAAAAATAATGTTGCCCTTATTGTTGATGTGCTTATTTGCGCTCAATGCTGATGCGCAGGATCCTACTATTTCTAAGGCATTTAGTCCAAATGAGATTGGACCCGGAAGTGTCTCAACTATCACATTTACCATTACAAATCCTTCAGGTTTACCGGTGACTGGGCTTGCTTTTACGGATGTACTGCCAACTGTGCCCGGTGATGTGGATATTGCTGATCCTTCGGGTGCTTCGACCACATGTATAAATGGTGTTGTCACAGCCCCAGCAGGTGATGGTACTATCACTTTTTCAGGTGGTGAACTGGGGGCATTCCAAGAATGCTATGTGACCGTAAATGTCACAGCCAGCACTCCTGGAGCACATACGAATCCTTCTATTGCCTTGACATTCAATGAGCAAGCAGGAGATCCGCCAACTTCATCCCCAGTTGATTTAACGGTGGCTACTAACAGGCCCGGCTTTACCAAAAGCTTTTCTCCATCATCTGTTGATCTTGGAGAAGTGAGTACACTAACCTTTACTATAGATAATACTGCCAATGCTTCTCAAGCATACAACATAAACTTTATTGATAATTTACCGGCAGGTTTAGTAGTAGCTTCCCCTGCCAATATCACTAACAGTTGTACTGATGGGTTTTATACAGGAGGGGTTGTGACAGCTGTTTCAGGCACTTCGGTCGTTTCACTTTCAAATGGTGGTGGAGTCAATAGTGCAGCTGTTAGTGCGGGAGCGACATGTACCATTACAGTGGAAGTAGAAACAACAAGTACTGGAATGCTGGAAAATGTGACGGGTGATATGACTGCTACTGTTGGCTTTTCTCCGCCTGAAAGCAGTGGAAAAGCAACAGCTGCCATAGACGTCACTAGAGGCGACCCCATCCATATCCAAAAAAGCTTCTTAAATGACCCTGTACCACCTGGCGGTACGGTGGATTTGGAGTTTAATATCAAAAATTTTGATCGTGATTTTTCAGCTACATCAATTTCATTTACAGATAATTTAGATGGTTTTATTTCTGGAATGACGCCAGTATTGCCCCTTCCTATAGATCCTTGTGGTGCAGGCTCAATGCTTGATTTTACGGGCGGTGAACTATCTCTGACAGGTGGTACACTCGGTTCTAATGGAGATGCCTGTACATTCATTGTGACTTTAAATGTTCCTGCTGGAGCTGCTCCTGGGATTTATGTTAATACAACGAGTACAGTTTTGGGTGACCTTGATGGTAATCCAGTGGTAGGCAATGACGCTTCAGCACCTCTATTTGTTGAATTTGCGCCGACCTTCACAAAGACATTTACCAATGACCCAGTAGGGCCTGGCGGAATGGTCGATCTTGAATTTTCCATTACGAATACGGACCCAATCAATTCTTTAGATGACATTGCCTTTATTGATAACCTGACCAATTTCTTAGGAGGAGTATATCCGGTTTCTGTGACCTTGCCGGGTAATCCTGTTTGTGGAGGAACTTTGTTGATGATAGTTCCTGATACTGATCAACATGCATTGAGTCTTACTGGTGGCTCTATAGCCGCTGGAAGCAATTGCACATTCACTATACAAATCGACATTCCGAAAGGATTTCCCGGAGGGACATATACCAATACCACTTCCAGTATAACCGGAACTGTCAATGGTGACGATGTTTCAGGAGCACCTGCTACGGATGATCTGGAAGTGCTCTTTGCTCCTCGAATAGAAAAGAGCTTCAGCAGTGATGTAGTAGCACCTGGCGGATCAGTTAATATGACCATTACTATCAGTCATGATGAACAGGCTTCAGGAGACGCCACGGCTTTAGCCTTTTCAGATGATCTGGATGCCTTTATTATGGGTGCTGTTGTTAGCGATCCCAATAATTTGTCGACGGACTGTTCGGGAACAGTATCAGCAGCTGTTGGTTCCAGTACCGTTAGTTTGGCTGGTGGCACATTAGTGCCAGGCGGCAGTTGTTTTATTACCGTAGCGATCGATATCCCCGCAGGGGCACTAAACACTTATACCAACTCAATCAGCGATTTGACGGCTACGGTTGCTGGAGAGACGGTCACAGGAAATCCAGCTGAGGCTGACCTGCTGGTCACCGACTTTAATTATAGCAAAGAATTCATTGGCGACCCTGCTTTGCCAGGCGAAACGGTAACCTTGCGTTTTGTTTTTGATAACACGAATGGGGCTGATGATGTTAATATATTTAGCCTTTCCGATGATATTGATGCATCCCTTCCAGGCCTGATGGCTACTTTGCCCCCAACTTCTAACAGTTGTGGGCTCACGGTCAATTCGATTGCAGGAAATGGTATAAGTATAACGGGTATTATTCCTGATGGGAGCTCTTGTACTGTCGACGTAGATGTGCCTGTTCCAGCAAGTGCTAATAGTGGATTTTATAATAACAGTACCTCTAATTTATTTGCCTTAGTTGATGGCAATGTATTAATTCTACCACCTGCCAGTGATAACTTGGAAGTTGACAACAACCTGCTCGGCATCACCAAAGAATTTATAGACGACCCAGTGGAACCTGGCGACCAAGCGACCCTTGAGTTTATCATCACCAACCTTGATGATACAAGGACTGTTACTGATATTACATTTTCTGATGACCTGGATGCGATGTTGACGGGGGCAGTAGCTTCTTCGGCAACAATGAACACTTGCGGTGGTATGGCAAGTTTTCCGGCAAGTACATTCAGTTATGCAGGAGGAGGACCATTGCTCCCTATGACTTCCTGTACTATTAGGATAGTAGTAGATGTGCCAGTAGCAGTAACTGGAAATTTATTTACCAATACAACAGGAGAAGTAACAGGTATGGTGGTCTCATCGCCTGTGACGGGTGGAATGGCAACAGACGACCTTCAGGTCCGCACACTGAAACTTTCCAAAAGTTTTGATGGGCCTGTCACGGCTGGCGAAAGTGCCTTGTTGACTTTCACGATAGAAAATTTGGATGTCTCAAATTCTGCAGATGATATAGATTTCTTTGACAATCTCGATAACATGCTGGCTGGCACGACGGTCAATACACCTATCATGGCTGATGTAAGCAGTTGTGGGGAATCGGCCCAGGTCTTTTCTAGTGGGGGAACTTTCAGTTTTATTGATGGAAGCTTAGCCCCCGGAGGAAGTTGTACTTTCAGTATAAAAATCAATATTCCTTGTGATGCTGCAACTGGAATTTATACAAATACAACCAGCCCTATATCGGCCAATGGTTTGCAATCGCCTCCGGCAACTGCAGACTTGGACGTAACAGCGGAGTCGGAAGATCCAGTTATTACTTGCCCAGCCGATCCACTTTCAATAGAATGGCCAGTAGGATTTAATTTAAACTCCGTTCCACCAAATACACCGCAAGACCCAATTATAGATCCGAGTTTATTTGGCGTAGCCACTGCAACAGATAATTGTGGCCCGCCAGCTATAACTTATCAGGATGTACTGATTGGCCCATCGCCAGGTAACTGTCCCAATCTATGGTTAGTCGAACGTACCTGGACAGCAACGGATATAAATGGTTTAATGGATGTCTGTGTTCAGACTTTCACTTTCACCGATACGACGCCACCATCTATCGATGTTTGCCCAGCAGATCCAGCCCCGATCGAATGGCCTGTTGGTTTTAATATTAACTCTGTTCCACCAAATACGCCACAAGATCCAAGTATTGCTCCTGGAACTTATGGAATCCCCACTGTTTCTGATAACTGCGGTACACCGACAGTCACTTATCAGGATGTATTGACGGGCCCTACGCCCGCCAATTGTCCGAACTTGTGGATTGTAGAAAGAACATGGACTGCGACGGATGCATGTGGTTTGACGCACACCTGCGTTCAAACTTTTACTTTCACTGATACGACACCTCCAGACATAACTTGTCCACCCGATCCTGCACCGATAGAGTGGCCGAGCAATTTCAATTTAGGTACACCTCCACCAAATACACCACAGGATCCAAGTATTGCTCCTGGCGTATATGGAACTGCTATGGCAACAGATAACTGCGGAACACCAACGGTAACTTATCAGGATGTATTGATTGGACCCACGCCCGCCAATTGTCCGAACTTGTGGATTGTAGAAAGAACCTGGACTGCGACGGATGCATGTGGTTTGGCATACACCTGTGTACAAACTTTTACTTTTTCCGATACAACACCTCCAGACATCTCTTGTCCACCCGATCCAGCACCGATAGAATGGCCGAGCAATTTCGATTTTAGTCCACCACCACCAAATACACCACAGGATCCGAGCATCCCGCCAAGTTTGACAGGAACGCCGACTGTGTCAGATAACTGTGGTACGCCATCTGTTACTTATCAGGACGTGCTGACAGGGCCATTTCCGAGTGATTGTTTGACTGGCTTATGGATCGTTGAACGTACTTGGAAAGCTACTGATGCTTGTGGTTTGATGAAAACGTGTGTACAATTAATACCATTTAAAGATACAGAGGCACCTACATTCACAGCCCCTGGAAATACGACAATAGAATGGCCAGAGAACTTTAACCTAAATCCAGTGCCTCCAGGCGTACCGCAAGATCCACGCGTTGATCCATCTTGCCTACCGATAGAAGATCAGTTTGGGCCACCAGTGCCAAATTGGTTCCTTGATCTTCCTGCAGGGCAGGATGTGATGCAGTCAACTGGAGAAGTGAGTATTAACGTTGGGCCAGTTCTTAATTGTACTGTGCCAGGTCAAAATGAACTAATGTTATCTGGGCCTGTATTGGTCAACCGGGGGGCTGCGATAGACATTGCTTTACCTACGGCTCCTTGCCCCGCCGTTATTAATGGTCAGAATGATGTGATTCCAACGGAAATAATTCAGATGGAACTGACTGGTGGTGGGTTCACACTTAGGGTTGGTGCTGGCAACGGTATTGGACCTGGAGCCCCGCTTCCACCTTCTACTGGATTTATTGTTGGCCAAGTACCAAGCCAGCCTACCTTAGCTTGTAGTTCATTTGATGTGTTTTTTGAATTGGAAATCCTCCAAATAGGAGGGCCACCTATTTACTTGTACAACCAGCAACCGCTTGTAATCTTAGATGAAATTGATCGTGTACCTCCGCAGGCAGAATACGTGCACTTGTTCCCTCCAGGTTTCTGTGTCGGTCTTTTTGATAGCCCTACACCAGGATCAGGAACTCTATTTGCCAGTCTTGTAGAAGCTGCGCATAAAACAGTGCCGATTCCTGCAGATGACAACTGCGATCCATTGCCGGAAGTTACATTCCAAGATGTACTGACAGGGCCATTCCTAAATGATTGTGCCACTGGTCTTTGGGTATTAGAAAGAACTTGGACGGCTATTGACAACTGCGGTAACCAAAGTCCGCCACAAACACAGTTAATCAATTTCACGGATACGACACCACCTGATATCACTTGTCCTCCCACTGTTACAATCAATTGTGACGATAGTACCGATCCAACCGTGAATGGCACTTTGGGATTTGCCACAGGAGTGGATAATTGTGATCCAAGCCCAGTTGCTTCCTATGACGACAGCGACGATCAAGGGACTGGATGTGCAGCTTACTCCTTTACCATAACAAGAACTTGGACGGTGACTGATATTTGCAATAATCCAAGTACTACCTGCGACCAGATAATTACAGTTGTGGATAATACAAAACCCACCATTGCTTGTCCTCCGCCCATTACTATTGAATGTGATAGGAGCACCGGGCCAATCAACACAGGTTATGCTGTGGGTTCCGATAATTGCGATCCTGATCCAGCAGAATCATTCAATGATGCAAGTACTCAAACTGCAGATGGCAGCTGTACTGATCAGAGCTATACTATAACAAGAACATGGATTGCAACGGATGCATGTGCTAATGAGAGTGATCCTTGTGATCAAATTATTACAGTGGTTGATACAAAAGCTCCAGCGATAACTTGTCCTCCTGCTGTAACTGTAGAATGCGATGAATCAACTGATCCAGCAGATACTGGATCAGCAACTGCTGTAGATAATTGTGATACAAGCCCAACTATTTCCTCAACGGATGTGAGTACGCAAACGAGTACAGGCATTTGTTCTGATAATAGTTACACCATTACCCGAACATGGAAGGCAACGGATAACTGTAATAACATGAATACCTGTGATCAGGTAATTACTGTTGAAGATACTACTCCGCCTGTTATTACTTGTCCTGCTGCTGCAACAGTAGAATGTGATGGTGACTGGTCGGTAGCGGCACTTGGTTCAGCAACTGCAACAGATAATTGTTCAGGAGCTCCGGTCATTTCTTCCTCTGATGCTGATGACCAAACCAATGATGGCTCTTGCACCGATCATACTTACACTATTACTCGTACCTGGACTGCAACTGATTTATGCGGAAAAATGAGTGATTGTGATCAGATCATATCTATTGTTGATACAAAAGGGCCAGTGATTACTTGTCCTGCGAATACGACAGTAGAATGTGATGCTGATAATTCTCCGGCAGCTACAGGTTCAGCTACAGCTGTTGATAATTGTGATCCGAACCCAACTATTTCTTCCACTGATGTCAGTACCCAAACCAATAATGGGACATGTACAGATCATAGTTATACCATTACCCGTACGTGGAAAGCAGCAGACATTTGCGGAAATAGTAATACATGCGATCAAGTAATTACAGTTGATGACACGACACCTCCTGTAGTTGTATGTCAGGATATTACGGTGACACTGAATGGTAATGGAGAATGGACGGTCGCTCCAGCTGATGTTTTTGACGCAGCGAATTCCAGTGACAATTGCTCTGCTACCGTTACTCCTGTTTCAATTTCTAAGAACTTGTTCTCTTGTCTGGATGAAGGGGAAAACTTCATAACACTTACAGCAGAAGATGTTTGTGGTAACCAAAATACTTGTACTGCTAAAGTGACAGTACTGGAATTCATTACCAACATAGTCGTAACTGCTACTCCTGAAACATGTGCTGGTGCCGGGAACGGTACGATCACCATGTCTGCAACAGTAGGCGGTGGACAGCTTGGATTTTCCATTGATGGTGGAGCCAATTACCAGTTTTCAGGCCAATTTACAAGCTTGACACCCGGTATCTATAATTATGTATTTAAGGTATTTGGTATCCCGGCTATTTGTGAAGAAACAGGAACAGTTGAAGTACTTGCCGGTGGAGCTCCACCAACTTGGTATAAAGATATTGACAATGATGGCTATTCTGATTATCAGGCATCTATTGTAGATTGTGATCAGCCTCCTGGGTATAAATTACTCGGTTCATTGGCTGGCCCGGAAACAGACTGCGATGACAATGATCCATTAGAAAAGCCTGGCCAAGTTTGGTATCCTGACGTTGACGATGATGGTTATGGAGCTGATCCTTCTGCTCCACTTACGCAATGTTTGCGTCCTGCAGGATATAAGGTAGCCGCAGAGCTGACGGAGCTTGACACGGATTGCGATGATGGAGAAGCTGCCGTTAATCCTGCGGCAACTGAGGTTTGCAATGGCATTGATGATGATTGTGATGGTGATATTGACGAAGGGTTGTCAGGCTTTACCTACGTGGGCAATGTGATATTTACTACACAAGCCGAAGTAGACGCTTGGTCAGCCTGTTATTCCATCATTGATGGTAGTTTAACCATTCAAGGTACTGATATAACTGACTTGTCATACCTTTCTAACATAGTCGAAATAACAGACGGTCTCTTAATACAGCAAACTGGGCTGGTCAATTTGACTGGGTTGGACAACCTTGCTACAATTGGCGGAATTGTAATTATCTATTTCAATTCATCCCTTACTTCATTGAATGGCCTGCAAACACTGGCAACTGTTGGTGGTAGCTTTATTATGTATTACAATTTTGCATTGTCAGATTGTTGTGCTATTCAAGCTTTGATAAATGGCGGCGGAATAAGCGGAGCAATCACGATCTTCTTTAATGCATCTGGTTGCAACAGTATTGCAGATATTAATAATAGCTGTCCAACTCCATTTGCAGAACTCGACGATCAAGCGATCAACAACCAAGTAGACATCTCAGCATTTGGAGATAATACAGTTGAAGTTTATCCAAATCCTGTTTCGTCAATTCTGAATGTGCAGTTTTCTGATATGATAGAAGGCGGTTCGATTATATTGAAAGATATTATGGGTAGGCAGGTTGCAAACTATGATTTAGTAGATCAGCACCATGTTTATCAATTTAATATCAATGATTTAATCAATGGCCTTTATCTGATAGAGATTAAAGTAAACGATGGTCAGACCTTCGTTGAAAGAATTGTGATAGAGCATTAATAAAGATTGTTCTTGAAAGATAGATTGTCCCGAATTTTTGGTGTTCCAAAAATTCGGGATTTTTTATTGATAAATACCTGAAAATCAGAAGCTATCGTTTCGGCCTTATTTATTTTGTCATTCCCAGCCCGCCATCTAAACAGAAAAATTCGAGATGACTTATGTGTTATTGCCCCATTTTTTTTATTTCTTGTTCAAAACTTTTTCCAATTGGGATAGAAGTTGAATTGATGACAACTTGATTTGTTTTTAATACTTCAATATGGAGGGTTGATATAATCCAAGATTTATGAATGCGGATAAATTGTTTTTCAGGTAAAATATCCAATGCTTGTTGCATATTCATTCTCGACATTATTTTTTTGTCTTTTAAATGAAAGAAAACATAATTCCCGTCTTTTTGGAGGTATAGGATATCGGAAGTATTTATTTTGTATTTTTTATTTCCGCTTTTAATATAGATGCTGTTTTCAGTAATTTCGTTTTTTCCTGGAATGGGCTTGCCATCTGCACTGTTTTTTAGTTCAAACAATTCTTTTGCTTTGACAATAGCTTGAAAAAAGCGATGGAATTGGATTGGTTTCAATAAATAATCGACGGCATTTTGTTCATAACTTTCAACGGCATATTCTGAATAAGCTGTTGTGAATATGATCATTGTTTTTTGGCCTATTATTTTTCTGAATTTTAATCCAGATAAATGAGGCATATTGATGTCGAGAAGTAGAATATCGCAAGGATTGATTTGTATCCATTCAATTGCAGACATGGGATCTCTGAATGTTTTTGTTAAACTCAAAAACGGAATTTTGTCTGCATGGGACTGTATGATTTCCAATGCTTTAGGTTCGTCGTCTATGGCTATCGCTTTTAGCATTGATGGATTTGTTAATCGTTAAACATTGATCGAAAGTTTGACAATGAAAGTGTCAGGTTTATTTTCAATAATTAATTTATGCGTTTCAGGATAAATAAGTTCAAGCCTTCTTTTTACATTTTTTAATCCTATGCCAGTGTGTTTGTGTTCGTCGTTGGATTTGTTGTAATTTGAATTAATTACTTCAAACAAAATGCAATCGTCATTTGCTTCGATTTCTATTTTTATAAAAGATGGCTTATTAAATTCGATCCCATGTTTAAAGGCGTTCTCAACAAATGGAGCAAAAATAAGTGGAGCGATCGATTTACTTTTTATATTTCCTGATACGTTGAGTGAAACAGTATAGTCATCTTCTTCGCCATACCTTAATTGATTTACTTCGATGATGTTTTTTAAATGCAATATTTCCTTTTCTAAAGCGACCTTCTCCGCCTTAGCATCATAAAGCATATATCGCATTAAATCTGAAAGGCACGCAATTCCTGTTGACAGATCTGTATTTTTTTGCCTTTCAGAAAGCGCATATAGATTGTTCAAAGTATTAAAAAAGAAATGGGGGTTGATTTGCGATTTCAGGTATTCGAGCTCAGTTCTTAGATTTTCCTTAATCAACTCCTGACGGATTTTTTCATTTTGCCACCAGTCTATTGAAAGGGCATAGGCGAGGGATATGCCATAATAACAGGCAAAAAGTATCGCATTTAATTTCCAGAACCGCAAATAGTCGCCGACTGGGATTCTCTCATCTAAAAATGACCAAGCATAAGCTAAGGATAATTCTAAAAGGAATACAACTGCTGCTAATGCAAGGGCCATAAACCCCATTTTTTTCCAGTTCTTTTCTTTTATGCATTTTGGGAAAATGTAAAAAATGTTCCCGTAGACTAAAATCATTTTTCCCACCAAAACAATAAAGATCATTGGAAAGAGGCGATAGTCAAACGTTCGACTTTCTTTTAATACTCCATCAGTTTCCAAAACTTCTACATTTTCATATGCCAAAGACATATTGAGCATCCACAGGCTGAACAGCCAAAAAGCCAAGTGAATACAAGCTTCTAATTTTGATATTTTTAGCTTATTTTTTTCCAACATTCAATTAATCATTTGCACAAATATGATGGAATTGACTTGAATAATGTAGTATTTGTTATGAAAGGATGGAATTGTGTGATAAACTTATAATTCAGGGTTCATAATGGTTTCATAACAAATTTGTATGCGTTCATACCATTGTGTAAAAAAGAAAGAACGCTTTGATTTTATTCGTGTCGTTTAAATCGATTAAAATTAATTCACAAACATAAAGTCACATGAAAAAAACAATATTATTATTATTTGCCGCTTTTAATATTTCTATGTATGCCCAAACTTTAGGCGTCCAAACTTTAGGCCAGTTGAATGAGAGTCCAGCGGGTTCAAAGTTGATTCAGTTATTGGATTTGATCAATAATGGTGAAGAAATATCTGATAACGCTATTACTCAACTTTTTTCAAAAAGATTAACAGAAAAAATTTCTACGGATGAGTTGAAATCAATTTTAGAAGACATTCGGCAGCAGGACGGGCAGCTGGATTTATTTGAAGCCAATCGGTCAGAAAAATTCAAATATGAAACTACTTTTCGATCCAAGAAAAATGGTGATTGGATGGGAGGTTTTATTTTAATAGAGCATATGCCACCATATGGAATAGATGGATTTGGTTTGGATAATGGTGAACAGCCCAAAGGTGTAAAAGAACCTATTTATGGCCCTGGAAAAATTATTGAATTTAAAGAAGAACCTATTGTTACAGCTGCTTTGTCAGAAGTAGCAATAAATGCAGATAAAATAGCTCAAGATTATCATGATGTTGGATGGTTTTCGGGCGTTGTATTAATGGCTGAAAATGACAAGCCATATTTCCAAAAGGCCTTCGGAAAAGCCGACATCGAAAATAATGCAGATAATACTACTGCAACAAAATTTCGAATAGGGTCTATTAATAAAGACTATACCGCTGTATTGGTTTTGCAGCAAGTGCAGGATGGTTTAATTTCTTTAGAAGATAAATTGTCGAAGTTTAATTTAGGATTTCCCAATAAAATAGCTGACAAAATAACTGTTCGTAATTTGCTAAATCATACAGCTGGATTTCCAGATATTTTTATTCCGGAATATTTAGAAAATATCAGGGATTATAAAAACATTGACGATATCATGCCGCTGCTGATGAATGAGCCATTAGTCTTCGAGCCAGGAGAAGATCAGCAATATTCCAATTATGGGTATGTGGTGCTTGGTGCTATTTTGGAAAAAGTAACAGGGAAGAAATTCGGACAATTATTGGATGATAAAATTCATGCAATCACAGGCTGCAAGAATACTGATTACAATATTGCTGAAAATATTAGTGGAGAGGCACAGAGTTATCGTTATTCAGTTACAGGTAATAAAATCAATCATACACCAAATTTGGAATACCCAACACCTGATGGTGGAATGTATGCAACCGCTGATGATTTATTGAATTTTTTCAGCATGCTGTTTTATACTGAAAAATTGTTAAAAGATGAGTATAAAGTACTGTTGGTAAATGATTTTAATAAATCAGACCTAAGTTGGAAAGAATTGCTAAATAATCCTCGGGCAGAGGCTGGATTTGCAGGCGGAGGGCCAGGCGTCAGTGCAGTGATGGAAATTAATTTCCATAAAAATCACTTTGTTATTGTTTTGGCAAATACGGATAGAGGTGTGGCTGAAGAAGTGGCACATTCAATTGTGAATGCATACAAAGGCGGAAAAGTTAAGAAGGCTCAAATTCCGCCAGCTAATTATTTGTTCCAAATTTATAAAAAAGAGGGGAAAGGTTATTTGGTAAATAATTTTAAAAAAATATTAAAGGAAGGAGGTTATAATGACAAACATTCTATATTGTTAAATAGTGCAGGTTATGCTTTAATGCAAGAAGATAAATTGGATGAAGCGATTGATATTTTTTCTGCGAATACCACTTTATTTCCTGATGAAGCAAATCCTTTTGACAGTTTGGCAGAAGCTTATTTAAAAAAAGGAGATAAAATAAATGCTAAAAAATATTATGAAAAAGCATTGGCTATTGATCCAACATTTCCTTCTGCTAAAAGTGCATTGAAAAAATTATAAAAGAGGTTTTTTGGCACCTGCCTGTCGGCAGGCAGGAATCCCGTGAAAGTCGTTAAAACGACTGGATAGCTGACTATTCTATTAACCGACGACTTGTTGATTTTTAAAATTTAACCGCCGAATCTTAAAAACGTCGCTGGTTTCAGATTCCAGTCTGAAACCTAATATTTGAAACGCTTCTGGCGTACAAATGCCAGAGGCGTTTCAGATAAGTTATTCAAGTCAGGAGACTTGAATGAGCGTTATGTATTTTCGGAGGATAAATAATGAATTCCAATAAGTCGTGGGTTAATATTCAGCAAGTTATGCCCAAACCGTTTTAACGGTTTTTCTGCTCCAAAGGGTTTGTCAAAGAGCCAAAAAAAATAGGTCTTCCCGAGGTTTTGCAAAATCAGAAATTCAATAAGTTTTTATTCTTGTAAACCCCAAACCCATTTCCCTTCAATGTCAAAGTACCCGACTTTATCACCTTGCTCTACTCGGAACAGGCCCTCGCCCGCATAACTAATGTATTCGTAATCTGGTTGGACGATCATCTCGCCCTCAGTATTTGAGAGCCCATTAAATCCTTTGATCCTGACTTTTGCCAGGCCATTATCGAATTGTTCGATCTTATCATACTTAGGTGGAATGATCTCGATTCCTTGTTGATTAATGATAGCCCAGCGGCCTTCCACCTGTACTACAGCTACACCATGTTTAAATTGGCCTGCCTTTTCATAATAACCATCGTAGAATCGGGCTTGCTCTGTGATGTAGTAAAATTTATAATGCTCATCGCGGACAAGTCCCCGGCCTTCAGCAAAATCCAGTAAACGATTAATGCCAGGTTCAATTAAAAAATTACCATTAAGATCAATCAGCCCGGCACGTTGGTTTCCTCGAAATACAATGGCTTTGCCATCTTTGAAATCCATGCATCTCGAAAATTCTGGCTCTACAATATAATTACCTTGGATATCAATAAATCCGCACCTTCCATTTTCCCAAACAGCGGCACGGCCTTCCCTAAAATCACTCGCTTTATCAAATTTAGCATCTATAGCCACTTGCCCTGCCAAGTTTACAAAACCGTACCCATCTTTTTTGCGAACCCTTGCAAGGCCTTCAGAAAAATTTTCAATACTTCGGAATGTTTGGGTTGTAATATTTTCACCGTGGATATTGATGAGTGTGAATCGTTGAGGATTGCCGCCGAGGCAAGCGACTGCCAGCCCATATTGGTTAAAGGGAGATAGAGAGGTGT
This sequence comes from uncultured Saprospiraceae bacterium, assembly GCA_942490835.1. Taxonomy (GTDB): domain Bacteria; phylum Bacteroidota; class Bacteroidia; order Chitinophagales; family Saprospiraceae; genus UBA6168. The sequence goes on from CALNYY010000103.1 coordinate 122,721, forward strand.
ATTTTGGTCGGACGATATAGTTACCATTCGTTCCGATAAGCCCTTTTCTATAACTGTCACCATGCAATATTTCTACTTGTGCCGTGCCTCTGTCAAATTCATAAGCTGACGTGAATTGAGGTTCTATTGACCACCTTCCCGTTCTATCTATGTACCCGTACTTTGGGCCATTGCCCTTGGCAGGTGCAAGGCCATTGCTGAAAAAACCAACTTTCGAATACACAAAATCAAGAACAACATCTCCATTTTTGTCGATGAACCCCCACTTGCTGCCGAGCTTAGCTGCTGCCCATCCTTCACTATATAAACCCACTTCATCGAATCGGCAAGGAACTATTTCCCTCCCGTTTGGATCAACAAAGCCCCACCGACCTTGTCGTTTTACGGCCAAGCGGCCATCTCCAAAAGATCCTATTTCTTCATACTGTACACTTACCGCAAGCTGCCCAAGTGTATCGATCAGTCCGTATTTTTCTTCCTTTTTGAAAATATGCAAGACCTTGTTGCCTGTCTTATCAATGAAGCCCAATTCGTCAAATTGGCAGGGTAGGAGCGTCTTGCCTTTATTGTTGACCATGCCCCATTTATCGCCCTCTGCTACTATGCCAACATTGTTAGTGAAATCCCTTACAAATGAATATTGAGGACTTATAGCCATTTCACCTAATGTATCGATGTAACCCCAAATGCATTCATCGCAGGTGAGATATCCAAACCGGTCGAGGTTCAAATCATGCTGCGTATAATCTGTCAGTGTAATAGGAGGCATTTGTTCTGCAAAAAAATCTCTGAGCTTGCCCAGTGAGTAAGGCGTGTTTTTTAGGGAGGCGGAAGTTTTTCCTTTTGAACTAACCCTTGCCACACCATTTTCAAATTCGCCAACAAATGCAAGGTCTTTTCGGATAATTTTTCCAATTCGGTTAACTAATCCATGTTTGCCATTTGTGAAAATACATCGTGCGACAGGCAATCCTTTATCAAAGTCTTGCATCCGGATGTCAAACAAATTGACCTCATGAACCAAAAGGCCTGTGTCATTTTGGACAATTCCGTAAGCCATTTCATATCTATATGAAGTTCGGTCAAATTCAACTTCTTGCCCTATTTCTATGCCTACCAAGGTAAGTCCAACTCCTTTTTCAACTTGTACCTGATGAAAGGATGGTTCTATCTGGACCTCACCATTGTCGAGCCTTCTAAGCCCCCATTGGTCATGTTTTGGGGAATAAAACCATTCAAATTTTTCGAGCTGATATGGACTCTCAGCATCGCCCCATAAGCGGGGGAAAACATCATTTTCCCTGGAAATGCGGATGGTAAAATGTTTTCCAAATTTATTTTCTGCTTCGATCCGACGTTCCTCATTAAAATTGAATAGCGTCAATTTAGGGCCAATGTAGGCTTTGGCCTGATCGTCTTCTAATAGGATACGATCAAATGCAGCCTCCACTACCACCTCCCCACGGTAGTTTGCTACTCCAAGTTTTTTATTTTGAATCACTACACAGAGCCCTTTTTTCATTGGGGCGATATAGTCGTATTCATAAGGGATTAAAGTGAGGTCATCGAGTGTGACGATGCCCCATCGGCCTTGTAGGTTCACTCTGAAAATATCGCTGTCATAGGGCTGTATTTCATTATATTTTGGGGAAAGCACGACGCTGCCACAATGATCCACAAGGCCAAGCGAGCGATTTTTTTTGCAAAGGACGTATTCATCTGAAAAAGGATAGAATGCCTCAAATGCATCTTCGGAAACAAGCTTATTATAAACAAGTGAAAATAGAGAAGGGGAATTGTTGGCTACAAGCTTTATAAATTGATCTGAAATTCGGCTAAAGTGTTTGTAAACAGGTTTCAAAACCTCTCGCCCCAGCATATCAATGGCACCCCATCTCAAGTCTTTTTTGAAAAAAACAAGATTCTCATTGTACACCCATATCTCTTCAACAGATGGCTTTAGTAACTCTTTGCCTTTTGGCAAGAGCAATCCAAGCAGGTTTTCTTTTCTAGTTTGAAAATAAAGGCCTTTCACATGTGCCGGCACATTTTCGAGCACCACTATTTCATCGTATTGGGGCTTGGCGACACTTGCGCCTTCATCATCGACAATGCCCCATTTTTCATCCAATTTAAAAGCGAGATAAACGCTTTCCGTAGAATCACCTTTGAGCACCTCTACACGATCATAACCTGCTGGGAGAACAACCTTGCCCTTCATATTCATTACCTGCCATTCTCCGTTTTCCATCACGGATACCAGTTTGGAATCAAGCACTTTTACATCGTCGTATTGCGGTGGTACGACTTCCACGCCTCGGTTGTCGAGCATTCCAACTTTGCCTTTTCGCTGCATGATTGCAAAACCAAACTCCTTGAATTCGCCAATCGCATCATATATGGGCTGTTTGACGATACGGCCGTCGGCATTTATAAGGCCCCATTTTTTATCTTTTTTTATTGGGAAAAGCGATTGTGCAGGAAGCAAACCGGGCACAAAAAACATAACTATTAGAGCTAATAGTTGAAATAGGTTTGGCGTTTTTCGCAATCGCATAAGGTGATGAAAATGTTGGTGCAAAAGTCCGATACTTAGTTTTTAATGTCTTGAAATTATTTAAGCCGTTATATAACGCAAGGAGTGAGGAATATTTTACAAAGAAAAGAAATCTCCAAAGGAAATAATGGAGAATGCTGAAAAAGTGACAATATGGATTGGGTTTACCCAAAGTCGAAATGCTCCTCCAGCTTCCATTCTCCAGCACTATGTTTCATGAGTGAGAGGCCTGTAGCCCTGAAAATGCGTGCATATTTTCTATTAGAAAAATGAGTCCAGGCCTCCAGAAACCGCTCTTCTTTTAGATCCCTGTGTGCAATGGTCATGTGTGGATTAAAACCTTGACGATGCTTGCTTTTAAGATCCAATTTTTCAATGAGTGAGCTTTCAAGCCGCTTTTGTAATTCCTCCAAAGCATTGCTTCTCATGACGTCAACAAATATTACTCTTGGTCGATAACAATTGAAACCATCAAGTTTGACAGTAAACGAAAACTGGTCAAATGCAACATCTGTCAATAAACTTTTCAGGTCGTCCAGCTTTTCAGGAGGTGATCGAAATGGCGGAATAAGTGTGACATGAGGTGGCGATTTTAACGCATGGCTTGCATTGAAAAGCTCAGCACATTCTTGTTTAAAGGCAGTCACCTCCTGTTTAATTTCCTCGTCGGGAAGGAGGGCAATGAAATATAAGGGATTGAGCATTTATTTTTATTGGGTAAATTTCAAGATAAGTCAAAAGAACATCCTAATACAGTAAAATCCAACTATTACATCCAACCACGTTTATCAATTTCTACTTTATAAAGCACAAAATCCTGTAGTCTTTTTGCTTGCTCTTCATAAATATAAGGAATGTTCACTGATCCCGCTGCGGTGTAAAGTGTCAAATGTGCAAGTCCACGACGACGAAGGAAATAATTTTGCCTGATAGTGACTGCCTGCACTTTGTACCATTGTAGTAAAATGGCATGTTGGTTTACAACTCCCCAGGAAGTAAAGAGCCCTTCTTCACTCACCTTCCATTGCCAGTTTCGATGATACCGGAAACTCAGCAGGAGTGCAATGGGTAGCCACAGCAACCAAATCCATATATCCTGCTCCAGCCATGAATAGGAAAACACCATGAGGAGGCCAACTGGCAGCAATCCCTGCAAAAAGAACATTTTGTAAATTATACGTTCGCTAACGCCATGTTGAGTAGTTGGTAATAATGTTTCATCTGGGAAATAAGCCGACCGGATGGCTTCAAGGTCTTTCGGGTAGCATCCTGGCAAATTGGCAGAAAGGCGGCGGGTTACTTGGACACTTGCGGCCTGAGGTAGCCGTACGGAGATCATATGGAATATTCTTTTCATGGGACTGCTGTCCCACCTGACATATTGAATTTTATTCAGGTTGGCTGAGACTTCCTGTTTTGTAAACAGGCCACTTTCCATCTTGAATCCAGTATTTGTGCGCCAAAAACGGAGTGCAAAATATTGTAATATCGTTCTGAACAGCGTGATGAAAAAAGAAATGGTCAGAAAGAATGGAACACCAATGAGCAAATACGGCAAAAAATCGGCCTCCTGCGCCAGCCCTAAAAACTCTTCCAATCTTTCAGACAGCTTCAAATCGAGGGCTTCCTCCAAGTCGTCAAAAAAGCTAAGAAAAAAGACCATGATTATGCCAGCCGTACGGAAGTGGTTTTGACTAACTCCAATTTTAATTAGATCGAGAGGTTCTAGTTGAAAAATAAGCTCTGAAGAGGGATTTGAGTTTGTTTGATCAGCTAATTCAGTTGCTTCAGTGGAAGTGGCTTGTGAGGCAGCTGATGGCTTTGCATTTACAATAAAAGTGCGCAATGCATCAGCATCCTCTTTTCGAAGGGCGTCAAGTGAAAACTCTTTACCCACCGAGCCTGCAGTATCTATTTCAATGCTGACCACATTGAACGCCTGATGAATGAGACTCTGCTTAAAATTAACGCTCTGAATGCGGTCAAGTGGAACTGCCACTTTCTTTTTACGGAGGACACCTTTTTCCAAAACCAGTTCCCCATCTTTCACATAGTAATATAATCTGAAATAGGAGATGATAGAAGTAATAGCGCCAAGTGCTGCTATCGCCAATAGTCCCAAAGTGAAACCAGTGAATATTTTCTTTTTTGGATTAAATAAAACGACGATAATAACGACCCATAGCTGTTTGAAAAGTATTCTGAATACTTTTCCAAGGATAAATAAAATGGCAATAGACGACTGCCTGGCCGGGTGCTCAAATCTATTCATTGATCGTCGTTTTGCAATTCAAGTGTAGTGCTATCTCCCAAGTTATCCAACAAGGTTTCTTCCGTCAGTGGAAGCGGCACTCCATCTTCCTTATTACTTATTTTTCCAGCAATAAAGTCTTTCACCTTCCTTGCTTCATCATGTTCAAGTCCTTCAATTGAAAGGTCGCTGCTTGAACCACCGGCTGTGAACACACGCAAAGTCGCAAGTCCAAAAAGGTTTTGTATTGGGCCCTGGCTGATTTCACAATGCTGCATCCGGTTAAACGGAATCGTTGTAACCGTGCGCCACCAAACTCCATGCTTGTGTACAACATCGTGGGAACGGATAGCATATCCAGCTCTTTCATATTGCATGCCAGCCAAGATCATGCTCAATGAAAAAAAGAAAGCCCACGCAACAAAGACACCATATTTTATAAAAGTAAAAGAAGACGGTATACTGAAAAACGCTACAAAACAACCAATAAGTAGAAACCCGAATAAAATTGCAGTGCCAATATATTCCGTCTGCTTAAAAGCAGGAGCGAGTTTCTTGAATTCGATATCAGAGACGGTTGGTATCTGGCCAGATTCTATTTGAGAGTTCTCAAAAATCATATTTTGCGATCAATGTTGAAGGGTAAAGGTAGTGAAAAGTGGAATTGGAATTGATCTTAAAAAAGTCGGTTGGGTAAGTGAGCTATTTGGGCTTTCAAATAGAGGTTTGAATACATAAGTTATGTTGAAGCCAAAAAAAAGAGCCTCTCGTAAGAGGCCCTCATGTAAATGGCTATTTTCACTACTTAATATCTTTTGTCAAAAACTACTTTGACTTTATTATTTTATAAATGCGTAGGTCTTGTTATTTGCATTGAAAAAATCATTGACATCACTTGATTTCATGATTTGTTCCAAGATCAATCCATGGTCGTCTACCTGTGCTATTCTGATTACTTTGGTTGCTTTTATATCCGTTTCGTCGTTCTCGTCTGACGCATGAAGTAAAAGGAATTGACAATCTTTGGAAATTTCCCACACACCATTTTCGGTCACTGAAGATTTAGCATTTCCATATTCACAAACGAATGTACCATTTGCAAAAAATTGATAGCCAAAAAATGATCCGTTCAATTGTTCGTTACCTTTTGAGCTATCAAACATAGACACGTTTGTCCATTCACCCACCAAATATGCTCTTGTTAGATTAAATCTTTTTGAAGCCCTAAGTGGCTGATAATTAAGGGATACGATTTCTTCGCAAACCATGTCTGTCAGTAATAATCCTTCGCAGGTCTGGTTGATGCGCATTAATTTCTCTGTCCCATTTTCATTGGAAAGAATCAAGAAAGGTTTAGCATCAAATTCATCAATTCTCCAGAAAATTGATTGATAGCTTTTATATCCTTTTTTATCTGTGCTTAACATTTGCAGAAGACCTTCGGATGTAAACTGGTAGGTTTTTTCTATACCATTTTTGTTAGTAGAAGTCCACATGCCGTTGACAAGATCATGCTCTACTAAACTAGTTGTAGATAGTCCTTTCAGAACATTTGGGGAATAATCTCGGCACTTGGCCAAATCCGAATTGGTTAAAGTATTTGCAAAAGAATAAGAAGCGACCACCATAAGCATGGCGAGCAATGCAGATGTTTTCATGATAAACTAAATTTAAAATCCTTTAGAAAGTATTGAGATGAATTTGCTTTCGCTTAAATTTTTTGGCTTTTGGAGGAGGACGTGGGGCAGTCAGATTGTTTTGTAGTCGTCGGGTTTCTTAAAAATAAAATGTCTGACTGCCCACGGCCTTTTTTTAATATGTCGGATGATTTCTTTTTGACAACGACACAAAGAACCGAGAAGGGTTGCCTTAACACAAATTGTATCTGTTGTTCGTAGGCAGATTCTCGACGAATGACAATTAATGGGCAAATAATGCTTTTTAAAAGAACTTTTTGTCGCTGTGAACAATATTGAGACGATGCAATCCAAGAGGTAGTTACATTGAAAATTAACAATGCATTAAATCTGTTCGATTCTTGATCCGTTTACGTGAAAGAAAACATTATTTACCCTATTAAGTCAATAAACTCAGCCTCCGTTAATATTTGTACCGTACCCAATGCCTGTGCCTTTTTTAGTTTACTCCCCGCTTTTTCGCCCACAACAAGGATATCTAGGTTGCCACTGACCGCACTGATGTTTTTGGCACCAGCCGCCTCTGCCTTGGCTTGTGCCTCTTTGCGCCCCATCTGCATTAATGTGCCAGTAAACAATATGGTTTTTCCAGCGAATGGCCCATCGGCATTCAGTATTTTAGGTTTGTCGTCCTCTGTTTGGGTAAGGTTGACACCGAGAGATTCCATTTCTTTTAATAGCTCAATATTTTCTTCATTTTGGAAAAAACGAATTACGTTGTGTGTGAGCACTTTGCCGATGTTGTGTATGCGGGTAAACCGTTCTTCGTCCCAATCCTTTAAGTCCAAGACATGATTGATTTCGCCTGCAATAATTTTTGAAGCTTTGATGCCGAGATGGTGTATCGTCAAGCTGTGTAGCAGCCGATAAATTGGGTTCTTTTTGGCTTTTTCTATAGCAGCCTTCATATTAGTAGCTGATTTTTCACCAAATCCTTCCAATTGTGCAACTTGGGAATAATCAATCCTGTAAATGTCGGCAATGGTTCGCAACCATCCCATTTTATAAAAACGTTCAACAATACTTTCACCAAACCCCTCAATGTCCATTGCATTTTTGCTTACGTGATGGATCATGCGTTGGACTACTTGTGCTTCGCAAATAGGATTTTCACAACGCCAGGCTGCCTCGTCTTCCTGCCGTACCAATTTCGTGTGGCAGACTGGACAGTTTTCAGGAAATGCAATTTCCTGCTCTGATCCATCCCGCAATTCCTCCATTGGTTTTACGATATATGGAATAACATCACCTGCCCGTTCGACCAATACAGTATCCCCTAATTTTATGTCCTTGTTTTTTATGAAATCTTCATTATGGAGCGAAACGGAGGAAACTGTTACGCCTGCCAGCGCTACAGGATCAAGCTTGGCTACAGGTGTGATCGAGCCAATTTTCCCAACCTGAAACTCCACGTTCATCAATTTAGTGGTTGCCTGTTTTGCTTTAAATTTGAAAGCAATCGCCCAACGGGGGTGATGGGCTGTTGAGCCCACACGCTGTTGCAATTCGAGGTTGTTCACTTTTACCACCATGCCATCCACTTCATAGGGATATTGCTCCCGTTGTTCCTGCCATTTGATACAAAAATCAGCAGCTTCAGCAATGTTTTTGCAAACCGTTCGCTCAGGTAGCCCCTCCCCAGCCCTCCCCAAGGGGGAGGGAGTAAACTCTCCCTCCTTTGGAGGGGGTTGGAGGGAGGCAGGCACTTTAAATCCAAGGTTTTGAAGCAGTTGAATTGAGTTGCTATGTGTATTCAATTCATTTATTTTGTCATTTCCATCGCCGTCAACCGCATATCCCAATTGATATAGAAAAGCCTCTATTTTTCGAGCCGCTGTTTCGGAAGGGTCTTTGGTGCGCAACCCGCCTGTAGCGGAGTTTCTTGGATTGGCAAAAAGCGCCTGACCGTCCTTGGCCCTTTCTTCGTTCAGTTTTACAAAAACATCTTTACGGATAATGGCCTCGCCTCGTAGCTCAGCTTTTTGAATTCCATATTTGGAAAATTCAGCTTGCAGAGGGACTGAACGTAGTGTGCGAATATTGGGCGTGATTTCATCACCCATTGTGCCATTGCCACGAGTTGCAGCTCTGACCAGTTTGTCATTTTCATAAACAATGGCAATGCTGCCGCCATCGAACTTAGGCTCAACTGCGTATTCAATTTCAAATTCCGCATCAAGCCCCAGGTAATTCCTGATGCGCTCATCAAAATCCTGCAAGTCCTCTGCATTATAGCTATTGTCAAGAGAAAGCATCGGAACAAGATGCTCTACCGTTGGGAAATCTTCTGTAAGGTCGCTGCTCACCCGTTGTGTAGGACTGTCAGGAGTGACAAGTTCAGGGTGTTTGGCCTCAATCGCCTCTATTTTCTTATAAAGCGTATCGTATTCAAAATCGCTAATGACGGGGTCGTTCAGTGCATAATAGCGCCATTCGTGGTAAACGATCACCTTGCGTAAATCCTCCAAAATACTAGGATCATCGGCTGCTGAAAGCAATTCCTTGGAAAGGTTGAAAAGTTGTTTTTGTTCTGCTGTTTGGTACATTGTGAGGGTGATTGATTTGTATTAAAAGAAATTGGTGCGTTCAGTTGCCCAATTCACTCCAATGGGTCATGACCCATTGGAAAATGGCCCGATTCATACAAGTGGTTTATGCGGGAAAAATACATTTTTTTCGAGAATGCCACATGCCGCCGTAGGGATACATGAATCCCCCTACGGCGGCATGTGGAATATCAAATTTCTGTTTGAATAATATGTTACTCTTTCTGAAAAAGGATATTTTGAAGAATGTATGATATTGGAAAAAAGAATAAAGCTCTCATCTGTTTTTAGAAGAAAAGTAAATTGCTTTCTAAAAACAAAGTTCTATAATTTATTACCTTAGTTGCTTGATTATTAATTACTGATTAACCTTTTTCTCTCCTATGCTTTTCCCTATTAAGACCTACATCCGTTTCATTCAAAGCAAGAAAATCTTTATTGGTTTGCTCTTGTTTTTTTTAAAAACACCATTTCATTCATTTTGTCAACCAAATTCATATCAATATTTTTTAGACGATGTTGATTTGGTATTGCAAGATGTTTTGACAAATGAATATGATGAATTGGCTATTTTTTTAATGGATTTTGAAAATGCTTCTTATCTGATTCCATTTGATGGCACACCCGGAATTAAAAGCGGAGTAGAATTTAAACATCCTTCAATGTCTCCTTTGTTATTGGCTGATAGTGATTATAAAGAGGATGTTTTTTTGATGGATATATTTGTATTGCCTCCGGTGACAGACAATAACAGTCATGTAATCTCTTATTATAATGTTGTCTCAGGAAATATTTGGAGCAAAAGAATGAATGGAAATTCTGTTAGTTCAAATCAATGCAAATTGTATGAAAATGGAGATGTATTATACCTAAGTGGTACGACAAAATACAATACAACATATATGGATATTGGGATTTTGGAAATATTCAAGATAGGAGGAGATGGAAATCTCATATCAAAAAAAGGATTTCTTTTTGAAGAAAACTCCCTTGAAGATTTTGCAGGGATAGTAATAACAGAAGTAGTCTTTAGTGAAGGAGATGGTTTTTATTTGTTGGGGGTATTTAAATCTAATGATTCATCGGTTGATTGCGTTCCTTTTGTAGGAAAATTCGATTCAGATTTCAACCCAATAATATTAAAAAAAATAGACGGAAATGGATTCAATCAGGTTGTAATTACAGAAGATGGCCCATTGCTGTTGAATTATTCTTCTAATCATTTAGGCGGAATAAATGTGTCTTTATTTATAAAAAATGAAAATGCAATTTTATTACAACTAGATGAAAACCTGGATTTCATTTGGGGCAAGGAATATTTTGGGGATGGATTTCGTCATGCTGCTTCAGGAATAGATCAATTGCCTTCTGGAGCCTTGCTTATGTCACATACAACAGTTGGTTCTTATCCAGTAATCTTGACAAATATGGATAACCAAGGAAATATTATTTCACAAAAGGGATTTCCAAATTTTGCACCTCAAATTGATATACTTAGTGATGGGGCATTCTTGATTAGCTCGATTTATAATTTTGATGAAGAGGGTAATACTCACCGCCAACCAGTAATTGCCAAAACAGATGAATTTGGTAATATAAATGGATGTTATTCCACTCCAACTTGCATCCAATCGAATGAGATAGAAATTGGACTGACTCCATTTCAAGTTGAAGAATATACAATTAACGATCCTGAAGACTACAGTGTCGAAATAACCCCCGTCACCTTCTCCTTCTCCGAAGGCTGCGACTTCCCGCCGCCCCCTTTTCCCGACTTCACCTTCCCCGATACCCTCTGCCTCGGCGACAGTGCCACCACCACCGATATCTACAACCGCCTCGCCAATGCCCATGAGTGGCGGCTCACCGGCCCCGGCGTGGACTCCGTGGTAACGGATTCGTTCGATTTTGGCTACCGTTTCCACACGGCAGGGGAATATCTGTTGCAGCACACAATCTGGGTGCTGGGCTGTGCCTATCCTTTTGAAAAGACGGTCACTGTGTTGCCTGAGCTGGAGGTGCATATCGATCCTAATATCCTTTGTCCTGATGAACCCCAACAATTAACTGTCGCCACCAACCGTCCTGCCACAAGCTATCTGTGGAATACGGGCGTGGCATCTGCCACACTATCTGTTGCAAGCTCTGGCACCTATTCGGTGCAGGCCAGCGACGGTCATTGCATTACCGCAGATACAGCTGAGGTGAGTGTTGTTGCAGAACTCCTTGCTGGGCAGGAAGTGATTAACTTCATCGAGTCACCATACGATTGTAGTAGGCTGTTGCCATATCATTTGCAGATAGAGAGTTTCTTCACCGACACTTTTTTTGTCAATAACGACATCGTTATGGATGGCAGCTACCTTTTGGAAGCGTATGGCGATTATCTGTTTATTACTGAAATTGGAGGTTGTTATTTTTCGAAAAACTTCACGCTGAAGGAAGGCAACTGCGAAGCATCTGTTTACCTGCCCAACATCATCAGCCCCAATGGCGATGGCATCAACGATGAATTTTTTCCGCAGGGAAAAGACTTTGAGATTGTATCTCTGAAAATCTACGACCGCTGGGGTGGGCTGCGGTACGATGGGAATGGCAACGGTGCAGTTTGGTCGCCGGGCGGTAGTGTGCCGCAGGGTGCGTACCTCTATCATTTGGTTTACATGAACTTGCTGACGGGGATGGAAGAAACGGTGTCGGGGGATTTGGTGGTGGTGCGGTAGGCAATGCGACTTTGAACAACCAATACTCTCAGTCATTTGTTATTCAATTTATTCTGATTAATTTTCCCTAAAATTTTCTTTATGACAACGGTAGAAGTATTTGATGACGTTGCTGATCTTTTGGCAAAAATGAACCCTTCCCAAGTAGTTGGCTTGAAGGCTCCAAAATCCATGGCGGCAAGAGTAAATGAACTGATAGGCAAAAAGAAAGATGGGCTGATTGATGTTGAAGAATCACTGGAGTTAGAACGCTATTTGGCTTTAGATTTATTAATCAACCTCGCTAAAGCGAGAGCGAAAAAGCTATTAGCAGCATGAGAAAGAGGATAGCCCTTAAAACCAAAAAGTTAGTAAAAAAAAGAGCAGATGGTCGCTGTGAGTATTGTCAGGTACACGAGAATGATTCCTTTCTGCCTTTTGAAATTGATCATATTGTTAGCCTAAAACATGGAGGTGGCAATGAAATCGAGAATCTCGCCTATACTTGTCCTCAATGCAACCAGTTTAAAGGAACAGATTTGACAACCTTTCTGAAATCTTACCACGACATTTCTACTATATTTAATCCAAGAATATACAATTGGGTGGATCACTTTCAAGTTGACAACGGAAAAATATTGGCCCTCACAAGAATTGGTGAAGCAACCATTAAATTACTGAAATTAAATGAAGCCGAAAGGCTGATCCATCGTCAAATACTTTCTGAAACTGGGGCTTATCCATTTTGAAGAAGAGTTGGCCATTTTTGCAACCCTTTCTTTCAATGCTTCTCTTTTGTAGAAACCCCGACACCCAGTATCAAATTATCTTTTTCCGCAACTAACCCCCGCATGAGAGCGTTTGAGATAAGTCCTTTTTACTTTAGTTTTGAAGGAACATTTTTGAAATAGCCCGGCAAGATAGGTGTGGAGAGGAATTTGCTTCCCTTTGAAAAGCCGTGGAACTCCGAAATCATTAGAAAAATCAGGTCAGATTATGACAAATTATAAAGACAATTATCAACTGCTCATTGAGAAGCTCGATCAGTTTATCCGCAAGTTTTACGTGAACCAGTTGATCCGAGGCAGCCTGTATTCATTGGCGCTGATGTTAGTGCTCTTCTTAGGATTAAATTTTTTGGAATACCATTATTATTTTGATCCGGGCGTTCGTCAGGGATTGTTTTGGTCATTCGTTGGAGTTTCAATGGTAGCACTCTCGGCTTGGGTTTTCATACCGTTGATGCATTATTTCCGCTTAGGTGAAACCATTTCCCATGAAAAAGCGGCTTCCATTATAGGCGACCATTTTACAGATGTAAAAGATAAATTATTGAATGTATTGCAATTGAGCCATCAGGCAGATGCTGCTATGAGCCGTGACCTGATCCTCGCCAGCATCAATCAGAAATCAGAAGAAATCAAACCTGTACCTTTTAAAAGTGCCATCGACCTTTCGCAAAACAGGCGCTACATGAAGTATGTGTTTCCTCCGCTTTTATTGTTGATTGTTCTATTGATAGCTGCTCCGAGCCTCATTACTGACAGCACCAACCGTTTGGTCAAGTACAATAGTAAATTCGAAAGACCAGCTCCTTTCACTTTTATTTTGGGAGAGGAAAACCCTGAAGTCGTGCAATATGGTGAGTATCCGTTGACTGTGAAAGTGGAGGGTGAAGTGTTGCCAAACGAGGTGTTCATTAATGTGGACAATATTCAGTACCGCCTCAACAAAGTTGACAATAGCACATTTGCCTATCGTTTCTCCAATGTTGCAAAGAATACGGACTTTAGATTGTTTTCCAGTGGAGTGGAATCGAAAGAATACACTTTGAATGTGTTAAAAAAACCAAATATCACAGGCTTTGAGGTAAAGTTGGATTATCCAAACTACACTGGCCGTCGTGACGAGTCCTTAAAAAGTATTGGCGATTTGGTGCTTCCAGTTGGGACCAATATTGACTGGGTTTTTAATTCTGAAAATACCGACAATATAGCTGTGCGATTTGCAAGCACAGGAGAAATGGTGGACACGAAGCGGTTCTCTGACGAGCTTTTTACCTACAAGAAAAAAGCAATGCGGGATGAGAGTTATCGGTTGTATATTTCTAATGAGGCCTTGCCAAATGCCGATTCTGTAACTTATTCCATTTCGGTAGTTCCCGATCTTTTCCCAACTATTTCAGCAGAAAAATTCCAAGACAGCCTGAATAACAAGCTATTGTATTTCGTCGGCGATGCTTCTGATGATTATGGATTGCTGAGCCTTTCATTCAATTATAGATTGAAACGAGGCGGCAGCGATGGCGAATTGAAAACCCTAAAACTGGATAAGTCTGCTGGTAAGAATATCCAATTCAACCATATTTGGGATTTGACCGAACTTGCCTTGAAACCAGGCGATGAGGTGACTTATTATTTTGAAATCTTCGATAATGATGGTGTAAATGGCAGCAAATCTGCACGAACCAACTTGATGGTTTATGCAATGCCTACCGTCGAAGAAATTGAAAAAATGGAGGAGGCGAATGATGCGGAAATTAAAGACAAACTTAAAGAGTCACTTGAGGAGAGCAAAAAGATACAGGAAGACATGAAAAAACTGCGGGAGAAGGTTTTACAGGAAAAAGACCTCGACTGGCAAACCCGCAAAGAATTAGAGAAATTGCTCGATCGCCAGAAAGAATTGGAGAAGCAAATTGAGGATGCCAAAAAGGCATTAGAAGAAAATATGAAGAACGAGGAGGAATTTAGTGAAAATGAAGAGAAAATGGAGAAGCAGGAAAAGCTTCAAGAAATGATGGAGGATGTGATGAGCGATGAAATGAGGGATTTGATGAAAATGATAGAGGAATTGCTCCAAGAAATGCAAAAGGACGAGGCATTGGAGATGATGGAGGAAATGGAGCAGAAGGATGAGCAAATGGAAAAATCGCTTGATAGGATGCTTGAAATGTATAAACAGCTTGAGTTGGAATTTGAGATGGAGAAAACCATGGAAATGCTCGAAGAATTGGCGAAGGAGCAAGACCAATTGGCGGAAGAAACAGAGCAAGCAGAAGAAGAGAAGGAGCAAATGGACGAGCAAGAGCAGCAAGAAAAGAAGGAAGAACTGGATCAGAAGCAAGAAGAGCTACAAGAGAAACAAGAAGATTTGAACAAGGAGTTTGAGAAGATCGAGGAGAAAATGGAAGATATCCAGAAAAAGAATGAGGAGCTCCAAAACAAGAAAGATATTGATGATATGAAAGAAGAACGAGAAGATGTGAAAGAGGACATGCAAGACAGTCAGGAAAACCTTGAAAAAAAGGATAATAAAAAAGCAAGTCGAAAGCAGAAGAGTGCCGCCCAGAAAATGCGCCAGATGTCGAATTCCATGCAGATGCAAATGGAGCAGCAAGAAATGGAGCAAATGGAAGAAGACATGGAAGCGCTTCGCCAATTGTTGGAAAACATCATGACGCTGTCATTTGAAGAGGAGGAATTGATGGATAATTTCGATCCAACAGATGTGAATACTCCGCGCTATGTTAGCCTTACGCAAGATCAGAAGAAAATTCAGGACGATTTCAAAATAGTGGAAGATAGCTTGTATGCACTGGCCAAACGGGTCGCTCAAATCGAAAGTTTTATTACCGAAAAAGTAGGAGATATAAAAGGTAACATGCGCAAAGGCCTCGATCATCTGGAAGAGCGGCAGAAGCCCCAGGCGATGGAGCAGCAGCAGCGAGCCATGAAAAACCTTAACGACTTGGCTCTTATGTTGAGTGAGGTGATGCAGCAAATGCAAATGCAGATGTCAAGCATGATGCCTGGTAGCCAGCAATGCAGTAACCCCGGCAGCAACCCCAATGGGCAAGGTGGCCAAGTGCCAAAGGACAAGATGTCGCAAGGACAACAGCAGCTTAATGAGGGCATGCAAAAAATGATGAAGGGTATGCAAGAAGGAGGCAGCGATCCGAGCAGCAAGGAGTTTGCGGAAATGGCGGCCCGTCAGGCAGCTCTCCGTAAAAAACTTGCAGAAAAAGCCAAAGAGCAGCGGCAAAAAGGCGGCGGTGGAAACCAAGAATTGGAGGAGATCATGGAACAAATGAACAAGGTGGAAATCGATCTGGTGAACAAGAAATTGACGAACCAGATGATGAAGCGCCAGCAAGATATTCTCACTAAATTACTCGAGCATGAAAAAGCAGAGCTTGAACGTGAGTGGGATAACAAACGAAAATCTGAAACGGCGCAGGATACCGAACGAAAACTACCGCCAAGCCTCGAAGAATATATCAAAAAACGGGAGGCCGAAATTGAATTGTTCAAAACGGTGAACCCTTCTTTGAAGCCTTATTATAAACAATTGGTGGAGGAGTATTATAAGTCGTTGAAGAAGTAGGTTTTTGTAACTTAAGGATATGAACAAGAAGGCGTGCTCAAATATTTGAGCACGCCTTCTTGCATTCTATAAGAATGGAGACCTGACTTATGGCGTATTTTGGTTTTGACTGGACATCTTATAGTTGCAATTTGTGTAAAAGAATTGCATTGAATCATCTCTCTAAAAAATTACAATTATGAAAAAGAAACCAACCCACGTTCGATTCGAAATTCCAGAACCTTGCTCCCAGTCAGTTGATGAAATGCACCTCCTTCCTGGCGGCCTTCACTGCAATAGATGTGAAAAGACTGTTGTTGACTTGATGAATTTGACCGATAGAGAATTAATACGTCTTTATCAAAAACGTCAAGGTAGAATTTGCGGGATATTCAGACCGGATCAATTGGATAGAAATATGGCTGTTCCTGCAGCAATTGATAAGCGTACAAATTGGAAGGCTATTGCTGCTTTTGCCTCAGCTTTATTATTTGGAAATGCCGGAATTAGCCAAACTAATGGCGAACAGTCATTGAGTAAAGAGGAACTATTTATGGGAGATGTGGCACCTATAATTGATACTGGATTTCAAACCATTAAAGGAAAAGTGGTAGATGAAAATGATGAACCTTTAATAGGAGCAACCATTTTATTGGAATCAGGAAAAGGGACGGTTACGGATATTGAAGGTATATTCTCAGTGAAAGTTCCAGAAAATCTAACTGAAACAGAATTATTATTGTCATACACAGGTTTTGAAACCAAGACAGTGATTTGGAAGAGAGGAAGCGATCCTTGGTTAAATATTCAAATGAATGTTGGAGTAATTAACTTACCAGTAGCTACAGTATTAGGATTAGGTTCGGGTGCTATGCGTGGAGGTCTTATCTCTTGTCATGTAACCTTTTCTGATGATAAAGAAACTATATTGTATAATGATCAAGACGTAGATAATGAGGTTATTATACATGAACCAATTCTTGAAATTTTCCCCAATCCATTCGTATCATCCGTTTCTGTAAAAATCGAATTGGAAAAACCTGAGCCGATTATTTTCCACCTGTACAATGAAGCTGGTCAGTTAGTATTTGCGGAAACCAAAGAACTGTTGGACGGAATCCAAATTATTCAACTCAATTTGGCTAAAAGAAATCTCCCGGAAGGGATTTACTTTTTTAGGATTTCAGATAGCATCGGTGAAATCAGGACAAAGCGGATCGTAAAAGTGACTCCATGATAATTTAGCGTTGACAACTTTTTAAAAGCTGTCAACGCTTTTCTTTTATCATGCAATAACCACTTCCTTCCCATCAAACGGACTCCCCAAATCTTTCTTCGAAAGTTTCCTTTTTCGCATCAGGTAAACCTGCAGTGGGATCATGATAATTGTAGGTCCAAACCACTGGATGTACCAGGGAGCAAAATCAGCTGCGTTCACGGCAAATGCTGTGGTGGAGGCTATGAAGGCAGCAAACATAGAGTTGAGGTGGAGTTGAAACCAAAATCTTTTATCGAGGTTCGGTACTTTAAGTAGACGCAGAAAGAACCTTCCATCCAACATACTGGCAAACCCAAACACACCAAATAGAATAACGAAGGCAATGTTCGCTCCTTTTATATAATAAAAAATGGCGGCGCCCATCATCACTGTTCCACTTATGATCGCCATCCAGCCCCAATTCCTGTCAAAGGTAGAAGGCGCTAAATTGCCTTTCATAAATCGGATTCCTCGTATGCCTCTAACAATGTGATAACTGACCAAAAATGATATACCGAGGAGGAATTGAAAAAATACGACCGTGGGTCGCTTGATAAATCCAGTGACTGAGGTAATGACAACAATGACCATGGCATAGAAAAAAATCTTTCCGACCAATTTATGCTTCTCATTGTTTTGATTGTAAAACAATGCAATCGGCCCTGCAATTAAAGTGATGATACCTGCTGCAATGTGAATCCAAAGACTGACGTTTCCCAATACTTCCATTTTGATGGTTGATTTTTGAATGATAATGTATGGCAATTGGATGCCGTTTATTTGATGAGACAAAAGAAAAGGAAATTGTGATTCATCGCCGGAAGGAGTGGTGATCGTCAACTTAGTGGGCTGAATTACAATAGATTGGGGCGAATGGAAAGGATGGTGGGGTGGATGGGGGCAAATTCTTAATTCAAAATTCGTTGATCCTTTAATCGATGATCTGTTTGATTAACGATTAGAGATTGAGAGCTTAGATATATAATCGAGCTTTACTGTAACAATGCCCATTCTTCATTATTTATTATAAATCCCACCAGCCCAGAATTTTCCAAACTCCAATAGAATAAAATATTTTGATTAGTGCTTTCTATTTCTCCGACATTATTAAATGTCTCATTTGCTATTTGAACCAAATCTAAAGTTCTATCAAATTCATAATTTGTACAGGATTCATAAAACAACCAATTTACTTTTTCTTCGATTGTGTCTATTTTGAGTAAAACATTAATTTCATATGGTCCATCGCCTATTTTAAATGTCGAAATACTAAGTTTGTCATTATCGCCTGAGTTTAACGTACATTGGAGGTTTTCAGCACTATAGAGGGTGCAACACTCTTCCTCCCTTGCTCCAAAAGGAGCATGTGTAGTTTCAAAAATAAATCGGTCATTGCAATGAAATATTAATGTATCGGATATTGAATTGGTAAAAACTGTTGTATTTCCTTTTTGATAAGGAATTGATTTATCTAAACAGTCCCAAATCTTAATATCTTTTGGACACTCTGGGCATGTATTAAAACATGAAAAACATAAAAGCCAGATTGAGATAATAAAAAGAAATAGAGATGAAATTTTTGTTTTCATGTTATCAATGTTGTTAGAGCGAGAATTTTGATTAGTGTTTATTCTAAAAATCAAAACGAAAAGGCTATTAGGAGATTACCACAACATCCTTTTTAAATAGAAAATTGCAATATGGATTGCTACAAGTATTATTGCTTTACAAACTTGGCCAGCGCTTTTTCGCCAGCATAGTGAATGTGTAAAATATATTCTCCAGCCGATAGCTTATCAACTTCAATTTTTGAATCTTCCGATTTCAATACGCCAATGAATGCGCCATTTACAGAATAAACCTCTACCGATTCTGGCTGCTGACCATCCTCCAATTCAATATAGATGAAATCAGACGTTGGATTAGGGAATACTTTTGCTCTTGTGTAAGGTACAGATGTAGTCGAAACCACTTCTGGTAAATCATAAACAAATACAGCCCCTGCTCGACTGCCATGTGTGTTATCGCCATAGACTCCAACTACAGCAGTATTGTTCGAGACACCAGTCCCCCAACCAAAAAAGTCATTATCCGCTGTTTCATATTTCTCCACTTCAGTCCAGGTTGTTCCTTCTCTTTTAAAAACATAGGCAGAACCATCAAAGGTGATTGGGTCTTCATAAAGGCATCCTATCACAGCGTAACTCTGACCAAGTGCATTTCTCCCGCCAAAAGATCTGGTATCTGTTGCGTCTGAGGCGATAAGCTTTTGTTCTACATTCCAGTTTTCTCCGCTTCTTTTATAAATGTAAACAGCACCGGCATTATTGCCTCCTTCGTCATCGTTCAATGCTCCAATCAATAGGCGTTCTCCCCAGAGTGAAACAGAAACGCCATAGCTGTCACTCGATGATGGAGAGGTCAATTGTTGCTTTTCTGTCCAGACGCCGTTTTCCCGTTTATAAACAAAAACAACATTGTCCTGATGGGCGCTGATAGCGGCATAATTGCCGTGAATAGAAAGCCAATAACCAAATCGGCTATTGTTCAAGTTGCCGGGTGTTACCTTTTTCTTCTCCACCCAGTTTCCATTTTCCAATTCGAAAAAATAAGCAGCACCGTCGCCATTGTTTTTGTCTCCAGAACTAACTACAATGACATTTCCAGAAATCCCAACGCCGGAGCCAAATCCATCACCAGCAACTAAATCCGAGCTGGTGAGCGTCTGTTCTAAATTCCATTGCCCAGCACCCGTTCTTTTGAAGACATAAGCTCGGCCTGCATCATTGAAGGCTTCGTCTGCTCCTACTACTGCGTAGTCTCCATCGACTCCGATGGATCTACCATAGTTGTCATCTGCTAATTGGCCGGGATTGATCAGCTCGCCATCATGGTCCCATGCATTTCCATTTTTGATAAATGCAAATACCTTGTCCGTATCAACAAAATTTCTATTGGATACCAATATCTGGTCACCCTCTATATCGACTATGCTACCAAATTTGTTTTGCGCCATGGGTTCCGGCGAGTAGAGGATGGTTTGGGAAATGCAGTCGAGTGCAGAAATGAAAAGGATATAGAGTAAAATTGAAGCGTGTAATTTCATGTTGAAAAGTTTGAGAGTTTGTGAAAATTGTTAACTTTTTTCAGGTGCAAATGAAAGAAATTATTGGGGGAAATGGGAAGGCGTGAATGCTTAATTAGTCATGAAAATTTAAAATTGGATTTTTATTTTACATGGTTGAAAAAATCAATATGAGTTCGTTTTTTATTTTACAAGGATTACTGTTTTTTTGTGTAACCCTTTTTCAGGACAGGATTTGTATTAAAAAAAGATTTTACCATATGTACAAAAAGCTAATTACTTTAAAAGAAATAAAGGATTGTTCATTTATTCCTAAAGATGAATCAAATTTGTTGTTAACAAAAATAGATTCTTTGGATTTGTTTAATACAAGTACGTTGCAATCTAAAGTCATTCTCACACATTCTCCATTTTCAATATTTTGTTTTGATGATATATTATTGGAACAAAAAGCAAATGGAGCAGAAATTAGTGTTTATTCCAACGAAACTCACATAAAGGACATTCCTGGGAAATATTACTTATGGAAAAGATGTAAATACCAGAACAAGCTTTATTTAAAAGGAAAAACCAATTCAAAAAAGACAGTTTTTTCATTAGATTTAACAACCTTAAATGTAGATGAATCACCCCTTAATTTTGTGCCTGCATTAGGGGCTAATCGTAGGTTGCTGGTATACAAAAGAGGGAAGCTTATTTTTTGCTCTGATGAGAGTGCAAATACGGTTTGGGAAATTGATGTATCTGAAATGGGAAAATGGAAACAGGGTGGAGTTGAATATAATGGTAGTGTATTACAAGCTTTAATGGATACAACATCTAATATGTTGATATTTTCAATTTCTGTTTTTTATGTTATTGGCGTAGATCCTGATTCAGGGCAAATAATGTGGAAAAGGAAATTTCCAGGCGGAACCAATAATATTTATTTACACAATGGAAAACTGTATGTGATGTCAATCGGAAGAACTCCCACATATCATGTGTTGAATACAAAAAATGGTGTGAATGATTCAGAAGTTGATTTAAGCAAAACCTGGAAGGAATTGGCTGATTCTACTCCCTTTACTAAAAAAGAAATCCGGTTTCATTTACTCCTGACACGGCATTTAATAGATGATAACTTTCTTTACGTTTCTATAACTAACAAAAGACAATTAGGTGTATTCGACAAAAGTACTGCTGAATTAATTCAATTGATAACCCTTGAAGGATCGGGCAGTAGAATTCCGGCGTTAAACGCACCCATAGTTATAGGTAAATATATCTTTCAACTGGATGGAGATAATCAACTGCATATATTTCAAAAAATTTAGTTTTTGAATATCAAGTTTTAAATTAGTTACAGCGAAAATAATAATTACATTTCAATCAATAATTATCGAGTATTTTGTCATTTTTAAACTAACCCTTTACAATCACTCCTATTCTTTAGATTAAAATTAAATATTCATACTTCTGGATGATAGGCTTTAATTTTAGTTATTCTAACTAATCGCTCTAAAACAACAAAATGATTCAACTGATCTTTCTCATCGATTGAAATATTTTTGTCTTTTGACTTTTGCAATAGAATTTCCATGCGAACCTGCATTTCATCAGAGGCTTTTAATTTCATTACACCTTCTGCACCAAGTTTGGCGAGGATGGTTGCGATTTGATCGTATGCAGAATATATGGTACTTCCCATGAAAATGATTTTTACAAATTTAAAGGCTTTTCTTAGGTTTGACAACTTTCTTCTATTTGATGTTAGTCCGCAATTTGCAATGCCAAATAGTTCAAAAATCAAAATCCCTAATCCCTTAATCGTTAAACAAAACGGATCAACGATTAAAAGATTAGGGATTAACGATTTTTGATCTACACCAAACCAAACTGCTCAAAGTGCAGCGCAAAATGCTTTCTGCAAAGCAGCTGCCAGTGGTAATCATCCAGATTTCCAAAAACGGGATTCGGGGCTGTAGCATCTGGATTGGCTTTGAAATACGCTGTGATTTCATCGTAGGATTCGAGGAAAGCTTTTTTGGCTTCTTCCAGACTGCCATGTTTCAAGTCCTCCAGTTCTCCTTTTTTCAGAATCGGATTATCGTATGATTTTGGCATTTTGCGGAAGTTCCACAGCGAATCCTGGTATTTCTCGATTTGATCCTCTGGCGTGAAGATCGGACAGGGTATTTTGCCTAAACCTAAATGGATGAAAAATTCCAAATGTTCGACCATATGCTGCGGCGTCAGAATTCCCCAAGCCGCTTTAGCATCTTCAGTTAAAGCGTTGAGTTTCTCTTCCAAATATGCTTTATTGATCGTTGCGAAAGGCGATTTCTTCTGAACCAAAGTGAGTATAGTTGCCATAGCCACCAATTCTCCATCTTGATCAAATATTTCCTCATACCATTTCACAACGCCAGATGGATGTTCTTTTCCACGGCTGTCCCGCTCCACTTTTTCCTTGCAGGTCAGGCGCACTTGGATGGTGTCGTTGTGGTAAATAGGGCGGATGAAACGGCACTCATCAAGGCCGTAGTTGGCGCCCACGGGCCCTTTTGCCGGATTGACGAAAAGCCCAGCAGCAGCTGCCAGCAAGAAGTAGCCATGTGCCGCACGTTTTTCAAAAATGCTTCCTTGCAGGGAGGTAATATCGGTATGCGCATAAAACACATCCCAGGTCAGGTTGGCAAAATTCTGAATGTCAGAATCGGTGATGGTGCGCTTGTGCGTGAGGATAGACATGCCAGATTGGATGTCTTCGAAATGATACTTAAAAGGGTGTTTGGGCGCTTCTATTACTTTACCTCCTGGTTGATAAATTCCAGTGATAGCACCTATTGTTGTTGGTGAACCTTGAATGGCACAACGTTGCATATAATGTTTGACGCCACGCATGCCACCCATTTCCTCGCCTCCACCTGCACGGCCTGGACCGCCGTGAACGAGCGTAGGCAGTGGCGAACCGTGCCCAGTGCTTCGTTTGGCGCTTTCCCTGTTCAATACCAGAATGCGGCCGTGGTGACTGGCCGCTCCGATTACAAATTCACGGGCAGCTTTATCATCAAATGTAGTCATGGAGCAGCAGAGCGAACCCTTACCCATTTGCGCCAACTCAATGGCATCGTCCAAATTCTTGTATGGCATGATGGTGCTCACCGGACCGAATGCCTCAATCTCATGCACACCTAAATTCTTATGTGGATCATTTTCCCTCAAAAGAATAGGGGAGAGGAAGGCACCTTTTTCGGCATCAGCGCCTATCACGTCCAATTTATCTAAATCGCCATATACGATTTCTGCAGTTTTGGCGAGTGCTTTCACCTGATTGCGAACCTCCGTCACCTGCTCTTTGCTGGCCAGTGCACCCATGCGAACTTCTTTCACGGTTGGGTTGCCGATGGTCACTTTTGAAAGCTCTTTGCCAAGGGCAATCTGCACGTCTTCCAGCATATTTTCAGGGACAATGATCCGACGGATGGCGGTACATTTCTGACCGCATTTTACGGTCATTTCCTTTTTTACTTCTTTTATAAAAAGGCTAAACTCAGGCGTGCCTGGCACAGCATCTTCACCCAAAACAGTGCAGTTGAGCGAGTCGGCTTCCATATTGAATGGAACAGCTTCTTCAATGATGCGTGGGTGTGCTTTGAGCATGCGGCCTGTAGATGCAGAGCCTGTAAAAGTGACCACATCCTGCGAATCAACTGTGTCGAGGATGGTGCGGGCGCTGCCGCAAACGAGCTGCAATGCACCTTCGGGCAAAATGCCTGATGCCACTATTTCACGCACCACAACTTCTGTTAAAAAGCTGGTGGCAGTAGCTGGTTTCACGACTGCTGGGACTCCTGCCATCCAATTGACGGCACATTTTTCCAGCATCCCCCAGATCGGGAAATTAAATGCGTTGATGTGGATCGCTACGCCTTGTTTTGGCACCATGATGTGATGCCCCATGAAGCCTTCTCCACGGGAAAGGTCAATTGGCGCACCGTCGACATGAAAAGTTTGATTAGGAAAATTTCTTCGCAGGGAGGCATTGGCGAATAAATTGCCAAAGCCACCTTCAATATCGATCCAGCTATCTACACGAGTAGCGCCTGTTCGGTAGCTAATTTTGTAAAAATCTTCTTTGCGTTTGGTGAGGTACAAGGCAAGTTTTTTAAGCATATTACCTCGCTCTTGAAAAGTCATTTTACGGAGTGGAGCGCCTCCCACTTTTCGGCCATAGGCCAAAATATCTCCGAAATCGAGTCCTTTAGTTGTTGCATGAGCGATGACATCGCCAGTTACTGCGTCGAATACTGGCTGGCCGTCGCCATCACCGTTTGTCCATTGTCCCTGAATGTAATTGCCTAGTTTAGTCATATTTGGTAGGTAATTTTTTTAGGTAAAACTGTTTGAACAGTTAAAACATAGTGCTTGATATTAACCCCCACGACTTATTGATTTTAAAAATTTAACTGCCGAACCTTAAAAGCATCGCTGGTTTCACACATCGCTGGTTTCACACGTCGCTGGTTTCACACGTCGCTGGTTTCAGACTCCAGTCTGAAACCTAATATCTAAAACGCCTCTGGCGTACAAACGCCAGAGGCGTTTTAGATAAGTCATTCAAGTCAGGAGACTTGAATGAGCGTTATGCATTTTCGGCGGTTAAATAATGAATTCCAATAAGTCATGGGTTGAAAGAAGCAGTTACTCATAGTCGTTTCATAGACTTGCAACATGCTCATAATGCCATAAAAAAATGGGTATAAACCCCTTTTCGCATTGCAGCAAACTTACGAATCTTTTCAGGCTGCAAAACACCAGGATTTATACCCATCTTTCACTGCTCACTTCTGATCTCTATCTAATCCACCCACTCTGCCAAAAACACATTGGTGTCTCTCGTGCCGCCATTGTTGCGGTTGGAAGAGAACACCAGCATTTTGCCATCGTAGGAGAACATCGGGAAGCTATCAAATGTATTATCGAACGTGACCTGCTCCAGTCCGGTGCCATCAATATTTATTGAGAAAATATTGAACTGGCGTCCGCTCTCACTGTGGTGATTACTGGCGAATAGGACTTTTTGTCCTGATGGGTGCAGATAAGGCGCCCAGTTTGCCCCGCCAAGGTTGGTGATTTGGCGAAGGTCAGAGCCATCGACATTGCAGATATAAAGCTCAAGTGCTGTTGGTTGAACCAATCCTTTTGCGAGGAATTCCTTGTAAGTTTTTTGCGCTTCTTCTGTTTTTGGGCGAGAAGAACGGAAGATCAATTGCTTGCTGTCAGGTGAAAAGAAAGCACCGCCATCATAGCCAAGTCCGCTGGTTACCTGCTTCTGATTACTACCGTCAATGTCCATTGTCCATAATTCAAGGTCACCAGAACGAGTAGACGTGAACACTATTTTTTTGCCATCAGGAGAAACGGTTGCTTCGGCATCATAGCCTGGTGTATCAGTCAATTGAGCAACCTCATTACCCTGTTTGTCGGCTACAAAAATATCGTACTCACCGTGAATCGCCCAAACGTATTTACCATCGACAAGGCGGGGAGCATGCGGGCAAGATGCACCGCCAAGGTGAGTGCTTGCATACACGATTTGCTCATTGCCCGGCATAAAGAATGAACAAGTTGTTCGACCTTTTCCGGTACTGATCATTGGCGGTTGTTTACCACCATCGGTGCCTTTGTCAACGGGCATGTAATAGATCTGGTCACACTCAGTGCCCCAGTCTGGATTGGTGGCTTGGAACACTAATTCTTTATTATCGAAACTGAAATAGGCTTCCGCATTGTCACCGCCAAAAGTCATTTGCTTCACATTTTGCAAGTGTTTTTCTTGCTCATAATGTGTGACTTGCGGTCCAGGATCTCCACCGTGGTGATGGCCACCACTTGCATGACTTTCGCCTTCTGCGTGAGAATGCTCATGAGTTGCTTCGCCTTCCGTATGTGATTCTGGAGAATTGCAGGCAAATAAAAATGCTGCAAATAGGAATGCTATTGATAGTATTTTGTGCATAGTTGAATTTTTTGCAAAAGTAGCATTCTTGTTATTGCAAGCGGGCCTTGGCAAGTAATCGTTTTGTCATAAATTGCTATTGGCTATTGGCTATTGGCTATTGGCTATTGGCTATTGGCTATTTGTTTCTTCTGAAATGTCCTCGGTTTATTTAAGCCTACTGCCCACTGCCCACTGCCCACTGCCTGCTGACCACTGCATTTTCCCTACTTCTTCTTAGAATTAACAGCTGCCTGATAAGCTTTATCTGCCCATACCTTCAATTCACTTTTATCCTCGACTATTTCAGCAGGAACTTCATAATAGGAGGGGAGGCCTTTTTTCTTGGGGCCATGGAAAAAGGAGTTCATGCCACGGGCGATGAAAGCTGGGCGGGTTGTGTCATCTACTTTTAGGTGCAAGTTGCCACCCATGATGCCTCCGAACATGAGCCCGTCTTTGTAAAAACCAACGCCACCAAACATTTTTTTGTAGGTGATTTCGCCAAATTCAGAGAATTGATCCAGTGCGTAGTCGAGAAAGTCTTGTGAGAAAGCCATAATTTAATGATGAATGATGAATGATGGATTGGGATATCTATTTTAAACAACTTCTTTGTTTAAGCAAAGGTAGTAGTAGCGGTTTTCATTTTTATTTTCATTTCCATTTTTATTTAAATTGGAAAAGCCCCCGCAGTTGCAGAGGCTTTTCGTGATCTGATTAGCAGCAGTCAGGACCGCAGCAATCATCTCCTCCTGGGAGGAAGTTCAAAACTGAATTAGTCATAGTACAAATAGTTTAACGAATATTTATCGCAATATTGCGATGATTATAGCCAAAAAAATCAACAGCAATCTTCCCCTGCACAGCCGCATTTGTCCAAAAGGCCACCCAGCAGCAATTGTACTTCCTGGCATACTTTCGGGTCGATGCAATAGCACACCTTGGGAGGTTCCACTTCACCGATGATGATGCCTGCTTTTTTCAATTCCTTCAAATGTTGGGAAACGGTGCTTTGTGCCAAGGGTAGCGCATCCACGATTTCGCCACATACGCAAGATTTTGCTTCCACCAAATATTCGAGGATCATGATCCGGGCCGGATGCGCAAATGCTTTCGCCAATTCTGCGATTCGGTTTTGGAGAGGTGTAAAAGATGCTGACTTAGTTAAACCCATTAGAATAAATTAATTAATCGCAATATTACGATAAATATTTAAAAATGCAATAATTTTACACATCTTATTTATATTTTCTTCGTTTGCCTTTTGTTAACAGCCACTATTCCAGTAAGTTGCATCAATTCTATTCAAAACTATACTTTATGAAAAATACCATTCTTCTTTTTTGCCTGATTACTATGCTTGGTTGTTACAATAATGGTGATTCTAATCAGCAATATTCGGATTCTGTTGCCACTGAAATGGACTATGAAGACGGTTTCGAGCAGCCACAAGCTCCTCCACAAACTGAACCTGCCCAACCCAGCGATCCGCCTGAACCAGCACTTAAAAAGGACAAAAAGATCATCAAAGACGGCCATATCAATATTGAAATAGATGATCTTAGAAAGGCAAAACACCAAATGGATACCACTCTCCAGAAATTCGGTGCCTATTATGAAAATGAGGTTTTTGAGTCGAGCAGCTATGAATCGCTCTATAGACTGAAAATCCGTGTGCCCGCCAAAAACTTTGATGCACTTGTGGCTGCTGCCAATGATAATGGCGGAAAGGTGACCATGAAAAACATCAACGCCAGGGACGTTACTGAAGAATTCTACGACATAACTACCCGGCTCGAAAACAATGAATCCTATCTGGAACAATACCGCAAACTATTGAACAGGGCTGGAAGCATTCAAGATATTTTAGAAGTGCAGGAAAAGATCCGTGTATTGGAAGAAGAAATGGATTCCAAAAAAGGAAGACTGAAATATCTCTCCGATCAGGTAAGTTTTAGCACATTGAATTTGATGCTCATTCAGCGTCATGAATGGAAAGGAGCGGAGAAAAAACCATTTGGCCAGCGACTGTTGACCTCCTTGAAATCTGGAGGAGAAATTTTTACAGAATTCATTTTGGTTGTATTGAGGTTGTGGCCGTTTGCGATTTTAGTGGGTGTTGTAATATTTGTTATAAAAAGATGGAGACGGAAAAAGCAGCGGAAAGATCAAAGCTAAAATTCCATTATTGAATGTACGAATTGATTGGCGAAAATAATTAAAATGATTTTTGAGACAGAAAGACTTTTAGTCAGAAAATTGGAGCTTTCCGATTTCGAAGCTTTTTTTGAAATGCAGGGAAACCCTAAAACACATCAATACACCGGCAGCAAGGTTGATGATGAAATCTCAGCTAAAGCAAGTTTGGAAAAATGCATTCAGGCCTATGATTCTCCTGGTAATGACTTTTGGGTGTGGGCGCTTGTCCGAAAATCCGATGGCGAAATGGTCGGCACTTGCGCCATAGTGAAAGGCCATAGCCAACCGACAGGTGAAGGCCCGGAAATCGGCTACCGTTTTTTAGAAAAATATTGGGGGAATGGATATGCTGGCGAAATATGTGACCGATTAATTGATCATGCGCTAAATACCATGAAACTTTCCTGGATATTCGGTCAGGCAGATGTGAAAAATGTAGCTTCTATTAAAGTATTAGAAAAATCGAAGTTGGAATTTTTAGAACAATATTTTAATGAGGAGGAACAGTGTACAGATCGGGTGTATATTTTGAGACGAAAATAATGTAGAACGAATCCCCAGATTCGTTAAAAAATTCTAATTGTAATTATCGTTCAAATTATATTCTATCTTTAGAGGCTGTTTTAAAACCTCAAGCACGTCTACGAGAATATATTTTTACCCCAATTTCCTCTTGATTTTCGTCACGTATCTATGGATATGCTCCTCAAATCAAAAGAAAATTGATGCAAAAATCTTATCCTCTCACCAGCACTTCAGGTTTTAAAACAGCCTCTTAGAATCACTTTATGATTGGGCAATTTAAATGGTTATAGAAAAACCAAACCTTCATATACGTAACCACATGAAACCACTTTTCCCTTTTTTATTCCTTACTCTTTTTTCGTTCAATTTAATTGGCCAAATTCCGAATGGAGGTTTCGAGGATTGGGAAATTGATGTGGATGGTAACGAACTACCGCTTTTTTGGAAACCATTGAATCCTTTTTTTAATCAATTCATATTTAAGTCACCAAACTCATATACTGGAGATTATGCATTAGGAATTGAAACTGTTCAAGATCCAGAAGAGGTGTATGGGCCAGTTCAAATCAGGTCAGAATTGATACCAGTGTCGTTGAGTAATATTCTATCGGTTCACTATAAAATTGACTCTATAGCCGGGGATGGAAAAATAAGTTTAGCTGTTTTTAGTAAAAATATTGCTGGTGAAGAAAGTTTCGTGGATTATACAATTTTTAATGAAACAAATAGCGATTATGAAAAAGTGAATTTTCCGTTTGTGCTTGAAAGCTTAGATACTATCGTAATTTATCTTAGTACAGATAATGAGCAAACTGATATTGGATGGACAGGTTATACCCGAGCCCTTTTCGATGAAGTGGAGTTAACGCCTATTACATCCACAATTAGTGTTCAAGACAGCGATCCTTTGAAAATTTGTCCCAATCCTACCAATGGATTCTTTAAGATTCGAAACCTTCAATCAAATCATAAATTTCTTAAAATATTTTCTACATTAGGTGATATGATTCATGAACAAATAGTTACTGGTGATCCAATTTATTTGGAAGAAAAAGGGATGTTTTTCATAGTAGTGTATGATGGGGAGGGTAGGGCGATGGAAATAGTGAAACTAATCAATTTTAATTAGACCAAGTTCTATCTGTTGTTGGGTTTGAGAAAGCATCATGACAAATGTAAGTGAGAAGAAAAAATGTTATCATCATTTGCATTTTTTTATTACTTTTAGATGTTTTATTTGACATTTTTTTCACTGGTTTTAGAAAAGCCAAACCTTCAAAAACGCAACTACATGAAACCATTCTTCCTTTTTTTATTCCTTTCCTTTTTTTCAATTAATATCAATAGCCAAATCCCAAATGGAGATTTCGAGGAGTGGGAAGTTGATATGAATGGATCTGTGTCACCATTTTCTTGGGAAGTTGGTTCATATACTGACCCGGATAAAATATTTAAATCGACTGAGTCCTATTCAGGAAACTATTCCTTGGGAGTGGAAACGCATTATGGTTGGGTAGTTATTGGGCCCGCCAGAATTCGCACTAAATTTAAACCAACTGCATTTAATTATCATCTTTCCCTCCAATGCAAAATAGATTCAATAGTTGGAAATGGTGCTGCATATGTCTCGGTTTATCGTGAAAACAGTTTTGGCATTTTTAGCTTTATTGCTGGAGCAAGGTTTGAATTAGTTGATGATAATTTTGCGAAAGTAAACTTACCTTTTTCTTTGCAAAATTTGGATACGGTTATTGTTTCAATAACTGCTGTGAACCAAGAAATAGACATAGGTTGGACAGGTTACACCCGAGTTCTTTTTGATGCTTTGGAATTGCACCCAATTTCGGCATCTTTAAACCCATTAGATACTGTTGGACTTGTATTATACCCTAACCCTGCGAATGGTTCTTTCAGAATTATAAATTTAAAAGAGGAACATAAAGTGCTAAAAATAATCAATGCATTAGGAAGGGTAGTGCATGAGCAAATGATTGACAATGATGTTTTTTATTTTAGAGAAGAAGGCGTGTTTTTTATTGCTCTTTGCAACAGATACGGCGAGGCGCTTGAAGTCATTAAATTAATTAATAGATAAAGTTTAATGCTTTTTTAAAGGCTATTAAAATGACACCTTATTTAAATATCATTGCATGATTAAATTATATGCAACGCTCATTTCCTTATTTTTTTTACATATTTCTTATGCCCAAATTACATTCTCCAAAAGTTATGATATTGATGGGTACAGTGATACTGGGACTGGAATTATTGAACACAATGGAAGTTTCTATATTGCTGTTGGTTCTCTTTGCAATGGAAACAATTCTGGTTGTTATTCAATAATCAAAACAGATTTAACGGGAGGGGTTAAAAAAATAAATCAATTCACAATTCACCCTCAGACAATTCAGCCAAGCACCTCTCCATCAAATTCTGGTATTCTTCTAAAGAATGATAGTTCCATTTTTATTTGTGGTGTTGTTACCCTTGACACCCCATTTTTTAATTACGATAATTTTCTTTTGAAAGCCAACATGGATGGCGACAGTATTTGGATGCAAACGTATGGCACTTCTTATACTGAGGTGAATTATACCGTACTTTCAAAAACTGATACATCCTTATTACTGTACAGCAACAAGGGCCTCACACCAAATGTGGTTGGCGAGGATGAGCTATGGTTGTTTGAAACTGATTTGGAAGGGAACATGGTCTGGGAAGGTTTTTATGGCCAGCAATACGGAATGGTAGCCCGGCAGGATATAGAGGTGCTGGATAATGGGAATATAGCCTTCAGTTATTTGGGCTGTGAGTCCACGGTTTTTTGTGACACACAGTTGATGAATGTTACTTTGATTGACCCGCTTGGTGAAGAAATTTGGACAAGCACGTTTTCTCCATTTGCAGGCCCAGTGGGTTCTGCGCCCAGTAGCTCGCTTGTCGCACTGGACAACGGTGGTTTTGTAGTGGATTATAACCGGGAGTTTTGGCCAGTGGTAAATGATCCTCCTATCCTTGTTTGGCTTGATTCAATAGGGAATGTCACCGACCAGCATAATTTTCAATGGACTGACCTATCTTACATTTCCGATATGTTCTTGTCCTCTAAGGGCGAATTGATTGTGGTCGGAAATTACGACCATATCAATATAGGCTATGGGTTTGCAGCCTGGATACTTGCATTTAGCCAGGATGGAGATTTGCTATGGGAGCGCACCGTTTTGGATATGAATTTCCCTTTGGACAGTTATTGGATCAACGCTGGCACTGAAACTTCTGATGGCGGCTTCATCCTAACAGGAACGATTCAGGGTGAGACAAATGACGTGTGGCTCCTCAAGCTGGACAGCATAGGATGCCTGGAGCCAGGCTGTGAGGACATGCAGATCATCACCAGTGATAAAGAGGCGCTTGCACAAGAATCGGAGTGCTTGTTTAGGGTTTATCCCAATCCGGTCAGGGGGCAGGTGCTGCATATAGAGGCGATGCCTGGCCAGTCACTCAGCAAAGATGTTCACCTCAAATTGGTAAATGCTTTCGGGCAAACTGTGCTGGAAAAGGAGTGGGACAATTTCACTATGGAAACCATACTGGTACAAAGAATTCCATCTGGATTTTACCATTTAATCATCAGCGACGAGGATGGGCATGTTTTGCAGGTGGAGGGTGTGGTGGTGCCATAGGTCATGGATGTAGGGGTGATTCATGAATCACCCCTACATCTAATCGTTTTCCATTTCATGAATCACCCCTACAGTCCCAACATTTCTTTCAATTCCGACCATATTTCATCTGCGGCAATAGCGTGACCTTCCTCGTTCCAATGACCTAAATCTTTTGCCAAAAGGTGCTTGCCTAATTTTCTTTCCCTGTCAATTTCCTCTGCAGCAGACTTGACTACTGGGATGCCATTCGATTCAAAAACAGTTCGAATATCGGAGATGAACGGTTCGGTCACATCCGTTTGAAAGGCAAGCATGGGTGTGTTGCCTGTGAGCGATTTTATTTTTTTCAAAACGGCATCCATGTTCTCCAAGCTTTCAGAATAGGGAGCATATTCCTTCCCCAGTTTTTGAATCAAATCTTCGGAGGCAGTGCCATTCTTATGTTCTTGCGATTCCAGGATGCCTTCCACTTTTGTGAGTAGAAAATCCACAGATTTGGAGTACTCCCGCAGCGTGCCCATTCCTAATCTTGCAGGGTTTCTGTAAACGATTTTTCCATTTTCTAAATAAGGCCTTGGTCTCCTATTATTGTTGAAATAGCTGGTACTTTCAAGAGCATAGCTGCTGTTGAAGACATCATTGAAACAGAATTGCCAAAGGATGGCATCTGGCTGAATGACGGGCAGCCATTCTTCCAGCCAAAGATATTGTTGCAATGGCCCAATGCCTCGTGCACCAAATACAAAGAACTCGGTATTGGGCAGGTTGTCAAGCATCACTCCGTAATAGGTCTTAATGTTGGACACCTCGATCGCATGTGTATAGCTGTCTCCGATCACGAGCAGCTTTTGCCTATCTGCTTTTGGATTTCCAAAATATTTGAATCCATTTTCGTCAGTTGAAAAATCAATATGATACGGATTGCCAGCTTCATCCACTACCTCACCGTTGAAAGTGAAATTGGATTTTGCCGTCCAGCCCATTTTTGGGTGTGAAACAGTGGTAGCTGTGGGATAGGATTTCGATCGAATGGCCAGCACCGCACGAAAGGCTATTTCTCCGATCGCCCAAAGAAAGAGGATGGCCAATAGGCATGCTATTGTTGAAAACAGCAGCCTTTTTTTAAAGGTATATTGTTTTGTCACAAATAATGATTGTTGGGGAGCAGCTAAATTTTCCTATCATTGTACGCAAAAAAACTGCCTAATTTATGAAAAAGAAAACGAGGAACATTTCACTTGCTGTCATTGGAGCATTTGCAGTCATGCAGCTCTTCCCCATTGAAAAGACCAATCCACCCAGCGATCCACAGAAAGACTTCATCAATGTAGAAAACCCACCTGCGGAAATAGCCAGTTTGTTGAAAAAGGCTTGTTATGATTGTCATTCACACGAAACTAAATTTCCATGGTACACCAGCATTCAGCCATTTGGCTGGTGGATCAGAGGGCATATCAGAGGTGGCAGACAAAATTTGAATTTTTCAGAATGGGCAAGCTACGATTCAGATAAAAAGGGGCATAAAATGGTGGAATCAGAAGAAAAGGTTGGCGAGCGCCACATGCCGATGAAAAGCTACGTGAATATGCACCCCGAAGCTAAGCTGAGCGATGATGACGTGCAGGTGTTAGTGGATTATTTTAAAGGAAAATAATGAGCGTCCTGCAAACTGAGCAGATAGCCTATCTACCCAATATCTAAGAATTTTCAACTCGACAGGAATTTTTGAAAAACTTCACAATTAGTGACTGATGTTACGCAGGTAAGTCGGTTTGACCTTAATAGCCTGCCTATCTTTGCGCACCTTATAAATTGCGGAGCAGCAGCGTTTTTGTTTTTGGCAAAGCCATTGCGTGCTCCTTGAGGTTTTTAAAGGGGAGGTTCACCACGCCTCAGGCGGGGTGAACCTCCCCTTTAAAAAACCTTTGGGCCGTGCAGAGGGATGAATAATGATCGAGTGACGATCCGGCCCATTAATACAAGGGATGAATAAGCGGACACATCCATCTGCGTAACATGAGTTAGTGATTTAAAATGAAGAATATTTTCGAAAAATTTCTTTGTATAGGCCGAGTTGTTTTTAATTTGTGAAAGTTAGTCTGAAAACTTGCCGAAGTATTGGTCCAAAACAGTCCATAATAAATTGACTATCTATCTATAGCCCCCAACCCAGCAGGTTGTCTGCCGATATCCCTGCTGCAAGACCGATATTGCTGTGACAAAATTATTTTTTCTTGTTCAGAAATTTAAAATACTTAAGATATGGCTCAGTCCTCTCCTCTGATAAACAAAAACATCACCAGTCAAGATACGCATAAGTATATACACACCAGCATGGTTTCCCACCGTGGCATTCCTGTCAGTTTCGCTATGAGAAACGATGGGAAGATCTTTTACAGCGTATTGGACATGTCGAATAGGCAGCAGAATGCAAAAGCTACGGCTGATGAAGATAAAAACAACGATAAAAATTATTGGTCTAACGTAAATTTCAAGGAACCAGGAACAAGCCAAGTACCATTCCCCAATGAGATAGTCCAGATCGGATATGGCGTGGTTCCCAACTTTAAGATTGACAAATACGATGAAAAAAACAACAAGATTATTCACAGCAAGGATGAAGATGGAAAATCCTTTGATGAAAACAAAAAGGAACTTTCCGATGAAGCCATTGCACAAAAAACTGATCTCTATTTTTCCAGTACAGCAAGGTTAGGGGCTAAAGCACCGTTTCAAGCTTTTTCGGATGGAAAGTATATTTATATTTTTCGCCAATCCTTAGCTGGAGATGACCCTCTCAATGTTTTTTCTGGGAAAGACCCTATCGTGAACAACACCCTTTTGGTAGATCGATTCATCCTTAGCGGAACTGTCTTAAAGCTCAGCAGGGAAATACGCTATCAGCGCAGCCAACATAAAACAGAACCAGAATCTCGAAAAGACACCCTTGCACCTGTAGATATGGATGGCAAGCCGTTTTATGAACCTACACGTGAACTGGTTTTTGCTAACAATTTATCAAATGGGAACTTTACGGTGCTCTTGATTCCAGGGGCGGATTCGGAAGAACAGCGATGGCAAATATTCACAGCTGATTCCATCACAAACAGAATCAACAGTTTTAATATCAGGTTTGATTACAGCATTGTTTTTGACACAAGCGACTCCCAGTTAGTTGTTGATGAATTCCTTGATAAAAACAAGCTTGATAATAGTTTGATCCCTGAAATACAAGGGAAAATCAGTGCTGGAAATAAAGACGACGACATCGCCAATGATTTATTGAACAACCACTTCAGCCAATCCTCTGAAGGTGAAAAAGAAAAACTGAAAGACGAGCTCGAAGAAGTGGCATATATTGTCCGGACAGGGGTGAATAAGGATGATTTCAAATTGGAAGCTGCCTCCGAATGGCCATTGATGGAATATGAATCGGATGGTAAAAGTATCAAGAGTGCCTCCGACGATGGTAAGATTAAATATACAGACAATAATGTCCTTCTTGCCAAGTATCAGTTTTTACCAGAATTAAAACCCCAATCTTCACCCTATGGTATTAAGAACGGCTTATCCTCCTGCTATTACTATCAGCAAGAAATGGGGGCTGACAAGAAACCCATGAAAAACAAA
This sequence comes from uncultured Saprospiraceae bacterium, assembly GCA_942490835.1. Lineage (GTDB taxonomy): Bacteria > Bacteroidota > Bacteroidia > Chitinophagales > Saprospiraceae > UBA6168. The sequence goes on from CALNYY010000103.1 coordinate 159,187, forward strand.
GCCTGTGTGATGTTGGCTATGGGACTGACAAAGCACCTAGATGATGAGGTGAATGAATATATCGGCATTTTTAATTTTTCAGTGGCAGCTTCAGGCCACTTAAGTCGCCTTACTACAGATGCTGTAAATATGCCGGAGATAAACATGCAGGAGTTGGATGAGAATTATTATAAGAATCTTGTTGCTCTGCGTGATCATGGGAAAATGCCTGATTCTGAAAAAATGGGGCTCCTTGACATTGATTCCAATGGCTTGAGCACCACCGGAGGGGTATTGAAATTTGCCTACACGAGTGCCGCTATTGGCCAAAGCCAAGGTGCTTCGGATGCTGTCGGTGCTACTGCGCCCCTTTTATTTGATGATTCTCTGGGAAGAGTAAACCTATATTTCAAAGGTGTAAATAACAATTTCTTCGTCCTGTATTTCAACCCTTCCGGTAGTAAAGGCACCGAGATCAAGGATTCCCAAAATAAAGAAGCCTCCCCACCTCTCTCTTTGAAATCACGTTTGGATTGTGATATGGATGTGCACGTTAAGGCTACGTTGCCATCTGCAATAAATACTTGCAGCCTAACCGTAACTTCAAGAAAAGAGGAGGAGGTAGAGCATTGGAATCATCTTCCCAGGAGGCTCTCCCAAATCGCTAACATTCTCAATGGAAAGGGTAAATTGCCGTTGGGTGCTCTGGAGCCTTTAGGGAATGACAGGAATGACCCAAGGGTTGCCTATAAATCATCAGAAGGAAAGATTAGTATTCGTACCACTGTGGATAATAACCTGATATTCCAAACTAATAATGTTTATTCAAAAGAAATAGCAGATGGAGAAACACATCGTATAGGCTTGAGCATATTATCCACTTACCTGAACAACAACTTTAAACTAAGGATTGCTAAAAAATCATTCTCATTAAGGAAGAACATAAAGGTTGCCATTAAGGCTGATTGGTTTCATAAAGGTTATTTGTCAGGTGTCGTCACGAATTCTAACGACATCGATACCCTGTGGGAAAAATTGACAAAAGACTTAGACTTGATTGATAAGAAAGGGTATTTGACCACTAAAGCCCTCACCGGCGATCATCAGTCTTTAATTGAAATTTTCGAGTACGATACGATTAAGAGTTGGGCGTTGGAATTGTTAAAAGAGGGAAATTCTGCGGATATAAAAGCCAGAATGGCAAGCCTAAGGCAATCCCTGATTAAATTGATACTTGACGTGGCAAAAATTCGTATTGTCACCTTTTCATTGCTGGACGAAAACACCCAAAAAGTTGACCGTTTGGGAGCTGGTTTGGCGGTCAGTGTCGTGTATAATTATGGCGATAACTTTAACTGTGACCCAGGCAAGTTAGGGAAAATCAGCTCGAATAAGTGGGACCATCACAGGAGTTATTTGTTCAATGCTGAGGTGAAATATAACGAGGACACAACCAAAGTGACTGAAATCAATAATACATTCGACTATACCTACTCCACGAACAATAGCATTGGTGCATGGGAAGATTGGGACGCAAGCCTTGCGCTTGAGATGAATGGTGCGGTGCTGTGTACAACTGATAGGTTAGAAAGACTAAAACCTTCGAAGAAAGGGCTAAGCGTAGAAGCATGGGTAAAGCCTTCCAGTGTGACCAAGGGGCTTCAAAATATCATTTACTATAAAAAAGATGATCAGCATTACTCTTTAGGAATTGAAAAGGTAAAGAGTGGGGAATATAACTGTGTGGCGACTTTAGAGGATAAAAAATATACCACTAAGGCCCCTTTTAAAAGTAATGACCAATGGCGACATCTTGCCTTTACCCATAAAAAGTATTGGGGGTACCAACTTGATAATGCAAAGACCATCAATTGTGGGAATGATAATTCCCTGAACTTAACTGGAGATTTTACCCTTGAGGCATTGGTACAGTTAAATGCTGCGGGTACACTGATTGAAAAAAAAGGAGAATATAGCCTAAGGATCAATGATGAGAACAAGGTGGTCTTTAAATGGGGCGAGGAGATATTTGGAAGCGATAAAGTGATAAAGCTAAATGAGTTTTCCAAAATCACCTTAATTCGTTCCCGAAACAAACCCCAGACGAAACCTTCAAAAGCAGATTTTCCCATTACTGGTGTTGACCAAAAAGGGGGCGATCAAAAGGAAAAATGGTATAAGGGAAAAAGCGGAGATGATCTTACGAAAGGATTGGCCGAAAAGCAAGATCAGATGGAGACCAAAATGGACCTCTCCACCCAAAATATGTTCAACAACGTCGCAGGCCAATCTTCGGAAGAAGAAGTCAACCCGGAATATTACCACACTATTATCATTACAAACAAAGATGGTGAATCAGCAGAATGGAGAAGTGATGCCCAAAACATAAATAATATTGAAACTTTCGATGATTTTTATATAGGTGGTAACAACTTTAGTGGCGTTTTTGATAATGTACGTATTTGGAATCGTGCCTTGTCCATAGAGGAAGCGAAAGTACTTCCTTTACCAAAGAATAAGGCAGGACTTCTCTCACATTGGCAGATGACTGAAGGAAAAGACAAATACCTTTATGACAATGTGGGCGAAAATCATGGCACGGGGAATGGTCAATGGACAGACAGCCCCAGAACCGGCCAAGCAGGGCAATTCCAATTTTATGTAGATGGTGCTCCAATAGGGCATAAAGCTGAGCAATGTGATATTCATGGAGTAGCAGAACAGTTCAATTTAGGAGGTAAAAAATCAGGGGAGAGTTTAAGTAATACATTTAATGGAACGTTGGAAGAAGTCCGGATCTGGAATACACCTAGGACTAACGAACAAATCACCGACAATGCTTTCGGTAGGCTGACAGGAGAGCGAGAACAATTACTTGCCAACTATACCTTTGACAGACCTATCAATGAAAACAAAGTCCTCGATGCCAGTATGAACAGCATCGAATTGTCGGTCTCGGGAGAAATAAAAGAAGTACTTTCCTCCGCCCCCGTAGCCACGGAGATCCCCCAAGTGAGATCAGCACTTACAGGTGTAAAAACAGAATATATTGGTGATATAATATCCAGACCTGGAGTAGTGGAATACGGCGACGTGCAGAAAAATGACGATGGGACCCTCAACGGCATTTTAAAACGTTGCTATTCTTTTATTGACGCAAATGGCAAATGGCATCGGATGACTGGCTACAAGGTCGGTAATTTAGTCAGCCAGTGGTATGGCCAGGCACAGTTTGCGCCGCAAGTCATGGGTTATCTTGAGGGGCCACCGCCGGTACCAGGAGAGAATTTTCCCATTGTAGAGGGTGGACCTGACGCAAATCTCTATGCTTTTAGATTGAACAATTCCATCAATTTCCACCAAGCGGAGGAAATATCTTATAACTACAGTACATCTAAAGAGAAAGGCTGGGAAGTAGGAGTGGAAGGTGAAGGTGAGCAAGGATTTGACTTGGATCAACGAGTACTTATTGCACCATTAGGTGTTGGTATATCCTTAAGGCTTAAAGCAGAAGGAGCAATTAAAGGGGAATCTGAATGGAAAACTACTGGAAATTCTTCAGAAAGTCATGAACGTGGCACAAGCGTGAATACTGACCGTGAATTCAGTGCTACATTAGCAGGTTATGATAATGGTGAATCTGGAAATAAACGATATTACAAACTCGGAAATACTGGCTATGCATTGGTGAAATCCAAAACAGCTGATATTTATTTACTGCGCTTAGCACACAACAATGCCTTAGTCAGCATCTCCTGGCAGCCCAATCCTGACATACCTGAAGATGTCAATATCATTCCTTTCCCTATCAACCCACTCTATACCAAGCAAGGTACACTTGATGGTAAATTTGGAGATGGTACGGATGACCATTACCCACAGGCACATGGCGCTTATGGCCAATACAGTTACTTCAAACCTCGAGAGGCCTATAAATTGAAAAAGAAAATTGATCGGGAAAAGATGGAATTGAAGGCTTTCTTCGAAGACTCTTTTGATGTGAGTAAAACGAGTACCGCCTATACCGCTGCAGCTGCAGGAACAGGAATTGCCCAACTTATAAACTTAATTCCTGGATCAGGTCCCATATTGGCTTCTGTATTAAATCAAACTGCAGGCCGAGCCGCTACTGAATTGGGATATAGTAATACTAAACTCAAAGAGGATTTGGCAAAAATGGGAAGTCAACGTAATTTGGTTAATACTTACGTTTGGACCATTGAGGGCGGTTTTTATGCTGAATCTACTGAAGTGGCAGAAACTCAACAGGAAACCTTTAGTGGGGAGCACAGTTTATCAATGGGGGGAGCGATGGGCTTAGAACTTGAAATAGACAGTGGTGTAGTTTTAGATGGGAATACCATGTTTTCGAGCGGCTCCAGTTTAACCCTCACCAAAACCAAAACCAAGGAATCTAGCAAGTCCTTCGGCTTGGATGTGAGTGTGGATCTCCCAACTTCCCCACGCTATAAGTACGCAGGCACAGATGGGCGAACTCTCACCAACAAAGGGCTTATCCCTGCCGGCATAGTAGATGCCTACCGCTTCATGAGTTTCTATTTGGAACCCAAAGGGAAGAATTTCACGGACTTGTTCTCCAAGGTTATTGATCCCATTTGGCTGGACGAAAGCCCTGACCCCAATGCACAGGCATTGCGTCAGGCAGCAGGTAATATAGACAAGGCCAAACCCTGCTGGCGTATCATGCACCGGGTTACTTATGTCAGTCGTGTCCTGCCGGAATTTCAACCAGAAGCACCTCCATCTCTGGAAAAATCCATGCGGGTAAAGGGTATTGAGAGCAACTACATGCTCATCAAAAAGTTTGAACCTTATGTGAAGGACAAATCCTCCCGGGAGGATTTCTACAAAGCAATCGATGAGGTTATTAATGCGCAGTTACCAGAGTTCAAAATGTATGACTTGCAGATAAAGAATTATCTGGCTCTTTATTTCAATATGGACTAAAACTATTGAATGGAACTTGAGGGTTACGTATCTTCAAGGTAATTGTTCAAACCCTCAAATCCATAATTTTATTCATCTAAACCAATTTTACAATGGGAGTTTACAAACATGATAAAAACAAAGACAAAAAGGCTGGCGATGGACTGGCACTGTCTGAATGGAATGACCTCCGCAATGCCGTTGCTGGGCATTCAGGCCTTGGCCTGGCACTTACAGAATCGGATAATGTAGGGATTGGCATTGATACCCCAGACGCTAAGCTGCATGTGGAGGGTGATACCCTTGTGCATGGGCAATTACTGATAGGGGAAGCATCCAAGGTTAAACAAGCAAAATTAAAATTTGAGGATGCATATCCGGAGGAAGGTGCCAAAAGGGAGTCCGCTATTATATTTGCTCCTGACCACGGTACGTCAGATCATGCTTGGATCCGCTTCCATTCACGCCAGGGCGCAGCACATAATTTGGAAATACAGGTGTCGCCGAAAGGGGAGGATCACCTCGTTTTGAACCCAAAAGGTGGCAATGTTGGAATCGGCATCGACGCTCCGGATACGAAACTGCATGTAAATGGGAATATACTTGTAGATGCATCGTCTAGTCATTATTTACAAGTTAGAAACATTAAAGGAAACAGTTATAGTGGTAAAAACCAGGTTGATGAACTTTACCTAAATTATAATACGGGTAAAGATGTGCATGTAGGAGGAATGCAGACTTCGAATTTGCATGTAAATGGGGATGTAGAAGCTAGCAAATTTATTGGTGATGGTTCCAAACTGACTAACTTAAATATGGGTAGTAGTATAAGAATTGGGGGCTGGACAATAAAGTCAAATAATGGAGAAATTGAGTTTCATTATAAAGACAAAAAACAGGTATGGTTTTCTGGAGCGAAAGGTAGACGAATAGCCACTGCCAATGCACCAACTAAACATGAAGGTGGTTCTTATTGGCTAGATAACAGCTAAGAATTACCTATGCCTAATTTATACATGTTTGCTGCATTGATGGTTTCAGCTTCGGTTTGTACCATGTTCATATAGCTTTGGAAATAAGCAAACACAGTAGACAAAAAAAATATTAAATGCAAAATCAAGACAACATCACCCTCCAACTTACCGTGGACGAAATCAATAAAATCCTCTCTGCACTTGGCAATCAACCTTATGTAGAAGTGTATCAGCTGGTGCTGAAGCTACAGCAACAGGCGAGCATTCAGATGCAACATGAGGAAGAGGTACCTGCCGGAGATGGGGGAGAGCCCCTAAATTCTTAATCTGAAGTAGTCACGACTTAATCTCACATAAATCTACTTTCGCCGGACTACCCCTTTACTGATACAAAAGGAAGAATAGAAGTGTAGTAAAGCCGAGATATGTGGATGCACAAGAATTGGCACTGGTGGGATGTGAAATAAAAAAGGTGACACTTTTCTGAAAAGTGTCACCTTTTTTTACAAGGAAATTCCATGTTACAATTTCACAATCCTCACTGCTTTTCCAACTTTTCCATCGACTGCCAAACGCAAGAAATATACACCACTGATCTGGATAGTTTCACCCATTGAAACAGTTCCTTTGTCGGCCTGCAAATCAAAGGTAGAAACCATTGTGCCGAGGACATTATAGACGTTCAGCTGGGCAGTTTGGAATTGTTGTTTTAATTCATAATCAACTATGAACTGCTCACTAAATGGATTCGGTGAAACGGCAAGATCGTAAACCGAACCATCAAGTTCATTAACAGAAGTAAGCGATGTAATCGAAACCGTCTGTGTATAAGCCTGCGAGCCACAATCATTTGTTACAGTGAGCGTAACTTCAAATTCACCAGTTGCGGTATACGTGTGATTTGGCTCATTTTCATCTGTGATCGTTCCGTCGCCAAGTGCCCATTCAAAATCATTTCCAACAGATGAATTGGTAAAAGTAACTTCTGGGCCATTTACGGTAAACGTAAAGTCAGCAAGCGGGCTTTCACCAACAACAATGACATCCGTTTGAATGGCTTGGCTATTTCCAGCAGCATTTGTTACAGTAAGTGTAACTGAAAATTCACCAGCTGAATTATAGGTCACAGTTGGATTTTGGTCGGATGAAGTAGCTGGATCGCCACCTTCGAATTCCCATTCCCAAGTATCGGGTGCTCCAGCTGATAGGTCTGTAAATTCAACAACAAAAGGAGAACACCCTTCTTCTTCGCTGGCGCTGAAACTTGCAGTTGGTTGGATAGCGGTTATAACAACATCCTGGGTTATCGTTTCCGATCCACAATCATTCATCACAGTCAAGCTAACCGTATAGGTGCCCACCATATCATAAGAATGGTTAGGTGTTTCAAGGTTGCTGATTTCGCCATCCCCAAAGTCCCAACTATAGGTGTTGCCACCAGAGGAAGTGTTTGTGAAATCGACATTTTCCCCTGTTACATTTGCAGAAAAACTTGCACTTGGAGTTGCACCTATTGTTATTCCATTTGGACGTACAATCGTATAGCTATTGCCATCGTTGGTCACTACTTCCAGTGTAACATCATATTCACCAGCTGTGTTATAAACCACTACCGGATTTTGATCATTTGAAACCAATGGGTCTCCACCTTCAAATGTCCACGTCCATGTGGCAGTGGAATCAGATGAATCGTTGTATTGAACCGTAAACGGCGAACAGCCCTCAGTTCCAGAATTGGTAAACATTGGATAAGGGATGTCATCGACTACCTTAAATCCATCCACTGCTGCTTCCACAAGGTGGCCAGATGCTGGCAAATCGCTCGTTTCAAAAGTGATTTGCATATTATCTGTGATGGCCAAATAGTCAACCAAATGGAATGTTGCTATTGGATTCCAATCGGAGTTGGAAGTTGTAATATTTTCTAAAATCACTTCTTCAATTCCATTTGAAATTCTTACTTCTAAAGCGTCATTCGGAGTACCATTTCCACCAGAATTATAAAACCAGCTATAATAACTGAGTACTGGATCCGCATAACCCGAAAGGTTCATTGGCGGGGAGGTCAACGTAACGACTCCATTATCCACATCGTCGAATCCAGCATCATTGCCTCCATTTCCTGTCACAAAGCACTGGTCGCCAATATCACCTGAAATATCAAAATCTGTATTGGCATCCTGGCCTCCTGAAGTGGTGCCTATTGGCTCTCCACGTACCCAATGACCTGTAGTTGCTGTACTTTCGGTAGTCCAGCCAAGGTCAATCGCAAAGTCGTCCTCATATCCTTGATCCAAGGTAATGGTAACCGTTCCAGTTTGATCATCTACGGTTAACCCTGGGATAACCGTGAGCTGATAGCCCCACGCACCTGCGTAAATGGTATAATCACCTACGGCCACATTGTTCAAAGTAAAATTGCCATTGTCGTCGGATGTAATGGTGAAATTTTGTTCTCCATCGAGCTCGATGGTTGCACCTGGAACGGCAGAGCCGTCAGCCGCTTTTACCGTTTGACCAACAACGTTGTAAGATGCAATCGGTTCAAGTTGCACATCAAGAATGGTCAATACCCCATTATCAAGATCAGCCTGCACTGTTTTTGAGTAATAGCCAGTAGCAGAAAAAGTCACGTCATAAGTGCCCGCAGTAGCTATTCCTGTTTTATATTCTCCAATTAAATCACTTGTTGCAATATTTGCTTGTGCAACGTCTATAACTGCCTGTGCTCCGAATATTGGTAAGTCAGTATCTAAGTCTGTTACCTTTCCTTCCAACCAACATGCCCTTACATACGTAGCTCCGCAAACATGAAGGCCTGTTCCTCGATCGGAAAGTAAAATTATACCTGAAGGTAGGAATGGATAGGCGCCCCATACACCACTGAAACCGCCGCTACCGCCAAGAAAGGTATCCCAATTTCCTACTTCAATAATATTATCAGGTTTGGATGCATCGGCAATGATACCACCATCTGTGTAATAAGAAATGATTAACCAATCTTCCCAAACATGAACATTATGAGGAATTACACCTTCTCCAAGTGTTTCAATTGGAAGAAATTGGTCAAGTTCAACAATGTCATTAACATCGGAAATGTCATAAGCAGCTACCGGTGCATTTGCCTTTTCATCAGTAGTGAATACGACATCACCAGCATCGTTCAACCAGGCATTATGCGTGAATGCAAATGGGGTTGGCTGGCTGGCCAAAAGCGGAATATTTTGTTTGTCTGAAACATCGTATATACTTAGATTTCCACCATATATTTCAGATGCATACATTTTGTTGTCCCTAACATATACATCGTGCGCATAGACAGAAGGTGCCATTGAAACGAAAACAGGGTTACCAGGGTTGCTGAAAACATCAATAATCACCATGCCACCGCCATTTAGGTTGGATCCTGGCAAATAAGCGTAACCGAATTCATCAATATATATATTATGAGAACTCAATAGTTGTCCCTCGCCGGGGAAGTCTGGTGCCCAAATAAACCAATCATCATCGCTGATATTAGGCGCATTGGTCAAGTCAACGACCAGAATGCCACTTTCGGGATCGTTACTGTTTTCGTTTGTGATGTATGCAAAGTTGCCCCAGGTCTTAATGTCCCTCCAAGTTGAACTGGGACCCGGTATGAATTTGATTTCGGTTGCGTCAGTCGGATCGGTAACATCAACGATCGATAAGCCAGTATTTAATCCTACTAATGCATATTCAGAACTGTCAACAGGATGAACCCACCCCCATACATCATTGACGCCTGGGCCGTAATCTACCTGGTCCAATAAAGTCATGTTTAGTTGTGAAAAGGCAAGGGAGGAAATAAAGAGTAGTAAAAAAGCAGGTATAGTTTTTTTCATATTGAGTTCTATTTGCTCAAAAAATAAAGGTTAGATATTAATAAGTAGTTTTAGAAATTGAGGCGGCAAATATAGTCTAAGAAGTGTTCCAATTCGCAATTGGATCGAAGTTTTGAAATGCTTCCGACAAGTTATATTTTTCAAAATAGGACTTTGGCAACAGGGAAGACGGATATTTCAGATTTCTTCCGTCTAAAATTTCACCACTTTGATGGCGCTTTGTATATCTCCGTTATTTTTTAAAACAAGAAAATAAGTGCCGGACAAATAGTGCTCACCAAAACGGTGAATTGCCTTATTTTGCTGTAATTCTTGGCTTTCAATCATCTGCCCAAAAACATTGTATACCTCTAACTCAAGTTCCTTCCTCTCACCTTTGTTGTCTATCTCCAAGATAAAGGAGGAGTTGAACGGGTTAGGGTAGGTGAGCACTTCTAATTTTCCAAAGTCAGTAATCTCCGTGTTGGATGGGTCAAACTCAATTACTTTGAAATTGTCAAGTCCAGCTTCAATCACATTTGGAGTTTCTGGCAAATCACCGATTTCAAATATTAACCGCATTTCATCCGTGATGGATAAGTGGTTTTCTAAAATAAAATAAGGCGATGATATCCAATCTTGTACTCTGTTCGACCTGTCAAAGCGAGCAATTTCAACGGTATCTGTCCCATTGGTTACTTTGATATAAAGCGTGTCGTTTGGAAGATTATTGGATCCAACAGTGTAGAAATAGGCATCATAAGTCAGCACCGGACTGTCATATCTCGTGGCCAATTCCATGACAGGAGAAGTCAGGAAGGTTGTGCCATCATCTACTTGGTCGTCGAATAGAGTCAGTGCCTCGGCATTGCCGGTCACATAGCATCGGTTTCCTTCATCATTGGGGGAATCAAAAAATGGATTGTAAATGGTGGTTTGGTAATTAGTGCCAAATGGTACTCCTCGTTCCCAAATGCCGCTGGTCGCATCGCCCGTTACTTCCCATCCCAGGTCGTTGTTGAAATTATCTTCATAACCAAGGAAAAGCTCAAAAGTCAGGTCATCGTCTTGTTTTATTGGCTGATTGCCAATAGTCAGGTTTTGATAACCCCATTTCCCAACGTAAATCTGGTAAGCACTCTGAACAACATTTGGAAAAATGAAATTTCCGGAGGCATCTGTTAACGCCTCGTATGAAAAGTGCTCACTTTCTACAAATACCTGGGCATTTTCGATTGGGTTTTGATTTTCTCCATCAACCACAATTCCTGAGATGGAATGGGTTGGAAGTGGTACTAATTCAATATTCAATTCAGTAATTTCTCCTGATAAAATATTTACCAAAGCAACTTGGTCAAAATAACCCACTGCTTTGAAAGTGACATTATAGGTGCCAGCTGTTGCCAAACCAGTTTTGTATTCACCAATCAAATCAGTATGCTCAATGGTTGGTGTAGAAGCTTGAATACTAATTTCTGCTCCTAAAATTCCGATACCAGTGTTGATGTCTGTAACGAGCCCTTCCAGATAGCTGGCTCGCACATAATTGGGATTGAGTATAAACAATCCATTTTCAATATCCGTAATGGCAATGAGGCCAGAAGGAAAATAAGGATATGCACCCCATGCACCATGAAATCCAGTTGTATAATCAGTGTTGGTGTCATAATTTCCGACCTCCACCAAATTGTCTGGTTCATTCGCATCAACTATTACGCAACCATCTGTATAGTGTGAAATGATCAGAAACTCGTTTAGGACATGTACGTTATGAGGGATCACATCTGTTCCCAGCGTTGCAGCTGGCCGGAATTCATCAAGCAGTTGAATATCCATTGGGTCCGAAACATCATAGGCTGCAGTTGGCGCATTGATTTTCTCATCTGTTGTGAACAAGGTTTTCCCATCATCACTCAGCCAAACATTATGCGTGAAACGAAAAGGTGTTTCCTGGCTTCCAAGTAACAAAGGGTTGTCCTTGTCGCTGACATCATAAATGGCAAACTGGCCTTCATAAATTTCGGAAGTATAAAGCGTATCGTTTCGAGCATAATTATCGTGAGAATAAACATCCTTACCAAAGCCGACAAATTCAGGGTTGAATGGGTCGTTGTTTAAATCCAAAAATATTGCACCACCTTCATTTGCGCCACAACCAGTTAAATAGGCAAAGCCTTTATTGTCAACCCAAATGTTGTGACAGGTGTACACCGTGTCGACACCAAGTGTGTCATTCGGGAGGGTATAAATGATTTGATTGAAAGCAACGTTATCTGGCAAACCCGAAAGATCAAGAATCCAGAGGCCTTCTTTAGATTCTGAATCGTCCGCCATGATATATGCATGGTGGCCGAAGGTTCGCAAGTCTCTCCATTTTGAAATATCACCTTCAAAAAATGACACTTCTACCGGGTTTTCCGGATCGGCAAGGCTGACGATGGAAACACCGTCGTGCAGCCCAACCAAGACATATTCGGTACCATCAGGTGCGGTATAACCCCACACATCGCTGGTTTTTGATTCGTAAGGGAAATGAGCTACCAATTCTACGTTGAGTTGGGAAAAGGCAAATTGGATACTGAGTATAAAAGCAAGAAGCGTAAGGATATTTTTCATTGAAATAGCCATTTTTGACATGAGCGGTGGCCTGCAAAGTAAACGCTTTGGCAGCAGGAATAGATGATTTATTCCCTGAGTATAAGAGGAATTGTCTGGGGGCTATCTGAAAAATGATGATTTAGTAAATGGGCACTTGTGTTTCTTTAGCTCCCAATGATTCGAGATATTCTTTTACTTCAAGGGCTCCGTCTCCTCCCTTTTGGGCATGGTGTAGTAGGGTGTACCCATGTGGACCTTTGGCATGAAGCGTATTCGGGAAAGCTGCCAACATCGGTTTTATGATTTCCATTTTTCCAAAAAGACAAGCAGTAAAAATATTGGCTTGAGCGCCATTGTCGAGCAGGTACTGAGCAAGTTCTTTATAGCCGACATGACTGGCTGCACCCAATGCCGTTTCAAAATCTCCCATTTTCCAGTCATGGGCAGCATTGATCAAGTTGGGATGTGCCTCCAGCATTGATTTTACTTTATCCATATCGCGATGCGCCGACCCAACAAAAGTTTGAACAAGTGCTTTGTCCAGCTGCGGTTCGTCTTGGAAATTATTGGAAAAACTTGGGAGCGCTATAGAACCCATTCCTGTAAGGGCAATGGATTTTAAGAAAAATTTACGTTTCATGATGAGTGGTGATTAGGTGAATGAATCACACTCAACAGACTGGCAGGGTAATGCTTGGTTGCAGGGAATGGCTTTGGAGGTGGTTTATTTTTTCATTGGCATTTTTTATTCGTAGGGCTATACCGATTCCGAAATGGTTTGGGAAAAATTAAACCATTTCTCTATCGGCATATACTCAAAACCATTGGTTTGTAGATAATCAAATTCCCAAACCACTTCGTTTTGAGTATATTTATTTGGAAATGGTTTTGAATTTTTGATTTTAGCAGGAAAACCTGATTTTCAGTTATAGGAGTTTTATTTACAATTCAGGCAAAACGGAGACTTGCTTCAGCAATCTTAAATCAAGAGACCAGTCGAATGTGTCACCTTTTCATTTTAATTTAAATTTTCATTTTAATTAATAAACCCTTGTCCCTTCATCCATTTCAGTCCTTCCCTTTTTGTCAATGGAGCGAGATGGGGATTATCATCAATGAAATCGATTACACTTTCAGGATTTGTTTTTGAATATTGGCGCAATGCCCAACCACTGCCTTTTTGGATGAAAAATTCTTTTGAATTTGCTAATTCAAGAATGTATTTTTTCATCAAATCGAAATTTGTTTTTTCTTTATACGTTAATTGAAATATGAGACATATTCTTTGCAGCCAAATATTTTTGGAAGCCATCCATTTTTCTGTAACAGGAACAATTAAATGAGGGAATCGCTGAAAATGAACGCCGACAAATTTCCGAATCCAGTCGACCGTGTCCCACCATGATTTTGTTTGAATTAATTCTTCATAAAAATCAATAAAATTTTCTGGATTTTTGCGTATTTGTTTTTCAAGCATTTGCAGGCCAGTATAATTTATTTCCCGATACTCATCTTCCATACAAAGTCTTGTAAATGATTTTAATTCCTCCCCATTATAAATTCCCTTTTCTTTAAAAATTATTTTTAGCAAGTCAATCCATTCCTTAGCCCTTAATCCATAAAATTCAAATTTATTGCGCATATATTTCATCTGGCCTATCGCTCGAATCGGATCACCCTTTTCTTGGAATTCAGATTTAATGGACAATAAATATTTTTCCGGTAGCATTTGTTTTAAAAGTAAAAAGTAAAAAGTAAATTTCTAATTTCTAATTTCTAATTTCTAATTTCTAATTTCTAATTTCTAATTTCTAATTTCTAATTTCTAATTTCTAATTTCTAATTTCTAATTTCTAATTTCTAATTTCTAATTTCTAATTTCTAATTTAACTGCCAACTGCCAACTGCCAACTGCCAACTGCCAACTGCCAACTGCCAACTAAATCCTCGCTCCTCCGAGCACCTCGATATAAATATCATTTACAAAATCAAAAAATTGCTTTAGAGAATTAGTGCCTTTGTTTACAAAATTAAAACTGAATTGGCCTTTAATGGAATTGTCCACTTTTTTAGAAGAAATTACTTGGAAGCTTTCCAGTTGTTTTGAAATAGTTTCTGCGTAGCCACCAGTTGGGTCGCCGCCAGGCACATCATTAGCAACAGCATATAAAGTATTTGGGATGTCCCAATGAACGACACCTGCATTTTTGCACAACATTTTTCGGTGTTCTTTTTCAAGTCGTTGTTTTTTCGGTAGGCCATTCTCTAATTTATTGGCTACCAAGTTCTGGTCGTTAGTGAGAATGAAAACTCCTTTTTTTAAAGCCAAATACACTTCCATTCCTCCAGCTTCTGGAATAGGTATTTTATAATAATTTCCAACAGGCAGTATAACACCTGCGTGGAGGCCTAAATCCACAAATTTCATTACATCTTTTTCATTGCCATAAGACGCCAACATGGTTACTACTGGCATTTTTTTAATGACTGTTGTATCCTTTGTAATAAAATTAAAATCTTCGTCGTATTCAAAAGTCTGTTCTGTCATTTCCATCATTTTCATACCTGAAACGGCGAGCATTAAATCTCCTTTCCATAAATCGGCAATGGCATCCTCGTCAATAAAAATTCCGAGTATTTTCATGGCGTCATCTGCCATCTGGCCATACCCTGGCATCGCTTGGAGCGCTTTGTGCATTAATACTTTTCCTTCATCGATGCTTTTTTTCAAATTGTAGTTCATGAAAAAATAGCCAAACATTTGATCGCCCCCTTCTATATATCGCAGGAATTTTTTATTGAATTTTGCATCCAATGCATTTCTATAAAAATTCATCATGTCATCGTTCATGAACATTTCCGAATTAATAGCCATTTTTCCGTTTTGAAAATTGAGGCCCATAGAAACATTGCTATTCGAATAAAAAATATCTCCCATCCCTTGCATGGCTTCCATTGCCATCGCCATTTCAGATCCTACCATGCCGTATGGAGAACCTCCATTTTGCAAAGCATCTAAAAAGAAAGTATAGTCCATCCAGAAATGGATGTCAGACGGTTCAGCTGTGGCTGATTTATAATTTTGGTGAAAAGCAATTGGTGAGGTGAATTCTTTATGCATGATTTTGTGTGCCCAATTAGCCATAGCTTCTTCCATCTCCTCTTCTACAATTTCTTTGGCCATATCGTCAGCCCATTCTTCGAGACTTTCATCAATTAAGGGCTCTTCTGCTTCTTCCATTTCGTTCGTTTCTTCTTCAATCGTTTCTTCTTCTATCGTTTCTTCTTCTATTTCCATGTCGTCCCAATTAAATTCTTCCTCTTCATAGCTCCAGTCCTCTTCCTCGGCTTCCTCTTCCACCCATATTTCTAAAATGAGTTGATCGTTCCATGCATATGTTTCGCCTGGCCTCGACCAAAAATAAAATCCATCCTTTTTTTCAATCCCCTCAGCAAAATTGGGAATTCTATATTCACTTAATCCTTTTTCATACAATGCCCGATCTCCCATTTTCATCATCACGGTATTGTATGTTTTGCTGTCCTCTTTTTTTAAGAAAAAATGTATAGGTTGTAAAGCTTCATACCCAATTGAAGTTGGGTTATTGAAAAATAATTTTTTATAAATATTGGTGGAGTCAGCTGCTCCGCCAGATTGTAGCTCAGCAAGCATTCCTTTAAAAAAGTCGTATTGTCGAAGCTGTTCCAATTTTACTTTTTTATCCAAATTCCCCATATCGACAGTTACCACAATTGCAGCATCTGCAGGGATGTACTGTGTAAGTGATTGGCTGAATGAAATATTCTGAATAAATATTAGGAATAATATAGAAAGTAATTGTTTCATACGATTGTCGAATTTGTTTGTCATGATTTATTTTTTCAGGTTTCAGGTTTCAGGTTTCAGGTTTCAGGTTTCAGGTTTCAGGTTTCAGGTTTCAGGTTTCAGGTTTCAGGGGTCAGGTTTCAGGGGTCAGGTTTCAGGGGTAACTTTATTAGTCTTTTCCAAAAGTAATTGAGTTTTCCAGTGTCTCACGTCCTGTTGCTAAATCTGAAATTGGGAGCTTGAGCATAATGGCTTTTCCACTGGGTGAAACTAATGCCTTTTCGTGAGAATATTCTGTAATTTCTTGTTCGAAACGGTAGATGCTTACCATGTCAGAAGTCTCCAACATATGGCGTTGCATTGCAGGGAGTTTGTAAAAAGCATCCGGCTGTACGGTGTAATCAAAAAGCCTTTCAAATTTGCCAGATTTAAATTCAAAATTAGCAGGTGTGAAAATCGGCATATCGGCATGTTTCATTCGTTGGCTAAGGATCGTAATCGCCTCGTTCAATGCATTTACGTTTTCAAATCGTGCAGTCAGGGAAAATATAAAATTGGACCAGTCGGATTTGCTCTCTGCATACGTAATTCCAGCAATGGATCGGAGTGTATTTTTGGCTTGAAGGATCATAGCCTCAATTTCCGTTTCACTTGGCACACGCATGTTTTCCACCTTATCCATTTTCATGTACTGCTTCAACTTCCCTTTGCTCTTGCTAAGATTAAAGACTACAATAATTTCGCCTGAGCCATCAGCTTTCATATTTACCTCTTCCCTTATTTCAAAGCAACCGGTTATTTGGAAAGCGATCAGCAGCAAAATGATAATTTTTGAAATTGGTTT
Organism: uncultured Saprospiraceae bacterium; assembly: GCA_942490835.1. Taxonomy (GTDB): domain Bacteria; phylum Bacteroidota; class Bacteroidia; order Chitinophagales; family Saprospiraceae; genus UBA6168. The sequence goes on from CALNYY010000103.1 coordinate 176,200, forward strand.
TTTCATGTATTTTATTTTAAATATTTAGGGTTCAGGGTTCAGGGTTTGGGAGTCAGGTGTCAGGATTTATTTTTAAACTCAAAACTCAAAACTCAAAACTCAAAACTCAAAACTCAAAACTCAAAACTCAAAACTCAAAACTCAAAACTCAAAACTCAAAACTCAAAACTCATTCCTATACCACATCAGGACTGCGCCAAAAGCGGTAATTAATATGATGAGCACCGTACCCATTTTTACGGAATAGTGAATGTGATTGGTGAAGTCGAGAATTTCTTGTCTCATGTGCGGATATTTGGGAATAACTTCTTCCTCAATTTTCTTTTTATTGAGCAGGTCTTTTACGCCAAATTCTACCCTGTTCTGAATCAGCTTTTTGTACGACTTCATGACTTTTACCCTGAAATAAACATTCAGAAATAACATCGCTACAAATAGGCCAATAATGAGTGCTATTAATATTTCATACATGTACTTAATTTTTAATTTTATTTTTTTGATAATATTTTTCCTGACCCCTGACCCCTGACCCCTGACCCCTGACCCCTGACTCCTGACCCCTCAAATCGGTTCTGCATTTTTCAATACATAAGTCAGGTGATCTATATTCTGCTTGTTCAGTTGTAATGTTCCTTTAAAAGTGCGGTAATCGTCCAATTTGTATTTGCCATAAGCAGATGGAAGCATTTGCAATTCGACGACTGTTTCAGGGCCGGCACCGCCACAGAAAAAGCAGGTAGCGTTTGGATTGCGGGAGAGGACATACGAAACGCCAAGGCCATCGAGCGGAATCATGTATCCGGTCAATTTGACTTCCTGACCATCCAGCATGGATACCCATTGGCCAAAAGAAGCATCATCATACGTAATGCCCAGTTCTTCGGAATATTTTTGCTCAAAGGTCACATTTGCCAAAGTATTCCAGTCGATCAGCATTTGAGCATGGGAGGCGACAGTTGAAAGCAATAAAAAACAAAAAATAAACTTCATTAACGATTTGATGTTAGGCTTGTATTAATTTGAGGGACGATTACTATAAGTGCCATTTTATACTCAAAATTCCACAGAAAAGGTGACAGGATAAATTTTTCCGGCTTATTTCTTCTCATAAATTATAGACTTTAAAATCCAGTCGCTATGGTCGTCTCGTATGTAAGTTAAATTACCACTTTGGTTTTGACAAAACATATCAGAAAATATCAACGTGCTATAGCTGTATTCTTTACAGCATTCTACCTATTGGGCGGCTTTCAATTACCGCTGTTAGAATGTCTGCACTTTGCAACTCACCTGGATGATGTCTTTTTGGGTAATTTCCAAAACCATAACTTTAAATCCCACAGTGATTCTCATCAGCATTTCACGCTAAAAATTTTAGATGAAGTTGCAGAAGAACTTCCGTACGAAAGCGTTCCTGCTGATGAAAAAGGAAAGAAGCACAGCGATAAATCACCTCAAATATTTGTATCGACTACTGTATCGAATATTTTCCATTTGTATCGGCCAAAGACTTGTTTTCCCGGCCATCCAATTCCTAACGATAATTACATCTCTTCTATAGATCCACCTCCTAAGATTTAATCCTTTTCAATTTTTTTATTCCAGATTCACTTAACCGCTTCCATTGCATCAGCAAGAGCTGCTGCATGTTGCAGGTCAATCAATTATTATTATGAAAAGGATTCTACTCGTTTTATATACTGTAATACTTTGTGTTGCAAGCTCGACAGCGCAGCAGTTTGAAGGTAAGGTGGTTGGGCAAGATGGTCAGCCCTTAATCAGCGCTTACATTTATAAAAACAATGGCAGCGTGCATGCGCACACCAATGAGCTTGGTTTTTTTAGCTGCGAAAAAAGCAACCCCGGAGATACTATCAATATTTCCTATTTGGGATTTGAGCAAAAGAAAATAGTATTGGATGAGCAGCATTTTGAAACAGCAGCAACTTTTATTTTACAAGAAAAACGGTTTGACCTAGGACAGGTAGTTGTGTCAAATTCTGTTCGTTCCATGCACCAGATTTCAAAAGTTGACTTGCAGACCAATCCTGTCAATTCTTCTCAAGAGATTTTACGGAAAGTCCCAGGATTGTTCATCGGGCAGCATGCAGGTGGCGGAAAAGCAGAGCAACTCTTCCTTCGGGGTTTTGATATTGACCATGGTACCGATGTCGCTATTTCGGTCGATGGCCTTCCTGTGAATATGGTTTCACATGCGCATGGTCAGGGATATGCGGATTTACATTTTTTAATCCCCGAAACCGTAGAGCGACTTGACTTTGGAAAAGGCCCTTATTATGCGGAGCGTGGCAATTTCACTACTGCTGGCTATGTAGACTTTCAAACCAAGGATAAGTTGGAAACCAGTCAGTTTGGATTGGAATATGGGAGGTTCAACACAGCCCGAATGGTTGGGCTTTTTGATCTTTTGGGAAGTGTAGACGGACACCATGCTTATTTGGCTACAGAATATTTGCTTTCGGACGGGCCGGTAGAATCACCACAGAATTTTAATCGGTTCAACCTAATGGGGAAATATTCCGTGAACCTGCCAAATGATGGCAAATTGGCAATCATGGCTTCTCACTTCACCAGCAAATGGGACGCTTCCGGGCAGATACCGACACGTGCAGTAGAATCTGGAATGATAACAAGGTTTGGTTCAATTGATGATACAGAAGGCGGCAACACCAGCCGGACAAATTTTACAATTCATCATACCAAATCTTTATCTAACAATGCATTTGTTTCAACTCGGGCTTTTTATTCAAAATATGATTTTGAGCTGTTTTCAAATTTTACTTTTTGGTTGAATGATCCAGAGAACGGAGATCAAATACGACAGGTGGAAGATCGCCAGATTTTTGGTTTGGAAAGTGTCCTACATCACCAATCTGCAATTGACAATATTGGAGTTGAAATGCAGACAGGAGTTGGAATGCGATATGATCTTGTCAATGATAATGAGCTTTCTCACACGCTCAACCGTAAAATAACTTTAGAGCAATTGGCCTATGGGGTTGTCAATGAATCCAACCTGTATGGCTTTACCAATGCCGAATTTAATTTTGGTAAAATATTGGTCAATCCTGGGTTGCGGATAGATTACTTTAGGTTTGATTACGAGAATAATTTATCACCGACTTATTCGAGACTGGCTGAAAACAAAGCAGTGCTAAGTCCAAAGCTGAATGTCATTTACAACCCCAATCACCATTGGCAGTTATTCGCTAAATCAGGAATCGGGTTTCACTCAAATGATTCAAGGGTAGTGGTTGTGCAAGATGGAACCGAGGTGCTTCCGCTTGCCTTAGGAGTGGATGTAGGTGCCATATGGAAACCTGCTGCCAGAATTTGGTTCACTGGTGCTCTTTGGGCGCTGTATATGGAGCAGGAATTCGTTTATGTAGGCGATGAAGGAGTCGTGGAGCCCAGTGGCAAATCCCGTCGTTTGGGAGTAGATGTAGGCATGCGTTACCAACTCAATGACTTTCTCTTTTTTGATGCCGATATTAATTATGCCTATGCCCGATCAACCGAAGAACCGGAAGGGGCGGATTTTATCCCGCTCGCTCCAGATCTCACAGCCATCGGTGGGTTATCTTTCCAACATCCTTGTGGTATTACTGGAAGTGTTCGCTATCGCTATTTGAAAAACAGACCAGCCAACGAAAACAATAGTCTAACGGCAGAAGGTTATTTTTTAACTGACGTCAACTTGGAGTATACCGCTGGAAAAATAACGCTTGGAGCTGTCATAGAGAATCTATTTAACAATGAGTGGAACGAAGCGCAGTTTGCGACCGAATCGAGGTTGCAAAATGAACCTGCCCCAGTGGAAGAAATTCATTTTACGCCTGGGACGCCTTTTTTCCTGAAAGGGAAGGTGGTGTATCGGTTTTAAAGAAATTAAAGAATTGCTGTTAGCGTTTGGTTTTTGACCATTAACTAACAGCAATTTTCAACATTTCCGGACCTATCCCTGTCAGCGGGCTTAACGCCCTCCAATCGTTTTTCGATTAACTTCCCAACTTCTACTTCAACACTACCTTTCCATTACCCAGCACTGCCCCATTTCCTTTTACCTCATAGAAATAAATACCTGATGGCCATTGCGGAGATCGGCTTATTTGCATTTGACCCGTACGATCCAATTGTTGCGAAAAGATCAATTTCCCAGCAGCATCATTCATTTTGAAGAAGATACGATCGGAGTTGTCAAAAGTGGTCGGGTATTCAACATTCAATATATCCGAAACCGGATTTGGATAAACATCAATATCAATAGAAGCAATCGTTTGATTGACAGGCGTACTCATTTCTAAATCAGTTATCATTCTAATCGACCGGGTATTGAAATCGGAGACATACAGTGTGTCCTGCGAAGGGCTGGCGATGATACCGTTGGGGCCGTTGAATTTGGCCACAGATGCATCGCCATCTACGGTGCCTGCTGTGCTGCCCAGCCACAGTTCTGCATTGCCAGCTAGGTCTATTCGATAAATTCTGTTACTATAAAAAGCCGTGGCATAGAGGTATCCCTTTGCGTAAGCGATAAACCCAATGCTGCCACCACTATTTAATGACATTAAGGTGCTGATCTCGCCCTCAGGCGTTATTTTGAAAATTTTACGGCTGCCAAATCCATTACTATTTCCAAATTCTGCTACATACAGATTGTTGCCATCGTCGTATGCGAGGCCAACTGGGCCGTTCATGACATTCGTGCCGGGGATTTGAATAACCGAGCCATCCGGAGCTATTTTGGAAAGCTTGTCGCCCAAATAACCCGTTACGATCAGGGTGTCGCTATCATGCTCGAAAATGAGTCCAGAGGGGTTGTTGATATTTGCTACAAAAGCTTCAGAAGTGCCGTTCGGCATTATCTTGTAAATGACATTACCAATATTGTCTGCCATAAACAAGGTACCGTCGTTGTTGAAGACTAGTCCATTGGGCGTGTCGTATCCAGTTGAAAAAGTGCTAACGGTTCCATCAGGCGTTAATTTGAAGACAGAATTGCCCATGTAATTGGATCCATAGAGATTGCCTTCGCTATCAAGGGCCATTCCATCATCGATGCCGGTGTTCGTGGCGATGGTAGTGACAGTTTGGGCTTGGAGAATAAAAGGGAGCAGTAGTGCTCCCAAAAACAGTCGTGTGATTTTTTGCATAATCAATAATATTTCGGGTGATTTAATTATTACGGTTCTTAGACAAATCCCGTAGAGACATTGCAGGGGCACTCAAAGTGACCCTGTAATTTTGTTCAAATTAGCGGGGCACTTGAAGTGACCCGCTAATATTGCAGATCAAATCCACGGAATGGGTCTAAGAACCATTTTTACAAATAAACCCCTCGAATAGGCAGGACAAGTCCCGTTTTACAAAGTGGGACTTGTGTGCAAATCAATTGTCATTTGACTGACTAAAATTTGCGGTGCTGTTAAACGATTGTTTGAAAAAATCACTGGGGCTGGTTGCGGTCTCCTTTTTGAACGCCCTGTTAAAAGCTGATTTTGAATTGAATCCAACAGAGTAGGCAAGCTCCAAAATTTGCGAATGTTGATTGTCGGGAAGTTGTTTTGATTGGATGAATTCCTCGATGCGGTATTTATTGATGAAATCAAAAAAATTGACACCAAAGCCCTGATTGATCACCTTTGATAGCTCATGTTTTGGCCAGCCCAATTGATCTGCAAGGTCTCCCAATTTGATAGAAGTATCCAAGTAAGGTTTTTCAGTAGCCATGTGGGCTTTAAGTAATTCGATTTGAGGAAAAATATTTACGGGAGAGGTTGAAGCTTCATGAGTTGAATTGTCCACTACTTTCGGCAGCGCTAATATTTTTGGATAAGCAATAGTCATGTATGCGAGGTAGTAAATCGCAAAGGTTATCAGAACCCAAATGATCGAATAAATGGTGTAGTCCGGGCGGTCAACAACCAGATTACTTATATACCCAAAAGTCCAAATGCAAGCCATAGCGAATACAAACAAAAAGAAATAATTGAGGAAAGTAGTTTTCAATGGTTCTGAAAATCCCATCCCATAATTTTTCCGGTACGTCTGATGATCTAGGTAACTTCGATACAGGTAATAGGAGAGGGACAGTATCGCCGCTATTTCTATAAAATGGAATGACAGGATAATTTCTTGTGTGGTCAATATCTGCAATTGACGAGATAGGCTTAGTCCGATTGATAGATTTAGTATTGTGCAGTGAAAAATTGCTGGCGAGAAATGAAGCCAGCGGTATTTTCGGGGAGGTAATGGAAATTGTAATAATGAACGGGTGAAGAACCATAAAAGAGGGCCAGCCAGAAAAAGAATAACATCTGGTAGCAAAATCACCAATGCAAATTTTTGCAGCCATTCAGGCTGGTAACTAACCCTGCCGAATACCAGGATTGACACCAGGCCGACTAGTGCAATCAGGTAGTTGACAGCCTTTTTATTTTCAGGTCTTTTTTTCCAAAGTAAGATAGTAAGGAAAACACCTTGGATACATCCAAGATATAAAACTATGTCGAGCCATTTTGCGGTGTACATGAAGCAAATTTCTTAAAATTTTTGCTGCGAAAACGAGCCGATTTGAAATTGGTCTGCCAATGCCCTAAAACAATTTATAGGGCCTATGTTGTTATTTCGGTGTCATTTTTTGACATATTGAATCCTTAACTTTGCCAACAAACAATACAACGCATGACCATTCAACCTACCACCCTTCAATTCCTCAAAGACATCGCTCAAAATAACAACCGTGACTGGTTTGAAAAAAACAAACTTACCTACCAAGTTGCGGTCGACAATATGAAAGCATTTGGAAAAGCTGTTGAGGCGGGACTAAAAGAGACGGACAGTATTGAGAAAAGCAAACTGTTCCGTATATATCGGGACGTCCGTTTTTCCAAAAACAAAGACCCATACAAAGACTATTTTGGTACCAGTTTCACAAGAGCCACTGCCCGTTTGCGTGGGGGATATTACCTTCATATAGCGCCAGGCGATTCGTTTGTAGGCGGCGGATTTTGGTCGCCAAACCCAGCTGATCTCAAACGCATTCGTGATGAATTTGCCCTGGATGACAAGCCGATTCGGAAAATCATTGCTGACAAAACCTTCAAAAAATACTTTGGGGCTTTACAGGGCGAAGGCGTCAAAACTGCTCCTAAAGGCTTCGACAAAGAGCACCCTGCCATTGATCTGATTCGTATGAAACAATTCACGGTTTCCCGTAAGTTTTCGGATGAAGAAATCCTAAAGAAAAATTTCCTCGCAGAAGTGAAAAAAACCTTCGAGGCGATGCGCCCCTATTTCAATTATATGAGCGAGGTGCTGACCACTGATTTGAATGGAGTGTCGGTGATTTGAGGGAATGACGATATGTAGTAAAAAATATCGCTGGTTTCAGACTCCAGTCTGAAACCAAATATCATAGACGCCTCTGGCGTCCACACGCCAGAGGCGTCTATGATATTTGGTTCAAGTCAAGAGACTTGAACCAGCGAGCTCAAGAGACTTGAACCAGCGAGCTCAAGAGACTTGAACCAGCGACTTTTTTAATTGGTCGCTTTATTTTTTAATTTCAATAAGTTGGTGGTTAATAATTTAGATGTGTTTGCCTTGCTCCAAATTAGTATTTTCTGCCAACTGCCAACTGCCAACTGCCAACTGCCAACTGCCAACTGCCAACTGCCAACTGCCAACTGCCAACTGCCAACTGCCAACTGCCAACTGCCAACTGCCAACTGCACTCATTTCACAATCGTCACATCTCCTTCATACAGCTTCACTTCTCCGTCAATAAACTCAATTTCGGCAAACCAGGCAAAAACTTGTGGATTCATAATTTCACCTCTGTACTTGCCATCCCATCCGAAGTCAGGATTATTCGGAAGAAAATTATAATATTCAAATACGGATTCTCCCCATCGGTCGAAAACCAAAAAGGAGCGGATATTGGCTACCGTATTTTCTTTTGCGAAAATCATAAACACATCGTTAGTGCCATTGCCATCAGGAGAGAAAGCATTGGGAACATAAACATGTTTTCTGCGATCAACAAAAATGGTTAGCTCGTCGCTGTCGTTGCAGCCATTATCTGCTATTACGCTCACAGAATAAGTCGTAGTTATGATTGGCGCAATGACTTGTGTTGGGCAGCCCGGGCATTCAGTAGAGTCCAGTCCAGTCCAGATTAACGAATCCAAGGTGGCAATTGGAACACTTATGAGTGCATTTAGGGTGGTTTGGTCACTCAGGTCTATCTCTACCTCATTAGCTGTCAATTCAACATCGACAGGAAGAGGAGCATTTATCAATATGATTTCAGTCTCAGAGCAGCCATTTGCATCTTCAACAGTTATGGCATATGCCCCCGCATCAAGGCCGAAAAAATTATTGTCTTGTTGTGGGGTACTGCCATTTATAGAAAATAGATATGGCGCATCACCTCCTGAAACATCGACGGAAATGAATCCTTCATTTTGCCCAAAACAGTCAATATCTGCCACTGTGAAAACTATATCAAGCGCTGGTGGTGCAACCAATGTAACAGTTGCTTCATCGGTGCAGCTATTTGCATCAGTCACGGTGATCGTGTAGCTACCGGCAGCAAGGCCAGACAGATCTTGAGTAGTCGCATTATTTGACCATAAATATGTATAGGGCTGCTGACCTCCAGTAGCTCCGGCACTGGCGCTTCCATCCATTTCTCCGGCACAACTAATGTCGAAACTATTGTATGATGAAGTTATAATCGCTGAAGCTTCTGGAGGGAATAGCTGATCGATGGTTGCTGTCAAGGTGATAGTCAATCCATTCGCCCCAGTCACTGTTACCGAGTAATTGCCGGGCGGTAAATCTGCAAGCGTTTCTGAAAGATTGACATCAGGGATTACACTTAGTCCTGAAGATGGGCCACTCCAAGCATAATTAAATGGCCCTAAACCGAGTGTGACTTCAGTTGTAAGTGTACCAGTTATTTCTCCACAAGGGATGGTGCTGCCAGTTAAGTTGGCTTCAATAAAACATTGATTGGCTGGTAGTAGGGTAGTGGTGGTGATGACGGTACTGTCACAGCCGAATTGATTTTGCAAAATGACCAATACAACTCCAGTGTCACCTGGCTCACACGTTGTTTCTGCTAAAAAAATAGTATCGCTCGGCAGTAAATCTACTGTCAGAAAAATGGTGCTGTCACAACCGAATTGGTTGGTTAAAACCGTCATGAAAGAACCAGCCGCATTGGGATCGCAAGTAGTATCTGTGAGAAAGGTGGAATCACTTTGGAGCAGGCTAACTGTTTCAATAACAAGACTGTCGCAACCTTCTGAATTGGTCAATACATCTGTAAAAATGCCAACATCAGCAGGATCGCAGGAACCAGACTGGAGTAGGGTAGTGTCCGCTTCAGAAAACAAAACAGTCAAAATAACCAGGCTATCACAGCCAAATTGATTGGTCAGGTTACTTGTGAACACACCCACATTATTGGGATCGCAAGAGGTATCGTCCAGTTCTGTGGTATCGCTTTGCAGCAGGCTTACCGTTTCGATAACGATGCTATCGCAGCCCCATTGATTGGTTAGATTGTATGTAAAAATGCCGACCGCAGCGGGATCGCAACTTGCATTGGAAATTGGAATAGTGTCGCTTGGGAGCAGGAAAAAGGTTTCAATGACGGTACTGTCACAGCCATCGACTGTGGTATATGTATTTGTGAAAACGCCAACCTCAGTGGGGTCGCAAGTTGGAGAATTAATTGAAAAAGTGTCCGTATCCGAAAAAACAACTGTCAGCACCACCACACTATCGCAGCCATTTTGATCTAATAAGTTGGAAGTGAAAGTCCCCAAATTTGCAGGATTGCAACTACTGTCCGTCAAAAACGTAGTGTCTTCTTGAATCACAGTCAGGGTTGACACGATAACACTGTCGCAGCCTTGAGCAGTAGCCAAAGTGTCTTGGTAAATTCCACTGGTTGTCTGCATTTCTCCAGCCAAAAGCAGGCTGTCGCCTTCGCAAATTTGCCAGGAAAGAGGCGTACTCGCATGTTGATTGACCGTGACAGTGACACTGCTGCTGAGGTTCATTGCACAGGCAGGGTTCGAATTGTCACTAACAGAGGTTAGTTCGTAAGTTGTTGTGTTTGTTGGACTTACTGTAATACTGTGGCCGCTGAAAATATTTTGAAGATCAAATGTTTGAGTTCCATTGGAATAGCTCACATCAAAAGGGCCATTTCCCGAAAGGGTGAAAACAATATTAACCGACTCTCCAGCACAAATGGTAGCATCATCTGTGATGGTACCACTGGGAAGTTGTTGCCACTGCACAGGTGTTCCAAAAGAAACAGATAAGCAGGGATCATTCAAGTCAATGCCGCCCATTCCGTCACTATCTCCGGCTACCGCCGAAATATAATAGGTCACTCCCGGCAGCATCGGCGGGATAAGGCTGAATGTCGGTGTGCCACTCGTGGCAAACACAGTCCCAAGACTATTCGCATTGCCACTGTGTATCACGAAATAAAAATTATCGTTGGCATCCAGCACCGAATCCTGATTGTGAGTGGCGGTGATAGATAGGTCTTCGCAAACGGTGATTGGTGTGAGGTTCATCGTTCCAGCATCCGTCAGGCATTGACAGGCAAAATTTCCCGATAGGGTAATTGAATCGCACATATTGCCATCCATTACAGTAAAGGAATAGGGCGTGCCTGATGGAATTGGCTGACTGGTGAAAATATATGGTGCATTGGGTTCAAGCATACCTGGGACGGAACCTGAGACCGTATAAGTAGATGGATCTCCACCAGTTATTTCGAAAGTTACCGTGTAATTTGTTTGAGTAGAATCACAAAATGTATCAAAATTGGTTACCTGAGGAGCATTGACCACTTCGACAATTCCTGCTCCGCTACCTGTCCCTAAACAACCATTCGCATCAATCACGCTTAATATGGTGTAAGTGCCGGGCTGAGTGACGGGGATGCTGGTGCTATCGCTCGAAATAGTGATCGATGTTGTGTCGGTATCGTCAATTAGATAAGTAATCTCAAATGGAGCTTCTCCGGAGGCTGTGATAGTCAGCAACACATTTTCTCCACTACCAGCGCAAATGCTTCCCATTCCAGAAATAGTTGCAGTAGGTGTTTGGAAAACTTCAACCTCCAAAGAATCCACTCCTGCGCAACCACCCATTGGTGTAATAGAATAGGTCACAAGGTGGATTCCAGGCCCTAATGCATTGGGGTTGATTTCGCCATTGGTGTTAGCGACACCTCCCCAAATTCCGCCAGCAGGTGATGCAGTGAGCGTTTGTAAAGTTTCCGATTCACAAAATGGACCGACTGAATCAATTGTCACTACTGTGCCGGATAAAACCTCAATAATTGCAGTAGCGTCATTGGTACAAAAATTTACATCGATATAATTGTAAGTGACCAGGTGGGAGCCGGGTCCCAAAGCCTGTGGATCAAACTTCCCCTCAATAGTAGCTGCTCCGCCCCAAACACCACCAGGTGGATCAGCACCAAGCTGTTGAACTGGATCTGTATCACAAAACGGGCCTGCTTGGAATATTTCGACTTCTGGCAAGGGGGCTATTTCAATAGTGGTTTGAGCTTCATTGGTGCATCCGTTCCCGTCTGTATAAGTATATGTAATGGTGTATTCGCCCGGGGCATGCAATGTTGGATCGACAATGCCATTTGCATTGACTATTCCTCCCCAAACGCCACCTACCGGGACACCTTCCATTTGCACCGGGTCTGCATCTTCGCAGATTGGGAAAGGAAGTGGGACAATAACGACGACGGGATTAGGGAAAACGATGACATCAACAGTAGCGGAGCCTGTACATCCAAAAGCATCCGTCACGGTCACCGTATAAGGGCCTGCATTTGTAAAGTCGACATTTGGAATGGCAGGGTTTTGATTTGGAGAAGAGAAGCCTACTGGGCCCGACCATTCGTAACTTATTCCACCATTGGCAAATAAATTAAGGTCATCTCCCTCGCAGATTGGGCTATTGCTGCTTGCAATGGCAGGAGGTGGGTCTTGCACAAATACGGTCACTTCATCCATTCCAAAATTATTACATGGAAATTCAATATTGACCGTATAGGTGGTAGTTTGAGTTGGAGTCGCAGTCGGATTTTGTACGTTCCAAGGATCAAGTGTCGGGTCAGGTACCCAGTTCCAGGAGATGCCATTCGGGTCTGCTTCCAAAGTAACTGATTCACCCGGACAGATGGTCACGTCGTCCATAGGCTGAACTTCGGGTGTTCCAAAACAAACGGTTTGAAGGTTGGTGGCGCCACCAGTAGAAGCGGTGAAACCATAATATACATTTGATGATCCAGCTATGGCCGCTATATCTCCTGCGTATGCAATGGCGTTCCCATCGAGGACTGCTGAGAATGACTGTGAGGCAGGGTCCCAACTTGCAAAAAAACAATGGTCTTCACAGTCTTCAAGATTTCCGGTTGTAATGGGGCCAGCTAGGTTGGAGGCTAGAGCATGGTCACAGCTTCCATTTGAAATGATAGCTATGTGGTCCTCAGCAGGGTCGCTTCGATCACCGTTTTGCCAAGTGTCCATTTCAACCGCAAAGGAGGGAGTGATCACTTCATAAGCAATCGATCCCCCTGTTCCTCCCAGTGCCGTATTGCTTGTGGTCAATACAAAAACGATCCCATCTGCACCACCATCATTACAGCCAAAACTTAAGCTGGCTGAAATGTTAAATGGTTGCGACAGGTCTATGGTAGCAGCTGAAAAGACCGAACCAGCTTGGCCAGTCGTATTCGCAGTTATTTGGTAGCAACTGCCACCAGTACCAAATGCGGTTCCATTGGTGACGAACTGAGCTTGAATATTAATCACTGAGGCAAATAAAAAAATGACCCCAAAAAGAAATACTGAGCAGTATTTAGGTAGTGTTTTGTGCATTGTGGTTGAATTTCGACCACAAAGTACGGAAATCAAAAGTTATGAATAGAGAATGCTTCAGAGTTGTTTTGCTTGTAATCGGTCAAAGTAGAAAAGGAGTGAAATAAAAAATGCGGATATTTTGCATAATAGAACCATGAAACCATGAAACCATGAAACCATGAACCATGAAACCATGAACCATGAAACCATGAAACCATGAAACCATGAAACCATGAACCATGAACCATGAAACCATGAAACCATGAACCATGAACCATGAAACCATGAAACCATGAAACCATGAAACCATGAAACCATGAAACCATGAAACTCTCTAATACTTTGAAGGTCTCGCAAACACCTGCACCCAAAACCTGCCCACATAGGCAGCACCCATTTCCGAATAACCACCCATCATACTTTGGCAATGGCTCGGGCTATCCCTCCAACTGATGACAGCTCCTTCGGTGGTTCGTACATTCCAGGCAACATTTTCGGCTACTGATTTCCAGTTGTAGCCCGCTCGCGTGACACGCTGTCCTATCCGGCTGCCATTCGATCCTTTGTGGCCAATGAAGTTGTGGTGTGCCATGTCCTCAGCATGCTTCTGGGCAGCTTTGGCCAGGTGGGCATTCCAAGTTACAGGTTTTTGAGGAGGCATTTTTTGTCTGCCGCAATAACAGCCTTCCACTCTTATTTCATTGACCAACCGCAGCATTTCCTGCTGCCAGGTTTCGGGAGCAAATGAAGTATTTGAGGATACATGGGTTTGTGCAGGCATGCACAAACCGAGGCAAAGGGCAAAGGCAAGAATCTCTTTTTTGGACATAGTCAGCGAATAGGGTTTTCCCCTAAAACGCACAACGTATTCGAATTCTTATGTCTATGCACAAGTTGTACTTTGAATACAATTTGATCACATGGAATTCAGATTGTGGCAAAAAAAAACTGCCGGACTAAATCAGATGAAAATTAGGATTGCCCGGCAGCATTAATTTCTATGGTTCTTGGACAAACCCTCCCGATGTAAAATCGGGAAAAGTAGTGGAGGTATTACGGGGTCACTTCAAGTGCCCCCGTAATTTTGATTAAATTAGCGGGGCACTTGTACCACAGGTATCCCTTTGGGAAAGTGACCCGCTAATATCGCAGATCAAATCCATGGAATGGGTCTAAGTACCTTTTATTTTAACGAATCGGTATTGAGGTATTTTGTGCCAGTCACACTTTCGTCATTAGACTTTTCCCTGTATAGTTTATTGTCTACTGCCATGTTCATTTTTTCGGGATGCAAATCCCCACCTAAAAAGTCATTGATGAGGATGGATTGCATAAAGGGGGTTTCGATCACCTCTTTGTGCTTGACATACATAATCTCAACATTAGGACGCTCCTCTGCCCATTTTTTGACTCTTTCAAGGGTCTTTTCAAATTTTAAAACGAGGTTTAATGGCAGTGTATCTTCTTTTGTACGTTTCCCATTACGTAGCAGCATTTTTTGTTGGGAACCAACAACTTCCATTAGTTCTCTTTCCATGAAAATGATACGGTATTGATAGTTCATAGGTAAAGCAAAAAGGAGATGAGCGATGACTTTTACAGCCTTGTTAGTAGCTTCTTTCAGAAATGCAGCGTTTCGTTTTAGGTTTTTGACAGCCTCATGCTCAAAATAGCCTTTTGGATTATTTTCATCTATTTCTCGCTTTCCGTCAGTGAAAATTTCCATACCCCCTGCTTCCAGCATTTGCATCATCATACTAGTCCCGCTTCGAGGCAAACCTGATACAATCGTAATTGTTCCTTTTATTTTTTCCTGAAACTCTGTTTTGTACCTCAAAGCTTTTCCAGGTTGACTGAGTTGATTTTCGTAAATATGAATGATTCGTTGTCGGGCAGCATTCACATTCGGAGCAAGCCGTAAGCAAATATCATATGCCTCTACAGCTTTTTCATATTCGCCCAGCGCTGCCAATGTTTCTCCGACATAAAAATGAGTGGCAGGTTGGTAATATATCAGTCCCAGAGATGCCATAAATGCTTCCAGGGCAAGATCGTACTGTAGCATCTTGAAGTTGATGATACCCAGTGTGTGGTAAGCATTCTCAGATTCTGGATTGATTTGGAGTTCCTTTTCGATTGCCCTTATGGCGTCTTGCAACTTATTCATTTGCAAATAAGCATTAGCTATTCGCAGTTGCAAATTTGGAAGTTTCCCACCTTCTTGTTCAGCTTTTTGAAATAAAAGAAGCGCTTTTGTATATCGCTGTTCCGACAACAATAATGTCCCTTCCAGTATATCCAGTTGAGGGGATTGACGGTCGGTCATCTCACGAATATGATTAACAACTTTCCTGGCAAGTTTATATTTTCCAGTATTCTGATAGGCGTGGACTAATCGAACTGAAAAACGCATTGTATTAGGATTTTCCTCAAATAGCTTTTCCAGAATACTGATTCCTTCTTCCCACTTCATTCCATTGATAAATGCTCGTGCAAGATTGTAGTTGTTTTCATCAGTAGTGCTCTTGATGGCCTCTTCGGCATTGTCTCCAGCATCTTCAACATAACCCAATTCAATCAGCTGCCTCAATTCTTCTTCAGCTTCTTCTTCATCAATTTCTAAATCTTTTGGATGCTGCCCTGCTTCACCCATTATATTTTCCCAACTTTTGATGAAGTCTATTTTTTGATCATCTTCAAATGCCTGCGTGAGTACTTTCCCGTCCATGTCTTCCCCAATAGGAAGATCAAACAATTTTAATACTGTAGGTGTCACATCCAACAGGCTTGCTCCAAAAATGTGATCATCTTTTTTGATGCCTGGTCCTTTCATTACTATAATGCCATATGGACTGTGTTCGATTGCTGGCCCTGCTGGTTCTTTTGGAATTTCCCTTGGCCGATTGTGGTCCGGATGAAAACCATGATCACTGACAAGCATGATGGTCGTTTCCTCCCCAGCCATTTCTATCAACTGCCCCAACATCATATCATGGTATCGGCAGCCAGCATTTACAACTTCATTGTAGAGCTCAAAATCTTTCAGAGAAATATGCTCTTGATGTGGGGGGTGGTATTTCATAAAGCCATGACAAAAATGGTCAATGGCATCATAATACACCCCCACAAAATCCCAATCTTCATGGTCGAGGATATAGGTGGTGGCAGCATGTATGGTAGAGCAATCCGCCAATATCTTTGCCACACCGAATGGACGGCGGTCATTGCTTTGGTCAACTTTTTCTAAAAGGGGAATAAATGGCTGAATATGTGCCCCAGTCAATTCCTGTGGGTGGATTCTCAGTTTAGCAAAAAGGTCACTTTTTTCGGGAGGATGCACAATGCCTTTTTTCATTGGCCAGGGCTGATCGATGGACTGATTGGCACGCTGGTAAAAATTAGACACCATCACGCCGTTGATTGGTTCTGCTGGATGGGAGGGCCACCAGCCAACTACATGTGTTTTTAGTTGGTGCTGTGTCAGAATATTCCAGATGGCTTTTACTTTTCGGTTGGTGCTGTAAATTGGTCGAATGCCTTTTCCTGTCGGGGTGGGCTCAGTGAAGCCGTGAATACCATGTTTGTATGGTCTTTTTCCTGTGGCGATTGAAGTCCATAGCGTAGGAGAGAGTGGCGGGTCAAGTGTTGCCAACCTGCCCATCACCCCTCCTTCGATGAGCCTTTGAAGATTGGGCATCAGTCCCCTGTCAATTAAAGGGTTGAGAAATTTC
>CALNYY010000104.1:0-13705 GCA_942490835.1 uncultured Saprospiraceae bacterium
TATATCTATATGTGATCCTTCCTCTGGACAAATCATATGGAGACATTTCCACAGAAACTTTATCTCCTGGTAGGATACGAATGTAATTCATCCTCATTTTACCCGAAATTGTCGCAACAATCAAGTGATCATTTTCCAGTCTCACCCTAAACATTGCGTTTGAGAGCGCTTCATCGATGATCCCATCTTGTTTTATTAAGTTCTTTTTTGCCATGCTTTTAAATTTCGGAGCGCAAAGATACGAAAATCGCTTAGAGTTAAAACTTTTGTAAAATAAATTTCAAAAACAAAAATCAATGTTCTTTTTTAGCTCGCAGTAGTTAGTTCATCCGCTGATATAACTTCCATCACATTCGGGTTTTTAGCAATTGCTTCTTCAACTGGAGTATGGTTTGACAGAATATCCGCTTTTCCTTTTCTTACTGCAATAGTATGCTCATAATGAGCTGAAGGTGAAAGGTCTTGTGTGAAAATAGTCCACCCATCTTTTGCTTGCTTCACCTCTTTTTTTCCAAGGTTAATCATAGGTTCAACGGCTATAACAAGCCCATCTTGAAGTTTTAGCCCATTACCTCGTTTGCCGTAGTTAGGAACTTCAGGATCTTCATGCAAAGATTTTCCAACACCATGACCAACTAATTCCCGTACTACTGAATAACCATGCTCCCTTTCAGTATAATGCTGGATAGCATAACTTAAGTCACCAATACGGTTTCCTGAAATAGCTTTATCAATTCCCCTGTAAAGAGACGCTTTAGTTACTCTACACAATTGCATAACATTTTCATCTACATCACCTAACGGGAATGTAAATGCCGCATCTCCATGAAAGCCACTCGGAAGCAAGGTGCCACAATCGACAGAAACTATATCTCCGTCTTTGAATTCTACATTTGAAGGAATACCATGCACCACAACTTCATTCACTGAAATACACAAAGTGGATGGAAACCCGCGATAACCTTTGAATGCAGGTTCTGCCCCATGATCACGAATTATTTGCTCTGCCTTTTGATCCAATTCAAGTCCAGTAATTCCAGGGCGAATTGTTTCGCCAACAAAAGTCAACACCTTACAAACCAACAGACAGGCCTCCCTAAGATGCTCAATTTGTTCATCAGTTTTATAAATGATGTTATTAGATTTTTGTCTTGAAATTAAACCTCTCAATTTTACGATATTTCGGTTCAAAGACGAAAGCACTTATTATGCTACATGTCTTTGAAATTATACTAAAAAAAAATCGTGCTGCAGGGTATTACCAATTCTTAAATAAGTGGTTTACCCCATAGCACGAATCTTTATTAATTTCTTAAGCTTTATATTAATAATCAGCAGTATTGCTAATTACATGCTAGATCCAATGCTTTGCATCCGTGAGCGCCCTTGCAACTTACCTGACTTCACAAGTCCATCATAGCGACGCATCAATAAGTGACTCTCGACTTGCTGCAATGTATCCAAAACAACAGCAACACCGATCAGTAATGAAGTCCCGCCAAAGAATATTGCAAAAGCAGGGTTCACGCCGAAGGCATTGGCAACTGCCGGAAGTACTGCGATTAAACCAAGAAATATAGATCCGGGTAAAGTCACCCTTGTTGTGATAGTGTCAATGAAATCAGCAGTTGGCTTTCCAGGTTTGATACCAGGAATAAAAGCATTCTGGCGCTTTAAGTATTCAGCGTATTGGGTTGGATTAACAATTAAAGCTGTATAAACATATGTAAATCCGACAACCAGCAAGAATACAATCAATGAAGATACAAAGGAGAATGGATCAACCAACTGGCGCATAATCCCTTCAGGAGCGGCATTCCCAGTATAAGCAAACTGAGCTACAGTCGCTGGTACAAACATCAATGCTTGCGCAAAGATGATTGGCATCACACCTGCTGCATTTACTTTAATCGGTATATAGTCACGTTGACCAGCGGCAGGCATTTGACTCGCACCCCGCTGAACCATGTGCTTAGCAAATTGAATTGGTACTTTACGTACACCTTGTACGATCAACACAGTAGCCATAATGATTAGGAAGAACAATGCTAATTCAAGGATCAACATGAAGAATCCATTCGTACTAATCTGTAAGGCAATTTCACCAGCAAGTGCTTGAGGCAATGCAGCAATAATACCTATGGTGATAAGCAACGATGCACCATTTCCAATTCCTTTATCGGTGATTTTTTCACCTAACCACATAGCGAATACAGTACCCGCTGAAAGAATAATAGTGCTTGAAAGCCAGAAAATACCTGTAGGCATTGCTGGGTCAATAGCACCAGGAATTGAGTTAATATATGTCAAGTAACCACCTCCCTGTACGAGAGTAATAGCTACAGTCAATAACCTTGTAATTTGTTGAAGTTTTTTACGGCCACTCTCCCCTTCTTTCTGTTGCAGCCTTTGGAAATAAGGCATTGCAAAGCCTAATAGCTGCACAATGATGGAGGCGGTAATATATGGCATGATACCCAACGCCATAATGGAGGCATTCTGAAAGGCTCCTCCTGTAAATAAGTTTACTAAACCTAGTAAATCATTAGCGTTTCCTCCAGCACCTGCTTTATCCAAAGCGGCTGGAACAACACCTGGCAAAACGACAAAAGAACCGAGCCTGAATATGAACAACATTAACATTGTCCACCCAATCCTTTCTCTCAGCTCTTTGATTTTCCAAATATTTTGGAGAGTCGTAATAAATTTTTTCATCGGAAATTCTTAATGCTATGACGTTTGCAAGCAAGGTTTCACAGCCGTTGCAAACGATGATGTCTGATGCTCAAATACAGTGAGTATGTGTAGTAAGCTTTTTCTTGCCAACGGCAAAAATCACTGATAATTAAGCTCCAAGTATGTTAACACTTCCGCCTTTTTCCTCAATAGCTTGTTTAGCTGTAGCTGATGCTGCATGAGATGTAACCTGCACCGAAGAAGTAAGTTCACCTCTGCCTAATATTTTAATTCTATCATTCTTGCTGATGATGCCATTCTCATTCAAAAACGTTGGAGTAATTTCAGTAGTCTTGAATTTATCAGCAATTTCTTGAAGTCTGCCCAAATTAAAAGCCACATATTCTATCCTATTCGGGCTTTTAAAACCCCTCTTCGGCAACCGGCGTTGTAATGGCGTCTGTCCACCTTCAAAGCCTTTCTTTAGTTTGTGACCTGATCTAGACTTAGCTCCTTTGTGGCCACGTCCTGCAGTACCGCCCCAACCAGATCCTTGTCCTCTGGCAATTCTTTTTTTCTTATGTGTTGCTCCCGCAGCAGGTTTAAGATTATGAAGTTCCATCACTTATTTTACTATAGATTAGGGTTCTTGTTTTGTAATGTGGAAAAACAACAACCTTTAATCCCGGTTTTATACTTGTTCCACCTTTATTAGGTGTTGAACCTTGGCTATCATTCCCATGATCTGAGGCGTCGCATTATGTTCCACTGTTTGGTTCATTTTGCGGAAGCCCAAAGACTTCATGGTCATTTTTTGACGCTTAGGGCGGTCAATGATACTTTTAACTTGTGTGATTCTTACTTTACCCATGATTCAAATGTTTTACCCTGAATTGGGCAAATTATTATCCGTTAAAAACTTTTTCTAAATCAATTCCTCGTTGACGTGATACGTCAATTGGGCTACGTAGTTTCGATAATGCGTCAATCGTTGCTTTTACCACGTTATGTGGATTGGATGAACCCATTGATTTCGAAAGAACATTGTGGACGCCAGCTATTTCAAGAACAGCACGCATGGCTCCACCTGCAATTACACCTGTACCATCAGATGCAGGGCGAATAAGCACCCTACCAGCGCCATATTTTCCTTTTTGCTCATGAGGAATAGTGCCTTTGATAATAGGAACTGTTATCATGTTTTTCTTAGCATCAGCAATCCCCTTGGTGATTGCTTCAGTTACGTCACGTGCTTTTCCGAGTCCTTGCCCAACACGACCGTTTCCATCGCCAACAACAACTACTGCTGCAAAACTGAAAGTACGACCACCTTTGGTCACCTTAGCCACACGATTGAGGCTTACCAGTTTTTCTTTTATTTCTGACTCTACGACTTTAAACTTTTGAACGTTGCTTTTTGCCATTGTTATTTTTTTTATGGACTCTAAGCTGAGTTGATATTGTTAGAAATTTATGCCTCCTTCGCGAGCACCGTCAGCAAGAGCTTTCACCCTTCCATGGTATAGGTATCCGCTACGGTCAAATACAGCAACTGAAATGTTAGCTGCTTTTGCCCTTTCTGCTAAAGTCAATCCTACAGCTTTGGCTTTCTCTACTTTAGACTTGCCATTCAAATCAAATCCTTTTTCTCTGGAGGAAGCTGAAACAAGCGTATGGCCAGTTACATCATCAACCATTTGGCAATAAATTTCTTTGTTGCTACGGAAAATACTGATCCTTGGTCTTTCGCTAGTCCCTTTGACTTTGTTACGAATTCGTCTGTGGATGTTTTTCCTTCTATTTTCTTTATTGAACTTCATCTGTCGTATGACATTTAAAAATGAAAACCTAAACGATAAATTATTTACCAGCAGTTTTACCAGCTTTACGGCGGATTTCCTCACCAACAAAGCGGATGCCTTTCCCTTTGTATGGCTCTGGTTTACGGAAAGATCGAATCTTAGCCGCTATCTGCCCAATCAATTGTTTGTCTGCACTTTCTAAGCGAATAACTGGATTTTTACCTTTTTCTTGACCAGCTGATACTTTCACCTCATCGGGAAGAGCAAACATTACTGGGTGAGAAAAACCTAAAGTCAATTCCAATAATTGGCCTGTATTTGCAGCACGATATCCAACACCTATAACCTCTAATTCTTTTACATAACCTTCAGAAACACCTATTACCATATTGTTTATAAGTGAACGATATAGACCATGCATTGCACGGTGACGCTTCTGTTCAGTTGGACGCTCAAGAGAAAGCACACCATCTTCCAAGCTAACTTTAAGGTCAGGATCGATCTGCTGGCTTAGTTCTCCTTTTGGTCCTTTCACACTCACCAAATTGGTGTTGTTTATTTTAATTTCCACACCTGAAGGAATGGAGATCGGCATTTTTCCTATCCGAGACATCTTAAATTGATTGAATGTTGAAAAATAAAATCAAGAAATAAAACAAAGCACTTCACCACCTACATTTTCATCTCTTGCTTGTTTGTCAGTCATGATTCCTTTTGAAGTAGAAATGATAGCAATACCTAAACCATTGATTACCCTTGGAAGATCATTTGCTTTACGGTATTGGCGCAAACCCGGACGACTCACCCTTTTCAATTCACGGATGATCGGCACACGAGTCACCTTATCGTACTTTAAAGCTATTTTGATGGTCCCATTATGACCTTCACTATCATCGAATTTGTACTTAAGGATATAACCACTGTTATACAGTATTTCGGTCATTGCCTTTTTTTCTTTTGATGCAGGGATCTCAACGATCCTGTGACCCGCTTGCTGTGCGTTTCGGATACGAGTCAAATAATCTGCTATTGGATCTGTTACTATCATCTTTAATATGCTGTTGGCGCTTGGCCTTTGGCTATTTGGTTTTTTAACTAATAGTTAAAAAACCAAAATATATTTAAAACTACCAGCTTGCTTTGGTTATTCCTGGGATTTTACCTTCAAGGGCCATCTCACGAAATTTCACACGGCAAAGCCCAAATTTGCGTATGTAACCTTTTGGACGTCCAGTCAATCTACATCTGTTGTGCAAACGAACAGGAGATGCATTTCGAGGAAGCTTATCAAGCGCTTCATAATTACCTTCCTCTTTAAGTTTCTTGCGAAGAGCAGCGTATTTTTTTACCAACTTCTCCCGCTTTTTATCTCTTGCTATCAGTGATTTTCTTGCCATTGTAAATGATCTTTATATAATAAGACAAAGTCTTAGTTATTTACGTTTTGATTTTTGAAAGGCATACCCAATCCTTTCAATAAAGCCAGAGATTCAGCATCAGTCTTGGCTGAAGTCACAAACGATATATCCATACCTGTAATCTTGTTTACTTTATCAAGATCAATCTCCGGAAAGATAATGTGTTCAGTGATACCCATTGAATAATTGCCTCGGCCATCAAAGCTTTTGTTATTGATTCCACGGAAATCCCTAACACGTGGTAAGGATACAGTGATGAGTCTATCCATAAATTCCCACATACGCTCTCCCCTCAATGTAACTCGGACAGCAATTGGCATTCCTTCCCTCAACTTAAAGTTAGAAACAGACTTTTTTGCTTTAACTACAACAGCATTCTGACCTGCTATTTCAGAAATTTCTTTCTGAGCTATGTCAACAAGCTTTTTATCTTGGGTTGCCTGACCAACACCTTGGTTGATGCAAATTTTAAGCAATTTGGGTACTTCCATGACATTGCCGTATTGAAACTGCTCTTGAAGAGCGGGCACTGCTACTTTATGGTACTTGTCCAGAAGCCTTGGTGTATATTTCATTTCTAAACAGTTATTCTTTACAGAAAAATTAATTAATCAGCTCGCCCGATTTTTTTGAGTAACGAACCAACTTTCCATCTACAACCTTTCTTCCAATTCTGGTTGGCTCACCAGTCTTTGGGTCGAGCAACATTAGGTTTGAAAGATGGATAGATGCAGGTAATTCAGTGATTCCACCTGGATTGTCCTGCGTAGGTTTTTGGTGCTTTGTAACCATGTTCAAATTTTCAACAATGGCTCTGTTCTTCTTAGGGAATACTTCCAGCACCTCTCCAGTCTGACCTTTATCGTTGCCTGAAATAACCATAACCCGATCGCCTTTTTTAACGTGGAATTTTGGTTCGAATCTGGTCTTTTTATTATTATTTGCCATGATAATCAGTGAATTACCGTGTTTATTTAATTGAATATCGTTTAAAGTACCTCAGGTGCAAGTGAAACGATACGCATATAATCCCTTTCTCTCAACTCCCTTGCGACAGGGCCAAAAATACGTGTTCCTCTTGGCTCGTCGTTGGGTGTCAGGAGTACACAAGCATTGTCATCGAACCTGATATATGAACCATCTTTACGACGAATTTCTTTTCGGGTACGAACCACTACTGCTTTCGAGACAGTTCCTTTTTTCACACCTCCTGGTGAGGCATCTTTGACTGTTACAACTATTACATCGCCGATGGATGCATAGCGGCGGCGGGAGCCACCAAGTACACGGATGCAAAGCACTTCTTTAGCACCACTATTATCCGCTACCTTGAGTCTCGATTCCTGCTGGATCATTGTATAAAAATTTTAAAAGTTTCGTTACTGAATTTTGGGTTTGTTGCCCAAAAACTTTACTTAGCTTTTTCAAGCACTTCAACCAAACGCCAGCGCTTCAGCTTGCTTAAAGGCCGGATTTCCATGATCCGTACTTTGTCTCCAATAGTGCACTCGTTTTTTTCATCGTGTGCCATGAACTTCTTGGAAAGCTTCACGGATTTTCCGTAAATAGGGTGAGGGAGACGGCGTTCAACCATTACATTGATTGTCTTGTCCATCTTGTTACTGACAACCACCCCTATTTTTGTTTTTCTTAGATTTCTACTATTTTCCATGAAAGGAATTTATAAAAATGGTGAATAGCTTATTTGTTCCTTCTTCGTCGTGCTCTTATCTTAGTACGTTTGGCCAATTGAGCCTCCGTCATATTAGAGATTTCACGTCGACGTATTTCAGTTTTAATTCGTGCTACATCCCTGCGCAACACCCTCAATTCTAAAGGGTTATCTAATCCTTGCACATTGTGGTCGAACCGCATCTTATGATATTCTGCCTCGATGCTTTCTAACTCCACTTTTAAGTCTGCATCCGAAAATTCCTGAAGTTCAAGATATTTCTTGCTTGCCATTTTAATTGATTATATACCCAATTAATGGGTCTTTAAAATTTTACCATAT
Organism: uncultured Saprospiraceae bacterium; assembly: GCA_942490835.1. Lineage (GTDB taxonomy): Bacteria > Bacteroidota > Bacteroidia > Chitinophagales > Saprospiraceae > UBA6168. The sequence continues at coordinate 7,911 of CALNYY010000104.1, forward strand.
CAGGCCTTACAGTCACTTTAGTGAGTACAGGCAATTTCTGGGCTGCCAAACGAAGTGCTTCTAAAGCAACTTCATGGCTAACTCCATCAATTTCAAACATAATTCGTCCTGGCTGAACCATAGCTACATAATGATCCAAGGCACCTTTACCCTTCCCCATCCTTACTTCTAATGGCTTTTTGGTAATTGGTCTGTCAGGAAAAATCCTAATCCATACCTGTCCTTCTCTTTTCATGTAACGGGTCATCGCAATACGAGCAGACTCAATTTGTCTGTTTGTTATACGACCCGCATCAAGGGATTTTAAGCCATAGGCACCAAAACATACAGTGCTTCCTTTTATGGTTTGCTTTTTTAGCTTAACCCTATGTGGCTTCCTGTATTTTATTCTTTTAGGCTGTAACATTTTGACCTTTATTTGAACAGCATTTAATAAAAAATGCTCTGAAAATAATTTCTAAATTTAGGTTCTGACAAAACGGCTGCAAAGGTACAGTGAAATTCCAGAAATCCTACATTTGGAATTGATTTATTAACCCTTTCTTCCGCCCCTATTTCCACCACCGCCACCGCGGCCACCTCTTCCTCCACGACCACCTCGATTGTCTCTTCTTCCGCCGCCATCCCTTCTTCCACCACCTCTTTCTTTCTTCTCCATTCCTGCATTAAGGTTAAGTTCACGCTTGCCGAATACTTCACCTTTACAAATCCATACTTTTATACCAATGATCCCGTATACAGTTAATGCTTCAGTAAGCATATAATCAATATCAGAACGGAAAGTGTGGAGTGGAGTACGACCCTCTTTATATTCCTCCGTACGAGCCATTTCAGAACCAGCCAAGCGACCAGAAATACGAACCTTAATCCCTTCAGCACCAGCACGCATGGTAGATTGAATTGCCATTTTAATGGCACGACGATAGTTTATCCTTGCTTCAATTTGTTTAGAAATTGACTCGCCAACAATGGCCGCGTCCATTTCTGGCTTACGAATTTCCACAATATTGATTTGAACCTCTTTGCTGGTTAATTTCCTTAACTCTTCGCGAATCTTATCAACCTCTGAACCACCTTTACCGATTACAATGCCTGGACGTGAAGTATGGATAGTTACAGTTATGCGTTTTAACGCACGTTCAATGATTACCCTTGCAATACCGCCTTTAGAGATACGGGCTTTCAAATAAGTGCGGATACGCTCGTCTTCAACTACTTTGTCGGCATAGTCACGGTCTGCATACCAGTTGGACTCCCATCCCCTGATGATGCCCAAGCGATTCCCGATTGGATTAGTCTTTTGACCCATTTATAAAAGATTGTGTACTTGTGATTGAAGATTTTGGATTTAATTCAATCTGCAATCACAAATAATAATTGCTTATTGTTCAGTTGCTTCTTCTACTTCTTCCACTTCCACCTCGTCAGCATCGTTACTCATATCCCTTTCAAGTGGGATTTTATTTTCAACAACCAATGTTACATGATTGCGGCGTTTGCGGATACGTTGAGCCCTTCCTTGAGGTGCTGGCCTAAACCTTCTCAACATTGTTCCTCCATCTACAAATATTTCCTTGATGTACAGGTTATAATCGTCAGCACTTTCCATCCCATCCAACTTGTACTCCCAATTTGCGATAGCCGATAACAACAGTTTTTCCAACCATTGGGCAGCTTCGTTTTTGGTGAAGCGCAAAATATTTAAGGCAGTATCCACCCTCTTGCCCCTAATGTTATCTACTACAATCCTCATTTTACGAGGAGACATCGGGCAATTCTTAATTTTCGCAACTGCTTCCATTATTCTGATTTTAAATCAATTTTCAATTTTTGAAAACAACCACACCTGAAAAGGTTGGTTGAATTTAGCCTTTACGGTGACCAGCGTGACCTCTGTATGTACGAGTCGGTGCAAACTCACCTAATTTATGCCCAACCATATTTTCAGTAACAAATACTGGAATGAAATTTTTTCCATTATGTACAGCTATGGTTTGTCCAACCATATCGGGAACAATCATGGAAGAGCGAGACCAAGTTTTAATTACTTGCTTACGCTTGGAATCTTGTGCAGCTTCCAATTTTTTCATCAACTTGTGGTGAATGTATGGCCCTTTTTTAATTGAACGAGGCATATCCTTATGAATTGATGGTTGATACCTGGATGTTTAATTTTAAAGCAACCAAGTAGCTAACTTTTGATTTTATTTTTTCTTTCTTGAAATGATCAGTCTACTAGAATACTTATTCTTATTCCTAGTTTTCTGACCTTTTGCGAAAACACCAGTCCGTGAACGAGGGTGTCCTCCTGATGCACGACCTTCACCACCACCCATTGGGTGATCGACAGGGTTCATAGCTACACCTCTTACTCTTGGTCTTCTGCCTGCCCAACGCTTAGCACCTGCTTTACCCAAATTGGTTAAGCTGTGATCTGGGTTAGAGCATGTACCCATAGTTGCTTTGCAAGTAACTAGAATACGGCGTGTCTCACCAGAAGGCAATTTAACAACAGCATATCTGTCTTCCCTACCCATCATAGTTGCGGAAGTTCCAGCTGATCTAACCAATACTGCCCCTCTACCTGGAGCCATTTCAATTGCATGGATGGAAGTACCAAGTGGAATATCTCTCAGCAAAAGTGCATTACCTATTTGAGGAGTCGCTTTTTCCCCAGACATTACCTGATCACCTACTTTCAAACCAAATGGTGCGAGCATATATCTTTTTTCTCCATCAGCATAAACTAAAAGAGCAATGTATGCAGAGCGATTTGGGTCGTATTCAATAGTTTTTACGGTTGCAGGAACGCCATCCTTATTTCTTTTGAAATCAATGATCCGATAACGGCGCTTGTGGCCACCACCACGCTGGCGAACGGTCATCTTACCAGAGTTGTTACGCCCACCTGATTTACTCAAAGGAGCAATCAGACTTTTCTCAGGCTCACTCGCCGTGATTTCCGTACGGGCTACTCCAACCTTGAATCGCATCCCCGGTGTAATCGGGTTATATTTTTTCAGTGCCATGACTGTTTATTTACTATTGGCAATCAGCTACCCCCTTCAGAATGGGATGGCTAAAGGCCTATTTTTAAATATCGCCGAAGAAATTAATAGTTTCGCCTGGAGCCAAAGTGACAACCGCTTTTTTATAAGATGAAACACGGCCTTTTATAACGCCTGTTTTCGTATTACGGCTTTTTGCTTTAGAAGGCATGATCATCGTATTCACCTTAGCAACCTCTACATTATATAGATCCGCTATTGCTTTCTTGATCTCTATTTTGTTGGCATCCTTATTAACCACGAAAGTGTACTTGCCCTTCTTGTCAGATAACAAATCTGCTTTTTCCGTGATAACAGGCTTTATTAATATTTGCTTTGCCATTTTTCTTTCGGTAATTAGGTATTGAATGGTTGGCGTATGCCAGACCTATTATACCTTATTATACATTAGATACTATCTTCTCAATTGCACCCTCCGACAATATAAGTGTTGTCGAGTGGAGAATCTCATAAGTGTTAAGGTCTTGAGCTCGGGTTACAGAAGCCTTCTCAATATTTCGACTTGATAAGTACAAGTTCTTCTCATAATCGCTTGTCACTAACAATGTTTTCTCATTTGACAGATTAAGTGCGTTGAGAATATCAATGTATGACTTAGTTCTTGGTGCATCGAAAGAAAAATCTTCCAATACAATCAATTTACCTTTTGTTGCTTTTGAGGACAAAGCGGATTTGCGAGCAAGCCTATTTACTTTTTTGTTCAATTTTTGGCTATAGTCACGTGGCTTCGGTCCAAAAACCCTTGCACCACCTCTTAATAATGGACTCTTAATGTCACCTCTACGTGCACCACCCGTACCTTTCTGACGGAAAAGTTTTCTGGTAGAGCCCGAAAGGTCACTACGTTCTTTCGATTTGTGAGTGCCTTGGCGTTGGTTAGCCAAATATGCTTTAACCGCAAGCCAAACAGCATGCTCATTCGGTTCAACTCCGAAAACTTCGTCAGGCAGATTAATTGATTTGCCTGTAGAAGAACCTTGGATATTTAAAACTTCGAGTTTCATAACTGTGAAGTCGTTATTATCATTAAAAAATTAGGATAAATCCCTTAAACCATGTTAGGCTTTTCAATCACAACGAAAGATCCATTGTGACCAGGAATTGCTCCTTTGATAAGGATCAAATTTTTCTCAGGAAATATTTTGACCACTTTCAAATTTTGTACTTTAACCCTATCGTTACCCATTCGCCCAGCCATTCGCATACCTTTAAATACACGGGCGGGATAAGATGCCGCACCAATAGAGCCAGGAGCCCTTTGCCTATTGTGCTGACCGTGAGTAGCTTGTCCAACACCAGCAAAACCGTGTCGCTTTACTACACCTTGAAAACCTTTACCTTTGCTTGTACCGACAGCACTAACTGAGTCACCCTCGGCAAACACCTCTTCAACCCTGATCAAGTCACCTAACTCTTTTGCTACTGCATCAAAGTCACGGAACTCAACAAGCTTGCGCTTGGGGCCAGTTTTTGCTTTATCAAAATGCCCCATGAGCGCATTTGATGTATTCTTAACTTTAGCATCGCCATACCCCAGTTGGAGTGCAGAATAACCATCTGTATCTTCATCAAGAACTTGTGTAACAACACAAGGCCCAGCTTCAACAACAGTACAAGCTATGTTGCGACCAGCTTCATCAAAAATGCTGGTCATGCCGATTTTTTTTCCAATTATGCCGTTCATCTGGCAGGAATTTTATTCAACAGCTCTATACCCGCTGACCATAATATACATGGACTCCGGGATAGAACGAACATGATCGTTTAACAATTAAAGATCGAGAACAAGGCACCTAAATTTCTATAACCCTTTTCTTCAAACCTTTATAAACAACAAAATAATAGTCAATGGAACTTACGTCAACTTAACTTGAATATCCACACCACTTGGCAGTTCCAACTTTGACAACGCATCGACCGTCTTTTGGGTAGGCGTATAAATTTCGATCAGTCGTTTGTGAGTGCGTAACTGAAACTGCTCCCTGGATTTCTTGTTGACGTGCGGTGAACGCAAGACAGTAAAGATCTCTTTTTTAGTGGGCAGCGGAATCGGACCAGTTACAACAGCTCCACTAGAACGGACTGTCTTCACTATTTTCTCCGTGCTTTTGTCCACAAGATTGTGATCGTATGAACGGAGTTTGATTCGAATTTTTTGATTCATGCCTTTCAGTAGTTTAAGAGTTTTTGGCTAAATATCCAGACAATTCGCATTGTTTTGAATTTTAACTTATCTACCCTTTTTTCAAAAGCGAGCGCAAAGGTAATTTATTGGCTCGTATTTCCAAATACAGATTAATCTTTTTTTAAAAATAATAAAGTTTATTTCGCTCGTATTTCTACAGCTGGTTTCTGCTGTCTCGGATCAACGAATAACCTTATTTAAAGCGGAAACATACAATATTTCCCAAATGACAAAAAATGGGAAATGACTGATTGAAATATGAGCAAAAACCTGATTTATACCGATTCCGAAATGGTTTGGGAAAAATTAAACCATTTCTACATCGGCATATCCTCAAAACCAATGATTTATGGAAAACAAAATTCCCAAACTACTTCGATTTGAGTATATATTATTCCATTTCGTCAATCCAATATGTCAATGAGTATTCAGAATGCTCGTATCCGCTTCTCAGAAAAACTTTGTCAATTTAAAGATGCGTCTCTTAAAAAAAAAGCCCCAGCGAATTTGCCAGGGCTTTTACTCTATATCTTGAAGCATTA
>CALNYY010000105.1:0-4162 GCA_942490835.1 uncultured Saprospiraceae bacterium
CAATTGATTTAGATATAAGCACTGCGAGTAGTGAGGTGAGTGGATCACATTCTATTAAATTGTATAACGCAACTTTTGATGGCAAGAGATATAATACGGAAGTTAACTTCAATATGGACTGGACATGGACAACTTCAAATACCAGTCTTATTGAATCGTGGGATACACCTTTTGGAGTTTGGGACTTAACCGTTAATCTTGACTTCGATGATTGTCCGACTGATAACCCAGAAGAAGGTTTTGTAGACAGTAGCCTGGTATTAGAGGTGATTATGTTTGCCACCCAAGGAACTAGTATTAATACCACCGATGGTACTATAACAGCGTCTATGACAGTAATAGTAACAAAGCAAAATGGCGAATTTCATCCCGATCCTTATGGTATTATGAGTGGCACATTTTCAGGAAATCAATTTAGTGTTGATAGTGGCTTCTATGATCGAAGCATTATTATATTTAATGGTAACCATCTAACTGGAAATACTAATATCACTTTGTCTGACTAATGATTCTTCAAATTGCTTGTTGCGGTAATCACTTATTCGGGATCTAGAAAAATATTTACAGCTAAATAAATGTAAGTCTTAAAAGATTTTGATGAAAATTTGTCGTTCCACTAATCAGAATTGCCTTTTTAATCATGATTGTGTTAACCAATCATAATTAAAAAACGGCAAATTCACATAGGATTTTTTCTCTTAATTTTCCATTATCCATTTTTAATTTTCCATTGCCCTTCTCCATTGCCTTTCCCTATGCGTCAAGTTTCAAATCGCCCTCGGGAACAGAACAACAAGTAAGACAAGACCCTTGTTCAATGCGCTTAGAGGGTTTTTTGGGATATTGTACATTGCCAGCCCGTATCGCTGTTTTACATTGGCCGCAATTCCCTGCGCCACAGCCTTTGGGTAATACCAGGCCATGTTTTTGTGCAAAGTTCCAAATATTTTTTTCACTGCCATCCCACAATAAGGTTTTCCCTGAACGTACGAATTCAATCTCATAAGTCTCATTGTTGGCTAAATGAGTGACTTGATCTTCTTTAACAATTGAGGCTGAACCAAAGGCTTCATAGTGAACATGTTCAGTGGGTACAGCCCAATCATCTAAGTCACTTATAATCGATTTCATCATTGGGGGAGGACCACAGAGATAAAATTCATAATTATTGCCATTATTCAGGAGTTTTTCCTTAATGAGGGATACACTAACCCGACCTTTTACGTCATAGTCTATTTCATATTTATCGGTTTCATTTGGATTGGAATAACAAATAATAATATGGATATGATGGTGAGATCGGAATTGATTTAATTCTTCTTTCCAAATATGTTCATCTCCATTTCGAACGCCATAAAAAAACCAGGTTTCTCTATCTGGATTAGTTCCGGCAATGCAGCTTAGCATGGAATAGACCGGTGTTAGTCCAATGCCACCACCAATTAAAACAACGGGATTATCTCTTTCTATGTCAAGATAAAAATCACCTGCTGGTGCTTCAATATCTAAATAAGTACTTTCGGCCAAACGGTGAAAGTAATTGGATGATAAGCCCGGGGGCAGTTCAGGTTTATCTTTAGGGGCTGGAATTTTTTTTATGGAAACTCGATAAGCTTCTGAATCGTCCGGATCGTTGGATAGGGAATAACAGCGGACCGTGTTGGGATTATTGGGGATATCCAGGTGGAAGGTTAAAAATTGACCGGGTCTAAAAGGAGGAAGTGGTTTGCCATCATGTGGAACCAGATAGAAAGAACATATGGACCGGGCTTTATCTTCAATGACTTTCTGTTTGATTTCAAATTTTCTAAGGCCACGCCAAGCTCCCCGTTCGCTGATTAATTCCAAATTGATGGCTTTTAAGCGAAGCTCTGAACGTTCCACTAAGTTTTTTAATTCAATTTTTTGTAGGTGTTCTGAGGCAGCCATTTGCCTGAGTTGGCCTATGAGTAAAAGTGCGAGATAAATTAAGATACAGCTGGAGAATGGCCGTTCCTAGCAAGGGAAAACTTAAAAATGGAGTGGCGTCTGCTAAAGGAATACCAAATAACGATAAGTTTTCAATCATGACTGGTTTCCTGTTTCGTTTTAAGTTGATTATTCAACTGATTTTTTAGTTTGGAAACATTTGAAGATTTTGACATAAATCCAATTTTATAACTTGAGGGACCGTGATAACGATGACAGGTAGTGCAATCCGAAATAATTTTTTCTTGAGTATGGCACTCGCTACAGGTTTCTTTAGTAATGGCTAAAAAGGCGGCTTGATATTCGTCGGGTTGTTGACCTTTATGTTTAAAATAAGGTGTCGTATCGGCTTTTTTATCGAAGATATGACAATTATCACAGCCTTCTTTTTGACCCATTAAATTAATGTGAGGTTTGTGACTATAAATGGTATGACGAGCGTATTGCTTATTTTTATATCCCCAGGTTGCTGATTTAGTATTTTGATTCGCTGCTGACAGATTGGCATTTAAACCAGCGGCATGACATTTGCCACAGGCACCAGGTCCTTGTTTATCCAACAATATATCTAGCGCTTCAGTGATGACTTCATTGTCCTGATTTTCACGATTTTGGGATTTGTGCAATAGTTGTTCAATCCAGGCTTTTAGCGTGGGATCGGCATGACCTTTGGCCTTATAGAAAATGGCCTCGTCACCATTTGTATCTTCACCAATTAACCAGCCATAAGGAGTCGTTTCTTTATCAGTAATTTCTGGAGCATAAGGCTCACCTGTTGCCCAGGTTTCGACTGCTACTTTGGCTTCAATTGGGTTTAAACCTGACCACATTTGTTGCAGTTGTTGGTATTGTTGTTGATTGGAGGAATTAAACAAGCCTTTCATTTCACCCTGTTTAATGGCAGCAATGACTCGTTCAGCCAGTTCTTCTGAGTCACCTGTACCTAATAGACTCATGGCAATTGGGGAGAGTTCTGCGATTTCTAAGTCGGTGCTTAACAGAGTTAATTGACTTTCCATAATCTGATTATCATGACAACCCTTGCAAATTTTTGCATAAGGCTGGGGCTTAACCTCTCGAATTGCATTCTGAATGTCATGACAAGCGGTGCAAGACTGAGCTGCTAATTGAGCAAATTTTACATCCCGTTTATGGGTTAAATATTGTTCTTCCACAAAGTATTGGTCAATATGTTTTAGGTGATCGAAGTAAATATTTTGCTTTTGTTGATAGGGATAATTTTTGTCAAATTCCGTGTGTTGACTTGCCGTGTTCGGGTTATTTTTATTGGCGAAGAGGGAAAAACTTTTTTTATGGCAATTGCTACAGGTAATATTGTTGATTGGGGTTATATTTCCCGATTTTCCCTGGTGTTCGGTATGGCAACGTACACATTCAATGCGTTGTTGGGTATGGGTATTGTTATTATCAAACTCATTTTGATGGGGGCTAGGGGATTACCTGCAAATAAATGACATTCAGTGCAGGCTGAACTTAAATCCTGATGCTTAAAAGCCGATAAAAGCCAATCGAGTAGTTTTTTATTGTGATTATTATGACAATTTTGACAGGATTGTTGATCGGTAAAAATTTCATGTTTAGCAGATAGGGGGCCAGGATTTATCATAGGTCCGGCATGTCCGGGTTGATCGATAAAAGGATTGGTGATAAAGTCATAGCTGACGATAAGGGTAAGAGTGGCTAAAATGGTTAAATAATTAAATCGTTTATGCCAAGATCCCATGGATAACTTGGGCTTGCATGGTTGATGTTGTTGAGAGCAGCTGCCATCGGGATTGGGACTATCGCAAGGCCCTCCGGCTCGGGTCGGGCGAGTGCATTCAAAACGTTCTCCGTTTTTAATCGGCTGACATTCGCTGGAGCCACCACAATGTCCCTTGTGATCGGGTCCTTGCCAACAGGCTTTTGCCAAAATCGATGTCTTCCGCAACGATGTTTACAATCTGGACGTTCGTAGGCACTTTGGTCAAAATTAGTGTTTTGATTGCTCATAGGGTGTATATATTAACCAATAAAAAATGCCATAAAATAAAGAGTAGTAAGGCTATAACACTGGGAATATGGATAAATAGCCATAATTTTATCACCAATTGAAACGCATATTGCTGATCGATTCGGTTTTTATTAAAAGCCAAAGCTTCCAGTTTTTGTAAACTCTGTATTTCTTCTGTAT
>CALNYY010000106.1:0-85322 GCA_942490835.1 uncultured Saprospiraceae bacterium
CAGCAGCCCGATTCAATGGAACTGTATGCCCAGAAGGCTATTGAACTTTATCCTTCATGGATCGAACCTTATGCCTCATTAGGTTTTATATTTTCAACTAAATACAGGGCATTTGACCTTGCAAAGCCTTATTTAGAACAAGCTATAAAACTGGATTCCAACTCATTATCAGTTTTAAATACATGGGGTGTCTATAACATCAGACAAAATAAATTTCAAGACGCAGAAAATTATCTCAAAAGAGCCATTCAGCTGGATTCGAATTATGGACATGCTATCAGCAACTTAGGTCTTGTTTACACATATACTCAACAATATGCGAATGCCGAAAAATATATTTTAAAATCAATTGAACTGGACTCAACTCATGCTATATCCTACAACAATTTAAGCATGGTTTATACTGATGTAAAACGCTTTGATGAAGCGGAGAGATATGCGCTAAAATCTGTTGAATTGGATTCGACATTATACGCCTCTTATCACAACCTTGGGAGAATTTACAACCTGACGAATCGTCTTATTGACGCAGAAAAAAATTATAAAAAAGCAGTTCAACTGAAACCAGATTATTCCCCTTCTTACATTAATTTAGGTACTATTTACTCAGGTTTTGGCCGATATGAGGAGGCAGAAGAAGTGTTTTTAAAGGGGGTTCAATCAGATAGTGCGAACTGGCTCGGATACGTCAATTTGGGTGAATTATATAAAACCCTTCAGCGATGGGAAGAATCGGCGACTATGATGAAAAAATCCATTGCTCATGGCCCTCCCATAGGAGGACTTGTTGCGCTCTTAGGTAATGCCTATACACACCTGCCTGGACGCCAGGAAGAGGCCAAAACAAAATTGGACAAAGCGCTTGAAATGGATCCTAACTGGTCGGACACTTATGTCTATCTTGCTCAATGGTCATTGAAAATGGAGCAACAGGAACAAGCCTGGCAATATCTCGAACAAGGACTGGAAAAACACACTGGCAATAGAAAGTTGGATTTCTCAAAATTGCAAGAGGAACCTGATTTTAAAGAGATGCAAAAAGAAGCGAAATGGGAAGAGTTGATGAAAAAGTATTTTCCGAAGGAATGGGGAAATTAAACGTGAGAATACCTTTTTATATTCAGTCTTCTGCGATGTGGGGGCGCATTTTGGGTATTTCACATTGCTGGCCTCCCATTTGGTTGGCAAGGAAGGCAAGGTCGTTTCGTTCGAAGCTTCGCAATCAACTTTTGCCATATTTAAGAGCAATACAACTACCCTCAACAATATCTCGATAGAACACAAGGCTGCCTCGGGCCAATCGGGGATGGTCACTTTTCACGAATTTCCCGCTCCTTTTTCTGAATACAATTCGCTAAAGAACAGGGCTATCATATATTTGTGATCTCCAATTCTGGAGAATTGAAAGAATGTCCTGATATAGAGCTATCAATGGCCAAAAGAAGGCTGACTTCTGATAATCTCGTAATGAAACGGGCTTGAATCTTTCCTTTCCCCAATAAAGCATTTAATTTGTTCGATTACCCACACCTATCCTCTATTAACATAACTGCTATCTTTGGCAGGAAATTTATTCGGAAACAATCGAAATTCCGATTCACAAAAAATTGAATGAGGAAAGTTATTTGCACAATATGGGCTTTAATAACCATTGCACTTTTTGCCACCGCACAAAAAGCGACTTTCCAATTTTACAACACTTCTGATGGCCTTGCTTCCAATCGAGTCTGGAGCATAGCACAAGACCAGCAAGGTTTTATCTGGGTGAATTCTGGTTACCTCAACCGATTCGATGGTTATCAATTTTTAAATGGCAATGACCATAATATCCCAATATTCAATGATTTTATTGATGCTGCAGATATTCATAACATAGATGGCCAACTTGTTTTTTTACAAGACCAAAATTTAGTAGAATTCAATACATTCAATGGTGAAAAAAAAGTACATAAACTCGACAGTTTAACGCAACCCGGAGATTATGTCAAACCTGGATTGATCTTTAAATCTGCAAAAGAAGAATGTATTTTTCCCATTTTCTCAAACCTATCCGAACAATTTGATCTGATAAAATTCAGTCATGGAAAATGCACTAAAATATCGACTATTTCCGATGCATTTATAGACCCTCAATATAAGGCCATTTCTATGGCAATCGATCATTCTGGAAATATCTTTTATTTAAATAAGAATCTAAAAAGTATTATAAAAATAAATCAAAAAGGGGAACAGGTTTCAGAAATTCAATTACCTGATATTGGAGGATTTTCTTTTATAAGAACTGGCATCGATAATTCCATCATCATTTTCTATAAAAGGAAAATATATGTACTTGAAAATGGAGCAACCACTTTCAAACCGCACCCAGCTAATAGTCAGTTGTCTGCCTATAAAAAATTTCCAATATTCGATTTTATCCAATCACCTGATGGGCAAATATGGATTTCAGGGGAAGACCGTCAGTTGTTGGTTTATCACGAAACCTCTGGCAAATGGCATAGCTTCCATGAAGACTTGGTCAAATTAATTCCAAATCGATTGACTTTGGGGAAAATGTTTATGGACAATACAGGGGTCTTATGGGTCCGGACAATAATGGGATTGATAAAAGTTAACACGCAACGTACCTGGTTCGACACTTACTTTACTTTACCGGCAGATGCATGCAATGGGTATTGCAGTTTTCGAGGATTTACAGAAGACCATGCAGGGAATATTTATGCAAGTTTTTATGGCAATATTTTTAAAATTGATCCAACTGGCATAACAGATTATACAACCGTCCTTCCTTTTCCCAACACCCCTTTTGATCTATTTTATGAAAACGAAAATTTATTATTAAATGATGGTCGAGTTTATAATTTAAACACAAATCAAGTTGGAAATATTTACCAAAGCAATAATATAAATTTTGTTGACCTGGGAATTTACACAAGTGATGAAAATAATGAACCTTGGTGGGGCTATAGGTCTAAAATTTATCGCATTAACAGAGAAAATATCAATCCTTTTTGGGAGGAAATGCTGGATCTGGGAAGAGGCAATAAAAAATTAATTACAGACATAAAATTTGATAAAAGCACCCGCAACATCTGGATAGCTTCTCCTGACAATTTGCAAACCTACCATATTGAAAGCGGCAAAGTCGAAACCATTGACAATTCCCTCTTGGGTAAATTCGATGCTATACGTTACTTATATCCTGACAATGATAGCAGCATTTGGTTAGGAACAGAAAAGGGACTTATCCACTATAATTATTCCGACGGCATTTCTAAAAAATATTTAAAAGAGGATGGTCTGCCGGATAATTATATAGTCTCTATTTTACCAGAAGGGGATTCATGCCTCTGGCTGGCTACAAATTATGGCCTATCCAGGTTTGATAAAAATTCCGAAAATTTCATTAATTTTTATGAAGAAGACGGACTTGCCAATAATGAATTCAATCGCAGGTCAGCATTTAAAGCACGTGATGGAAAATTATTTTTTGGCGGAATTCGAGGAGTTACTGCTTTTTATCCTTCGGAAATTATGAAAAAATATAGTGTACCTATTTTATCAGAAAAACTTTCGCTAATTGCATTTTCCAAAACAGATATAAATAGAGATACAACCATCACAACTTATTTTCAAGGAGAAACCCCCTTGTTTAATATTTATCATCAAAATAAAACTTTCAATATTGAATTTGCACTGACCGATTACCGGCAAACAGATAAAATTCAATATAGTTATCAGTTACAAGGATATGACGGAATATGGTCAAAACCCTCACCAGACAATTCAGTTAAATTTAATTCACTTCCAAGCGGATCTTATAACTTAAAGATAAGAGCCTTAAACGGAAAAGGTCAATGGCATTCCAATGAATTAAATTTAAAAATAAATGTACACCCGCCCTGGTGGGAATCGTGGTGGGCTTATTCGGTTTATTTTTTAGTCATATCCGGTATTTGTTTTGGTATTTATTTCTTTTTAAAAAAACGTTTGCAGCTTCGGAATGAATTATTGCTGGAGCAACAGGAGGCAAATCGGTTGAAAGAACTTGACACATTTAAAAGTCGACTTTATACCAATTTAACACATGAATTCCGTACGCCCCTAACAGTCATACTTGGCATGACACAACAAATATTAGAATCGCCAAAAAATGGAGTGGAAAATGCTGCTAAACTAATTGAAAATAATGGCAGGAATCTTCTTCGTCTTGTCAATCAATTGCTCGACCTTTCGAAATTGGAAGATAACTCTTTCAAACTTCAATTACAGCAGAGTGATGTCGTCCCGTACCTCCGATATGTCACCGAGAGTTTTCAAACTTATGCCAATAGTCAAAACCTGTCACTCCGTTTCTTTTCTACTTTGAAAACGCTGGAAATGGAATTTGACCCCGAACAACTTAAACAGGTAATGACCAATCTTATCTCGAATGCAATAAAATTCACGGAATCTGGCGGAGAGGTTAAAGTCGAGTTGGAATACTCAAAACCAAACCATTTACAAATAGCAGTTTCCGATACTGGTGTCGGAATTCCAGCTTCCGAGCTACCGCACATATTTGACCGGTTCTATCAGGTGGACGGCTCGGCCACCCGAGTTGGGGAAGGCACTGGCATTGGTTTGTCTCATTCTATGGAACTGGTAAAGCTAATGGGTGGCAACATTGCAGTGGAAAGTGAATTAAGAACAGGAACGACGTTCAACATCCTCATCCCAATAAAACTGACAAAAAAAGAAGGCACAAAACAGCCACTGATTCGCCAAACAGAAATAGAAGCGCCTCTATTGTCTATGAATCATTTAGCAGCAAAGGACGCCCAAATCCTTTCTACTGTTGACGAATCGGCAAGTCGGGTACTAATCATAGAGGACAATGCCGATGTTGTTGTTTACTTAAAGTCATGCCTTGCAAACCAGTACAATCTCGATGTGGCATTCAATGGTAAAATAGGCATTGAAAAGGCAATGGAAACAATTCCTGATTTAATTATTAGTGATGTAATGATGCCTGAAAAGGACGGCTACGAAGTTTGCGACATACTCAAAAATGATGAACGCACGAGCCACATTCCCATTATTTTGCTGACAGCCAAAGCTGATGTAGCTTCAAAAATAACGGGCCTAAGAAAAGGTGCAGATGCCTACATAGCGAAGCCTTTTGATAAAGAAGAATTACTGGTGCGACTGGAGAAATTGGCAGAATTGAGAATGCGATTAAAAGAAAGGTTTTCAGGACTGACTATCGACAACTTTTCAAAGGTTGTCAACAACGAAGATTCGACAACAAGTTTAGACCTTGAAGATGCATTTGTTCAAAAAATCCTAAAAATTGTAGAAACAAATTACACCGACGATGACTTTGCCCTTGCCCAACTTTGCCAAAAAGCTGGCATGAGCCGCTCCCAAATTTTCAGAAAAATGAAAGCGCTGCTGGACATTTCACCGTCTGATTTTATTCGTAATTACCGCCTTGATAAAGCAAAAATGTTATTGGAAAAAGAAGAGTTCAATGTTTCTGAAGCAGCCTATCAGACAGGGTTCAAAGACCCATCCTATTTCTCCAAACTTTATCAGGAAAGATTTGGAATGACCCCAAGTGAAAGCCGAAATAATTAGTTTGATACATATATACAACCAAATTACCTGAAATCATTTTATGAAACATCCAGCTTACCCGATTCATAATAAAAGTGTTTTATACCTTACGCTTGAATTTATGCCGGTAAACATTTTTCTTAGAGGATGCAGACTTTAAAAGAAAGCTTAACAGACGCATTTTATCATTTTTGGCAAACATATGCCGACCGCAAAAATGGTGCAGATACCATACAGGACATCCTGCCGCTGTTCGACTCACAGGCCAGTACGATAGGGACTGGTGAGCACGAATTAGCAACTACCTTTGAGGAAATTATTACCAACTTCTCAGATGATTTCAAGGAATTCCCAACACCCATAAAACTTGAATTATTTGGAACAATGGCCAAAGTGCTGTCTTCTGAATCTGGCATGGTTGAAGCCCAGGGCAATTTCGAATTGGAAATCGATGACGGTGGGAAGCTCAATTTTTATTTGCGGTTTACAAATGTTTTTGTTTTAAAAAATGGAAAGTGGTTATTGGTCCACAACCATCTTTCTTTCCCATCGCAAGAGCAGGATGTCGGCAAGGCATTTCCCATAGATGCACTAATAGCCAAGAATAAACGACTGGAAAAACTGGTAGCACAGCGAACGAAGGACTTGGAGGAAAAAACACACCTGTTGGCAAAAGAGCAGGAAAAAACCGAAGAACTATTGTACAATATCCTTCCAGAAGAAATAGCCAATGAACTGCGGGAAAAAGGCAAAGCAGATGCCCAACATTTTGCTACTGCTTCCATCTTGTTTACTGATTTCAAAGCCTTTACAAGAGCTTCAGAAAAAATGACAGCTCAAGAACTTGTTTCTGAAATCAGTACCTGCTTCGAGGCATTCGACGCCATTTGCGAAAAATACAAAGTCGAAAAAATCAAGACCATTGGCGATGCTTATATGGTGGCAGGCGGGCTTCCAGTTCCCTCCTCTGATGCCACCAAAAACACCATATTGGCAGCGTTGGATATGCAGCAGTTCATGACCAAAAGAAAAGCCGAATTACATGCCGCTGGTCTACCCTGTTTTGAAATGCGGGCAGGCATCCATACTGGACAAGTGGTCGCAGGTATAGTGGGGGTAAAAAAATTCCAATACGATGTATGGGGCGACACGGTGAACACAGCAAGTCGGATGGAAAATGCCTGTGAAGTCGGCAAGGTCAACATTTCCCAAAAAACATACGACCTAATAAAAAATGATCCCGATTTTGTTTTTGAAAACAGGGGCAAAGTGAAAGTAAAAGGAAAGGATAAAAAAATCGAGATGTACTTTGTAGGTAGAGCAAAATGATTGTAGTGAATATATTTTCTTGAAAACGCTAATACAACCTCTAAACAATAGAAAACCAACCACTTAACTAACGGGTAATTTCGTTTCATGCAACGAAATTACCCGTTTTCTTTTTCCAGCCAGAACGAGATTACCGCTTTTTGAACCGAGGCTACCCTTCTAAAAGCTGCACCTACCTACATCTTTGTTATACGATTCAAGCAAATGAAAATAGACCTGGAAGCTATCCATTCTTACCAGATTTTTTTCTGTTCAGAAAGGATAGCTTTCTTCAAAACCGGAACAAAAGGCGGTGCGCACCGCTTCCGGTTTTGTTTGCCCCTTGGGTTGACAGACATTTTAAACAAATAAAATTTACATGCAATGAAAAAGAAAGCTCATCAAATCTCCCGACTTTCATTTGAAAACAACTTTATCAAAAACTATGGCCAACCAAATGAACAAAAAAGCTACAAGTGCTTATTTCTGTTCTTTATATTGGTTTTTAGTTGCCAATCCCATTTTCTTTTCTCAGCTACTATTTATGTAAAGCATGATGCAGTTGGATCAAACGATGGCTCTTCCTGGACAGATGCTTACACTGACTTGCAAAGTGCCTTGGCAGATGCCATGTCGGGTGATGAAATCTGGGTAGCTACAGGTACGTATTATCCTGACGAAGGCCCCACTCAAACCAATAATAACCGAGACGAATATTTCAGTTTGATTGATGGTGTAACTATTTATGGAGGGTTTGAAGGTACGGAAACCAATGTAGCAGAACGCACAATGGCGGAAACGACTCTCAGTGGAGATATTCAACAGGATGGGATATTTACCAACAATTCCAAAAATGTCATCTACAACACAGGCATTGGATCCACGGCTGTCATTGATGGTTTCAAGATCACATTAGGTTATAATTTTTCTTCTTCTACTTACGGAGGTGGGATGTATAATAGCTCAGCTTCTCCCACAGTTACCAACTGTACTTTCATTTCAAACAAAGCTGGGAGAGGTGGCGGAATGGCCAACGTGAGTTCCTCACCAATAGTGACCAATTGTACTTTTGAAGCTAATTACTACAATAGCAGTATTGGAAACACTCCACAAAATGGTGGCGGAATGCATAATGATGGTGGCGCACCTTCCATCTCAAACTGTACTTTCATCGACAATGTAGCCACTGGATATGGGGTGGGCATGTTCAACACAGCAAGTTCTACTACCATTTCCAATTGTACTTTCACCAATAACATAATACAAAGTGGTAGTGGCTTTGCGGGAGGTGGAATGGACAATGCAGGTGTCTGTAACGTCACTATTCAAAATTGCACTTTTGACGGCAACCAAGCTAAATATGGTGGTGGTTTAAATTTCCAGAATGGGCCGACTGCGGAGGTCACTAATTGTATTTTCCTAAATAATGACGCCACATTGTCAAGAGGAGGGGGTGTAGGTATCGGGGCCAATTCAACCATAACCTTGGTCAATTGTATCTTTTTAGACAATACTGCCAACTCTGCAGGTGGGGGAGGAATGTTTATCTCTTCTTCCTTAGCTACTGAAATTATCAATTGTTCGTTTACTGGGAATTCTACTGGAAGCATTTGGTGTAACAATGCAAATGCAACGGTCACCAATTGTATCCTTTGGAACAACAACGGTACAGAGATAACCACAAATAGTGGAACGCCACCTACTGTTACTTACTCTATTGTGGAAGGCGGATTTTCAGGTACTGGCAATTCCAGCGATGACCCAATGTTTGTTTCTGCATCCGACCTGCATCTTTCACTTAACTCAGCGGCTTATAACGCAGGTGACAATGCAGCTGTTTCAGGCATCACCAATGATTATGATGGCAACCCCAGGATTTCATTTGGCACGGTCGATATGGGAGTTTATGAATCACAAACTGTCCTTCCCGTTGAATTAAACTTTTTCAATGGCAAAATCAAAGAAAATGAAATCGAACTTTTGTGGCAGACCGCTTCCGAATCCAACAATCTTGGTTTTGAAATAGAACGAAGTATGGATGCAAAAACTTGGAAGTCTATTGGGTTTGTGAACGGGATGGGCACGAGTACAGAGGTGAATTCCTATTCATTTATTGATGCAAGACCGCTTAGCCCGGAGAATTACTATCGACTTCAACAAATAGACTCAGATGGCACTTTCAAATATTCAAAAATTCTTCATTTTGAACTATATGGAGAAATTGAATTATCCGTATTCCCGAACCCTTCATCGAATCTGTTTAATGTGGTTGTCCCCGACGGTATCCAACAGGGCGAACTCCTGCTGACCGATATTTATGGGCGGCAGATTTCCAGTCAAATTTTAGGGGAAGGAAATTCTTCTTATCAATTTGAAAGAAGCGGATTACCAGCTGGCATTTATTTATTGGCCCTTTATTCAAAAGGACTTCCAACTCAGGTCATCCGGGTAGTTTTAGAATAGACATTAATAGCATAAACAACAACTAAGAAGCCCTCCACCATTCAGTGCGAGGGCTTCTTCAATTAAATTCCTTTTCTATTGATTCTTGCTTTCTGCAATCGATTTACTACTTTGCCACCAAAAGCAAGATCATGGAAAATCAACGGCATATTGAGTATTGGAAAAGAAACCTGAAATATCTGGCCATCCTGCTATGTATTTGGTTTATCGCCTCGTTTGGCTGCGGTATCCTGTTCGCTGACCAACTCAACAGCATTCAAGTAGGAGGCTTCAAGCTCGGTTTCTGGTTTGCCCAACAAGGTGCCATTTACGTGTTCGTGGCGCTCATTTTTGTCTATGTTTTTCTCATGAATAAATTGGATAAAGAATACGAAGTGGATGAGGAATGATTCATTGCTTCATTGCTTCATTGCTTCATTGCTTCATTGTTATTTGGCTTCATTGTTATTTGGCTTCATTGATAAATTAACCTGTTAAAAACCATAAATCATGGCAAAGACCTATTTAACCCTTGACAGAATTGATGCTTACGTGAAAGCATTTAACCTTAGTAATCAAATTTGGGAAATTGTAATTAGGTGGGAGAATTTTGCAAAGTGGACGGTGGGAAAACAATTGGTGGAAGCTGTAGATTCAATCTCTGCAAACATTGCTGAAGGGTTTGGAAGGATTCATAAAAAGGACAAAATCAAATTTTATAAGTATAGTTATGGCTCAATGGAAGAAACAAAAGACTGGTTGAGAAAAGCCACCATAAGAGACCTGATTACAAATGAAGAAAAGGATAGGATTCTTAAATATCTGGAAATGCTGCCAAAAGACATTAATCAACTTATCCAATACACCGATCAAAAACTAAAGTACTGACATTCATGGATCAATGAAACCATGCAACAGTGAATCAGTGAAACTATGGACCTAACAACCTGGACCTACATCATCGTCGGAATAACCTTTTCTCTATATATCGGAGTCGCCTGGTGGTCAAGGGCTGGTACGACATCGGAGTTTTATGTCGCAGGCGGTGGCGTTTCTCCTTTAATAAATGGCATGGCCACGGCAGCAGACTGGATGTCGGCGGCTTCGTTTATTTCGATGGCTGGGCTAATATCGTTCATGGGCTATCAGGGCGCTCAATACCTGATGGGTTGGACGGGTGGATATGTACTCTTGGCGCTATTGCTTGCCCCATACCTTAGAAAGTTTGGGCAATACACCGTACCTGATTTTATTGGCGAAAGGTATTATTCTCAAACTGCCCGACTGGTGGCTGTCATTTGTGCCTTGTTCGTTTCTTTCACTTATGTCGTTGGGCAAATGAAAGGCGTCGGTGTCGCTTTTTCACGGTTCTTGGAAGTGCCGTTTGAATGGGGCGTTGTCATTGGAGTTGGCATCGTGTTTTTTTATGCAGTGCTCGGGGGCATGAAAGGAATAACCTATACGCAGGTAGCACAATATTGTGTATTGATTTTTGCCTATCTCGTCCCGGCTGTTTTCATTTCAGTCATTATGGTAGGCAATCCTATCCCTCAATTAGGTCTTGGTGGAATGATGTCAGATGGCACTTACCTGTTGGCCAAACTCGATGCAGTTTGTGTCGATCTTGGTTTCAACGAATACACAACCGCCCATAAAGGAAAGGTTGACCTCTTTTTTGTCACGGCAGCATTGATGCTTGGAACGGCAGGGTTGCCCCATGTCATAGTGCGCTTTTTCACCGTACCCAAAGTTTCGGATGCCCGCAAATCAGCGGGATATGCCCTTGTCTTTATTGCTATATTGTACACCACAGCACCAGCGATTGCTGCGTTTGCAAGAACCAATCTGTTGAATACCGTAAACAACAAGCCTTATGTGGAAATGCCTGCTTGGTTTGGTAATTGGGAGAAAACAGGACTTCTAACATATGAGGATAAAAATAGCGACGGCATCATCCAATATTATAATGACAAAAATGAAGACTACGTATCCTCGGTCGCAAATGTCAATGGCTGGAAAGGCAATGAGCTCACCGTTGATCGTGACATCATGGTATTGGCCAATCCAGAAATTGCCAAGCTGCCAGCGTGGGTGATTGCACTCGTAGTTGCTGGCGGATTGGCAGCAGCGCTGTCCACGGCTGCTGGATTGCTGCTGGTCATCTCTACTTCTATTTCACATGATCTTTTGAAAAAATGGCTGCATCCTACCATTTCTGAAAAGGGAGAATTGCGGGCTGCAAGAGCTGCCATTGCGGTAGCGGTTTGTATCGCCGGCTATTTTGGCATCAACCCCCCGGGATTTGTGGCGCAAGTTGTTGCATGGGCATTTGGGCTGGCAGCAGCATCTTTCTTTCCCGCCATTTTGCTCGGCATTTTCACCAAAACAATGAACAAAGAAGGAGCAGTGGCAGGCATGTTAACTGGGCTAATTTTTACCGGAAGTTACATTTGGTATTTCAAATATGGAAATGGCACGCCCGACCAATATTGGTTTGGAGTAAGCCCCGAGGGCATAGGCACTTTAGGAATGGTTTTTAACTTCGTGGTTGCGCTGACGGTATCAAAATTCACCCCCAGTCCACCAATAGCCGTTCAGGAAATGGTTGAAAATATCAGGATTCCAAGAGGAGCTGGCGAGGCACATGATATTCATTTGTAATTAGTTGAGATAGTTGAGTAATTAGTTTAACCTCAAATTTTCCCAAAAAACACAATCTAAAATCATCGATTCTCACTATAAAAAATGACAATTTTCATCCTTCCAAATCGCCATAATATCTACTTTGGCAACTCAACCAAAAATTAAAGCCATGACACTTCAAGTCAAATCATTAGCAGAATACAAAGAAGCATATAGAAAAAGCATCGAAAACCCTGAGGCTTTTTGGGAAGAACAAGCCAACACTTTTGTTTGGAAAAAGAAATGGGACACGACCTTAGAATGGGATTTTAAAGGCCCGGATATAAAGTGGTTTAATGGTGGGAAATTGAATATTACTGAGAATTGCCTCGACCGACATCTTGAGACACGAGGAGACCAAACTGCCATCCTTTGGGAGCCAAACGATCCAAATCGTGATGCAATTAGCTATACCTATAAAGAACTACACGCTAAGGTATGTCAAACTGCAAATGCCCTGAAAGCAAAAGGAATTCAAAAAGGTGACCGGGTATGTTTTTACATGCCGATGGTGCCTGAACTTGCAATTGGCGTACTTGCCTGCGCACGTATTGGAGCTATCCATTCAGTCGTATTCGCAGGATTTTCTGCATCTGCTTTAGCTGATCGAATTAAAGATGCGACTTGCAAAATGGTCATTTGCTCCGACTACAATAGCCGTGGAAATAAAAACATTCCTGTAAAAAAAGTGGTGGATGATGCCTTGGCAATGGGGTGCGACAGCATTGAAACAGTATTGGTTCATAAAAATACAGGCGGTGAAATAACATGGAATGCCGCTGTCGATGTCTGGTGGCATGATGCGCTCGATGGACAGTCTACTATTTGCGAAGCAGAAGAAATGGATAGCGAAGACATGCTTTTTATATTGTACACTTCCGGATCGACTGGCAAGCCAAAGGGTGTAGTTCATACCTGCGGAGGTTATATGGTTTACACATGTTTTAGCTTCCGCAATGTATTTCAATATCGGGACGGCGATGTTTATTGGTGTACCGCCGACATTGGCTGGATTACCGGGCATAGTTACATTGTTTATGGGCCACTGTTAGCTGGCGCAACTACCATGATGTTTGAGGGTGTTCCTACCTATCCAGATGCTGGCAGATTTTGGGAAGTCTGCGATAAACATAAAGTGAATCAGTTCTATACTGCACCAACTGCCATCCGAGCGCTGATGGCGCAAGGTGATGAGTGGGTAGAAAAATATGACCTGAGTTCCTTGAAAGTTATTGGATCAGTTGGCGAACCAATCAACGAGGAGGCCTGGAATTGGTACAATGAAAAAGTGGGGAAAGGCAATGCACCCATTGTTGATACCTGGTGGCAGACCGAAACAGGCGGCATATTAATAACACCGCTTCCAGGCATTACGGATACAAAACCTTGTTATGCTTCCTATCCTCTGCCCGGCGTTCAATTGGAATTGTTGGATGCTGATGGAAATATTATTGAAGGAAATGGGGTCGAAGGATTGTTATGCATTAAGTTTCCCTGGCCATCTATTTTGCGTACTACCTATGGAGATCATGAACGCTGCAAACAGGTATATTTCTCCTCTTTTGAAAATAAATACTTTACAGGTGATGGTGCCAGGAGAGATTCCGATGGCCGATACCGGATCATTGGCAGGGTGGATGATGTAATCAATGTGTCTGGTCACCGAATGGGTACCGCTGAAGTAGAAAATGCCATTAATGAGCATGATAATGTGGTGGAAAGCGCTGTTGTCGGTTATCCTCATGAAATAAAGGGACAGGGCATTTATGCTTATGTTATTCCTAATCAACCTGTTACTGATGAAGCGGCTTTTACCAAAGAGCTATTACAGGTAGTTACGAAAGAGATTGGCCCTATTGCTAAGCCTGACAAAGTTCAAATTGTAAGTGGTTTGCCGAAGACACGTTCTGGAAAAATAATGCGGCGGATATTGCGAAAGGTCGCTTCTGGAGATGTTTCAAATCTGGGTGATGTATCAACTTTGTTAAATCCTGAAATAGTGGAAGAAATAAAAGCTGGCGCCAAGGTCACTTTAAAAGTTTAGGGTAAACAAAACGTGATTCATCCCGAATTTTTGATCCTTCAAAAATTCGGGATGAATCACGTTTCTATATGTTCATTTTCACTAAAACTCAATATCAAATTCACAAACACCTGCGCTTTCCCAACCAAAGAATTCACTCCGTTCTTCCAATTCATAATCCATTAAAAAGGGATCTGCCAATTCCAATTCATTCTGGCCAAAATAGAGCTTGGTTAGTTTAACACGGTTATTGGATGAAGTTATCTTGAAATGCAGAGATGCGGGTTCACCCGCCATAGAATCGATCCTTTTTTCAGTCAAAAATGAATATTCTCCATTTTCATTGGTAATGCATCGCCGCCATCCTTGTTCTTGTGCATCTACAGGAGCAGCGGACAGGCCAAACTCCATTCCATACATCCCCCATTTGGTGGGATGCCATATTTCGACTGTAGTTCCGGCTACAGGCAAACCAAGTGAATCCTTAATTCGACCACGGACAGTTACCAGTTCAAAAAGATCAAGTGTTTCCAAAACTTCTTTAAAGCGGGGAGTGCGGTTAACGAAGTCAGCCAATTGGGCTGGAAGATCACCAAGAAAGGGAGGATCTATGGAAGTAATATTCTTCCTCTTAAAGGGAAACTGGGCGTTCATTTATACTATTTAGAGGCAATAAAGACCAAAAATAAGTAAAATGGCCTGAACAATCAAGCTACATAATCCACTCAAATTGACCGACAGCTGGCTTTTAATCTTTTACTAAAACCAATTCTTCCAATGTCCCTACCCTATTCATATCCATGATTAAGGTGTCGGTTCCTTGAAATCTTACTTCCACCAATTTCTCAGCTTTTCCTTTGGCAGTCGTATAAAGTTTATTGCCGACCAATCGGAACGAGCCTTCTTCTTTTTGTTGTGAAAAAGCAGCAGTATAGGAATCAGATGGATGAAAGGTAAAAACAACTTCTGCTGCATTTCTTCCCGACTGCTCGCCAGCTACCGCCCATGAGATTCCTTGCCACTTCCCAATAAGCGCAGCATTGTCATTTTCATTGGAACATGCCAAGAATAAAGTTACAAGAAGTAAAAACGTAATCGCTTTTTTCATTTTAATTATCATTTTGATTTTGATTAAATATTTAAAGTCGTTCTCCACACCGGTCACAAAACCTTGCTTCTTTCACATGTGCATCCTTTCCGCATCGGTTACATTCCGTCTTTTTGGCGTTCGCTTTTTTTGTTTCATTTACAAATTCCGCGGATACAATACCAGTCGGAACAGCAATAACGGAATAACCTATGATCATCACACCTGCTGCAATCATCCTACCTACCCAAGTAGCAGGAGCGATATCACCATATCCAACCGTAGTCAAAGTGACAACTGCCCAGTAAATACTAGCTGGAATACTTGTAAATCCAGAATCTTGCCCAGCTTCAATGATGTATAAAACAGAACCCAGCATGGCTACTAACATCAATATAAATAGAAGAAAAATTGCAATTTTTTCTTTACTTGCTTGTAAAGCAGCGACAATGGTATTTCCCGCTTTGAGCAATTTCACTAACTTCAGTAAACGGAAAATTCGAAATACCCTCAGAATTCGGAGCACTAAAAAAGTATGAGCTCCTGCAACAAAAAAACTGATATAAGTAGGCAGGATTGTTACTAAATCTATGATCCCAAAAAAACTTGTTGCATACCGAAACGGACGATGCGCACTATATAACCTGAGTGCGTATTCCAATGTAAATATAAAGGTGAAAATCCATTCCAAAGTACCCATCAACCACCCAAACCTGCGATGCACTTCTTCAACGCTATCCAGCATTACAACCAATACGCTGATTACGATGATCACCATCAACATAGACTCAAATAAACGCCCAACAGCAGTCCTTTCTTCGAATAACATCTGGTGCATCTTTTCCCTCGACATATCTACCGTAGCAAAAACCGACTTCCAATAAGCAACGGTACGCTTCCATTTTGCTCGTTTTGATTTCCACCAATTATTCCAATTATCCCGGGTCTCGTGTACATCTGCTTCCCAACTGGGCAACTGCTTTTTCGCCTCCTCTTTCATCCAACTCGTGAATCTCTTGACTTTTCGAAACCACCACTTGAAAGCTATCATGCAGTTTCTTAACCCTTTTAATAATGATTTTTTCTTTTTTTTCATTATACCGATCAATATTTAAGTCTAATGGACAAAGTATTTGAAAATAGTCATTTATTTGGCTTACGTTAGGAAGCTTCTAAATTTATTTGACAGAAAAATGCATGTGACCGATTTTCTGTAAACCGTCTTCATCATTTCTATGATGTATGTGAGCCGGAAACAAGAAACACTATACATACCTTTTCTTCTGAATAATTAGGCTTCTTTGATGCAGTAATCTAAAGCATGCTCTTATCTTAGCCAGCACAAATAAGCGCTTTTTTACCTTTAGCTATCGGCTTGCGATTTCGCTTTATTCGGCTCAAAGACCAAATTTTAATCAAGTTCTAAATTCTTATCTATTCATGGAGCAACTCCACGATAAATTTACTGATTTTGATCAACTACTTGATAGTTTACTTGCAGGTTTAGATCAGCAAGTTACAGCTAACCAGCGTTTCAATTTTATCGCCAAACAAACTGAGGAGCTTGTAAAATCAGCAGTTGACATTGGGGGGTTTTGTGCAGAAAAATTAAAAAGTTCTCCAAAATCATTGGATAGCTTACCTTACTATATTGTTGTTTTTTCATGGAATGAATGCAAAAAGTCTTTTCTTATTTTGCTTCGCAATGTTCTTTTCCAAGAACAAAAAGCGCAAATAATGCTCCTCGAAAACAGGGTGGAATCCACTGCTGTAGCAAAACTTGAAAAATCAACTCATCTTATTCTTTCAGAGGCAGTTCAGGAACTTAAAGATTTTTTTCCGGCTGAATTAAAATCTATAAAAAACTCAAAAGGTGGAGGGATAAAGCAATTAGAAAAATGGGCATTAGAAGATAACCCGCAGCAAGTTTACCACCATCAATTTAATCAAATCACCATTCAATGCTACAACCTTGTTGAGCAATACCTGCAGATGGCCAATTTGTCCAATCAATTAACAGGTTTGCATTCAATAATTGAAGAGACGATAAATTCCTGTCAAAAAGATATTCTCCAAATAGAAAAAACGACGGATGATACTATTCAATTTATTAGCGTAAATTCAAAAGAAAACATTGGGAAAATAAGCAGTCGATTGGAAGATTTAGAGGAAGCCATTATTTTTCCTGATTATAACCGGAGTTTTAAATCTGACCTTGAAAAACAATTAGAAAATATCCAGCAAAAAGCCAATTTTGTAGTTGCAGAGCAAGAGGGACTGCTCCAAAGAAAAGAGCTCAATTGTCAAAAAAGCATTAGACAATGGTTGGATGCAGAGGTGTTGCCATTACTTTATGAAATTTGGGAGCTCTCCATAAATGGAACAAATGGATTAAAGATGACCTTGGTTAATGTCCGCAACCGAGCCATTTTGCTAACCACTGAAGCCAAATCAAAAGGCAAAATTGAAATTGTCCCATCCGACCTTTATCATCCACTTGAAAGTTTTTTGAGCAAAATTGAAGACACGAAAAAAGGACTGAAGGAATTGGAAGCTGTCCTTCATTTGCGATTGAATGAGCATTTCAAAATTTCAATGATTTACAAGGTTGACAAAGAGTTTCTTTATGTGCCCCTTCAAAAAACATTGAATCAATTTACACTGAAAGAAAACAAGTGGGTTCAAGAGGCTCAAGAACTAATCAGTCATCAGATTGGCAATATCAAGGCTTTCAGGTCGTCGGTTGAGTTGCGTGAAAACCAGAGCCTTTCTGAGCGGGTCGTCGATTTTATTAAAGATCATTCTTTAGATGAAAGCAATTCCCAATATTCAAGTATTTTTTTGACAAAGGGACACATCGGCGAATCATTCTGGGTCGGCAGGCAAAAAGAAATGGATCGGATGAACAACCTTATTCTGGACTGGGAAAAAGGTTTCAGAGGTGCTGTCGTCTTGAGCGGACAACGTTTTTCTGGCAAGTCCTTTTTTGGGGATGCTGTGGCAAGCCGCTTTTTTAAAAATAGTACCATTTGGCTTACGCCTAAATCAACGATCAATTACCAAGGAAGGAAATTCAATACGGAATACGATCTCGGTGAATCGCTCGAATTCATTCAAAATTCTTCAACCAATGATCGGCCATTAATCTGGATTGACGATCTTGAACTTTGGTCGAGTCCAGAAAACCCAATAGGGGCCAATGTGCGGCAGCTCTGCCAGTTTGTAGATAGGCATTACGATAAAGCTTTTACTTTAGTTTCTATGGGGAATTGGACAAAATCAAGGCTCGATAAATCCCACCAATTAGATCGATCAATTAATGCGAATATTAATTTGGATGAGATGAAAATTGGAGATGTTCTCGAAGCAATTGTTATTCGTCATGGTGCTACTCACAAAACATTGATTGATGCCAATGATAAAGAAGTAGACCCCAAAAGTTTTCGGAAAATGGTAAGTGATATTTTCAAAAGACACGAAGGAAATATTGGTGCAGCACTGCAAGAATGGGCTGTAAGAATGACGATGACAGAAGGTGATAATGTACGTTATCAAACAAGTAGCTCCGCCGATTTACCTGATTTTTTCAGTTCCGATGCTGCACTTGTTGCATCAACAATTCTGTTGGAAAAAAGAACTAATGAATATAGGCTTCGAAAAATGTTCGGCCCAAGTTTTAAAGAAAAATATGCATTTATTCTGCAAAGACTTATCAGCACTGGTGTATTAAAAAGAAATAGAGATGGATGGCTGGAGTTTGAAGATGCTGTTGTCAATGAAATAGGAAAAATTTTGCAAAAAAGAAATTATATCAGTTTTTATAAAAAAGGGAATAATTAATATTTCACATGGAATTATTAAACAATATAATGCTCGATTGGGGCGATCTTTTTAATTTGACAATACTACTTGCAGTTATTTATTTTTCTTTAATTTTTTTCAGTCAAATAATCAAGACTAAAAATCTTTTTGGAAGAAAGCAAAATAGGGTTGAGCAAACTCTTTATTATTTATTGTTGGTTTTTGAGCCCGTGGCAATTTTATTATTAACAGCTGTACTGGTGCTTCTAAATCCTCTTCAATTAGGGCTTCTTACAGTCATTGTTTTGATTACTGGATTCCAATCAATTAAAAGCTATATTCTGGGCAGAATAATTTTGTTTGACCGCTCCATTGCAGTAGGTAATAGATTGGGTATTTTGGATAAAAAAGGAGTGATCGCAGTGACAGGCAGATTGGGCCTTAAACTCCGCACCAATAAAGGGCTTAAATTTATTAATTATTCTACTTTACTCACTGAAGGATATTCTATCCTTTCTGGAGAACAGGTCGGAAGCTTTTACGAATTGCTCATTACTTCAAAAGAAGAAAACAGCCCGATCAAAAACACCAATATACTTTTGGACAAGTTGGCAACTTCACCTTTTATCGACTGGAAAAACATGCCTGATATCAGCATGACGAATATCGAATCCAATGCCTTAAAAGCAAAAATAACAGTCCGTGAAGCTGCCCATTTAACTGAATTGAAACAGGTAATGGCTGAATGGGGCTACCATTGTAAAATCTCAAAAAAATAATTGAGCCAGTCGATTTGACTGTCTTCAAAACTGATAAACTGCCATATGGAAATTTTATCGTCCTACAACCTCATCATCGCCACTTCAATCATTATTATTCTTTCTTTCTTTTTTGGAGAGGTGGCTCGTAAAACGAATGTGCCGTCCGTATTGATGTTAATAATACTCGGCATATTACTCAAATTTGGACTGGATGCAATCGGAGGCGAAAGCATTAATTTTTTTCCTATCCTTGAAGTGCTTGGCATTATTGGATTAATTATGATTGTGCTCGAAGCTGCATTGGAATTAAAACTGGAAAAGGAGAAATACATACCGATAGCAAAAGCACTTGGCATTGCATTTATTGGCCTATTTGCATCCACCTGGATTGCTGCATTAATTCTGCACAACTTTATCGAAGGTATGACGATGAGTTCAGCCTGGCTTTATGCCACACCGCTGTCCATTTTATCCAGTGCTATTATCATCCCCAGCGTGAGCGGACTCAAAGAACACAAAAAGGAATTCCATATTTATGAAAGTACTTTTTCCGACATCATGGGCATCATGTTGTTTTATTTCCTGACTGGTCAACTTGATGCTGCCGAGCATTCCAGCGGTTTGGTCGGATTTGGAGGAAATGTATTATTGACCATTGGGCTTTCGCTGGTTGCGAGTTATATGATTGTGCTGATTTTTCAAAATATCAAAAGCCACACTAAGTTGTTTTTGCTAATAGCAGTGCTTTTGCTTCTTTATTCTTTGGGCAAAAAAATGCACTTGTCTTCGCTTATCATCATCCTTGTTTTTGGTTTATTGATCGCCAATATGGAGTTGTTTTTTCGAGGCAAATTGGGAAAATGGCTGCATTTGGAAAAAGCAAAACATATCTATGAAGGGCTGCACATAGTCACTATGGAAACTGCGTTTGTTGTACGAACTTTCTTTTTTGTCATTTTTGGTTTAACCATATCTCTGGTGTCTTTGGCCAATTTAACGGTTGCCATTGTCAGTCTATTAATCATTATATCGATTTATGCCATCCGATATGTCATTCTAAGATTATCCTTGGGCAAAGACATTTTACCACAATTATTTATTGCACCCCGAGGCTTAATTACCATCCTATTATTTTATGCTATCCCAGTAGAAGCGCATGTCCCAGGATTCGAGGCAGGCATCCTATTATTTACCATTATCGGCACCAGTTTAATTATGACTGTTGCAATGGTGAAGGATAAAAAAAGAACAACAAAATCTATCACAAAAGCTAAGGCAAATCCAGTAGGTTATGAAAAATGGAAAGCGCCAACTATTGGTGAGGTGTAAATGTGAATCAGGGCATAACTGCGCATGGCACCACTCCCCCATTGGTAGAAAGAATAATAAACAGGGGAGCGTCGCTATGCGCCGCGATATGTTTCATTTTCCGGAGCTACCAAGGGCAAAAGTCGCTATGCGCCTTGAACTTCTGATTTTCATTAATCACCAATTAATAAAAACCCCGAATTTTTGGTACTCCAAAAATTCGGGGTTTTTACATGTTTTATTCTGATAAAATACCTAATCAAAAAGTCAAATTAAAATGTAAATAAAAATTCCTTCGTATCAACCGACAAGGTAATTTTTATTTTTATTATCATTTTAATTTTGATTTAAAACTTAAGCAGCTAGTCTTTCTATTAAATATTGATTCACTGCTTACCGTATCAATGCAATATCCCCTCGATACAACAGCACCTTTCCGTCTAAAAACTCTACCTCAATTAAATATAAAAATACGGCAGGGTTCATTTCATCTCCTTTGAAAGTTCCATCCCAAGAACCCGTACCATCTGGGCTTGGAGTTGGTTCGAGTACCTCGTGGATTAATTCGCCCCATCGGTCATACAATCTAACGAAACTAATGCGTGAAACCCCGGGCCCAGTATATACACTAAAATTGTCGTTGATTCCATCACCATTTGGCGAGAAAATATTTGGAATATAAACATTCCTATTCCGGTCAAGATCAATCAAAACGGAAGCTGCGCCAGTACACCCATTCGCATCGATTACGACCAACGTGTACAGTTGGTCTTCGATCGGGTTGACTCTTGGATTTTTACAATCGGCACACGAAAGTTGGTTGGGTGGTGTCCAAATAAATGAATCGATCGGAACGGAAGAAATAATGATTGGATCCAATTGGGTCAGCGAATCTCCAAGTTCTATTTCAATAATACTTGGAAGCTCCACCTGCACTTCGATAGGTTGTAATAATGTAATTACGGTATCTGTTTCACAGCCATTTACATCGAAAATAGTAATGGTATGCTCACCAGCCAAAAAGCCTCCGATAGCTTGGCCAGTGATCTGTGGCGGACCATTGTCTACCCTGAATCTAAATTGGCCAGGATTTCCACCCCAGGCAGAGTCAACAGTGATACTGGTATTTCCACCGAAGCAACCAATCACAGGAACTTCACCCATAGAAAATTGAATCGGAGGTGGCTCTGCAATGGTGTGCTCGAGCGAATCTGTACAGCCTTTTGCATCAACAACGGTTATACTATAAGTACCGGCTGCTAATCCAAAAGCTTCCCGTGAATCGGAGGCTGCAATGCCATTTTGCCAAATATAAGTTGTACCTAATAAAGAATTTCCTCCTTGAACTGTCACTGCAATTACCCCATCTTCCTCTCCAGGACAACTTACATCAGCAGTTGTGGAATTGTCCAATGAAACTACCAATGGATCGGGTTCTACAACTGTTACGGTATGTTGGAATGCACAACCTTTCGTATCGGTAATAGTGGCTACATAAGTCCCCACGGTAAGACCACTATTGGTAGGACCTGTTACACCTCCTGCCCACTGAATTGTATAAGGCGGGCTACCTCCTGATGGGTTCAACGTAACAGAACCATCGGCCAAACCATTACATGAAACATTTTCTATATCAGGGTTTGTAGAAATAAGTGTTGGTGGTGCAGGAATATTTACTGAAAAAGTATCCAGACAATTTCCATTTGCTTCTGCGACAATAACCAACTGAGGGCCGGCACACAGCTGTGCAGCTGTGCTTACCATACTATTGTTGGTAAATTCTCCACTACCCAGCCAGATGAAATTGAAATCACCGGTTGATCCGTCACTGTAAGAAGCCGTTATAGTTGCTGTCCCATCGCATGACATACCTGTATTTGCACAGCTTACCGAATCAATTGCACTGAACACATCGACAATGAAAGGTGGATCTTCCAGCGTAACATTGATTTCTAATGGTGGGCAATTATTGGCATCAAACACTTCAATTGTGTAATCTCCTGCTGAAGCAAAGCCAAACACATTGCCATTGGGAGCTGTTGGATCTGACCAGACAAAATTATAAGGCCCGGTCCCGCCTGACACAAATATTATTATCGCCCCGTCAGGCCCACCGACACAGCTTGGGCTTGTCAGCGAAACACTATCCAATACCAATGGTGGTGGAGCAAATACATAGCCTGTATCTACAGCAGTACAATTATTTAAATCAGTTATGGTGACGATATATTCACCCGGTGTAAGGTTATTGATGGTAGGGCCAAACAAACCGCCCGTCCAATCATAGCTTGCAATGCTTGCTGGGTCAACAGGCACTACAGTCAAGCTTCCATCATTTCCGGAAGGACAATTGATTGTATCATTTTCAAGTGCCAGAATCTCGGGGGGATCAGGGACAGTTATCAATACAGAAACCGTGTCAAAGCAGTTATTGACATCAGTTACATTTAGTGTATAAAGTCCAGCTGAAAGGCCTGTAGCTATCGAATCATTCGCTGCTGTATTCCATGTGTATGTAAATGGAGCGGCCCCTCCAGTCACACCCACAGTAATACTCCCGTCCATACCTGGTTGGCAAGATTCATTCACAACATCCAATACATCGACTTCCAAAGGAGTAGGCTGAATAATTGAAAAAGTGTCCATTATCTCGCAGCCATCAGGGTCCTGCATGTGTACGATATATGTCCCTATACAAAGGTTGTCAAGAGTAGAGTTGGTTGGTGTATCTGTAGCAGCTGGAGGGTTAGGTGTTCCAGTCCAAGTAAAATTATATGGAAGCGTAGGTGCGCCACCAGAAGTAGTTCCCTGAGCTAAAATGCTCCCATTGCAATCACCGCTACAATCGACATTTTGGATTGTAGGTGCAATGGACAATATTTTATGCGCTGGCAAGAAAATATTCTCCTGAATAGTACAGCCATTGGCATCGGTCACTAACAGCGAATAAGTGCCGGATTGCAACATGGCATTCGCTTGTGTACCACTTATATTTAACGAAGCGAGCTGAATTTCATAGTCACCGTTGGCATCCTGCGTTCCTCCTGAAACTGAAACGCTAATGATGCCATCTTCCAGGCCGGAACAAGAAGCTGTATCTAAAGTAATAGTTGCGACAAGTGGAGCGGGTTGTGGTAAAAAAGTCTGTTCCGTCACAAAACAGCCGGTGATCATCTCTGTAACCGTCAACGTATATAAACCAGATGTGATATTCGATATTGTCGGGGTTGTACCGCCATTTGACCAATCAAAATTAAAAAACTGAGTTGGGTTCACGACAGGTGTACTATCCAACACTACGGTAGCTGTTATGCTTCCTGGATCGCCATTACAAAGTCCTACATCTGTCGAAAATAAAAGGTTTATCATTGGAGGCCCAAGCACTTCTACTTGTTCGATTTCAACTAGGGGTGTAGCTGAACTGTCAGTAATTGTGATGACATAATTTCCAACTGGTAGATTTGAAACGGTGAGCATTCCGCCGTCAACGTTTATGACGCCAGGCCCCATCACTGGCCCACCTCCCGCTAATTGCCAGGTAATATTATAGGGTGGAGTACCGCCAGAAACTGTCAAGGTAAACCCTCCATTTGAATCTCCAGGGCAACTGACACTACTCTGCACAGCATTGGCTTGTAATGCTGAATTGGAAACACAAATCATTCCTGGACTCCCGCTGAATCCCAGTTCATTTCCCATATCATCAAAAACCTCGATACTGGTGAGCGGGCCTAAATTCACAAATGAAACATCTGTACATTCTCCATCTGCACCGATTACATCAAAACAAATCTCAAACAGAACGGTGCCATCCGGAACAGTCGCTCCTCCGAGGCTTTCAAACCAAACCATTCGCAGCGTATCATTCTGGTAGTTAAATGCGCTTTGCGTGAGGCTAGGCAGCAGTGGAGTAATATTCGTTACACCTGTGTATTGTAATATTGTACCGTCCCAGGTAATAGCATATTGGATCGACTGTATGTCTGCAAATCCATTTTCACTGACTACTTCAAGACAAACATTATCCCCAGGAGCGTTTGTAGAGCTACTGATACTTTGGCCTAAGTTGACACAGGATGTCATATTTGCAACAAAACTCCCGCCGCAACTTTTTCCATCTTCTACTCTGATTTCATAAAGACCAGGCGCTGGCACCTGAAAAGTAATGTCATCACCATGAGAAGCTGCTCCATTGGTTACCGTTCCCATAACACTGGGGTTTCCAACCAATGAAATAGTTACGTCATAATCGCTTCCGTCAAACTCTGGCAAACCTCCTTCTACCGTTATGGATCCTTCACAGCCACTGACACCAGCATTTCCATCGAAATTGGATAATTCGACTTCATTCAAATAGACAACTGCAAATGCTTCATCCGTATTCAAGTTAACGCAAGGACCCGTTTCTCCACCAGCGTCATTTTCATATAATTTCAATGAAAAATTATCAATGGTGATAGGGGCAAACCAAAACAGAATTGGGTCTCCTCCATTGAAGGTAGATTGTAATGCACCCGAATTATTGAAATTGATATTGCCATTGATATTTCCGCTGGCAGTTACATAGATACCATTTGCAGGAGGAGGAGGCCCATCGAAAATGCAAGGCTCAGTCAAAATCGTAGTGAGATTGGGTCCTTGGATAGTTGGTGGGCAATCAAACCAAGCGTAGGTAATGCCTGGTGTTGTTGCTGGATTTGGGTCACCGGTCAGATCAGCATCACCATTGTGAATGATATCAAATGCATCATTTAGACAGAGATAAATAGTGTCCGGAATGGTGTCATTACTTTGTCCGATAAAATTGGCGAACTGAATAGTGCCAGCATATTGATCAGGGCAAGCAGCTTTTTCCCCGCCAGCAATTTCGCTTTTATCCAGTTGAATATTTTGAGGAGTTTGTCCAAAAACAACAGCGGCCATCAGCATCAGGACAGTAAATGGGAATAATCGGTAAAACATTTTGTAAGTATTGATATTGCATGGGTAAAAAATTATCAAAGTACTTGATAAGCTGACCCCAATCTTAATTTGTGTATAAAACGGCAAATCTAATTAGAAATAGGTTGGTGATTAGGTGTTTTTGCACGATTCGTTCATTGTGCGGCAAAGATAGGGAAGTGCATGGTGGTTGGTTTGTTGGAATTCAATGATCAGGAGGTAAACGCTTGCTGTTGCAGAGTGTTGCTTTATAGCAAGAGGAGTTTTCCCCATTTGTCATTTTTTAGCCATCTCACTGATCTTTCAGGCGGAATGAAATAAAATCCAATTGCTCTTTGATGCTGTCAATCTGCTGCTGCACGTTTTCTATTTCCAGATCAAGCGGTGGGGGCTCCCCAGAAGCTCTGCTCAGTTTTTCTTCTAAAATCTGTTCGTTCCTCACCTCATCCATACTGTTCATAATAACACCGATGAACAAATTCAAAACAATCATGGTACCGATAAGCACAAAAGACACAAAATAAATAACCGCCCAAACACCAAATGCATGGGGCTCAGGGCATCCCCCTTCAAATCCATAGACCGCATCTGTGCAGCCATGTATATTCACAAACATAATATCGGCCCAGCCTTCCAATGTCGTTATTTGAAATAAAGTAATTATAGAAGTAGAAAGGTCCCCAAAATGGATCGGGTCGTTTTTTCCAAAAACAAAAACTCCCATTACACCATAGATGTAAAACAGCAAAAACAGCAATATGCCAACATAGCCCATTGAGGGAATGCTCTTTAGCATGGCATCCACTAATAGTTTCAATTGGGGGAGAGCATGCACCAGCCGCAGTACCCTTAATATTCTTGCCATCCGGAAAACTGCCACATACTCAGCATCCATACTCGGGAGGAAAACGGCCATCCAGCAAACGACCACGATGATAAAATCAAAAACATTCCAAGGATCCTGAAAATACCGCCAGGGTTTATTGCCTTCCGCCAATATTTTGATGGCGGCCTCGACTGTAAAAATCCAAAGGATGACCCAATCAAGTGTATGCAAAAAAGGCATCCAGTTTTTCACTGCATCACCATATGTTTCAATACCGATGACCACTCCGGCTAATAATATGGCTCCGATGACAATATTATTAAACCACTTAGTTTGGGCTATCTGTCTGCAAAGTTCTATCATGTAAATAGGTTGCTATTCTCAGAGGCTGTTTTAAAACCTGAAGTGCTGGCGAGAGAATAAGATTTTTGCATCAATTTTCTTTTGATTTGAGGAGCATATCCATAGATACGTGACGAAAATCAAAGGGAAATTGGAGTGAAAAGATATTCTCGCAGACGTGCTTGAGGTTTTAAAACAGCCTCTCAGAAAGAGCAAAGAAAAAAAATATGGTGGAATTAGAAGGACAGATTAGTACAAAAGGCAGGAATTAGTTTTTTAAAAATGCTTGTCGAAATATCCTTTGTTCATTTTTTATTGTCAAAAAGTAAAAACCTGCTTTCAAAGAAGTTACATTTATCGAGTTGATTGATGTTGCATTTAAATCGCTTTTGATCACTACCCTACCGTTCAAATCAACTATAATCAACTGATTTTCAGAGCCAACATAACTTCCTATATCTATTTGTAAAAAATCAGAAACAGGGTTTGGAAAAATCTGGACTTCATTATCTGCCAGCACTCTATTTGTTGCTACTGGATCGCTCAAGAATTGGGAAATGTCAAAAGACAGCAATTTTGCCTTGAATAAATCTGTAAATTTTTCAGAACAAATAAAACCGCTAGTCAAATCTTTAAAAACAATCCCTTCTACCTGGCTATTTGCAGTCAAACTACCCAATGAAATTCTCCTTTTATTTCCTGAGAAAAAGTCATTTCCCTGAAAGTCAAAAAGCAACCAAAGAAAAGTTTCCAGATTCACAAAAGGGTTATATCCTAAAAGCAATATCGATCCATCCTCAGAGACATCGGCACCCGTAATTAATCCTTGAACTTCTAAGCTGTCTCTTAGTTCCGCCGTATGTATGCCTGGAGTAGTTGGTAGCACATAGTGGCGAGTTTTAAAGTCTACCCAATTTTTGGAAAACAAATGCAAAGAATCCTGATAGTAAAAAAAAGCCTCACAGTCGTAATTATGGGCATTTTGATTGGATGTAAAATCAGTTTGGTCACTAAACGAAAACTCAATTAACTCTGGAGCAGGCGTACCTGCAAGGAGGTTTGATTTTTTTATTTTATAAATACGCAAGTCCATTCGATCACCGAAGTTGTTGCCGAAGTCCCCGATATATAAATGCTCCTCGTCCTGTGCCAAATCTTCCCAATCTTTATTGTCAGCATTGCTGATGGTCACGGTTTCTGCTATTGTCCCAGTCAACGTGTCCACTTGGTAAATGTGGTCTGCATTTCCTCCGTCAAGGTGTGTCCAAAGTTTATTGTCAAAAAAAGCCAATCCGGAACACTCTGGTAAGTTTGGAGCAAGTTCGGTAATTATAGTGGGGGCGTAACTTGTGGGGGCATAAATACAGGAACCATCATTCTCAATGGCTGTAGCATCAAAATTAGTAGCTTGAGGATCAGTGCATCCTGTCTGGGCTTGGCTTATTGATGGAAAGATGATTCCAATAAAAATAAATATTGGAATTAATGTTTTCACCAATGAATAAGAGGATTGAAATACAGCTTTTCTATCGTTCATAATTGTTCAAAATATCTGTGAGATCACGTGGTTCTGGATTCACTGCCAATATCACGCCGTCTCCATCTATTAACCAACTGGATGGAATAGAAGACAGCTCATAAAGCAACACAACATAAGAGTTCATACCATCCAAATCACTTACATGGTTGGGCCAAGCAAGACCATCCTTTTCAATGGCATTTACCCACCTGTCCTTGGTCTTGTCCAAAGAAACGCTGAACACTTCAAAGCCACTTCCATTTTTGAATTGCACATCTTTGAACTGGCGATAGGCATGTACTATCATTGGGTTTTCAGCACGACAGGGCGCACACCAACTGGCCCAAAAATCCACCAACACAACTTTACCTCGCATATCCTTGAGTTGCCTGTTAAATCCTTCTGGGTCGTCCAAGTCGATATTCGGTGCTACTTCCCCGACCCGCAGTCCTATATTATCCGCCTCAGTGGGCCACTCTTTGACATCGTTTTTCTGGAAAATAGCACAGCCAGAAGAGAGTAAAAAGGCAAAAGCCAATGGGAGGAATAATGCAATTTTGTTCATGCCGAATAGAGCTGTTGATACGATAAAAATTAAGAAATTACGAAATTGGAAATTGATGAGAATCAAAGAGTTAAAAATTTCCAACTGATCATTTTCCTGTTTTCTTGATCATCAATTAATATTCAAGGCAAATGTATGTATGAACAGAATTTTTTATGCCTGCAATTCAAAAAATGTGCAAGCCAACCAACTCATTTAACACCAGACTGCTCTTTATTACAATTCATCGCAAAGACAATTCAGGGATTCGAGCAAGTTACTCTCACTAATTATCCTGAAGTCTATGCAAAACATGAATCTCTCAAAATGGGAAGCAATCATTGTTATCCCCGCCTCCAAAACCAATTCCCCTTTCGATCCACTTAAGTTTGAAATTTTTGGCCTAACCGTTATTGAACGGTGCTTCCGGTCATTTGAAAAAGCTGGGTGTGAGCACATAACAATAGTGGTGGAAAAGGAAGCTGATTTGCTCAAGCAATTATTGGCTTCGACAAAACCTTGGCGTCTCTCGTTTTCAATTGTCGATCAAAATAGTGTCCAAAGCGTAATCAATAGTTACAAATTGTTGCCGCCTGAAAAAGGGCTGATCGTTTTAACGGAATCGCTCATTCTTGATCCACTATTAATTGAAAAAAGAATGCAGAAATCGGAACGACGCCCCTGCAAGATTTCTATTTCCAAAAACCAAAAAATGCTCTTTTTTACACCACGCAATATTCAGATGTTAAGCTCCTCCATTTTCAAGTCCGGCGGAAACACGTTCTCTCAAAAAAACACTTTCAAATCATTTTCCTCTGCTCTTCTTTGTCAAACAGTTCATAGCAGTTCTGATGTCCAATTAATTGAAAAGTCCCTTATTCGCAATTTGACAAAACCGAACGACGGATGGGTTTCACGAAACCTCAATCGTCCCATTTCAACTCTGTTCAGTCGATTGCTGGCCAGCACCCACATCACGCCAAATCAAGTGACGCTGGCTTTGGTCATTCCGAGCCTATTGACTGGTTACGTTTTCGCCCAGGGCGGATATTGGGGGTTTTTGATTGGGGGTGCGTTGTTCCATCTCACTTCTATTCTGGATGGCGTCGATGGCGAATTGGCCCGCCTGAAGTTTAAAAGTTCATTGTATGGGAAATGGCTGGATTTCATGTGCGACAATCTGGCTTATCTCGCCGCACTAGTTGGCTTTCTCGTTGGATTGTTCCGAGACGGAATTTCTCCTTTTGAAAAAACGGCCAGTCTTACAGCTTTGGCACTGACCCTCTGCATGATGGGCAGCATTATCCTTTATTATAAAAAATTCAATAAGGATGGGAAATTACTGACGGTAGAATATGGATTTCGGGAAGGGAAAAGCTGGCTGGATAAAATGATGCAAACTGCTGAACTACTCGGAAAACGGGAGTGGTTTGCGCTTATTTTTTTAGCGCTTGCGATTATAGGAAAAATGGAATGGGTGCTGGTTTATGTGAGCGTGGTCGCTGCCGGGGTGTTGGTGTTTTCTTTTGAGGCGCATGCACGGGCGGCGAGGATGAATTACTAAGAATTATAAACTGCAATTGATTTTTTCAATTGCAGTTTTCTTTAAATAAGTCATCTGCTTCAGTGCTTGTATACATTCTTTTGTAACCTTTACTGATTGCTGTATTTAAATCAGCACATCCTTTTTCATTCTGATTGATCGCAAAATAATATTGAGCTCGAACTTTATAAGCACCGGGGCGGCCTGGTCTGTTTTCAATAGCCCTGTTTAAATCTTCAATAATTAATTCTGGTTGGCCCATTTTAATATATAGTTCACTACGTGTTTTAAGACAAGTATATGAATTTGGGTACTCAGCAATTATTTCATCAAGCAATTGCTTTGAAGATTCTAAACTATCCAATTTCATTAAAAAATACCCTTTGTTAATTAAGTTGTAAATATTCGAACTATGATATTCAATAGCTTTTTCGTTTACTTCCAAAGCCCTTCCAAAATTCTTTGT
Source organism: uncultured Saprospiraceae bacterium (assembly GCA_942490835.1). Lineage (GTDB taxonomy): Bacteria > Bacteroidota > Bacteroidia > Chitinophagales > Saprospiraceae > UBA6168. The sequence goes on from CALNYY010000106.1 coordinate 31,192, forward strand.
GACTCTGTAATAATCTGCCAATGATTCATAACCGATAGGGTTTTCAGGGAATCTATTGATATGTGACAAACATATTTTCTCAGATTTTTCTAATTCCCCTTGCATTAATAAAACACCGCATAGTAAAGATTCATTTTCAATAGATTTTTCAGAGTTGTCAATTATTTTTTTCATCCAACCAAAGCACTTGTCCGCATTTATTGTATCATTAAGCATGAAATAGGAGAAGCCCATAAAATACAATTTATTAGGAGCATTCTCATCTTTATTTATAATTCTTTCGAATAGTTTTACAGCTCTTTCATAGTACCCTGTTTTCATGCTCATCCCTGCTGCATGATTCAAATAAAATGCATTTTCATTGTCTAATTCAAGTGCTTTTTTTATATCGTCAATTGCTTTATTATCAATTTCTAAAAGAGAATAATTTAGTGCCCTGTAAAAATAAATTTCGGCATTTCCGTGATTTAATTTCTGGGCATAATTAAAATATTCAATCGCCCCTTTCCTGTCTTCCATAGCACTAATTGTCCGGGCTTTATATAAATATGGAAGTTCTGATTTGGGATTCCACCGAATAAGTTGATCCCAATACGGCAAAGATTCTTCAAACTGCTCATTATCGAAGTATTCAAGTGCTTTTTCAACTACTGCCCGAAATTCTTCTTTTGATTGCCCATTCAGAACTGAATTAATAAAAAGGAAAGCGAGAATTAATGGAGTCAAATGTTTCATAATTATTTGAGGTTTTATTAATTTTTCTCAAAAATAAAAAGGGCAACCTGATTTTTCGCAGATTGCCCTTTATTTTTAATCTTAAAATTCACTAAACCAATTCCCTCGCCCTCTCCACTACCCTATCCAATCCACTCACATCTTTACCTCCAGCAGTAGCAAAAAATGGCTGGCCGCCACCGCCACCTTTTATTTCTTTTGCGAGTTCACGAACCATCGTGCCAGCATTCAATTTATCAGTGATCGACTCGCTGATACGGACAGAAATGAGTGGTTTTTCATTTACTTCAGCAGCGAAAACAATGCAGGCATTGCCGAGGTCATGCTCTAATTGATAAGCCAAAGTTTTAATGGCATTTGCATCCTGCAAGGGCAATTTGGTAGCAATAAAATTCACGCCATTGACTTGCTCGACTTTGCCTTTAAGGTCGTTTTTCAAATTACCTGCCTGAGCTGCGAGGAGCTTTTCAACTTGTTTTTTCAATCCCTTGTTTTCTTCTTGCAATGCCGCAACAGCCTTCTCTACATTTTGCGCTCCTTTCAACAAACCACGGACATTATTCAATTCCTCCAATTGTGCGATGAGGTAGGCCTCAGCATGATCAGCTGTAACGGCCTCAATCCTGCGGATTCCTGCAGCCACACCACTTTCGCTCAATATTTTGAACAGCCCAATCTCTCCTGTCGCTTGCACATGCGTACCTCCACAAAGTTCCTGACTGAAATTCTCATCGAATGTGACAACACGAACAGTGTCTCCATATTTTTCACCAAAAAGCATCATTGCGCCGAGCTTCTTAGCATCTTCTATTGGCATATTCCGCACCTCTTCCAATTGAATGTTTTGGCGGATTTTCTCATTCACCGTTTGCTCGATAGAACGGAGTTCTTCATCGGTCACTTTCTGGAAATGGGAAAAGTCAAATCGGAGTCGCTTGTCATCCACATCCTGTCCTTTTTGCAGAGCATTTTGTCCAAGAACCTGGTGCAACGCTGCATGCATTAAGTGTACTGCCGAGTGGTTGCTGGAAGTCAGCTGCCTTTTTGAAGCATTCACCTTGGCTTCTACATTTCCAGATAAACTGGCCGGCAGTTTATCCAAAACATGGATAATGAGGTCATTCTCTTTTTGTGTATCAACTACTTTGACTTGCTCGCCTCCCACCACTAACCAGCCTTTGTCACCATGCTGGCCACCACTTTCCGCATAAAAGGGTGTCTTGTCCAAAACGACTTCATATCGCTTTGCCTTTTTTGTAGAAACGGTTCTGTGTCTCAATATTTTAGCATCGGAAATCACTAAGCTGTCGTATCCAACAAATTCAACTTCTCCATCTACCAATACCTGCCAATCACTGGTCTCTTTGGCCGCCGCCGCACGGGCACGGTCTTTCTGAGCTTGCATGGATTTTTCAAAACCAGCCTCATCTACTTTCCAGCCATTTTCTTCTGCCATCAATCTTGTCAAGTCAATTGGAAAACCGAATGTATCATACAATTCAAATGCATCTTCTCCTCCAATAATAGCGTTCACTACCTCCAATTCAGCAAAGCGTTTTAATCCCGTTTCAAGGGTATTCAAAAATGCCTTTTCTTCTCCTTGAATAATATTAGCCAATTGCTGTTGTTGCGCTTTGACTTCTGGAAATACTTCCTCAAACATATCGCTCAGCAGCGGGAGCAATGTGTACAAAAATGGTTCTTTAATGTTCAAGAATGAGTAGTAATAGCGCACTGCACGCCGAAGGATGCGCCTTATAACATAACCCGCACCTGTATTTCCTGGCAGTTGGCCGTCCGCAACAGCAAATGTGACAGCACGAATATGATCAGCAACTACGCGCATCGCAATGTCAGACATCATATCAGCTGGCGGGCGAACAGATGGGTTTTCTGGATACTTCCCAGCGTACTTAATCCCGCTTGCTTTTTCGACGTGTTGTATAATAGGTGTAAAAATATCTGTGTCATAGGTATAGGTCTTGCCCTGAAGTACCATTGTAAGGCGCTCGAAGCCCATACCTGTATCAATGTGTTTTTCAGGTAAGTCTTCCAAAGAGCCATCAGCTTTCCGGTTGAACTGAATGAATACATTGTTCCAGATTTCCACCACCATGGGGTGGTCTTTATTGACTAGCTCTGCACCATCCAACTTTGCTCGTTCTTCATCGGAGCGCATGTCAATATGGATTTCGGAACAAGGGCCACATGGACCCTGTTCGCCCATTTCCCAAAAGTTATCTTTCTTATTACCGTTGAGAATATGATCATCGGGCAGCCAACTCGACCAAAAACCTCTTGCCTCATCATCAGGTGCCAGCTTTTCACTTTCATCCCCTTCAAATACGGTTGCATAAAGCCGGTCAGCTGGCAAGCCATATACTTTGGTGAGCAATTCCCAGGACCATTCAATGGCTTCTTTCTTGAAATAATCACCGATGGACCAGTTACCAAGCATCTCGAACATGGTGTGGTGTGTGCCGTCACGGCCAACTTCCTCCAGGTCATTGTGCTTCCCAGAAACCCTAAGGCACTTTTGGGTATCCGCTATCCTTCGATTATCAGGTATTTGATTTCCAAGGAAAAAATCTTTGAACTGATTCATCCCAGCGTTGGTGAACATAAGCGTCGGATCATCTTTGTTCACGATCGGTGCTGAAGGGACTATTTTGTGCTGTTTTGAGCGGAAAAATTCAAGAAATGTGCGTCTGATTTCTTTTGCTGTCATGTTATATTTTATTCAAATATTTGGGAATAAATACCCAATGGGAAAGGAAATTTTGATTCAAAATGCCACTTTCACTAAATGTTAAAGGATTAAAATTTAACAAATGTTATTCTTAGATTTGCGTAACCAATTGACTGGCAGTTCCGTTGATTGCACTGAAGGCATGTTGTACGGTCACACATTTGAAAAGTTATCAACATATCTTCTTCGTTAGAAAATTATTTTCCATCTTTGCCGTCGCTTTATGAGAGCTATGCCATTATGATCGGGACGAATGACACGAGTAAACAGGCAAACTGACTAAAGAGAATATTTCTTCTTGCTGATATATAAAAGGATATTGCGTTTATTTTAAGTTCATAGAAACAGACAATCGTTCGTCTTAGTCCAAAACACGTGAACATTTTAGGTTTCACTGTTTCCTGCGGAGGGAAACACTTAACATTGTCTATTTGCAACGACCACTACTTTTAGAGGTCATTCGGAAAGGCGGCAAAGTTAGGTTATTGGCTAACAACAGAACAATATGAGACGAGAAAAATACTTCTATAATAAGCAAACACTACAGTACGAGAAGGTTAAACTCACAGCAAAAGAAAAAGCAGGCCGCGTTTTTGGAATTGCATCTGCTATGCTCATTTCAGGAATCCTTTTCGGTTCACTATTGTGGCGTTTTTTCCCCTCACCTCAGATACAGCTAAAAGATGACGAAATCTCCCAGCTTGTTGCCCAAAACATGGAAATGCAAGAATTGGTGGATCATATGTCAGGTGCTTTAACTAATATTCAAGAGCGCGATCGCTGGGTACACCGCATGGTATTGGAGATGGATCCAATCGACGAGAACATATGGGAAGGTGGTACAGGGGGACACGAACCATATGCAGATTTGCAGAACTTCCGCCAATCTGGTAAAATGATGGTTCAGTTAAGACAAAAAGCTGAGAAGCTGAAGCGACAAATGGTTATTCAATCAAAGTCGCTGGACAATATAGAGAAAATGGCTGCTGACAAAGAAAAAATGTTGGCCTCCATCCCTTCAATCAAGCCTATCCGGGCTGACAAACTCAATAGAAAAGTACAATTGCTCTCAGGTTTCGGATACCGTATTCACCCGATCTACAAGATCAGGAAAATGCACGCTGGTATTGATTTCAGTGCAAAAACTGGAACTCCAATCCAAGCAACCGGAGATGGCAAAGTGGTGAAAGTTACTAACAGTGGTCGCCGTGGGTATGGATTGCACGTCGTGATTGATCATGGATATGGATATGAAACTTTGTATGGTCACATGTCTTCAGCAACTGTGAAAGTAGGCCAGACGATCAAGAAAGGACAAGAGATTGGCAAAGTTGGAAGCACTGGTACCTCAACTGCTCCACACTGCCATTACGAAGTTCATTATAAAGGAAAAGCTGTAAACCCAATTGATTACGTTTTGGATGGCCTTTCCCCAGCTGAATATCAAGAATTGGTAAAACTTGCCGAACTTGATAATCAATCGTTTGATTAGAAAAATTAGCAATCGTTGATCGGTGATACTGTTCTTAATTTCACTGATTACAGATTCCTAATCTCAAGATATGATTTTAAAAAACACACTAAGAGACTTCCAAATCGGGAGTCTCTTTTTTATTGCTGCGTTGGGATTTACTTGTCTATCTGCTTTTGGCCAGAGCCAACATGTCACCATTATCGGTGTTGGAGACATGATGCTGGGGACCAATTATCCCTCTAAAAACTATTTGCCTGCCAATGGCGGTGATGATATGTTGGGCGATGTTTGTGGCATTCTTCGAGACGCTGATGTTACATTTGGCAACCTTGAAGGCACTATGTTCGATGGAGATGGCACTGCCAAAAGGTGTCGGGACATGAGCAAATGCTATGTGTTTCGTTCTCCAGCCAGTTACGTGAAACATCTAACTAATGCAGGGTTTGATGTCGTTAGTTTGGCCAATAATCATTCGGGCGACTTTGGAGCCACTGGGAGGAAAGGAACTAAAGATGTTTTGAAAAATGCGGGGATCGAATTTGCTGGCCTGGCCGGAACAGATGAAACTGCCACATTTGAAAAGAATGGCGTAAAATATGGCTTCGCTGCATTTGCCCCCAATGTGGGCACTTGTGATGTAAGGAATATTTCCCGTGCGAAAGAAATAGTATCCTCGCTTGAAGCAACTTGCGATATTGTGATCGTTTCATTTCACGGAGGGGCAGAGGGCGCCAGCCATCAACATGTTCCTAAAAAAACTGAGACTTATTTAGGTGAAAACAGAGGAGATGTACACAAATTTGCCCACGCCGTTATTGATGCTGGAGCTGATGTCGTATTTGGCCACGGACCGCACGTCACTCGCTCAATTGAGTTATACAAAGACCGATTCATTACTTATAGTTTAGGAAATTTCTGCACTTATGGGCGATTCAATTTATCGGGAGCTGCTGGTATTGCACCAATTATCAAACTCACCACCAATAAAGACGGTTCTTTCGTTAGCGGCGAAATAACCCCCACCTATCAACAAAAAGCTCACGGCCCAAAAATTGATTCGCAGAATAGGGCTATCTCGAAAATCAAGGAATTGACAGCAACAGATTTTCCAGATGCTGGACTTGTAATTTCTGATAACGGAAAAATAACCCGGCGTTAGAGGCTGTTTTAAAACCTGAAGTGCAGGCGAGAGGATAAGATTTTTGCATCAATTTTCTTTTGATTTGAGGAGCATATCCATAGATACGTGACGAAAATCAAGATAAAATTGGTGTGAAAAGATATTCTCGCAGACGTGCTTGAGGTTTTAAAACAGCCTCTTAGAATGTTTCATCAAGGCGTCTAAGAATGTGAAATACCCCTGGGCAGATATTCGCATTCGTTACATGTAATTTCATGTTTTTCGAAAAATCCATTTCATCTGTATGGGGAAACTGTCGGCAAGCTTTTGGGCGAATATCGTAAACAAGGCAGGTATTATCTCCTTGTAAAAATGGGCAAGGTGAAGTATTCATCACGGTATCGCCATCATCGTCAATTGTCAAGTATTCATTTTCAAACTCTACTGGCTTCATTCCCAGCTTTTTAGCAATCCTTGAAGCATCCGTTTTATTGACAATCGGCGGTATACTTGTGCAGCAGTTGGCACATGAAAGACAATCAATTTTTTTAAACACCTCAACATGAACATCATCTGCCTGCTCATCCAAATTTTTGCCTTTCTTGCGTTTTAATTTTTTAACAATACTTCTGTTCTGAGTCTTTGATTGATCTATTTTCCTTTTCCAATCTTCGATTAAATCCACTTCCATATACAGTCATTTTTTCAAGCAATCCTGCTTAACATTTCATACACTTCCGCCAAGGTTCTTTCCTGGCTACTCTCACATATTTCCATCAATAATGCATCTTGCAAGCGCCCTCTACGCATAGCTTCAGAATAAGGAAGGTTTTCATTAAAAGTGACCATTGAATATTTAGAGTAATAGGCCGGAAATTGTTGCTCCAACTCCATTTCCAATTTTCGTTTTTTGATAAATACTGGATTGGCTACATGGTCACGCATTTCATAAAAATTATCAATAGCTAAGTCAGCGATTGCATTAGTATTCAGCGCACGTGCATCTTCAAATGTGGTAAAGACCTTATTCCAATCACCCTCATGTTGTTCCAACACCTCATCGAACACAAAGACATCTTCAAATGAAGCATTCATGCCTTGGCCATAGAATGGAACAACAGCATGTGCTGCATCACCCATCACCAGTGTTTTACCGAAAGCTTGCCAAGGGTAGCATTTTATAGTACCTAACGTTCCAACAGGGTTGTCATGGTAATCGGCCAAAAAATCCGGCATGTGTTCAAGAATGTCGGGATATTCTGACTTAAAATGATCTAATATCTTTTCATTTGAATCCAATTCATTGAAGCCGCCTTTTCCCTCAAAAGGATGGAACATGGTCACAGTAAAACTTCCATCTAAATTTGGGAGCGCAATCACCATCATTCCTCCTCGTGGCCATATATGCAAAGCGTTTTTTTCAATGCGCCACCCACCATCTTCTGTTGGTGGAATACTCAACTCCTTGTAACCATGCCGCAAAAAGTCTTGTGAATAGTTAAACAGCAACTCCGTCGTATGCCCCATCATGCTCCGGCGAACCGCAGACCCCGCACCATCTGTACCGACTACTATATCCGCCTGTACTTTAGTCACCTCTCTTGTCTCAGTGTTTTGGAACTGGGCAGTAGCAGATTTCAAATCCACATGGGTACACTTACTGTTAAATACTATTTCCAGATTTTTATGTGTATCTGCTTCAATCAGCAATGAGATGTTAAGACCGCCCCTTGAAACAGAATTAATATAATCTTTCTCTCTTCCGCTATATCTCGACAAACGCAGCTCTCCCTCTTTTGAATGGATCATTCTTCCATGCATTGGAATGCATTCCTTTTTTATCAAATCTGCCATACCTATCATATCCAATGCTTTTAACCCACGATTGGATAAAGCCAAATTGATGGATCGACCAGCACTAATGTCTTCCAGTCGCATGTCCGGCCTCTTTTCATGCAATTCTACCTGATAGCCTCTTTGTGCCATTCTTATGGCTAACATGGTTCCACACAGGCCAGCGCCTATTATCAGTACTTTTTCTTTCATAGATTAATATGATAAATGGTTTGAATGGTTTGAATGGTTGTTTTTCCTATGAATCAATCCAACCATTTAAACCATTCAAACAATCAGCCATTCAACTTTTCAAACAATCATTCAATATTTCAACAAACTTGTAAACGTCCACATACGAATTGTAGAATGGTACGGGGGCGACGCGTATTACATCGGGCTCCCGCCAATCTGCTATGACGCCCGCCTCGCTTATTTTATTGAACAAAGACTTATCAGCGTTTTTCACCTGAATAGACAGCTGACATCCTCGCTGCGATTGATCTCGTGGGGTGATTATTTTGATCCTCGCAGAATCCAGATCGTCCAGCAAAAATTCCATATAGGCTGTGAGCACACTCGATTTTTCATTCAATATCTTCATCCCAACTTCTTCAAAAAGATCGAGCGAAGCCTTTATAGCTGCCAATGATAATATAGGAGGATTACTCAACTGCCAACCTTCTGCTCCTGGTATCGGGTCGAAATCATCACGCATACCAAAACGTGTCGCTTTATTGTGTCCCCACCAGCCAGCAAATCTTGGCAATTCGAAATTATGGGCATGTCGCTCATGTACAAAACAACCCCCCACACTGCCGGGCCCAGAATTCATGTATTTATAAGTACACCAAACTGCAAAATCAATATTATCATCGTGAAGATTTAATTCTAAATTTCCTGCGCCATGCGCCAAATCAAAACCAACCATACATCCTTTTTCATGACCAAGAGATGCAATTCTTTTCATATCGAAAACCTGCCCAGTATAATAATTTACACCTCCAATTAAAATAAGCGCAATATGCTCTCCTTCCTTTTCAATAATATCTTCAATATCTTCCATTCGAATCAACTCCTCCCCTACCCTTGGTTTTAGTTCTAATAATCCTTCTTCAACGGAATATCCATGATACTTAATTTGGGATTCAATGGCATATCTATCGGATGGAAATGCATCGCTTTCCATTACTATTTTAAATCGATTGTTTTTTGGTTGATAAAAAGACGCCATCATTAAATGCAAATTAACCGAAAGCGTATTCATTGCCACAACTTCTATTGGTTTGGCACCAACAATTTTCGCCATGGCATTTGTCAAAAATTCATGATAAGGCATCCAAGGATTTTTCGCATGAAAATGCCCTTCCACTCCTAAATTTGCCCAGTCTTTTAATTCTTGTAAAATATATGACTCAGTTATTTTTGGCTGGAGCCCAAGCGAATTGCCACATAAATAAATAAAAGGTTCGCCATTCTTTTGCAACGGCAAATGAAATTGTTCTCGGTATTTTCCAAGAACATCTTCAGCATCCATTTTTTCTGCAAATGCTATATTATTTTGATAAGTCACATTACATGATTTATGATTTAAAAATTATTATTGATAATTTATAAATCAAATTTAATTCGTGAATAAAATTCTTCTTTATCCCATCCATACAGCCAATTGGCTACATTATCGCACCATATTTCATTTTTATCATTCTCCGAAATAAAACCCATTTCAACGGCCTGATCAATGACTTTTCCAGGGTAACTGCCCGCAACGGTTTCCATTTCACCAAGTGGATAGGGATCGTCCATTCCTGCTAATATTTGACTAACCCCTTGCCTGTCCACTAATAATCGAAACGAATAAACATCATGCACCAAGGTGTCATAAAATAAATTGGTTTTGCGCAGAGAATGATTGGGATGTCCGGCGCCTTCAAACAAATCAGGCCTACCTTCAAACCCTTGAGTGCGCCTGCCAATATTCACCTGCCCGAATTGATTGCCATGCGCAAAGCATGTGCGCATATTTGGGTATTTGTCAGGATAATTTAATAAAGTAAAAAAATGATACGCATCTGCTGTTTGCGCACACATCCACACCAAATGAAAACGCCAAAACCGATCTTTTAAACCAATTATTTTAGGACCATCGTAAGGGTGAATTTCAACCGCAAGGCCATATTCATTTGCTAATTCAAAAATAGGCTCTACCGCTTCATCAGCAATTGTCACCCATTCACTTTTATCATTTAAAAAATGAGTTGGGAGGCATAATAAATTTAATTTATGCTCTTTTACACAACGCTCAATTTCATTTAATGCATCGTCAACGAAAGCTGCCTGCACTACAAATCCACTGGTAAATTTTTCAGGATAATTATGCTGCACCCCAGCATTAAAATCATTTTGAAAACGAATAACATCTCTAGCAATATCCTGCTCCATTCCATTGCAATAAAGCTGCGATAAATTCAAAATAACTTCATGTGCTATTTTATTCCGATCCATCCATTCCAGTTTTTTTTCAATAAAAAAACTGGGGTCTGTTATAGGTCTTTTCCAACCATCCTGCCGCATGAATTTTTTATCCTCGTCTATCCAGAATATTTTTTTATCCCGCATAAAAGCAGGAATTTGATTTGGTTCAGGCAAAAGGTGACCGTGGCCGTTTATTCGGAATTGTTGCATTCGGAATTAAAATCAAAATGAAAATAAAAAAATTATTCTTCAGAATTTCATTTTAATTTTTATTTTAATTTTTATTCAATTACTTAGGTGCATCCATTTTTGATCCACACTTTTTACATGTGGTTAATTTTTCGTCGTTATAATAACGATTAAAAATTATAGGCATATCCGTTTCAATATTATCCAAATAAAAATCCTCGTGATAAAGTTGATCGCCACAGCTTTCACAATACCACTGTAAAGCATCAGCCATTCCCTCTGGTCGTTTGGACTCAATTACCAACCCAATAGTATTTGGGCCACGTTGTGGTGAGTGCGGAATATTGGGTGGCAATAAATAAATTTCACCTTCCTTTATATGAATGTCTTTTGGTTCACCTTCATCAATTACTTTTAATGTAATATCGCCCTCTACTTGATAAAAGAACTCTGGTGTCTGATTGAGGTGATAATCCTTCCGGGAATTAGGGCCTCCAATGACCATGGCGATATAGTCACCATTTTCCCAAATACATTTATTACCAACGGGCGGTTTTAATAAATGGCGGTTTTCATCTATCCAATCTTTAAAGTTGAATTTTGGAAATAATTTTGACATAATTATCCTGTTTGACGGCTCGTGGAGTAACAGTTAATTGATACTTCGTTCACCTATTTTTGTTGTGTAAAATAAAATCCGAGCTCCTTCCTGAGTTCTGCTGGCAAAGGCGGCAGTTCCGATCTTGGAATGAGCAAAGTTGAGATGTTGTGAAGATCGGTAAAAATATGGTGTTTCACGGCAGTGGCATGCAAATAGTCGTGCCCAGAAGATCCGCCGGTTCCGATTTTTCTACCCAACATTCGCAATACCATTTGGGCATGGCGATAACGCCAGGTTGTGAGCAACTCGTCAATATCCACAAGATTGGTCAGCAACCTGAATGGCCCATGCAGGATCGGTTCGTCCCGATATAGATTGATGAGCAAAGCAGCCACCGTCGCCTTGTATGATAGTCGCAGATTGCCTTCTTTTCGCATCTGCTCATGGACTTTTTTATTAAGTACTGACTGGAAATAAGTGTCTGTACCGCCTAACATTTTAAGGCGCATTGCTTTTTCTTCTTCATTTAAATATTGAGAGGCTGAAATGGCCTCTTGCTCTTTTGCGATCATATTCTCGACCGCTTTTTTGTAATGCTCTAAAAATTTGAACTCACCAAAACGAAGAAATGGAGTGCGCTCCAGCCATGCTTCCACCACATCGAACAAGGAGCCATTTTCAGAGGCTTGCTTCAACATATTCTGCTGCTCTTCTGAAAATACAGAAGCATAATGGTGATTATTATAAGTCAATCGCTTTTTCTCTTCGAGTCCCAGCATCGTCTCCACCACCCTAAACTGAAAACTTTGGAATCCTGAAGCCGGAAATAGATAATTCCGGAAATCGAGAAAATCGAGTGGGGTCATCGTTTCCAGCACCCTGATTTGCTGGATTAACAGCTTCATTATTTCTTCAACACGATGTAAGCGAGAAGTTGCCGTTCCAATGCTTCTTTCGTCTACATTGTCGTGCCTAAACATCTCTAACACGGACTCCATCTCGTGCTTTATCTGCTTGAACCACAGCTCATAAACCTGATGAATGATAATGAAAAGCATCTCTTCATGGGCAGGCTTTTCCTCTAATTCAGCACTTCTTGGATGCTGTGCACCGAGTATCTTATCCAGATCCAAATAAGAATGGTAATGGATGGTAGTGTATTTTGACCCTTTCTCTGACATAATTTGGTGTTGGTTGTAAGGCTTGATTATTTGTTTGTGTTAAACTGTACTTTACCCAGTCCTTCTATTTCGACTTGAACGCTCATTCCTTTTTTCAAAAAATTAGCAGGAGTAGCAGCACCCGCTAAAACGACTGCACCAGCTGGAATCACTTCTCCGTATTTTTGTGTCAGCCGTGCTGCTGCAACCAGTGATTTCCAGGGGTCGCCAAGAATGTCATATGTTGAGCCTGTTTGCACGGTTTCGTCATCAAATTGCATAGCGACAGTCAGGTTATTAATCGGTGTATCAACAGGCATCCATTCCCCTATCACAAAAGCTGCCGATGAACAATTATCGGCGATGACATCCTCCAGTGAAAACTTGAAATTTTCATACCTCGAATCAATAACCTCTATAGCTACAGCAACCCCCGACACATATTCCTTGATTTCTTCCAGAGCCAGTTCTTTATTGATCTCTTTATTTATTAAAAAACAAACTTCAGGTTCCGCTCTTGGGTGAATGAATTGCTCCATGTTTAGCTCCTCGTCCCCTTCCAGCCACATGCTATCCGTCAACCTGCCCCATATTAAATCATGGACTCCCATCTGTTTCATTTTCGCCTCGCTGGTAAATCCCATTTTTAGGCCTACCCTCTTCTCACCTCTTCCAATTCTTCTATTTATGGAGATTTTTTGGATTTCATAGGATTCATCTTCCGAGAAATTATTGGAGAGGCTGAGTTGAGGAATTGCTTTGGCCATATTCGCTGCCGTATCCACTATTGCGGCTAATTCTTTGAGTGCCTGTTTTTCCATTCTTTGTTAAATGTATTTGGTGTAGAACGCAAAGATGGAAATTAGAGAGGGAAATGAAAAATGCGAATTGTCAGTATTGTGAATTGAGGCCGTTTTATTGTTAAACATTGGTCTTGTTCATAAATAAAAAAGGGTTCGTCTTTTAAATCGACGAACCCTTCGGATGGGGGTACCCTATCCTATTTTGTTATGTAGTTTCATTTCGCACTAGTGTCATTTTGCATGACGCCAAAAATGTTTTGATCGGGATCTTTGAAATAAGCCAGCCAGCCCACTCTGGGAATTGCCATTTTTGGGACTACAATCTGGCCGCCATTTTTTTCAATTGTAGCTATAGCATTTTCAATATCGCCAACTTCAATGGAATTGGTTACGGGCTGTTGTGGGTGGTTCTTTTTCATCAGTCCACCATTGATGCCAGCAGCACCATCGCCAGTATTGATCATCCAATAAGATTGATCTCCGAATTGCTGATAAGTCCAGCCAAATGTATCGGCATAAAATTGCATCGCCCTTTGCGGATCATCGGACGGGATTTCGAAGTGGGTTACTCGATTCATGTTAATATTCGTTATGTCGGTTTGCGGTGTAGCGTTCTAAGATGCCATTCTTTGTTGCTCCCAAAGCTGCAAATATTTTCCTTTTTTCAAATGCTTGACTTCCTCGGCCAGCTCGTCATTAAGAGGTGGCGTGAATGCCAGCGGGGCATTTCGGTCATCAAATATTTCAACGTTCAGCTCTTTTGCAAATGCTTTTGCAAGCCGGCCCAGATTTTTTGCATATTCCTCTGTTTTGCCCATTGCCATGAACAGGTCAATGACCCCCGTCCGCACCATTTCATATTTGTCCAACTTCATGAGCATCTGCCGCTGTGATTTTCCAGTAGCGCTTTTGCCCATTTTTTGCAAATTATCTTTGAGCTGTTCAGTCGAATATCCCATCACTTTTGAGCGGAAGTTCCACCAATTTGCGGCACTACCATTATTGCGGCCTTCATAGGTTTCAAGGTGCTTTTGTTCTGCCGATGCTTGGCAACTTACAAGCCCCATCACCTTTGATAGTTCAAGTACCGCAATCACCTGATCGATATTCAGCAGGTTGTTTTCCTCCTTTTTATCTTCCAGGTTGAAAAGAAAAGTTGCGTACTTCTGCTTTAATTTACTGTTGGAATTCAAGGCAACCAACTTGGCAAATTCAATAGAAAAGTAATAGTCGTCGACCAGTTTCTCACGGTCATTGGAAGCTTGCTTCTGCCGGACAGCGTAGTCCTTCATTCCAACGGGCTTTCGAATGCCATCGTTGAATTCGTACACATCCTGCAACCATTTTTTTACAGTTGATTGATAATGCTTGTGCGGGAGATCCAAGACAAGATAAAGGTTGGACGACTTCACAACCTTTGTCCCTTTTTTGCTTACAAGAATTTGAAGATCCATAATATCAGTGTTTAATATTACTCGACAAAAATGCAAGTAATGTTTTAATAAAACAAATTTTAAAACAAAAAATTTTAATCAAAAAGAGGATTTAGGTGATTATCCTTTTGTTATGACACCTAATTAGTGATACAAAGACGAGTTTGAAAGTTGGTGAGTGCTTAATGGCCACAATATATGAAATATTTTACAATATAATAAAAAATTATACTATGTTTTATTGAATTGGTGAAACCGCAAGGTGGGATGCAAAGATTGGGAAGTTGAATTATTGGACTTGATGGGCTGATTGGTTTCAAGTTAAAAACAAGGAATCTATCCCGGTATTTAACTAATAATCCTTTGCGAAACGCTGTGCCTTCTTTGTAACTCTCTGTGAAATAGCTTCAATGGCGATCGCTTTACCACAAAGTTTTACAAAGGAAGCTCAAAGAGGCACGATGAAGAAGTATCACATTTCTATGCGGAACGATAGAAAATATGTCTCATCATGAATTTGGGGATAGACTTAATTAATTTAAAACCAGTTTGATAGATTCACTTGAATGTGAAGTGCGCAGTCGAATCGCATAAATCCCCGTTGCTATTCCTGTCCGGTCAATCAGAATTTGATGCACTCCCTGGCTCATGGCTCCGTGGAATAATGTTTTTACATTCCTTCCCTGCAGATCAAATAAACTAATGTCTACATTTTGGTGCTGATCCAATTCAAATGCGATTGTCCCTGTTGTATTAATGGGATTGGGCTGCACTTGCAGGTTATATTTTTGGGAAACTTGCTCTTCTACCGCAACTGGATCACCAGTCTTAATTTTAAATAAAGACCTACCATAAGTGGCAGCAATGAGAAAATTCTCTGTATCGTGATGGCGCAAATCGGTGACGGGCACGATCGGCAATCCTTCACCCATAATTTCCCAGTTCATTCCTCCATCCAACGTTTCAAATACACCTATATCGGTAGCGAGGTAAATGCGATCTTTATCATAAGGATCAACTATTAGATCATTGGCTGGAGCTTCAGGAAGGTTATTGGAAATGTCTTCCCAATTCTCGCCATAATCGGTAGTTCGGAAAACATGCGGCAAATACTCATTGTAGCGGTAACCAGAAAAAGTTACATAAGCCGTCGCTTCATCAAATGGATCCGCTACAACCCGAGTGACCCAACGAACAGGCAAATCATCGGAGACTAAATTCCAGTCATTGCCACCATTGTATGATACCTGCACGTTGCCATCGTCTGTACCTACCCATATAATATTACTATTTTGTGGTGAAACATCAATGGTTGTGATCGATGCATACTGAATATTTCCACTGGGAGGGCCAGTTGTTAAGTCATTGCTAATTGAATTCCATGTAAAACCATTATTGAACGATTTATACAATTCATGAGAACCAGCATAAGCAATATCTGGGTCATTGGGATCGAGCACCACTGGCATGTTCCAATTCTTCCTGCCATTTATTTGAAAGCCCACAAATTGAAAATTGTTGCCACCATTATTTGATGCAACCAATCCACCATATTGAGATTCACCCATCACAAAGTCCGGATTCTCAGGATTGACAACTGCATAAAATCCATCGCCACCGATTATATGTTCAAAATCGTCTGGTTCTCCCGATAAGGTACGCCAAGTTCCATTGTCTTGCATACCTCCGTACAAACGATGCGGATTGGTGTAATCTATCTCGCAGGTATAAAACTGTGTAATTGGAATATTGCTCCTAAACTCCCAACTGCCTCCACCATCATTTGAAACATAAACGCCTCCGTCATTTCCCAAAATAACCCTATCCGAATTATTCGGGTCAATATAAAGTGCATGCTGATCCACATGGACATCATCAGATTGTATATTAGCAAAATTCAATGCGCCATCAGTAGATAAATGGACATCCAAGCCGAGCGCAAAAACTTTTTCTTTATCACTTGGGTCAATAAATATTTTCCCAAACCACCAGCCATATCCAGGGTAAGTTATGCCCTGTCCATTGGGTGGAGATTGCCAGGAATCACCTTTATCATAGGAGCGGTAAACCCCTTTCGAATTGCCACTTCCACTCTCGTACAAAGCCAAAAGCATATCAGGTTCATCAGGTGTCACTGCCAAACCTATCCGACCATTATCATTTTGTGGTAAACCATTTTCAAGCTCTGCCCAAGTGTCTCCTCCATCAATAGAACGATAAATCCCGCAGCCGGGACCACCATACTGTCGCCTATCTGGCTTGCGGATGCGCTCCCAAGTAGCTGCATAAATGATATTTGGATCGGTGGGATGCATTGCCATATCAATAGCGCCTGTGGAATCATTTACAAACAAAGTTTTCTCCCATGAAAGTCCGCCATCTTGAGTGCGGTATACGCCACGTTCTGCATTGTTTTCAAATAAGTACCCCATGGCTGCCACGTACACCGTATTGGGGTCGTTCGGATGGATTGTCACTTTACCAATGCTGCCCACATTTTCTAAGCCCACCTGATTCCATGAATCGCCACCATCTATTGATTTAAAAACACCTAATCCATCATAGGCCAATGAGCCACCTCCAGGGTTGGCTTCACCAGTACCCACATATATGGTAGAAGGAGAAGAATGGGAAACAGCTAAATCCCCAATAGACAAGGTAGGTGCATCATCAAAAATCGATTCCCAGTTAATCCCATCATCAATTGTTTTCCAAACTCCTCCTGAAGCAGCTCCTGCATAAACGACAGCACCAGTAGAATCAGCTGCAAGCGTGGTAATACGACCACCCACATTGGTCGGCCCAACATTCTCCCATGGCTCGGCACTTCTGAATTGAGCGGCAGCCCGCCTCATGTTTTGTGCTTGAACAACTACTGCTTTATATGCCTCAACATTGATATGTCCTTCTGGAAATGCACGTTGTTGGAACATATACTCTGCCGGGAATTTTTCATTTTCATTATATTCAATAGTTGGTTTATCTTGACAGGAAAGAATTAATAGGCAAAGAAAAAGGGGAAGATAGAATCGAGTCATAGTTGTGTTTTATTGCTGGGAGACAAACTCCCGAATACTTATTGAATAAAAATATCATTAAAGTATAAATAGCCAGCTAAAAATACTGTTTGGGTTGCCTGATTGCCAAAAAGTAAGGCAACTTTTGTATTATCAGGCTTTCTTTTCAAATGGCTTTTATATTATTCAACCAACTTAATCAAGATGAAAAAACAAATTCTCACAATTGCACTATTCCTTCCCCTATTCCTCTTTTCCCAAAATGGCTTCCTGTCACTTCAAGCCAAGCTTCAACACCACCTCGACAGCATTATAATTGCGGAAAATCGACCCGGCGCCACCCTTGCAGTTGTCATGCCTGATGGCCAATTGATTAGTCTCGCAACAGGGTATAACGACAAAGAAGTCGGCCTCAAAATGATACCGGGCAACCAAATGTTCACAGGCAGCACCGGCAAAACCTTTTTTTCAGCCATTGCCTTACAGTTGGTTTCCGAAGGAGTCCTTTCACTGGATGATAAAGTGAGCAAATATTTCGGTAAGGAAGATTGGTTTAGCCAATTACCAAATGCAGAAGATTTGACCATCCGATCACTAATGAACCATACAAGTGGCCTTCCGAGGTATGTTTTTCATGAGTCATTTAAAGATGAAATTAAAAACAATCCAATGCGATCCTTTACTCCTGTAGAGCGGCTCTCTTATGTTTTTGGAATGAAACCACTTCATCCTGTGGCTCAGGGGTGGGGCTATTCTGACACCAATTACATACTGTTAGGAATGGTCGTTGAAAAAGCCAGTGCAGCATCCATGTATGATTTAGTTAATAAGCGGATTCTTACACCTCTTCTTCTGCGAAGTACCTACCCTTCTACTCAGCGTCGTTTACCGGGACTTACCCAAGGCTATATTGGTGAAAACAATTTTTTCAGCCTGCCCAAAAAGACAGTAGAAAATGGTGAATATGCCATGAACCCACAATTTGAATGGACAGGCGGCGGCCTCGTCACCAATTCAGAAGACATGGCGTTTTGGATGAAATGGCTGCACGGCGGCAAGGTGCTTTCAGCGGAAGTTTATAACGAACTGATTTCTGCTGCTGACATGAAGACAGGACAGCCTGCCGAAACTGGCTATGGGCTTGGGTCATTTGTTTGGGAGAGTGACAACGGCTTGTTTTATGGCCATGCCGGCATTATGCCAGGACATCTCACTCAGGTAGAATATTCTAAAGATTACCAATTCGCCATCGCTTTTCAGGTAAACACGGATGCTGGCCTTGGCAGGACTCACCACGGGCACGTACAGCAATTTGCACAATTTGTGATTGACTATTTGCAAAAAATGGAGGAAGAGGCAAAGGCAGGGATTCTTGCCAATTTTAAAAAACAAACGGCTTGTTGGAATGCAGGCGACATTGACTGCTACATGAAGGGTTACCATCATTCCGACGATATTCGAACTATTACCAAAAGAGGACAAACATGGGGGTATGAGGCTATTCAGCAGCAATACAAAAATAGCTATACGCCTGAAAAAATGGGACAGCTACATTTTGATGAAATGAATATGACCCGTATGTCAGATGAGCACTTTTACGTTGTTGGCAGATACAATTTAGTCTATCCCAACAGTGAACTGGTACAGGGATGGTTCTCTGTCATCATGAAAAAAATAGATGGAAAATGGTGGATGGTGAGTGATCATTCGAGTTAGCAGTTGGCTATTGGCAGTTAGCTAAAAGCTAACTGCCAATAGCACTTATTTCTACCTACTTAATCAACCTTATCGTCAGTGGATATCGATACATTTTTCCTTCGCTCGCTTTAATTGTGGCAATAATGACAAAAATAAATGCAAGCGCTCCGATAGCAATCATGAAAAAGATGCCGATAATAATAAGCATCAAAGGGATGCAGGCAAGTATATAGATAAATATAGAAATTTGGAAGTTCAGCGATTCTATGGCATGATCACGGACATATTCTGATTCTTCTTTTTTCACAAAGTAAATAACAAGCGGTGCTAAAAAACAGGCTATAAAAGTCAAGACGTGAGAAAGCAGGGCTACTGTTTTTTCATCTTGGGTAGGATTATAGTCGGTATTTTCGTCTTCGTAGTCAAGGATTGGAGATGATAGGTCGTCAGACATGGATTTCAGTTTTTATGATTAAAAATATAGACCCAACTTAATGACTTTTATTTGGAATTGATGGAAAAAGTTTACAAATCAAGTTTTAAATTCGACAAAAGAATTCCACATTATTATTTTGGGCGCTCATACCAAGTTTTAAAATCTTCTTTTTTTCTTCTAGCGATCGGCAGTTCAGTTCCACCAGTTAGCAATAGTAATGAGCTTGACAGAAGGCTTTCTATATGATCATTATTGACGAGGTGAGATTTGTGGCACCTGAAAAATCCTTTATCATTCAGTAGTTCTTCCAGGTCGCCCAGTGTTTTTGTGGTGAGTTTCTTTTTACCATTTGTCAGATAAATATAACTGTAATTACGCTCTCCCTCAGCCCGAATAATATTTTTTAATGACAACCTCATTTCTCCCTCCTGGGTTTGCAAAGTCAATACTTTATCAGCATCCGTTTTTATACTTAAATTAATTAATGCATGTTTAATATTTTCAGGCGGAGCCTTTTTACTTATGTTTTTTTTATACCGTTTTATTGCAGCTTTCAATTCTCCAAGGTCAATTGGTTTTACCAAATAATCCAGTGCATTGAATCGAATAGCCTTAATGGCATAATGGCTATAGGAAGTAATAAATATAGTTTGAAAATTAATGCCATCCAATTTTGCCAACATCTCAAAACCTGTCATATCAGCCATTTCCACATCGAGGAAAATTAAATCCGGTTGATAGGTTTTTATTTTCTCCAGGCCTTCTATTCCGCTACTCGCCATTGCCATTACATTTACTTCAGGAATATATTGGCTCAATTTGTCCAGTAATAAATCCTGAATAAATGGATCGTCGTCAATTATGATACTTTTAATGTTGGCTTTTTTCATATTTCCACATGACCTTCTTTTAGTAAGTCTACAATCTCCTAAAAGATCCAATTTAGCACATAGTCAGAAATGATTTTTAACTATCATTTCTACCTCTTTATTTGCAGCCTCCAATTTAGCAATTAAATCTTTAACCATATTTATCAGCTCCGTTAAAGGCATGGATTCATATTCATGCTCCAATCGGCGAATGGGCGTTAATACATCCGGCACACCAAAAAACAGCAACTGCGGACTCATCTTATGCAACACCTGCCGAATCATCTTTCGATTCCTTTCTTCCAAGTGTCCTTTTAATTGGCCTACCCGCTCAGGAATTAATTCCTGAAATTGATTTAAATATTTCAGCATTCGGTTGCTATCACCCCTTGAAATACTGATCAAATTTTGCAGGTCTATATAATCGGCATTCCATTTAATATCCATTTTTTCTGTGTTTTAGAGATAAAGTAAATGGTTGTTTTCCCGCAAGTTAGAATTAAATTTCAAAGACCCCTTAACTATTGATCGAACGGTTGATCCAATGGCGAATTACCGTTTGATCAACCGTTCGATCAATGGGTTTTCCGTTGGATAAAAATGGCTTTTATGGTAGATAATAGTGCCAATATATTGCGACTGTTTCTACAAATCATCAACTTAAAATATTTAAAAATGAACAAAGTTGCTTTTTTTATCTCCGGTCTTATAATGTTAATGGCCTCAACCCTTTTTAGCCAAACAGTAACCGTAGATCCAGCGTATGCAAGGGGCGTTCTGCAAGATGGGATCAATTTGATTATTCCAGGTGCCAAAGTGGGAGAGGATGTTACCGTTAATGAAGAAGGTGCCAGTTTTAATGTACAAGGTAAAGTTGATTTACCTGGAAATACTACAATGGATTTAGATGTAGATTTTTCAGCTGATGACCAGTTTAATAAAAATGCAGTTGTAACCGGCACATTTTCCGAGGTTAGTATTAGTGATCTACTGCAAGGCTTGGGTGCAAATAGCGCTGGTTTGCCATCCGTATTTTTAGGTAAGAAAATTGATGTCCTGACCGTATCTATTAATCCGGGAGATAAACTGCTCACTGCAACCATGCTCACCAACCTGGGCGAAATAGAAATCATTGGTCAAAAAAATAATGGATATTTAATTGGTATCAGGCCACTTGATGTGGGTGACATGATTGGCCTTAATGAGATTAACAGTGCCCTAAAGGGTTTTACTTTAATTTATTCTTCAAAACCAGGCGATGAAGATTCATCCCTCGAATTGCTTTCGGGTGTAAAAGTGCAGAAGGGCTTAAACCTTTATTGGACTGATAAATTGCCCAAACCATTGAGAAGGTTTTTATCGCCAGCAGGTATTCCTGGTATTGATGAACCAATAACATTTGCCTCTAACACAAGCCTGACGGATCAAGTCTCACTACCTACACTCATCTATTATCTGGGAGGGTTTAGCGTTAGTATTCTTGATTTTGAAAATATAGGTTTGAACCTCAATCTATCCGATGCATCAATCGGTTTAACGGGTGGAATTTCCACAAGTGAGCTTGGAAAAAAACTCGTACTAAATGGGTCAAGCACGGCTAAGTTCAATCCAGTCGAGTTTGGTTATAATTTGAGTTGTGGGACCCCTGGCAACCCTTTGTTAGATTTTAGTCCCGGAGTCACTGTCAATTCTATTCATACGGGTGGCACGATTTCATCAGGTGGAAATGCATCCGTCGTTGTTGGTGGGGAAGCTACAATCGGTACCACCAATAAACGCATTGTAATGGGAGTCACCATCGGGCCCGGTACTTTCGAAGGTTCAATAAATGAGCTTTCCATTCCAGCCATTATTGAGGCTTTCTCAAATGAAAACCTTGGCGGATTAAAGAGTGCTTTAGATGTGGGTATTAGGAATGGAAATGTAACTGTTGATAAGAATAAAAAAGAAACTGTGTTTAAGGGCGCAGCAAATATATTTGGTTTGGGTAGTGATTTCGAAATAACTTCCAAGAACGCTGATTTCAGTATAGAAGCAGATATGGACCCGATTGTATTAAAAGCCGGAAGTACAACATTATTTAGTTTAACCGGCGATACGGAACGTGGCGGTGCAAAACTCGACCTTGATTCCAAACTAACCGGAACCTTTACCGGAGAGGTAGAGCTATTGGGAGTTAAAACCGAATCCAATATGTCCATCAATCCATCCGAGATTACATTTAATGTAAATCAAAGTTTATTCGGTAGTGAATTAGATGCTGATTTGAAAGTGACTGCTAAAAACTTTACCACTTTTTATAATGCTGATTTCGTAATAGACGCTACCATTGAAAATAACCTCCGTCCAGAAATTGTAGGGTTTATAAAAGATGAATTAAAGAGCGTAGATCCCCTCTATATTGTAGGAAATGCGGCCAATGAAGCTTTAAAATCGTTTGAAGTAAAGAAGATAGGATTTAAAACCGCATTGAATGGTTTTAATAAAGCCAAAGTAAATGTTCATGTTGATGCCCGATTAGCAGGGCAAAAAATACCGGTTAATATTTCTGTCAGTTTAAATTCAGGTTCTATAGAGAAAATTGCAAAGGCAGTAGCAAAGAAAATTGCAAATGAATTGCTAAAAGCGGGTAGCGAACTGTTTAATGCATTTGAAGATTTAGGAGAGGAGGCCTACCTTGCCGGAAAAGAAGCAATCAATTGGACTGGAGGTGCTGCAGAAACATCTGCTAAATGGTTAGAAGGACAAGTTGGAGTTGCAATTAAGTGGGCAGAGGGAGTAGGAGGTAAAATTTTTGGTGAGCCAAAACAATATGATTGTGGTAATGAAGCATTTGCAGCACCGAATAATGGTAAATTTGGTGGCATCACTCCACCAGGTATTGAACAGTATCGAGTAAGACTTCAGCATATCAAGACTACAGATAATGGACATGAAAGTAATAAAACGCTTGAAATTTGGGGCTCGATAACTGTCAAAACCAATATGGCGATGCAAGAAGATGCAAACCCCTGGCTATATAATAACTCTTGCCGTACTACCACAAAATGTAAATTAAACGAAACAAATACTGACATCAACCACTTTATCGATTTTTTTATTGAATCTGGTAGGGTTTCTACTTCCTATTTTGACATAGAATTGGATCTCCATGAAGGTGACCCTGGAGCGGACGACCCCTTTAAAAAAGAAACGATCAGCATAGTGTATGGAAATAATGGAAGTGGCATGGGGCTTCCTTTAATGCCGGGGGAAATAAAAGAACGTGAAATAACACTGGTAGAAAAAGACCATAGTAATCCTCAAAAAATAGAGGTTAAATTATCGATTGAGCGAATAATAGAACCAGTCAATTCCCCTTTCGCTCGCATAAAATTCCCAAATGCTGCTGACATATCTACTATTTCTTCTTCTAAAATATACCTGAGTTCGAATGCTTCCGGAGACGTATCTCTTTCGGCTATGAACCAAGCCAATAAATTGGATAAATGGGAGTTTGTCAATCAATATGACGATGAAGGCTCGTATAAAATTAAGATCAATGGCGGTACGAATCCGGATAAGTTTTATTTAGGTACTACTGCAAACGGTGATGTAAAGCTGTTTAGTAAAGAAGATAATAGTGATCGGCAAAAGTGGGTGTTGAATAGATGGTCAACTGGTAAATCAAAAGGGTCATTTGATCATTATCATATCAAAGTCAAAGGAGGGATTAATAATACTGATTACTATTTGTGTATAGATTCTGATGGTAAAATTGGGCTGATGACAAAACCAACTAGTGTAATGGACATTTCTATGCTCAATAAAAGAAGGGCCTGGGTACTTAAATCTACGATAGGCCAAACCTGTAATGATGGCAAAAAAAATCAAGGCGAAACAAGTGTAGACTGTGGCGGTCCCAATTGCGATCCATGCCCAACCTGCGATGATGGTATTCAAAACCAGGAGGAAACAGGTGTAGATTGTGGCGGCCCATGTGCAGCTTGTCCAACTTGTCACGATGGTATTCAAAACCAGGGGGAAACAGGTGTTGACTGTGGTGGTCCTAATTGTTATGATTGCCCAACCTGCGATGATGGTATTATGAATCAAGGTGAAACGGGTGTTGATTGTGGCGGCCCATGTGCAGCTTGTCTAACTTGTGATGATGGTATTCAAAACCAGGGGGAAACAGGTGTTGATTGTGGCGGCCCTAACTGTGCTCCTTGTCCTCCTACTTGCGATGATGGCATTCAAAACCAGGGTGAAACAGCACTGGATTGTGGCGGTCCCAACTGTGAACCTTGTCTACCAATAATATTTCTGAAAAATGTTCATACAAAGCGACTCTTATTCTCCACAGGTAACCCGGCTACGAGCAATGAAGGAGGATGGACGAAGAGTCCTACCGTTGTGGGTGCTGATAAGAATTATTATAGTCGTGGAAACTGGTACTTGATTGAAAACAATGATGGCACTTATTATGTAAAAAATAGTGAGACCGGTCGCTTGCTATTTTCAGCAGGAGCCCCAGTAGATGGCAATGAGGGTGGATGGACGAACAGTCCTGCCGTTGTAGGTGCTGATGCCAATTATTATGGTCGAGCAAGATGGATTTTGAAAAAACATAATAATGGATATTACACTTTAAAAAACAAGATGACCAATCGCTTTCTCTTTTCACCAGGCGCCCCAGTAGCGGGCAACGAGGGTGGTTGGACGAACAGCCCTGCCATTGTGGGTACTGATAAAAATTATTACGGTCGAGCCTTTTGGGAATTGTCGGGGCCTGGAGTTCCAACTTGTGATGATGGTATTCAAAACCAGGGGGAAACTTCGATTGACTGCGGCGGCCCCAATTGTGATCCTTGTGCAACCTGTGATGACGGTGTTCAAAACCAGGGGGAAACGGCTGTTGACTGTGGCGGACCGAACTGTGATCCTTGCACGCCACAATTTGGTAATAGTTATTATAAGATAGTTTCTAAGGCCACGGAGAAGGTTTTTGACCTGAACAGAGGTAACGGCAATATATCGCAGTATAATTTTCATGGTGGAGACAATCAATTATGGCGTGTTATCAGTATCGAAGGAACAGTATATGTCAAGATCGAATCAAAGGTAACGGGTAAGGTGTTAGACCTGAACAGGGCCAATGGGAATATCGGCGCATATGCTTTTCATGGCGGAGACAACCAGTTATGGAAAATTGAACAAGTAGGGAATACTGATTTTTCGACAATAGCATCAAAGGCAACAGGAAAAATGATAGACCTCAACCGTGCAACAGGTAATATATCGCAGTATGCCTATCATGGTGGAGACAATCAGTTGTGGAAAATCGAATACGTCAAAGACTGATGACATTGATAGGTGTCGGACACCTTGAAGGTGTCCGACACCTGAGCGATTCATAAAATATTTCCAAAAAATAAATTCGGTTTAAAGAACATGACAATAACTGGCACAGGACTGTGTCTTGCGCCAACTCTTGCTTGCAAAAAATCACGAAAAAACATGAAATATATTTTTACATCAATTCTAATTTTCAATTTCTTTTTTTCACAAGCTCAATATGTAGCTGAAATTTCTTCTGCACCAATTGAAAAAGGGGTGATTGGCGATCCTGATTGCACAAATACAGATGTTACAACCTGTGGAGGCTATGATGTTGCCGGAGTAAACTGGTCGCTGTCTTCACCAGGAAATACATTTGATCTGACAAGTTCCAGTCATGGGTTTTATATATTTAGTGGGCTCAGGCTTCGAAACATCGGCGAAGATGGTGTTCTGTGTTTTGAATCACCTGTACTCTCTATGGGAGGAAGTTCCCAAACAATATTTGCAAGTTGGGACAAAGGCAATTTTAATGGAGAAGGAGAGTTGAGTTATTTTATCAATGGAGGTGGATCGAATGGTGTACATCAACTTGATCTACCTAGTGAAGAAATTAACGTTGCATGTCCAGCAGGAAATACACTACAGTTTCAAATATGCATGACATCATATTCTGCAAGTGGCACTATGGATTTTTATGAAATTTCATCTTCCGCATCATTGCCTGTTGAGTTGATGGATTTTAATGTGAATAAAATAAATAACGAAAATATAAAGCTAAATTGGAAAACTGCCACTGAAATAAATAACGAGAGGTTTGAAATAGAGCGGAGTCAAAATGGCAGGGAATTTAATTTAATTGGCAAAATAAATGGGCAAGGAAATTCCATCGCACAACACGATTATTCCTTTATTGATACTAATCCACAAGAAGGGACAAATTACTATCGCTTAAAACAAGTTGATTTCGATGGCCAATATGAATATAGTAGAACAGTCAGTATTGATTTAAAAGAAGAAGAGCAATATGGAGCGTTCTATCCAAATCCAACGAGCGAGGGAATAGTGAGCTTGGATTATAATTCACTACAGAATAAAGAATTAAATATTGCATACTTTGAAATTACTGGAAAATTGATTTTCGAATTGCCAGTAGAAATAGAAGAGGGGAAGGGTAATTTAAATTTGAATATCTCTAATCTTAAAAATGGAATTTACCTTGTCAGAATAGGAGATGACAGAAGTTTTAAATATCGAAAATTGATCGTCAATTAAAATAGTGAATTTAGACAGTTTAGGAGGTAATTTTAAATTACCTCCTAAATTTAAAATTTCTCTGCTGGCGCAGGACTTTGTCCTGTGTCTTACCACTCATTTCTTCATTTCCTCATACATTGTCCCGATCAACTCCTCTGGTTTATATGGCTTGGGAATAAAATTATCCATCCCCGATTCATAACATTTATTTATTTCAGCTTTTAATAAACTGGCCGTCATGGCAATAATGGAAATATTTCCGTTACCATTAATTTTTTCCAATTCCCTTATTTTTTTTGTTGCTTCAAAACCATTCATTTCTGGCATTTGCACATCCATTAAAATCAGGTCGTAATCGTTGGTTTTATATTTTTCAATGGCTTCGACTCCATTTTCAGCTTCCTCTATTTCTACTTTATCAAAATAATAGGACAAATCATCGCTGGCAACCATTCTGTTAAACCTATCATCATCTACTAAAAGAATTTTCAGGCCGGAAAGTGACGACGCCATTTTTTGTAATTGATCAGCAGTCGTTTGATTTTGTAAAACTACTTCATCAGCAACCGGGATAAATGGGAGTTCAAAGAAAAAGGTGCTTCCAACTTTTTCCTGGCTCTCGACCCATAATCTTCCATTCTGGAGTTCTACCAATTGTTTTGTTATGGTCAGTCCCAGTCCAGTTCCGCCATATTTTCTGGCAGTCGATTTACTGACCTGCTCGAATGTTTCGAATACATTTTCCAGCTTGTCCGGAGGAATTCCAATGCCGGTATCCTTTATTTTAAATTGGAGTTTTTCATTTATTAAATTCAAATGAAGACATACGCTTCCTCGCTCAGTAAATTTTATTGCATTGCCGAATAGATTAAGCAATATTTGACTCAGCCGGGTTGGGTCACCAGTAACCAATTCCGGAATTTTTTCATCAATAAAAGATTGCAGGGTCAATCCCTTTGCCTCCGCTTTATGTTTTAAAATGTCTATGACATTTTTAATGACCTGAGTTGGATTAATCGGTATTTTTTCAATTTCAATTTTTCCTGCTTCTATTTTCGATAAGTCGAGAATATCATTCAAAATCACCAACAAGTTTCCAGAACTCTGCTGAATGGCATTGAGAAATTTATCCTGATGTTTTGGGTGGTCATTTCTTGCAAGAATATTGGTCATTCCGGAAATGGCATGCATCGGCGTGCGAATTTCATGGCTCATGTTGGCCAGAAATTGTTCTTTGAATTTTTCCGACCGCTCCGCTCTTTCTTTTTGCTCTTTGTATTCAACTGTTCGTTGCGCTACTTTTTCTTCCAGCACCTTTTTTTGTTTTTTGAAATTTATTGTTCGCCACCGATTATATCCTATTAAAGCACTAACCAGAAAAATAATAAATCCGCTTATTGCCCACCAGGTACTCCACCAGGGGCCATAAACGATAATGGGTATGGCTAATTCATTGGTTGCTTCATTCCCTTGCGGATCTTTTGCTTTTATTCTCAAGATATAAGAACCAGGTGGTAAGCTGGGGTAGTTAACTACAGTAGTATTGCCACTGTAATTCCAGTCCTGTTCATAACCATCGAGAAAATAATGATAGGTGTTTTCTTTGGGGTTAGAATAACTTAAAAGTGCATAGTGAAAGGAAAAGGACTTATCTCCGTGATACAGTTTTACAGGTGAGGAAGTATTTAGCTGGTGGGAAGAAAGAACTTCCAGCGTGTCCGATTTCCTATCCAATTTGCTGAACTGTGTCCATACCAAAGGAGAAGCTTCCAGTCTGACGAGTGAATCCAATGTTTCCGGATAAAAAGCATTAATACCATTGATCCCCCCAAAATAGAGTTTTCCATCTCTTGCTTTTAAAGCCGATTCCCGGTTGAATTCATTATGTGTCAGGCCATCGGCAGTATAAAAGGTTTTGATTTCTTTTGAACGGATATTAAAACGACATAATCCATATTGGGTACCCATCCAAAGGTCATCACCATAAGGGATGATGGTATAGATGATATCAACGGGCAGACCATTGGCTACAGTGTATTGATTAAATGTTTTCGAAAGGGTATCAAACTCCAAAAGCCCCCTGCGCGTACCCACCCAAACCTTGTCCTGATAAGGCACCGTTTTAAAGACCTCAATTTGATTTTTTGTTGCTCCTCTTTCCGGCAATTCATACTGCCCAACTGTATTGTTATTTTCATCTTTTCTAATCAATAATTCATCCGTGCAAATCCACATACCCCGATCGGCTATTCCAATGACACCCCTGTGGAAATTTTGGGACGTATCCACAGAAAAGGTCAAGGTTGTTTGGTCTAAAGACCATAGCTGCCCTGTGCTATTAATGAACCATAATTTTTTGTCATTCCCCAGATGTAATGACATCGTTACTGCTCCCTGCCGCTTTGGACCCTTGGGGGGTATCAGACTGTCAGGGATACTAATTCTCAAAAACTCTTTATTGACAGGATTAAAACGGGTGATTCGATTTTTGGCTTCGCCTATCCATAAATTGCCATCTTCTGAGGCCACCATCATTTGATTGGTAGCCAATATATTATATCTGGTATTCAGGTAATAGGGTCGCCTGGAATCATTTCCTGTTCGAGGATCTATCGCAATCAAGCCATTGTAATCAAAAAGTCCAAAAATGGTGTCCTTACTATGCTGAGCCAGGGAATAGAATTCTGAACCTGAATTTAAAAACTTATTCTTCCCCCTGGGGTCTACTAAATGATTTTCAAAATAATGCTTCCGCCTTTTAATTTTTGTGAGTCCCAAAATATAAGGAATCCAAAGGATGCCTTCATTGTCTTCAAAAAGTTCATACCCTAAATAAAAATTATCGAGATCAAATTCTCCTGAATGTTTTATCACATTTTGCCGGACATCAAACTTATAAACCCGCTCTGATTTTGTGGTCAGCCAAATGTTATTGTAATTATCTAAGGTCCAATGGATCCAATCCTTTAAGGGAATATCTGAAGGTAAATCAAAATGGTCTAATAATCCATCTTGCTTTGAATTAAGAGCTGGATACCAGAACTTTCCATTTTTATCAATTGGTATTTCTTTATTACCACCAAAACTCTTGAAGGGAATAACATAAACTTTCCTGGTTTCGAAGTTCACAAATACATATTCCTCCCGAGCCCAGGAATACACATACCAAATGGTATAAGACTCATTCATTACTGGATCAGGTCCGGTCACAATCTTGTCCATGTCTTCTGTTATCACCTCAAATTGACCATCACCCTTGTATTTTAGGAGTGTCAGCTTTTTCGCCTTTTTAAAGCTCCATATTTCGTTTTTGACAGCTAATGCATAAATATCTTTCGAAGGGGTGTTAAATAGCTGGCTGGTGCTATATTCCTGATTGATTTCCTTTTCGCCGATCCGGGCTCTTTTGAAAGTATTGTTTTTCCTGTCAAAGAAACCCATTTGCCCTTTCAGTCCAACAACCAGGTTTCCATCACTATCTTCAATTACATTCCAGACAAAGTCTATATTTATGGAGGTGCTATCGTCCGGTTGGTTTTTGTAAATGGTCCAATTGACACCATCGTAGCGATTTAAACCTTCCTCGGTGCAGACCCACAAATAGCCTTCACTATCTTTTGTAATACTATTTACTGCCCGGTAGGATAGTCCGTCTCGCATGCTGATGTGTTCAGGAGAGAGGTATTCCTGAGAGAATAAATTGATACTAAAGAGTAATCCGGTTATTAATAAAACTCTGTTCATAAAGTGGACGCCTAAAGTCAGCGGCTCTTACTTAAAATATATTTAGAAGCTTATTCAAGCTCTTATAGTTCGGCTTAATGATATAATGGGGCATGTTTTCAAATTCTCAGCCAAGGTAATAATATAGTTGAAAAAAGGATGGTTCATCATGCCAACGGCCAATCAAGCGGTAATTAACCATTGGATTGACCGTTTGATCAATGGCCTTACCATTGGATAAGAACAACTTGCCATCTCTCCATTTCTGCCCCATCTTGCAGTCGTAATCAAAAAAAATCATTCAAAAAATACGACAATGAAAACTTTAATAATTGCAATCCTAACGTTGACTACAACTTTCATCACAGCTCAAAATACTACCATCTGGGTCGGTGGCACACCAGGAAAAGAAACCAAATGGGATGAAGCCAAAAACTGGAGCAATCATCGGGTTCCGGATGAATTTTCAAACGTGATTATCCTGGATGTTTCCACTACGACTTTCTCCTATCCAGAAATCATTTCCGGCAATATCGAACTGAATTCATTGACCATTGAATCCAATGCAACGATTTCTATCCATCAAAATGCAAGGTTGGTAGTGTTTGACAACATTGAAGGCGTGGCAATCAATGACCTAAAATCGCAGGGAAGGATTTTGGTACTAAATGAAAATAGCGACCACCAGAAAGCCACCATTCTTCTTTCAAATCAATAATAAAGAATTTGTTGAAATGACTTGTCAGTAAATGGAAGGCTATGTGAATTAGCTTTCCATTTCTATTTGATTGTGCAAAAAAAGGGATTTTATTTATTGCATTTTCTTCATCTCACTTCCAGAAAAATCCGTCCCCAAAACAATTTTATCTCCTACTGAAAATTCACCTGTTAAGTTATTGGGTGAAATATTTATAACCTGTCTACCAATAAGTATTTGATAAATGGCTTTTCCATCCTTTTGAATAATGCCCACTACTTCCCCGACCATTTCGAATAAATTAACCGAAAAATCATTTCCAGAAAAAATACTTGATGGAGTACCCTGGCGAATGACTTTGCCCAGTTCCAATTCCAACACATAATCGGCCATTTTAAATACCTCAGAAACTTCGTGGCTCACCAATATGGTCGTCAGATTAAACTGACGATGTACCTGCAAAATATGGTCTTGCAATTTGGAGCGCATGGCATAGTCAAGTGCAGAAAGCGGTTCGTCCAACAGCAGTAGTTGTGGCCTTCTGACCAATGCCCGGGCAAGTGCAGTGCGTTGTTTTTGCCCGCCAGAAAGCGTTTCGGGTTTGCGGTGCTGGAGGTCACCCAATTCGATGATTTCAATGAGATCATTTACAATATTCTTTTCCTGATGCTTGTCGAGTGCAAATTCGAGATTTTGGCGGACGGTCATGTTTGGAAATAGCGCATAGTCCTGAAAAACAAATCCTGTCTTTCTTTTTTGGGGCTTCAGGTCAATTCCTGAATTGGAGTCCAGCCAAATTTCCCCATTCACTTCTATATGGCCTTTTTCAGGTGACATGAGGCCAGCGAGCATGCGCAGGATGGAGGTTTTCCCAGCACCCGATTCACCATAAAGTGCCAGCACTTGTCCTTTCTCGATTTTACAATCGAGTTGCAGTTGCATTTCGCCATCAGCCGCTTTTAGTTTTTTATGAAATGAAAATCGGATCATCGCCAATACCTTTTTAGGTAGCCACCATTTACCAAATAAACGGTGAGCAAAATGAGGAATGACACCACCACCAAGAAAATGGAATAGGTATTTGCAAGGCTATAATTGAGCGCTTCCACCTCATCGTACACCGCTATTGATGCCACTTTTGTTTTGCCGGGGATGTTGCCACCGATCATCAGCACCACACCGAACTCACCGATGGTATGTGCAAATGCAAGCACAATTCCAGTGAGCAGGTTCGGTTTGATATTGGGCAGCAAAACTTTAAATAATGTAACTTTTTTCGATTTTCCAAGCACATAGGCAGCCTCTGTCAGAGATGCTGGTAAGTTGCTCAATCCAGCTTGAATAGGATGCACCATAAATGGTAAACTGTAAATGACCGATGCCACGACCAGTCCCTCAAACGAGAATACCAGCCGCAGGTCGAACACATCGGAAAGCATTTTACCAAAAGCATAATTTGGGCTGAAAGCCACCAATAAATAAAAGCCGAGCACTGTGGGCGGCAGTACCAATGGCATGCTCACCAATGTTTCGATAACAGGCTTCATTTTCCTTTCGGAATAAGACAACCAATAAGCCAACGGAATGGAAATGACGAGCAGCAGCACAGTGGTTACCAGTGCCAATTTAAAGGTGAGTATGATGGGACCCCATTCGATCATGGGTGTAAATGTAAGGGAACATTCAAAATGAAAATTGAAATGAAAATGAAAATGAATAGCATTGGAGACCGGAGTCGGACACCTCGGAGGTGTCCGACTCCTTTTCCCAATCCATTTTTTACAGCTTTATGTCAATCAAACTTTTGACCCTGCTGATGAAATAAGTCAGCTACTCAACATTGTAGCCATATTTCAACAAAATTGATTTTCCTTTTTCAGAAAAAAGAAAATCGAAAAACTGCTTTGCTTGCTCAGCTTTTTCACTTTTTAAAACTACAGCACCTTGCTGGATGGGTGTATACAAAGTATCTGGCAACTCACCCCATTTGCCTTTCCCAACCATTTTAGGGGACAAGACAACCGACTTGGCCGTCAGTCCAAAATCAGCTGTGCCTGATCCTACAAACTGATTTACCTGCGAGATGCTTTCACCATATACGAGCTTGTTTTGGATCGTACCCAATAGTTTCGCATTTTCAAAAACCTCTATTGCAACTGCTCCGTAAGGCGCTGTTTTTGGATTGGCGATGGCAATGTGTTTTACTTTATCCGTTTCTAAAATATGTAAATTCGGGGGCAGTTGAGGGTTCATCGTCCAGAGCACCAATTTTCCCTGTGCATATATCACAGGCTGACCTGCGGTCTTGCCCTTTCGATACAATTCTTCTGGATATTTCATGTCGGCAGAAATGAAAATATGGTAAGGTGCTCCCTCGTTGATTTGTGCTGTTAATTTACCGGAAGAGCCTACGATTATATCGCATAACAGGCCCGATTCCTTTTCAAAATCCTGCACTATTTCCTGCATAGCAAACTGTACATTGGCGGCGGTGGCAATGGTGAGGCGCTGGCTGCGATCTCCTCTACAAGCCGAAAAAAACACAAGTATCAAAATGAATCGGAAAGTATTATTCATATCCAGCAAATGTATACTCAAAACGGAGTGGTTTGGGAATATAATTTTCCATAAACCACTGGTTTTGAGGATATGCCGATGGAGAAATGGTTTATTTTTTCCCAGACCATTTCGGAATCGGTATAACTGACTCCTTTTTACTTTATACTTTTACCTTTTTACTTTTTAAAACACATGTCCGAATTCTCTGCATTCCTACAACTCGGCTTTGAGCACATCAGCGATGTGCAAGCTTATGACCACATGTTGTTCATCATCACCTTGTGTGCTGTATATCGGGTGAAAGATTGGAAGAAAATTTTGATTCTTGTCACAGCTTTTACCATAGGCCATTCTTTGACACTCGCATTGTCAGCTTTGAGCATTATCCGTGTCCCATCTGATTTGGTTGAACTACTCATCCCTATTACCATACTGCTCACCAGCCTGCACAATATCAGTACAAGAAGCAATAAGTTCATTTTCAAAAAAATCTCAGTCAATTACTTGCTGGCCTTATTCTTCGGCCTTATACACGGTATGGGATTCGCCAATTATTTCCGCAGCCTTTTTGGAGAAATGGGCAATATTGTAAAACCCTTATTTGCCTTTAATATAGGTATTGAATTGGGGCAACTTTTGATCGTTCTGGTGTTCTTTGGTTTGTACTTTTTGCTGTCGCAAATCTGGAAAATAAAACACCGTGAATGGAACCTTTTCATTTCAGGCATGGGAGCTGGCGTTTCGGTTATTTTGATTTTGGAAAATCTATTGAGTTGAAATTATACTTCATCATATCACTGCTGTTGTTCGGCATTCCTGAGGCTCATGAATTTAAAATGAGCGTGTGCGAAATCTCTTTTTCAGCTGAGGCCAATGCTTTTGAGGTCAAATTCTATCTTTTTCAAGATGATCTGAAAGAAGCACTTTATGACAATCCCGAAGCGCCTGAACTCGACAAATCGGACGTTGACAGCTATATCATTGAAAACGTAAGGTTGAGTTTTGGGGACGAAAATCAAAGTTTGCAATTCCAATCCATCCAAGAGAAAAATGACCAGGTGCTCGTAAGTTATACCCTACCCTGCTCCAAACCTCCTTCTTTTTCCAAACTACTCATCTCCAACCAATTATTGATCGAGAAATTCAAGAAACAGTCCAACATGGTTTTTCTTCAAATGCCTGACAGAGAAAAAATGACGCTGATCTTGGATGCTAAGAAAACGGAAGGTGAGTTTGAACTGGAGTAGAAAGGCTGTTTTTTTCTATTTCACATAGCTTCGTTGTTGCCATATCTGTTAAAAAATTTATCAAATCTTCCGGTTTTTTGTAAAATTTTTCATCAAATTCCCTAATTCTTCACTTAATCCTACCTCATTGCCACTACCCCGGAGGCCCTGGATTCGAGGAATTTGTACGGGGGGGGGGAACATTTTCTAAAATTATTTTTAAGTAAACTTAAAAATTTGATTTACCTTCGCTGAAAATATTTATCAGTGAAGCTTATACACCTACTCTTTTTCGCACCATTTATACTTTCAACCAATATGCAAGGCCAAGTGTCAACTGTATCAGGCACTGTCACTTCAGAAGGCCAGCCTGTTCCATTTGCCAATATCGGGATTGAAGGGTCAGTCTTCGGAACAAGCTCTGACCTTGACGGGCAATTCCAGTTGCAAAATGTACCGCATGGTGAATATTGGTTGGTGGTTTCGGCAGTTGGTTTTCAATCAAAACGCCTTCAAATATCGCTGGCCAACAACATGAAAAATGACCTCGGCATCATTGATTTATCAGAAGATATTCTTGGTCTCGAAACGGTAGTAGTCACAGGCACCATGCGGAAAACATTCATCAAAGACTCCCCTGTAAAGGTGGAAGTCATTACCAATAAATACTTATTGGACAACCGCTCTCCCAATAACATAGTGGAAAGCGTGGCTATGATAAACGGAGTAGAAGAAGTCGTAGAATGCGGCGTTTGTGGTACAAATAGCTTGCGGATAAACGGGCTGGAAGGGCCATATACAGCAGTACTGATGGACGGCACACCTATGTTTGGCAATCTTGCTTCGGTGTATGGGTTGAACGGAATCCCTGCATCACTCATCGACCGTATCGAGGTCATAAAAGGGCCCAGCTCAACACTCTATGGCTCGGAGGCTGTGGCCGGTGTCATCAATGTCATCACAAAAGACCCAAAGCGTCAACCAGTCTTAATGGCAGATATCAGAAGCACTACCCATCAGGAGGTCTATGGAAATTTTGGATATGCACCGAGAATTGGGAATTGGAACGGGTTCATCGGCGCAGACTATGCTTATGTCAACGATTTTCATGACCAGGTAGCCGATGGGTTTGGAGATGTAGTTGGAACTGACAGGATTTCTGTTTTTTCTAAATGGTCGCTCGAAAGAAAGAGTGGAAAACCATTTTTTATGGCAGCCAAATACTATTATGAGGATCGCCACAACGGCGTGTTTGATTATTTGCAAGACAGGGCTTATCGGACAATACGTGGAAGTGAAAATATTTATGGAGAAAGCATTTACACAAAACGACAGGAGTTTTTTGGAACTTACCAACTACCTACCGATGAAAGCTTGAAGGTCGATTTTTCATTCAGCAATCACGACCAAGACAGCTATTATGGAAGCGATCATTATGTTGCCAAGCAACGGATTGCTTACGCCAATTTCCTTTGGGACAAATCTATAGGCAAACATGCACTCATCGTTGGTTCTACCTTTCGCCACCAGTTTTATGACGACAATACTATCGCTACCCGTAAAGAGGGTGACAACCAACCTTCCATTCAATTTATTCCTGGCATTTTTGCACAAAATGAATGGTCGCCCAGCAAAAAGCTATCGATATTAACAGGAGCTCGGCTTGACCACTATTCCCAACACGGTCCTATTTTCGCTCCGCGGTTGAATGTAAAATACAAAAGCGGTGACTGGTCTACGTTCCGCCTAAATATGGGTACAGGATTTCGAATTGTGAATCTATTCACGGAAGACCATGCATTTGTAACTGGACAACGGACAGTGGAAATTTTAGAAGAACTGTCCCCAGAACGTTCCTGGAACACTGCATTAAATTTCAATCATGTCCATGCGCTTATGGGTGGTCAGGGTACGCTGGACGTCGATGTTTTTTATACCTATTTCAACAACAAAATAATTCCAGATTACAATACTGCTGGAAAGATCATTTACTCTAATTCGGAAGGGTATGCTGTAAGCAAAGGTGTCAGTGTAAGTTTTGCTCAAAATTTCCAATTCCCGCTTTCATTCAACATTGGTGTTACCGTTCAAAAAGTGACTGAAACCTCTGTAGACATAGACGGTTCTTCAAATATTACAGATTTACAATTTGCCCCAAAATACAGTAGTACAGGAACATTGAATTACCGAATAAAAAAACCGAATCTGCTGCTCGCATGGAGTTTCAATTTGACAGGCCCAATGGAATTGCCAGAGGTATACGACCTCGATGAAAATGGATTACCACTTACAAACTCCCGCCCCACTACATCTGATACATGGTCGAGGCATACCGTTCAAGTAACCAAATCTTTCAAAGATTCGAAATTGCAGTTGTATGGCGGAATCGAAAATGTATTCAATCATCACCAACCAATTTCGCCTCTGGTTGGCATCAACGATCCGAATGCACCTGCTGGGTTTAGTGATCATTTCGATACAGTGTACGCTTATGCACCGCTTTCAGGGAGAGAATTGTATCTGGGGATTAGGTGGGAGCTGGGGCGGAAGAATCAATGAGTGAATGTGTGATTGAGTGAATTTCAATTTGCTATTGGATACAGACAAAATACCGTAAGTTTGTTTTCCATCCTTTCACTTCAAAATTCAAGTATCATGTTAAAATCTACATTCCTTTCCTTATTTGCATTTCTATTAGGCGGATTTTTTTTCGCAAGCATTATTTCTTCATCTTCTGACAACAAAACTGAGCCAACAACTTCATCCGAAATTGCAGTAGGTCAAGATGCTTTTATTGGTGAAATCATGGTTGCAGGATTTAATTTTTGTCCAAGAAACTATATGGCATGTGAAGGGCAAATTTTGCCGATAAACAACAACCAGGCTTTGTTTTCATTATTGGGAACGACCTACGGTGGTGATGGCAGAACTACTTTTGCGCTTCCTGACCTTCGAGGCCGTTCAGCGGTTGGTGCCGGACAAGGTGTTGGGTTACCATTAGTAAGATTGGGACAAAGTGGCGGCACAGAAAATGTCAGTGCTCCAAAGAGGATTACAAAGCTACTACCTAATAATCCGAACTTAGGGTTAAAGTATTGCATTTGCACACAAGGCATTTTCCCTTCCAGAAGTTGATATAGCGTTGAAGTTGTTAAGAAACTGGAAATTAAAAATTTCCAGTTTCTTAATTTCCTAACCCTCCCTTTTAATAAATGGAAAATCTTCTACTGCTTCACGGTGCGCTGGGCAGCCAGGATCAATTGACTGCATTGGGGAATCTGCTTTCAAGCCAATTCAATATTCATCTCCTGAATTTTGAAGGACATGGTGGAAGGCTCTCCAACCACTCTTTTTCAATTGATCTTTTTTCGGAAAACGTGCTGGAATACATGAATCAAAACAATTTGTCCGTTACCCACTTTTTCGGATATAGCATGGGCGGATATGTAGCTTTGGATTTTGCTTTAAAACACCCCGATAAGGTTGGGAAAATAATTACACTCGCTACCAAATTTGCTTGGACACCAGAATCAGCAGCCAAAGAAGTTAAGATGCTAAACCCCGAAATTATAGAACAAAAAGTACCCAAATTTGCCAATATGCTCGGGACTCGCCACGGCAACGAAAACTGGAAAAATGTGCTACATAAAACAGCTACCATGATGCAAGAATTAGGCAATGGGGCTGCCTTGTCCAACTCTGATTTTGCAAAAATCAATCACGAAGTTGCCATCGCCGTCGGTGACAAAGACAACATGGTTGGCTTGGAAGAATCGAGGGAAGTGGCTACGAGCTTGCCTCAGGGAGATCTTCATATTTTGGAAGGAGTAGAACACCCAATAGAGAAGGTGAATCCTTTAATTTTATCAGAGTTAATTCAAAAATATATGATGCACTAAACACACTTCCCTAAAAGGGAAGTGTCTGCATTTCTACCAAATTCCTGTCGACTTTTCTGAAATTGTCCGATTTGTCCCCCTAATATGTCCGATTTGTCATACCTCCATACCCTTAAATTTGTCGCAGCAATAAGCAACTGAGTTTACTCTACCTTGAACTTCGAAGGCTATTTGCTAAAAAGCCGCTTACAAATGAATACGCATAGCGATATTTTGATAGGAGATATTTTCCCAAACCCATTGCTGCCAGATGGTAAAGCATATATCGCTTTGGCAGGCGATATTAAAAAACCAGTGGCAGTATTTATTCGGACGCCCGAAGGTAAATTATGTTTTCAGGCAGTTCACTGCTTGCCCAAAACTGGAGGGACGATAGCGATGGACCTTAAAGCATTGGAGCAGGGTAGATATGAGATAAGTCTGAATATTGGTAGATACCAGGAACGAAAGTCGCTGACCGTAGGGTCAGTACCACGTTCTTCTCAATGGAAAAAAATTTCCAACTGGATTAAGCAATTGACCTTATGACTTAAGAGCACATATAGAATTCCATCAATTGGCTACAAGCGACAAATTTTATCCTGTACTTCGTTAAATTTTTCGGCGGATTGCCCGCATCCGCCTGCAAAATTTGCCTCGTCCAAAACAAAATTTGTTCACTTTCGCTCAATCATGAAAACCTATACATGCTCTAAGATAAACACCTAAACCCATGGATGATCTTATAATTCTTTTCTCAGCCATAATTTGCCTATTACTGCTTCATTTGCCAGAAAAAGAAATGAAAGACGAAAAGAAAATCTAAACCCGAAATTGTCATTTATCTCAAAGGATTATCAGGAATGCGAAGTCATTCTATTATGGTGGGAGTGGTAGGATCCTCTCACCATTTTTTTTTGAGGTTCTGTCTTGCCGATTGCCATCCGTTCAATCAACCCTTGCTTTACAATCCTGTTTTTATCTTTGCAAACTTTTCAACTCGTTATTAGGAAATGTGGTCAAATAAATGAAGACGTTTATATGTCTAAACTGAATCAATTATTTCCAGCATTTTCCAAGAGGTCATGACCCCTTGGGCTGAGTAGAATTTTTTAAACACCAATCACTACAGGATGAGATTCTTAAAAATATACACCTTACTGCCTGCTGTCATCTTATTTTCTATTTCAACAGTATTTTCCCAAAACACATCTAATCATGGTAAAGCCTTTGAGCAGTTAGATGCCGTTCTGCCAAGCGCAACACCCTATCGTGGAATTGATGGAGCTCCTGGCCCCGAATACTGGCAGCAAAGAGCAGATTATGACATAGAGTGCAGGCTCGATACTGAAAACCAGCGACTCTATGGTTCAGAACTAATTTCCTATTACAACCAGTCACCACATACTTTGAAATACTTGTGGTTACAGTTAGATGAGAATCAACATCAAGGGCATTTAGACCACCATCATTTCAACGGTAACAGCATAGAAGAGGAAATGAATGAAAAAGCATTATACATGCTTGAGCAGTGGAAAGACATGACGGAGTACGGTCACAATATTGAGTCATTGACCGATGAGAATGACAAGGCATTGGATTATTTTATCAATGGTACGATGATGCGAGTCAATTTACCGCAACCGCTCAAATCTGGTGAAAAATTTTCTTTCAGAGTAAAATGGAATTACAAAATTGTTGATCGGAAAGAAGGCCCAAGAGGCCGGGGTGGCTATGAATATTTTCCAGATGAAGACAATTATATATTTACCATTACTCAGTGGTTTCCGAGGCTTTGTGTGTATTCAGATGTGGAAGGCTGGCAGAACAAACAATTCACAGGCCGCGGCGAATTTGCTTTAACCTTCGGAAATTATGTTGTTAAAATGACACTGCCTGACGACTATGTCGTAGGGTCAACAGGTGAATGCTTGAATTATCCGTCCTTATTGTCACCAACAGAGTTGAAACGATGGGAAGCAGCCAAATCTGCTAAAGAGCCTTTACAAATTGTTACGCTTGATGAGGCAAAAGCAAATGCATCCGGGAAGAGAAGCACCAAATTGCAGACATGGATTTACAAAGCAGATAATGTCCGGGATTTTGCTTGGACTGCAAGCAGGAAGTTTGTTTGGGATGCCATGCCGCATTTTAATTCCAATGGTAAAAGAGTAATGTGCATGAGCTATTACCCCAAGGAATCCTATCCTATTTACAGCAAATATTCAACGAAAGCGGTGGCACAGACCCTGCGTACCTACTCTAAATATTCTATCCCTTACCCCTACCCTGTTGCCATTTCAGTAGAAGCATCAAATGGGATGGAGTACCCCATGATCTGTTTCAATTATGGCCGGGCAGAAGAGGATGGCACCTATACGGAAAGGAATAAGAACGGAGCTATTTCAGTCATCATCCATGAAGTAGGACACAATTATTTTCCCATGATCATTAATAGTGATGAGCGAAAATGGTCGTGGATGGATGAAGGCATCAACACTTTCGTGCAATTTCTTGCCCTTTCTGAATGGGACAACAACTGGCCGCATCGGCGTGGCCCCGCCAACAAGATAACCGAATACATGTCCATGTCACGGGATTCGCTCGAGCCTATCATGACTAATAGCGACAACATTATTGAATTTGGATTGAATGCATATGCAAAACCAGCAGCTGGGCTCAACATTTTACGCGAAACAATTATGGGCAGGGAATTATTTGACCGGGCCTTTAAAGAATATTGTGAGCGCTGGGCTTTCAAGCACCCGACTCCCGCTGATTTTTTCCGCACCATGGAAGATGCATCGGCCACCGATCTTGATTGGTTTTGGAGAGGTTGGTTTTATGGTATTGATGCGGTTGACATTTCAATGGACAGCATTATTTGGTATAAAGCCGATGTGGAAAATGACCCAGCTGAAAAATTTAAAACAGAAACGGTCAGAAAAGAAAAACCATTTGAGGACATTTCGAAAATCCGAAACAAGGAATCTGAGATGGAGTTTGACGTTGAAAAGGACTCAGATTTAGTTGATTTTTACACGAATTACAAGCCCTGGGAAACGGAAGATTCGGTGCAAATAAAAAGAACAGAAAAGGTTGCTATGCCCAAGAAAGAAAAGAAAAAGAAATACAGCAACAAGAATTATTACGAAATTAAATTTACCAACCACGGTTTGGTAATGCCTATTATTATTGAGTGGACTTTTGAAGACGGAACCACAGAAATAGAACGGATGGCTGCTGAAATTTGGAGAAAAGATGAAAAGGAAGTGCGTAAAGTATTTGTAAAGGACAAAAAAGCAACCAGTGTTCGTCTCGACCCCTATCGGGAAATTGCGGACATTAATGACACCAATAATTCTACACCAATTCCTGCATCACCCCAATTTTTTAAAATTTATAAAGAAGATAAAGAAGAAGAAATTTTGAACCCAATGCAAAAAGCAATGGGAAAAGTAAAGCCGTGATTTGAATGATTAGTGAGCAGGTATTAGAGATTAGAGCCGAGCAATTATTAAAGGGTGCGATTTAAATCGCACCCTTTAATAATTGCAACATGGTTGTTATACCGATTCCGAAATAGTTTGGAAAAAATAAACCATTTCTTCATCGGCATATCCTCAAAACCAGTGATTTATAGAAAATTAAATTCCCAAACCACTTCTTTTTGAGTATAAGTTTACCGAAAATAATTTCCACGCTAATGCGCACTGCACCAGTTTTCATCCTGCTCTTTTTTTGCATGCCTCTTTTTTCACAAACTGAAAAAGGCAGTTTGCTGCTCAATTTTAATGGCAATTTAAACTACAATCAATATCAACATGCCAATAATTTTGTGGGGAACATGAATACAAAGGTGGGTTACGCTTTTATTGATAATTTATTTTTCGGTGCAGAATATCTACCAATATACACGATTGACATTAAAAATAAAAGTAGGTTCTCTATTCCAAGTTATGGGATTTTTTCCAGATATTATTTTTTAGAAAACAGGAATCGCATTTATCTCCATACCAATTTTCTACACAATAATTATTCATTTACTTCAAGCCAGAATGAATGGAGTTTTGGATTTGGGATTGCTCATTT
Source organism: uncultured Saprospiraceae bacterium (assembly GCA_942490835.1). Taxonomy (GTDB): domain Bacteria; phylum Bacteroidota; class Bacteroidia; order Chitinophagales; family Saprospiraceae; genus UBA6168. The sequence goes on from CALNYY010000106.1 coordinate 74,535, forward strand.
TTTATCAAATAATTCGTCGGTAGAAATAAACTTCAATTATAACTTTTATAACCACTACAATTCATATACTTTTCCCAATCCAGTTGATCCTACTTTTTTCACAGAAGACAATCCTCGTGGCTTTGAAATATTTTTAAACATGCATTATTTCTTGCCATCCCACCAGCATCGTAGTGAAAAGGCTGAATGGAAGCCATTAAATGAACGCTATCTTACAGAAGGGAATCGTTCGCTATCGCTTGAAGGCACCATATTTTATAAAAATTTGGAATATATTGGGTCATTTGAAATATCAAAATTTATTCAAAATAGCCTTCGGATTAATCATCGGTTCCTCGGCTATGGAGCTTATGGTAAAAATATTAGGCCAGCAACGATTGCAATTTATCTCCCATCTATTGAAAAATATTTCCCCATTTCAGACAAGTTTTTTTTCACACCATCGGCGGGCGTAGGTCCATCCTTAATTTATTTTGATGAATTCAATTTGAAAGATTTTGGATGGATGGCTACAGGGCAGGTTGGTATTAGCTATTTTTTGAGTAATACCTTAATGAGTGCAGGTTATACTTTCTATGCTTCTGATGAGTTTAACGAATATGCTGAATTGTATACTAATTCCAACCTATATCTTTCAGCTGATTTTTTTATTTCAGAAAAATTCGCCATAAATTCAAGTGCCTTTTATAAGGCGCATGGCGATGGAATCCTGTTTCTTAATTTTGAAAATGGGCGTTTTATTTCTGCTCGAAAATTCCGCCTGCAATTTGGTTTCAGCTATTATTATTGAGTACAATAAGTGAATAAGAAGATGAGTAAAATTCAGAACCTCAAACTTTTTCCTTTTTCCTTTCTACTTTTTACTTTTTCCTCCCTACATTCGCCCCATCAAAATTGGTGGCAGGCAATTCGTTGCCAGCCTTAATAGGGAACCCGGTGAAATTCCGGGGCAGTCCCCGCTGCTGTAAGCTTCTTTTTTAGTGATGAGAGTAATGTGAGGAGAGATGAGTTTTTATTAATTTTTTTTGACATAATGCCACTCGGATAATTGTTGCCAACTACAGACTGACAACTGAATACCGGGGAAGGCGTCAAAAAAATGAAGCGAGCCAGAAGACCTGCCAGTTTTATCATTCACAACGGCTTTCGGGTGAAAGGTCAGGGATGAAACGTAATGGGCAGATTTCGTTTTATTTAGAAATGACCTGCCAATCCTTGGTGCTTTCCCTACCTGCGTTTCCTGCCTGATCCTCTCCTGTTCCGTAATATTTAGGCAGGAAATGATCTCCTTCGAAAGATATTATTCAATAAGGTTGTTTTGTTTCGCAACAGTAATTCTTACTGCTCCTGCCACTATTTATTCTCAAACCTTTAATGCAACAGATACTTCCAAAACCCTCCCTACTGCTCACATAACTGCCCAGCACATTCGCCATAGCACGGTTGGAGAACGAAGCCAAAATTGGGAAAAATCAGCTCTGCAACGCAATAATTCCAATCATCTTGGTGACCTACTGGCAAATGAGAGTGGAGCATTTATTAAGAGCTATGGACTCGGTAGTTCAGCTACAACCTCCATAAGAGGAGGGAGCGCTGGGCATACGGTAGTAATTTGGAACGGGCTGCCTGTAGACAACCCTATGCTCGGACAACTCGATTTTTCCCTCATGCCCGTTTCCATGGTAGATGAAGTGACATTGTCACTTGGCGGCAATAGCGCATCTTGGGGAAGCGGTGCCATTGGTGGTACTATTTTTTTGGAAAACAAGCCTTTATTTGAACATGGGCATTCTTTTCAAATTCAAAGTGAGTTGGGCAGTTTTGGTTGGTACGACCAACAATTACGTTGGCATTTTGGTAATAAAAAATGGAGTCACGGTATTCGGTTTACCCACCAGCAAGCTGAAAATGATTTTGAATATACCATCACTAATGGTTCAAAGAAAAAACAAACCAATGCTGCCTTTAACCAAAACAATCTACTGCACGAGTTATATTGGAAAATAAAACCCAATCAACTGCTATCTGTACATACTTGGCTTCAGAAAATGGAGCGTGAAATTCCACCTACCACCGTTCAAAATCGCAGTGTAGCCGAACAATCGGATGACTTTTGGCGGACTTCATTCAATTGGAAAAGAGCTGGAAAAAATTCAACACTTACAGCTAAAGGAGGCCTGTTCCGAGAATTGCAAAATTATAGAGACGACCTTATTTTATTAGATGCAAACAACGATTTTTGGAAAGCAATTGGCGAGGTTGAACAAGAATGGCAACTCAGCGAAAACCAGCAATTACAGGTAGGGATTAACCATACTTGGTTGCAGGCAGAAGCTGGAGCTTACTCTACTGCTGAAGAGCAAAATAGAAGCGCTATTTATTCAATATATCGCCACTCTTTTAAAAATTGGAATATGCAGTTCAACCTCCGTCAAGAAATAGTGGACGGAGCATTTGTGCCAATAGTGCCAGCCGTTGGCATTGATATACCACTTTCTGATTGGCTGGCCATTCGTTCAAAAGTCACCCGCAATTACAGGCTTCCAACGTTAAATGATCTCTTCTGGCAGCCAGGCGGCAATAGCAATCTTATTGCAGAACGTGGATGGAGCGAGGAGATTGGGCTAACTTTTAATTTACATGATAAAAGCGCCACCACTAAACCAATAGACCTGCTTCCAGTGATAGCAAGCTATTCCGTTTCGGTGTTCAACCGAAATATTGACAACTGGATTCAATGGGGAATAAGGGAAGGCGAAAATTTCTATTCTGCGAATAATATCTCCAAGGTCTGGAGCAGAGGATTTGAACAAAGGGTAACTATCGAATTCTTTTTAAACCAAATTAAAGTAAAAGTGAAAGGTGGTTATGATTTCATCAGATCTACCTATCAGGAAGCTATCGAAAATCCAAAAGTAACGGTCGGACAGCAACTACTTTATGTGCCTAAGCACAATGCCTTTGGTAGTATTCAGTGCAATTGGAAAAAATTAGAGTTGAATTATCAGCATCATTTCACTGGAACAGTAGAATCGCAAAATGTGGGAACAATGCCCAACTATCATATTGGTACAGTGAGGATTGCATACCAATGGCAACTACCAAAACTTGGTGGGCAAGTCTATTTCAAAACAGAAAATTTGTGCGACACCAATTATCGGATTGTTGAGCGGCGGGCCATGCCGGGCAGGTATTTTAGGGTAGGTGCGAGTTTTAAATTGGTTGAAAAGATGTTTTAAAAGTTGATATCAACAATTAATCAATCTGGTTCTGAATGATTTCATATGGTGAAAGGTGTCGGACACTTCATTGGCTTTAAAAAAGTGCTGCTTATTTTCTGCGTTTTCTTTAATCTGAAAAAGTGTCCGACACCTATTTCCCTTGAAAACCAAATGAATTCACTTTGAGCCATCAACCTTTTAAAACCTGTTATAAACTTTCAAACTATATTCATCAACAAACAAAAATAACAACATGAAAAAATCATTTACGCTCTTATTTACGCTATTCTTCTTGACCGCATTAACCGCTCAAACAATCATTGATTTTGAAGATTTCGGCCTTAGCCCTGGCGAATTCCTAAATGGTAGCGACGAAAACGGCGGGTTTGAATCGGATGGGTTTTTCTTTCCAAACGATTACAACCCCGCTTGGATGGCATGGTCAGGATGGGCCATTTCTGCCACGACTGATACCCAAACACCAGGCTTTATGAATGACCTGAGTGCTATTACAGGGGAAGGAGCTGGCGGTTCGACAACCTATGCCACCACTTTTGTACTTGGCCAGTCAGTTATATATCGAAACAATTTTGACATCGCATTCGACAAATTTCAAATTACTAATTCGACTTATGCTTATTTGAGCATGCTCGAAGGAGATGGTTTTGCAAAAAAATTCGGTGGAGAAGATGGGACTGATCCTGATTTTTTCCTGCTAACTATTAAAGGTTGGTACGATGGTCAACTCATCGATGACAGTATTGATTTTTACCTGGCCGATTACCGCTTTGATGACAATTCACTGGACTATATCATCTCTGATTGGCAATCAATTGATTTGGGTGGGTTGAACCATTCAGATTCGCTAATTTTTACGCTGAGTTCCAGCGACAATGATGTGCAATTTGGCATGAATACGCCTGCTTATTTTTGCATAGACAACCTTGAATGGCAATACATCTTGGATGCAAAAGAACAAGAAGTCGATTTCAAAATGTCCACCTTTCCAAACCCGACCATTGATGTATTGAACATAGAATGGAAGGAGGCTGTAAAAGCAAAAGCTTCTATTTATGATGTTAAAGGAAACAGCATTAGGCAGTTTCAAATTAGTCAAGGCACACAGTCTATTGATGTAAACTCCTTGCCAACAGGCATGTATGTGTTGGTGGTGCAGACAGAAAACGGCTGGACGAAAAAAAAGATATTGAAGAACTAAAGAGTATAGACTTGTTAAACGAAGTGTCAGCGAATAAGGGGCATTTTACTAAAATTTTGAATACTGAACATACTCAAATTTAGGCGGTTGATTGAAAGGTTGAATGGGTTCAAGTACAGATTCATTCAACCTTTTCATTTATATTTGTAAAAATTGACCACAATGCCAACTGCGCCAGCACATAAAAGTCGAAGAGCTATGACAAAAGGCCAGCAAGCTCCTATTTCAAAAGAAGACTTCCTTCTTTTGTACTCAGATAAAGATGATGGGTACAAGTATGAATTGAATAATGGTGTGGTCGAAACCACCTCAACATTGAACCAACAACAGCTCATCATTCAAAATATTTTACTAAGACTTTTTCTTCAGTCGAAAGTATTCCAGAATGGAGGTCTTCTTGCGGCTGAAGGCGATATGGATACTTCTTCAACCCAACTGAGAAGGCCTTATCTCGCTATCTATTCAAAAGCACAATTGGAAAAAATAAAAAAAGGTGAAAACCAGGTAGCGCTTTGGGTAGGTGAAATAATTTCCGAACACGATAATATTAACAAAGTGAATGCAAAACTGGAAGAATATTTCAATGCCGGGGTCAAAGTTGTTTGGCATATTTTTCCAATTTTAAAGCAAGTTCATGTTTATACTGCGGTTGATAATGTCTCTATTTGCAGAGGAGAGACAATTTGCAGTGGTGAACCAGCTGTTGACAATTTTGAAATTACTGCCGAAGCGCTTTTTGAATAATATTTTCATATGCTTAATTCCATTTTCCAAGTTTCTTCTTTCCAAGTTTTTATGTTCAAATCATTCATATCTCTTTTATTAATTCTCGCATCGTTTACTTCCAACTCCCAAACCCAAAATGGTTGGGAAATTTTCGAGAAAACAGAATTCAAAAAAACCTTTGTCAAACAATACGGCATGTTCATGACATGGCCGGATTTTTCTGAAGATGTACTCAAGTGGCAGGGCAAGGAAGTCATGCTCATGGGGTATATCATTCCTACGGCAGAGTCTGGCGGATTTGAGGGAATCATCATTTCTAAATACCCTTATGCCATGTGTTTCTTCTGTGGGGAAGCAGGCATTGAAAGTGTAGCTGAATTGCGGATGAAGGAGAAGACTACTGATTTTGATATGGACAAACCCTATGTCTTCAAAGGAAAATTGCTCCTCAACGATGAAGACTTTGATCAATTGAATTTCATTCTTACCGAGGTAGAGCTCATGGATTTATAGCGTTTCCATACAATTTATTTCGTCGCCAGTTGGCGGGGCTTAGAAATGGGCTGATTTAATTGGCAATTTCTTTCTAATTATGCAATAGATCAGAGCGAAAATCCAAGTTTTACAATCCACAAAGGCTCAATTTGATTGCATGAAAAAAACAGTACTCCTTTATTTTTCTATCCTATTAGTTTTCAGTCAAATAACTGCACAACAAACGGTTGGTGTTTTCCTCAATGACTCCCTTTCAGTAAATGGTTATACTCTTTTCGGCAAAGGCACCAATACTTATTTAATTGATAATTGTGGGTTCGTGGTAAATTCATGGGAGAGTAATTTCATCAGCAACTCTGCCATGTACCTGCTTGAAAATGGCAACCTGCTTCGCACCTGTCGAATAGGAGGCAGCTTTTCTGGAGGTGGTGTCGCAGGCCGAATAGAACTGACCAGTTGGGAAGGCGATCTGCTTTGGTTTTACAATTATGCCACATCCGAGTACCACCAACATCATGATATTGAGCTGTTACCCAACGGAAATATTTTACTCATAGCATGGGAGTCCCGTTCACAAATAGAAGCTGTTTCTGCTGGTCGTGACCCTTTAACCATTAGTGCAAACGGCATTTGGCCAGAACAAATAGTTGAGCTGGAAATGGTCGGAAATAGTGACGCCAATATCGTTTGGGAATGGCACGTTTGGGATCATTTAATCCAAGATTTTGATAGCACTAAAGCCAACTATGGGATCATAGCAGAACATCCAGAGCTAGTGAATATCAATTATGGAAATGCCGGAATAGGAACGCCTGGATCAAGTGCTGATTGGTTGCATTTCAATGCTATTGCTTACAATCCTGAGCTGGATCAGATAGCAGTAAGCAGCAGGCATTTTAACGAAATATGGATCATCGACCATAGCACTACCAGCGCAGAGGCTGCCAGTCATGCTGGAGGCAATACTGGGAAGGGTGGCGATTTATTATACCGGTGGGGCAATCCTCTTGTGTATGATCGAGGAACTGTTGATAACCAAACTCTTTTTGGCCAACATAATATCTCCTGGATATTGGAGGAAAATCACCCTTATTATGGGAAGCTGTTGGCTTATAATAATGGTGGCAGCAGGCCCGATGGCTCCTACTCTACTATTGATATTTGGACACCTCCAACCGATATTGAAGGTAATTATTTGATAAGTGAAGATGAACCTTTTGGACCCGATCTACTCGACTGGTATTTCGAAGAGCCAGACTTTTTCTCAGTTAATGTCTCTGGCGTTCATCCACTCCCCAATGGCAACCAATTGATATGTGAAGGCACTGATGGTAGATTGTTCGAAGTAACTTTAGATAAGGAAATCGTTTGGGAATACATCAGTCCAATAGCCAGTCAGGGAGGCCCAGTTGAGCAAGGTCAGACGCCACCCAATAATTCCCTTTTTAGAGGTACCCGCTACCCCGCTGACTATGCAGCTTTTGAGGGAAAAGATTTAACTCCGGGTGAACCTATAGAACTCAATCCATGGCCCAGCGACTGCATTATCTATGATGATCCCCCAGTTGCCATTTCTGAAAATGAACCTTTACAAGAGGTCTGGTTGGCCAATAACCCTGTGGAGAACGAATTGCTGGTCAACAATGAAATGGGAAGAAATTTAAATCTTGAAATTTGGGATTTATTGGGTCGCAAAGTAACAGCAGAAAGTTCATCAATGCGTAAAATCAGTGTAGCAAGTACTGATTGGAATTCAGGGATTTACGTACTTCGCATTTTCGAAGAAAGAACCAAACAACATGTAGTTTATAAATTTGTGAAATCATAAAAAAAATCGCAGATCACTTATCACTAACCATTGATATGAAAAAATATTTACTTCCTGTTTTTTTGATAATTGCGCTTTTTGTGCAGGCCATTCAAGCTCAAGACCATACAGTTGGGCTTTTATCTTATGTCCCTCATAAATCTTTTGAAGGATACAATCTCATTTACCCACACAATCAGCCAAATGTTTATCTGCTTGATAACTGCGGCGAGATTGTCCATATCTGGGAAGATTCTGCACAATACAGGCCAGGCAATACAGCTTACATCATGCCCAATGGCAACCTATACAAAGCAAAACGCAATGCAGCTGTCGGCAACGACCCGATATGGGCAGGAGGAGGAGGAGCCATAATTGAAATAAGGAATTGGGACAATGACCTGATTTGGAGTTTTGAAATGAACGACTCTCTCAACCGCTTGCACCATGATTTTGCAGTGATGCCCAATGGCCATGTCTTGGCTTTAGCATGGGAAAATAAAACGATGGCAGAGGCCATTCAAGCAGGGCGGGATACAGCCTTAATTCCCGATGGTGAACTTTGGCCAGAATGGATATTTGAAATTGACCCAAATACGGATGACATTGTATGGGAATGGCATTTATGGGATCATCTGGTACAAGATTTTGATGAAACAAAAGATAACTTTGGTGTAGTTGCTGACCATCCAGAATTGCTGGACATTAACTACAATACCAATGACGGAGGAAGGGATTGGTTGCATTCAAATGCCCTCGACTATCAGCACGAGATCAATCAAATACTTTTCAGCACACCTTATTTAAATGAAATGTACATCATTGACCATTCTACTTCCACCGTGCAGGCAGCTGGACATAATGGAGGACTGGGTGGCAGAGGTGGCGACTTCATGTACCGCTGGGGCAATCCAGCCGCTTATGACCAAGGGACTGAAGATGACCAAACCATGTTTTTCAATCATGATGTAAAATGGGTCGATGATTTTGTTAGTCCCACACATCCACATTTCGGAAAAATATCATTTTTCAATAACAGAAGAGGAGCCGACTATTCCAGCTTTAATGTTTTCAACCCACCGTGGGACATGTACGAGTGGAGGTACACTATCGATAACAACCTCTGGGGCCCAACCGACTACGATGTTGACCTTACCCATCCTACTCCCACAGAAGTTTACTCTACCGGTCTTTCCAGCACACAAGTTCTTGACAATGGCAATTTTTTAATTTGTTCTGGTAGAACAGGCTATCTTTTTGAGTTGACTCCAGACAACGAATTGGTCTGGGAATATAAAACACCGTTGCTCATGGGGCAGCCTGTTTCACAAGGAGACACACTTGTTACCAATAATAATTTAACTTTTAGAGTGGATCGCTACCCTACTGATTTCGAAGCATTCAATGGTAAAGACCTTTCAGGAAAAGGCTGGATAGAACTGAATCCAGACACTACTTTTTGCGATGAAATTCTTCCAGTTTACACTAAAACCGACGATTATCACCTTGTCGTTTATCCCAACCCTGCTGACAATAAAGTTACCATTGAGTGGGAAGGAGGTATTTGGGTAGAAGTAGAAGTAATTGATTTGATGGGACGCAGAGTAGTCGAACCGATGACATTGACTGGTGGACGGAAATATCTTGATGTGTCATCCTTACAAAACGGCATGTATTTCGTTCGAATCAATCAACGGGAAGTGACCAAGTTGCTAATTACCAGGTGATTTGATATTCAAAAAAAAAGAAACGATCGGATGGTATCAACCGTCCGATCGTTTCTTTTTTATCTAATGTTCTCACACCAAACTACTCGTCACTAATCACTCGTCACTAATCACTAATTTCCTCTCTTTTTCCTAGTTGTGCTCTGTTTTTTCTTGGTAGCCGTGCCTCCGTTTTTACCTTTTGCTTTTGTTGTAGTGGTGGTCCTTTTCACGCCAGCTTTACCATTATTACTTTTAGCACCAGCTGCAGTTGTTGATTTTTTGCGGGTTACTGTATTTCCTTTTTTTCCCTTTACAGTTGTTGTAGTTGTAGTCTTTTTTACACCAGCTTTCTTATTTACTGCTGTTCGATGTGTATCGGTTCTGGTACGAACTACAGTTGAAGTTTTACGCTTAGGCGTATAAATCCGGTGAGCCTTTACCACCCTATGCGTTGTTGCTACCCGATAGTGTGGTCTGAAAACAACGGTTCTTGCGTGGTAAGTCCTCCAAGGATGTGGCCTCCAAGGTTTCCACCATCTGGGGTAAACTCCCCAATGAAAAGGCGACACATAAACCCTGTAGCCTGGCCTATAAATATACCTTACAGAAGGCCAAAAGAAAACATTAAAAACAATGCGGTCAACAGTAACACTCGGCCCACGGCCATCATCTTTCGTTTCAATGTCAAATGGTTCAACAATTATTTCACTGCCATAAACATCTTCATCTCCTATGATCTGAAGTATAGCTTCTTCATCTCCTTGGCGTTCGATTTCAATAGCCGCAACATCTTGCGATTCTTTACTACTGATGGGTACTTGCAAAACAATTGCATGGACATCACCTTCCATATTGTCAACTACCCGAATATAATCGATTTCCCCATCTTCATTGAGATCAAGGTTGTTGACACTGTTCTCTTCTTTATTGAGTAATTCTTCAAAATTTTCAAGTGAGGTTGCTTTCTTAAATAATTCCAATGCGCCTTCAAGGCTGAAATGGTCGCCTGGAAAACCAGTTGCGTCTTGTTCTGTAGTATTTTGAGCAGATAAAAATGAGGGAAGTAAAAATAAACTGAGGATGAAAAAATGCTTGCTGATTTTCATTGGATAAGAGTTTAGTTATTTGATAAAGATGACGATATGACTAATAAAAAGGGAAGGGGTTTAATCAAAAGAATAAATACGGCACTAATATTCACATGATTTTTCCTTCCAATCTATTTGAATCAATACTTTTACCACTTGATAAAAAACAGAAAAACACTGGCTCAATGTGAGTTCATTTGGTTTTCAAGGGAAATAGGTGTCGGACACTTTTTCAGATTAAAGAAAACGCAGAAAAAAGCGGCACTTTTTTTAAAGCCAATGAAGTGTCCGACACCTTTCACCAAATGAAATCATTCAGAACCAAAACACTTCATGAAAAATTACTTTTTTTGTCTCGCCTTGCTTTCACTTAGCGTATTTATTTCTTGCAAAAATGAAGCACCAACTGATCCTCTAAAAATTATCAGGATTGATGCTTCGAAAGCTGCAGAACTTGCCCAAAAAATAAAGGCTTCATCGCCAGCTAAAGTAGCCGATGGGCTTGAGTTTGAACTTTTTCGCT
>CALNYY010000107.1:0-2552 GCA_942490835.1 uncultured Saprospiraceae bacterium
CTTGGGAACAGCATTGCTCGATTTCAGGATAAAAGTAAAAGGCCCCGGTAAATTCTTTTTTAATAGCTTAAACAACTGGTTGTCCATTTGCCATGCATACTCAGCTATTTGACTAATATCAGCACAGATGAAAGTAAGCCGGGCTTTTATGGGGTCAATTTTTCGAATTTGACAAATCCGCTCTACAGCTTTCTTGTTAAAAATATCGCAGCCCAATCCATACACCGTATCCGTCGGGTAAATAATAATACCTCCCGACTCCAAAATATTTATGACTTGTTGGATTTTTCGGGGCTCTGGGTCTTCGTTGTGTATTTGCAAAAGCATAAAATGCAAATTTTAGATAGTCGTTTTGCTTTGTCGTTTTCGGGCTTTGAACATTTAAATTATATTCGCAATCAGTAAAGTAAATTGCATTTTGAATAAACCTAAGAATTCAGACTTTAGACTTTGTGTATTTGAAAAGGCAATTGGTCAAAAGTTTAAGTCTGAATACTTATTATCCTATCTTTTATGAAACGAATAATGTTCTTTTTGTCAGCCTCAATATTGGTATTAGCATGTAGTTCTGAGGATACAGCCGCAAAATTGAGTGAAGAAATCACCGCACTTGAGACAGCAATTGGTGAAGACCCCGGCAATTCAAAAGATCAAATAATTTCCTTGCTGGGAAAATACGAAGAAATTGCTGCCTTGGGCAGTATTGATGAAAAAACAAAGATAGATTACTTGCTTCGGGCAGGCGAGATGGCCAGTTTGGTGAACCAACACGACAAGTCAATTGGCTATTATGAGCAAGTGTTAAAAGAGCATTCCAACCATGTTAAAGCTGCAACGGCGCTTTTTATGAAAGGGTATACACTGGATGACAAGCTCAACAAATTGGAAGAAGCTAAGGCAGTTTATGAGGCCTTTCTTGCGAAATACCCTGAAAATGATTTTGCGGATGACACGCAATTTTTATTGGATAACTTAGGGAAATCAGAGGAGGAAATTATCAAGCAGTTTGAACAGGCAGAGCAAACAGAATAGCCCTAAAAAAAGTACAGGGCATCCGCAAAGCGGTACCCTGTATAACCCCAAAAAACCAAATGAAAACAATCTACATATTTCTTTGAGTGAACGGTATCCAATCATTTTCTTTCCTATCAAGCATCCGTTCTTTACTCTTAATTTTCTTGACTTTGGTTTTTAAGACTTTACTTGATCAATTAGGTCACACCTTTTTTGATTTTTTTTCACAATATAATTAGTGAAGACCTAATGCATAAAAAGTACAGGGTAACCGCAAAAGCGGCACCCTGTATAACCCCAAAAAACCAAATGAAAACAATCTCTTTATATCTTTTCAAGGAAACGCCCGTATGGCCAAATAACAGACCTATGGCAATGACTGGATCAAATTGCTTAAGGTAGTTTTTGTGTCGCACCGAGATCGTTTCTGATAATTCAAAAAACGTTCTTTTGAATGCTTGTTCGATCTATCCTCCCAAACAAGATAAAAGGGATGGAAGGAAATGGATTTGAATTTTCAAGCTGGGAGTAAGATTTTCCCAATAACATTTGTCATAGTGACAACTAAATTCAATGGCAAATATAGTTGTTTAAATTATTTGCAAGCATAACTCAACCGTAATTTTTATGCTTTGTTCTAAAAAGGTCAAAATTTTTGCTTAAAATATTACCCAATACACCAATTTTACGCTGCTCAATTTCTACCGTTTTTGAATCGTTTTAAAAAATTCCCATTTTGTCAAAAGTAAAAAAAGTCTTCATTTGCAATAGTTGTGGTTCTTCATACCCAAAATGGATGGGCAAATGCAATAGTTGTGGTGAGTGGAATACAATCCAGGAAGAAATCATTGCCAAAGAAACAGCCCCTGAGCAGCGAAGCCGGATGTGGAAGGGCAGTGATAATAAACTGAAAGAAGCTAGACCTATTGCATTGCCAGATGTTCAAGCTGGAGCAACTCGGCGCCTTGTAACGACAGATAATGAGCTAAATAGGGTGCTGGGAGGCGGGATTGTCAGTGGCTCGTTGGTGTTGATAGGCGGCCAGCCAGGTATCGGAAAATCAACCTTACTGTTGCAAGTTGCTTTAAATGTAAACGCCAAAATACTATACGTAAGTGGGGAGGAAAGTGAAGAACAGATAAAGATGCGGGCAGATAGGTTAGGAGTTTTGAAGCCTGACTGCTACCTGCTCACTGAAACTAATTCCTCCAAAATCCTAAATCATGCACAGAATCTTGCGCCAGACCTGGTCATAATAGATTCAATTCAAACACTTTCTTCCCCTCATATTGAATCCACCCCTGGTAGTGTTTCGCAAGTGAGGGAATGCGCCGCTGATTTGCAAAGATTTTCAAAAGAGACTAATATTCCTGTATTCGTTATTGGGCACATAACCAAAGATGGTTCAATCGCTGGCCCAAAACTTTTGGAGCATATCGTGGATGCCGTACTGCAATTTGAGGGCGACCGCAACTACACCTATCGCATCCTCCGCACGCTGAAAAACCGCTTTGGGTCTACTGATGAATTGGGCATTT
>CALNYY010000108.1:0-17409 GCA_942490835.1 uncultured Saprospiraceae bacterium
GTTTTCCAAAAAATTGGAGTTGGCAAAAGAGATAACATCGTCGATCTTGGCTTGCTTGAATTCTGCGTAAGAGAGAGCCACGAATAAATCTGCTACCAGGGTTATGGGAGTTCTTGACCCACTAAAATTGGTAATCACCAATTATCCGGAAGGTCAAACAGAGTGGATGCCAACTGTAAATAATCCAGAAGACCCAGAAGCAGGTACCAGGGAAATTCCATTTTCAAGAGAACTATGGATTGAACGTGCAGATTTTATGGAAGACCCACCAAAGAAGTTTTTCAGATTAGGCCCCGGAAGATTAGGGCGTTTGAAAAGTGGGTATATAATTCAGGTAGATGATTTTGAAAAAGATGCAAACGGAGTTATCACAGAATTGCATTGCACTTATTTCCCGGAATCCAAGAGTGGCAGCGATACGTCAGGTTTAAAGCCAAAAGCTACGCTTCATTGGGTTTCAGTTGAACATGCAATAGATGCTGAAGTTCGACTTTATGACAGGTTGTTTAGTGTTGAAGACCCATCCAGCGACGATGGAGACTTAGAGGAATTACTGAATCCTGACTCACTTAAAGTGATTAAAAATGCAAAACTGGAGCCTTGCCTTAAGGAGGCTAAACTTGAAGATAGTTATCAGTTTTTCAGATTGGGTTATTTCAATGCTGATCCAGATTCAAAAGAAGGCCAATTAGTTTTTAATAGAACTGTTACTTTGAAAGATGCCTGGGCCAAACAACGCAATAAAGGCAAATAGCTTTGATATGAAAATGGCGCTTAAAATTTTAAGCGCCATTTTTATTAGCCATTACCACCATTTTTGGACGATAATTTCATGTTCTGTTCCATTTGGTAAGGTTAGAATCGCTTTTCTATCGCAAGCTCCATTTCCATAATTTAATCCAACTGCCACATTATCGACGGTTAGTGAAATTGATCCTGAAACAAGCCAAGGGCAAGCTTTTTTCTTCACCAATGGATTTATAATTTCAATAGAAAAAGCATGACCATTTCTGTTAATCCCGCTTGATGTTCCTGTTATTTCAAAGACATTGTCAATAAAATTGAATGGTGTTAAGCCTCCATCAATTTGGGTGAGTACGACATTTGATTCCCAGATTGATTCTTGTCCATTTGGAAATACAATATGCCCATTTTCAACCTCTCTGGAGAGTGTAATATTCCCGTCCGAATCATATCCTAAATTCGTAAGTGTACGAGTACCTTCAATAAGAACATCATCGATTGAAAAGTCGACAAAAGAAGCTGACCGAACTGCACCTTCATTCAGCAAATTATCAGAAATCGACACTATTATTTGCCCCTTTTTTGTGCGTCCGTTTGGACCAACGCATCCATCGCCGAAGTCAATAGTTACTGTTCTTGGATAAGTTTGCCAATCAGGATCAACGGTAACTGTAGGGCAATCTCCTCCCCCACCTCTAGTTTCCACAGCTTCGTCAACCTGATCTTCAACATCTTGATAAAAATCCTCTGCAATCGCATGGTCTTCTGAAGAAATTATAATCTGCTCAGAAGCTTGATTATCTTCCAGATCATTTGTTGAATCCTGCTGACATGCTGTTAAAAATAGCCCTAATAATAAAGAGGACGTTATTAGCCATTTTGTGGTTTTCATATTATTAGTTTTTTTAAACTTGGATTAATTGTAGAAATTTTACTCAAAACGAGGTGGTTTGGGAATTTGATTTTCTACAAACCAATGGTTTTGAGGATATGCCGATGGAAAAATGGTTTAATTTTTCCCAAACCATTTCGGAATCGGTATAGCTTCCAAGAGGATTGATATCCAATCCAATTAGTTTTCTCTCAATTTTTCCAGTTCCAGTTAGAATTTGATTATAAGGACAACCTAATTTTTGTGCACAATATTAGCTGTCAGGTAAATTTTACTCCATTCAAAGTAAATTATTTGTAGTAATGGTTGATAGACTCAATTTAGCTTAGATCGTTTAATGTTGTCTAAAAACATCTTTAAAACGAGCATGTCATCGCCTACCCTACCTATTTGAATATTTCCACAAAAAAAATGCAGAGCTGGAATACCAACCCTGCATTTTGCATATTATGAAATACAAATATTTATGGGAAAATGCCCATAGCCATGTAATCGGACCCAATTAATTGAACAGCATTGACAAATGCAGCTGTTCTGAGGTCAATTTTCTTTTCTTTTGCAATCTCTCTTGTAATGTTATAAGCCGAGATCATTGAATCTTCTAATCCGGATCTAACGAGATCAATTTCATCAGCGCCTTTTGCAAATTTTTCAAAAACATCTTTGTCAATTTGCCGGCCAGTCATCGAACCGATAAGGTGCAAAGTATTTTCTCTAACTTGTTGGCGATATCGCTTGTCCATCCTGCCAAATCGCATATGTGAAAGGTCTTTCAACCATTCGAAATAGGATACCGTAACACCTCCAGCATTAAGATATACATCCGGCAAAATCAACACACCTCTTTTAAGCAACATTTCTTCTGCCGCAGAGGTAATAGGGCCATTCGCAGCTTCGGCAATTATTTTGGCTTTTATTCTATCAGCATTTTCAGCTGTAATTTGGTTTTCAAGTGCCGCTGGAACTAAAATATCACAATCCAATTCCAATACTTTACTTCTATCCTCAGGTCCATATTTCTTGGCATCTTCATAATTCATAATTGAACCAGTTTCTGCCTTGATCTCAACCAACTTATTTATGTCTAGTCCATTTTCATTTAAAATGAACCCATCTGCTTCGCCTACTGCAATAATTTTAGCATCGCCCTCATCCTGTGAAATTGAAGCAGAATATGTACCCACGTTTCCAAGACCTTGAACAACTATCCTTTTACCCTGTATGCCAGGAGAAAGCCCAAGTGTTTTCATGTCTTGTTCATTGTTGCACGCTTCTCTTAAGCCGTAGAATACCCCACGTCCTGTAGCCTCTGTACGTCCTCGAATTCCGTGCAGATTAACTGGCTTTCCAGTTACACATCCTGCCGCATCGATCTCATTTTCACGGAGGGTACGATAGGTATCATAAATCCAAGCCATTTCACGTGAACCTGTTCCATAATCAGGAGCTGGAACATCAATAGATGGCCCAATAAAATCTCTTCTTACAAGTTCATAGGTATAGCGACGAGTAATTTTTTCCAAGTCCTCTTCTGAATATTCCCAAGGATTGATCTTGACCCCTCCTTTTGCACCACCAAACGGTACATGTACGATGGCACATTTATAGGACATCAAAGTAGCAAGTGCCATTACCTCGTCTTGATTAACATGGTTGCTATAACGAATTCCACCTTTAGTAGGAAGTCTGTGATGACTATGCTGAACACGATAGGCTTCAATTACTTTCACGCCCTTTTTTCCTGTTTTAGGGTCAGTAATTTTCACCGGAAAATTGATAGCATAAATTGCACTACAAGATTTGATCTGATCAAGGATTCCTCTGTCGAGGCCAGTGTGAGGAGCAGCTTTTTCAAAGAAGTTGTCAACGCTTTGATAAAAGCTAACAGGTTTGTTTGATTTAGTCATTATCAATAATTTGGTTCTCCAATTTGGTAATCTTTCTGTCAAGGCTAAAAAGGTATATGACAATCCCAATGAATATCGCAATAATTACAGCCACTACTACATACATTTTGCCCATGCTACGCATGAAATCAGTTTCATCCTGAGCCAACAAAAGTGAAAAAGGAATAAACGAAAAGAGAAATGTAGTAAAGGTCTTTTTTACAACTTTAAACATGTGTATTACCATTATCTTTCCTGTCCAAAAAGTGGCGCAAAAGTCTAATAATTTTTTTGTTAAGACAAGAAACTTAGAACAAAGGTTTTAAAAAACTAAAGGGGCAACTTTCTGCCAAATTCTAAACTTCATTCAATAGTACTAAAAACTATTATTTGACTCAAGCATCCTCTCTTTAAGTCGGTTCGTTTTAAAAACAAGCAAGGCTATCCATACTCCAAATAAAGTCCATCCAAGGATAGCAGGATAAAAAACCATTCGCATCGTGTTATCCAAATCCTGCGATCCAAAAGCTATATTTCCACCTGCTCCAGGATGCAAACTGTCGGTTAATTTAGGTACAACATATAGCAAAGGAATCAAGGTGGCAAAGGCAAAAATATTGTACACGGCACTTATTCGTGCCCGCTTCTCAGGGTCTTCAAATGAAGCTCTCAATACGAAGTAAGCAGCATAT
Organism: uncultured Saprospiraceae bacterium; assembly: GCA_942490835.1. Taxonomy (GTDB): domain Bacteria; phylum Bacteroidota; class Bacteroidia; order Chitinophagales; family Saprospiraceae; genus UBA6168. The sequence continues at coordinate 4,215 of CALNYY010000108.1, forward strand.
ATCAAGAGGCCAACAGCCGTCATGTTTTGCTTGACATCCCAGCTCCAATAAGCCCCCCAGGTGTTTTTAGCCCAAATCGCACCGGTAATTAACCCCAATACACCATATAGCAAACCGACGCTCGTAAATGCTGCGGCTTTTAAGTCATGGTTCTGGTCAAAATTTTTCAAATAAAAAATACCCTGAACCATTGCAGCTATGTATAGTATAAACATTGCAAACCAAAGGGGCACATGATAATAGAGATTGCGAATCGACTCGTATAAAATGTTTCGGTAGGGAAATGTTATTGATTCTTTTTCATTAAGATTTACAATTTCAGCATTAACCCAAAGTGAATCACCGGCCGCATTGTCAATCTTTTCTTGTGTTATAAAAATTCCTCCCGGCAGAATGGCTGCTCCGTCTTTTGGGCTGTCAATTATAAGCGTGAAGTCTTGCACTTTCTTGGAGGAAGGCAGGAAGGCAGGAATTTCAAAAGATAAAGTAAGTTTACGATCACTATTTACTCTAATAGCAGAAGCGGCCAAGGCTCTAATACTATCTAATTTTAGCCAGGCCCTCAATTCATTTTCTGATTGCTTGTAAAAGGAGTTGTATCCTTCAACTTCAATCTCAATCGAATTTCCAACTTTGAAACTGGCAGGGGAAGCATCACTGATTCCTGTTCTCAATGGAACAAGCATACCAACTACAAAACTGTAAATTATTAAAATTACTCCAAGGATTTTCCACCAAGATTTACTCATATTTCTTATTATTAATCACGCCACAAAAAAGGGAACAAAACCATTCCCAATGCTAATAAAACCATATCAACCGCAGCTAACATCATAATATCTCGAATGACATTTGTTCCGCCCAGCAGTCCGATTGAATGCGCTGAAAGATTTACTAAAAGCAACAATATTGGTATAACGACAGGAAAACTTAAGATCGCCATTAAAGTGCTACTATTGTCTGCTTTTGCTGCTATGGCTGAGACAAATGTAAAGGTGATTGAAAAACCCAAGCTACCAAACAACATGGCTAAACTAAAATTTCCGGAATCTTGAACGGGGCTGCCTGCTATGAACGCAAGTGCTATAAACGTTAAGGCAGCTATAACCAAAAGCAATAATGTATTATAAATCATTTTTGATAGCAATATTGCCAAAGGGCTTGTCATTTGATAATAGTATAGTTGACGATTGCCACTTTCTTGAACAAAGCTTTTTACTACCGCATTAACCGAAGCAAAAAGCATTACTATCCAAAACAATACATTCCAGAGTTGAGGGCTTATTTTCTGAAAGGAAATAAAAATGATAAACACAGTCGAAAGTACGTACAATAATATACCGCTGAGCGCATACTTCTGACGCCATTCGAGGGTCAATTCCTTTTTTATAAGATAGGATATTTCACGCATCAGATTCATAGCGTGCAAAGGTAGGAAACGGGATCAAGTTGGCAGTTACCTAAAAAAGAGAACCTTGCTCTCCAAAGCTCATTGGGTTTTCGAGTTCCAGCAATTTGCGCTTTATATCAAGGCCATAAAAATAACCATGTAAATCTCCATTTTTTGCAATTACACGGTGACAAGGTACGACGATAGCTAAAGGGTTGTTGCGGTTGGCTAATCCAACGGCCCTTACTGCATCTGGATTTCCAATGTTTTTTGCAATTTTTGAATAGGAAGAAGTTCGACCATACGGGATTTTCAACAACTCCCGCCACACAGATTGGTTAAAATTGGTGCCATCCGACAGATCCAAATCCAAATCAAACTCGGTTCTTTTTTTTGAAAAATACTCATCCAACTGCTGCACTGCAAGGGCAATTTCGGTTGGTATTTTTTTGGCCGCACAATCCAGGTCCTTTTTTAAACAAATGGACTTGATTCCCTTTTTTGATCCTTTGATTTCCAAACAACCAATAGGTGATTGATAATAAGCAGTGACCATGCATCTTATTTTATTCAAAAGTGAGTTTTGCAAACTTGTATCCACGTCCATATTCGCCGAAAACAGCCATTTCCTTTTTCCCAATTTGCTTACACATCTTAGGTCGTGTGATTATACCTGCATCCCGATTTGAGCCAAGAGGGAAAGTGGTTACATTACCATCTTTACTGACTTGTGAAAGTGCAATTACGGAATCACTGCCATTGTAATTATACAAGCGGTTATTTTTGCCCGAACTATCAAAATTTCGAACATTATCATTGAAAAGAAAATAGATTTTGTCTCGTACAATTGACATAGCATAAGACGAGTAATATCCACCATCATTTCGAGTTTCTTGTTTCTTCGGAATTCTGGCAGACCATTCTATTTCTCCAGTGGGTCTGATGTTGACAATAATGATGTCATTGTAGTTGTACAAATAATCCGTTTGGCCTCTATTATTGTATCGGTTGTATGAAAAAGGGCTGTAACGGTAAGGGTAAAAACCATATCCATACGGATCGTTATAATAATTTTGCTCTTGTATAAAAAATTGCTCTGCTACCAAAACTGCCCCGCCATCACTTCTAAGAACCAACTCATCCAACGAATAGTCGAAAAGCTCCGCACTTCGTCTCATATCATTCCTCTCTTCTGCATTCTTTGCTTTTTGTTTTCTTTTGTCAGACAAATGCTGAGTTAAAAAATCAAATGGAAATGGCTCGAAATGCTTGTTATTGATTGTTCTATTTGAAGGATTAAGCCTAAAATAATAGACCCCCTTTATACTGTATGTTCCTTTTTCCGAATAAAATCCAGAACAAATCAACTCGCCTTTTTTATTTACTCGAAAAGTTAAATCCGTTATGAATTTATTGTCTAAGTCAATTCTAAATTCTTCGACATCTTCGCCATTGTTGAGATAGGAAAGTATGATATACTGGTAAGTTGGATTCCCACGTCTTCTCCATTTAACATTGTCCTCATACAGTACACCAAGCAAATGAACATTTCCCAAATCATCGACTTGATACTCCTCAACCGTGAATTTGCTGTCAGGATAAGGCAGCGCTACATCCTTTTCCCAAATCAAAGAAAAATCATCGTCAAATACCCGAAATCCAAACCGCTCAGACTCGTTTTTATTATATGGTAAATCGTTGTAAATCAACAGCTTTGTGCTATCCTTTGAGATGTGGGAAGCAAATGAGCCTTCGGCTTCCTTGTTCTTGGCCTCCGTCTCACAAATCATTTCAAGGCTCTTAGATGGAATGAGTGACTTGGAGCTAATTTTTTGTTTGAAGAGGTAATTTTTCTTTTTCGCAGAATTGTTAAAAGATGTGAGCAAATACAATTGATTATTAATAAAAAGCACATCCTCAAAATCCCGTTTCTTACCTTTATATTTCAGTTCTTGTTCAACCGATTTTTTCATATTCATATCCCTGTCATAAAATTCTACCCAGGCCCTTGGTCTTGATTCCGGGTTGTTTAGTATTTTTTGACGAAGCATATAGAACCCATCTGGCTGCAAACCAATTATCTTGGTTGCAAAAGTATTATTAGGCTCAGCGTATTGCCGTCCCCATTCCATGGAAGCAGGAGCATTGGTTTGACCGTTTGAATAAATGAATAAAATAGAGAAACAAAACACAATTAGATACCTCAAAGACATAAGAATTATTTGAATTTTAGATAAAGAACGTTTTCAAAGTTAGGAGGTTGTCGCTAAATGCAATACATAAAAAATAATCTTGATAATTTTGGGTTCCTGACTGATTCAGTCAAAATCAAATTAAATGAACTATAAGAACAAACTACTCTTCTTTATTTATTTATGCTCCATCAGTTTTTGTATTGCTCAAACTGATTCGATTGCATTGAAATCCAAACAACTTGGAGTTGAAGATATCAACACGCCCATTTTAGCTGATGATAAGGTTAAGATAATTTCAGGGAGCCGATTCCCAATTGCTGCGGGTGAACTTCCCTTTTCTGTTCATGTGATTACGAGAGAAGAGATTAGGCAGAATGGATATGAAACACTTGTTGATGCTCTAAAAATGGCTCCGGGCATTTTTTCTTCCCAACCGGGCTCTGGTTTCGAAGGTGAGACATTCTTAATGAGGGGCCTACTTGGAAATACTTACACTAAAATCCTGGTAAACGATATTCCGATTAAACCTTCATTTATTGCAAGCATGCCCATAGGTGCCCAGTTACCTATTAGAGAGGCAGAACGTATTGAAATTATATATGGTGCAGGAGCGGCATTGTATGGTTCCGATGCCTCAGCAGGTATCATCAACATTATCACCAGGCAATCGCAAAAACCTGTGTTCATGCAAGCTGACTTGGCCATAGGCGGAGGAGAATACAGCAGCGCAAATGTTATGTTTGGCGGCAAACTGGGACGAGATAAAAATATCATCAAATACTTCGTGCACGGCAGCAATACGCTCTTTGAGAACCGAAACATTTTCTATGATAAGAATAATGTATACGCCCCAAAGAATTATCCATTATTAACAAGAATGGACACACAGTTCGTATATCTGCCAAACTATGCTGGAACTGCAGATGAACCACTTCTTTCCAATACACCTCACCGAAGCAGGAAATTTGGGCTTACTATTAATTACAGACGATTAACTATTTCCGCTGACATCATGAATCGAAGGGATCATAGTGCGATTGGTCTAAACCCAGTTGCTGTTTCTTATCGAAATCCCTTAAATTTTACGGGTGAGGTGATTCAACGTTTTAATGTAAATTTATTTAAAGCAACAGAAAAAAAGAACCGAAAAACAGACATTACATTTCTTAAGTATCGACAAGAAGATCGTTCTTCCATTTTATTTGTAATGCCAAATCTGGCTGTTGCTCTAGACAATGCTGCATTGGCAGAAGCTTATCGAATAGATAGACAGGACTACAAAAGCAATTATGTTGAAATCTTTGAGAAGAATTATAGTAGATATATCAATAGCGCTAGGTATATGTATGGAAATTCCGAAGAATTCAGAATTGAACATGTTCGCAATTATCGCTTGTTGAATGCTTCTTCTATTACTTTAGGAGCAAACATTAAATTTGCAAATGGATACCCGTTTACCCCACTGCTTTCCCGCCCACCAGAAGAAGATTCCGATTTTATTATAAACGACCTGGCCAATATTACTTTCGATTCAACTACCTACCCAATTATCCCAGAATACATTTTGTATTCAGAATCAAACATTTTTGGTCAGTTTTTCTATTCTGGGAAATGGTACAATATCGCAGCTGGGTTCAATTATTCTACCTACTCCAGCTATCTAGAAGCAAATGATGAAATTACAATCAACAATAAATTTTTGCCTCGTTTGGCAGGTGTTATTAAAATAAGTGAAAACGTTAACATTAGATCGTCCTGGGGGCAATCATTTCGGTCTCCAAATGAATACTATAGGAATAGCACCTTTTTAATTTCTTCAAATAGCCCGAATGTTATCACTAGGCCAATGCCCTCTCTTTCAGCTGAAAAAACCAACTCCTTGGAAGGAGGCATTCGGTTTCTTTCAAATAAACAAGTAGATGTTGACTTCACTTTATTCCGAAATAAAACGACTGACCTAATCAACTATGGACGAGCAGGCGGGTTCATTCAAGATTCTACTGTTTATAGAGCGGTTTTAGGTTATCAGAATTCTTTCGGTTCCAGTATAATCTACAAAGGCGGTCAGTTATTGATTGGTTTTGGAGGCAACGCTAATGACAATAGGAGTATCTTTGAAGGGCAATACCAGTATTCATGGACCAATTCTAAATTGGAAGCTGTTGAAGCGGAAACAAATTATTTTCTTCCTGCTTACTCAGGAAAAATCCATCAACTGAAACTGATTATTAAACCAATTGCAAAAACGACCGCTATTTTTGACATCAGGAGAGTTAAATACAAAAATGTTGCAGACGAAAATGGGGATCGAGAAGAAACCAAGTTTCTTACAGTAGATATGATAGCGAGGTATAGTTTTACAGACAGATTTGACGTGTATTTTAGGGCTATTAATCTATTTGACAAACAGCACCTTGGAATCGGTGCTACAAGAACAGCAAATGACTTAAACTATAATCCTCAAACTGGATTGTTTTTGAGATTTGGAATGAATTATCACATTGAATGACCCTTTGCCATAAATTTGCATTGATGAAAATATTTTACTCAATCATTGTTCTTTTATTTCCTATACTGTTGTCTGCCCAGGCAGGCGAATCAGCAGATGAAGGCAATGTATTGAGTGCTACAGAAATAAAAAAATTAAAACTTGCCGACGATCTTCAAGACGGCATGGCCAAGCTCAGGGCCGGTGAAAAAGCTGGAGACCAAAATACAATGCTTGCTGCCTGTCTTCAGATTTCAAGTCTTTTTGAGCAGGAACAATACCATGAAAAGGCAATATCCTACCTTGAACAGGCCGTAGGGCTTGCAAATGAATTGGGTGAATATGAGCTCATGCTGGATATCCAGTCCAGGCTTGCAAAAGCTCTTTTTGAAGGAGGTACTTACGAAATAGCAATAGAGTCAAGTCTGGAGCTTTTTGAACAACACCAAATTGAAGGACAGCTGGAACCGGCATTAAGAGATTTGGAGCTGATTGCAGATGCATATATCCATCTATCAAATCATGTAAAAGCACGAGAATATTATGTTAGGATGATGGAGTTAGGAAAACTTGCGGAAGCTCCTTTAGTGGAAATAACAGGTATGAATAACATGGGTTTCTCGGCAGCTCAGTTAGAAAATTATCCTGAAGCAACACATTATTTTTCGCAGGCTGAAGCTATTGCTCTGAGGAATAAAAATGAAACTCCCGGTCATGTCTTTACGAATTTGGGGATTGCCTGGAACAATATTGGCGATCCTGAGAGATCTATTCAGAACCTTCATTTGGCTGAACAAAAAGCAGTGGATAACAAAAGTTATGTCCAGCATTTGATTTCCTCTATATATCTTCACAACGACGACATTTACAATGCTTTAGCATACAACGAGCTTGCATTAAAAAGTGCAAAAAAGACTAAAAAAATAGCTGTCATGTCGGACGCTTATGAGACAGCCTCCAACATATATCAACAACTCTACGAATACGATAAAGCACTGGAGTTCTACAAATTGCATCTTTCACTAAAGGATAGCTTAGAACGAATAGAAATCAAGGAAAAGCAAGATTTGGATGGAATACATTCTTTTTTAGCGGATTCAGAAAACAAGATCCGGCAAAATTTGATAGAGTCAGAACTCAAGCAAGCCAATATGGAGCAAATGGAGTTGGTAAATCAAACGCTTGCTCTTCAATTGGAAGCTGAAAAGCAGCGATTGGGACAGGAGCGCCAAGAACAACAAATTGCCCTGCTCGAGAAAGAAAAAACAGCCAAAGAGGCGAATTTGAGAGCAACCCAATTGGCCGCCGAAAAAACTCGACAAGAATTGCAACTGGCAACACAAAGAAACTTAGCGCTTCAACGTGAAAAGGAGATTGAACAACTTAACCAGAAGCGACAATTAGATAGTATTGAGCTGGTGCGAAAAGAAGCGGATCAAAAACAACAATTGGCATTAATGGCCAGCCAACAAGAAGTCGCACTGCGAGAACAAGAACAGAAAGAGTTTCAGAAACGAATGGCCTGGCTTATTGGCTTAGGATCCTTAATCCTTGCCATTGTCACTGGTGGATTATTTTATAGCAGAAAGCTGAATAAAAAGTTGGCCAATCAAAACCAACAAATAGAATTGCAAAAAGGGGAAATAGAATCAGAACGGAATCGTGCTGAAGGTTTATTGCTTAATATCCTACCAGCTACGGTGGCCAATGAGTTAAAGATAAAAGGTCAAGCAACTCCTAAACATTACGACGCTGTAACCGTACTATTTACTGATTTTGAAGGTTTTACGAAAATTGCTTCAACCTTACCTCCAGCGAAAGTCGTAAGTGAGTTAAATGAATGTTTTCTGAAGTTTGATGAAATAGCCGAAAGATATAATTTGGAGAAAATCAAAACAATGGGCGATGCCTATATGTGCGCAGGTGGCCTACCTGTGAAAAATAACACACACCCTTCTGATGCTATTGCTGCCGCAAAAGAAATTCTTACTTTTATCAATGAACGAAATGAAAAATTAAGAGCAGAGAATAAGCCTATCTGGCCGATACGTATTGGAATCCATACTGGCGAACTTGTAGCTGGTGTGGTTGGAAGCAAAAAATTCGCTTATGATATCTGGGGCGATACTGTAAATGTGGCAAGCCGGATGGAAAGCAATTCTGAGGCAGGTCAAATCAATATTTCTGAGGCCACTTTTAACCTAATCGGTAATCAATTCAGCTGTAAGTATCGAGGAGAAATTGATGTTAAGAATAAGGGTAAAATGGGAATGTACCTCGTTGATGCATGATTTTCCTTGACCTACCAATTTGTTTTAATGGATAAAATTGCCATCCTAATTCTTGCTGCAGGTTCTTCTTCGAGACTTGGCCAACCGAAACAGCTTCTCGAAATAATAGATGGCATTACCTTAGTTGAGAAAGCTGCCCAAACAGCTATCAGTCTTAATAGCTCAGGAGTCACTATCGTACTTGGAGCAAAATCAAGAATAATAAATGAGCGTATTAAAAACCTTCCTGTTACCATAATTGAAAACCCAAACTGGAAAGCCGGAATGGGGAATTCATTATCATTTGGGATAGAATATATCTCACGCTCTCTCCCAAATGCTGAAGCAGCAATCATCTTATCCTGTGATCAGATTTTTTTGGCAAAAGAAAATCTTGAAAATTTGGTAGAAAAAAGAGAGAATTCTGGATCGGAAATAATAGCAAGTAAATATAATGATGCAATAGGTATTCCAGTCCTATTCGACAAAAGTCTCTTCCCTGAGTTAGTTGCACTGTCTGGCGAAAAAGGAGCAAAGAATATAATTTCAAAATATCAAGGCAAACTCGAAGTGGTTGAATTTGAAAAAGGTGAAATCGACATTGATACTGAAGAAGATCTAAAATGGCTTTCTTAGCTCATTTCCAAAATCGCCCTTGCCAAAGTTCCTTCTACTCCTTTTATTTTAAGTGGCAAGCAAATAAGTTTATAATCTCCAGGCGCTACAAACCGTAAATCCAGATTTTCAACGATAACTACTTCATTTGACAACAAAGTAACGTGCGTATCCATTGGATCATGGTAAAGCTGGATGCTCAAATAATCTATCCCTACAAGTTCAATTCCCCTGTCCACTATCCATTGAGCAGCATCGTTTGTTAGGGCACAAAAATCAAGGTAAAATTCATGCTCAGGGTTGTCCCACAATTTTGAATTATCTGTTTTGAAAAGTAGCTTTTTTGTGTCAAACGGCACTTTTAGTTTCTCAAGATCATCAGCACTAATGGAAGTTAATCCTCTGCAATCCAACACATAACAAGATCCAATTAATTTTTCCAGAGGAATTTCTTCAGTTGTTTTTCCATTAGCAACAAAATGTAGCGGAGCATCTATATGGGTTCCGGTATGGCTTCCCATTTGCAAATGTGATACATTAGCGTAATCACCCTTTTTCATATCCGCAACTTTGGTAATTTTCATTTTTCCATCACCAGACCAAACAGGTAAATTAGGAGAAAGCGGAACTGATATGTCAATAATTTTTGGCATGCTTTATACAATTAAGATGTGCGGAAAATTAGGAAGAGTTTTACTGAAAAGTCCAACTTTACAATGAAGTTGTTTAAACTGAAATGCGAACCTCATAATGGATTATCTCGAGCGAAAATATTCAATTGAAAATGATGACGCCCCTTCTGTGTGGGATCAGTTATCATTTTGGTCTGCTCCTTTCGGAAAGATGCTGCTTGATAATGTACCGATTCAGGCAGGAATGAAGGTTCTTGATTTGGGATGTGGCGCTGGGTTTCCTGCTATTGAGTTGGCTCAAAGACTTGGAAACACTGCTAAACTGATTGGATTTGACTGCTGGGAGCACGGTATAGAAAGAGCCAAATGGAAAGCTAAATGGATGGATTTGAACAATATTGAATTTATGGTCGGTGACGGTTCAAAAATGCCATTTGATGATGGTCATTTCAACTTAATTGTCTCCAATTTGGGTATTAATAATTTCCAAAATCCAGAAAAAGCATTGGCAGAATGTTCTCGAGTTCTAATTCGAAATGGCAAACTTTGCTTGACAACCAATCTTTCTGGGCATTTCAGAGAGTTTTACAAAGAATTTGAAACGACACTAAAAGAATTGGATCTATCTGAATATTTACCAAAACTAAAAGAGCAAGAAGCACATCGTGGAACAGATGAAACAATACGGGAATTACTGGAAAATGCAGGGCTTTCTATTGTAAAGATGGTTCGAGATAGATTTCAAATGCGATTTGTTGATGGCACTACCCTACTCAATCACTTTTTAGTAGTTATTGGATTTTTAGATGGCTGGCGCTCTTTCGTTCCACCTCAGAAAGAAAAAGCAGTATTCGTCCACTTAGAAGAAAGACTCAATAAAATGGCAGAATGGGAAGGAGAATTGAAAATGACTGTTCCAATGTTATATGTAGAAGCCTTGAAATAGCGCCATAATTTCATCCCCTCTAAAAGAATTTCTATTTTTGCAGACTGCCCAAATAATGGGCGTCTTATTTCCTAACCATTCCATTCACAGTTGCCGGTCGTTATTCCGGTTTGTGACCAAAACTTTGAACACTAAAATGAGGATTTATTTAGACAATGCCGCAACTACTCCCATACGAGAAGAAGTAATAGAATTGATGAGCGAATGCATGCGAGAATTACATGGTAATCCTTCTTCCATTCATGCATGCGGTAGGAAAGTAAGGGCTAAAATCGAAGAATCAAGAAAGAAAATTGCTAACCTCCTTGGCGCATCTATTGGTGAGATATTTTTCACCTCAGGCGGTACGGAGAGCAATAACATGGCCATCAAGTGTGCTGTGAGGGATTTAGGTGTCCAGAGAATAATAAGCACTAAAATAGAACATCATTGTGTGGGGCATTCCCTTGACACAGTCAAGAAAATGGGAGTAGTGATTGAATACATAGATATTGACAAATATGGTCGAATAGACTACGCTCAATTAGAAAATAAACTTAACGAAGCTTCTGAAAAAAAGACTTTAGTTTCATTGATGCATGCAAACAATGAGATCGGTTCTGTATCAGATATGGAACGTATTTCGATGCTTTGTGAAAATTACGGAGCATATTATCATTCAGATACTGTTCAAACTATTGGTCACCTACCCATTGATGTTTCCAAAACCAAAATCCATTTTCTCTCTGGTGGTGCACATAAATTTCATGGCCCTAAGGGTTGCGGATTTATTTACATAAATAATGAAGCGATGTTAAAACCAATGATTGACGGCGGTGCCCAAGAGCGAAATATGCGTGGCGGCACAGAGAATGTATATGGTATCGTTGGAATGGCAAAAGCGCTCGAATTGGCCTATGATAACCTGGAAGAATATCGGGATCACATGATTTCGGTAAGAGATTATTTCAAAAAGGAATTGTCTGATCGATTTGAAGACATTCGATTTAATGGCGATCAAGAAAACTACCTCTACACACTTCTTAATGTCTCATTTCCACCGTCCGAAAAATCAAATATGCTTTTACTGTTATTAGATATTGCTGGCATTAGTGTATCGGGGGGCAGTGCATGCAGTTCTGGTGCAGAGGCGGGATCGCATGTTTTAAATGCAATTGGTGCTGATCCTACAAGAAAAGCAATTCGCTTTTCATTTTCTCATTTTACCACCACAGATGAAATTGATGTGGTGCTGGAAAAACTCGCAACCATTGTTGCAGTTAAAGAAGTAGAAATGGTTTAAATTATTTTTGTCAATTTCATTTAAGAGCTTGTTTAAATCTTATAAAAAATGCCCAATTCAAAAATAGCTGGAATCGGATTTTACGTACCTGAAAAAATTGTTACCAATAATGACCTTACTCAACATATGGACACCACTGATGAATGGATACGTGAAAGGAGTGGCATAGAGGAACGGAGGTATGCAAAGCCATTTGAAGAAACTTCGGCAACCCTTGGAACTAAGGCAGCTGAGCGTGCCATCGAACATGCAGGCATTTCAAAAGAAGATGTCGACTTTATCATTTTTGCTACATTGAGCCCAGATTACTTCTTTCCTGGATGTGGTGTACTTCTTCAAAGGGAATTGGGGATAACCAAAACGGAAATCGGAGCACTTGACATCCGAAATCAATGCTCAGGATTCATCTATGGACTTTCAATTGCAGATCAATTTGTCAAGTCTGGAATGTATAAAAATGTGTTGCTTGTTGGTGCAGAAGTTCACTCTATGGGATTGGATTTTAGCACAAGGGGTAGAAATGTAACTGTATTGTTTGGTGATGGAGCAGGTGCCGTCATCGTTCAACCAACAGAGGAAAAAGGAAAGGGCATTCTTACTACAAAACTTCATTCAGACGGAACAAACGCTGAGCAGCTGGCATTCATAAATCCGGGCTGCCATTCTGGATACCATTTTAAGAAAAATGGAGATGACACAGACTTTGGATACGACAAAAGTCTGGAATATGGTGGGCGTTTTTTGACTCAAAAAATGCTCGATGATGGAATGATCTATCCAAACATGGATGGGCAGTTGGTATTTAAAACTGCTGTTACAAAATTCCCTGAAGTAATCATGGAAGCATTGGAAGATCAAGGATTGACGACTGACGATATAGGTCTGTTTGTACCGCATCAGGCAAATATCAGAATCAGCCAATTTGTCCAAAGAAGGCTGAAATTACGAGATGATCAGGTTTGGAACAACATCCAAAAATATGGCAATACCACGGCAGCTACTATCCCTATTGCTCTTTGTGAAGCCTTAAATGCTGGAGCTGTAAAAGACGGAGATTTAGTTTGTCTTGCAGCATTTGGAAGTGGTTTTACTTGGGGTTCCGCTTTGATCCGCTGGTAGTATTTTAGGACCTCAATCCATTGAGGAAGTCAACAGTAGACATCCGTTTCCTTCCTTTTAACTGTAATTCAAGAATTTCAATAAAACCACTTTGAGTGGCTATGTACAGTTTTTTCCGTCCATCTGTAAACATTTGTCCTGGTTCATAATCACTAGAATCTGTATGCTTAAGAGTCTTGAAAAGTTTTAACTGATCACCATCAATTTTTTCCCATCCATCTTTCTCCCATTCTGTACCATCTTCCAAAATCGCAGTTC
>CALNYY010000109.1:0-11698 GCA_942490835.1 uncultured Saprospiraceae bacterium
GGTAACCTACAGAGATAATCTACTGGGAATGGACAGCACCTTTATGACCATTGGTCTGGCCACAAGTAGAAACATTACTGTATCTCCCCTGGATACTACGGTTTATAGCCTGGTAAGCGTCATTGATGGCAATGGATGTGTTGACTCGATCAACAATCCTATCAGTCCTTTGTTTGGTGATACCGTGACCATCATGGTGCGCCCGGAACCTGCAGCAAACTTCTCGGTAATCCCGGATGTAGATACCATCTGTAATGGAGATGTTTCCTATTTGACTGCCAACCTTACTGTTGGAGTTCAACCTTATCAAATAATAGTTAGCAGTGGAGTAGGTGTGGTGAACGGTTTTAATAATGGTGATTCCATTATGGTGAGCCCTAATGTAACAACTCAATACTGGATCGAGCAGCTGACAGATGCCAATGGTTGTGTTGTAATGGCTGGAAGTGCAAATCTTCCTGATACTGCAACGATTCATGTGGATCCATTGCCAACGGCTAACCTGACTGGAAATGCCACGATATGTTTTGGTGACAGCACTCCACTTGTACTCGCTATGGGACCAACGACCGGACCATTCATAGTGGAATTGAGCAACGGAGAGTTTGACAGTTCATATTATGATATGGACTCGATCTGGGTGAGCCCAACCACGACTACGACCTATAATATTATCAGGATCACCGATTCGATCACCGGATGTTTCCTTGATGCACCGAACCCTGCCCTGACCGGCTCTGCCACCGTCACTGTTAATCAATTGCCAACGGCACAGGTTGCAGATGATGACACCATTTGTTTTGACGAGAATGTGATTCTTACTCTCAGTATGACTGGAAAGGCCCCATTTACTGTCACTTTTAGAGATAATACCCTGATGAATGGACTGCACCTTTACCACCATTGGTCTGGCCACAAATACTTCCAGGCTTGTTACAGTATCAGCCCTGATAGCACCACTATTTATTCACTTGTGAGCGTCATTGATGGCAATGGGTGTGTATATTCAATAAACAATCCTATCAGTCCTTTGTTTGGTGATTCAACTACTATTTGGGTTGATAGCCTGCCAATTGCAGAAATCGTCATTGACCCTGCGACTGATACCATTTGTAATTTAGACACTGCCTTCTTAATTGTGAATGTGAGTACCGGACCTGGTCCTTATAACATTCAAATTTCGGGAGGGGTAGGAACGATCAATGGTTATATCAGTGGTACTCCAATTCCGGTAACTCCATCTACAAGCACTCCTTATAGAATTACATTACTTGAGGATGCTAATGGATGTTCGGTAATCGATGGCCACCCCAATATTGACACCGTTGTTACCGTGGTTGTGAATCCACTGCCTGTGGTTGAATTGAAGCTTTCACAAAATGAAATTTGCTTAGGTGACTCCGCACAACTATTCTGGAGAGTTGTAGTTGGAACCAATCCTATTCGGGTTGTCATTGATGATAATCCAACTGATACAATATCTGCCGGGATCAATGATTCTGTTTGGGTTAGCCCAATTGATACCACCACCTATACCATCCTTTACTTTGAAGATGGAAATGGTTGTGCTGTATCTGCGCCAAATTCAAATATTTCCGGTAGCCCGACTCTAATCGTAAATCCATTAGCAACGGCTTCTATATTCCAGGATGATACCATTTGTTACGGGCAAAATGCGGAATTGATATTTGATATTAATGGACCTAATCCGCCATATACCGTTACTTATCTGGATACAGGGGGCGCACCAATCACGCAGTTTAACGTTGTTGATGGAGCCATAAGGAATTGGACCTTAAATCCAGGTCTAAACACCTTTACCCTTACCAATGTTGTTGATGCCAAAGGTTGCGTAGCCACCTTAACTGCTGATACCATTGTTGACATATTGGTCCATGAATTACCAACGGTTGTCCTTAGTGGTGATACCACCCTATGTGAGGGCGAAACAGGAAAGCTTTATTTTGATCTGACCGGGGTAGGGCCATATACAGTAATTTATACCAATGGAATCACTACAGATACGGCGACATTAAGTGGAATAAGGGATTCTGTAGAAATTAATCTTTCTCCTTCACCAATTCCTTATGTGTACACGCTTGTAAAGGCATTTGATTCAAACGTTCCTGATGCTTGTTCTGCAACAAATTTATCAGGAACAGCAACCGTAATCATGTACGAAAGAGCCAGGATTAGCTGGGCAAACGGAAATGATGCAACTATTTGCGACAGAAGCTCTTATGTTCTAACCTTCAACGTTGATGGTGGAAGACCAACCTATACCGTTAATCTTTCTTTGACTGATGGTATTACCATAGATACCACCTTGACAGGTATAGGAGACAATTCAATTTTCATAGTTTCTCCAAGTGATACCACCACGTATACTATTGTTTCTGCCATCGAAGAATTCACCTCCGAATTGTGTGATGCAATCATAGTGGATGATTCTGTGGTTACGGTTAATGTTAATCCGCTTCCGACGGTTGATGTTGCTGTTGTAGGAACAACTGATGTTTGTTTCGGAGATAGCATTACCCTTGAGTTTAATATGACAGGTCAGGCACCTTGGGATATTACATACTTAACTACTTATGCTGGAACACTGGATACCTTGGGTGTAACCTCAAATCCATTGACCATTAAAGTAGCTCCTCCATTCCCTGGAAGTTATAATGTGTCCGTTTTATCTATTAAGGATGGTCATACACCTCAATGTCAAATATTTACACCTGATGCCAATATTACTGGTCTTGCCTCATTTACAAGCCATGGTTTGCCTTCGGCTAGTTTAAACCCACTTGGATTGACAACAGTTTGTAAGGGAGATACCACCAACCTTCTGGTTGTGGCTTCAGGTGGAACACAGCCATACCGTGTGTTCTTGTCGAATGGCGCTGGATATAACATCGATACCACTTTCAGCGGAAACACCATCATCATTCCGGTGGCGCCATTGACTACAACCACCTTTGTGATTGATAGCATGATGGACAGCAATGGTTTAACACCGGCTGGCTGTAATGCCAACCCTGCAAACCTTACCGGTCAGGTCTTGGTGACAGTTAATGATCGTCCCACAGTTGGAATATTTGGAGTTGACACCATTTGCAAATTGGAAAGCAGCACCTTTGGAATGAACCTTGGGGGTGTAGGACCGTGGTTTATCCAATACACCGATGGAACAAATATTTTCCCAACGGTGGCTAATTCTTCTCCGCATACAGTATCTGTTTTCAACCCAGCGGTTGGAACTAATGTCTATAAAATTGTAGCTGTCTCAGATAATGGACTCGTACCGCAATGTGCTGCAGATTCCTTAACTCTGGATTCAGCAATCATTCATGTGAATGATCTGCCATCAGTAACGATAACGGGGGATACATCTATATGCGAAGGAGAGTTACTTCCGCTAGCTCTTAATTTTGGAGTTACCAATGGTCCTTTCACTGTAAGAATCAAAGACGCAAATGGTGCTTCTTTCACCTTTAATGGGCTTCAGTTTCCTACAGACACTGTATTAATTCCTTATACGCAAACTGGATTGCAGGTCTACTTTCTTGATTCAATCATAGATGAAGGAACCCAATGTGAACCCCTGTTTGTGGTTGGTCAGGCGATAGTTCAAATACGCCCAACTGTAACTGCAAATATCAGTGGATCAGATACAATTTGTGATGGCACCTTTGGGGCAGGATTCCTAACGTTTTCTTTTACAGATGCAAATGGACCAGCACAAGGAATATTTGACGTTGAAATATTGAGAAATGGAGTCCCTGCAGATACCGTATTCGGAATTGTCTCTGGTATTATCGTTCAGGCTCCCGACTTGCAGGTTGGCATGAACAACTACACCGTAGGGTTTGCGAGGTATTCCATTCAGGGGCAGGAACCTTATTGTGATGTTCTTGCAGGAACTGGTGCAGACATTTTGGTTCATCCTAAACCAACAGCAACGATTCAGGATGATGATTCTCTTTGTTTAGGTTCTTCAACTCAATTGACATTTGAGTTAACCGGACAATCGCCATGGAATATCAGGTATTTGGCAGGGTTTGCCACCAAAGATACTGTGGCTGTTTCGAGTCCATTTGTTATTAGTGTTGCGCCGACAAACACAACAACCTATAGCCTGGTCAATGTAACAGATGGAAATGGATGTTCTGAAGCTTCATTCCCGATTACTGATAGTACCGAGGCGACTATTACGGTATTCCAATTGCCCACAGCTCAGATTCGTATCAATGGTATATTTGGTAGCTCGGCAGCATTCTGCGAGAATGATACTGCAGCATTGCAAATACTCTTATCTGGAAATGCACCGTTCACTGTTGAAGTTGAAGATGACCAGGGCAACACCTACTTAAGGAATAACTTTAATACGGGTGATACCATCCAGGTATTCCCACCATTGGGAGTTTCTGTGAAATACTGGTTGAAGTCGGTAATGGACAATAATGTTCCCTCGTGTAGCCCAACAACCTTGTTGGATACCATGACTCTATTGCAGCAGGCGTTACCTACCGGAGATCTTTCAGGAGATACAACAATATGTTTAGGTGATTCCGCCACGCTTAGAATCGATTTAACAGGAAATGGACCCTGGACGGTTACGTATACCAATGGCACATTTATCTCACAACCATTTACTGTAAGCTCAAGTCCTTATTTCTTAAAGGTTAGGCCTTCTTCAACCAAAACATATAAGTTGTTTAGTGTATTGGATGGAGGAACTCAGAATTTGTGCGCAGTCGACAGTGCTCATCCAAATGTGACTGGAATTGTTACGGTTAATGTTGCGCCTCAGATCTTTGCCGGGTTTACTTATACCGACAATGGGCAATGCGGTGACCCAACATTCACCTTTACTGATACGACCTCACCACCAAACACCTATAGCTATTTGTGGAAATTTGGAGATGGGGCAACATCAACAAACCAAAATCCAACTCACCAATATTTGAGTCCGGATACTCTGAATGTGGTGAACTATGATGTAACCCTGATTGCTACCACAGCAGTGGCTCCTTTGGGATGTACAGATTCTGTAGTTCAAACCATTACTGTGAAGCCCACTATTACAGGCCACCTTCAGGTTTCTGTTGACACCGGTTGTGCTCCTCTGGAAGTGATGTTTGAAAGTACCGGTCCTGCTGTTTCGAGGTATTGGGATTTTGATCAGGATGGGCTTAACCTTCAAGTTGGGAACCAAACTGTCTCAAACACATTTGTAAACACAGGTCTGACTGATCTGACCTATAATGTATGGCACGTTGTTGAGAACCAGTTTGGATGTAGGGATACTATCATCAGTCCGATTCTGGTTTACGCATTACCACAGCCAAACTTTACTGCCAATCCTCAATCACAGAATTGGCCAATTGATCCGGTAAGCTTTACCAATAACACACCGAATAAAAATTCCTTTACTTATTTCTGGGACTTTGGTGATGGTTTAGGGGCTTCTACCGCAATTGATCCGCCGGATTATATTTTCCCAACCTGGGGTGACTTCACAGTTACATTGACCGCCACCTCAGCTGTGGGTTGCGTTGATAGCTTTAGTGATATTGTTACCATTATTCCTGAGCTACCGATTGCATCCTTGCCTGGTGATACTATTGTTGGGTTGCGCACCATTTGAGTACACCTTCACTCAGAACAGCCAGTTTGCATTTACCTATGAATGGAAGTTCACCGATGGACAGAGGTATACATCTGATTCTGTAACAAGGTCTTTTTATACCCCTGGAGCAATGGGAGCGCCAACCTATATAGGAGTTACCCTTGTGGTTACGGGATTAGGTGGAGTTCAGGATTCGGTAATCCAACAGGTGATTGCCATTGTTTATCCTGAGCCTCAGACCGCCTTTACCACGTCATTTGATACGGTATTCGCACCAAACAACAAGGTGAACTTCAATAACTTCAGCTTGTACTATGATAGTCTGAAGTGGGATTTGGAGATGGAACTATCTCTGATAAGGTTAACCCTACTCATCAGTATGAAAATGAAGGAAATTATGATGTCTTATTGATTGCCTATACCGATGAGGGCTGTACTGATACTGCAACCAGACCAATGGTTGTAAGACCAACAGCCAACATATTTGTTCCAAATGTGTTCATTCCTAACCCGGATGGGCCTAATGGAGGAGATATATCGTCGGCGACCGGGCAATTGATCAATACTGTTTTCTATCCCGTACCCAACAAACCGGTTAGTGAATTGGAATTCCAGGTTTACAACCGTTGGGGCGAAGTGATCTTTGAATCTCAGGATGTCAATATCGGTTGGGATGGATATGTGAATGGACAAATGGCCACCCAAAGTGTATACATCTTTAGAGTAGATGTCAAGTTTACGGATGGCTCAGAAGAAACAATTATAGGGGACGTAACACTCCTCAGGTAAGCAAAACGAATTAAAGCATGAGAAAGAGTTTATTTCTTGGTTTGTTAATATTTGGGATTGCTTTTGTAGGCAAAGCCCAGGACTTTCAGGTTTCGCAATATTATGCGGCCCAAACCCATTTGAATCCGGCCTTTGCCGGTAATACAAAAATGGCAAGGGTTAATTCCACGGCCCGCCTACAATGGCCATCAAGTGCGGCAAAATACCGGACTTATGTGGTTGGATTTGACCATAATCTGCCCCATCTGAAAAGTGGTGCCGGGGGTATTTTTACAAGAGATGCTGCGGGTTCATCATCCCTTGCAACTAATTATGTTGGAGGAATGTATGCTTACCAAATGGATTTGAATCGCAAATGGGCGATGAGAACCGGATTGCAGGTAGGTTATTCATGGCTTTCAATTGATCAAAGCAATTTGACTTTCAGAGATCAATTGAATGACAATGGAACCATTGCGGGATCAACTTCCCAAACAATTCCTTTAACAACAAAAACTTCTTTGACGTTACTGCAGGTTTTTTGTGGTTTACTGAGAAAGCCTGGATAGGTACTTCACTAAGGCACTTAAACAGACCAAATCAGAGTTTGATTACCTGGGAAGAAGGAAATCTGCCTATTTATTTATCTATCCATGGTGGGTATCAATTCCCGTTATATCCCGGGGGGCGTTACCGTGGTGATGCGAGGACATCATATTTTAGTCCCACTTTTAATTATAAACACCAGGGCAAATTCAACCAATTGGATTTAGGAGCCTATTTTTCCTACGAGTGGTTGTTAGTCGGAGCCTGGTATAGAGGATTACCTGTATTTACCGTCGATGACAATATTACTGTGACAAACCATGATGCCCTTGTTTTCCTATTGGGCTTCCATTGGAAGGGTTTGAGTATGGCTTATTCCTATGATGTTACCCTTTCGAACCTTAATGTGTTAAACACCGGAGGAGCTCATGAGCTTTCTCTTATTTACGAGTTTGAATACACCATCAATCCGAAATACCGGAAACCTCCAAGAAACATGAGGTCCATACCTTGTCCGAAATTCTAAAGCATTGAAGCCACCGAAGGGTGGCTTTTTTTTGTCTTTACATATTCACAATAGCCAAAGTCTCCTGAGCCATTTTTTGATTGTACTCAAAAGTCAGACTTCTGTAGTTTACCAGATCCACAATAGTCCCAATAAAACAAAGGCCAGCGGTAAAAATGTATAATATGCCCATGCCGATTTGGTTGGTGATAAATCTGTGCAGTCCAGCAAATCCCAGAAAGCCAACAAGCGCTAATAAAAGAATCATTTGCGCATCCTTTCTTTTGGAAATATAAAGGGATGCAAAGGCTCTTTTTTTATCAGGATCAAGGTTTTTTACCAATCCGGCAACATAATTGAGTTCCTCAATTTCCAGTCCCGGAAACATGCTTATAGTTTCAGCATCCATAATTTTTGATTTGGTTTTTAGTTAAAATATATATTCGATAGATGATCACTCCCAGGGCAAAAATCCCTAAGGGATGTGAAGTGAAAGAGGCAAAAAATTGACCTCTAAACAGGTGACCAATTGAATGACCAAGCCCACAACCGGGGCAAAAATCGAATCCAAGATTTGCAATTGGGCAAAAAGTAAAGTGGGAGGATGAGGAACCTGTTGTAAAGAAAATGTAAGCCAAGGCAACAATCCAAAACCCCAATTCGATTGGCATTTTGATCAAAAGTTTTTGAAAATATTAAATCAAGTCTTTACCATTCATGGATTATAAATGTCTCTATAAATTTTTCCACCATAATCGTCCGATATTAACATGCTTCCGTAAGGTTGAAATAATATATCCACAGGTCTTCCTGTTACTGTTGTACCATTTGAGCCCAACCAGCCAGTGATAATTCTGTAGACTAACCGTTTTATTCCCTTCAAGCTTCACCCTTGTAAATTCATACCCAATCTTGTCAGTCCGGTTCCATGACCCATGTTCTGCAATGAAAATATCACCCTGATAGGCCTTTTTGGAAATTGGGAGGAATTGCAAAATTTTAATCCCAACGAAGCTACATGCGGACCAAGTTTTTGAACTGGTTTTTCAAAGAAGCTGCAGGGGCCCTGACGGCCAAATTCCGGGTCTTGAATATCTCCACCATGGCAAAAGGGATATCCAAAATTTAAACCCTTTTGATAGGCTCGGTTCAATTCATCCGGAGGGATATTGTCACCCATATTGTCCCTGCCATTATCTGTAAACCAGAGATCTCCTGTTTCAGGATGCCAGGTTAGCCCCACACTATTTCTAATTCCGGAAGCAAAGACTTCCATAGTCTTTCCATCTGGGCTTAGTCGGGTAATACTTGCATAAACCGGATCATCCTGAAGGCAAATATTGCAAGGGGCTCCTACAGGTACATAGAGCCATCCATCCGGCCCGAAGGCAATGTACTTCCATCCGTGGTGAGTGTCCTTTGGATATTGATCATAAAAAACCTCAGGCTTGGGGGGGTTATCAAGCTGGTTTTCAATGTCACGAAGAATAAGAATCCGACTGATTTCAGCAATGTATAAGTCCCCATCCTTAAAAGCAACACCGTTTGGGCTTTGGTGCCCACTTGAAATTACATACTGCTTTTCTGCAATTCCATCTTTGTCAAGATCCTGCAAAGCATGGACCTTATTGCCACTTCTGCTTCCGACAAATATGGTTCCCGATGGACTCTGACATAGGGATCTAGCCTTAGGAATCTCTGCAAAAACGTTCATTTTGAAGCCGGGCATCAGGGTGAAGCCATTTTCCGTGTTTGAGAGAGTATTAGCCTGAGCCTTAAGGCTCAAAATGGCAAACAGAAGGGATAAATACCAGTACTTATTCATAGAATGGTTCTAAGATAGTAACGGTAAAAAATAATTAGCAGTTCTTTCTAAAAATATACTCTAGCAGAAAAGCGAATGTTGAGGCCGGGGGATGAAATTCCTGAAGAATAAGGGCGGTATTGGCGATCTAAAATATTTTCAGCGATCAATTGAATGACAGCTCTTTGGTTTATTTTTCTGGCAATTGTAAAGTTCATGATCCACCAGGATAATGCTCCTTCATAGGAATAAATGTCTTTTTTTGCTCTTTCGCTTGGAGCCATCTGATCGAATGCAAATCCGCCGCTATAAAAGAAATCCAATTTGGTGCTCCAGGGGCCCTTAGATACCTGAAAAGAGGTATTGCCAAAGACCGGAGGAACATGGCGCAAAGGAGTCCCTCGTCAGTTTCTCCCCAGGTATAGGTCAGTGTTGAAATGATTTTACTCCATGTCCAGGGATGCCATTCCAACTGCAAATAGGCTCCTGCCAATTGTGCCTGTCCCAAATTTTGTTCTGCCTGGATATTGCTCCATGACCCGTCATAAAGAATAGAATCTTGTCCATCGACGGAATAAGGGGCTCTAATAATTGCGTCGAGCCACCAGGAATAAAAGATATTTCCCCCTTAAGGCAAAATTTCTGGTAAAGACTTTGTTGAATCCTATTTCTGTACAAATGACATATTCCGGTTTAATGTCAAGATTGGGAACACCACACTTACAGGTTCCGAATCGAATACTTTGGCGGCATCATCGACATTCGGAGCCCGAAAACCTGTCCCCAAATTCATATAAACATTGCTTCGGCTTTCCCAATTCTTTTTCAGGCCAACTGAACCTGATATGGCACCATTGCTAATATTGATTTCATTGTAAGGAAACTTATAATAGGTGGTGTCATCGATTTTTGAATTCAGGCCGACATAGGTCAGGCGGACTCGGAATTAAGGGTTAAACCTTTTGCCATTTTATAGATGTAGTTGAGATATCCGGCTGCCGAGTAGTAATCGCTTCCTCCATCGGGGTAGCGATGCTTGAGGCTCCTGAAGTTTCTCCTGTTAAAATGTTTTGTGAACTGGCCTCCGACCCAACCTGATTGTACAAAGCCTCTGCCCCGAAATTAAATTCGTGATTGATTTTGAATTTTTCCTGGAAATCAACATTCAGTGATAGGAGGTTTACTGTTTCTTTTCTGGTTCTTAAATCATTTCGTTGGTATTTGCGATCGCTTCTTTCTTCTTCAACCCGTTGGTAGGCCAGGGTGATTCTTGACTTTTTATAGAAACTTCCGGGACCGAGATTTAATCCGACTGAACTGAGAAAGAATAATTGAGAACCATAATACCATTCGGCATTAGTTGGAATCCCGTTGATTTCCTCGGTTAATCGGTCATAACGTGGAATATCAGAGCTATTGGAATACATAAAATTGACATCGAGGCTCTTTTTATTCTTCAACAAAAATTTAAACTTCTGTAGGAGATTTGCCTGCTGATATCCGGATGGAATTTGTCTCCTTGGATCTGAGTTTTTTACGATGCTGTCTTTGTTAAAATACCTCTGCACGTAGAAGGTTCTCATTCCAAACTCCGGGTCCCGGTCATCCCAATTCCCTCCTGAGTATAAATCCTCAAAATCGCCAAGGGTCACCTGGGTAAACGAAGCCCATTTTTTTCTGCCGATGTTGATGTCAAATCCCAGAGTTTTTTCATTGTTAGCTGAAGAGAATCTGAAAAATCCACCCCCGTACATCAGTGTTGTTGAATCAATGCTGACTTCAGGGTTTCGAGTGTTCATGGCGATTACTCCGCCTAAGGCATCACTTCCATAGATCACAGAGCCTGGCCCGTAAATCACTTCCATATTATCCAGGCTATTGGCATCCATGGTGATAATGGATTGGACATTTCCGCTTCTGTATATGGCATTGTTCATTCTTACGCCGTCAACAGAAAGAAGGATTTTATTCGCCGAAAAACCTCTTAGCATAGGACTCCCTCCTCCCAGCTGACTTTTTTGTACATAGACTTGCCCGGTCGATGCCAGGGCATCAGCGGTGGTCATTGGGTCTCTGGATTTTATTTCTGCTGGGGTTATTCGTTTGATTTGCTGAGGAACAAATTTGCTTTCTTCGGACCAACGATTTGAGGAAACGATTACTTCATTCAGGTCAATTGCAATAGCTTCCATTTCCAGAGGTTCTGAAAAAATATCTTTAGCAAGGATGTTTAGATCAGAATAACCAAAAAGTTTTAAAGTGAGGGTGTCGTCTGGATTTAGATCAGCGGCGTACAGTCTGCCTTCATGGTTTGTGCTTCCAAGGATATTATCCTGACCCTGGTAGATTATTACCCCGGGAAGGACATCACCTGACCCCTTGTCTATGACTTTTATTACTTGAGAATGGGCACTAAGGCTTGCCAGGGCAAATAGTAAAAAGAGAAATT
>CALNYY010000110.1:0-7248 GCA_942490835.1 uncultured Saprospiraceae bacterium
AACTAAAAAGTTTATGGGTTCTATTGTGAATCAAAGCAGTCACCTTTTCTTAATCGGTGGGGCAGAAGACCGAAAAGGTGACAAACTTGTCCTGAAACATATCGTGGATCAGACGCATCCCACGAATATTATCGTTATCCCAACGGCTTCAGCTTATCCGCAAGACATTTACAGGAATTATGCCGACGCCTTCAGCGGCCTTGGCATCAAAGACATCCAATGCTTGGACATACGCTATAGAGACGAGGCCGATTTGGCGCAGAATTTAGCGGCCATCGAGAAAGCGGACTTGATCTATTTTGGTGGGGGCGATCAGGTAAAACTGGTCGACACCTTGAAACGAACGGCTTTTTTTAATCGAATGCGCGCTCGATTTGAAGCCGGTGACTTGCATATTGCCGGGGCACGGAGTGCAGGGGCGGCTGCAGCCGAAATCCCATACTGTACAATGGCGATCGCAAAGGTTTTCAAAAAGGCTCGATTAAATCTTCGGAAGGGTTCGGTTTTATCGATGGCGTCGCCATCGATACCCATTTTTCAACCCGCAGGAGACTTTCAAGGCTCTGCCAATTCCTGATCAGCGGACAATGCTTGAAAGGTATTGGTCTGGATGAAGACACGGGAATTGTCGTGTATCCCAATCTCTGTTTCAAGGTGATTGGATCGGGGATGGTAACGGTTGTGAACAGTGCCAATGTCACCGGATCGAATTACGTGGCGATCGATAATGGCGAAAAACTAAGATTCAATAACATGCGTGTTGGATTTTTGCCTGCCGGCACCATGTTCAGTATAAGAAAATGGTCCATTCTAAAACGGTTCAACCACACACAAGAAGGCGGCCGACCAGGCATTAAAGCCGCCTGTCGATAATTATTGCAGGTAACTTCCACCCAAATTGAGCGTTTCAATTTTTTACAGATACCATCCTTGGTTTGTATGCTTTGCTTTTGTGGTTGATCGATCTTAAAAATTTGAAACCCGTTGGGATTGCCGATCTCACCGCATAACCGGCGTCAGCCGACACCCCGCATCGTCCACGATAGCGCAATGCCAGCTTCCTTGGTTCTGGGGCAAGTTCGACAATCGCTCAATTTGGGTTCCGGTAGTCTGTCGATTCGCCGCTAAATTAAAATTTGAAAAATAGTCTGTTTGGTACTATGAAGGGTGGCCGAATAGGTAGAAGGTCACCCTTGTTGTTTTTGTAGTAGTTTTGTCGTAGGAGGTGATCGGTTTTAGGTAGGGTAAATTACTCAAAAAAATTAAAAAAATGGCGGAAGTGCATGGGAATCGAAGCGTTCCTATATGCACATAACCGACTGATATATAAAGCTTTTTACCCTTTACCCGTTCCTTGTAGTACCCCTGTAGCAGACAACCGTAGGACGTGACATCAATTCCCTTTTTCGTGACACCTCCATCTTAGCATATTTCCTGACAGATTCAAGACTTGCGTGATCTGTAATAGCCTGTAGGTCCGTCAAGCTCAGTCCCTTTTCGTTGATGATACTGGCTGCAGCTTGAGTGCTTCAGCCCTGAATATAGATCAATATCCTCTCCCGCTGCCTTACATGCCTTTTTCCAAATATTGTTAAGGGATTCGTTGGTATACCGCTTCCCTTCTTTTCTGGCCAATGGATTGGTGAAAAAAGGGACCCACCTGTTTTCCTTTTTAAAAGCTTGAGTGCAATCGTGGACTCAAAATCAGGATGACATGGAATCACGTGTTCCACATTGGTTTTGGTAGAATCGACCATCCTGCGGAATGAGATTGATCTACGGATAGTGAAAACCTTATTGAAGGGATCAAAATCTTCCAAGTACAGAACGCAAGCTTCTGATGGTCTGCGCAGATGGTACTTCAACCATAGGAATACAGGCTGATGCTCTTCAGGTATCGCATCGATGATATCCATCTGCCTACTTTCAGGTAGCCACTTTATGGTTGGATTGACCAGTTGGTAGTCTGATCTTTTGGGGAAGGGGCATCTCAGGAATTTTCCGTGATCTCCGCATAATCCATGAAGGCATGGAAACAATTCATCACGTTGTATTTGCCTTTGGGTTTCAGCTTGATGGAATCTAACAGCTTATCCAAGGTATCGAGCTGAATCTCGTGGAGTTGGACCGGATGCATTTGAAAGAAGGGCTTGATCCAATTTCTGTAGTAGGATTGGTATCCTTATAAGTTGCTGGTTTCTTTTTAGCTTTGGTTTTCAGCCAGTCCTCAGAAGAACTCATTTACACCTGTCCATTTTTTGCCGATAAATTCTTCAATCCTGAACTGACATAGCCCTTGCTGGTGTTGCTCCCACCTTGCCTGAAGTGAAGCTAATAGTTTTTGAGCGGTTTTATATCCATGGCATCGTTCTTTGTCGGGATCTTCCGGCCTTGTTTATCATGGCAATATTTACCATCCTCAGATCAACTTTTGTACTGGGTAATAGGCATGAAGTGGTTTTGGTATCTTGTAATAGCGAAAGAACGATTCTGTAATGGACAATACCAATTTATTGCCCACCGATTGCACGGTTATGTTGATAAGAATATGGACTCCCTTCATGCATAAGCCAGAAAGTGCAATTTGAGCTAATAGGATAATGTGCCAAGTTTGAGGTTTTAGGTTGTGCTACAGTGCTAATACCAATGTAGTCCATGTTGCTTCTTCTCCCTACATTTACAACTCCTTTCTATTGGAGGTTAATAAAAACAAAGCTTGCCAAGGATCATGACCCCAATGTCATGAGTGCCTATGTTCAAGGCTCTAAACATATTTATAAAAAAATTGAAAAAAGATGCTCAAAAAAAGAAATTTTTCGACAAGAAAATAGAAATAAATATCGAAAGCTTTTTCAAGTGTCAAAACAGGAGGTTATCACTTTAAGGAATCTTATGGAAAAGCCACGAATAGGATGCCGCCCGGTTCTTGGTTGTTGTCACGTCTTTTTTCTTATTCAACATCTCTTGCTGTCTTGATGAACCCATCAATCATACCCTTAGCTAGCATGATCATTTTGATTAAGACCATAGGTTCCTGAACCTCAAGATTTTCATGTTTGTCATAGCCAGAGCTAAAATCCGTCTTCACACTTCCTTGATGGTGTTAAAGTACCTTCCGTATACGGTGATCACTTTAAGGAACCTTATGGAAAAGCGCACGAATGGAATGCCTCCCAGTTCTTGGTTGTTGTCAATTATATTTATGTATTTTTTATGCCACATCTCTCGCTGTTGACCTGAACCCATCAATCATACCCTTGGCACAACAGCAGTCATTTGATTAGACCATAGGTTCCTGAACCTCTCAAAGTTTTCATCCTTATCATAACAGATGCTAAAATTAACGCCGGCTCTATCACATTTACCTTTGATGGTGTTAAAGTAGCGTTCCATTTCCCTTGGTGAGAACTGATCATCTTTAAAACGATAGTATGGTTTAAGATCTATCCCAATACCAGCCAACTCACTAAAAACACTTGGACTGTATACTTTTAAAAACCCGACGATGATGCAATGTGGTTTGATTTCGATTAGCTTGTCAATCAGGTCAAAAGAAAAGTAGTTCAACTCTAATGGCTTTGATATCCATTTGATAGAGTTCCGTCTGGATAGATTGGGAATAATGGCTGGACTCTTAAAGTGGTTTTTTTAATCCCACGGTCTATTACCTTTTTAGCTGCATCAATCCGTTTCAGTTGGGGATGCAGCATTCTGTTCAACCTTACCTGCAAGCATCTCATCCAGAGTGGTTATCGTCATTTGAACATAGGTGTTGTCTGGATCGTATAGCCTTATGTATTTTTCATCGGCTACAATCTCGTTTTTCGTGGATAGAATATACGGATAGCGATAGCGATTAAAAATTTCCAGTGTCTTATAGGCAGCCCTTACATCATTTTCGATTGGATGAAAAGCGTCTGAGTTGCGACCTATTTTAATGGGCACTCGCTGTCTCAAGATGGATGTTATTTTGGTTGGTCTCTTTCCAGTGTTGAAAGCATCGTGGAACTGTTTCTCTATAGAATCGGTATCAATAACCGATACATCATCTAGTTTTCCATTTACTCTCACCGAATTTCTTATTGATTGACCTTGAAAAACAATAAAGACAATCATTAGAACAACCAGACCAATATGTATCTATTCCGTAGTTCATAAAAACAGTAGTCTCCCTTGCTACCGATTGGTTTGTAAAAAGCGAATTTATATTTTTTCATATTCCTCCTTGTCTTTGGTGGGGAATACATGAAGCACCCCCTGTGTGATTACAATGCTTTGAACAACATTATACCTCGAGTATATGGAAATGGTTCGGAACTAAATGCATTAATTGAAAAAAGTTTCCCTGAAAAAGAAACTTTTCGACAAAAAATATAAATACATATCGAGGGCTATTTTTCAGTATCAGAAAAGGAGGTGATCACTTTTATGAATCTTATGGAAAAGCACACGAAGCGTTTGAACCTATACATCATTCCCGAGACCTACGATCAGTTGCAAAAAGTAGCCCTGCAAGAAGGTCGCAAGGTCGGAAGTCTAGCGAGGCATCTATTGAACATGTGGGCAGAGGGCAGAGACTCTCACGAAAAAAAGGGGCTATAGAATTTAGAAATAGTTGCCGTACCATCTATTGGTAGTGTGGTAAAATACCATACATTGCTTCGACCAAGACGTTGCATCACGAATAAATCGAGTGTCTGGTATCAACATCTTTTTAGATAGAAAAGGATCAGACTTGAGACACCAAATAAAGATCACACCAAGGGGAAACCCGGTCTTTAAATGGATCGGAAGGCACTCTGTATATGGATAGCAGGATATACTATGTTACTAGAGGTGTATCCACAGTATGGCAACTACAGTAAAAAAGACATATTTATATACAAAAACAAAGCTTTAGTATAGAAACATGACAAGGAGGAAATTGAATTTTGAGCAGTTCAGACTGGAAAAAAGATAACGATAAGTATTGGGACAAGATCAACAGAGCAAGAAGGGACTTTCAGGATTTTATCAGCTATGAGTGGAATTACGCTGTCCATCTTGCCTATCACAGACGATACGATGCCAATGTGGAAAACTCAAAAAGGCTAATCAAGAAATACTTGAATGATCTCAGAAGAGAGAGACAGCTCCTTTTGAGTGCCTTCTATATAATCCCGAAGTCCTACATCGATCCCCACAATAAGCCACACCACATTCATATCTTATTGATGGTCTTTAATCCGCAGGAAAGAATGAAGATGCTATTGAAGGATGCAACTTTACGATACGAAGCGATCAACACATGTGAAGTTCACAAGCTATATGGCCCTGAAGCAGGTTTCATGTATCTGACAAAACACAAGAATCTGAACTTGACTGAACTTGATAGTTTTTATTTTGACTTCCACAAAGAGCAGTTGTTGAAAAGATATGGTAACTCTGCTGGATATATGAACGCTGAATTGAAAAGAAAATTTGAATAGGAGGAAGAAATTAAAGTAAAAATGCAATATTTAAAAATGGCGAGAGATCAATGTAGGGATTTATTAGATGGGTAGCAAGTGTTCGAACATGATAAAATTGAAATTAAAGGAGGAATAAATATGTCAAACAATTACATTAATAACATGGGAGTTTATGGTGAAAGAAGCATTCTGGATAGATTTAAAAATGAAATGGCTGGAGATTATAAAAATGGTCCTCTGAGCTTTAAAAATATCATCCCAGAGCCAGATGAAGTAGAAGGTCTAAAAGAATTTGATCCGTCTTCCGATCAATGGCGGATTAATAATTGGGGTTGTGCATCTGATGCATTGTGGCCAACAATGACCGATAAAGGGGAATATTACCATTATTATTTCGAAACATTTATGGGTGAGGTGATGTCAATTTATGAGACATTATTTGCCAAATATCCTGACTTGTCTTTTCATGTTAATTACAATCATGAAACAGATGGGGATGACGTAATTATAATCCGGGAAAGACTGGAAAAATAAAAAAAGAAAGACTTTATGTTTTGGAAATGTGTGCCGTGGAACAACAGTAGGCATTTTTGACATCCACTATAAGAAAAATCTCTTAGATAACACCACTAATATTGTCGATATTAGAATATTTCGTGAGGGTGAGTATGATGATGTCCACCACGAATGGAAAGTCGATTAAATTCATAAAATTAGAAAAATAGTTAAAATGGTACAAATGAAATTTACAATTCAACGCTGAATTGAAAAGGTTATCCAATGAGGCCAAATAATGAATATGATATCTGCAATTCCCCAAAGAATAGAGCAACAGAGCGTCACATATGGCCAGTGGCGCTCTTTCAGTTCTATTGGGTAAAGTGGGTTGGGATGCTGCAATAGCGAGCCTGCTTGGGCCTCTGGCTTGGTTTGTATGGCTTTAGTTTATTTGGAGTACTGTTTATGGGGTTTGTCGTAAGAAAAAAAGCAGCGCAGGATAGAACTCCAGTAATGATATTTTCTGCTGTAGTTAATTTTTAGCCCATTTTTAATGTCTTTTTTCTTTTCTTCATCTGACCGGGGGGATATTTTTCCGTGTGTTCCTCATAATGCTCATATGGTTTATCGGTCTCTAACTCGACAGTGACAAAATCGTTAGAAAGTTTGATGTGGCTGGGTAACGAAACCGCAATTCGCCAACCATCGCCATCGAGATAGAAATATAATTTTCTATTTATGTCATAATAGGTGTGTTCATTACGGTAGTAACGGTAGGAATGCTTGGCCCTGTAACCATGAGCAGGTGCGTGGGAAGGGGGACCATATTTTTTATAAACCTTCTGTTTTGCCGGCTCCTTGTGAGCTTAGGAATTTCCCAATCGACTGATATGCCCCCTCCATTTGGCGTTGCGCATGCTGAAAGAAGCATCGTTGCCATAAACAATAGGAAGGTAGTGTAGGACGTTATTAATTTCACCGGTTTAATTCCTCCAAATTATATTTAATTTGTCCGATTGCTATATCGGCAATTCATTCGTTATCTTTAAGCCAACCTTTAGTATGACCACTGAAAAGCAAATTAAATCCAAAACAATAATCGATAGATTACAGACTATTCAATGTGAAAGAATTTGCACCAACTTAAGCAAATAATTAACATAAAATTTTTTACCCCTAATCATTAATGACTATAACATTCAGGAATTAATCGTTAAATTAATTAAACATCTGCGAGCATACTCTGTTGCGCTTGTAATCCTGATAGATAAGTGCGTAACAGATAAATTCATGGAAAAAG
>CALNYY010000111.1:0-17524 GCA_942490835.1 uncultured Saprospiraceae bacterium
CCAGCGTCCATGCCCAGCAAAAGCTGGTCACGTCGTGGATGCAGGGACGTTGTGTGCTATGAAAAAAGAAAAAAATCCATCAATCAAAAATCAAATATTAAAAACCATCAAAACATTTTTAGGACTAATAGGAATGGCTTTTTTTGTTTGTCTGATGATGCTAAGAGAATATCCAATTGAGATAAAAGAAATGACTTACGAAGAAATAAAGTCCTTTAATTCAATGGAAGATTTAAGTATTCACGAATTACTAAGGCTTTCGGTTTCAAAAGAAAATATTGAATCAATCTTTTTGCAAAGTGATACTTCAGTACATTTATTCAAAAGACAAATTGAATCGGATTATAAATTCCCAATAATCTATCTTCCTCATGAAAAAGAAGACAATGTAAGTGAAGAAGAAATCAAAAAAATTGAAATGCTTATAAATGGAAATAATAGTTCATATCAAATCATAAGCGAATTAGCTGCGAGTTGTGAAAGAATGAATTCATCTGTTGGGACGGAAGCAGAATTCATTTTAAGAAGATTAAAAGGAGAAAAAATATTTTGTTCTTCAAGAATTTTAAAGCACAAATTTTTGCATAAATTAATGTTTAAAATTGGAATTGAAACACCCGCTGGTGCCGGACTCCGTCCGGTTCCACCATACACCAGGTCTCTGACCGATACAAAACACCCAGAAAAAACATGAATACCCCACCCCGCCCGCTATCATTTCCCAGCAAAACACAATGAGCAGAAACTATAAATATCTTTGCCCCACAGGCTTGCACTTTGTCACGGCCACCACTGCCGACTGGGTGGATATTTTCAGCAGGCAGGTTTACCGGCCAGGCAGCTTGCCGCCTGGCCGTTGGAGGCACCCAAAAATAAATCAATTTCATTCATCCAAACAATTCAAAATGAAATCAAAACTACTTTTCCTGTTTCTTGTGTTAACACAGATTCTCTCTGCCCAGACTTTTACAGAAGTACTTCAATTAACTCCTTTCGACGGCGTTGGGCTCAGTTCGATCGCCATTTCGGATGTCAACGGCGACGGTCACAAGGACGTGCTCATTACGGGGCAGAACAGTTCGTTTGGGCGAATTTCGAAACTCTATACCAACGATGGGATGGGTAATTTCACCGAAATGACGGGCACTCCTTTCGACGGCGTTGAGAGAAGTTCGATCGCCTTTTCGGATGTCAACAGCGACGGCCACAAGGACGTGCTCATTACGGGGCAGAACAGTTCATTTGGGCGAATTTCGAAACTCTATACCAACGACGGGATGGGCAATTTCACCGAAATGACAGGCACTCCTTTCGACAGTGTTTCCAAAAGCTCGATCGCCTTTTCGGACGTCAACGGCGACGGCCACGAGGACGTGCTCGTTACGGGGCAGGCAACTTCAGGGGAGCGAATTTCGAAACTGTACACCAACGACGGGACAGGCAATTTCACCGAAATGACGGGCACTCCTTTCGCAGACGTTTGGTACAGTTCAATCGCCTTCTCGGATGTCAACGGCGACGGCCACAAGGACGTGCTTATTACGGGGCAGGGGAGTTCAGGGATAATTTCGAAACTGTACACCAACGACGGGACAGGCAATTTTACCGAAATGATGGGCACTCCTTTCATAGGCGTTTGGTACAGTTCGATCGCCTTTTCGGATGTCAATGGCGACGGCCACGAGGACGTGCTCATTACGGGGGAGAGTAGTCCATCAGGGATAATTTCGAAACTGTACACCAACGACGGGACAGGTAATTTCACCGAAATGACGGGCACTCCTTTCGAAGGCGTTTGGTACAGTTCGATCGCCTTTTCGGATGTCAACGGTGACGGCTACGAGGATGTACTCATTACGGGTCAGACAACTTCAGGAGAGCGAATTTCGAAACTGTACATCAACGACGGAAAGGGCAATTTCACCGAAATGATGGGCACTCCTTTCGTAGGCGTTGCAAGAAGTTCGATCGCTTTTTCGGACGTCAACGGCGACGGCCACGAGGACGTGCTCATTACGGGTCAGACAACTTCAGGAGAGCGAATTTCGAAACTGTACACCAATGATGGGATGGTA
This sequence comes from uncultured Saprospiraceae bacterium, assembly GCA_942490835.1. Classification (GTDB taxonomy): domain Bacteria; phylum Bacteroidota; class Bacteroidia; order Chitinophagales; family Saprospiraceae; genus UBA6168. The sequence goes on from CALNYY010000111.1 coordinate 2,076, forward strand.
AACTCAACTGATGATTTAATTCTTGGATTTGATCTTGAGTTTACGCTTCACCCAAATCCCTCAACTTCAAATTTCCTGAATGTACGTTTCCATTCAGTAGAAAATGGTTTTGCAATGTTAAAAGTCTATGACTTACATGGGCGTCTTTTGAGTCAACAAAAAGAATCTACAGCAATCGGACAACAGACCTTTTCAATTGATATAGCTTCTTTACCCTCGGGTAGGTATTTCATCCAAATTGATAATGATAAGAGAAAAGGTATTGCCAAATTTATGATTCAATAAGATTAAAGGAAGGCTGCCTCCAACATTGCATCAACCCCATTAAGTTAGGAAACATGCTGGTGCCGGAGTCCAGCGGAGACTGTATCATTGTTTTAATACAGCTTCTTTTCTTTTTGGCCTTACCTAAGAAGTTTAGGCAAAATGTTTTTCATACCCGCTGGTTAATCTTCTCACCTCAGCTTTGTCAGTTGAATTTCTTTTTAATTGAATTACATACTTCCCGCAACAGATAAAACATTATATTCACCTCCCATATAATTATTCAATAAAAGGATTTTCCTTTGAGAGGAGCATATACATCATCTCCTTTTTGCTCAAAACCAAATGCGAATGAAAAATCTAAATCTACTCTGTTTCATATCAATTCTCCTTACTTTTTTAATCACAGGATGCATAAAAAAAGGATTCCCGGGGTCCGAAGGAACTGATCCAATTTTAAAAATTAGACCCGTCTATCCCAACCTTGATTGTCCGATTGAAGAACCAAGACCAACATTCTTATGGACAGAACCTAAATTCCTCAATAAAAATGCAAAGTATCATCTGGTTTTGGTCGAATTAAAAGACAAGCAAAGTGCAGATTCGGCAATCGTAAAAAATAGAAAATTATTAGATGAAAAGAATATTGTTAGTAACAGCCTAAAATTCCCAAAGACAATAGCTGCTCTTCGTTCGAAAAAAGTTTTTGCCTACCAAATCTCTACCTATAATGACGTTTTGGGGAAAGAAAAAATAATTGCAAAAAGTGATGTTGGCCTGTTTTATACGATGGATAAAAAGCTTCCAGATTATTTTCAAAATCTGCTATGTTGTGAACAGAACTTATTACAAAAATCAATTGGTCACTGGAAAACCGCTTCAGGAACTCCATATGTAAATGAAAAAGAAAGGGGATGCATGACGAGCCAGGGAACCATCCAAATGAAAGGGAACAGGATGAGTGGCGATGCGGTATATCAAGAATTGAACAATTCATCTAAAATTAAAAAAGGTAATTATTACCAACTTAGTTTTTGTGCGAAACCTGACTCAAAAGAACTCGAATATATTCGTTTTAAAATAATTGCTTTTAATGGGTCCTTCCCTGATACAGAGACGCACCCAGAGCCCTCTGAAAATATTGCAGTTATTGGAGAATCAAGTGATATTTCAGGAAATGAATGGAACCGATATTTCATTTCCCCCTGGAGAGCTCCTAAAAATTATGATCATGTGGCCATTTTGATAGTTACCAATGAAGATGCTCCAGTCAGTGCGCAAGCCATGGGCAGTATCTCCAATGTCTGTCTGCAAATGACTGATGACTGTGGCTTGACGGCAAATAATTTGGGAATTACAGAGAATGGAAATATCTCCAATAGTTCAGATAACTATATTGAACCTGGTACCAAACCAGAAGAAATAGAAGTTGATTACAGTTTGGGAAGTTTGGTGGATATGTTCGGACAACCTTTCAATACAGATGGATCAAGTAACTGGTATAATCTGGACGATGAATGTATCGCTATTGGTGGAGACATCTCTCCTGAAGCTTTGGAGCTAGTAGAAAAATACGACAATTTCACATTGCCAGGAGAAATCCCAATAGAAGCTTTTAATGACGGCATAAATACTTTTTATGAAAAGTTTGGTAAAAAGATGGATTATCCCAAGTGGGACCGAATCCCTGAAGAGGTCGAAAATGATTGCAGACTTCAGCTGGATAAATCCAAACCGTTTAACGGTAGAGATATTATTTATGTGCATGGCCTGGTACTGGATCATATTCTGAAAAGAACGGTAGCAAACGATCAAACAGGATACCTCAAAAGTGTAGCTAATGGAATCAATTTCACCAGCAATGCTGTCTTGGATTCAGTTGCGAAAAGTTGGCCCGGGAATCAAGAAGAATTTTATGCAGACGGGTTTTATCATAACATGGCGCTTAGCTATTATGATGATCATATTAAACACTTTTTAGGTGATCTGGAAAATCCAAGCAACAGATACATACTCGTAGCATATAATTCATCTCAAAGATTAATCGAGAATGTACATGCAGCTTTAACACAGATCAGCAAGGCTATGAATGATGGCAAAGGTGTTGTTTATAATGAAAAAGACCCACGTGGGCCAAATTGCTTTGGCAAAGAAGTGGTTATCATTTCTCATTCTACAGGTGCATTATTGATGGATGTTGCTATGGCGATTGCAGAAATGTCGGGAGAGGATGATAAAACCCAGGATGCATTTGGAGATGCCCAATACATCTCAAAAAGGGTAAAAGTACATGTCTCTTTGCATGGCGCAATTGCAGGGAGCGAATTAGCCCAAATGGGTGTTTTCGGTGCAAATTTGGTTGCAGTTACTGCCACTGGGGCAGATGTTGGGGTGGATGTAAATATTGCAGTTGATAATGGAATTGCTACCGGTGTACAAATGATTAATGATGCCATCACTGGATTGAACACAGCTGGAACAACGAATAATACCGATGCATTTGAAGCATTTATGGATGCGGCAACTGATAGTATCGTTAATCTCTCCCGAAACCTGGCCAATACATTCAACAATAGTGTCTTGGTAGATTTGAGCCCAACCGTTTCCAAATTACTTTGGGGTAAATTTATCAACCAATCTAAAGTCCCCGTACTTACAGTCGCAGGAGGTCATCCAGGGGCCCTGAGCGAATCTATATTTACAAAATGGCTTTTACCAGGCTTTGACGATGGAGTAGTCAACACCAATAGTCAGAGCGGCAGCCCCTCCCTGCTTCTTACGGAGCTATATTTATACATTCCACCTGAAAGCAGAATTTTTCAAAAAGGAATAGATATTCGCAGGTCTTCTCCCTATTTTGCGGAGCAATCGAAAGGAATATATGGTGCCGCATATGGAAGTATTCCATGGTTGGCACCATCAGGTATGGTTCAGCCAGTATTAGCATATGTAGCTCCTTCTCCAAGATATCCAAACCATTTCCCATTTTTGCAAAGTGCCTCTGAGCACATGCACTCATTTAGTGAATCACAATCTTATGTTTCAACTTTTGGAGCATCAAACTTGGAGGAATGTCTCGCAGTTGAAAATAATTTCATTTTTGAAAATGAACTCGTTAATCCTGATATTAATGATTTAGTGGAAAGAGATATTCGAGGTCAGGATTTGATCATTTCTTTTCGAATTCCGTATCCTGTCTTCGACTTTTTACCGCCGCCGCCATCTATGACATGGCAAAATTTCACCTTCAAGGTCACTATTCCAATTTGGAGAAGAACCTATGATACTCTGAGCGGTAATGATCACGAAACAACTTTTGTTTATAATTTTGTCCTGCGTGAATGAATGAGGGTGGACTATATTTAATGTGATCGTTAATTAGCCTACAGGATTTGTAGCCACAAACTGCCCGCTGGTGCCGGACTCCGTCCGGCACCAGCGGAGACTGTATCATTGCATTAATACAACTTCTTTTATTTTAGGCATTACCTAAGAAATTTAGGTAATATATTTTGCATACCTAAAAAACTTAGGTATGTTTGCCGCATGATTACCAACGACCTGCTAAAAGGCACATTGAAAACCATTATCCTGAACTTGCTGGCCGAACACGGCAGGATGTATGGTTACGAAATGGTGCAAAAAGTAAAAGAACAATCCGGTGGAGCTATAGAGTTGACGGAGGGTGCGCTCTACCCTGCCCTCCACAAACTGGAGGCGGATGGATTGCTCCTCACCGAAAAAGAAACCATTGGCAAACGGATGCGGAAATATTACCGACTTACGCCCATTGGCACAAAAGAGCGGTCGGCCAAGCTGAGCGAATTCGCAGAATACATCCGCACGATGCAGCTATTGTTGAACCCAAAAACCGCCGCCGGATGAACCTGCTGAACGAACAACAAATATTCTCCATCAATAAAATACTGGAAGAAAAAGGCCTCAGCTACGGGCCTTTGAAAGAAGAATTACTTGACCATGTCTGCTGCCAGGTAGAGCGTTATATGGCCAACGGAAGCTTGTTTAGTCAAGCGCTGCAAAATAGTTTGGATGCTTTTCAAGAAGATGAAATGAAAGAATTGCAAACACAAACTTTATCACTTTTAAATCAAAAAATGACGATTATGAAAAGATTATCCTTTGCAGCATTGGCAACCCTCATGGTTATCGCTTCCGTGAATTTGATCGGCCAAATGGATCCACCTGACACTTCACCACTGAAAGGGGATGTGCAAATAACAAGCTCCTATGGCATGCGCATGCACCCTATCTATAAAGTCAAAAAACTGCACAAAGGCGTTGATTTCAAAGCTCCCATCGGCACGCCCGTTTATGCAACTTCTGACGGTGTCGTCATTAAAGCATTGATGAATGAAGAAGGAAAGGGATATGGCAAGCACATCATTATCCAGCACGACGAGCAGTACAAAACGCTTTATGCTCAGCTTTCAAAAATGGATGTGGAGGTTGGACAAAAAGTAAAGAAAGGAGACAAAATTGGCGAAGTGGGGAGTTCGGGCGCTTCTACTGCACCACACCTGCATTATGAAGTAATCAAAGATGGCGAACGTGAAAATCCAGAGAATTATTTTAGGCCTTGATGGGGCCAAGAATATATTCCAACAGGATGCGAATTAATTCGCATCCTGTTGGAATATATCATGCTAATTTCATCTTCTAATATATGGGCGATCCTGATAGGGTTGCCTTTTTTTTAAAAAAAATAATTAAAAACTATTTGGAAATAAATCCAATAATATCCTAAAAAATAAACAACCAATAATTACTATATTAAACTTGTTAAGTCGCCTATTTATATTAAATTTAGTCTTAACCAGTACGATAATAAAATACAACAAGAATACTATAAGCAAAGGCATTTGTATGATTACAAAAAACAAATGATCTCCAATATTTTTACTATCCGTGATTATTAACCCATAATTTTTCGTGTGCCATCTTGTCCAAATAAATGGCATTAATTTATTCGATTTTAATTCTTTATAAAATAAGTCTTGAGAATCAAATAAATCTATCCGACAATCAACTTCACTAAAAATAAAATAATTTTCTTGTCCACTTTTTTGCAAAAAACCTACAATGTGATTTTTGTAAAAAAACCATTTTTTCAGGCCTGTTATAATATGTCCGTTCTGATCCGAATAGACAGTTACATTGTTGCATTCAATACCAATGATATATCCACTATTTGACTTTTCACGAGCCATAGTGTTTCCTCCTGGAGTTTGTTGCCACCAAGAACCATATTCACTTGAATAAATATCCAGAGAAAAGAATATTATAATTATTACAACAAAATATTTAGCAGCCATTTTCAAAATAAATAATAACCTAATCATCCAGCATTTCACTCCTCATAATAATCCTTAAAAAACACTGGCAAATGTCGAAGTGCAGCCAGTTCCCGCTGCCGTTCCCGAATCTCAGCTGCGGGGATTCCAAAATAAGCCTTCTTCCCTTCAAGGTCTTTTGACACACCAGATTTTGCGCTGACTACAGCCCCTGCGCCAATACGCACCCGTTGCGCTACACCAACCTGTCCATACAGCACCACATTGTCTTCCAAAATAGCCTTGCCGCCAATGCCAACCTGCCCAGCAATAATGCAATTTTTCCCGATCACGGCGCCATGCCCCACATGCACCTGACAATCCAATTTACTGCCCTCACCGATAACCGTATCACCTGATACACCTCGGTTGATGGTGCTGGCTGCCCCAATTTCCACATGGTTTTCGATAACCACCCTGCCACCTGAGCGCCATTTTTTAAAGCCATTTTCTGTTTTCTGAAAATAAAAAGCATCAGTGCCAATGATGCTGCCAGCTTGAATGGTTACATGGTCGCCGATATGCGTATAATCGCCAATATAGCTGCCCGCTTGGATGTAACTATTTTTCCCAATCACCACCTGATAGCCAATAAAAACACCTGGTTCGATCACCGCAGATGGATGAATGAATGCGCTTTCGCTTACCTCCGTACTCATCGGTCGGAAAGGCCGAAATTGTCGGACAAGCCCATCATACGCTTCAAAAGGGTTGTCGCAAACGAGCAGAGCCTTCCCGTCCGGACAGGCTACTTCTTCATTTATAATGATAATGCTCGCAGCTGATTCAAGTGATTTTTTGAAATATTTTTTCGCATCAACAAAAGTAATATCTCCGTTTTCAACTTTATGCAGCTCATTGATGCCTGTAGCTTGAAGAGAATCATTTCCAATGAGCTTGGCATTGATCCGTTTAGCAATGTCAACTATAGAGATAGGTTGTGGGAATTTCATAGTTGGTAGTTGGTTGTTTATTGCCACTTCTCCAGCACCTATGCAACGGTACTCTGAAACTTTCGATAATTTTGTGGCGTTTTGAAAGCAAAAATAGATTTATAATGGTACATGGCAGAATGATTTAAGGTATTGCATTTGTCAATTCCGATAAACCATGAACCATGGACCGTAAACCATTCAACATGTCATTAGAGACACGCATCATGCAAGACCTCAAAGAGGCGATGAAAAACAAAGATGAAGCTGCAAAGAGAAGTATCCGGTCAATTAAAGCTGCTATACTTTTACAGAAAACAGATGGCAGCGGCAATGAATTGGATGAAGGTGGCGAAATAAAACTGCTCCAGAAATTGGTCAAGCAGCGCCAAGACTCACTTGAAATTTATCTAAAACAAGGACGTGAAGACCTCGCTGCACCGGAAAGGGAGGAAATTGCAGTGATCCAAAAATACTTGCCTGAGCAAATGAGCGAGGCAGATCTTGAAGCTGTATTGAAAAAAATAATCGAAACTACCGGCGCATCTTCTATGCGTGACATGGGAAAGGTTATGGGAATGGCTCAGGAACAATTGGCAGGAAAAGCGGATGGCAAAACCATATCTGGCATGGTGAAGAGGTTGTTGGGATAGACTGAAATATTATTGATGGAGGCCCTTTTAATGGACTCCATCAATATTCTCCTCCTTTTCCATCACTTCCCAGAGCACATCTTTTAGTTCATCGACGCCATAGCCCGAAACAGAAGAAATGAAAACAGCGGGCAGCCCCTTTGGCAGATAATCTTCTTTTTTCATCATCTCAATCATTTCAGCATCAAGAATATCGCACTTTGAAATGGCCAGCACATGAGGTTTGTCAAGCAGCTCTGGATTGTATTTTTCTAATTCATTCAGAAGAATCTTGTATTCATTCTTAATGTCCTCCGCTATGCAGGGAATCATAAACAGGAGAGTCGCATTGCGCTCAATATGTCTTAAAAACCGATGCCCAAGCCCTTTGCCTTCATGTGCTCCCTCTATAATACCTGGAATATCAGCGATCACAAATGATCGGCTGTCGCGGTAATCAACCATACCTAATTGAGGAACAAGTGTCGTAAACGGGTAGTCTGCAATTTTAGGCTTGGCTGCTGAAAGAGCGGAGACCAAAGTAGATTTACCAGCATTTGGAAATCCCACCAAACCGACATCCGCCAAAACCTTCAGCTCTAATATATTCCATACCTCCTGGCCTGGTTCACCTGGCTGCGCATATTCAGGCGATTGCTTTACGGCAGATTTAAAATGGACATTCCCTCTGCCACCCATGCCACCAGGTGTCAATATTTTAGTCTCATCGTGTTTTGTTATTTCAAATAGCACCTCGCCTGTTTCAGCATCTTTTGCAACTGTACCGAGCGGTACATCCAAAATGATATCCTCTCCATCGGCGCCCGTGCTCGTAGATGAACCTCCGTTACCTCCACTACCAGCAATTACATGTTTACGATATTTTAGGTGCAACAAAGTCCACCTGTTCCGGTTGCCTTTCAAAATAATATGTCCACCCCGGCCTCCATCTCCTCCATCCGGCCCGCCACGTGAATTAAGACGGTCACGAAAAAAGTGAGCACTGCCCGCCCCTCCTTTGCCCGAACGGCAACATATTTTCACATAATCTACAAAGTTCTGGTTGGACATATTGATTTTAAGTTAAATGGCGATAGCCTAAATTGTTATTCGTGATTAAGCAATGGCCATAAAAAACGGCTGCAAAAGTCGGAAAAATGCACCATATAAAATTCTAAAAACCAAATTCAACCAGCTTATCGGATTATATGTAATTTTGCCAGCTTTCCAAATACGGGTGGAGGTATAGGTTTTAGAACAGCATAGCAATCATGTCGAAATCGAATAATAGTTCAAAAGTTGGAGTCATAGGTGCAGGCAGTTTTGGTACTGCCATCGCAAATTTGCTTGCCATTAATACGGAGGTTCTCCTTTATGGGCGGCAGGAAGAAATGGTGCATGCCATTAATACCAAACGAGAACACCCTTCCCTCAAAGTTCAGATCAATTCAAACATCACCGCAACGAACGACATACAGCAGGTTGCAGAACAATGCAATCTGATTTTCCCAATAGTCCCATCAAGCAATTTTCGAAAAATGATGCAGGATTTTTCGCCATTCCTTCATCCATATCACATCCTTATTCATGGTACAAAGGGATTTGACCTTTACAAATTGAGTGAAGAAGATTTAAAAGATGGGAAAATCACAAGAGCCAGTGTCTGTACCATGAGCGAAGTTGTGCGGCAAGAAAGCGTAGTTGTTCGTGTTGGTTGTCTTTCAGGCCCAAACCTCGCCAATGAAATAAATCAGGGACAACCCACTGCAACAGTTATTGGAAGTAAATTCAATGAAGTAATTGAGCTGGGAAAGGATGTCTTGAGCAGCCGTCATTTTCAGGTTTTCGGAACCTATGAAATGCAGGGAGCGGAACTTGCTGGGGCTCTGAAAAACATTATTGCCATCGGCAGTGGTATTCTTGGCGGGCTGGGCATGGGCAAAAATATCCAATCACTTTTGATCACTCGAGGATTGATGGAAATGATTTACTTCGGAAAGGCATTCGGGGCTTCGCCCAAACCTTTCGTCGGTACTGCGGGCATTGGCGACCTTGTTTGTACAGCCACCAGCGACGATAGCAGGAATTATTCTTTGGGCTTTCAGATGGGGCAAGGGAAAAAAGTTGATGAGATATTGGCCTCCATGCCCGAAGTAGCAGAAGGCGTGCGCACCCTAAAAATTGCTAAGCATTTGGCTGACCATCTAAAATTACATGTTCCAATTACCCAAATGCTATACCGTGCAGTATATGAAAACTACGATATGGGCCAGGCGATTGAATATCTGATGAGGTATCCTTATTATGTAGATGTTGATTTTTTGTAATTATAGACAGTTCAAGGAAACTTGTGCCAACCCACACCGTAAATCAATTCCTTTTGGGCAAAAAAAAAGTCGTGCTAACGAGCACGACTTTTAAATAATCCCATGAACATATCCAAAAACGAATTCTTTTCGGGATGCCTTTTATTTTGGCATTTTCCCGTGTAATTTTGCATCAGCCATTTATTCTTTTTGCGAAAGATAATTTTTTAATCCCATGAAATATTGTTAGCGAAATTCTGCATTAGAGTAAGTATCCCATGAATTTTGAGCCGGTCTCTTTTGATCGGCTTTTTTGTTTGGCTGATGCGTATCTTTATTCAAAATGGAATTTTAAAGTGAGTAAGTACCCCCTCATTGAGAGGAGGGGGAGCTTACTACCAACAAATTATAATCCCATGAACATAATCAAAGTCAAAGTGGCTTGAAACAGGATTTAAAAGCAGCTCGTCCCGACTCAGTCGGGACGACTGGCTATTACAAATTATAATCCCATGAACATTTTCAAACCGTTGGGCCAGTCCTTTTGACCAGCTCTTTTCTATGCCCTGCGCTTCATTCCTCCACTTCGTTTTTCAATCATCGTCTTGTGTTTCTCACTAATCACGATACAAATGTGCAACGATATTACGCTAAGACCAAGGACAAAATAAGCCCTTTGTGAAAATCAAATTTCTAATTTCAATCAAACTATACTTTGTATAAATTATTGATTTGCAACAATTTAATTAAAATCAATAAAGCCCATTCAGCATTATTTTGTGAAAAAAAACTTTTCCAATAAAGCAAATTGTGAGATTTTTTTTGAAAAAAAATAGGCTCAAGACTTGACAAATATTTTCGGAAAGAGAGAAAAAGGTAGGATTAACTCAAAAAACAATCATAGAAACTGGCGAGAAAGTACAGGCCAAAAGGCAGATTATTTCCTTTTCTTTTTATACAACCTATTGAAATCTTCACTTCCAATCAGGTTAGTAGCCCTAGCAAGCACCAAATAGGTAGGCAGATAACAAACCACTAATACAGTAAAAGCCAAGCCTACGGGTAAATCCCAATATTTTTTCAAGAAATAGAAAGGCAGGGCAGCTATCGCCGCTATGAATAGGGTCTTACCATAAAAACGGAAAGGGAAAATTTCTTTGAATTTTACACCCATTAGTTTGCGGATCACATTCAAAGCATACCACCAGGAGAAAGTCTGTGCAACGACCGAAGCCAACGGAGGACCGATCACTCCCAGCCACAATACAAACGGAATGACCAAAATTGAATTGATGGAAAAAAGGTAAATGGCACCTCGTGTAATTTCTTTTGTGCTATTCAAAGCCTTTTGCATATTGCTATATGAGGCAACTCTCTGCAACAAAATAAACGTGTAGATAAAGAACGGGACAGCTGCATTCCTGTACTCTTCTGAATAAAGCAACACCATAAACTCCTCAGCAGTGAGCAAAAAAACCATTACAAGTGGCAAAACAATAATTGAGACCTTTTCAATACTTGTTAGCCAAAGTTTGAGCAGTGGAGCAGTCTCACCTTTTAGATAGTGATTTACCATCTTCGGCATCATGACCGCAGCCACGGAATAGGCAATGGTAGGAATTATGGGCAATTCCCAGGCACCATTTGAGTATTCCGCAAAGGTTTCAGGAGGCAAAAATTCCTTAACCACATATTTGTCAACCAATCTGTTGAGTGCCCAAAAAAGCTGGGCAAGGCTAAGCGGTATCGAATAATAAAGCAGCTCCTTTAGAAATCCTTCTGGCAAGGCGAGCAATTTGTCTTGCTTAAAATTTTGAAAATATATGAACGCTCCTACCAACATCCTCAGAAGGCCATATATCATAAGCCCCACAGCAATCCAATACAATGGGTTTGGTAATAGAAGCGGCAACGTCATTGCCAAAAACTGCGTCGCACCAACGAAAATATTAAACCACGCAGCGCTTTTTGCTTTATCCAAGGCAATCAAAATATTTGGAACAGGGATGGTGGGCAGTTCTAAAACCACCAATGCCATAAACATCCAAAGCAATGGACGGGCGCTTTGGTATTCAGGGTCCATTGTTCCCCACCAACCAATTGCCAACAACAAACCTGCACAGGCTAGGGCCGACCACATTAATATCTTAGAAATGTATCTTGCTATGCTCTTGCGCTTCTCAGGTGGGTATTTTTCAAAAAAATAGAAAATACTATCCGGCAGTCCAAACTGTCCAAAAATCTGAGCAGTAGTATAAATAAGGAGGAGATATTGCAGTTGGGAGTAATCCGTTTCCTTGTCCAAGGTACGACTCAGAATCGCCATAGCACCAATTTGCGCAAGGATGGTGACCGCCCGGCTTATTGTAAAAATGCTGGCCTTTTTGGCAAGGCTCATGCTTTTTTTATTGCCGTTATCTGGTGATAAATCTTTATCGTTATTCCTCTTTTCCAATAGGACAGGTTCGTTTGCCGATTTTCAAAATATAAAAATAGAGTAGGCAAAGGTTCGTTAAATTAAAGTTACTCGTAGGCATTTTAGCCTACTTTTACCTCATGGGGTTGTCTTTCAATCCGATATTTTTTTCAAATTTCTCCGTTAAAACATCTGTTACTCAATCGTTGTGATGCACAAAATACTGACATTTCTGCTCTGTACAGCTCATCTTACTTGCCTCTGCCAAAATGAAGGCCTCGTCAACTATAACCATATATATCAAGATAATATAAAATCTGTCAAATTCCACCTGGCTGGTGATATGATCAGCATGCCAATTATAGGCGTTGGGCAGTCTACTCCTATGGTACTATCGTTCGATGACATAAGTGGAGAAGACTATATCGATTATGTTTATACTGTTGCGCACTGCGATCAAGATTGGCAACCCTCAAGGCTCTCCGAATTTGAATACATTGATGGCTTCACAGAGAATGACATCAACAATTACGAGTATTCTTATAAGACCAAATCCATTTATACCTACTATTGGTTTTCCATTCCAAATGAAGACATAACTTTTACTAAATCAGGCAATTACCTTTTACATATTTTTGAAGAAGAAGGCATGGTGCCCATTATCACCAGGCGTTTTATTGTAGTAGATTCTAAAGTCTCTGTTGTTCCAAAAATGTCGAGGCCGGCAGTGGTCAGCAAAAATCAAAGCCATCAGGAAATAGATTTTACAGTTGTCCATGATGATTTTGAAATAAGGAATCCACGTCAAGAGCTTACAGCAGTAGTACTTCAGAATGGACGCTGGGACAATGCCATCACAGAACTCAAGCCCCTATTCAGCCGATTCAATGAACAACGGTTTGATTATCAGGACAAGATTGTTTTTCCCGCAGGGAAAGAATTCCGCTTCCTTGACCTCAGGGGGATACAGTATCCTTCTCCAGGCATAACGGTCACAGAAAAAGATAATGTTTTCGAGGCAACGATAGAGCGAGATAAAAAACGGGGAAATACTGCACATTTTGAGCGCTATGACATAAATGGTGATTTCATCATTGAAAACAGGGACGAAAGAGGAAGGCTATATCTGGATCGAACACTAAACTCAAATGCTTCTTTGTCGCCAGAAGTAGAGCGAGAATTCAGCCAAAGGTTGTCAGGAGCTACAACTCAGATTGAACGTGACCGGATAGCTCAAGAAAGGAACGTGCTATTACAAAACCAAGCGGCAGAAGAACAGGCTCGGCAGTTTAGAATATTTGGTGTTGATACTCAAGTTGACGAAGTTCATAATCTTCAAAGCGAATATGTAGATGTGCTCTTCACATTGTATAGCCCAGGAGAAATGTACGACGAGGAAATCTACATTTATGGGGGACTGAGCGATTGGGAATTGAAACCTGAATTTAAAATGGTTTATAACCAAATGATAAATTCCTACGTTGGCAAAGTCCGGCTGAAACAGGGCTATTATGACTATATTTATGCCGCCATTCCGAAAGGTAAAACAGTACCAGATTTTGAAGTGACTGAAGGCGACTGGTACGAAACAGAGAACGAATACACGATATTGATCTATTACCGCCCTTTTGGCAGCAGGTATGACCAATTGATCGGTATAAGCTCTTTTAGCTCAAGATTTTAGCATTAGATTCATTTGCACCTAACCCTCCTATTATTTGCATCTCGCACACTTTTTGAACATTTGGTATAACTGTTTGAGTAAAGGCGTGATAATGGCTAAACGAAAGGCCTCCAAATGGAGACTCTACCCCTCCCAGTTTTCTTGCCCAAGCTCCAAAGTGATCATTTACCATGAAGAAAATTATCAAGCGAAGCATACTTGCCGACAGGCATGCCTTTATTAAAAAAGGTGTCTATCAGATGGTGTTTACTATACTGTTCCTTACCTTTTGTATATCTATTTTTGCCCAAACCAAAACTGAAGAAAAAGCCAACCTAGCCTACCAGTACAAACAATACTCCCAAGCAGCGAGCCTTTATGAAGAAGCTATTTTAGAAAAAAGTCAAAAAAACAATTCATCCAAAAGCTTGCTCAACTTAAAGACCAAACTTGCCTACTGCTACCGGATGAACAACAAGCTTGACAAGGCTGAAGAATTATATGCAGAGATTGTCCATGACGATCGTGCTAAATCAGAGACTTACTTTTTTTATGGCGAAACCCTCATGAGCAATGGCAAATATGAAGAAGCAAAGTTGTGGTTTCAAGATTATCAAGTGCTTGAGCCCGAAGACAACAGAGGTGCATTAATGGCTGCCAATTGCGACAAAGTAAAACTCATCAAACCTTTTTTCCCAAATGCAATTGTAACAGCATTTCCTTACAACTCAGACGCCGATGATAATGCTCCTGTTTTTTGGCAAAATGGAATTGTCTTTTCTTCTGACCGTAAACAAGGTCTTAAATTGATGAAAGAAAAATCTGGCTGGACAGGCCGGGACTACCTCGATCTTTATTTTTCGGCGGTACAGGAAGACAGCACTTTTGGAGAACCTCATCAGTTTTCTTCAAAGTTGAGCGAAATAAACAAAAACACTGGGAATGCTTCCTTTTCAACTGACGGCACAGAAGTCTATTTTACCCGAAATGACAATGTTCTCAACAAGCGGGAAACTTACAACCTCCAGCTTTATCGGTCGCTTAGCACTGGTAGCGATCGATGGAAAAAGGCCGAGAAACTTTCATTTTGTTCTCCCAACTATAATTACATGCACCCCGCCATTTCGCCAGATGGGCAGTTGCTCTTTTTTGCAACGAACATGAAAGGAGAAGGCGGAACTGACCTTTGGGTTTCGAAAAGAAAAGGAGAGAATTGGAGCATCCCAGAAAACCTTGATGACGTCATTAACACACCTGCCAATGAAGGATTTCCTTATATGGATGAAAATGGCAGATTGTATTTTTGTTCAAAGGGGCATCCAGGGTTTGGAGGGTTTGATGTTTTCTTTACAGAAAGAAACAATGAGGGCAACTGGACAACGCCTCAAAATTTGGGCAAACCAATCAATAGTCCGCTCGATGATATATCCATATATATTAGCAGTACTCAGAAAAATGGACTTTTTACTTCGTCACGAGAGGGTGGTGACGATGACATTTACCTGTTTGAGATAGTTGAAAAAGCCAACTTTTCAGATGAAAAAATCCAAGTTTTTGTGAATGAGAAACCTGATCCAGCTTTAAAAAAGCCAGCGCCTGCGAAACAAGAAATCGATGAAAAAGAAATGCTTTTAAACGAGAAAGAGCAGGAAGAGGTGGCATTCTTAAAATCGGAAGATTCTTCAGAAACAACGGTTCTTGAAAAACAACAAATAGATTCTCCCGTCGAAAATCCTACACCAATATTCTTTGATGTGAGTGAGCAGGATAAACCAGATTCAGAAACCCCTAAAACTTTTACTGCTTCGACAAGCCATTTATTGCAGTTTACAGATTTTATCGAAAATGCAAGTGATATGAAGATTCGATCAGGTGAGGTTTACCG